>CAVYFO010000046.1:0-37845 GCA_963767755.1 uncultured Acidobacteriota bacterium | reverse complement strand
CCTCACCCCAAAAAGGGTTGATGTTCAGGGCTGGACCGCAGTGGACTTGTGGCACGGTGTATAATAAACGCATGGCCAAGAACGTGATCCATATCTCGGAAGCGGAAGCCGCGAGTGACTTCGCGACTCTCATGGCACGAGTGTCCGCAGGCACAGAGATTATCATTGAAAAGGATAAGCGCGCCATCGCTGTTCTGCACCCAGCGGAGCCGGTTCGACGCACCATCTCTGAATGTATCGCGTTGCTCCCTGAAGACTCGACCGCGACGATCGACGCGGACTTTCCAAAAGACGTAGAAGCCGCCGTCGCAAGGCTTCGCGAACCCCTTAACCCGCCAGCATGGGATTGATCCTCGACTCCACCGTTCTAATCGCCGCTGAACGTCAAGGCAAGAACGCTCGGCAGGTCTTGACCGCCATCGCTAAAGAAATAGGGGAAACTGAGGTTGGCATTTCGGTGCTGACACTCATCGAGCTGGCGCATGGAGCAGCCCGCGCAGACACTCCTGAACGCAAATTAAAGCGAGAAAAATTCATCGAAGAATTGATGATTGCGATGCCCGTTTACCCGGTCACTGCGTCATTAGCCCTTCGCGCCGGCCAACTTGACGGCCAGAATCAGGCCCGAGGAGTAAGAGTCCCTCTCCCTGATCTGTTAGTTGGCGTCACCGCACTTGAGCTTGGCTACAGCGTCGGCACTTCAAATCTCCGGCACTTTCGACAGGTGGCGGGCCTATCAGTCATTCAGCTTTGACGGCAAAACGAGGAGAGCCCTCTCGTCTATGTTGGAAACCTTTAAAGCGCACGCGCCAGGAACAAGAGTACAGTTCAGTTGGGAAGATCTTCTTCCTCCTGGCGAATCATTTGGCTCACCGTTTTCGGGAACTTGCACTCGATCCGACTATCGCGCCAGATACTATGACTCCAGCGCGGGGCGGTTCCTAAGCGAAGAACCAATTCAGTTTGGTGGAGGTCCAAACTTTTACGTCTACGTAGGAAACGGTCCTATTGGCAGGATTGATCCTTTAGGACTCGACTGGCTCACGAATCTCTCGAATTTTTCAGCCGGTGCCGGGTCCGTCCTCAGTTTTGGGCTGACTGACCTCATCAACGACGCCACGGGCGCGAGCAGCGTAGTGAACAAATGCAGCATCTCGCACAAGCTGGGAACGGCGTTCGGAATTGGGTTAAGCACCGCGATTGGTGGTGCTGCTGGTGCGGAAGCGGCGGAGGCGAATGCTGGCAGCAAGGGGTTCGAGTTTTCGCACTGGATACCAGACCGTGTGGGAGGTCCAAGGTCGGTATGGAATGGGAACTATGTCAGCACGGCTGAACACGCTTTGAATGACCCTTTCAGATATAGGTTTATGGACCCAGCGTGGAAGGCGCTTAACCCGATGAATCCTGCATGGCAACAACAGTGGAATCGTATACCGCTCTTGCTCAAAGGGGCAGGGGCAGGCGCTGGAGCTGGTGCCGCGTCTGCAGCTCTCAACTGCGGCTGCAATTGAACTTTTCAGAGAGGGGCAGGCGCCATGGGAACGACGAGTATATCAAAACAAGTTCTGGAGAAGTTTTCTCAACGTGTGACCCTCAAGCCTGGCCTATCGCGGGAAGAAATCGCCGAGTTTCAGAAACGACTACCCGGCCCGCTCCCGGACGACATACGGGAACTACTGGTTTATTCGGCAGGGTTTGATCTCGCGGCTGTTGGCAGTGTGAATTTTACAGGCACTACTGACTCTCAATTTACGAAAGCTTTACCGTTCGCAGTCACGTTGCTCGGCGATGGTTCCGGCAACTTCTGGGTGGTAGATGTGAATGGCAAGAGCGGTGCATGGGGAGCTATCTTCTTCGTGTCTCACGACCCGCCCGTCCTCGTCATTCAAGCGCCGGAACTTGAGACGTTCCTTTCACAAATTCTGGACCCTAGCCACGGCAATCCCAAGAATGCTCTCAACCATATTCGGAAAGTCAGTGCTATGCGAATCTGGGAAGACGATCCTTGGCTTATCTCAGTCCGTGATGCTCGGAATGCCCAAGACCCCGTAGTATCTAATTTTGCGGAACAGCTCCCCGAGAACTTCCGGCTTGCTGATCTGCGGCCAAGGGAAGTCGGCAGTGGCTTCAGTTGGGGCTTGGCGGGTCCAAACGCCGAGGTCCGGCGCGACGGAGCGGATTTACTCTTCGGCGTTGAGCAGAAGGCTCCGAGCTTCCTCAAGAGAGTGTTGACGCGCACTAGGTAGGGAGAGGAACCATTCCCCAAAGTCGCCTTTGCTTGTCCGCAGGGGAAGCTTTGGCGATTAGCCGGGAGCGCCGGAAGAACCATGCCTTCGGCATGGGGAGGGGGATAGACACGTCATGTATGAAAGCGCGGTGTGTGTCAAGCTACAAATTCTGTTCGGAGAGGGTTTTTCTCTTGGTTTTGGCAGGGGGTAGGCACACTACAAGCGGGCATGACGAGAGCATGTCGCGCGCAGACAAAGGTAGCCGGCTTGGTGAGAGATGTTTTTTCTTTAGCTGCTCTGGCGCGGTCCGCTAATCCAAACGATGTTATTGAGCGGAAATGTTTTCTGGTGGAATCTCCTTTTTTGAAAACGGCAGCGGTTGGTTTTTCCTTTTCGCTTTTGGCGACTAGGCCACTGCTGGCGATGGATCCGATGGATCGTCCATGGGCTCGACGGACCGTGCGATGAATCGCCGGTAGTCATATATACGCTCTCGATGGAGCAGGAGCATGTTCGTCGCGGGTTTCGCATTCACCCCGAGGCTTCCTTCCTTCCCCTGTGGTTCGCTGGCGGGGGGAAGTGCTCCGGAGGAACCGGAGCGGGCCAGACGTGTCTCGCGCTTACCCGTTGTTGGACGAATCCAGCGTAACGACGAAGTCGCCGTGAGCCGTAGCAGGGTGCCCCGCGTGTTGCCGAGGAACCATCCGCTGCGGTTGGGGAGGCCGGTAGTCCTGGTTTTTGGAAAGCACCCAGAAGCTGGCCTCGGCCAGATGGCGGGCCACGGCGACCACGGCCCGGCCAAACCCTTTGGTGGGAGCAAGACGTGCGAACAATGATTTCACGTGCGCGTAGCGCGGGCCGGAGGGATGCAGGGAGCAAACGGCGGCTTCGACGAAGGCCCACTTGAGAAAGGGATTGATCTTTTTTCCCGGCGTGCGGCCGTGGCGGACGTGGTCGCCAGAGGAGATGAGACGAGGGACTAGGCCGGCATAGCTGGCCAGGCATTCCGCGCGGGAAAAGCGCGCCACATCGCCGATCTCGAAGGCCAGGACGGGGCCGAGGGTTTCGCCGACGCCGGGAAGAGTCATGAGCCGCTGGACGGCAGGAGTGCAAGCGATTTCGGTGCGAATGCGTTTTTCTAGGGCCTCGATTTTGATCTCGAGCTGATCGAGAGCGTCGAGCTGCACGACGATCATGCTGGCGGTGACCGGAGGCAGCTTGGCGAGGCAAGTGCTGAGATATTCGCGGCCGCGAAGACCGAAAAGGTCACTGAAACTTTGCGAGTGCAGGTTGTAGCGGTCGATGGAGGCTCCGATGCGGTGCTTGAGAGCGGTGCGCAGATCGCGCAGCGCCATGCGGGTGCGCAGAAGTTCCCGCTGGTCGCGCAGCGGCGCGGGAGGAATCCACACTTCGGGAAGCGTGCCGCAGCGCAGCAGCAGAGAGAGACCGCCGGCGTCGATGGGATCGCTCTTGTGCGTTTTGCCAACGCGCTTTTTCGCTTCCAGCGCATCGGTGAGATGCGGGATGTGCTGGGCGCGTTCCATCTCGTCGACGATCCAATACCAGTGACCGGTGGCCTCGAGGGCGATGTCAGAGTGTTCGGGAAGTTGCGCGAGAAAACGGCGGTAGCTATCCAGATCGTGCGGAATGCGAACGGGCTTGGTCTTCTTTCCATTTTCGTCCATGGCGACGAACACGGAGTAGTGCTTGTGAGCATCACAGCCAAAGAACAGTGTCATGATCGTAGGGCTCCTTGTCCCTAGCGCGGTAACCTATCGCACTTCAAGTACACGCCGCGCTTTCATACGATCACCCCCGAAAGGGTGCTGCACAGCAACTTTGGTTGCTGTATAGGAACCATCCAGAAATCAGCGACTTACAAAATCTCCGGCGCTCTACAGCGCCGTGAAGTCCCCATACGGGAACTTGTTGAAAACAAATAAAGCGGCAGAACTCCCGTGTTATTGCGGCCCGATAGCGATGTTGTAGATATTTATCGAGAAGTATGTCGAAGACAGTCCGGGTGACGTGATCACTTTTGGGGGGCCTGCGCGATGTTTTGGTTTTTCTTATTGTTTGTTATGTTTTTTTCATGAACCCTCTAGGCGGAGCATCTTGCTATGACCCGCGCAGGTTCATTCGAATTGACACACGTCGCGGGGAACAATAAGGGAACATTAAGCGCCAAACACCATCGAAAACCGGATACCAGGACGCGAGAACAAGCTAGACGAATCAACAACTTAGACTTAAAGCTGGTGACAACGGGTTGGAGGTTCGAGTCCTCCCCGGTTCACCATTCCTTTGTTCTTTCTTTTCAACAAACTAACTCACGCTGTTCTTCCTTGACCTGCCCTCGCGAGGGAACAAAAGGGAACAATAAGGCTGCAACCTTTGCTACAACCCGTCGTTTCCATATCAGACTGCCCGAGTATGTCCTGAGCGGCTCGTATGGTCGCACCTGACTCACTTAGCAAGTTGCATCCGCATGGTCCCTCCGCGTCAGCGCAGTCAATTAGGGCGGCAAAACCAGCCTCCGAGTCACAGTCACGGGACAGTTCTTACCATGCGTAGTTGCGAATATCATTCAAGCTGATTCCCGGTGCCAGCGGCTCTCCTCGTTAGCTGAAGGAGTTTGATATATTCTATGCGCTCGCCGCGGGCGGGCAACCCGCAAAAGACGACCTGCGGTGTTGGCATTTTGGATTGCCACCGAGGTGGCCATCATCACAAAAGGCTAAGCGTGCGAGCCAGAACCTGATATTTTTTCGGGCCTGTCGGATCCTCTGCACCTGTCGAGTATTGAGAATACTCAAATGGGTGGGAATCATCGTGCATTGAGATTCAAATAATGGACACACCCAAGGAACTAAACGAGATCGTTCTTCCGCAGAATGTGGTCGGCCCGCTGACCCGCGCGGCGATATTTCTCGTCGTCTGTATTCGGCCAGAGCAGGGCAACTACGCGATGTTGCGATCCTTCTGCGCGGACCTCTCAGGGCTCGTGCGCGCTGTTGAGTTTCGGGACGTGGAAGCCGGTCTCACCTGCGTCGTTGGATTCGGTTCAGATGCCTGGGACAAACTCTTTGGATCACCGCGCCCCGCCGAGCTCCATCCGTTTCGAGAGATTCGCTCGGGCGGCCGCCATGCCGTCTCCACTCCGGGTGACATTCTGTTTCATATTCGAGCCAAACGCGCCGATCTCTGTTTTGAATTGGCCACACAGATCATGGACAACATCGGTGATGAAGTTTCAGTTGCCGACGAGGTTCACGGCTTCCGCTATTTCGATGCTCGCGATGTTATCGGGTTCGTCGACGGCACAGAAAATCCGAGAGACGGCGCGGCGCACGAGGCTGCCATTGTCGGCGACGAAGATCCAGCCTTTGTGGGGGGCAGCTACGTCATCGTGCAGAAGTATCTTCACGACATGAAGGGATGGAATGCTCTCCCGGTGGAGACCCAGGAGCGCATTATCGGTCGTAAGAAGCTTTCAGACATCGAACTGAACGACGCCGAGAAACCGCCGTTTGCGCACAATGCGCTCACTGTAATCGAGGAAAATGGAAAAGAGGTCAAGATTCTGAGAGACAACATGCCCTTCGGGCGGCCTGGCCACGGCGAGTTTGGGACCTACTTCATCGGCTATAGTCGCACTCCGCGAATAACCGAAATGATGCTTCAAAACATGTTCGTGGGACGTCCTCTGGGCACGTACGATCGATTGCTCGATTTCAGCACGGCGGTTACCGGGAGTTTGTTTTTTGTGCCGTCGTCGACGTTTCTCGACAGCGTCAGCGCGGACACGCCGAACTCTCCCTCAATCGAAGCATCGCAGAGATCGGACGCGCCTTCGGCACCGCCCGTGGACGATACCTCCCTCGGAACACTAAGAATAGGATCCCTAAAAGGACAGAAACATGAATAACCTGCATCGGGAGTTAGCTCCCATCTCTGACGCTGCATGGTCGCTGATTGAGGAAGAAACGACCAGGACACTCAAGCGGTATCTAGCCGGACGACGGGCTGTTGATGTGCCTTCGGCTGGAGGAATCGCTCTACCTGGAGTTGCGACCGGCCATCTGCGGTCGATCTCCGCCCCTGCGGATGGCATCCTCGCAAGACAACGAGAGGTCAAGCCTCTCGTGGAGTTGCGCGTGCCTTTCGAGCTGTCGCGTCAGACCATTGATGACGTCGAACGTGGATCGGATGATTCCGATTGGCAGCCTGCAAAAGACGCCGCGAAGAAACTTGCCTTTGCCGAAGATCGGGCCATCTTCAACGGATACCACGACGCGGGCATCCAAGGCATTCGAGAAGGCACCAGCAATCCCATTGAGACGCTTCCAGCCGATGTCCGCGATTATCCAGACGCGGTGGCACACGCATTGAGCCAACTACGCCTGGTCGGCGTGAACGGCCCCTACTCGGTGTTGCTCGCAGCCAATGAGTATACGGCGCTCGCCGAAACTCGCGACCACGGCTATCCCGTCCTCGAGCACGTTAAGCGTATCGTCGACGGCAATCTGATCTGGGCTCCAGCGATCGAAGGTGCATTCATCCTGACCACGCGCGGCGGCGATTTCGAGCTGAACATTGGGCAGGATGTTTCCATCGGCTATCTCGGCCACACCGATTCCGTGGTAAGGCTGTATCTTCAGGAGACATTTGTTTTTCGCGTGCTCACTAGCGAAGCGTCTGTTGCGTTGTCGCCGTCACACAAGTCATCGTAAGCCAACTCCGAACGGCCTGGCTGCGTTGATGAAACATATGGAGCCCCGCAGGGCGCGGAACAGAGCAGAGCGGGATTTCAGGATGGGGTAGTAGTGGCTAGCGATGGGCGGAGAAAGAGCAGAGGGATTTCATCGCGAGAAATACGCGATGGCGAAGAGGTTTCGCGCTGCTCGAAGTGAGGGTTGAGTGGGGCTGAGCGTTTTCAGTAGCAGAGAGCGTTTGAGACGAGCGTTAGAATTGGCGGGCGGCCAGCCGGGTGAGAACGGGGTCGGGTTCTTGCAAGAGGGAATCTGCAAAACCGCGCCGTGGAGCGCGCAGGAGGAGGAAGAGTTCGCCGGCCCAGAGAAGAATGTCCAGCAGGCGGCCGCGCTGGAGATTATCCATGTCATCGCAGTGCAAGGCGACGTCCAGGGCCCTCCGCGAGCATTCCTCGATAAAGGACCTCAAGGTCGGCAGATCCAGCGGCACTCGCCCAAACTTCTGGGCACGTGGATCGATTCGCTGCAAGTTTTCATAGCAAAGTTCTATGAAGTGGTTCAGGCAAAAATCCTGCTGAGCCAGTGAAGCCACAGCGGCCCCTTCACAAAAATCCACTGCGCAGATTTTGTCCTCAAACATCTTTGATATGGCCCCCAACTCCCGTTTTGCAAGTCCCATGCCGCCACAACCCCCCTCTTTGTCAAACACTTAGAAAAGTTGGATGTTGCGAAGGCACTTTGCCGTTGCCGCAAGATCGGCGGATTCCGGCGAAAAATCATTTCCAGTGCTACGCAGAGTTCGAATTCTTTCATGTGCTTGTAAGCGACTTCCCGAATCCTCGAATTTGTCGTCAGGCCACGCAAAGCGATTCCCGTTCGCTCAAACCCGTTTCCAAGGTTCTCTCCGAGAAGGACTCTTCGAATTCTTGCGATGCATCTGGGATCCTGGGAATATGGGTAGTCAGTGTTTGAACGCGCAGACAATGGTCCAGATACGGCGCCAATAAAGCTCGCAGCCAGCGCAGATTCTCGCTGCAGCGCTGCAGACGGTCTTCGCCGCTCCACAGCGTCACGACGGTGACGAGCCGCGCTTCGTGGTTTGCAACCATCACAAAGGTTCCCGCGAAACCGGCTACCTCTCCAAGCGCACCGTTTATGGCTGCAGGCAAGGCTACCTGCACCTTATGGGCTTCGTTGGGCTTTGCAACAAACTCAATGTTCAGCGCCGTGACCCATGAGCCTGCGGGGCGCGCGCCCGCTGTTCGCGAACTTGGAAACAGCCCATTCTCGGCGACTGGCCGCGGCACAACATGGAAAGTGTTGGGATTTTGCGACGAACGCGACACAGAGCCTCCAGTTTCCTTGACCCTCCCCATGATGGGGAGGCGCATCCTTGCCGGTCCAGGTCCAACTCAGATGCGCCCTGGTGGGACACGCGCGGGACAGGGGATCAGTCCCTTCGCTGAAGGAGTCTCAAGCTTTCGCTTGGTTCCTACATTCGATTAGTGCGCGAGCCAGGCATTTCGTTTCAAAAGAACGGTTCAAAATGGGAAATCGGGAGCATTGCTCCTAATAGGTGGCGCGGATATACTCCTCATCACAAATTCGAGGGCTACGTGGAACTCTTCGCGTTCACCAGGGAATACGTGGAGCGCCTCCGCGAGGGAGATCCCTCGACGGAACAGCATTTTGTTGCCTATTTTGAGCAGCTTCTCCGGATCAAGCTGCGGGCCAGGATGCTTGCGTCCGAAACCGTCGAAGACCTTCGCCAGGAAACCTATATCCGTGTGCTTATCAAGGTCCGGAACGCCGAGGTCCGTCAGCCCGAACGTTTTGGTGCTTTCGTTAACTCCACTTGTAACTTCGTCTTACAGGAATTTTACCGCGCCTCGTCGAAAACCAGTCCGTGGGACGATTCCTACCTGGAGATGCCCGACCACGCCGTAGATGTCGAAGGCTTCTTGGTTACAAAACAGATGAAGGAGCGGGTTCGTGAGGTTCTGGAAGACCTCCCGAAGAAAGACCGGGATCTGCTGCACGCCTTTTTCCTGGAAGAAAAGGACAAGGATGAAGTCTGCGAGCAATTTCGCGTAGACCGCGATTATCTCCGGGTTTTACTCCACCGAGCCAAGGATAAGTTCCGTGTTTTGTATGAGAAGGACAAGCAGGAGCGCTCCGGGAGGTTTTCCGCCTGAGATGGTGTGTGAAACGAACTGGCCCCCTCATGCACTACTCATCGGATGACACAAATGGACCATAACGAAGCAGTGCGGCTACACGCCGCCGAGAAGTACCTCCTCGGAGAACTCCCGAAGGAGCAGCACGCAGCCTATGAGGAGCACTATTTCGATTGCTCCACATGCGCCGAAGAACTCAAGGCGACTGTCGCCTTTATGGAAAGCGCTCGACAGGCGGTCCGCCAGGCCGCACCGCAACCTGTTGGTGACAAAGAGCTTGATCGCAAGGATGCCCGTGTACGCGGTTGGTTCGGCTGGCTGCGGCCCGCCTTCGCAATTCCCGTCTTTGCGGCACTGATTCTCTTTATCGGTTATCAGAACAGCATGACCATCCCGCGCTTAAAGCAGACCTCGGCCCAGGCCCAGATGGCTGAAGTCGTTCCCTATTTTTCGCTACGGCCTGGCGAACGGCGCGGCGGATTCTCCTCCGAAACCGTCCAGGTTGGGCCTCGCGACGCATTCAGTCTGGACGTCGACATGCCTAACACTTCCAATGAAGGCTATGTCTGCCAGATTCGAGACCAATTCGGCCGCACGCGCATATCTCTAACCGTCGCGCCAGAACAAGCCAAGCGCTATGTTCAAATCAACGTTCCGGGTGGCCTTCTCGAACCCGGCAAGTACGACTTCGTCGTATACAATGGCCAATCGGCTCCCGTATCGGCGAACGCGACGAAGCCAGTCGCCGAGGAATCATTTAGCCTTGAATTTGTCCACTAAATGGATGAGTATTGGGCCCCATTCAAGTTCAATCTCATGAGGTGTCCCCGATGAGTTCAGAACAACGAATCCCTTTCCATTTCCACGCGCTTGGTCATGCCCTCAGTGGTACCTTCCATCGACCGTTCGCTCACTCTATCGACGCGCAAGCCGCCACTTCGCTCCCTAGTATCGGGGGCTATGCCAACGCACGTGTGGAGAACTTCCGAGCCCATCACTTTGCCTCGTTCAAAGCAGGTCACTCGCACGTCTCAGGCAGTTGGATGGACGATACCAGTGTGGTCACGATTACCACGGCAATCCTGGAAGGGTTGAACATCCTGGACTTTATTACCGCTGATCGCGTCGTCGCCAGGCTCACTTCCGAGGGCAAGCATGGCCAGAAGGAAGCGCATATCATCGCGCTCGGCAGCGAGTTCGAGAATCTGCGCATTGGCGGCCATCCAGTAAAGGTTACGCTCCGCCACGATTTGTTCTTGAACTGCCCCACGTTCGAAGATTTGCGGAAAGCCGTTGCAAGCGACAAGAAATCCGGGAAAATAGTAGCGACGGACAGCGGGGCCGCATTGTGTTCCCTGGTCGAAAAGATCGAAACCGAACTGCCGGGTGTGCGAATCACGGGTCATATCCTGCGAATCCCCCATTTTGGAGAGGTCTCGCTCGCCGAAGTCTTTGCCGTTCCGGGCACACGCACTCTGACGATGATTCGGCTCCATCTGGGCTCGCCGGATGGCGGACAGCTCACGGGGTCCGAGGTTCTTTCACAAGGCCAGCCTATGCCGCCCGTAGGATGATTCTCTCGAGTTCCCGGTATTTTTTTCTATTTGCAACAGCCTTGGTGTGCTTGGCTGTCTCCGGATGCAAATCCAAGCCTAATCCGCAACTGGTCTACGATCGCATTTTCAGCCAGGTCGTCCACGGCGACCTGCAAAGCGCCACGAGAGAGGCTGATCAAGCCTACGCGATGTACCAGCCCAAAAGCGTGGAGTGGGGGTGGCGGTTCAAGGTTCTCAAAGCCCAAATTCTGATTACGCAGTCGCGGGCTCAAGAGACGCTCGATCTTCTTAGTGGAGAATTGCCCGGTTCGCTTGGAGCTTCGGACGTCGCTGTTCGAAAACTCAACTATGAAGGAATAGCTTATCGGCTCAAGCAGGATTTTCCACGCGCGGAAGTTGAGGTCGCCCAGGCGCAGCGGCTGGCCAGTGTTTCACAGCCGGCGTTGCTCAGCGATGTTCTGAACGCCCGGGGAGCGCTGGAGTTTGATGAACAAAAATACTCTTCCGCTGGGGCCTCTTTCCGCCGAGCCTGGGAGTCCGCGGTGCGATACAACGTCCCAAGGCAACAACTGGCGGCTCTCGGCAACCTTGTGCGCATCGCGATTATCAATCGCCGTTATGGGGAAGCCATCGATCAGAGCCGGGAAGCGCTGCGGATAGCCCGGACCATGGAGATGAAGAGCATCGAAGCCGGGCTTCTGGGGAATCTCGGGTGGTGCTACTTTCAGCTAGGTGACTTTGTAAACGCGCTGGATTTTTTCGAGAAAGCCCACAATGCATCCGACCGCCTTAACATCACCGGCAACAGCTTTTATTGGGAGGGGAACGTCGCCCAGTCCTACCAAGAACTTCATGAGTACGACAGGGCGAAGGAGCTTCTCAAGAAGAGCTTGAACGACGCCACGCGAATCGACGACAAGAAACTAATGACAGAATCTTTGAATTATCTCGTACGCCTAGATTTGATCACCGGCGAGATCAAAGAGGCCGAGCAGTACAATAATCACGCTCTCCAAATTGAAGCTGCCGGCCTCGATCACTTTGGCGTACTCGAGACCCGCATGCTTTCCGGCCGCCTCAAGACGATCAAGGGCGATTTTGCCGGATCGGAAAGGCTTTTCCGCCAGGTAATGGGAGACCCCGCCGCGACGGATTCGCTTAAATGGGAAACTCTCGCGGCTATCGCGCGAATGGATGACTCGCAATCCTCGGTTTTTTCTGCGGATCGCGAGTATCGCAGCTCCATCAAGATGTTCGAGGCATCGCGCAACGCGATCGAGCAGGACGACCTGCGGATTAGTTTTCTTGCCCGTGGCATAGAATCTTACGAAGCGTATATCGACTTTCTTATCCGCCACAATCGCCCGCTGGACGCTCTCAAGATCGCCGATCAGAGCCGTTCGAAAACCCTCGCGGAGGATCTAAGGACGAGCCCTTTGCCCGCGTCAGCCACAAATGCCTTCGAGCCGCAAGAACTCGCAAGAAACCTCAACGCCACGCTACTCTTTTATTGGCTCGGCGAGCAGCGCTCGTACCTTTGGGCGATCACTCCGGGGAAAACGACCTATTTCATTCTGCCTTCAGCGCAGCAGATTGACCCTATAGTGAGATCCTATCAGGAAGCGCTTCTCGGGACACGCGATCCGCTGGGAACTCGGAATCCAGACGCACAAAAGCTTTACGCGCGGCTTGTCGAGCCTGCCGCAAAGCTCATTCCTCACGGCTCGCGAGTTATTCTTCTTCCCGATGGCAGCCTTTACGGCCTTAACTTCGAGACTTTAATTGTGCCCGCGCCCAAACCGCACTACTGGATCGAAGACGCAACTTTGACCACGGCCAGTTCCCTCACCCTGCTCTCTGCTGCCGCAAACCGGTCCACACACAGAGTGAAGAGCCTCTTTTTGGTCGGCAACACGGTCTCGCCGAGCGCCGATTTCCCTTCTCTACCCCAAGCCGCCGCGGAAATGCAAGACATCGAAAGGCATTTTCTTGCGCAGCATCGCGAGGTTCTCTCTGGTGGTGGAGCTACCCCGGCCAACTATCTAAACAGCAAGCCTGAAAAATACACCTACCTGCATTTCGTTACGCATGGAACCGCCAGCCGCGCACAGCCGCTCGAGTCCGCCGTCATTCTCAGCAAGGACCAAGACGATGATTCGTACAAGCTTTACGCAAGAGACATCGTAAAGCGCCATCTCTCCGCCTATCTCGTCACCATTTCAGCCTGCAACGGTGCGGGCACACGCGCATACTCCGGCGAAGGCCTCGTCGGTCTCTCCTGGGCGTTTCTCCGCGCCGGCGCTCACAACGTCATCGGCGCTCTCTGGGAAGTCAGCGATGCCTCCACGCCAGAACTCATGGACAAGCTCTACGACGGTCTAAGCCACGGCGAGGACCCCGCCTCCGCCCTTCGCGCCGCCAAGCTTTCGCTCCTTCATTCCGACAGCCTCTTCCGCAAGCCCTATTACTGGGCGCCCTTCCAGCTCTACGCCGGCTCCTGACGCGCCTAGATCCAGTTAGGCAAAATTGGAGTCCGCAGCGCGCAGCCTTGGCAACAATCTAAACGGCTCCTCAACGTGAAGCTGCTGAAACGATTTGGCTCTTCCGCTCACTACCCCAAGTCCAGCAATTCTCTTGCAAGGAGTCTTTCGGTGGATCAACCCCAAGCCAGTTTTCAGGCAGAACCACAAACCTCCGTCGTGGCCTCGCAAAACCAAAGTATCGCTTCTCCCGTTCCAAGGATCGAACGCGCCGAATTTGAGCGCTTGCTCGAACGCGCCATGGAAATCCTCAGCCCGCGCGCCAAGACCGCTTCCGCTTCCCACGCCTGACCCATAAAGACACGAGCGGCGCAACAGGTAGCGCCGCTCGCCGTCTTTTCTCTGAGTTGCTTTTATCGTTTGCGATTCGCTCTTCGCCTCAAGACGAGATCGACTGAAGCAGGGGCTCTCCGTTCGGGCTGCCCAATCCCGTGCAGGCATCCCAGCCTTTTCCCGCCTTGTAATCGCCATTGTTCCCCTGGGTGATATCCCGAAAAGTTGCGTCCGCCGGCGCGGTGTAAAGCAGGGGATTGATAAAGCCCGCGGGTTTGTTCAGCCCTTGATTGATCCGCGCAATGAGCCCAGCCCAAAGTGGGGCAACCGCGCTGGTGCCTCCCACCGGTGGAATCCCCTGCGAGGGATCTGGAAAGCTGGTGCCATCGCAGAGAATGCGATATCCCGATGCAGGCGCAGCATCGCCAGAGACATCCGGCACACCGCGCATCACTGGCCCCGTGGGATCGGCAGCCGGCGGCACTCCCGCATTCTGCTGATAGCTCGGCAGCGCAAAGAATCGGCTCACTCCGCCGCCCGTGCCGTCATTTTTCCCATCGTCCCAAACAACTTCTTTGGAAATGGCGCTGCCCGACGCGGTTAAATTAGTGCCGCCACAGGCGAGCGCGAAGGGATCCGAAGCGGGGTAGTCCACGTGCGCCTTGCCGTCCCAGTTGGGATCGTTCGAGGCGAAGTCCGCCGAGCCGCTGTCGCCCGCTGCGACGCAAACCGTTAGGCCAAGATGCGCGGCTGTCTGCAACAACTGATCGAACGCGTTCTTGAACTGTGTTGTGGCTTCGTCCTCGGGACCGCCCCAGCTGATCGAAACGATGTTTGGCTTGTTGACCGTGTCGCTGATAATCGCGTTCATCACGCCAAGAAAGCTCTGGTCCGTGGCGTCCGGCGCAAAATACACCACAATTTTTGCTCCCGGCGCAATCGAGCCGCACACTTCGATATCCAGCATCACTTCCACATCGGGATTATTCGGGTCGAGTGCGTTCGTGCCCGGGCTGTTCGTTCCGCCATTCGGATAACTGGCTGCCGTGACGCCAGGCGGCGTGGTAATTCCGAGATTCCGGAAATAGGTCGTCAATTCCTGCGCATGGAATCCGCCGCCCAGTTCCAGAATCGCGATGGTTTGGCCGGTCCCGTCGAGGTTTTTCGGAAAATTGTAGAGCGACGCAAGCTGGAGCGGCGTAAATCCTGTTGGAACCGAAGCTGCCGCTGCCGCGCGGTGAGCGCTCGCGCCTCCCACCGTCGCCGCGTATGCCGTGCCGCGATGAATGCGAAAATGCGGCTTAGCAAAAGGGCGGTTGTCGAGCCCCGTCACGCTGGTCACAATGCCTTGCAAATTTTCAGGGATGAGAATATCGCCCTCTCTGCCGCGATAGGCCACCTCCCCGGACTTGTACATCTTAAGCTCGACGCCGAACGCTTTGCTGTAAGCGGCCGCGGCACCCATAAGTGTGACGGTGCGTTGGCTGGCATCCGTGTTCGTAACGCGCAATCCATTTTCCGTCGCGAACGCTTCCACTTTCGCAATATCGGCTGGATCGGCTCCGTGATTTTTCGCGTGGTCCTCGCGCGTCATGTACGTGCGCTCTTGCGGCTTCCGTTTGCTCTGCTCCTCGAGCGACGGAAGCTCATTCCGGCGCCGCACGGTGACCGTGACGCGGAACTCCACGTCACGCACTTCTCCCACGACTTCCGCATGCGGCATCCGTTGCTTGGTGCTGCCCTCGAGACGGACTTGTTTTTGACCTGCGTTCATGATGGAAATCTCCTTTCTATTTATCGATTCTGGGTCCTTTCATCTGCGGATACCTTCTGGAAATGCTGGCATCCGCTGGAAACCTTCGTTCATTGCACCTTCGGCGGGTCCCCCGAAGAACGCAAGTTGATGAGTTTGTTGAGCATGTCAAACCAGAAGGGTGCGCCCATCACGATGGCGAACGAACTGAGCAAGATCCCCAGCGCTTTCAGCGCGCCTTCTCCTAAGTCGTTTGGCCAGGCGCGCGCTTCTCCCTTGACTCGTGACCATCCAATGGGCGGGGCATCGAAGCTTCGTATTTCCTGAAGAGATTCCACTAGAGCGGCCTTCTGAGCGTCGGAATTGGCTGGGATTGCAGATTGCACCCTTTTTTGTGCCTCCGCAACCGTCGCGCTGCGTAACGCCTGATCGCTCCATAATTCCCTCACGATCAGGATCGTGTCCGCGTTCACCGCGATGCACAGCACCAGCCCGGCCACAAAGATGATTTTCTGCGCCGTGCGTTTATACCAGCCGCTCACGCGCGCCATCGTGTCGTCGAACCAGTGCTCCACCTTAAGCCGCGCGGCGTCCATGTCGCCGCCTGCAGAATCGATGAAATTCAGCAACGTTGCGCGCAACTTTGTGTCTGGCACGTTGGCGACGCCTGCCCGCAACGATTGCATCGTCCGCGGTTGCGCGCCATCCGCCGGCGCAACGACGTCGAATAACGCCGCAGCGAACATCCGCGAAGAGATGTAAGACGGTTTCTCGCCTCCTGGTGCCGTCCCCGTGATCAACGGATGCGCGAAAAGCTTCGCCGTGTAGTCGTTCGGCCCGTTCTTCAGCATGTTCCGAACGGCCTTTTCAAGTGTCTTCGCGCGCAGAGAAAAAATCCCGGCGATGACCTCTTTGATCCCCGAGCACCCGATGCTCAGTGCCAAGTAGATCAAGACCAGCCCGATCACCACTTCCAGGATTTGTGATCCGAACATGCGATCCTCCCCGCGACGCTCCTCGCACCGAACCCTTCGGGCCCGACGCAAACACATGCGCACTGAATTCGGAGAAGCAGCCTCAGCCCATCTTGTTCGCTGATAGAAAGCTGAGGCTAGTGCCGTTGTGCAGATAGTGTGCTCTGGCCATGAAACGTTTCACCCGGAGGAGTCACTACCCACAAAGGTTCAGCTCACTCGCGCACTAAAACGGGGGTATCTATGCCAGCCGGCCTGGACAACCTGAAGCATATCGTCGTCCTAATGATGGAAAACCGCTCCTTCGACCACATGCTCGGCGGGTTGAGCCTAGTAATGGAAAATGGCCAGAAGAAATATCCCAACATCAACGGACTGACGGGAAACGAGTCCAACCCCGACACGCAAGGCGCGATAGTAAAAGTCCAGCCAAATGCGAAATTTCAGGGCCAGCTCGACCCCGACCCGGATCACCATTTCCCAGGCGTGGATCTTCAAATCTTCGGCGGCGCGCCGCCAGGACCGGGGCGAGTTCCGAACATGCAGGGCTTCGTGAAGGACTATTTCACGCAAACCAATGACGTCAATCGTTCGCACAACATCTTGTACTACTTCACGCCCGACAAATTGCCCGTCCTCTCCACTCTTGCCACACAATTCGCACTCTTCAACGGCTGGTTTTCTTCTATCCCCGGCCCCACGATTTGCAATCGCGCTTTCGCTCATTACGGCACTTCATTCGGTCAGGTCGGCATGGACCTTTTCTACATCCTGGACACCGCAATCCTCAGCATCTACGAGCGCATGATTCAGGCGGGACACACCTCGAAAATTTATTATTACGACCAGCAAAGCTCCACGATGGAAATCGTAAATCTGCTCAAAAATCAGCCGCAGATTTTTGGCAGCTACCAACAATTCATCGCCGACTGCGCTTCCAACCAACTCCCTGAATATAGCTTCATTGAGCCCTGCTATAACGACCATCCGGGCCCCGGCGGCGGTGAAATCCTGGCCTCGGATCAGCATCCGGACCACAACATCCAGGAGGGTGAACGATTTATCGCTAACACTTATAACGCTATCCGCACAAATCCAGCTCTTTGGACTAGCACGCTCTTGTTGATCGTTTACGACGAGCACGGCGGAATCTACGACCACGTCCCTCCCCCGGCCTGCACTCCCGATGGCTATTTCGCCAAGCCCGCAGATACCGGCACGGGCGAAACTTTCAATTTCGACCGCCTCGGTGTTCGCGTGCCGGCGATCGCTGTCTCGCCCTATATCGCCAAGGGAACAGTCATCCCCGGCCCCGAGAGTCCCGCCAACTGCCGCATCTTCGAACACGCCTGCATTCCCGCAACGGTTACGAATTTCTTTCTTGAGGGCGACGCCAAGCAAACGCCACGCGAAAAACAAGCCAACACGTTTCTCGATTTGCTCTCAGACCAATTACGCCCCGATGCCGATATTCCATTCTTCAAACTGGGAGGAAATTAATGGCCACTCCTGCGAACGCAATTCTCGTGCCAGCAACACAACGAGGCTCCTACAATCCCAATCGGCCTGCCGGTCTGCTGCTGCGCTCTCAGACGCTGCATGTCCGCGAAGCGCTTCTCAAGCACTTGGAGGAGCTGGCCGCCGTCATCGCCATAGACCCCAAGTCCCTGAAAACCGAAGGCGAAGTCAGCGCTTACATCCACCGGGCCACGGCGATCCTGCACACTCACGCCGCCAAACCCGCAAGAAAATAATGGAGGGCTTGTGAGGCGCATCTTCCTGGTTTTTCTTTTATTCGCAACGAGCGCGGCTCATGCTCAGAGTTCCGCGCCGCAAACAACCCCAGCCAGAATCGATTCGCCCAACGAACTCGACAAACTCAAGGAGAGTTGCACCGACTTCGCCAAGTTTCTCGATTGCGCCGAAGAACTCTTTACCGGCCAGCCGCTACACATCGCCGTCGGCAGCATCGCTCCGCAAAATGGTTTCGGTGCCGGCCTCGCCTACCTCGGCCACAAGACCACGGACAATTGGCGAACCAGCTGGGACGCCGATGCTATCGGATCGATCAACGGTTCCTGGCGCGCCGGCTTGTATTTGAAACTGGTCCACACTCCCAATAATCCCATCGGCGTCGGGTTTGGAACTCCTCCTCCACTAAACACGAACCTCACAGAACTCCCCGAACATTCCGTCATCAACATCTACGCGCAGGCGATTTCGCTGAACAAACTTACATACTTTGGATTAGGTCCAAATTCGACCGAGGCCGGCCGCTCCTTTTACGGCATGCGCGAGACAATTGTCGGCGTCAGCGCCGTCAAGCCCGCATACCAGCGCTTGCATGTTTCTCTCTACGGTGAAATGAACGGACGCTTCGTCGACATCCGCCCCAGCCTTAATCAACCCAGCCCCTCCATCGGCGTTTTCTACACCGAAGCCACGGCTCCCGGCCTCACCAATCAGCCTGCCTTCTTCCAACTCGGCGAAGGCGTTCGCATGCGCCCTGTGTTTTTCGACGATCTCCTGCGCCTAAACTACGACCTCGCCTATCAGCAGTATATTGCTCGGGGTAATTCCAATTTTTCCTTTCAGCGCCTCACCGCCGACCTCTCGCATCAATTCGCCATCTACAAAAAAACGACCCGCTGGCTCCTGCCACGCGACGCCAATGGCCCTGACGATTGCACCCTGGCTCCCGCATCGGGCCATGCCGAGTGTCCGCAGATCACTCGAGACTTGGAAGGCAGCTTCGCCCTGCGCTTTTTTCTGTCCACTTCTATGACTCCGGGCGGAGACGTTGTGCCTTTCTATTTTCAGCCCACGCTTGGCGGCTCGGACATCAACGGTGATCAATCTCTCAGCTCTTACCAGGATTTCCGTTTTCGCGCTCCTAACGTCATGCTCTTTCGGCAAAGCTTCGAACATTCCATCGGGAAATTGCCTCTGGGCGTCGCCTTCATGGTCGACGAAGGCAAGGTGGCCCTCGCCCGAGGCGATCTCGGTTCCAATCCCTGGCTGCACAGCTTCTCCACCGGCCTTACTCTCCGCGCCGGCGGCTTCCCGCAAGTCTTCCTGCTCTTTTCTTGGGGCGGCAACGAAGGCACTCACACCATCGCCAACGTGAACAATTCTCTGCTCGGCGGCTCCGCGCGTCCTTCTCTGTTTTGATTTCGCTCGCAGCAAGCGCCGTTGCCGCGTAACCCATCCATCACGCCCAGCGAGTGTTGGTGTCAGTTCTTCTCGTTCGACGACACCCGCTCGATTCTCGTGCCTTCTAAGGCCGAATCACAGCCATCTTTTTCCACGCTTCCGTCTTTCATACTCTCAATCATCAAAATTTTGAATCCATCAAAATACTCAGAATATCTTGGAAAAATCTTTCCACCGTGCCACTTTCCCAACTCTACTTTTTTCTTGACACTTCTCCTGCCCGGACGCTAGCCTACGGCCACTGGTGCAACTGGGGGAAAGCTTCGCAAGGATTAACAACCGTTCACATTCGCTGCCTGGCGGAAAAATTGTTTCCACGGCATGTGCCACGACCTCGTACCGCATTTCTTCAGCGCGCAAGCGCTTCGGTCCCGCACACCGACCGCGATCAATAGCTCGCCAAGCCTTTTTTGTCACCGCTTCCATGTCGAGTAGAAATTTTGGGCCGGGCGTTTCTGTCACTAGCATCGTAGCGAGGGGTCGTCGAAAGGGGTGTGGCGTATGAAGTTCAGAATGCTTTTTGTATTTTTGGTTTGTGCTCTCGCGTTTTCTCTGTCTCCTGCTCTCTACGGCCAAGCGAACGGCAGCTTCTCCGGCACCGTTCTCGATAAATCCGGCTCGGCCATCTCCGGCGCCACCGTCACCGCCACTTCGCAAAGCACCGGCGTCGTTCGCCAGGCGACAACCGACGAGGCCGGCCACTACCTCATCCCTCTGCTTCCCGTCTCCATTTACACTCTGCGCGTCGAATTCAAGGGCTTTCAAACGGTTGAATCCAAGGACCTCCGCCTTCAGGTGGACGAAGCCCGCGAGCTCGATTTCACCCTCGTTCCCAGTTCCGTCTCCACGCAGGTCGAAGTCTCCGCTTCCGCCGTCGCCGTCGAAACCACCAATCCTTCCCTCGGCCAGGTCATCACCGCCCAGGAAGTCTCCCAGCTACCTCTCAACGGCCGCGATTTCGTCCAGCTCGCCACTCTCACTCCCGGCGCTACCGCCGAGTCCAATCCCAACAGCTTTTTTACTCAGGGCGCTGACAGCGAAGTTGCCGCTCGCGGTTCCTTCTCGCTTTCTGTCGGCGGCTCCCGCCCCAACAGCACCGATTGGCTCCTCGATGGCGTGGACAACAACGAATTGACAGCCGGCGGTATCGGGACTTTTTCTTCGATTGACGATATTCAGGAATTCAAAGTTTTGACCTACAACTACTCCGCGCAATACGGCACCCGCGCAGGCCCGACCGTTCTCGTCACCACAAAGTCCGGCTCTAACGAATTTCACGGCTCCTTGTTCGAATTCCTCCGCAACACGTCTCTCGATGCCAAGAGCTTCTTTGCCACCACCCCGGAGAAATTCAATCTGAATCAATTTGGCGGTTCCATCGGCGGCCCGATTCGCAAGAACAAGACCTTTTTCTTCGTCGATGGCGAGCAGAAGGATCAACTTCATGGCATCACGTTTACCGGTTTAGTCCCCAGCGCCGCGATGCACACGAGTGCGGCGCAACCCTACTCGGATTTCACGAACGACGTGTTCGGCAATCCGGCATTTAACACCTTCCAGGCCACTCCTACGAGCCCCGTTCTGAACGTACCTGTAATCACCAACCCCTATGTGGTTGGTAACACTTTGGATCCAACTGTGCCAAACAACGCCTATTTCCAGTGCAACGCTGGCACTGGCATGCCCACCGCGGTCAATCCAAACGGCAGCCAGGTTGCCGGGGTTCCCTGCGCCAAAATACCCGCCGTTTTAGTCAACCCGCTCGGTGCGGCCTTGGTGAATTTGTATCCCTTGCCAAACGCCAACAATCCCGCTCAGGGATACAATTTCGTAAGCGAACCGGTCCGCAGCCTTTATGAAACGAAGTTTGACATCCGTGTGGACCACACCATCACCGCCAACGACACTGTTTTCGCCCGTTTTAGCTATGACGATGCCGTCTCCTACGTTCCTGGCGGTTTTGCCGGCGGTTTTGCCGAGGCCAGCGCTTTCGGCAGCAACCAGGGCATCATCAATCACGCCCGCAACGTGGCCGTCAGCGAGACTCACGTCTTTTCACCCACAACCGTGAACCAGGCCAGCTTCGGTTACAACCGCATCTTCGACTACATCACTTCACAAGGCACCGGTACCTGCGCATCCGCCAACCTCGCCGGCATCGGCATCCCCGGCGCCAACCTCGGCTGTACCGGCACGCCCGGGAGCGCGACGTGTACCCCAGGAGCTTATAGCTGCGGCTTGGTTTCGGTGTTATTCAACGGCGGCTTGTGGTCCCTCGGCGATCGCGGCTACACTCCCTTCCAAGGTGGCACCAATGTTTTTACGTTTGATGATTCTCTCGACTTGATTCGCGGCAAGCATGATTTCAAAGTCGGCATCGATGTCCGCGCCAATCAGATGAACGTCGGTACCGAAGCCTTCCAGGATGGTTTCTGGATTCCCCTTGGCTCATTCTCCGGCAATCCCGAAGCCGATCTAACCTTGGGCTATGTGAGCATCTCCGAACACGACCAGACTTTCAACGGTCCGGTCACCGGCCGCCGCTGGAAAATCATCCGTCCCTACGTTCAAGACGATTGGAGAATCACCAAAGACCTCACCCTCAATCTGGGCCTGGCGTGGGATTTGAGCACGCCCATTACCGAGGCCGCAGGGCGCATGGCGAATTTCATTCCTCCCGGCATTGCCACGGGCGCGAATGCCGCCACGGGCCAGCTTCTCGTCGCCAATCAGGGCGGCATAGGCGGGTCGGCTGGCATAAACATGGATTGGCAGGCTCTTGAGCCGCGCATCGGCGCGGCTTGGAAGGTTCTCGGAAGCGACAAGACGGTAGTCCGCGGCGGCTTTTCGATCTATCACGACTCGGCGTGGAGCCAAGGCGCGCAGGGTCTTTGGCAGAACCCTCCCTTTTTCGCCGAGGGCGACATCTTCCAGTTCGGGGGATGCCCAATGGCTACTCCATCCGGTAATACCCCTGCCTGTGGCCCGGGCGGCACCGTCTCTAGCATCTCTAGCGGGTTTCCAATTTTTAACACTCCGCCGACTGTGTCCACATTTAGCGGGACATATTTCTACCAACCGCGTGACTTTCGGAGCGGACAGGTAGTGCAGTACAACGCCAATATCCAGCGACAGTTGCCCGGCAACATCGTGCTCACCGCAGGCTACGCTGGTTCGCGTGGCAACCACATCCTGGTCGCCGGTAACGCCATCGACACCAACGGACCTTCGGGATGCGTTGCCGGAGGAACCTACACCATCGGTTGCGCTGCCGGTGGGGCTCCTTTCATATCACCCTACACTCCACCAAACTTTAACGCGATTCTGGAATTCGGGGACCTCGGCAAAACCACTTATAACTCCTTGCAAGTGAAGGCCGAGACAAAGAGTTCCCGTTACGGCGTTTATGCGCTGATCGCTTATACGTATTCGCATACTTACGACAATGGGCTTAGCGACGGCCTCGGATCATTGCTTAGCGCGCCGTACTTCCCTCTGCCGAATTGGCAGAATCTGGATTGGGCCCCGTCTCAACTCGATCTTCACAACAACTTTACTGCCAGCGTCATCTATGATTTGCCGTTTGGCAGGGGCAAGAAGTTCGGCTCCGACTGGAGCAACGTGACGAATTCGTTGCTGGGTGGCTGGCAGGTAACGCTGATCGAAAAAATCACTTCCGGCTTCGCCTTCCCCCTGATCGACAGCGCTAACGGGAATTTTGGCGGGCCTGGCTCCTCTGGCGTCTCCTTTAACACCGGCGGCAATGGCAATAACTTCAACCGCCCCGACCAAGTTGCTGGTTGCAGTCCCTATGCCAATCAGACCAAGACCCAATTCATTAACCCAGCCTGCTTTGTGCACGCCGCACAGGGTGAACTCGGCGACGCAAGTCGTGTTCCCGTCTACGGTCCGGATTTCGTCAATACCGACTTCTCCGTGATCAAACAGTTCAAGCTGCCTTGGGAAAATATGGGTCTGAATTTCCGGGCGGAATTCTTCAATCTTTTCAACCACGCGCAGTTCGGCATGCCGATCAACGACATCAACGCACCAAGCGGTTTTGGCGCGGTCAACTCCACCGTCAACAACCCGCGCCTTATCCAGCTCGGCCTCAAGCTCACCTTCTAGCGCCGCAAAGGACGTCTAGTAACGCTGTAGGGGAGGGGCTTGCCCCTCCCTCTTTCTCTTGACACCCTATTTCTCTTGACTCCCTCTTTCTTTTGGATCCCTCTTTCTCTTCACTCCCTCTTCCTGCGCCAAACTCCTCTCGTCCATCCACATTATCGATTCTGCTTCTGTTCCTCTCCTATACCTCCTCAACTTCCTCGACCTCCTCGACACCGCCCCATCGTGCTACCTTCTTCCGCGTCATCATGAAACTCTTCCTCGGCACCGTCACTTCCGGCTACGGCATGGCCACAGCCAATCTCAACCCGGTCATGGCTTTGCTTGCAGCTCGCACCGGTCTTGCCGATCTCGTCCCCGGCACACTCAACGTCACTCTTCCGGAAGACTACATCGTCCCTGCCGGCGCTGTAATCCTGCCCCACGAATATCCGTTTAATAAGCACTCCAACCTCGGCGAAACCATCAAGCTTCAGCGCTGTCTCGTCTCCGGCTACCGGGCCATTATCGTCCGCCCCGATTCCCATGAAATTGGTGCCGGCCACTTTCACGGCAAAGCCTATCTCGAGCTCATGGGCCAAATTCACTTCCGCTCCGCCCTCGGCCTGCAAGACGGCAGCATCGTCGAAGTCCAAGTCGAAGGTGGCGATCTCTGGTGGCTCTCCGGCAAATAGGTCGCATTCACTTCATCCTGAGCTCCAAACTCAATCGTCTAGACATGCCCTTCCGAGGGCGTCCGTTCATTCTGTTATCCTCAAAAAGTTTTCCACAGTTCGTTCGAATAACGTTATCTTTAATGTAGACATCCGTTAATTTTCGTGCTACCATTCTTTATGATCGTCTCCGCGCAGCTCGCGTTCCCGCCGCCCCAGCCACCGCCCGCCTCACTTCTTCCGTTGGTGAGCGGTCGCCACACCTTTCAATCTGCCATCTCTGCTTTCTTTGAGACCTGTCTCCGTATCCTCGGTCAATCATCGGTCGCTAGTCGCCGGTCGCTAACTCCTTTAGAATGCGCAGTTTCGAAAAAATCTTGCGTAACTCGTTTAGAATGCGCACTTTCACAAACACAGGACTTGAAACCCTTTATAATCTGCAATTACGATAAAAGTGGGGGGGGAGGGGTACAAATTGTTAACTGGAACCAGGCCGAATCGTCTCGCCAGCAAACGAGACGGTGTCGTCCCGAGCGGAGCGACCGAAGGTTTCGGACTTGTGGGAAGGGACCTGCTTTTTCTCTGGCGCTCCTTTGCCACCTTGCTTCTTCTCGTCTGTGCCTTCCTTGCGCTGCCGGCTCACGCGCAAACCAAACGCAAAGTCATCATCGACCAGGACGCCGCCGGTCCCGGCGGCACGGACATGCAAGCCATCCTGGCCCTCGTCAATTCCCCCGACACCGACGTTCTCGGCATCACCGTCCTCACCGGCGACGCTTGGCGCGACGAAGAAGTGCAGCACACTTTGCGCCTCATGGAAATCATCGGCCGTACGGACATTCCCGTTGTCCCCGGTGCCGTCTTTCCGCTCGTCAGCTCGAAGGAATACATCGCCAAGTGGGAAACGCTCTACGGCAAAATTAATTATCAGGGCGCTTGGAACTTTGCGCGCGGCCACGCCGTCCACGGCCCTTATGAAATTCCGCCAATGCCCGAGGGCGCTCCCACCACCAAGCCATCGGACGAAGACGCCGCCCACTTCATGATCCGCATGGCCCATAAATATCCGCACGAGGTCACGATCTATGCCGCAGGGCCGATGACCGACCTCGCTCTCGCCATCGCTCTCGATCCTCATTTCCCCGAACTCGTCAAAGAACTCGTCGTCATGGGCGGCAGCATCAATCCCACCACCGCCGACCCCGAATTCGCATTCTCTCCGCGCCGCGAATTTAATTTGTGGATGGACCCGGAAGCTTCACACGCTGTTCTTCACGCTCATTGGCCGCGCTTCGTTCTCACCACCGTGGACATCTCCGTCAAAACACGCATGGAAAAAAGCCTGATCGAGCAACTCGCCGAAAGTTCCGCTCCCGCCGCGCAATACGTCGCGAAATACGCCGAACCAAATATTCTCTGGGACGAACTGGCCGCAGTTTCCTGGCTTGACCCTAGCGTCATCACCAAATGGAAGAAGCTCTATATCGATGTCGAAGTTGATCACGGAGCTTCGTACGGCGACACGCTAGCGTGGGCTCCAGGCCAGCAACCCGACATGGGTGAATCGCTGGTGGAGGTGCAGAGCGACCTCGACAAAGGCAAGTTTTATAAGGAATACGTTGATTTGCTGACTCGTCCGACGCCCCAGTCTCACGCGGCACTCGCCAAAGAGGCCCCGACGAAAGGGAACTAAAGAACGAAGACGCGGCGAACGTGGGACAGGCATTCCTGCCTGTCTCTTTTCTTCTCCTGGAAGGGGCTCAACCCCTGAAGCGAAGCGTGTATGGCAACGCTTCTTTCCAACTTGCTTGATTGAGCGTGGCATTTCCTCGACAATTAAAGGTCAATCGTTGCCCTTTTTTCCTATATGCCTGCGGGAAGAAGAGCCAGCGGAGAAACGAGAGAGATGTCCACGCACGCGAACTCGGTTAAACGCTTCATCGCCTACTTCTCTATGGAGATTGCGCTCGAGAACGCCATGCCGAGCTACAGCGGCGGTCTGGGCGTACTCGCCGGAGACACCATCCGCGCCGGCGCCGATCTCCGCCTCCCCATGGTGGCCGTATCGCTTCTCTACCGGCGGGGCTACTTTTCCCAGCATCTTTCCGAAGACGGCTCCCAAACGGAAGAGCCGGTAGTCTGGAACGTCGAAGATTTTCTCAAGGAAGAAACCGCGCGCGTAAGCGTGCCGTTGGAAAATCGCCGCGTGGAGCTTCGCGCCTGGCGCTATGACGTTAAAGGTGTGCGCGGATTTGAGGTGCCGGTTTATTTTCTCGACGCCGATCTTCCCTCCAACGCGGAATGGGATCGCAACCTCACTGGCGGGCTTTACGGCGGAGATTCCTACTACCGGTTGTGCCAGGAAGTTTTGCTAGGAATCGGCGGAGTACGGATGCTGCACGCTCTGGGCTATGAAGAGCTCACGCGCTATCACATGAACGAGGGTCACGCCGCGCTGCTTTCTCTCGAATTGCTGGGCGAGGAAGCCATCAAAGCGGGGCGAACCGCCATCAATGGCGAAGACATTGAAAAAGTCCGCGCCAAGTGCATGTTCACCACGCACACGCCGGTGCCCGCCGGGCACGACCGCTTCCCCATTGAATTCCTGACGCGCGTCTTCCCGCAGCAGAGCAAATTTTTCGACCTCAAAGACGCCTCCGTCGCCGAGCTCGTGAAGCGCTCGCTGCAAACCGAGCAGAACTATCCGAATTTGCAGGAAGCCGCTGCCGGCGGCGCTCACTTGAATATGACGTATCTGGCGCTGAGCCTCAGCACTTACGTCAACGGCGTGGCCAAACAGCATGGGGTTACTTCGCGGCAGATGTTTCCGGAAGTTCCCATCGAGGCCATCACCAACGGCGTTCACGCGGTGACCTGGACCTCGCCTGCTTTTCAGCAACTTTTCGACCGCCAAATCGCGCAATGGCGCGAAGACAACTACAGCTTGAGAAGCGCGCTAGGACTTCTCCCGGAAGAAGTCTGGGCCGCACATCTCATCGCCAAGCACGATCTTCTGGAAGCGGTGCGCGAGAAAACTGGCCTCAATCTGGACGAAGAGGTGTTCACGATCGGTTTTGCGCGGCGCGCGACCGGATACAAACGCGCGGACCTGATCCTTTCTGATTTGGACCGCTTGCGGCAAATCGCCAAAAATGCCGGCCATTTTCAGATTATCTACGCAGGCAAAGCGCATCCCAACGACGGCGGCGGCAAGGACATCATTCGCCACATTTTTTACGCGAAGAAGGCGCTGCGGAAAGCCGTCCCGGTCGTTTTTCTCGATGAATACAATCTCGATCTCGGCGGCAAAATGACTTCCGGCGTCGACCTTTGGCTGAACACGCCACAATTTCCACTCGAAGCTTCCGGCACGAGCGGCATGAAAGCGGCGCTCAACGGAGTCCCTAGCCTGAGCATTCTCGACGGCTGGTGGGTAGAGGGGCACATCGAGGGCGTCACCGGGTGGTCGATTGGCGAGCCGCGCCGCTCGATGGACCCGACGGAGGCGGCCACGGACAACACCAAAGAGGCCGAATCGCTTTACTGGAAACTGGAAAACGTCATTCTTCCCATGTTTTATAAAGAGCCGCGTTTATTCGTGCAAATCATGCAGCACGCCATCGCCATCAACGGTTCGTTCTTCAATACGCAGCGCATGGTGCAGCAGTACATTACGGACGCGTATCTGAGGTAGGAACTAAGAAAAGAGATTTTACGTTACGGGCAAACTCGCGAATTAAGCTTCCGTCGCGCAATTCTTGAAATTATTCGGCTGCGGGCTGAGGGATTTTTTTGTCGCCGCGCAACTCTTTCTCCATGTCTGCGATATTTCGCTTAGCAAAGTGATCGAAGAAGGCCCAGTTGCCGTATTTTTCCTTCAAGCTCGGCATCACCGCATTCACCAGCGCATCGCCTGAGAGTCCGTTCTTGATGGACTGCGCGACCCATCCCCGCAGATCCGTGAGATAGCCGCGAAACTCGAGCACGTCGTCCGCCGTGCCCACGTCCCCGTGGCCGGAGACGAACGCGGCCTTCGGCCATTCGGCGGCGAGCTTCGCATCGCTTTCCGCCCACTTGTCGGTTGTGCCGTCGATCAGATTGGGAAGTGTTTTCTTCCAGAAAAGATCTCCGGTGAAGACAACTTGCGCATCGGGAATGATGACGACGGAATCGCCGCCAGTATGGCCAGGAAAAGAGCGCACCAGAATTTTTCGTGATCCCAAATACAAATCGATGGCGGATTCGTAGCCGATGCTCGGCGCGACGAGGCCATCGATCCAGGCTTTTTGCTCGGGCTTGATGTTGGCGCCGAAGAATTTCAAGTTTTCCGTGTGAATCCAGCCACGCACGTTTTTCTGGGCGATGATCACGGCGCCCGCTTTGGCGAAGACGCCGTTGCCGGTGACGTGGTCGAGATGGTAGTGCGTATTGACGACGAATTTGATGGGGAGCTTGGTGAGCTTCTGGATCTCGGCGAGGAGCTGCTCGGCGGCTTTGACGTCCTGGAACGTGTCAATGACTGCAACGCCGTCGTCGCCGATGACGAAGCCGGCGTTTGAGCCGGCGGGGCTTTTCGGCTTGTCGATGGCGGCATAGACATTGTTTCCAAGCGGCTTTAGCTTGAAGAGCGATGAATCGGCGGCGGAATTCTCTTGTGCGTGAATAGGGAAGACGAAGATCGCGAAGAGCAGAGACAGCAGGAGAGTTTTGCGCATGGTTGCGTATGGTATCGCAACTTTGGAAGAGAATCAGGCGGGAATTCCAGCTGGTGGATCAAGCTCGAATTGGCGTAGGGTTTTTTCTTAACACAGAGGCCGCAGAGATCACAGAGAAAAGAAACAGAGGGAGATTACCGGAGGCGGTTTTTGTAGATGGCCATGCCTACGGCGGCGTCCATGCCGATTTTTTCGAGTGCGTTGATCTCGCGGCGGGTTTTGATTCCGCCGGCGGCGATGACGGGATGTTTTGTGGTGGCGCGAAGCTTGCGGAACCAGTCAAGGTTGGCCCCGGACATGGTGCCTTCGCGGTCGACGTCAGTGCAGAGGAACGCGGAGCAATACGGTTCGAGCTCGGGCATTACATCTTCGGGGCTTAGCGCGAGACGACGGCGCCACCCGTGAATGGTGATGCAGCCTTTTGCAGTGTCGAGGGCGATGACGATTTTTCGCGGAGGGACATTTTTTGTTAGGTCACGCAGAAAACGCAAGTTGATTTTGCCTTTTTGGAAAGCGGCGCTGCCGATGATGATTTGGTTGGCGCCCCACTTTGCGATTTCCATGGCGCGCGCGACGGTGCGAATGCCGCCGCCTACGCGGACTTTGAATTTGTAACGCTTGCGGGCCTCGATGCAAAGTTCGCGGGCGAGAGCGTTGTTGTTTCCAGTGCCGATAGCGGCGTCGAGGTCGATTAAGTGCAGCCAGGAATAGAATTTGAATTTTTCGAGGAGGCTGAAAACATCGGCGACGGCGAGTTCGCGTTTGCGGCCGTGGATTAGCTGGACGGCTTGGCCGTCTTGGAGGTCGATGCAGGGAATCAGCATGGGAGGCGGACCTCGACGTTTTGCGCGGTGAGGAATCGCTTGAGTTCGCGGATGGATTGGACGTTGTCGTGGAAGATGGAGGCGGCCAAGGCGGCGTCGGCTGCGCCTTCGGAGAAGATTTGGGCGAAATGTTCGGGGACCTTTGCGCCACCGGAAGCGATGACGGGAACGGAAACGGCGCGCGAGATAGCGGCGGTGAGAGGAACATCGAAGCCGAGTTGGGTGCCGTCGCGGTCAACGGAGGTGAGGAGGATTTCGCCGGCCCCGAGCTCGACTCCCCGTCGCGCCCACTCTAGAGCATCGCGATTGGCGGAATCGCGGCCGCCACGGACCATCACATCCCAATGATCGTTCACGCGCTTGGCGTCAATGGCGAGAACCACGGCTTGCGCGCCGAATTCGCGCGAAAGCTCGGAGATGAGATCGGGCCGAGCGACGGCGGCGGTGTTAACCGTGACTTTGTCGGCCCCGGCGAGGATTACGGCGCGGGCGTCGTCGAGGGAGCGGATGCCGCCGCCCGCGGTCAATGGGATGGCAAGCTCGGCGGCGACGCGGCGGATGGTTTCGATAAATGTTGGGCGACGGTCGCGGGACGCGGCGATGTCTAGGACGACGAGTTCGTCGGCGCCTTCCGCGTTGTAGCGGGCGGCGAGTGCGACGGGGTCGCCGGCATCGCGGAGGCCGACGAAATTGACGCCCTTGACGACACGGTCGCCGTCGGTGTCGAGGCAAGGGATGATGCGGTGGGCGAGGCTCACGCTTCGCCCCGGGGAAAAAAGAAAAAGCAGATTCCTTCCGACAAGGTCGGAACCTTCGGTCGCTCCGCTCGGAATGACAATTTTCTAAGCATGGCGCCCCGCCTCGCTCGGCATGACGCTGCGAAGGAGCTGTGGAAAGGCAATTGTTTTTTCTTATGCGCTTTCTGCATCAGTGGCAGCCTGCCAGGAAATTTCTAAGCAACTGCGCGCCTGCGTCGCCGCTCTTCTCGGGGTGGAATTGGACGGCGAAAATGTTTTCTTTTTCGAGGACGGCGGCGAAATTCGTGCCGTAATCGCAAGAAGCCACGGCTTCGCCATTGGCGTTCGTGGCGGCGAAGGAGTGAGCGAAGTAAAAGTATGCGCCGGGCGAGATGCCTTCGAGCAGGCGAGATGGACGAGTGCGTTGCAGCTGGTCCCAGCCCATGTGGGGAAGTTTAACGGTGCGGGGAAGGGAGTTGACGGAGCCAGAGAAGAGATTCAGTCCTAGGAGATCGCTGGCTTCTTCGCTGGAAGCGTAAAGAGCCTGAAGGCCGAGGCAAATACCGAGGAAGGGAACGCCACGGCGGATGGAATCGAGAAGCGCGGCGCGAAGATTTTGTTGATCAAGAGCGCGAATCAAAGCGGAATAGTGGCCGACGCCGGGGAGAACAATGGCCTCGGCGCTGGCGATGCATTTGGGAGAGTTGGAGCGCTGCGGCTCGGCGCCGAGTTTGCGGAGCGCGCGTTCGACGCTGGTGACATTGCCTGCGCCATAGTCGAGCAGAGCGATTTTCATAGAAGCCCTTTCGTGCTGGGAAGAACGCTGCGGAGGCGTTTGTCGCGTGAGACTGCAAAACGCAGAGCGCGCGCGAAGGCTTTGAACATCGCTTCGACTTGATGATGAGAAGAGCGGCCGTAAAGCACGCGGAGGTGGACGTTGGCGCGGGCGGCTTGCGCGAAGCCCTGAAAAAAATCCTCGGTGAGTTCCGTTTGAAAATCGCCGATGCGTTTTGCAGAGTTTTTTTGCGTTCACGACGCAAAAGGGGCGGCCGCTGAGGTCGACAGCGGCAGCGGCGAGCGTTTCGTCCATCGGCATGAGGAAATATCCGGAGCGGAGGATGCCGCGCTTTGAGCCGAGAGCCTTGAGGACGGCTTCGCCGAGAGCAATGCCAACATCTTCGACAGCGTGATGCTGATCGACGTCGAGATCGCCTTTCGCCGCGATTTCCAAATGGGAGGCGCCGTGGCGCGCGACGAGATCGAGCATGTGATGGAAGGAACGAATGCCGGTGGAGACACGGGATCTGCCGCGGCCGTCGAGATTCAGCTTCAGACGGATGTCAGTTTCGTTTGTTTTGCGGTGGATTTTGGCGGTGCGCGGCATAAGTGCGGTCCTCAGCGGTAACGCTTGATCAGTTTCGGCAAGCGCTCCATTTCTTTTTGCGTGCCGATGCTGACCCGGATGTGGCCGGTGCCGATGTCTTTCGCACGATCGCGAAGCAGGACGCCCTCTGTCTCTTGCAGCCGAGCACACGTTTCGGAGCTGTCGGAACCGAAATCGGCCAAAAGAAAATTGCCGGCGCTGGGATAGGTTTTCACGCCCAGATTCTGCAGCTCTTTTTCAAACCACGCGCGAGTGCGGAGGATGTTTTTGACGTAGAGCTTCATCGTTTTAGGATCGTCGACAGCAGCTTCTGCGGCGGCGAGAGCAGCTACGTTGACGGGAAAAGGAGCGGTGGCGCGGCGAAGGATGGCGAGCGATTCAGCGCAGGCGACGATGGCGCCGAGTCGAAGGCCCGCGAGCCCCGCGGCTTTAGAAAGGTGCGTGCGACGAAGAGCTGCGGATACTGATTGACCAAAGGGATGACTGTGACGCCGGAGAATTCGGCGTAGGCTTCGTCGAGGACGACAGCGGTGTCGGGGTGGCGGGTTTGCAACACGTTCTCGATGACGGATTTTTTTTGGAGCGTGCCGGTGGGATTATTGGGATTGCAGACGAAGAGGACGCGAGGCTTAGCGGCTAGCGCGCCGAGGACTCCTTCGAGCCGGGAATTCCATGGCGGCGCTGTACCGCTGGACTTCGAGTTTCGCTCCGGCCGGTTCGCGAGAGTCGCGGTACATCGGGAAAGTGGGCTCACAAGGATGACGGCGGTGGTCTACTCACGTCGACAAATGCGTCCCAGAACAGCCTGGAGACCGTCGTCACCGCCGTTGGTGGAGAAGAAGTACCTCGGGCGCCACCTTAAAATGGCGCGCGAGGCGGCGCATGCCGCGGTCGTACTCGGGTACATCGAGAGCAGCTTCGGCGTAGACTTCCCCAAAGCGCGGCGGACAGCGGGCGAGCAGCCGGCAGTGTTTTCGTTGAAGTCGAGGCGCAGCTTATCGGCCCGGCCTTCGCCGGGCGGCTCATAAGTGCGGCGATCGAGAATGGCCTGGCGAGTGGGGAGTATACTTAAACTCGGCGGACTCTCACGGCGTTGCGGTGCGCGAGCAAGCCTTCGGATTCTGCCAGAGTTTCCGCGGAATGGGCGAAGCGCGGGAAACCTTTCTTCGAGATGGTTTGGATGCTGATACATTTCACGAAATCGGCGGAGGAGAGGCCTCCGCGTTTGCGGGCCCAACCGCCTGTCGGCAGAACATGATTGCTTCCGCCAGATGTCCACTAGCCGAGAGGCTGTGCGCCCCAAGGACCGAGAAAGATGGTACCTGCGGCGGAAATCTTTCTTAGCAGCGTCAGAGGGGTTTTCCGGAAGGCTGAGGTGTTCCGGCGCGAAGCGGGTGCGAAAAGAGCAAGCGGCTTCGAAGCTTGGCGCGAGCAAGATTGCACCTGTTGTGCGCAGTGAGGTGTGAGCGGGATTGTTGGGAGGGAGACTCGCTAGCTGCAATTCGAGTTCATTCCGGACGCCGCGGGCTAGCTTATCGCTTGGAGTTACAAGAAAGCTGCCCGCATCAGGGATCGTCTTTGGCTTGGGCGAGAAAGATCGGCGGCAATCCATTTCGGATTGCCCTTCGCGGCGAGGACGATGGCTTTGGTAGGGCCTGCGGGAAGATCGATGGCGCAATCGCTCGAGACGAGTTGTTTTGCGGCGGTGACAAAGCGGTTGCCGGGGCCGAAGATTTTGTCGACGCGCGGAATGGATTTTGTGCCATAGGCCAGGGCAGCAACGGCTTGTGCACCTCCGACGCGGGCGAATCTCCGAATGCCGAGGAAATAGGCGGCAGCGAGAAGAGCGTTGTTGGGCCGAGGACAGACGACGGTGATGCTTTTTATGCCGCAACTTGGGCGGGGACGACAGTCATCAGCATGGTCGAGACGAGAGCGTAATTGCCGCCAGGGTCGTAACAACCGATGGAGTCGATCGGACGGACTAGCTGGGAGATGGTGACCCCGGATTCGATTTTGAGAGACCAGGGATTCGGGGGCTGTTTTTCCGCGACGCGGCGGACGTTGCGGGCGGCGTGTTGAATGGCATGGAGAAATCTGGACTGGCGCGTTTTCAGAGCGGCGGCGATTTCGCGTTTGGAGATCCAGAAACCATCGCGGCGAAGATGAACGCCGTCGAATTGTTTGGTGTAATCGACCAGGGCGCGGTCGCCGCGTTTGCGAACATCAGCGATAATATTTTCGGCCACCACCTCGGCTTCGCGGTCGGGCCCGTGGCGAGCGCGCAGGAGATTTTTTTCGACGGCGGGCGTGAGTTTGAGGATGCGCGTCAGAGCACGATCTTGTACTTCAAGGGATATTCAACGATGCCCTGGGCTTTGGGCGGTTTCGACTAGGGCAGGATTTGGCGGACGACGGCTTCTTCGACGATGGTGTTGATGGCCACCCAATCTGGATCGCTGAGAGCTGAAATCGTTGGCTTTTTTAAAGCGGGCAAAACGCCCAGAACTGCGGCAAGATCGTCGCGGTGAACGTTCAGGAGCAGGCCGACTTTGCTAGCGGCGGCGATGGCGCTCCAGTTGGAGCATGAGTATGAGGTTTTCGGCTTTCTCGCGCTTCCACGGATCGGCAGCGGCTGCGCGATTCATAATAAAGACGGTGGCGGATTCGAGAACGGTGTCGACGATGCGGAGGCGATTGGCGCGCAACGACGAGCCGGTTTCCGTGACTTCGACGATGGCGTCCGCGAGCTGCGGGACTTCATTTTCCGTGGCACCCCAGGAAAATTCGACGCGGGCTTTTTCGCCGTGACTGGCAAGATATCTTTCTGTGATATGGACGACTTCGGTGGCGATGGTTTTGCCTTCGAGGTCGCGGACCTCGCGCATCCCCGAATCCTCGGGAACGGCGAGAACCCAGCGGACGCGCGCAAGGCGCTGCTTGGCGTAGACGAGCTCGGAAAGTTCGTCGACCAGCAGCGCCAGTTTCGACGACCCAATCGTGGCCGGTGACTCCAGCGTCGAGCGCGCCGGTTTCGACGTAACGGGCCATTTCCTGCGCGCGAACCATGAGGCATTCGATTTCGGGATCGTCGATGGTGGAGACGCCCATCTGGGCTCAGCTGATCCTGCATGATCCAGCCGGCGCGAGCGAAGAGGTCAAGCGTCGCGTCCTGTAGGCTGCCTTTGGGAATGCCGAGTTTCAGATGGATCATGCTTTTGTCTCCGTTTTCACGGGCTTTTCCGGGCCGTAAACGGATTCTGGTGCAAAGGTACGCTCGTCGGTGATTTTGGCGATGCCGTCGGATTGCAGCACACGGAAAAAGCAGCTGCGATAGCCTTGCGTGGCAGACACCGGGGCCGACGGGTTCGACGCGCGGACTCGAAGAGCATCGGCGTCGCAATCGACGCTAAGCTCGCGATTTCAGGACATGGCCGCTGGACTCGCCTTTTTTCCAAAGTTTGTTGCGCGAGCGGCTGAAGAAAACCACTTCGCCGGACCTCTGCGTTTCGACGAGCGAGGCAGAGTTCATGAAGCCGAGCATGAGGACGTCACCGGAGCGGTGATCTTGAATGATGGCGGGAACGAGGCCGCCGGCTTTGTCGAAGTCGATATTAAGATGCGTGCCGCTCATGGTGCTTGTCTCCTCCTTGCACGAAAGCCAAAGACCAAGAATGAAGTTAAAAACAAAAAACCCGCTGGGGCTTTCTGCGCCAGCGGGCCGATGAGTGCTTTGTGTTGCGAAACTCTATGCACACCTCATCGGGCGCGGCGTGTGGCCGTGATGATGATGGCGATGCGCCCGAGAGTTCATAATATGAAATTAAAGAAAATCGGTGCTGGTGTCAACCGCGCTTTTATTCCACGGCAGATTCCGCATCATGAGTTTTCATGCCTGGGGGACGGAGGAGAGAAGTTAGCTGCCCCCGCCGGCGTTTTTTGGCCCAGCGGAATCGAAGTTCATGGTCATTTTGAGATGAAACGGCGGATGCCAGTCTTGCCGTTCTCCAGCTTTTCTATGTGTACCACTTGCGCGACGTACTCGCAGTTCATGGGATCGTGGGGCGAGGAATAGGGAAATGTGACGAAAACCAGCATGCCGGGATAATAGGAGTGGAGGCGGTAGAGTTGTGAATTAGATACGCCTTCTTTCGAGGCGTCTACGCTGATGGGCAAGTCCTCGAACTGGTCGTCCCGGGGCTCCGACGGGCGCACGCGGACGGGCCGGACCTTTTCGGCTCCGGCTTACACGGGTCGTCCGTAGAGGTCCCGCGGTCTTCTTGGCACAACCGTTTCCGTACCAGAATCTTCGGGCTAGAGACTAGTGTAGCCGAGTGCTTGCCGAATTGGGCGAATCGTCAACCGGCTGCGGCGAATCTGATAACTAGAGGGTGCAAGCCGTAGGCCAAATCATGAAGCGGAATGAGGGAAGGTGATGGAAGAGAAAATTCGCAAGGACGAAGCGGCCTGGAAGAAGCAACTCACCTCGAATCAATACTATGTAACCCGCCAGAAGGGCACGGAACCGCCGTTCACGGGGGAATATGAGGATACGGACACGCCCGGAGTGTACAAGTGCGTCTGCTGCGGGCAGCCGTTGTTTCGTTCTGATACCAAATTCCACTCAGGCTCCGGGTGGCCGAGCTTTTATGCTCCGGCAAACGAGGAAGCCGTGGAGACGGAAACCGACGCAAGCCATGGGATGACGCGCGTGGAAGCGAAATGCAGCCGGTGCGATGCGCACCTCGGGCATGTTTTTGATGACGGGCCACGGCCCACCGGAACGCGTTACTGCATCAACTCGGCGGCGTTGGAGCTGGACGAGGACTAAATAACGCGGATCGATACGCGAAAAAACGGGAGCGCCCCGGCGAACCGGGGCGCTCTTGGTTTTGTTTGCACTCTCAGAAGAAATTCGAGAATTAAGCAGCCGGGCAGGTGCAGGCCACAAGCTCCGCGACAGGGTCGCTCTCGCGTTCCCACACACCCAGCAGCATTACCTTCGCCCCCGAAGGGTATTTGAAAACGTAATAAATGCTCGAACGCCCTTCGACTTCAAAGAAGCCGGGCCGCCGCGGATCTGGCCGCGATGGGGCACCGGACTGAAGCAGCATGCGCAATTCAGCAATCTGCTCCTGCGAATGATTTCGCAGGTCTTCCACGAGGGGCGGGTGTTTCGTAATTGTCATGATCATGTTCCATCTCCGCCACATACAGTGTATCGTTCGCCTCATAGGTTAAGACGAAAATGCGCTGGAAAAGTTTCATGGGCTGCAACAACTCTTAAGAAATGTTGCGGGGCAAGAAGTGTCAGCCGCCGTGGAAGCCGCGGATTTCCTTGAATTTATGGTTAAAATCCGGCTTTTGGGGTGGTCCAAATTGGCTCCCAGCAAGCTTCCCGCCCGCTCCAGAGACCTCTGGAGGAATGTGCGCTCAGAGGCAGGATTGCTTGCAGCGATGGTCTGTTTGCCACCTTGCCGAGCCTTGTTGTATGAGATGTGACGTTAGTATTGATGGCAGTACTTGCGCGGGCGGCGCTTCCCTGACATAGTGTTCTTAGTGACCCACCAATTGACATAGGGATGGCCTCTGTGACCAAAAATTCAACCAAAAAATCCCAAACCAAAGAGAAGACGAATTTCAACAAAGATAAGCGGCGCAAGCATCATCACTTTCTCGTTACCGTCTTCTACGCGGATGGCGAAAAGTTCGGCCGCGTCTATACGGACAAAGACAAGGCGGACCGCTTCGCCGACAGGCAGAAGCGCTCGCCCGTGGTCAAATCCGCTCGAGTGACCATGGTGTCCTGAGGTTGGGCACTAGTAATTTGATCGTCTGCGAAAAACTGGCTACGGAAGGCTTGTCGCTGCCGTGCGGCCATGCTATAAAAAGAACTGTCGTTGAGCGGCCTTAGTATAGTGGTAGTACGGAACCTTGCCAAGGTTCAGGTGTCGGTTCGATTCCGATAGGCCGCTCCATTA
>CAVYFO010000045.1:0-98456 GCA_963767755.1 uncultured Acidobacteriota bacterium | reverse complement strand
GTAAAGGATAACCGAAAGCTTGCCAGATGCCAGAGACGGTGGCTGCAGCTAGCGAGAGGCTGCCGCTACCGGAGCGTTAACGGGAGTGAGCCAATTGTGGCGATCGGGCTTCGTGCCGCTGGTGAGGGCGAAAAATTCTTCTTGGAGGCGGCGCGTAATGGGGCCGGCGACGCCTTTGCCGACTTGGATTTTATCGACCGAGCGGATGGGCGTGATTTCGACAGCGGTGCCGCAGAAGAAGACTTCATCGACGATATACAGCATTTCGCGGGGGATGACACTCTCCTTCACGGGGATATTCAGATCCTCCGCAAGAGTCATGACAGCGTTGCGCGTAATGCCTGGAAGAATGCTAGTGGCTAGCGGCGGGGTGTAGAGCGTGCCGTCGTGAACGAGAAAGACGTTCATGCCGGAACCTTCGCTCACATGCCCGGAAGTATCCAGCGCGATGCCTTCGGCGTAGCCGTTAAAAGACGCCTCCATGCGGATGAGCTGCGAATTCATGTAGTTGGCGGCGGCTTTGGACATGGCCGGGAGAGTGTTTGGCGCGATGCGAGTCCAGGAGCTGACGCCGATGTCCACGCCTTTGGCAAGCGCTTCCGGGCCGAGATAAGCGCCCCAGTGCCAGCAGGCCATATAAATGTCGATGGGAGAGTTCAGCGGATTCACGCCGACTTCGCCGTAGCCGCGCATGACCATGGGCTTGACGTAGCAGGAGTTCATTTTGTTTACGCGAACCAGTTCCGTGGCGGTGTTGCAAAAATCGTCGAGCGAGTAAGGCAAATCCATGCGATAGATTTTCCCGGAGTGGATGAGGCGCTGCATGTGCTCGCGAAGGCGGAAAATGGCGGGGCCTTGCTTGGTGTCGTAGCAGCGGATGCCCTCAAAGACGGCGGAGCCGTAGCTCACGACATGGGAGAGAACGTGGAGGGTCGCGTCGTCCCAATTGATCCACTTCCCGTTGTGCCAGATTTTCTCGGTTTTTTGGATAGGCATGATGAGGTCCTTTTTGTGGCGCCGCTCAAGGCGTTTACTGAATTTTCAGAATACGGCAGCGAGCGGCGAGCGTCAATGAAGTGTATGGAATACAACAGCGAAAGCAAAAACCAAATTGGCGCGTATCGCCCCGCGCGCGCGAGGAACCACGCATCCTACGGGCGATGTTATTTTGACGAATTGGGCGAAGGCGCGGACTTCGCGGGCGAATTCAGAGAGTCGTAAGCCGACTGAGCTTGCGCCGGAATGCTGCCGTACTTGTTTTCCCACAAGCCGAGCAGCAAAAAGGGAATTGCGGTTGCGACAACCAGGAGTTTGGCGCGGCGCGGCACTTTCACTTCAGGTTCCCACCGAAAGAGCTGCGTCGAGAGAAAGAATGTCAGAATGCCCCAAAACGCCAACGCTCCAACTTGCACACCCAGTTCCCAGATGTGCGCGGAATCATAAAGAGCGGCCTGCAAACCTTGAACGAGGTATGTAGCCGGCAAGAACAAAGAAACTTTTTGGACGACTTGAGGAAGAAAAGCCAGGGGGAAGGTGGCACCGGAAAGAAAAATAAGGGGGAGCCACAGGAGTTGATTGATGACCTGAGTCTCCTGCATGGTGTTCGTGACGCTGGCCACGACGAGACCCAGGGAAGCAAAGGCGACATTGCCAACACTAATCAGGATAAAGGCGGCGAACAAGTCGCCAAAATGCATTACGTGATAGACGTATCGCGACAGCAAAAATTCGAAGATAACCGTGGGAGCAACGAGGACGTAGTTAGCGACCACGCTCGATGCGAGCATGTCGCTGGCCGTCACGGGAGTTACATGGAAGCGGCGGAGGATGCCCTGTTCGCGAAACATGACGAGAGCCGCGCTGAGTCCCCAGAAGCTGCCCATAACGGTGAGAGCGACGACCGGTCCCAGGAAAAACTGGACCACGTGCGGGCGGCCTTTTGCGAAGATGCCGGCGTAGAGAAAGAAAAAGCCGAACGGCATGATCACGCTGAAGAACAAGAACATCTTATTGCGCAGGGTCAGTTGAATGCGCATGCGGGTGAGCGTGGCGAAATTTCTCAATCGCGCAGCCTCCTTCCGGTCATTTCAATGAAAACGTCTTCGAGCGAAGGCGAAGCAATTTCGAGGCTGACGAGTTCGTTGCCTTCGGCTTCCAGCCGCTTTACCAAGTCCACGATGGTCTTTGGAGGACGGTTGGAATGGATCACATAGGTTCCGTCCACCTGCCGCGCATCGGCTACTCCATCCAGGGTTTTGAGTTTCTCGTCAGATTCCGGTTTCGACAGCCGCACTTCGATCCGCGTGGCGCTGCCGGTGCGGGATTTCAATTCGCGCGGTGTGCCGAGCGCGACGACTTTGCCGTGGTCGACGATGGCCACGCGATCGCAAAGCCGTTCCGCCTCCTCAATATAGTGCGTGGTCATGACGATCGTTTTCTTTTCGCGTTTTAGCTCTTCGATGATGTCGTAAATTTCGCGGCGGACCTGAGGGTCGAGGCCGGCGGTAGGCTCATCGAAAAAAAGCACCTTGGGATCGTTCACCAGCGCCATGGCGAGCGCGAGCCGCTGTTTCTGGCCGCCGGAGAGCTGGCTATAGAATGTGTTGCGCTTTTCCTCCAAGCCGAAGCGCTTCAGAAGTTCTTCAGGGTTGCGGCGCCGCTTGTAAAAGCTGGCGAAAAGCCGCAGTGCCTCCATCACGCGCAGCTTATCGGGCAGCGAAGTGGATTGCAGAGCCGCGCCAATTTCGTGCTTCAGCGCTTGCGAATCGCGCTGTGGGTCAAGACCGCAGACGGAAACGCGGCCGCTGTCCAGGTCGCGCAGGCCCTCTAGAATCTCAATCGTCGAGGTTTTTCCGGCGCCATTGGGCCCGAGCAGTCCGAAGACTTCGCCCTCCTCGACGGAAAAACTGACGCCCCGGACGGCTTGGACGCTCCCGTAACTCTTGACCAGGTTTTCGACTTGCAGGATCGGAGTTGTCATGAACCGTGGCCGCTACCTGTCGTTACGCAAAAAGACTTCTTAGGATAGCGCATGTGCGCGCTTTCGCGGCAATCATGGAAGCGCGGCCGCTCGCTTCGGAGCGTAAAAAAGATAGTCGGCGGTATAGGCCACGCGCAGTTCCTGGCCGGCGCGCGAGGCGTCGCAGCCGGAGGCTGGCGCTTTGCCGCCTTTGGTGTTGATGCGCTGAATGGTTGTGGCGCGCGAAAGGACGCCGCTGCCTTCGTGACTCATGACGTTGACGAGAAGCCACGCAACGGAATCAGCGTCAGGCGAAGGCGCGTTGGCAACCGCTTTGCCGATGACGCGGCTGCCATCCTTCGCTTCCCACGAAGGCCCGGCGAAATGTTTGCCAAAGGGTTTGCCGTCACTATCGAAAAGCTGTGCATCAGGAGCTTTCAACGTCCAAGAGAATTGCCCGGTTTCTTCCTTGCAGGTGTAGACCTGATCACCTTTCGCGTGCACTTTAACGAGAAGGTGTTCGTTAGCGGGCGGCTGGAGCTGCGGAGGAATTTCTTGGGCGCGAGCGGCGAACGGGAAAAGGAAAATCGCGGCGGCTAGCAACTTGGGCAGGGCAAGTTCGTAATTGCGATGGAGCAAGGAACGAATCCTCCTCTTGGAGTATAGATGTGGAGATGAGCATGACATAACTCGCTTACTGAGGGGTGAGGGATCTTCGAGTTTTCTTGCGGGTGGCTTTTTTCTTTTGCGGAGGAGTCCAGAGATGTTTCTTGAGGTTGATGCGGGATTCGAGGATGGCAACTCCTTCGGATTCGAGGAGTTTTTTTTGCAGCGAGGCGTAAGGTTCGCGGATGAGGATTTTGCCGTTGGCACCGAGGACACGGTGCCAGGGGATTCCTTTGCCTTGCGGAGTTGCGCCCATGGCGCGGCCTGCGGTGCGGGCGCCGCCGGGCAGACGCAAGGCCTTAGCGAGGCCCCCGTATGTTAGAACCCGTCCGCGGGGAATTTGTTTCACGAGCTTGTAGACGGGATCGAAAGACACGGTAACTCGACTCCTTGCACTAATCCTTGGGCGGCTCTTGCCGGTGCGCGGATGATATCGTAAGAGCAAAGGAGGCGGCCAACAAGAGAAGAAATCTGCGCGCCGGTGTTAGATAGAGTGAGACGCAGCGAACAAGGGATTGAACAATCGAAACGGGGCGCCCGGCATCTAATTGAGTAGGTGAAGTGACAAGCAGGAGAAGAAAAGCAGCAAGAAAAACGAGGATGCGTGGAACCGATGAAACAAAGCGAAAAAACTAATGAAAGAATACAGGGAAAATTCGCTAGGTTGTACGCATCACCGCGTCATCGATGGGATGCAATCTTTTGGGCTAGTACGCGACGTTCATTGACTGCGTAGTGGAACGCGGGTACACTACGGTCACGGATCGTGGCTCGAGGTGAGGTCATGGCTTTTGTCCGCCGAAAAGGGAACTCGTATTATCTGGTGCACAATGTGCGCCGCGGCGGAAAAGTGCGGCAACTTCACCTGGCCCGGCTCGGGGAACGCGCGCGCATCACAGACGATGTGGTGCGCGAAGTCTCGAAGAAACACCCCTTTGTGGAGCTGAATTGGCAAGCTCTGCGCGAACAAACGAACAACCATCTGGATCTGGCCGATGCCAGCTCTCCTGCAACGCAAAAGCTCGTATCCAACCTGCGAGCTCTGAACCTCGATCTGGCGGACCTCTTTCCGCCGCTTCTCCGGATTTCTGAAACGCCCACAGTGGCGCGGGAGTTGCTCGTACAGTTGCGGCTCCTGCAGTCCACGCTTCAGGTGAAACTCAGCCAGTTTGACCGGAAGCGCGGGCGCTTCAGTAATGCGACCCTGCGGATGCAAGGTCGTTAGGAGGAGACTATGAGCTCCCAAACACTGCCACTCGATCCAAACCTTCGCAGCAACACGACGATAGAATTTCAGAACGCGTTGCGCTCGAAGATCGTCGGCCAGGCGGAAGGCGTGCAGGCGCTGGTCGATTTGTATCAAGTGTTCTGCGCCGGCTTGAATTCGCCGGGACGGCCAGTGGGGAATCTCCTTCTTCTCGGGCCGACCGGCTCGGGCAAAACTCGCATTGTCGAAGCGGCCGCGGAAATTTTGTTCGGAGATCCGCGCGCGGTGATCAAGGTGGACTGCGCGGAATTTCAGCACTCCCATGAGATAGCCAAATTGATCGGCTCGCCTCCGGGATACTTGGGCCACCGGGAGACGCATCCTCTGATCACCCAAGAGGAATTGGCAAAGAGCCATACCGAGAAGCTGAAGCTTAGCTTTTTGTTGTTCGACGAAATCGAAAAGGCTTCAGACGCCCTCTGGCAATTGCTGCTGGGAATGTTGGATAAGGCGACTTTAACGCTGGGCGACAACCGCCGTGTGGATCTCTCACAGACTGTCATCTTTTTGACATCGAACCTCGGCGGCGGAGAAATCACGGAATTGATGGAAGGCGGGATGGGTTTCATACAGCCTACCGACAAGCCAGCCGCCGGTCTGGACGAAAAGGTCGAGCGCACGGCCATGGAAGCCGCCCGCCGCAAGTTTTCGCCCGAATTCATGAACCGCTTGGACAAAGTGGTCGTGTTTCACCCGCTCAAGCGCGAACAACTTGAAGAAGTACTTGAGATTGAGCTCGGTCAGGTCCAGCAGCGTGTCCTGGAAACCGCGAAAGGTCAGTTTTTGTTCCGTGTGACCCCGGCGGGCCGGGACTTCTTGTTACAAGAAGGAACAGACCAGCGATATGGTGCGCGCCACCTGAAGCGGGCCATCGAGCGCTACGTTGTGTATCCGCTTGCGAATCTGCTAGCTACAGAGCAAGTGCACCTGGGAGACCTCGTGCGCATCGATTGGGACCGCCAACATAAAGAACTTACGTTCGCGCGCGAGGGTGAGGGCGCGCTTGTGACTCCAACCGTGCCGGAAACCGGCCGACTTGCGGCGGCAGCAGAAGCAGAGGACGGCAAGGTTGCTGATCCCCCAACAGAAGCCGTGGCTGGAGAGCGAAAGCTGCGGGCAGCCCAACCTGGCGTAGCGCCGACGGCTGCTCCCCAAGGGCGCAAGAAAGCCGATCGTTAGAGAAATCACTCGATTTCTGAAGCTTCTGAGGGGCACATCGACGGATGCGCCCCTTTTTGTCTTGGAAAGACTGACACAAACTGTTTCATCCTCTCACTTTGAATCGGGATGGAACACTGTCTCACCCCCTGAGACAGTTTCCACAGTGGCAACACTTGTATGTTATTGAGTCTGGAGTGGTTTGCAACGGCATGTGCCGGACTACGGATTGGCAGTTCTCATGCTCTATTTCCCCTCCAGCGCATGGCTGAGACGCATGGGGCGCCTCGGCAGCTGAACGCGGAAGGGAACGACGCTATGAAAGCCGCCGCTCGACAGCAACTGGATCCAACCATCCGCAGTACAAACACCCGAGATTTTGAAGGAGCACTGCGCGCCAAGATCGTTGGCCAAGCGGAAGGCGTGCAGGCGCTGGTGGACCTCTATCAGGTCTTCTGCGCTGGCCTTAACTCCCCAGGACGGCCTGTGGGGAACCTCTTGTTCCTCGGCCCGACCGGTTCGGGCAAGACGCGCATTGTGGAAGCCGCTGCGGAGACGCTCTTTGGCGACGCGCGCGCTGTCATTAAAGTGGACTGCGCGGAGTTTCAGCATTCGCACGAGATTGCGAAATTGATTGGCTCGCCTCCAGGGTATCTGGGACATCGCGAGACTCATCCGCTGATCACCCAGGAAGCGCTGGCGGCCAGCCACACTGAAAAGTTGAAGTTGAGCTTCCTGCTTTTCGACGAGATTGAGAAGGCTTCGGACGCCCTCTGGCAACTGCTGCTCGGAATGCTGGATAAAGCCACTCTAACTTTGGGGGACAATCGTCGCGTGGATTTGTCGCAGACCGTGATTTTCCTGACGTCGAACCTGGGCGGTGGAGAAATCACGGAATTGTTCCAGGGCGGAATGGGTTTCGTACAGCCGAAGGACAAACCGGCCGCTGGCTTGGATGAAAAGGTCGAGCGGACGGCGGTCGAAGCCGCGCGCCGCAAATTTTCCCCGGAATTCATGAACCGCTTGGACAAGGTCGTGGTCTTTCACCCTCTGCGCCGCGCACAGCTTGAAGAAGTCCTGGAAATCGAGCTGGGTCAAGTGCAGCAAAGAGTTTTGGAGACCGCGAAGGGTCAATTCCTGTTCCGCGTGACGGCCGCGGGAAGAGAGTTCCTGTTGCAGGAAGGTACCGACCAGCGTTACGGCGCGCGCCACCTGAAGCGAGCGATCGAGCGGCACGTGGTTTATCCGCTGGCGAACCTGTTGGCAACAGAGCAGGTACACCTTGGCGATCTCGTGTGCATCGACTGGAACAAAACAAACGAAGGTTTAAGCTTTGTTCGCGAAGGCGAGAACCTGGCAATGCCGTCGCGAAGAGTGGAGCCCGCCGTGGTCACGCGCGCTGCTCAGGCCAGGAGTGGCAGGAGCGTCGAAGCGCCAACAACCGCTGTTGGACCTGAACCAACTCCTCGAATGGCGCGCTAAGCGAAGTTTCGCTCAATTTTCTGATTTCTGGCGATTTCTGAAACGGCCCGGGAGGAACAAATCCCGGGCTTTTTCTTTTGCTTGTGGCTCGGTGTAGAGTAAGTGAGAAGAGGCACAATGCAAGTGCAGGAAAAGCCCGGTGGATTTTTTCAGTGTGAGGGGCGCTGTCGCTTGGGCCGTTGCTCGAGCTTTCTGCAAAGCGAACGGAGCCGGCTGCGATTGCGCGGATTCATGCTGCTCGCTGCGCTTTGCCTCTTGACCTCGCCTGACGTTCTGGCACAGCGGACGCAGTTCAAGCCCGCATGGAATTTTTATTCGCCGCAAGATGACATCCAATTGGGTAAACAGGTCGCCGCGGACGCAGAGAAACAGTTGCCGCCGTGCAACGCGCCGAAAGTCGACGCTTACTTGACGGAACTGGGCAAAAAACTGGTCGCGAAACTTCCAACCGGAGGAGTTCAGTATCCGTGGGAATTTCATTGCGTAAACGATAAGGAGATTAATGCGTTTGCGCTGCCCGGGGGATATGTTTTCGTGAATCGCGGCACGATCGAAGCTGCGGACGATGAGGCGCAACTGGCAGGCGTGATGGCGCATGAACTTGCCCACGTGGTGTTGCGCCACGGCACAGAGGAGGCGACTAAAGCGCAAGTAGCGCAAGGCTTCGTGGGGATTCTGGGCACCATTCTTGGCGGAAATGCGGGCGGCGCGCTGTTGACGGAGCTGGGGAGATTCAGCGCAGGAAGCATTTTGCTCCGAAACTCGCGTGCGGCGGAGACCCAGGCCGACGTGGTGGGCACGCAGGTTTTGTACGATGCGGGCTACGATCCTCGCGCGCTGGCGCAGTTTTTCGAAAAGATCGAGGCGGAAAGCAAAGGCAAGAATCCGCCGGAGTTTTTCTCCGACCATCCCAGCCCCGAGCATCGCGTCGAGCGCGTGCAAGAGGAAATCGACAAGCTGGGCGGACTGCCGGCAAATATGAAAAAAGACTGGCTGGAGTTTGAAGCCATCAAGCGCGAGGTGTTGGCGCTGCCCGTGGTGAAGCGAGCGGAGCCAGGCGTGTACGCACGGCGACCGGCAGGTCCGCCGCCCGCGCCGTCGGCGAATCTCGCGGAGTACAAGGCCAGCAGCTTCGCGCTGAAATACCCAGACAATTGGACAAAGTATGGGGAGAAAGACAACGTCTCGTTTGCGCCGGATGGCGGCGTGATGGAGGGCACTGACGGGCACGGCGGACTGGCATATGGAATCATCGTGAATGTCACGAAGGCGCAAGGCGATCCGAACTCCGCGAAAACGCTCGAAGACGCAACGCAGGATCTCATCGAGACATTGCAGAAAACGAATCCAAAGATGAAGATCACCCGCGGGCCGGGCCACTTACGCTTAAATGGGCGTCCGGGGCTTTCAACCTATCTGACGAATGCATCGCCCTTGGGCGGCGAGGAGACGGATTGGCTGATCACCTCCATTCGGCCGGAGGGCCTGGTCTCCATCGTGTGCGTGGCGCCGACCAAGGATTACGAAAAATACGACAAGACATTCAGTTCCATTCTGGATAGTGTGCGACTGACCAAACAAGCTGGTCCTGCGCATTGAAGAGCGCGCCAGCGAATGCCTTTGCTAATCCGGATTACATCCTGGCATGTGCGGCTCCCCCGAGGAATCTGGATGGAGCCGATGTGGCCGATTGCGCCAGCCTAGTTTTCGAGTCCGACAAAATCACGTAATCGTTTTTGTGAGAAATACTAGAACTGCCAACACGGGAGCAGCATTCATTAAACCTTAACCTCCGGTTTACGCATATCTCTTCGCCTCAGACTAAGTTCACCTTCTCGTCTCAGATCGCCTTCGCAGTTTCAAGGAGAGATACAAAATGAAAAAGTTGAATTTTGGTGTGTTCCTCATCGCGAGTTCGCTCATTTGCGTGCTTGCCTGCGTGCCGGCGTTTGGGCAAGCCCCGCCTGCCGGACCTAACCCAAATCCTGGGTATACACTGACAGCCTTTGCCACCGCTCCCAGCGGATTGAGTGCGCCCGACTCGATCGCCGTCCTGGGCGATCATGTGTTCGTAGGATATGGCGACGGCCACGACCCCGCCGGCGCGGACGGCTTGAGTAGCCAAGTCGTCGAATACAACATGGATGGCAGCCTCGTTCGTATCTTTACGGTTCTCGGGCACAACGATGGGCTGAAGGTCGACCCGATCACTCGCCTTCTCTGGGCCGTGCAAAACGAGGACGGCAACGCCCGCCTGGTGATCATCAACCCGGAGACACAGGAACGCCAACTCTACCTCCTAGGTACCGGCCCTCACGGTGGCGGCTACGATGATATTACCTTCCGCGGTTGCTCGGCCTATCTCAGTGCTTCCAATCCCACGATCAACCCGAACACTGCTCCTGCCATCGTCTCGGTCCATTTCAACGGAAACCGCGTCGACCTCGATCCTGTTCTGGAAGGAAACGCCATCGCGATTGACATCCCCAGTAGCGCGTCGGTTCAACTCAACCTCCAAGATCCTGACTCCATGACTTTGGATCCTTTGGGCAATCTCGTGCTGGACAGCCAAGGCGATCAAGAATTAATTATCGTTAGCCATCCGGGCGACCCGAATCAGAGCGCGCTGCGTCTGCCATTGAGCTACCTGACGACCAGCGGGCCGATGGGCGTTGAAACCGATGACACGGCTTTTGTAACCTCCAGCGAAGGTTTCATTCTCTTCGCCGACAAGGGTTTGAACACTGTGTATTCTCTGAAAAAGAATGGGTTCGCGCCTGGCGCAGCTTACACGGCGGCGGATGGAGGGCCGTTCCTAGGCACGGTCGACCTGACAACCGGAGTTATCACGCCAGTCGTGAACGGACTGTCCAATCCCGGCGGTTTGGTGTTCGTGGATACTTCCAGACACAACCAGGACGACGATCGCGGCCGCGGACATGAATTCGATGGCTGCCGTGAACGTGGTTGGGATTCTCACGGGAACTAGTCATCCACAAGACGGTTCCGTGCAGCATTTTGTTTCGGAGCATCGGGTGTGAAAACTCGGTGCCTCTTTCCAAATCGGGCGCGAGAGATCGCGTCACCGCGAACTCTGCTAATTGCAGCGAGTCGCGAGTAGCATGGCTGCTGCACACTCGCGTGAATTCGGCTACTGCGATCCCTCAAAAAAGCCGGGCGCGAAACGAACTGTTAACAGGGACTTCACGAAAGCTCAACCCACAACTGCTATTTGTTTTCGCTCAGGAGGTTTTCTAATGATAAGCAAGAAATCCGCAGGAATTTTTGCAGGCGCATTTTTGTTAGCAGCTTCGTTGGTCCCGTCCGCTCTGGCACAGGACCATAACCAATTCAAGGATCACGACGGGCACGGCATTCAGCACGTTCTGCTCATCAGTATCGATGGGTTCCACGCTTTGGACTATATCAACTGCAAGAACGGAATCAGCGGAGCAAACGGCGGACAGCCCTATTGCCCCACACTCGCCGAACTCGGCGAGACCGGCGTCAATTACCTCGACACATCCACATCAAAGACGTCCGATTCGTTTCCGGGACTAATGGCATTGATGACCGGAGGCTCGCCGCGCACCGTGGGCGCATTCTACGATGTCGCCTACGACCGTTCGCTCGATCCGCCAACAATCACGACGGGCAATGGCGTTGCTGGTGGCAACTGCACTCCCGGCGCAGCTCCAACAGGCACGACGACCGAATATGACGAAGGCATCGATATCGATCAGTCAAAGCTGAACGGTGGAGCACCGAGCGGCGATGGAGGAATTAATTCTATCGATCCTCGAAAACTGATCCGCGATCCCAGCAAAGGCTGCGCGCCGGTATTTCCATGGAATTTCGTCAGAGTGAACACCATTATGGGAGTCATACATGGTGCCGGCGGTTACACCGCGTGGACCGACAAGCATCCCTCCTACTCGGCCGTAGCCGGTCCTGGGGACGGATCGAACCTGGATGACTACTATGCGCCGGACATTAATTCCATCCCCGTGAATCTCCCCGGAGTTCCTGGCTGCAACCCGCTGCCGGATCAAACCGCAGTTGCCGCATCCAATGCCTGGACAGACAGCTTCCAGAACATCCAGTGCTACGACACACTCAAGGTCAACTCGGTTCTAAACGAGATCAACGGCAAGACGCATAATGGCTCGGCGCGCGCCCCAGTGCCAAACATCCTGGGTATGAATTTTCAGGTGGTCAGCGTGGGTCAGAAGCTGATTGAGAAATCACTGAGCCTGAAGGGCGGATACCAGGACGCTCAGGGCACTCCGACTGCGTCACTTCTGGGCGAAATCGAGTTCGCCGACGCTTCGATCGGCAAGATGGTTGCCGCTTTGAAAAAGAACGGTCTTTATGACTCGACGCTCATCATCATCACCGCCAAGCACGGCCAGAGCCCGATTGATTCCTCTCGCTACACAGGTATCACCGCAACTGGCTCGGTGACGACATCACCGGCCACGATTCTCGACAACGCCGGCTGCCTGCCTCTTTCCGAATCGCCCTCCAACCCGACGGGCATCGGTCCGACCGAAGATGACGTTTCCCTGATTTGGCTGAACAGCAGCTGCACCACCGCGAACGCGGTGAGCATGCTCGAGAGCCAGTCGCCAGCGACCGCGAATATCGCGGGCATCGGCCAGATTTTCTGGGGACCGGGGATCACGCAAATCTATAACGCGCCCGGGCTGCCACCGAATGGCGATCCGCGCACGCCGGACATTCTGGTCACTCCAAATGTCGGCGTCACCTACTCTGGCAGCAGCAAAAAGCTGGCCGAGCACGGCGGATTCGCGCACGACGACGTCAACGTGATCATGCTGCTCTCCAATCCGGCGTTTAGTGCCAAGACGATTACAACGCCGGTCGAGACCATGCAAGTGGCCCCGACCGTCTTGGCGGCGCTGGGCCTTGATCCCTACGCTTTGCAGGCCGTTCAAAAAGAAGGGACTCGGGTTCTGCCCGGGCTCAACTTCGACATCGACCAACACTAATCATTGAAACTGCGGCAAGCGAAAGCGGGCGTCTCTTCGAGGCGCCCGCTTTTTTGTGTTCGGCGAGGTTCGGAATTCACTTGCAGCAAATTGCGGGCCGGATCAGCGTTGCTCGACCACCTTTGTGGCGAGCTCCTCATCCGCCGGAGCCTGCCGTGTTTCATACAGGCCAGCGGCGCGCTCGATCGCGTCGGTGATACTCGCGCAGATATTTTCCGTGCCGACATGGCGCTCGAAATCGGCTTGATGCATCAGCTGGGCGGGTTGTTCGCGAGCGCCGCAGAGCAGAAGCGAGCGGCCGGAGGAGTGGAGAGTGTCGGCGAGGTCGCGAATCGCGCCGAGACCGGTGGCGTCGATGGCGGTCATATTGCGCAAGCGAAGAATTACGATGGGAGGAAGAGAATCGAGTTCGTCGAGAATATCCGCAAACTTGTCGGTTGCGCCGAAGAGAAAAGGGCCGTGGATTCGATAGACGGTGGCGTAAGGCGGGATGTCTTTGCCTTGGAGGACATGCTTGCGGCTGTCTTCGACGTAGTCTTTGGTGACGCGCGCGACGGTGGTCGTCCGCGAAACTTTGCGGATGAACATCAGCGCAGCCAGGACCATGCCGACTTCGACGGCGAAGGTTAAATCCGCTACGACGGTCAGCGTCATGGTAATCAGCCAAACGGCAATATCCGCGGCGGTCAGCTTCAAGATTTCTGGGATCTCGTGCCATTCGCCCATGTTGTAGGCGACGATCATGAGAATGGCGGCGAGCGCGGCGAGGGGCACGTTGCTCACATATTTCGCGGCAAATAAAACGATGGCGAGGAGAGTGAGCGAGTGAATCATTCCGGCGACGGGAGTTTTTGCGCCAGCACGGACGTTGGTGGCAGTGCGCGCGATCGCGCCAGTGGCGGGCAATCCGCCGAACAACGGTGAAATGATGTTGGCCACGCCTTGCGCCATGAGCTCGACGTTGGGGTTGTGCTTGTCGTTGCTCATGCGGTCGGAAACGACGGCGGACATCAGCGATTCGATGGCGCCGAGCATCGCAACCGTGAATGCGGGAGATAGAAGCTGGCGCGCGGTGTCATAACTGAAATGCGGAATGGCGAATGTGGGAAGCCCGTTGGGAATGCCTTGGAAGCGCGTGCCAATCGTTTCGACCGGCAAATGCAGCAGAACAACGGCGATGGTTGCGCCGAACGTAACGACGATCGCGCCAGGGACACGCTTGGCAAACTTGAGACAGAAAATCATGATGGCGACAGAAATGATGGAGAGAGCCGTCGCAGGCATGGAGATGGTGTGCCATGCTGCGGCGAACGCTTCCATGCGATGGAAGAAATCGCCGGGAACATGATCCATGCGCAAGCCAAAAAAATCGCGAATCTGCGTGCTGGCAATCAAGATGGCAATGCCGTTCGTGAAACCGATGATGACAGGACGCGGAAAATATTTTACGGCGGTGCCCAGGCCGGTGATGCCGAGGAGAACGAGCAGAACGCCGGCCATCATGGTGCACTCGAAAAGGCCGCTCACACCATACTTGGCGATGATTCCGGCGATGACGATGACGAACGCGCCGGTGGGACCGCCGATCTGCGTTTTTGAGCCGCCTAGCGCGGAGATGAGGAAGCCGGTGACGATGGCGCAATAGATTCCCGCCTGCGGGGAAACGCCGGAGGCGATGGCGAAGGCCATCGAGAGAGGCAGCGCGACGAGGCCCACCGTTATGCCCGCGATCACATCCGACAGGAATTTATGCCGGTCGTAATCGCGCAAAAGGAGAACGGATTTTGGAAGCCACTGATTCAGGGTTGGCGTCATTCGAGCACGGGCGGATGGGCAAATATTGTCAATTTATTTTAGCTGAAAAAAGCAAACGTCGCGGCACAGAAAATTCAGATGTGTTCCATGAAAAAAGCAATCGCGCGGCGCGAAAAATACTCGCACTACGGACTTTGATTAATCCGCCGCTTCGGTATGGGAGGCTTGGGGCTTCCAGCGCAGGATGGGCTTGCGCGCGGCGCCGACTTCATCGAGCCGGCGGACGCGCGTGGTGTGCGGCGCGGTTTTGACTAGCTCGGGATCCGTTGCGGCTTCCAGCGCAGGATGGGCTTGCGCGCGGCGCCGACTTCATCGAGCCGGCGGACGCGCGTGGTGTGCGGCGCGGTTTTGACTAGCTCGGGATCCGTTGCGGCTTCCTCGGCGATGGAGCGCATGGCATCGATGAATAGATCGCATTCTTCGCGGGATTCCGATTCGGTGGGTTCGATCATCAGAGCGCCGGGAACGATCAAGGGAAACGCGGTGGTGTAGGGATGGAAGCCGTAGTCGATGAGGCGCTTGGCGATGTCCATGGTGTTGACGCCATTTTTCTTTTGGAGGGCATCGCTGAAAACGACTTCGTGCATCGAGGGCAGGGAATAGGGCAGATCGAAAACACCTTCGAGATGTTTGCGAATGTAATTTGCGTTGAGGACGGCGTCTTCGGTGGCCTGACGCACGCCTGGGCCGTACGCGAGGATGTAGGCGAGCGCGCGAACCAAAACGCCGAAATTTCCGCTGAAGGCTTTGACGCGGCCGATGGAGTCTGGACGAATCTGCTCGAGCGCGAGACGTCCGTTTTCTTTTTCGACCAGGATGGGCACGGGGCGGAAAGGCTCGAGAATTTTTTTCATGGCGACCGGGCCGGCGCCGGGACCACCGCCGCCGTGGGGTGTCGAGAAAGTTTTGTGAAGGTTGAGGTGCATGACGTCGACGCCGAGGTCACCGGGGCGCGTGATGCCGGTGAGGGCGTTCATGTTGGCGCCGTCCATGTAGAGAAGCGCGCCCTTGGCGTGGAGAATTTCCGCGATTTCGGGAATGCGCTCTTCAAAGATGCCAAGCGTGGAAGGATTGGTGATCATTAGCGCGGCGACGTCGGGAGTGACGAGGTCGCGCAATTTGTCGACGTCAATTTGGCCGTGCGATTCGGATTTGATGTTTTCGACTTCGTAGCCTGCGATTACGGCTGTGGCAGGATTCGTGCCGTGTGCGGAGTCTGGGATCAGAACTTTCTTGCGCGGGTTGCCGTTTTTTTCGTGATACGCGCGGATGAGGAGGAGGCCAGTCATTTCGCCTTGCGCGCCGGCAGCGGGTTGCAGCGTGATGGAGTCCATGCCGGTAATTTCGAGGAGACATTTCTCGAGGAGTTGCAGGATTTTGAGGCAGCCTTGCGAAAGTTCCTGCGGCTGATAGGGATGTTCGGTGGCGATACCGTCGAGGCGAGCGACAAATTCGTTGACGCGCGGGTTGTATTTCATGGTGCAGGAGCCGAGCGGGTACATGCCGAGGTCAATGGCGTAGTTCCATGTGGAAAGGCGCGTAAAGTGGCGGATGACTTCGATTTCGCTGACCTCGGGGAAGCCTTCGACGCCCTCGCGGCGGTGGCTTGCGCCTAGAGATTTCGCGGGATCGGCGGCGGGGACGTCGAGCGGAGGAAGTTCGAAGGCGCGCTTGCCGGGAGAGGATTTCTCGAAGATCAGGCCTTCGTTTTGATTGGTGTGGCGCGTGGCTTTTTTGATTTTGTCGGTCATGTTTTCCGTTTGCCAAGAGGGCACGATGTATCGTGCCACTACAATGTCTCCTTCAGAGGGGCTGCTCCAGGGCGCGGCGCAGGGCTGCCGCGAAACGCTCGATTTCGGCGCGGGTTGTTGTTTCGGTGACGCAGACTAGCGCGTGCTTGGTTAGCTCGGGATAGGCGGTGCCCAGGACGAATGGACCGATGATTTTTTCGCGCAGGAGATAGGCGTTCACGATTTTGACGGAGCGCGGGAGCTCAATGGTGAATTCGTTGAAGGACGGGGCATCGAAGGCGCGGCGAATGCCGGGGATGTTTTCGAGTTCGGCTAGCGCGAATTGCGCTTTGGAGAGATTTTGGTGGGCCATTTCGCGCAAGCCTTCTTTGCCGAGGAGCGTGAGGTGGACCGTTGCGGCTAACGCGCAGAGCGCTTGATTGGTGCAAATATTCGAGGTGGCTTTCTCGCGGCGGATGTGTTGTTCGCGTGTGGCTAGCGTGAGGACGAATCCGCGGTGGCCTTCGGAATCGTTGGTTTGGCCCGTAAGCCGGCCCGGCATTTGGCGGACAAATTTGTCGCGCGAGGCGATGACGCCGGCAAACGGCCCTCCATAACTGGGAGGCAAGCCAAAGCTCTGCGCTTCCATGGCAACGATATCGGCTTCCGCGGGTGGCCGCACGAGGCCGAGAGAAACGCCTTCGGTGACAGCGGTAACGAGAAGCGCGCCGGAGGAGTGAGCGGCATCGGCGAGCGGAGCAAGCGTCTCGATGACGCCGAAAAAATTGGGTGATTGAACGACTACGGCTGCGACGTCGTTTTTGATAGCTGCTTGCAATGCTTTTTGGTCGAGAGTGCCGCTCGCGCCGTAGCCAATCTCCTCGACGTGCAGGCCGGAATTTTTGGCGTAGGTTTTCAGAACGTCGCGATATTCGGGATGCAGAGAGCGCGCGACAAGAATGCGCGTGCGGCCGGTGAGGCGCTCGGCCATCAAGACGGCTTCGGTGGTCGCCGTGGAGCCGTCGTACATCGAGGCGTTGGCGACTTCCTGACCGGTGAGCTGGCACATCAGCGTTTGAAACTCGAAGATGGCTTGCAGCGTGCCTTGGGTGATTTCCGCCTGATACGGAGTGTAAGAAGTGAGGAATTCGCCGCGCTGGATGATGGCATCGGTTACGACGGAGCGCAGATGATTGTAAACGCCAGCGCCGAGAAAACTGGTGTAGCCACCGGAATTTTCCGCCGCGCGCGCTTTGAAAAAGTCGATGACTTCGGTTTCGGAGAGCGGGCCGGGCAGATTCAGGGCCTCGCGAAGACGATAGCGCTCTGGAATGCTGGCAAATAAATCGTCGATCGATTTTGCGCCGATGGCGGCAAGCATGTCATGCCGCTCGGCGGGGCTCTTCGGGAGATAGCGCATCAGGCGGAGGCTTCCTTGCTTTGCGCCGCGATGAAGGCTTCGTAGGCGGCGGCGTCCATGAGGCCGCCGATTTCAGCGGGATTGGCGAGCCTGACTTTGATAAGCCAGCCCTCGCGATGCGGATCGGTATTGATTTTTTCCGGAGTGTCGTGCAAAGCGCCGTTGGCTTCGACGACTTCGCCGGAAGCGGGAGCGTAAATGTCGCTGACGGCCTTGACGGATTCGACGGTGCCGAACGTTTTGCCGGTTTCGATTTTTGAGCCGACTTTGGGCAGCTCGACAAAGACTACGTCGCCGAGCTCGTGCTGCGCGTAATCCGTGATGCCGATTGCGGCCACGTCGCCTTTCACGTCGACCCATTCATGTTCTTTCGTGTAGCGATAATTCGCAGGATATGCCATTGGACCACTCCTTGCCGCCCGCTAAGTTGCGGGCGACGCAACAGAATTTGTTTCAAACATTCGCCGCGGCTTGCGGCGCCGCAGCTTTCTTCGGGCGCTTGTAGAACGGCGTTGGGACTACCTGAGCTTTGCATTTTTGGGCGCGAATTTGCACGTAGATGGGCGTGCCAAGAGCTGCCATTGCGGGCGGAACGTAAGCGAGCGCGATGTTTTTGCAAAGCGTCGGCGAAGGCGAGCCGCTGGTGATGACGCCGATGGGTTCACCGCTTTCATTGCAGCAACAATATTCATCGCGCGCGATGCCGCGATCGACCATCTCGAGGCCGACGAGCGCTCGCGTCAAACCGGCTGCTTTGGCGCGCTCCAAAGCGGCGCGCCCGATGAAATCGCCCTTTTCCATTTTGCAGTAACGATCGAGGCCTGCTTCCCAGACGTTGATTTTGTCGCTGATTTCATGGCCGTAGAGCGCCATTTTTGATTCGAGACGCAGCGTATTGCGTGCGCCGAGGCCACAGGGGATGATGCCGAACTCGCGTCCGGCTTCCATCACTTTGTTCCAGACCATTTCGCTGGTTGCGGCATCCGACGGGACGTAAATCTCGAAACCATCTTCGCCGGTATAGCCGGTACGTGCGATCAGCGTGTTTTTCAGGCCGCAAACGGTGCCGTGCGTGAACCAATAGTTTTTGATGACCGCGAGATTTGTGTCGGTCAGTTTTTGCAAGACTTCTTGTGCATGAGGGCCCTGGATGGCGAGCTGTGTGTAGGCGTCGCTGAGGTCTTCGACCACGCAGTCGAAGCCGTTGGTATTCTCGCGGACCCAGTTGATGTCTTTTTCGCGCGTGCCGGCGTTGATCACCAGCAAATAGTCGTCTTCGCCGAGCCGATGGACGATTACGTCGTCGACGAAGGTGCCCTCGGGATAGAGCATGGCCGAATAGTGCGCCTGGCCGATCGCAAGTTTCGCCGCGTCGTTCATGCTGAGATGCTGCACGGCGGCTAGAGCGCCACCCGGTGCATGACCGGTGCGAATCCGAATGTCGCCCATGTGGCTGACATCGAAAACGCCGACGCTGGAGCGCACGGCTTTGTGTTCGGCGACCAGGCCGCCGGTGGTAGGGTACTCGACGGGCATATCCCAGCCGCCAAAATTGACCATTTTCGCGCCCAAGCGGCGGTGGACCGCGTTCAGCGCGGTCTTGCGAAGTTCGATGATGGGAGGAGTCGTTACTGAATCCATTCCGTGTGCTCTGGAAGAAATCGATACTAACACGCGAGCGGAAACGCGTCAAAGAAGGGCTGGGAAGGCGAGGCCTAGCCTCTCAATTCCTGGCTTTGCTACGGCGATAAGCGGATTAGGAGAATTCTTTTGCGCAATCGATGGGCGATACCCTCCCCCGCTTTTTTGTAAACACACATTCTAAAGGATTTAGAGTATCCGTAACCCCTTTAGAATCAGTGTTTGCGAAGGGTCGTGCAAGTATTGATTCTAAAGAAGTTGCATTTCTATAGATCGCTCGGAATGTCGGGCACTTGCTCAGGAAGCGAACAAGAGCTTTGAACTTCAACGCATTCTTCTGAAAACAAAAACGCCAGCACACAGGCTGGCGCAACTGAGACGGTGAACACTATTACCCAGAAACTAGGGTACGCCCTGGATATCCTTGTGTCAAGGAAAACGAGAGAGAAAACCAGATAGAAAGACGGGATGGTTCGTGACCGCGGACGTGCCGCTTCGGGCCTTGCGGTCCAAAAGCAGCTCGAGCGGAAACGGGGGAACGTCACGCGCGCTGAGAGAACACGGCGGAGAAGACTCGGGTGGAAAGCCGCGGCGCAAAAGGCGATTGCGGAAACGCGGCATGGGCCGAACGTGCAGCTTGCTGGGTTCTGGCCGGGTCAGGTAGAGTTTTATTGGAGGCCGCGATGCAAGGACCCGTTGTTTGCGTACAGTGTGACAAGCCGGAAGGGCAATGCATCTGTGAGAAGTACTGCACGATTTGCAAAGGGCAGGTAAATGTAAAGCTCTGCGCAGACGGACTATACTATTGCCCGGATTGCCGGGAAGCTTGCGACGTGTCGCTGGCGACCAATCACAGTGAGCGCTGAGTCCAAAGGTATCGAGTTGCAGATTGACCCGGATGAGCGGCTGGCAGCGGCGGCCGGGGGCGCTGCGCGCTACTTCGCGGAGTCCGCGGAGCTTCCGAGCAAAGCGGTGGCTGAGCTGCAGAAGTCTGTTGTGGCTGCTTGCCGAGAGGCGTTCGGACATCTGATCGGGGATCACCCGCATTTGGTTGTGGCGCTGAAACTTTTTGCCGACCGGATCGAGATCGCGATGACGCACGAAGGCGGCGCGGAGCCATCCGTGGGATTGGACCGGATAGCGGGGTTCGCGGATCAGCTGGGTGGTTCAGGCGGGCTGGGCGGAGTGGACCGCGTTCAGTACGAGGCGCACGATGGACTGGCAGTTACACGCTTGACGAAATATTTTGGGCACGCGCCGCGCATTGCTTAGCTTTCACTGAAACTGAAAAAGAGCCGGGAGCGCTTCCGTGGTTTAGCGTCCGGCTCTTTGTTTTTGCGCTTAGCGAAATCTTCGCAAGCTTACATTTTGAATGAGAAGGTGTTGTGTTTGATCAGCGAGGTCATTTGATCGTCGCTGAGCGACATCGATAAGGTCACGCGATCACCGCCGGGCGTGATGCTGACTTGATTGAGAAGGTCTGCGAGATCAGGATTATCCTTCTGCGCTTGATAACGCTTATAGAGAAAGCCCGCCTGTAGTAGTTGCCCGAGAGTATTGGCGTCGTCGGTGGAACCGCAAATTGCCTGGACTTTCGCATTCAGCTCGCTTCCGGCATCCACATTGATGATGGAGTTTTGCATACGCATGACCAGCTTGGCGGCTTCGGGGAACTGTTCGATCTCCGGCGCGAGCTGCTTGATGGCGAGACGGGTGTAGGCGGGATTGGTGACCAGCCAGACGGCGCTGCCGGTGTTGGCTTCGTTGATTAGAGAGAAGAACTTGTCGTTGCGCAGCAGGCCGTCTTCATCGCCGAAGCGGACGGAGATCATTTTTTCGAGGATGCTTTTGTGGCCGTAGGCGGCAGTGCTGGCGTCGATGAAAACGAAGAACAAATCCGTGGCACCGGTGCCGGTGCCAAAAGCGTAGAGCGTATAGCCATGGAAATTTGCGGTGGGGAGTTTTTGCGCTTTGAAATAGGCGGCCGTCGCGTCTTGATTGAAATTGCCAAGCGCAACGCCGACCATTTGTTCACCGGTGGGAACGGCGGTGGATCCGGTTCCCTCTGCTTTAGCCGAGAGGCCCTTCGGCGACTAGCGCCCACGCGATTTCGTCGACTTGCGTGTTGGGATCATTGCCTGTCGAGGCGAGGAATTTCTCGAATTGACGAAAGCGCTCGGGAAGGACCTGCTCTCGCAATTGCGGAAACCATTTCAGGGTGCGGGCGGTTTTTAGATCGGCGTAACCGAACTCGCCGACATCTTTGGGAAACATGGCGATGACGTCCGCGCCGAGAGTGCCTGCGTTTGCTGGTTTGGGCAGCGCAAAGGCGGCCGCAAACAAAAGTCCGATTGCCACGAATTTGCGAATCGCCGGCCCGAGCGGGGCCGGATTTGAGATCGTGGTCAGTTTCATGAACTGCTCCTTTCAGGGGCCGGGGGAAGTTCTATTCTACGCGGTCGTGGTGCGGGGTGCATTCGCTAATCGTTCGCGAAGAGAGGCAGCCTTCTTGCGCATGAGAGCCACGTAAGCAGAATCGGTAATGCCATCGAGATTGATCTCAACGTTGGCCAGCGCACCGCGAGCCCCCGCCGCGGCCATGCCTCGCGCTACTTCCAAGTCTGACCTCATGGATGCGGCGACGATAGCCTCCAGTTGTCCCAGGCGTTCGAAAAGGGCAACGGTCTGCTCTGCCACCTGGAGCGGAACGTCCGCAGCAACCTTTGTGGCGGCTTGAATGGCTGCGTCGCGCTGTTGCGTTTCTTCCGCGGTGCCTTGCGGAAGTTTGAAGGCGGCCAACACGGCGTCGTACGAAGCGGCGTCGCGGTCGATGGCTTCGGCAAGTTCGTCGGCGTCGCGGCGCATGGCGTCAAGTTCCGCGGAGAGCCGATCGACATACGCGGCCTGAGACTTCTTTTTGCGAGACAGTCCGGCAACCATCTGGCCAAGCGAAGCCGCAAGAGCGCCGGCTAGAGCCGAGACGCTGCCGCCTCCCGGCGTCGGTGTCGGAGCAGCTACCGCTTCCAGGAATGGGCGCGCCAGACTGGCGAATTTGCCTTCCTTGGGTGCTTCGAGCGGCGTCCCGCTAAGCGCGGCGGCCAGCTTGTTTTCAAACACCTGCGCGGGAGAGAAGTTTTCCAGTTGCAAGAAAAAGTCCGCGGCCATTTCGATCGCTTTTTTGGGGATCAGGCCGACGATTTCGCTGCCTACGGGCACGGCGCCGTGGCGCTCCGCTTCACGTTTGACCATTTCGTAGACGCGGTGCATAGGAGTTTGCTCGAAATCGGTGAGATTGATCGAGACTTGCGCGAGATTACGAGCTTTTAGTTCGACGCCCATGGATTTGACGTAGCGGAGGCCGCCGGAGGAGAAGCGGATGGCTTTGGCGATTTTGTTGGCGATGGCGATATCCGAGGTGTTCAGGTTGATGTTGTAGGCGATTAGAAATTTTCGCGCGCCAACTGCGGTCACGCCTGCGGTTGGGTGTAACTTGGGTTCGCCTACGTCGGGCTGGCGGTCATGATTGTGTTTCATCTCATCGCGCAGGCCTTCGAATTGCCCACGGCGCACATTTTCGAGATTGACGCGATCGGGGCGAGTGGCAGCGGCTTCATAGAAAAAAACCGGGATTCTGTAGCGCGCCCAAATTTCCTGGCCGGTGCGGCGCGCGAGAGCCACGCAGTCTTCGATGGTGACTCCTTCGATGGGAATAAACGGAACGACGTCAGTGGCGCCGACGCGGGGATGCGCGCCGGTGTGCTTATTCAGATCGATCAGTTCCATGGCTTTGCCGACACCGCGCAGCGCCGCTTCGGCGACAGAGTCAGGCTCGCCCGCGAGGGTGATCACGCAGCGATTGTGATCGGCGTCCATCTCGCGGTCGAGGACGTACACGCCGGAAACGCCGCTCATTGCGGCGGTGATGGCGTCGATCTTCGAAGGATCTCGGCCTTCGGAAAAATTCGGAACGCACTCAATGAGTCGCTTCATCGCAGACGTGTCCCCCGCGCTTCACTGGACCATCATAGGAGATTTTGCGCCTCAGGAGCCACTTGCGCGGACGAGAGTTGCTACCGGATGCGCATCGCACTGCGTGGGGACTATTTAGGAGGTTTGATAAAGGGGCTTGGCGGCGGATAACGCTTGTCGCCCGCGGGAGGCATCGGAGAGAAATCCTTGCTGACTCGGGGCAGTTCAGGCGGCTTGTACTTTTTCTCTGGCATGGAGGCTAGGGGCTTTTTGTCCACTTTTTGGGGAGCTGCTTCGTCCTTCAGGAAGCGCTTGACTTGCCTGGCAACGAAGAGGAGCGCTACGATCCACAGTCCGATAACGGCGGATTCATCAAAACGAAGACCGGCCGCCGAGAGAAAAAGAGTTATGACACAGAAGAGCGCTCCCAAAATGGGGTAAAAAAACTCCGACAGGAAAGGCTTCTGCTCGATCCCTCTTTACCTGCAGGATTTTTATTCGTTTGAGCGGCCTGTTCCGCGAGTTAGATTGTGGCTTTGTCGGCGGCATAGACCACGACACCTCGCTTGATGGTCATCCAGCAGGTGTTCACTCCAAAATAATAAGGAATTTCGCGGTAATCGGCTACGTCGAAGATGGCGAGGTCGGCGAATTTGCCAACCCCGAGCGAACCGACGCGATTGTCTCGCCGCAATGCATAGGCCGCATTGATCGTGGCGGCCGTGATCGCTTCGGCGGGCGTCATGCGAAGCTGGCTGCAGGCGAGGGATAGAATCATCGGCATGCTCACCGTCGGGCTGGTGCCGGGGTTGTAGTCCGTGGCAAGAGCTACGATCGCTCCGGAATCGATCAACTTGCGCGCGGGGGCGTATTGCTTCAGGCCGAGATAAAAATCGCAGCCGGGCAGAAGCGTCGCGACCGTTTGCGATTTTGCCAGCGCCGAAATGTCGCTGGAGTTGACTTGCTCGAGATGGTCGCAGCTTGCCGCGCCGAGCCTCACCGCAAGCTGCGTTGCTCCCGTACGCGTGAGCTGTTCCGCGTGCACTCGCGGCGCCAAACCGTGCCGCTTGCCGGCTTGCAGGATTTCGGCCGATTGCTCTCTGGTGAATGCGCCGCGGTCGCAAAAAACGTCGCAAAATTCCGCAAGTTTTTCTTGGGCGACTTCGGGAAATAGTTCTTCCGTGAGCAGCGCGATGTATTTCTTCGCGCCGGAAGGCTTCGCCGCGATACTCCGCGGGGACTATATGGGCGCCGAGGAACGTCGAAACGATGTCCAGAGGCTGCTCGGCGGCTAGCTCCTTGTGCAGGCGCAGAATTTTCAGTTCGTTCGCAACATCGAGGCCATAGCCGCTCTTGGCCTCGATCGTGGTGGTGCCGTAAGCGGCGAATTTTTTGAGCGCATGATGAGCGCGTTTTTTCAAAGCGCCGGATGTCGCCGCGCGTAATTTCTTCACGGAGTTCAAAATCCCGCCGCCTTTGCGGGCGATTTCTTCGTAGCTTGCACCGGCGATTTTCAGTTCGTATTCTTCCGCACGGCTGGCGGCGTGGATGAGATGCGTGTGGGAATCGACAAAACCGGGCAGGACGACACGGTGGCCCACATCCATCCGCTCTGCGGAGGCTGCCTCGGGCAGGGCTTCCATTTTCGCGCGCGTTCCTATGGCCGCGATTTTGCCGCCGCGCACAAACAGCGCTCCATCTTTGAGGATTCCAAGATTGGCAAGCGCGCGTCCGCGGCGGGGGCCGCGGCCGCGCAGGGTCAAGAGTTGCGATGCACCCGTAATGAGCAGGGAAGTAGACAAGTCCCGGCTATTATGCCGGAACGCGGATGGTCGTGCACAGTGCGAGGGAAGAGCAGGCGCTCCCTTCCGTCTCGCAGATTGCGGCGTCCTGCATGGACCGCAGACCGAACTACAAACACGAGCTACCGTAGAGCGTCTGCTGACTGACCTTAAGCCTTTGCGGCCTGTCCTTTATATGCCGGGACGAACATGGTTCTTACAAAGTCTTCGTAAGAAGTCGGTGTCGTGTTTTTTAGCGACCGGGCTCAAGCGCGCGCATGTAGCCGTTATTCAGAGAGTCGGACATTTCGCAAAGCAAGGTGGCCATGTTCTTGGACATGCCCAACTGCATCAGTGCCTGAATCGACTTGATCGGCGGGCAACTGCACATAGGTGAGGTCGGGCTTTCCGATAATGCCTGCGATGATCTTCGTCATTTCGGAGTACGTCAGGTCGCGCTGGCCGAGCAATTCGTGGGTCTGCTGTCCGTAAAGTCGAGATTGAGCAAGGCCTCGGCTACCACTGCTCCGATATCGCGAGAGGCGATCGGCGGCAACCGCCAGATCCGCGCGGAGTGGCCCAGCCGTTTTTCCGATATTCCTGATGATGCCAGCCTGTGCCAATGTGTTTTCCATGAAATAGCCGGCACGAATGTGAAGGGACTTCAAATGGGGGACTTGAGCTTGAGCCTTTTCCAGATGATGTAGGCCACTACCGGACCAGTTTTCTCCGGCTTAGTCGGCGCCGACGCTGCTCAGTGCCACAACATGCGTGACTTTCGCCGCTTCCAGTGCGTGAACAGATCGAATTGGCCACCTGATCCTGATAGGCGCGGACATCGGGGCTGGTTATGTTTGGCGGGATCAAAGCATAAGACCGCGCGCGCTCCCTTGAATGCTTTGGACAGATGCGGCAGAATCGGTGACATCCGCTACAAATGCCTCCGCACCGCGAACAGTAAAACGCGCGAGATGCTCCTTGCTGCGTCCTATTACTCGTACCTGCTGCTTTTTCGCCAGAAGAGTTTCGGTGGCGACACTGCCTGTGTTTCCTGTGGCTCCTAAAATGACATACATGGTTTCCTCCTGAGGAACTACTTCTCGTAGGATGCCAAACGAGGAAGGAGAGATGCGCTACAGCATCGGAATTTTTACTTTATTTTTATTCGCGAAATCGATGGCTTCGGGATATCTGGCATCGACGTGACGTGCGATTCCCATTCCGGGATCATTTGTTAAAACGCGTTCGATGCGGGCGGCCATTTCTTTTGTGCCATCGGCGAGGGTGACTTGGCCGGCGTGCTGTGAATAGCCGATTCCTACGCCGCCGCCATTGTGAATGGAAACCCAGGATGCGCCGCTGGCGGTATTGACGAGAGCGTTGAGCAGCGGCCAATCGGCGACAGCGTCGGAACCGTCGAGCATGGATTCCGTTTCCCGATACGGCGAAGAGACGGAACCGCAGTCGAGATGGTCGCGGCCCATGACCACAGGAGCTTTTATTTCGCCGCGCGCGACTAATTCATTCAGAGCCAGGCCGAATTTGTCGCGTTCGCCATAGCCGAGCCAGCAGATTCGCGATGGCAGTCCCTGAAATTTTACGCGTTTTTGCGCGAGCTTGATCCAGCGGGTCAAATGTTCGTCATGCGGAAACATTTCGAGGACGAGTTGGTCTGTTCTTGCGATGTCCGAAGCTTCGCCGGAAAGCGCAGCCCAGCGGAACGGGCCCTTGCCTTCGCAGAAAAGTGGGCGGATATAGGCAGGGACGAATCCCGGAAAATCGTAGGCGCTTTTGACGCCGTGCTCGAAGGCGAATGTTCGAATATTGTTGCCGTAATCGAAGGTGACGGCGCCTAGCTTTTGCAAGTCGAGCATGCCCTGGACGTGTTCGGCCATCGCTGCAAGTGCGCGATTGCGATAGGTTTGCGGATCTTCTTTGCGCAGATCGAGCGCAGCTTCGAGAGACATGCCGTTGGCACGTAGCCGCCGATGGGATCGTGGGCGCTCGTCTGGTCGGTCAGGAGATCAGGAACGACACCGCGCTTGGCAAGTTCTGGGATCAAATCGGCGCAGTTGCCGACCAATCCGACGGAAGTTGCTTCGCGTTTGCGGACGGCATTTTTCAGAATGCGCAAAGCTTCGTCGAGGCTGGTGACCATGACGTCGCAGTAGCCGCCCTTGACGCGGCGCTTGATGCGCTCCGGATCGACATCAATGCCGAGAAACGCCGCGCCGTTCATCGTCGCGGCAAGCGGCTGCGCCCCGCCCATGCCGCCCATGCCGCCGGTTACGACGAGTTTGCCAGCCAAGTCGCCGCCAAAATGTTTTCGCGCCGCCGCCGCGAACGTTTCGTAAGTGCCTTGCAAAATTCCTTGCGTGCCGATGTAAATCCAGCTTCCCGCGGTCATCTGGCCATACATCATCAGACCGGCGCGGTCGAGTTCGCGAAATTTCTCCCAATTGTTCCAGTGGCCGGTGAGATTGGAATTGCAGAGAAGGACGCGCGGCGCATATTCATGAGTGCGGAAAACCGCGACGGGCTTGCCCGACTGCACCAGCAGCGTCTCATCGGATTCGAGCGCCTTCAGCGAGCGGACGATGGCATGGAAGCATTCCCAGTTGCGCGCGGCTTTTCCGGTGCCGCCATAGACGACCAAATCTTCCGGCTTCTCGGCCACCTCGGGGTCGAGATTGTTCATCAACATGCGCAGAGCCGCTTCCTGTTGCCAGCCTTTGCAGGAAAGCTGACTGCCGCGCGCGGCGCGAAAAGGGCCCTTGGATAGAGAGCCGTCGGCGAGTGTGCCGGAAAGTGTTGCGCTCATGAAGGAACTCCGCTTTTCATCTTAGCGCAGGGCCGCGTTCCACACCACAACGGCCAAGGCGGTCAAGATACGGTACTTGAGTAAGATTGCGCGCCGAATTGGCCTAAGGTAGAGTCAAGGAATCCAATGAACTACGGCACGCTTCCCTCACGATTGCTGAATGCGATTGACTCCCTGCCGAATGCGCGCGCGCAGATGTTTCGCGCGGCCGATGGGTGGAAGTCGATTTCGTCCGAGGAATTCCTGCGCCGCGTCGCTGGTCTTTCGACTGCATTTGTCGAGCTGGGGGTGAAGCCCGGGGACCGAGTCGGACTTTTTGCTGCCAACCGCCCGGAATGGCATACCGCCGATTTTGCCATCACGGGCGCCGGCGGAGTCACCGTTCCAATTTATTTTAATGAATCGCCGGAGCGCATCACGTACATTCTCAACCACTGCGGGGCGAAGATTGTTTTTGCAGCTGGCGCGGCGCAAATGCACAAGCTTCAGGCCATTCGCGCTCAACTTCCAGAACTGGAACAAATTATACTCGCGGATTGCGGCGCCGATTTGCCGGCGGATTGTTTACGCTATGAAACACTGATCGCCGCTGCTAGCGGCGCAGATGTCGCGGCTTATCGAATGCGCGTTTCGCAGGTCTTGCCCGGCCAGCTCTCTTCCATCATTTACACTTCCGGAACCACGGGCGAGCCGAAAGGCGTGATGCTGACGCACACGAACTTTTGCTCGAACGTCACGGACTCCTGCGCCAACGTGAAATTCGATTCCAAAGATGATGTTGCCATCTCTTTCCTGCCACTGGCGCATGTTTATGGCCGGATGCTGGACTACACCTACCTTTTCCATGGGATAACGGTCGCTTATGTTGAGGCGGTGGAGCAAGTTGCACAGTCGCTCCTGGAATTGCATCCGACGCTGCTGGCGGCCGTGCCGCGCGTCTTCGAGAAAATTTATGCGCGCATCGTCGAGCAGGGAAGCAGACGGACCGGAGTTCAGAGAAAGATTTTTGACTGGGCCATGGCGGTTGCTGGACGCTCGGCGTTGTGGCGCTCCGGAGAGAAGAGCGCCAGCTTGGGATTGAAGCTGGAATGGAAGCTGGCCGACAAGCTGGTCTATTCGAAAATCCGCATGGGCACCGGTGGAAAGCTGCGACTCGTTTTTTCCGGCGGCGCGCCGCTTGCGAAGGAACTGGCGGAATTTTTCTGGGCGGTTGGCGTTCCAATTTATCAAGGGTATGGACTCACGGAGACTTCTCCGGTCTTGACGACGAATTATCCGGACAACCGCTTGGGCAGCTCGGGCAAGCCGATTCCCCACGTCGAGCTTCGTATCGCCGAGGATGGCGAAGTGCTCGCCAAAGGGCCGTGCGTCATGCAGGGATATTACAAAAGTTCCGAGGCGACGCGCGAAGTTCTGACCACGGAGGGCTGGTTTAGCACCGGCGACATCGGGTATCTCGACAAAGACAATTATCTGTTTATCACCGATCGCAAAAAGGATTTGATTAAAACGGCGGCGGGGAAATTCGTCGCGCCGCAACCCATCGAAAACGCGCTGAAAACCAGCCCCTATGTCTTGAACGCCATGGTGGTTGGCGACAAACGCAAGTTTATTTCGGCGCTGATTGTTTTAAATCCCGTAACCGTGGCCTCGAAAGCGGCGGAGCAGGGAATCAATTTTTCCTCGAACCAGGAAATGGTTGCGAATTCTTTTGTGCGCTTGCTGATCGAAGGCGAAGTAAAGCGGCTGACCGCCAATCTCGCCCAGTATGAAAGCATCAAGCGCTTTGCTCTTCTGCCGGACGACTTCACGTTTGACAACGGCGGACTTACGTTCACTTTGAAGCTAAAGCGCCGCGTGGTCGAGGAGAAGCTTCACGACGTCATCGAGCAGCTCTATGCGGACGTCGCTGAGCCCCGTCCCATCTTGCAAGATTAGTTTAGCTAGACTCGCGCCGCATTTGATTTGCGGGCTTAAGACAAGAGACTCTTTCTCGCCATTTGGATCCCTTGACTGTTCCTTGTCGTTTTTCTGGGTTGTGATTTGTCGCCAGGGCTGTGTAGGTCTAAAATCCAAGTTGGGAAAACGGGGATAACAACAATGCCTGATGATTTGATCATAGCCGGCCGCGCTTTCAGGTCCCGCCTGATTGTCGGCACAGGCAAATATCGCAGCTTCCCGGAAATGGCTCGGGCTCACACGGCCTCGGGCGCGGACATGGTGACCGTCGCCGTCCGGCGCGTGAATCTGACTGACCGTTCTAAAGAATCGCTGCTCGACTACATTGACCGCGAAAAAATTTTCGTATTGCCGAATACCGCGGCTTGCTACTCCGCGGAGGAAGCGATTCGCACCGCCCGGCTCGCCCGCGAGGTCGGCCTCTCAAACTGGGTCAAGCTGGAAGTCATCGGCGATCAGCAAACTCTTTTCCCCGACACAGGGCGACTCATTGAAGCCACGCGCGTCCTCGTGAAAGAAGGTTTCATTGTTCTCCCGTATACAAACGATGATTTGATCGCCGCCCGCAAACTGATCGATGCAGGCGCCGCCGCTGTCATGCCGCTGGCCGCGCCGATTGGTTCCGGCCTTGGCATTCAGAATCCCGCGAACCTTCGCATCCTTCGCGAGCGCATCACGGAAGTCCCGATGATTGTTGACGCTGGAGTCGGCACAGCTTCCGATGCCGCGGTCGCCATGGAATTGGGCGCAGACGGCGTCCTTATGAACACCGCCATCGCGGAAGCCGCTGACGCCGTCTTGATGGCAGAAGCCATGCGCGAAGCCGTGTCCGCGGGCCGCAAAGCCTGGCTTGCCGGGCGCATGCCCAAGCGCTTGTACGCTTCCGCATCGAGTCCGGTTAGTGGTGTTGTTCGCTAAATCAGGGCTAGAACCTTAGGAAAAGCCTTCCGGTTGATCCGCTTCTAATTTTGGCTTTCGTCTGATTCGAAATCGGAACTTTCCGCCATATCGAGTCGTATCTGCGAGTAGAGCTACGAAACAAAAAGCACCAGGACCATGGGAGGGAGATGAAACGCATCGCGTTGGGAATTTTCGTGGGCGTCTCGGCTTTTGTGGTTCTCTCGGGAGAGGCGCGGAGTGCGACTCCGACAGATTCCGCAGCTGCGCCGAGTCCGGTCATCGAGATCGACGACGTCGCTCGCTTCTACCAGGTCTACGAGCCGCCGGCGGACATCCAACCGCCGAGCAGCTTCAGCACGACTATCTCGATCCCGGCTCGGAAGGCCTTCATCATTTTGCGGAGGCGCGAAATGTTACCGGGTCTATCGCCAAGAAATGGTCGAGCATCCTGAAATTTACTCGGACGCGAGGAGTTGCATGGCGGTCTTGCCGCGCGTGCGTCAGCGTCTCCAAGTCGCGCTTCGCAAGCTGGGCCAGCTCTATCCTGAGGCGAAGTTCCCGCCGGTGACGATCGTCGTTGGCCGAGGCAATCCGCGGCAATCGGGAGCCCTGTCTCGGGTGTGCAGGTCGGCCTCGAGGCGCTCTGCGCCCGACTGGCTCAATCCGAACGTCGAGGATCGGTTTGTACACGTGATCGCGCACGAATTCGCACACGTCCAGCAGTCGCAGGCTCTCGCCGATGACGAGCATCCCACGGTGCTGGAGATGTCGCTGATGAAGGAGCGGCTGAGTTCGTTGCCGAACTCATCTCCGGCGAGGTCGGCTATTCTCCAGTTCATGAGGCGACCAAGGGACGCGAGAAGGAAATCGAGAGCGCGTTCGCCGCCGACGAAGACAAGACCGACCTCTCGAAATGGCTCTACAACAGCACGATGGAAAAGCCCGGCGATCTCGGCTACTGGGTCGGATATCGCATCGTGAAGTCCTACTACCATCACGCCCCCGACAAGCGCCGGCTTTTCGCGAAATTCTGCAAATGACCGATCCGAAGGCGTTTCTGGCCAAGAGCGGCTGGTATCCCGGCATTCAACTCCAATAGTTAGTACCTGCCCGGAGTGCGCATGCCGCCACCGCCAGTAATCGCGCTGCTGTTCACGGCTCATCCGGTTGAAGTCGCGGTACTCGTAATGCCTTTCCGCCAACCAGACGTGGTAGGCCCTCGCCTCTCCATCGTTCCACGGGTGGTAGTCGGCGTAGTAATCGTCGTAATACCGCGTTCGCGCGGCGCATCCACCCGCCAATATCGGTGCCAGCATCGCCGCGCACAGCACCAGAGGGCCCAAATATTTTCTTTAGTCCGGTCATTTTTCAGATCCTCCTCGGGATTCACAGTTCTTCATCGCTGTCTTTCGCTGACCAACCAGCGATGCCAGTTCAGTCCCCCGGGGATTTGCGGGGCTCTTGATGTCAGCTATTCATGAAACACGAATAGCGCTATCAAGTTGCGATTTGTCCGGTTTGGCTACAAAAGAGATGTCCGCCGGGAAGGTAGTTCAGCTACGCCTGCGCCGCTTTACGGGCTTGCTCCGCGTCGTAGCTTTCGCCGTAAATCGAGGGCACCTTCGCCCCTATGCATCGCAAGTACGAGCTCAATTGCCCCCGGTGATGAATCGTGTGGTTCAGTCCCATCGCCAGGAACATCACCGCGGGCCATTGGAACATCCCGCGAAAATCCACGGTCTTGGTCAGTTGTTCGCCCGTTAGCTTGGCCAGCGCTTCAGGAAGGATCCATGGCATGTTGTTTCTCATACAGCGGGGGACCTCTCCACCTGTCCCAGCACTTACCCCCAGGGCGGCCGCAGTGCTGAACTGCCCATTAATTACTGTCTGCAGAAAACATACATCCGAAGCCGCGATGTGTCTCACCAGTTCCAGCGCGCTCTTGGAAATCGGGTCCGGCCGGTGACCGGATTTATCGGCAGGCACTGCCTCCATGACTTGCTTCGTGACTTGGCTCTCCCTTTTCAACATGGGAAGATACACCCCTTGCAGTAAGAACATCGCGTTTTCCGAAGTCATTTCTTTCATGTTCCATCCCTTTCTTGTGACCGTGAGTTGTGGACCACTTCCTTGTTCCGTTGGATGCAGAGGCCCGTTCTCCGTTTCATCGTGAATTCCGAAGTCTCTCCCTTACATCTCGCGTACTGTACACATTCGTACCACTGTTCTCAAGGTCAGGATATCAGCAGCGCACACCGTCTCCGCTCCAGTCTTCTACGGGCGGCGCAACCTCCCGATAATTGTGGATGCAGAAAAGGAGGATGATCCATTCCCATGCATCTCACTTTTGCCAGGAAAATCAGCGAATGCCCGGTCTGCGAGAGCAGTTCGGTGCGAAGATCCAGAAGGAAGGGTTTCGTGGAGCGTTTCGTTTACGGCTGGCGTTCGTTTGGCCCTACCGCTGCAAAAGCTGCGACTCGCGTTTCTGGGGTTTCCACCGCTCTTTATCCCCTCTCGCACGAAAATTCTGCCTTCGTCCTGGCGAGCAATGACATGCGAAGCGGGGCATTGCAGGGCTGAGTAATCCAGAAAGCTTTATTCATACCGGAGAGTCTGAATCGGGTCTACTTTTGTCGCGCGTCTTGCGGGGATGTAACAAGCCGCCAATGCGACGGCAAACGACAGCGCCATCACACTCGCAAAAGTCGCCGGATCGGTCGGCGGGACCCGAACAGCAAACTCGCCATCAGACGTGTAAGGAAAAGGGCCAGGACGAGGCCGAGCCCAACACCAACGGCAATCATCCCCGCCCCTTGCTTCATCACCAGGCCGAGCACGTCGCCGGTCTGCACGCCCAACACCATGCGCAAACCAAACTCCTTTGTGCGCCGCGCCACCCAATACGAAACCACTCCGTAGATTCCGACAGTCGCGATGGCCAGCGCGACGAGCGAGAAGAGCGACAACAGCAGCGTCAAGAATCTCGGCCGTGCCTGCGCACGCGAAAGCACGTCCTCCATCAGCCGCACATCTGCTAGCGGCAGCGTCGGGTCCATCTCGTTCAACTGTTCGCGGACCGCTCCTGCCAGAGCACGTGGGTCTCCCCCTTGGGGCCGGAGCACGACGTACATGCTCGTGATGCCTGCATTGACAGCCGTGGCCTGGCCGAAAGGGAACATATAGTTCCGTGCCCGCAGGTCGGTCCAAACCCGCATTCTTCACGTCATAACTACGCCGATGATCGTGCACCGATCTTTGTCCGGGCCGACCCGCCTCCCGATCGGGTTTTGGGAAGAGGCCAGAGGTCATTGCCATCGTTTTGTTGATGATCGCGACATCAGGCGCGCCCTGGACGTCACGATCATCAAATAGGCGGCCGTCCATCAAACGGATGCCCATCGTCGCGAAGTAGTCCTTGCTCACCACTTGATCAAAATCAACGTTCTGAATTGGCCCGCCTTCTTTCTGCACGAATCCTTCGATCTCCGTATCGTTCATGTTCGGTGCGCGTAGCGGCGGCAGCCCGGAAGCGAGACGCCGCCGATTTAACGCCAGGGATGTGTTCGACCCGCTCCGCGAATCGTGTCCACAGGTCCGCGATTTTTGCATTCTCTGAGTACGTCCCGCTCGGCAAGGAAACCTGCATCGTAATGACGTCATCCGCATTCATGCCCGTATGAACTTCTTGCAGCTTCCAAAACGCGCGCAGCATCAAACCGCAGCCGATGAGCAGCACCAACGCCATCGCCAGCTCTCCCACAACCAGCGCCCGGCGGAAAAATTGCGCTCCCGCCGCCGCCGTCGTGCTTCCCGCTGTCTCCTTTTTCAGCGATTCGGAGATTCCGCTCACGACCAGCGGCGCGATGGGCGCCAAGCCGAAAAGCACTCCGCTGACTAGGCTTGTCACCAATGTGAAAACCAGCACCCGCCAGTCCATCGCGATCTCATCTGCTCGCGGTAGGCCCCCTGCATTTGTCAGTTGAACCAGCCGCACCCCTCCGTACGCGAGCGCAATGCCCAGCAAGCCCCCGAAAAAACCCAGCAAGACTCCTTCCGTCACAAATTGCCTGGCTAGACGCGCCAAGCTCGCTCCCAGTGCCCCTCGAATGGCGATCTCTCTGCGCCGCGCTTCCGCCCTGGCCAGCAGGAGATTCGCCACGTTCACGCTGGCGATCAAAAGTACGAATGCCACCACTACCAGCAGCATCAGCAGAGCGGGTCGCACGCTCGAAACGACTTCCGCCTGCAACGGGTAACTGACAATCGTGTGATCCTTCGGACTGAAGCTATGCGTGTGCGGCGCGCGATTTTCCCCGTAACGCTGGAAGACCAGCGATGCCAGCTCACCTTGAGCTTGCACCCCCGTTACGCCGGATTTGAGTCTTCCAAGCAAATAGTAGTTGTGCGACCCCCTTCCGCCCGGTTTGGCCGGCAACCAACTGTAACGCGGACCAAACTTGCGCCCGGATCCTGTTCTCCGGGAGGAAATTGAAATCCTTTAGGCAATACGCCGATGATTGTGCACTTTTTCCCATCCAGCCGCGTTTCCCGTCCCACAATATTTGGATCGCCGGCAAACGGGTCCGCCACGTGCCATAAGATATGTCCGCGACGACAGGCGCCTGGAACATCAAAAGACAGTGCAATCAGGCGGCCCGCGATCCGAGAACGCCAAGCGAGTCCAGCAATCCGCCGCTCACGTACGCGCCGGTCACTCTCACAGGCTCTGCCTTCCCCGGCCAGGTTCACGCCGCCGGTAATCCACGCATCCAGCGAAGCCCCAGGAGTGTGTATCGCGCCGCAGATCCAGAAATTCCGGCCCCGAAGCCCAAAAGCGATGCAGGCCACCGTTTGGAAACGTGGGAAACTCGGTGTAAATTCGTATCAACTGTTCAGGATGCGCGTAAGGCAGCGGCTCCAGCAGGACCGCGTTGACCACCGTGAAGATCCCCGTCGTTGCGCCAATCCCCAGCATCAGGCAGAGCACCGCCGCCGTCGTGAATCCCAGGTTCTTGCGCATCATCCGCAGCGCAAACTGCACATCCTGCCGTAGCGTTCCCATCGAGCGCCCCCTGGAAGTAACTACGTTTGAATCCAACTTATGTTCCCGGTATTACGACCTACGAAGCTTCTAACGCGCCAAGCGCGCCTTTGTTTTCCGGCTCTTCCCATCACCTGAATGTCTTTCGGGCGATCGCACCTCGAAAATCCTCGCTAGGCCGGCTATTCGTTGAAGGCCGCAATGCTCGGATTTCAGCCTTGTCCACTTCATTGTGTGATGCTAAAATGTATCACATGAAAAAGGCGTCCGTCCGCGATCTCCGGTACCGTTTCTCCGTGGTGGAAAATCTCCTCCGCGAGGGACAGGAAATTCAAATCACCAAACGCAAGCGTGTAATCGCCCGCCTGCTTGCTCCCCGAGCCGCCCGTCCCCTTGGAAATGCCCGACTTCCTCGGCCGGATGAAAAAGATCTTCGGCAAGAAACGCATGAAAGTCTCAGGCGCGAAGCTTATCGCTCTTGATCGCGAGGAGCGCTTTTGACTTCCCTGTGCCAAAACTCAGTTTTCTGTTTTCCTTTACGTTTCAGCCCTGAACTCTCATGCTGCCGTGGCTCGAGGTGATAAGAGGGGAAAGGGCAATTCCGCCGCTGCTGTTCCACGGCCTTGGCGAGCTGGAAATCAGTGAATGAGAGTCGCACTTCGTCCCTCTTTCGACAAGAACTTCAGCCCGTTAAAAAGCCAAGGAAAGGCCCTCGTGGCCTTGTTTCGTCGGGACACCACGAGTCCGGGGTCGTGCAGGATTGTTCCCGCTCCCCTCTTCTGCATATCAACAAGCAGAGCCCAAATCGCTGGACGCCACACTCCTGCTCTCGGTGACCCGCACGCTTGACGTCCTACAGGTGGCTTCCGCCGTCGTGCTGAAGGCCGATACTTTCTACACCTTTGACCAAAAACAGGCCAGGCTTGCAACCACCTCGGTTTGCGTGTTCCTTAGATGACGTAGCGGCGCAAGTTCCCCTGCCGTCCGCCCTCCTGCGGCCTGCTCCCTTTAAGTCACACCGTCCGAAACAGGAAGTGCCACGATATATCCACCAGCGCATGCACGATTGCCGACGCAAAGATCCAGCCCGTCTTCCGCCACGTTCACCCATAAAATATCCCGGCATGGACGCGAGGATGACGTACCGCCAATTCGGAAATCCCAAGTTCGTAATGTGCGAAAACCCGAACAGCACCGACGCCGTCCACCACCCCGCCAAATCGCTCTTCGACGCCCGCGAAAGAATGTTTTGCAACAACCCGCGAAACAATAGCTCCTCCGGCCAAGCCGTAAAAAAGAAAATCCCCAGCGAGGTGAACACCAGCGAAGGCCACGCATGACATTGCGGCGCAAACGCAATGAAGTGCATCCCCGTTCCCAGCGGAATCGCGATGCACGCGAACGCGAAAAACTCCCCAGCGCAAAAAATCCCCATGCCGACCCGAGCCAATCCAATAACCAATTCCGTCCACGCGCCGTATCAGCACAAACGCGGCCAGCGCCACATTCACCGCCAACAGTACGGTAAACACATACGCCAGCCGCGCGCCCGGATACGGCCACACCCGGTGCGACGGCGGGAATTTCGCCGCTACCCACACGCCCGCCAATACCAAAAATCCTGCCGGGTGCCCGTCGGCCCCCGCTCCGCCGAAGCCGCCAGCCACAGTGGCACAAACACAAAAATTGCCACCGATCCAACGCGGAAAATCCCAAAAGTATTTGTCCCCAGGCCATAAATCAGATAAGCAAAACGCGGCACAGCCTAGCACCACGCACCCATAACTCCGAACCGCGCGGCCAGCCGGTCACCCACGCCGCGCGCCGCGAAGACCAACACCACCAGAAAAAAGAACGCAAACGCCGTCAGCGTAGCCGCAAACGCGCGCCCTCCGTATCCCTGCCACGTCGCGTACAGCGTCCCCGTGAGGCACAGCCCAGCCCACAGACCGAGTACGGAGCACGCCGAGTTGTCGTGTCGCTGGCAAATTCGCCTCTCCATCTTCAAAATAGAAAGAAGATTGTAACGCATGCACACGCCGCCGCGATTTCAACCCAAATCACCCACGCGCCACTCCTATCTCATCAAACGCATTTTCCTCGCGCCCAACGCACATCATGAAGCGCCTCGCCTACATCGACTGGATGCGCGGCCTTGCCTGCGTCCTCATGTTCCAAACGCATCTACGACTCCTGGCTCAGTCCCGGGCGCGCAATCGCCGTTTCACCTGTCGCAACTCGGCGGCACACTCCCCGCGCCGTTCTTCCTCTTCCTTTCCGGCGTCTCTATGGCGCTTATAACAGAACACCCCCAAAAAGGCGCCACCACCTCCAAAATGGCGCGGACAACCATCCGCCGCGGCGCGGAAATTTTCGCTCTCGGCCTCCTGTTCCGCGTCCAGGAATCGCCCTCGGCTACCGCCGGTCTCCGTGGACCGATCTTTTCCGCGTCGACATCCTCACATGCTTGGCCTCTCGATGATGGTGATGGGCGCCCTCTGCTGGCTCAGTGCCGCCCGTGTTCCCTCAAAGGCCGCCGCGCTTCCGCAAACCATCGTCGCAGCCTCACGCAACCGTGGAATCTTCGCCGGTCTCGCTGTCGCAACGATCCTAGCCCTCTGCACACCGCTCCTCTGGACCACTCACCGCCCGAATTCTTTGCCTTGGCCTCTGAGTCCTACGTCAACGAGGTCCACATTTTCGGCAACCCGCAGCCCTGGCTCTTCCCGCTCTTTCCCTGGTCTGGCTTTGCCTTTGTCGGCCTCGCCGTCGGTTTCTTCCTTTTCACTGACATCTCCCTCGCAACCAAACCCTGATCTTCGCCGGCTCTCGGTGGGACAGGCATACTTGCCTGCCGTCTCTCTCTTCTTTTTGATGCCGCTCCTCTCCATCTCTATCCCGTCTACGACTACTGGCACACCAGCCCCAATTTTTTCCTAATGCGCTCGGCGTTCTTCATCTCTTTCCCTCATCTACGCCTGGTGCCGCTGGGGCCTCGCTCAGATGGGCTTCAGTCCAATGATCCAGCTAGGCAAAACCTCCCTCTTGGTCTACTGGGTCCACATCGAATTTGTCTACGGCCGCTTCTCCATCCTCCACAAGCGCCAATCCACCGTCCTGGAAGCCACCACCGGCTTGCTCATCATCTTTTTCGCCATGTTGGTTCTTTCCCTCTTGCGCACGAAATGGAAAAATCGCCGCGCCAAAGCGCAAAAGCTCGCCCCGGCGTCCTCGCCTGCCTAAGAATTCCAGTTTTTCGTAAAATTACAAATCGAAGTTGCCGCGTCGACCTACGGTTTTGCTGCGGGAACCTGCTCTTGTGGCTGCGCCTGTTCCGCTCCCTGAGGGATCCCAATAATGATCTCGCCCGGCCGCGCCAGCCCTAAATCATCTCGCGCGATTTTCTCAATCAACCGCGGATCGCTTTTCAAGTCTTTCGACTCCTGCTCCAGCGCCGCATTTTCCTTGCTCAATTTCTCCAGATCCGCTTTCACTTTCTTAATTTCGTTCTGCGTTTTCATTGGCCAAAATCCGTGCGTCCCAAAAATGTCGTGCACGAACATCACCAGCAGCAGCAACCCCAGCAGTCCGCTGCCGTATTGCCGCAGCAGCGTTCGGATTTTTTCTTCCGTTGTCGCCTTCTCCAATTTCGGCTTCAGCTTGCCAATACCCACTTCGTCGCCTCGCTCACCAGCTACGCGGAAGCCGCCGCGCTATTCGCCTCCACATACAAGCGCAGCAGCGGCTCCGTCCCGGACAGCCGCAGCAGCAACCACGACCCGTCCTCGAAACAAAATTTTGCACCGTCCGTCCGGTCGATCGATACAACTTTCCGCCCCACCAGTGTCGACACGTTCACCGCCACCTTCTTTACGGCGTTTGCCTTTTGTTCGTCGCTGAGGTGCAAATTTTCGCGCACCGGCCAAAACTCTCTTCCCACTTTCTTGAAAAGCTGCTTGATCTGCTCGCCCAGCGAAGCACCCAGGGCCGCAATCATCTCCGCCACTAGCAAGCACGCCAGGATTCCATCTTTTTCCGGTACGTGCCCGCGATCGTTAGCCCAGCGCTCTCTTCTCCGCCCAGCGCAATCTTGTCCTCGCGAATCAATTGCCCGATGTACTTGAACCCCACGGGCGTCTGATACGTTTTCTGTCCGTGCGCTTTCGCTGCCGCATCGATCAGTTGCGATGTCGCCACGCTCCGCGCCGCGGGCATGTTCCATCCGCGCGTCTCGACGATGTAGTCGTACACCAGCGCCAGAACATGATTCGGCTGAATCCATGTTCCGTCGCGATCGATCATTCCAAAGCGGTCTGCGTCGCCATCGGTCGCCAGTCCGGCCGCCGTCCCCGACTCCATCACTGCCTTGCGCAGCGGCGCCAGATTTTCTTCGCTAACGTCCGGCCCCGTCCCCGTCAAAAAGACAATCGCGATTCGTACGCATCGCCTGGACCGCGACGCCATGTTCCGCGAGCGCTCGATCCAGATATCCTGCTCCGCAGCCGTGGAGCGCGTCTGTCACAAATTGCACGTTTGCTTTTCGCAGCGTCTCGAACCGCACCAATTCTTCCAGCCGCTTCAAATAACTCTCGCGAAGATTCACTTTCTCCGTCTTCACTCCGCCCGATGGCACAGCCGGCGAACTCGGATACGCTCCCTCCGTGGCAATGATTCTCGCCACTCGCGCTTCGATATCCTTCGTCACTTCCGGGAGCGCTGGCCCCGGCATCGCCGAAGAAAATTTCAGTCCGTGATATTGCGCCGGGTTGTGGCTCGCCGTGAAATTGATCGCTCCATCCAGCTTCGCCCGCTGAATCTCATAAGCCACCGCCGGCGTCGGAGTAAACGTCTCGCAGAGCAGCGTTCGAATCCCGTGCTCCTGCAAAATCACAACCGCGAGCTGCGAAAACTCTTCCGAATAAAATCGCGTGTCGTATCCGACCAGAATCGTTGGATTTTTCTTCTTGGCCGTGACATGCTCCGCGATCGCCGTCACCGCCAGCCGCACGTTCGCGAACGTAAAGTCGTCGGCAATCAGCCCGCGCCATCCGGACGTGCCGAACTTGATCGGGGAAGCATTCATCATAGGGGAAGCGCTCATACCGTCGTATTCTATTCCGAGTCTTTCCGATTCGGAAGCGTCCCTACAGGCATGGACAGGCAATTCCCGCGCCTGTAGGGGAGGGGCTTGCCCCTCCCTTTGCACTGCATCTACCAGATTCTCTAATTGGAGATCGCTACATGAAGCCCAGCGAAAACTACCGCCTCGTCCTCGTCACCTGCGCCAATCACATCCAGGCCAAGCTCATCGCCCGCAGCGTCATCGAAAAACGACTCGCCGCGTGCGTCAACATCCTCCGCATCCCCATCGAGTCCCACTATCGTTGGAATGGCAAAATAGAAAAAGCCCGCGAACTCCTGCTCCTAATCAAAACCACCACCAGGCGCCTGGGTGCCCTCGAACGGGAAGTAAAACGCCTGCACAGCTACGAAGTCCCCGAATTCATCGCCCTCCCCATCGTAGCCGGCTCCAAACCTTACCTAGACTGGCTGGATGAAAATACATAACGTCCCAGTTAGTGCCCCAAGTTTCCAGATAGAGTTCGATAGCCTCGCGTAGGTTGGCGCAGGCGGCTTCGATGTTTTTCCCTGTGTGGTTACATTTAGCGCGGGACACCGCGCAGCGTACCAATCGTCTTCCTTGGTGATGACGGAGGCGAAGCGATATTTCATTAGGCCAATCTGCCCCACACCAATTGCGTGTGCCCACCCCAGGCGATGTTTTCCTAACCACTAACCACTGACCACTTCTTCTTCACACATACAAAAGCGCCTGATCCAAATCCTGTTAGAACCCCTTCCGATGTCCGAAATGCCCGAGAAACCCACCGACCCCTCCGTAATCCCAAATCCGCTCCCGCACTTCCGCCGGCATCGAAGCGTGCGTCATCTGCGCGGGCAACGAACGTAAAGTCTCCACCCCCGCCCCAAACTTTCCGCCAGCGCGCACAATTTCAACTTATTCAAAAATCGCCGCGCTGCTTCCAGCGATCCCAAAATCAATCGCCAGCATCGCTCCCGGCCCTTTTTGTTGACGCCGTGCAAGCCGACGTGGTGCGGATGCGTCGGCAATCCCGGGGAATAGGTCTTGCGAACTTTAGGGTGTGCATCCAAGTGCCGCGCCACAGTGATTCCGTTCGCATTGTGCTGCAACATGCGGATCGCCAGCGTCTTGATCCCTCGCGAAATCAAAAAGCAATCCATCGGGGCGCTAGCCCCGCGCCCGCCGACCGCTGTATAAAGAACCCTTCTCCGCACCCCTCGGCCGCGTCAGCACCACCGCTCCGCCCATCGAGTCGCTGTGCCCGTTCAAATACTTCGTCATCGAATGCACGACGATCTGCGCGCCCAGTTCAATCGGCCGCTGCAAATAAGGACTCAGAAAGAGGTGTTATCCACCGCCAGTGTAACGTTCCGCTCGCTAGCCAGTTTCGCGATAGCGCTGATCTCCGTCACGCGCATTGTCGGATTTGTCGGCGCCTCCGATAATAATCAGCTTGGTATTCGGCCGCATGGCCACAGCACGCAAGCCGGAATCGATGTATCCACAAAGCTGAATTCCAATCGAAAATGCACCAAAAGCTGCGTCGAGAGCCGGTACACGCCGCCGTACACAGCTTCCGACAGCACAACATGGTCTCCCGGACGGCAAGCCGAAACACCGCATCAATCGCCGCCATTCCCGAAGTGAAAACGTACGCGCTATGCCCGCCCTCCAGTTTCGCTACGGTCCGTTCCAAAGCCTTCCGGTTCGGATGATTCGATCTCTAGTAGTTTGTACCCCTTGTGCTTGCCAAGCTCTCCGTAAACGTACGTCGAGGTCTGAGACAATGGGGGCGTGAAACCACCGCACCCGTGGCGGGATCCGGCTCCTGTCCGACGTGTATCGCGTTCGTTGCAAATCCCATTGTGGTCTCCTCTTACCCGAAAGCCTTAGCCCAGGGCGCTCAGTCCATCGCATTCAAGATAATCTGTTTCGTTTCCCCTGTGATGTGGGAGTTCTGTACTAGGGGGCATCGTTGCACTCGCGTCTCTCGACGGCGCACAGCGCAGATTCTTCAAAACTTACAGGACCACCAACGGTGGTAGTCAAATCTGCCGCTGCAGCCTGTAGCCTGGAATACATCCTCGCTCTTCCAAACCGCCCCAGACTACGAGCAAGCATTTGCCATTCCATTTGCATCTTAAACTCCAGCGGAGTAACTTTACCTCATAACATTTTGTGGAATATGGGGTCCATGGAACATGGTTTTCTCTCAGCCCAAGTTGGGAATTTTTTTCTTCGCCTTTTTCCTTGCCGCCGCTCTTGGTGTTTCTGCCCAGGATCAGCCCGCTGCTCCGCCCAAGTCTCCCGGGCAATCCGATGCACCCTCGAAGCTGACGATCGAAGTCACCGCCCGCGACAAGGCCGAACCCGTTGAAAATGCCAGCGTCTACGCCAATATATCGAGCAGCGCACCCTCAGGAAGGATAAGAAAGTAGAACTGAACGTCAAAACCAATCGCGAAGGGATCACCCACGTTCCCGACGCGCCGCTCGGCCGCGCTCTCATTCAGGTCATTGCCGATGGATGGAAGACCAACGGACGCTGGTACGACATCACCGACCTCACCAAGTCATAAAAATTCATCTCGAGAGACCGCCCAAGTGGTACGAAGTCGAGTCGCACTCTGTATTGTGCGTAGCGGAATCTTTCACTTCTAATTTTTTACCTTCGCCTTTCTTATCGTTCTCATTTTGCTAGTTTTGTTTTGCGAACGCCTCCTCCCACCATCAAAAAGTATTGCCACGGAAAAAATAAATTGCACTGAAATTGTGCAAACAGGAGCAGCCCATTGAAGAAAGTGAACTTACATGGCCGCACGAGACTATTTTCCACACACTTATGAACACTTGTGTTGAAAACTTAATCGTGCAGAAATATATCTTCCGAGTTCGGCACGATGCGTGCCCGCCATTTCTCGCCAAATTTTGACCCACTACCATCGGATGTTAAAGTGATTCATCGGATTTCCGAATGAATGAGACATTTGATGGAACTTTTTCCCTCTTGCAAATGTTGTGGGGCAACGTCATCGCGCGTCCGCTCCGCAGCTCTCTCAGTGTAGTCGCCATTTCCATCCAGGTTATCTTGGTTCTCCTCATCGTCGGTCTCACTTCGGGAGTCCTTTCCGAATGGGGAAAGCGCCAGGAGGGCATTGGCGCCGATCTTCTTGTCGACCTCCCAACGCCTCTATTTTCTTTGCATTCTCCAGCGCCGTCATGCAGGAATCCTTGGGCGCTAAAAATTGCCGCCCTCCTGGCGTTGATGAAGTTGCTCCCACGCTATCCTCACCGAGCCAAAAAGCTTTGTCATCGTCTATGGTATTGATTTCAAACGCTTCAACGCTCTTAGCCGCGGGTTTTTATTTCGCGAAGGGCGTCCCTTTGCCTCTCCCGACGAAGCCATCGCCGATGACATCATCGCGCGAACCAAGCATTTGAGAGTCGGCGACCAAATCACTCTTTTGAATCATCAGTTACAATCTGTGGGATCGTCGCCCATGGCAAAGGCGCCCGCTACTTCATCCCTCTTAAGACGGCGCAAGACATCGCCGGCGCCGAGAATCGCGTCTCCATGTTCTACGTTCGCAGCAAGGGCGACACGGAAGGAACTCGCGCGGAAGTTCTCGCTCTTGACCCTCTGGATCGGGTCCGTTCTATGGCCGAATACGTCACGCTCATGAGTTCCTCCAATCTTCCTCAATTGAAACCTTTTACTCGCACCATGGTCGGCCTTGGCATCGTCATCAGCTTTCTTGTCGTGCTTCTCAATATGCACACCATGGTCATGGAGCGTACTCGCGAAATAGGCATTCTCAAGTCCTTGGGCCTTTCCCGGTTCGGTATCCTGCGCATGTTGATGGGAGAAACCCTTATCCTCACGCTCCTGGGTTGCGTTCTGGGAATCATCCTCACGTATTTTTTTCAGGCCGTCATGAGGGAGACGCACCCGGACCTCACGATTTTGATTACCCCTGAGTGGGTTTTCACCGCCACGCTTCTGGCACTGGCGGGAGCCGCCATTGGCGCCGTGTATCCCGCGCTTCGTGCCGCAAGCTATGACCCCGTCGTTGCCCTGGCCTACGAATAGTCCCAGGCGCTTCATCTCGCGTCCGAACGCTGAAATGCGACACACGCCTGTTAAGAAAAAGCGGCTTTCAGACACCCTCTGAAAAGGAGTTCCAATTTTCTTTGAAGGGAAATTTTAATTCCTCCCGGGGAATAAATCGCCGCCATCGCCAGTCCCTCAACAGAAACAGAATTCCAACGTGTCCCGTTTCGCCACGGAAACATGCTCTTCCGATTGCCTCCCTCCCGGCAAACTGGTAGTTTTGAGGCACTCTCCGGTCCTTCCATTCTGGAGAATTCCGCCGGCCCGGCGGCAAACATGAACACAAGGAGCCACTCCATGAAGCGAGTGCACGTAATCCTGATCGCCGCTTGTCTTCTCCCTGCAATTGGGACTGTTTCCCGCGCCCAGATGGGCATGAACTTTTTCAAGAAACCGGCGATTGCCGATATTTTCAAGCCCGTTGTGGGGAATGGCGCCGTTTACGAAACCGAGCAAAACCAACAGAAAAGCACCATCGAAATGAGCATCGTCGGCCAGGAAGCGGTCGACGGCAAGGACGCCTACTGGCTCGAGTTTGGCCACACCGATCCGAGAAGCGGCATGGTCATGTACGGCAAAATGCTCGTCACCAAGGATGACTTCCAGTTTCACCGCATGATTGTTCAGCGGCCCGGCCAGCCGCCCATGGAATTTCCCGCGAGTGTGATGGCGAACGCGCCGTCGCACGTGAGCACGGAATTGGAGAAGTGGCACAAAGTCGGGCCTGACACTGTCACTGTCCCGGCCGGCGTTTTCCTCTGCGATCACTGGACCAAAGACGACGGAAAAGGCGACGTGTGGGTCAGCTCGAAAGTTTCTCCCATGAGTATGGTGAAAGAAATCACGCCAACGAACTCGATGGTTCTCGTCAAACTGATTTCCGGTGCCAAGGACCACATCACCGGAACGCCCATCAAATTCGATCCGGAAGCCATGAGACACCAGATGCAGCAGCAAAACCCACAGTGAGACAACAGCATTCGATAAGAAATTTCCGATGATGCCGGACTTAGGGAGCGTGAGAACTGCTGAGGATCGAGACGTAAAATCATGAGCGCCCAAGGGAAAGGCCGTGCGCGGGACTAATGCGCCCCTCTTAAGCTCCAGGCGCGAAAGAAGCAAGTTCGCGGGAGACGTCATCGATCGTGGCTAGCGGGCAGGCCACGTGAACGTGTTCGCCCGGCTCGTCCACATCGATCAGCAAAGCGCCGTCATGCGTGCGGATATGAACATGCTGTTCGCCGTCGCGCACTTCGACCAGTTCGGCTTCGGGATATTTTTGCAGTTCTTTCGCGACGACATGTACCAGCGGCATGTACTGCCCAGCTCTTTCGCCGGCTTCTTCCATCTTTTGGCGGGGCACGAAGTGCATGGCCATGGGAACCACCGCCGCGGGCACCCAAACGTGGACGTGCGATCCGTTGCCATGGCTTTCGTCGACGTCAACGCGCAACAAGCCTTCGCGAAAGGTATAAGCGCCCGCCATCAGGACAGTGGCCCCAAAACCCAGAGCGATTTTTCCGAGGAGTACCATCTCACTTATCCTTTCCCGCCTTCCGCTTTTCCGCAGGAGACTGTTTCGGGGCCCGAACCCCTTAAACGCAACCTAGTTAGTGGTTAATCGGCGACGTTCTTGGAATCCATCCAGACGTGAATCGTGCTGTCGTCATCTTTCACCGAGACCAGATCCACATCGCCTTCCGCCGCGAGAGCATGCAGCCCGGCAACGATATCCAACTCATCTTTGCCCGCGGAGAGCAGCGCTTGAACGACTTTCATGGGAACCTTGACTTCCACCTGAGAATTCTTTGGTTTGTTCTTGTCGTGGACATGGACAAGGAACTGGCCATCTTTCTTTGCCACGCTAATGTCGGCATCCTTGCTTTGCACGGTTACGAACTCGCCGTCCTTGGTGGTCCGAACGGCGTCAAAAAGCGTGCGAATGTCCACGCCATCGCAATCCATGCAGCCGATGCGCACTTTGCCGTTGTGGAGGCGGTCGTGGTCGATGGCCGGAAGAACCTTTTCGGCCAGCTCGACGGGAACATTGACGCGGACGGTTTCGCCCCGGAGTCCGTGCTGATGACGCGAACGTGCAGCCAGCGCTCACCGCGCGCGGAAGTGCCTGATTGGCTTGAACTTGTTTGCGCCTGGATTCCGACTGGGGCGTAGAGACATGCGGCGGCTAGAAAAGCGATTACGGGGAGAACGCGCCGGGTATGGTTGGCCATGAGGGAATGCCTCCTTTGGGCATTTGGCGATACATACGAGTAAGACGTGGGAAAAGTTCCGGGATTAACAGTTTTTTAGTCCCGAAAGAACGACAGAGAGCGCGGAGGGCGCGTAGACCGAGAAGCCGTCAAGACGGGCACGGCGTGCCGTGCCCCTACGGAGGCAAGCGGATACAACGTCGGATTCATTGGGGTTTCCATTTTAAGAAGACTGCCGCTAGCGGCGGGAGGGTGAGGCACAGAGAGTGGGCGCGGCCCTGGGCAGGCTGGCTCGACGCGATTTGGCCGCCGAGATTGCCTACATTCGAGCCTCCATAATTGGCGGCGTCCGTGTTCAGGACTTCCTCGTAAAAGCCGGGCTGAGGGGCGCCGATGCGGTAGCCCTCACGAACAACGGGCGTGGCGTTGAGGACGACGAGGAGCAAGTCTTCGGACTTTTTTCCGTGGCGGGCGAAGGCGAAAACGCTGTTGTCGGCGTCGTTGGCGTCCAGCCACTCGAAGCCCTGCCAAACAAAATCAACTTGATGCAGAGCGTGCTCGGTGGCGAGCAGCTTATTCAGGTCGCGCACGAGGTTTTGGATGCCGCGATGCGAATCGTATTGGAGCAGGTGCCAATCGAGACTGGTGGCTTCGCTCCACTCGTTGCGCTGGGCTAGTTCCTGGCCCATGAAGAGGAGTTTCTTGCCGGGGTGAGCGCATTGATAGGCCAGAAGCAAGCGGAGATTTGCGAATTGCTGCCAGAGGTCGCCTGGCATTTTGTGGAGCAGGGACTTTTTTCCGTGGACGACTTCGTCGTGGGAAAAGGGGAGCACGAAATTTTCGGTGAAAGCGTAGAGCATCGAGAAAGTCATGTTGTTGTGTTCATATTTTCGGTGGATGGGATTCTTGGAGAAATAGCTCAGCGTGTCGTTCATCCAGCCCATGTTCCATTTCAGGCTGAAGCCCAGTCCTCCGAGATAGGTGGGACGCGAGACGCTCGGCCAGGAGGTGGATTCTTCCGCAATCGTCAGAATGCCGGGGAAGCGGCCGTGCGTGACTTCGTTCAAACGCTTCATGAAGGCGATCGCTGCAAGATTTTCGCGGCCGCCGAATTCGTTGGGGATCCATTCGCCATCTTTGCGGGAGTAGTCGAGATACAGCATGGAAGCGACTGCGTCCACGCGCAGTCCGTCGATGTGATATTTGTCGAGCCAAAACAGCGCGTTCGAAATTAGAAAATTCTGGACTTCGTTGCGGCCGTAATTGAAAACGAGGTGCCCCAATCGGGATGGGATCCCTGCCGTGGATCGGAGTGTTCGTAAAGATGTGTACCATCGAATTTCCGAGGCCATGCGCGTCCGTGGGGAAGTGGGCGGGTGTCCAGTCCAGAAGAACGCCGATACCTGCTTGGTGGCAGCGGTCGACGAAGTACATGAAATCGTCCGGCGTGCCGTAGCGGCTGGTAGCCGCGAAATAGCCGATTGTCTGATAGCCCCACGAGCCATCGAATGGATGCTCCATGATGGGCAGCAACTCGACGTGGGTGTATCCAAGTTCTTTCAAGTAGGGAATCAGCTTGTCGGCGAGTTCGCGATAGGTCAGCCAGCGATTATTTTCTCATTGACGCGGCGCCACGACCCGGGATGGACTTCGTAGATAAGATCGGCGGTACGAGAATTTTTCTTGCGAACTTCGCTTATCCAAGGCTGTCTCGCCACTCGTATTCTCCAGGTCGAAGACGACGGAGCCGGATCGGGGCCGAAGTTCGGCGGAAAGGCGAATGGATCGGCCTTGAGAATTGCTGACGCTGCATCGCGAGCCGGATTTCATATTTGTAGATGGCGCCTTCGGCGAGCTCGGGCACGAAGAGTTCCCAGATGCCTGATGTCCCGCGGGCGCGCATGGGTCGGCGGCCATCCCATCGATTGAAGTCGCCGACGACGCTTACGCGAAGAGCATTTGGTGCCCACACCGCGAAATGCACACCACGCACGCCTTCAAGAGTTTTCAGATGCGCGCCGAGTTTATCGTACGTGTCGTAGTGACGGCCTTCGCCCATGAGGTGAAGATCGAACTCGCTGAGCAGATAAGGAAATGCGTAGGTGTCCAGGGCTTCGGCGGTTTCCCCGTAGCCGGAACGGTAGCGAATGCGATAAGCGGAAGGATCGGGCTTCTCGCGATAGGTTTCGGGGAGCGCGGCTTCAAAGAAGCCTTCAGGGCGAATGCGATTCGCAGGGATGGATTCGGAAAAGCCTTTGAGAAGAACGCTGGCCTCTGCTGCGCCGGGGCGAAAGAAACGTATGACCCAGCGATTGCCCGCGGGCGTGGAAACCGGATGCGGACCGAGGAGTGCGAAGGGATCGGCATGACGACCGGCGACGAGGGCGTCGATTTGGGCGTCGAGATTAGGGTCGGCGGCGCGGCGCGCGGCGGAGGCGGACTTGCGTTCTTCAGTCATGGGCGGTAGCTCCGCGATTGGACGAAAGGGATAGCGGAGGAGACGTACAGTGTACAAGGACGAGGAAAGAGTGGGTAGTGAGTAGTAGGCAGAGGGTGAGGAGCGGCGAGTGTTGAAAGCCGAGCGCCTCGTGTGTGGCAGGGGGGACCCTGACGTATTAGACCGGGCGCGGATACTACTGCTATCAGTACTTGCAACGGAGGGTTCACATAGTCTTAACAAGGCCGCAAAGCTGCAGTGTTTTGGGTGTGGGAGGATGCGTGCGCCTTGGAGGGCTACACTTGTGAAAAAACGGCGTGCTTTGACAGTTTTGGCAGTGGCGGCAGCGTTTGCACTAGCAGGAGGAGTATTTGTCAGCAAGATGTCCGCGGATGATGATCACGATCATTCGAGGCACTTCCAGTTCGCACCAGACAGCTTGGTGCTCAGCAAGAGCGTGTATGTGGGCAATGCTTCGACCGTGATTGCGGGCGAGGCCTTGCCGCCGGGATGCATGGGCGGTGCAACCGGATTGACGGTGAATGTGCCCTTAATCGCGGGCGGCACTACTCCCGTTGCGGTTCCGTGCGGCTACGCCAGCGATAATGGCGAAGCTCCCAACGATCAGGACACGCACAACGTTTGGAATAACTCTGGCACGGACGGCAGCTTTGGCATCACCTCACCAATTTTTCTGGAAAACATTACTCAGGATGGCTGGGAACTCGGGACGTTGCCTATCCCAAGCGACAAGATAGTGACTAGCTTCAGCTCGAAATCCGAGCTGGCCCTGAACCTCTCTGCGGACGGCAAGTCGCTGACCTTCATGGGCTATCAAGGCGGAGTCGGATGCGGCGGCACGGAAATTTCTCCGACGGCGCCGAATCTGATTGACGTTTCGGCTTCCAATACGCCAGGGATCTGCGATCCGACGAATCCGGTGACCTCCAATTTGCAGGACACGCCGAATATTCCCACGGCTTATTATCGCGCGGTAGCGGAAGTGGATGCAGACGGCCATCTGAGTATCACCGATGGCAATGCGTACAGCGGCGACAACGGGCGCGCTGCCATTAAAGGCGCGAATGACGTTTACTATATGGCGGGCAATGATAACAGCGGAAACATCGGCAAGAAGCAGCTCCCACTGACAATCCCCGGATTTGAACTGATCAACGCGACGGGCGCGGAACTGTTGATTCCGGGACTGACCCCGCCAGTACCCGCGACGCCGCCAGCCCTCGGCATCGATATGATTGGGAGGTTGGAGCCTCTATCGGTGACAAGCAGGGTAAAGACACCAATTTCCGCGGCATCACGATTTTTAACACACGGTATACGTAAGCAAAGGCAGCGGCGGGAATGGAATCAACTCCGTATTTCAAGAGGGCACGGCAGGCACTCTGCCAACTGGCACTCCAGCCGAGTTAGCGACGGTACCGCTGACGATTCTGCCTGGCTTCCCCAACACCGAAGCAAGCACGAGCACCAACTTTCCGTTTGGAATGTTTTTCGCGAATGCCAACACGCTCTATGTGTGCGATGAGGGCGATGGAACATTTGTGAGCCTGCCGGTGAACGGCAACGTCGCCATGCGCAATCCCAGGCGACCGCGGGCTTGCAGAAGTGGGTGCTTCAGAACGGCGTGTGGAACATGGTTTACGTATTGAACGCCGGATTGAACATTGGCGTGCAATATAGCGTGGGAAACGACGACCCAAGCTCCATTGATCCGGCCACGGGCGGCTGCCGGAACATCACCGGGCGCGTGAATCGCGACGGCACCGCGACGATTTGGGCCACCACGTCCACGGTGAGCGCCAATGGCGATAACGGAGCGGATCCGAACAAGCTCGTGAAAGGCGACCGACCTGGTCTCGGCAACCACGCCGCCGGCCGCGGGCAGTTGGCGGAACTTTCCAGACGGCGCGTTCCGCGCGCGCGCGGGAGAAGTGTTGCCCGGCAGGCGGTTCCGCGCTGTCGGAAGGCCACGACGATTACGGCCACGGCGACAACCACTAATCATGTAGAGACGCTTCAGCAACCTCCCCGGACTTCATCAGGTCCGGGGAGTTTTGTTTTTGCGCTGGAAATTTTGCGCTGACGACACCTTGCGTCAGTTTGAGTCTGAGAGTTAAAGGAGACTTTGGTTTGGCAGGGTATGTAAGATGCGGGGTGCTGGAAGCGATGGAGCTTAGGGGGAATATGGTGCATTTGTCGGAAGTTCGGAGTGTCGGGCTTTTCGTGTTGGCGGGAGGGTTGTTGCTGATGAGCGGGAGCGCGGACGGACAAGACCGGAGCCAGACGCGGTCGATGGTGATTTCGCGCAACGGGATTGTGGCTTCCGAGTCGCCGCTGGCTTCGCAGGCGGGTGTGCGTATTTTGGAGAGCGGCGGAAACGCGGTGGACGCGGCGATTGCCACGAACGCCATGATGGGCGTTGTCGAGCCGATGATGAACGGGATCGGCGGGGATTTGTTCGCGATTGTGTACGACGCCAAGGCCAACAAACTCTATGGAATGAATGCCAGCGGCTGGGCGCCGGCGGGATTGACGATCGAGCATTTGCACGAGCTGGGTTTGCGCGAGATGCCACATCTGGGTCAATTCGATCACTGTGCCGGGCGCGGTGGACGGCTGGCAGAAACTCGCGGATAAGTTTGGACGGAAGAAATTGAAGGAGGATTTGGCGGCGGCGATTCGAAACGGCGCAAGACGGTTTTCCCGTGCCCGAGTGGGACGCGGCCTATTGGGCGGCGGAAGTGGAGTACTTACGCAAAGACGATGCAGCGACCACGCTTTACTTGCCCGGCGATCACCCGCCGCATGTTGGAGACTTGTTCAAGAACCCGGAGCTGGCGGAATCCCTGGAGCAGATCGCACAGCATGGACTGGGCACTGTTTACAAAGGCGAGATCGCGAAGAAAATTTTGGACGCCATGAGAACTCACAACGGGACGATGACCGCGGAAGACCTGCGCAAAACTCCCGGCGGAATGGGCCGAGCCGATTTCAACGACCTACCGCGATTGGACAGTCTACGAAATGCCGCCGAACGGGCAGGGCATGGATGCTCTGGAAATGTTGAACATCATGGAGACACTTCCCATGGGCTCGAAGGATTGGGAATTGGGTTCGACGAACGCGTTGCACGCGGAGATCGAAGCGAAAAAACTGGCGTATGCAGACATGGCGAAATATTTGGGCGATCCGCGCGGGCAGAAAATTCCCGTCGGAAAACGCCCATTTCGAATGCTTGGGCTGCAGAACGAGCTAAATTGATCGACCCGGAGCACGCGAACTGCGACGTTCAGCGCAGGAGATATTCCCGGCGGAAGCGAAACGACTTATGCAAGTGTCGTGGATCGCGTACGGGAACATGGTGTCGCTCATCCAGAGCAACTATTCGGCGTTTGGTTCGGGAGTTGTGGCGGGCGGAACGGGATTCGCGCTGCAAAATCGCGGCGGGTTGTTCGTGCTCGATCCAAGATTCACCCGATGCGCTCGCGGGGCACAAGCGGCCGCGCCACACGATCATTCCGGGATTCGCGCAGAAGGGCGATATGCGGATGGCGTTTGGAATTATGGGCGGCTGGAACCAGGGGCAGGCCGCATGCCCAGTTCATCGCGAATATTGCGGACTTCAAAATGAATATTCAGGCCGCCGTCGAGGCGCCGCGATTCACAAAATACACGTTTTCGGGTTTCGACGTTGAGATGGAGAACCGCTTCAGCGGCAAAACGCGCGAGGAATTGACGGCGCGCGGACACCAGATCAAGGTGCTGGGAGACTTTTTCGAGCCGCGTTGGCGGCGGGCAAGCCGTCTCCTGCGGGATTTTGCAACGGGCATGAATTTGCGGCACATGGACTCCGCGGAAAGATGGCCAGGCCGTGGCGGAATTACCATTTTTTAGCGACAGTATCGGCATCGACTGGCCGCCGGAAACCTCGGCGAAATCGGCAAGAGGGATAGACATCAAGGCCAAAAAGGGGAATGAATCTTCCCAGGCCGTCCGTGAGTACAGGTACGCTTTTTCTACAAAGCATTTACTATCAATAGGTTAGATGGAGTGGCGTTGGCGGGCGGAGCTTGCACCTGTTACCAATCTGCACGGGACGGTGCCCGCAGCAACGCTTCCCTGCCGGCAGTGGAGCCCCCCATGGGACTGGAACGCATTGCCCAGAGCTTCCTTCGCTACGTCGCCTTTTCGGCCCTGTGTTTCGCCATAAATCCTCCCGCCAAAGCGCAAACAGTCGATGCTCCGGCAGCTACGGGTGCACGCAAGCAAAGGTGGACGGAAAAATCATCGCTTGCACTGCGGCGCCGCTGATCCTCAAAGATGATGGCCATTTCGAATTGCGGGGCTGGGAAGGCAGTTATTTGGTCTATGGAGAGTGGGTCGAGCTTTCCGGATTCCCTCACGTAACGCCGGCGAAAATCGCACCACGGCCACAAATCGTCCTGCGTTATTACGGAAAGCATGGCTGGGAAGAAATGGCATTTAAGAGCAGCACGTGGCGGAGATGGGCAAGATTTCGCTGGCTTAGCAAGCGGATTGTTCATGAGTGCGTTTAGAGTGGTACGGACTGCGGCTTTGGCCCCGCCGGTGCATCGCAAATTGGCAAGGACAATTCCTCGCAGAAACGCGAAGAGAAGGATCAAGGAGATTTGAATCCACCGAGACGAAGTGCCTTGCGGTCAAAGGTCCAGGTGTAGGAGCAGCCGGCTTTAGTCCCAAGTCCGGAGATCAGGGCGTATCCAAACGACCCACGTCCCTCCTTAAGCGCGATCATGGCGGTGAAAACCTCCTGCTCGGCCTCCACAACGAGCGCATCGACCTGAAGAATGCGTTCGACAGCGGCTGCAATTTCGGCGGCCGGCAAGCCATAAGCGCGATCCAAAACCCAAACCGTTTCTATCGTGGCCACAATGCTGACGAAGCCGGGATTCTTGGCGGTTAATCGCTTCTCGATTATTTCGGTTGCCTTGGACGATTGGATCGGATGGTCCTGGGCGAGGTACCGTCCCAGGATGCTCGTGTCCAGCCCGATCATCGGCGCTTGGCGCGAGGCGTGCTTGGGGCGGCAACTTCCGCACTGGCTTCGGTCATCTCCGAAGTTGACACGGGCCGTTGCCGGCGGAGACTTGATCATGCCGCGCAGCGCCGAAATAGGAAGACATCGGCAACAAAACCACGCTGCCATCAGGATGCACCAAAGAATTTGACGCAATCGCCCGGGTTTCCAGCCCAAGGTGCTCTCGGAACTTTCTTGGGGATCGTGGCCTGCCCTTTGAGCGGTCAGTGCGGGGTCCATCTAATCTCCATTACATTCTGTAGTAAGTAATGCCCCGGAATACGGCCTAAGTCAAGATAGGCCGATGAGGGGCGGAGCGGGAATTAATGTGCTTCAGGTTGATAGCCAGCGCCGCGCAGGGCGCGGCCTGCGGTGACGCCGGTCAGTTTACCGTCTTCGAATTCCAGTTGGCCATTCACGAAGACGTACCTCACGCCTTTGGCTAGCTGCGCAGGTTGAGCGTAGGTGGCGGTATCTTCAATGATTCGCGGGATCGAAAATGGTGATGTCCGCGGAGTAGCCTTCCTTGAGCAAGCCGCGACCAAGCAGGTGTTCGCGCTGCGCGGGGAAGAGAAGTCATCTTGCGGATGGCCGCTCCAGCGGCATTAAATGTTGATCGCGAACGTAATACCCGAGAAAACGAGGCATAGCGCCGAAAGCGCGCGGGTGGGAATGGGGTTCAAAAAGTGGACCATCGAGCGACAGCTCACTGGCATCGAGGCACAGGCTGGTCCAAGGCTGTTTTAGTGCATAGTCGAGGTCCCTTTCGCTGGCCATGAAATATAGAGCGCCGGTCTGCCCCTTGTCGGCGATCACGAAATCGAACAGGGCATCGAGCTGTGATTTTTTCCTGCAACGGCGATCTGGGCGATGGTCTTGCCTTCGTATTTCTTCAGATCGAGATTCACCACGCCGGAAACACATTACGCCGGCGCCGTCGCCGCTGTCGAAGTACAAATTTTCCCAGTCCGGCATGGTCGGAAGCCAGTTCCGCTTTGATTTTCGCGCGGGTGGCAGGGTCATGCAGGCGCACCAGGAGTTTTTCCATGCCGCCGTCAGCCACCCACGGTGGAAGACTGGAGGCCAAAGCTGTGCCGCCCGCAATATAGGGATACATATCCGCGGTTATGTCCTGGCCTGCGTCGCGCGCAGCCTGGATCTGGCCGACGATCTTGGGCATATTGCCCCACGCGTTTTGCCGGAAACCTTGAGATGGAAAATTTCCACCGGGAGATTGGCTTCCTTGCCGATCCGGAGCGCTTCGGCCACCGCTTGCGGCTCGGTCTGGCCCTCGCTGCGCATGTGCGAACCGTAAATGCCGCCGTATTGCGAGGCGACCTTGGCCAACTCGATTAGTTCTTCGGTCGTCGCGTAATGTCCCGGGGGGTAGATGAGCGCGGTGGAAACGCCGAGAGCGCCGTCTTGCATGGCTTGGGCGACGAGGGCCTTCATTTTTTCCATCTCGGCGGGCGTGGGAGCGCGATTGGCGTCACCGATCACCGCTTCGCGCACCTGGGCGGCGCCCACGTAGGTGCCAATATTGAGCGGGGTGCCGGATTTTTCGAGGCGTTTGAAATAACCGTCCAGGGTGGTCCAGTCGACGTTGAGTTGAAGTGGTCGAGCGAAAGGCTGCATGGCCGCAATGGTGAGTTCGGTTTGCGGAGCGATCGATGCGCCTTCACCAGTAATTTCACTGGTGATTCCCTGGGAAAGCTTGCTGATCGAACGGTTGTCGATCAGCAGGGGATATTCGGATTGTCCGAGCATGTCGATGAAGCCGGGGGAAACCACCAGACCCTTAGCGTCGATTACCCTCTTGGCGTGAGCGTTATCGAGCTTTCCGATGGCCGCGATTTGGTCGCCGCGAATGGCAATGTCACCGGAGACCCAGGGATTGCCGGTGCCGTCGATGATCTAGCCGTTCCGGATGATTAGGTCGTAATCACTGTTGGCAGTGAGATGTGGCGCTGGTGGACGAGCTGGGCCGCGGATTGCAACGGGATCGTAGGCGGCGGCGGCGATTTGGCCCAGGGCTTCACCGGCGATTCTTGATCGGCATCGGGATCGTGCGGCAAGGAGACCTGTTTACGTAGAGAGCCAAGACAAGTTTCTGGCCGCTCGCCGTATCACATAGCCGGCAAGGCCTTTGCCCTGAGCATCATCTTGCTTTCAACGCGTCGTAGGAGCCGTACGTGCCGGTTTTGGCGTGGACGTGGCCGGCAGCGGGCGAATTGACTTCGATTTTGACCAAAGTGCCGTCCTTACCGAGGATCGGCAGCGCTTTTAAAAAGACGTTGTAAGTCGGGGCGGGTGGTCAAATAAATGAGATAGAACGGCAATGAAATCGGGGCTGAAATAATGGGCGGCGTCGCCACCTGCGCCGTCGGCTTGAGAGGCGCCGGTGAAATCGAGCTTGGCTTCCTGCGAGGAAAGCGCGCTCGACTGCGAAGCCCCCGCGAAAAGATCTGGCGTTTGTATTTTTTGCGACGAGAGAGCCGAGAAGATAGGGACTCAGTCCGGCGTGGAGATTCTGGCTTACCTTGAACGTTACTTTGATCGCTTCGGAAAAAGGAGGGGAAATGTGTTCTGCTACGCGGTTTTCGGCGGTGTAGTTGTTGACGCGAGTTGCGCGAAATCCGGGGGCGCCGCATGCGTCGGGGGCTTAATATTTGGATTCCGGCGCCCGTGAGTGATTCGCGCAAAACCGTTTCTGCGAATTTTGTCGGTGACGGGACTGGAAATGGAGCAGTCGAGCCGCAGATCCTTACCAGACGGCATGCTTGCCGGTGAAAATATGCGGTTATGGTGCCGTCAGGATTTGTGTGAGTGATTTGCGGGATCGCTGAAGGCTCGGCCCACCGTGCCCGCAGCGGTGGTCTTCAGCTGATTGATGATTTTTGGGTATGAGGTCTGCGGCGAAGGATTAAGAATCACGGGATCCCCGGCATTTGTACCTGGCTTTGCAACCAGATCAATCAAATTGTCGTTGACGATAATGGACGAGAGCACCACGTCGGACTTACGGGCTTCCCAGCGCGCTCCGTCGGAGAGCAATGACGTGAGTCGTCAGAATTCGCCCTTCGATTTGCCGGATGCCCTTGGCCGCGACGTCCTTGGCCAACTGCTTGATCACCGCCAGCGGATCGCCCGCCACTGCGGGACCGCCGTAAGAGTAATGACGTCATCTTGGAACGCCAACGTGCCATCGGGCTGCATGCGATTCGAGAGATTGGGATCGCCGCTGGCGACTTAGAACGAGATCGCCCTTCAATCGTACCTTTTGAATCAATCGGGCCGGTGCGGTAAATGCTGGTGTGGAAGCGATAGTCCGCGCCGAGCTTGGCGAGCAGCGTGCCTTCCGTGAAAATTTTTGTGGTGGAAGCGGGAACGAATAGTTTATTGGCGTTGATGGAGTAGACGACCTTGCCCGTGGCGATGTCGTAGAACTCGATGCCGAAATTGGCGTGGGCGAAAACTGGGCGGTCCATCACTTTTTGAATGTGCTCCGCAAGAGAAGCCGTCGATTGCGCGCGAAGCGGCCGCGGCGCGGACACAAACAGAATTGCGAGACACAGCGCGGCGGAGCAACGGAGACTGCGGCAGTTAGTTTGCAAGTCAAAATCCTCCAGAAAAAAATGGCCCAAGACTTGTGGACGCTAATTCGCGCTGGCGAGTCCCTGGCCGGAATGCAAATCTTCAAACTTGATATTCAGAATCGGATACTTCTGCCAATCCTTGTAGTCGAAATGCCACCATTCGTGTTCGTAGACGGTGAAGCCTTCGGATTCCATGGCCCGGCGTAGCAGATCGCGATGCCAGCGCTCGAGAGAAGTGCCGCCGGGATAATCGGGGAAGGAGCGCGGAGACATTTCGTCGTACGTGCCGGGCATTTCGATGGGCTTGCCAGTGGCGAGATCGTATAACGTCAGGTCGACCGCGCACCCGCGATTGTGGCGTGAGCCCTGAGACGGATCGGCGACAAAAATTTTGCCCTCGGGTGGAGTCGCGTCCCAGAAAATTTTCGTGACGTACCAGGGACGATAAGCGTCGTGAATCAGAAGGCCGTAGCCGAGAGTCTCTAGTTTGTGAAGCGCACGCACGAGCGCATCCGCGGCGGGACGCTGCATGAATGCGCGCGCCTGCGTGTACACCGCGGTGCCAAGAAAATCGTTCGTCGTTGCGTAGCGAATATCCAAACGAATTGCGGGATCGAGCGTCGTCAGTTCGACGAGTTCTGGTTTGCGGAAGTCGCCGTCTTCGTGCGGAGGAGAAGCGGCGAGTGCATCATGTCGAAGTTCTTCAATTGGCCTTGTGGGCTTTATGACGACCTGCGCGGTGGCATTCGCCTCCGGCGAGAGCCTACGTTCTTCAATGCTACCTGTTGTTAGGCTGGTCTCACCTTGCCCGTCAACGCCAAAGCTCAATCCAGACTTCGAGAATGTACGCGGCGCTGTGTTCGCCGAAAGCCTTCCAAAAGTTTCGTAGTGAGCACCGTCCGACTTGAGCGCGCGCAACAGTAAGAGGATGACGCCGTCCTTCTCGCTGACCACGGAAGCGGAGCCGGTGTTTTGGTTCGCAGCTGAGGTCCCGTATTCGCCGATCCAAGGCTTCCACTGACCGGGAACATCGGGCGGTTTGGGACCGGGTTCGAGAGACGAAGGGCTTTGCCCGGAATGGCAAGAGACGACGCAGAGAACGAACAACGGAGCGATAGAGAGACGCCAGGCGCGGCGACGCCGATTTGCTCGATATTTGCTCATTGGCGTTTCAAGATACTTGGTCCCTTCCCGATTATCCAAGAGCCCTCTTACATCACAACCATTGAACGGGGGCCATGATAACCGAGAACGTCAAAGTACGCGAGATACAAATGTTGCCGAAATATGTTTGCGGCAGCGCGGAAATATAGCGTGATCTGATACGCGTAGCAGAGCGGCATTCTACGCAGGAGCGCTGCAAGGCACAAGAGAAACATTTGTTTCACTGTGCCAGGACATAGGTCAGACCGTGTACCAGCGGAAGCCTTTTCGCTGCTCTTCGGCTATTTCCTTGAGAATGGCCAGCGTTTGCGGGCGGCGATATTGGCCGCAGGCGGCGAGGATGGCGTTCACTAGCGTCACCGGCGCGGAATACGATGCGCCGAAGGATGTGGACTCGACGCTGGCGAGAAAGACTTCGTCGCATTCGCGAGCAAGCGGAGAGACATAGGTGTCCGTAATGCCGACGCAGTAGGCGCTGCGCGCGTGCGCCAGATGCACGCCTTCGACTGTTTGGCGCAGGCCGCGTCGAAAACTGATGGCAATGACGAGGTCCTTGGGAGTTACAGTGCGGACCAGGTGGGCAATGCGGCCGGCGGAAGTCCCGGTGAAGACCGGAAGACCGAGCAAAGTGATTTGATACTCGAGATAATCGGCGAGAATGGCGGCGAGATCGCCGGCAAGGATTATGATGCGACGCGCGTCGTAAAAGCGCTTGGCAAGTGAGACGAGACGGGGCGCATCGAGGCTATTCTTGAGGCCGTGCAAATTTTTGAGGTCCTGCTCGAGTGCGTCGCGAACATAAGTGGGCATACTGCTGACGGTGACGGGGCCGGCGGATTGCATGGTGTCGAGAGAGGTCGCGAACGCAATCGAGAGATCGTGGAGATGGCGCTGGAAATCGCGGTAGCTGGCGAAACAGAGTCCGCGCACGATGCGAACGACGGTGGCAGGGTCGGTCTTAAGGCGCTTGGCCATGGCGCGCACGCTCAAGAGAACGTACTCCCGCGGATGCTCAAGAATTGGGCGGATAATCTCCTGGCGTTTTGCGCTGAGAAGTTCAATGCGCTCCGCTAAAGAGGGCGCCGAGGCTTGAGGAGAAATTGGTCGTCGTTTCATGGCGCCAGAGAATTGCCTAAAACGCTGGGCATGTCAACTAGGCTGGATAGTTTGTTTAAGTAACCACTTTGAGCCGCACAAGTAATGGAACACTCATGCCGGACGCTCGCGATCTGGTCTTGCGAAAAAAGGGCGAGTGCGCAGTCGAACTGTCTCCTTATTTTTTTGAAGCGGCGGCTTTTTCTTCTAGCCCTGGAGCGATGACGGGATGCAAAAAGGGCATCATGGCGCGAAGTTTGGGGCCGAGCTGCTCGACTGGATGACTTTGTTCGCGCTTGCGTGTGGCGAGAAAATTCGGGCAGCCTGCTTCGTTTTCCGCTATCCATTTTTTGGCAAAACTGCCGTCGCGAATTTCCGCGAGAATCTGTTTCATTTCGTCGCGCGTTTTCTGTGTGATGATGCGCGGGCCGGCGCTGTAATCGCCTTGTTCGGCGGTGTCGCTGACGGAATAGCGCATGTAGCTGAGGCCGCCGCGGTAAATGAGATCGACGATGAGCTTGAGTTCGTGCATGCACTCGAAGTAGGCGACTTCGGGCTGATAGCCTGCAGCGACGAGCGTTTCAAAGCCGGCTTTGATCAGCTCGCTGACGCCTCCGCAGAGGACGGCTTGCTCGCCGAAGAGATCGGTTTCGGTTTCTTCGGTGAAAGTGGTTTCGAGGACGCCGGCCCGTGTGCAGCCGAGAGCTTTGGCATAAGAGAGCGCGAGAGCTTTGGCGTGGCCGCTGGCGTCTTGCTCAATGGCGATGAGCGCGGGCGTGCCGCCGCCTTCGGTAAAGACTTCGCGGACGCGATGGCCGGGAGCTTTGGGCGCGATCATGGAGACGTCGACACTCGCGGGCGGCTTGATGGTGCCAAAGCGAATGTTGAAGCCGTGCGCGAACATGAGCGTCTTGCCCTTAGTGAGATGCGGCTCGATCGCGTCGCGATAAAGCTTGGGCTGCTTGGTGTCCGGCGCGAGAATCATGATGACGTCGGCCCATTCGGCGGCTTGCGCGGGCGTGTTGACGGTAAGCCCCTCCTTTTCCGCCTTGGCGCGCGAGGCGCTGCCTTCAGGCAGGCCGACGCGGACGCTTACGCCGCTATCGCGAAGATTGAGCGAGTGCGCGTGACCCTGCGAGCCGTAGCCGATGATGGCGACTTTCTTGGATTGGATAAGAGCGAGATCCGCGGAATCGTCGTAATAAAGGTTTGCCATTTCTGTCCTTTGCGGCCGGGTTGCGGCCGGAATTTAGACTGCTTCAAACTTGCGCCTGTGGCCCCTGTCCGCCCAAGAGGCGGAGCAGATGGCCCGAAACGACAGGAGGGTACTTTGGACCCCTCCCTCAGATTTTTGTAAAGACTGAATCTAAAGGATTTAGCTCTCGCGTAAGTGCTTTAGATTCAGTGTTTACGGAGATTCCCGCAAGTATTGATTCTAAGAGCTTTAGCTTCACTGTGGGGCCGTCCATGAATTCACCTCGCCACCAAGGTCTGGGCTGGTGCGGTTGTGGAGGGCGGACGGAGCAAATCGCCGCCGCGCGTCATGCTGATGCGGCCGCTGCGGGCCATTTCGAGGACGCCGAAGGGCTTCAGAACTTCGAGGAGGCCGTCGATTTTGTCGACGGTGCCGGAGACTTCGATGATGAGCGATTCCGGGGCGACATCGACGACGCGGGCGCGAAAAACCTTGATCAGCTCCATCAGATGTGGACGGGATTGTTGGTCGGCGAGCACTTTGATGAGAGCCAGGTCGCGTTCGAGCAAAGCGCGCTCGGTGATGTTTTCCGCGAGCAGGACATCGACTAACTTTTCGAGGCTGGCTTCGAGGCGGTGGCCGCCTTTTTCGTCGGTGTGCGCGACGATGGTCATGCGGGCGATTTCGGGGTTGTCGGTCGGGCCGACGGTCAGGGAATCAATATTGATGGCGAGGCGGCGAGCGAGCGATGAGACGCGATTGAGCACGCCCGGTTTGTTTTCGACGTATGCGACAAGTGTTTGCATGGTGTCCTCTTTTCGTTCATCGCTCGGTTTTGCTCATGCGCTCCTTATGGCTCGGACGCCGTTTCGACAAGTGGATTCCCCGGGCGGCGAATCATTTCGTGCAGCGACGCGCCCGCGGGAACCATCGGGTAGACGGAATCTTCCTGCTCGACGCGGAAGTCGATGAGAACGGTTTCATTGGATTCACGAGCGGAGCGAATCGTGGGGACGACATCGGCGCGCGAGGTGATGCGTTCGCCGCGGATGCCGAAGGCGTTGGCCAGCGCCGCGAAATCGGGAGCGACAAGCGGCGTGGCGACGTAGCGCTTGTCGTAGAAAAATTCCTGCCACTGGCGGACCATACCGAGATAGCCGTTATTGATGATGGCGATCTTGATGTTGATTTTTTCCTGGACGATGGTGGCGAGCTCGCACATGGTCATCTGGAAACCGCCATCGCCGACGACAACCCAAACTTCGGAATCCGGCTTTGCGAATTTTGCGCCAACAGCAGCGGGCAGCGCGAAGCCCATGGTGCCTAGACCGCCGGAAGTGATGAGCGTGCGCGGCTGATTGTGATGGTAATACTGCGCTTCCCACATTTGGTGCTGGCCGACGTCGGTGACGACGATGGCTTCGCCGCGGGTTTCCTTCCAGATATCGTTGATGACGTGCGCGGCATAGAGATGGCCGTTGTCGGGGAGACTTTGAATGTCGCGCACGGCGGAATCGCCCTTCAGCTCTTTGATGTGGGCGATCCAGGGTGCACGATCGGGATTCGAGATGTGCGGAATGAGTTTTTCGAGAGTTTCGCGAGCATCGCCGATGAGCGCGGCATCCACTTTCACGTTCTTGTTGATTTCGGCGCGGTCGATTTCGATGTGGATTTTGCGCGCGCCCTTTGCGTAAGTGCGGAGGTCGCCGGTGACACGATCATCAAAGCGCATGCCGACGGCGATGAGCAGGTCGGACTCTTGGATGGCGTGATTGACCCAGGCTTCGCCGTGCATGCCCATCATGCCCAGATTCATGGGATCGGAAGCAGGGAAGCAGCCGATGCCGAGAAGGGTCATGGCGACAGGAATATTGCACGTGCGCACGAATTGCTCGAAGGCGCACATGGCGCCGGAAAGCATGATGCCGCGGCCGGCGAGAATAACCGGGCGCTTGGCGGTGTTTAGCAATTCGACCGCGCGGTCGAATTCGGCTTGGTTGTGATTGTCGCGCACGCGCTTCTGAGGAAGTTTTGGCGTTGACGCTTCCCAATCGAATTCGGCGGAAGCCTGTTGCGCATCCTTGGTGACATCGATGAGAACTGGGCCCGGGCGACCGGTATTGGCAATGATGAACGCTTCGCGCAGGGTGCGCGCGATGTCCTCGGCGCGTGAGACGACGACGTTGTGTTTTGTGATTGGCATGGTGATGCCGGTGATGTCGATTTCTTGAAAGGCGTCGGAGCCGAGGAGTTTGCTGCTGACCTGGCCAGTGATGCAGACGACGGGAGAAGAATCGAGCATGGCGGTGGCAATGCCGGTGACCATGTTGGTCGCACCTGGGCCGGACGTAGCCATGGCCACACCAACGCCGCCGCTGGCGCGCGCGTATCCATCGGCCATGTGCGTGGCGCCTTGTTCGTGCCGAACCAAAATGTGATGCAGCTTGGATTTGCCCAAAGCGTCGTACACGGGAAGAATCGCGCCTCCAGGGTATCCGAAAATGTGCTGCACACCCAGCTTGGTGAGCGATTCGCAGAGGATTTCCGCGCCGGTGAGCTTCATAGGGTCCTTCCCAATTGCGCGTGCGAACTGCCGGGCGCAACTGTCTGAGGCGGAGTTGATGCTGAAAAAGATGCGGGCACGAGGGTGACCGCGCCAAGAGAGGCAGAGGAAACCAGCAAAGCATATTTGGCCATCACGCCGCTGGTGAAACGCGGGGCGGGGGCCTTCCAGGTCGCAAGACGCTTCTGAATTTCGGCGTCTGTGAGCTCGACATTCAGTTTGCGGTTCGGGAGGTCGAAGACAATCGTGTCGCCATCCTCGACGGCGGCGATGGGACCGCCATTGGCTGCTTCCGGAGCCACGTGGCCAGCCATCAATCCATGCGTGGCCCCGGAGAAGCGACCGTCGGTGAGCAAAGCGACAGAATCGCCGAGGCCGGCGCCGACGAGCGCGGCGGTGACGGCGAGCATTTCCCTCATGCCAGGCCCGCCTTTCGGGCCCTCGTAGCGAATCACGATGACATCACCGGCATGAATTTCATTTTTTTCGATGGCCGCGAAAGCCAGCTCTTCATCGCCGAAAACGCGCGCGGGGCCACGGAAATTTTGAATATTGTGTCCGGCAACTTTTATAACGCAGCCTTCGGGGGCGAGATTCCCTTTTAGAATGACCAGGCCGCCCGTTGGCTTGAGAGGCGCGTCGATTTTTCGGACGACTTCCTGGTTGGGCGTTTCCTTCGCGGCAGCCGCTTCTTCGGCAATCGTTCGGCCAGTCACGGTGAGGGCGTCACCGCGAAGAATCTTCGCGTCGACCAACCGCTTTGCAACAAGAGGAGTGCCTCCGGCTGCATAAAGATCCGTGGCAACGAAGCGCCCGCCGGGTTTCAGGTCGGCGATGATCGGCACGCGGGAGCTGATACGGTCAAAATCGTCGATGGTTAGCGGAATCTTCGCTTCGTTGGCAATCGCGAGCAAATGCAAGACGGAGTTTGTCGAGCCTCCGGTCGCGGCAACTCCGGCGATGGCGTTTTCAATGGCGGTCTTGGTGATGATCTGAGAAGGAGTGACGTTTTTCCGCAGGAGATCCATCACGAGTTCGCCGGCGCGATGCCCGGCATGAGCTTTTCCCGCATCCGTGGCGGGAACGCTGGAAAGGCCCATCGGAGCGATGCCAAGAAATTCGCAGACAAGGGCCATGGTGTTGGCGGTGAATTGGCCGCCGCACGCGCCCGCTCCGGGACAGGCTGCGCTCTCAAGCGCCTTGAGGCGCGCATCCGTCATATCCCCATGCCCGTGGCTGCCGATGGCCTCGTAGACGTCCTGGATGGTGACGGAATGGCCTTCAAATTTGCCGGGGGCGATGGAGCCGCCGTAGAGAACGAGACCCGGAATATTCAGCCGCGCGAGAGCCATGATTCCAGCGGGAATGGTCTTGTCGCAGCCGACGAGGACGACGAGAGCGTCGAACAAATTGCCGCGAGTGACGAGTTCGATGGAGTCGGTGATGACTTCGCGGCTGATCAGGGAAGCGCGCATGCCCTCGGTGCCCATAGTGATGCCATCGGAGATGGAGACAGTGTTGAATTCGAGCGGCGTGCCGCCCGCGGCGCGAATCCCGTCTTTCACATGGACCGCAAGTTCGCGAAGGTGATAATTGCAGGGCCCGATTTCGATCCAGGTGTTGGCGACGCCGATGAGCGGCTTGGTGAAATCGTCATCGCGAAGTCCGCAGGCGCGGAGCATGGCACGCGCTCCGGCACGATGAGGACCGTCGATCAGCGCGCTGCTTCGAGACTTGAGTGATGGTGCGGTCACAGTGGCAATCTCCTCCAGGTCTTTGAGCACTTAAACTTGCGAATACGAGCTTAAAAAACTTGAGGCCATCATCCTGGTTCTGATGATGGCCTCGAAACTCTTTGCTGCTGCTTTGCTAGGCCGCCATCATCTTTATGTGATTCCCCGCACGATGACAGGGATAATTCGTACGACGACTCCGACTACTGCGGACCGCACCGGTAGCGCAGACGCGGGCCGGACGTTCGGGATGGCGACGATAACCATAATAGCCGCCATGAAGATAACAGGATGAGGGAGGGAAGTCAATCAGTCAAATTAATAGAATTGTGTACAGAAATAAGTTCAGCTTATGAAGAGAATTTGAGGCCAGGGATGACTTTCAGCAGAGGCCGCGGCATTCTCCATCGGCCAGGCATCCTCTGTTATTTGCGAACATCTAACCTTTCAGATTGTCGGATGTGCGACGGAGTTCACGGTTGCAATGCGAGGGAAACATGGGGCTGCACACAGACATATTCGTTGTGGGTGGCGGCCCGGCGGGGCTTGCCGCGGCGATTGCGTGCCGGGCGCTCGGATTTCGGGTGACGGTTGCTGACGGCGCGAAGCCTCCCATCACGAAGGCTTGCGGCGAAGGGCTCTTGCCAGATGCCGTGGCGGCGCTCGGCGAACTCGGCGTCGCACTGCGGGAAAGGGATGGCTGCGTACTGCGTGGGATTCGTTTCGAGGACGATCGCGCGTCGGTAGGCGCCAATTTTCCTGGCGGGAATGGCATTGGAGTTCGGCGGGAAACATTGCACGAAAGAATGATCGAGCGAGCATCCGATTGCGGCGTGTCGCTCATGTGGAACACGCCGGTGACGGAGCTCGATGAAGCAGGAGGTGTCGCTGGCGGGAATAAAATACGATCGCGGTGGGTCATCGGTGCTGACGGGAGCCGCTCACGAGTACGGCGATGGAGTGGGTTGGAAAGCTTTCGACGACAGGTGAGCCGGTTCGCTGTTCGCCGGCGTTATCAGCTCGAGCCTTGGATGGATTCCATAGAGATTCACTGGGCCGAGTCGGCGCAAGCATATCTGACTCCCGTGAGCGCGCGGGAGCTCTGCGTGGTGCTGATCTCGGATCAGCCGAGGATGAATTTTGACGAGAGCCTGGGCAAATTTCCTAAACTTGTTCCGCGGCTCGATGGCGCACTGCAAGTGGGTGCAGAGCGCGGAGCAGTGACGAGCATATTCGAGCTAAAGCGCGTGTATCGCGGGAACGTCGCGCTCATCGGGGACGCATCAGGCAGCGTGGACGCAATCACGGGAGAGGGGCTTTCACTCAGTTTTAGGCAAGCTACAGCGCTTGCCGGCGCCCTAGCCGTGGAGGATTTGAATCTGCTACCAGGTTTCGCATCAAAAATTGTTCAGGCGGCCTCAACTCATGGAGAAACTGTTACTGCTGCTCGCTCACCAAAATGGGCTGCGGAAGCGTACGCTGCGTGCGCTGGAGGCGGCTCCAGAGCTTTTCGAACGGATGCTTGCTTATCACGTGGGAGAGACGCGCCCGGTGGAGATAGCAAAATCCGGCGCGCTTTTTGGATGGCGATTTCTTACGACGGGATGAAACTGACTGGACTAAAAATGAAACGGGGACAGCGTCGAGTTGTCGCCTTCTGGTGGGCGGCGATTTTCGTGTTCGTTGCTTTGGGCGCGACCCGCGCCTGGACGCAATCGACGCGCACGGCCCCGCCGCCGAGCTCTGGCGAACTAACGCTGAACCTCGATCCCGTACAAAGCAAATTACATTGGACGCTGGGCAGCACACTGCATACGGTGCATGGAACATTTGCATTAAAGCGGGGTGTGGTGCGGTTTGATCCGGCAAGCGGCAACGCCAGCGGAGAAATTGCCGCCCATGCTACCAGCGGAGAGAGCGGTAACGAGTCCCGCGACAAGAAAATGCACAGCGAGATTTTGGAGAGCGCGCGCTACACGGAGGTTGTCTTTCGCCCCGATCGGATCGAAGGGAAAGTTTTGACGCAAGGCGCGTCCAACGTCGGGGTGCACGGGACTTTTGTATTGCACGGGGCAGAGCATGAGCTGGTTGTGCCGGTTCAAGGAGAGCTCAGCGGCGAGCATTGGAAGGGATCGGCGAAATTCAGCGTGCCGTACATTCAGTGGGGTCTGAAAAGTCCGAACACATTTTTCCTGAAAGCCGATCCGTCGGTGGAGATTGAACTGGAAATGAGCGGCACGGTGCAAACGGCGACCCCGCGATGAGGAGGGCTACTCTTCCGCTTCTTGCGTAACGATGTGAACGTCCACGGGCGGAGATTCCCGCAAAAAACGATGTACGGCCGATAGATAAAGATACTTGCGCCAATCGTGAATCGGGGCACGGCCGAAAATCACTTGGGTAATGTGTTTCGAGCGGACGAAATTTGCAACCGTGTCGGCCACGCTGCGGCCTTTCAATCGCACGACCGTTGCTCCGAGACTCTCGGCAAAACGCAAATTCGCGGCGAGCGCTGCGGCGTTCTGTTCTTTCGGGCCGATTTCGCGCTCGACGTGGACAACGTAGAGTTCGGCGTCCATGCGCCGGGCCATGCGAGCGCCGCGCGCGACCAGATATTGGCCTGCGGGATTCCCGGAAATACAAATCGCCATGCGTTCGCGAACGCCCCAATTTTTGCGGATATCCTCGTCTTCCATGTAGGTTTCGAGGCTGCGATCGACTTGCTCGGCGACCTGGCGGAGCGCGAGTTCGCGCAGAGCGATTAAATTTCCACGGCGGAAAAAATTCTTGAGCGAGCGTTCAACTTTTTCCGTGCTGTAAACGTCGCCGCGTTTCATGCGGTTGTGCAGAGCTTCGGGAGTCAGGTCGACCATGACGGTTTCTGCGGCCGTCAGAGGGACCCAGTCGGGAACCGTCTCGCGCACGGTAATCCCAGTAATCGAGTGCACGATGGGGGCGATGCTCTCGATGTGCTGGATGTTCAGCGTGGAGACAACATCGATATTGGCGGCCAGCAGATCTTGAATGTCCTCGTAGCGTTTGCGATGTTTGCTGCCGGGAATGTTCGTGTGGGCCAATTCATCCACCAGGACGACTTCTGGTTTTCGCGCGAGGATGGCGTCCACATCCATTTCTTCGAACATCGTTCCCTTGTATTCGATTTTCTTGCGCGGGACAGCCTCCATTTGCGAAGCCAGCTCTTCGATGCCTTTGCGGCCGTGAGTCTCGACGACGCCCATGACCACGTCTTCGCCGCGGCTGCGGCGGCGTAGCGCTTCGCTAAGCATGCTGTAGGTTTTGCCGACGCCGGGAGCGTAGCCGAGGAACAGCTTAAAGATTCCACGTGCTTTCTGCGGTGGCGAGGCGACTGCCAGCCAGTCTTCGGGTTTCTTGGGCAAGGGCTCAGCTTCTCCGGTTCAAATGGTCCGCATACGATAGAATACTTCGATGCAGAGAATGCTCGGGGGCCGCGTCCTTGGGATTGCCGTATCGCTGGCCATCGTCGCCGGTCTCACCGTTTTCTATCGGCACGCGCGCGAGGTCAATCAGACAACCATCGCGCTCACCTTTTTGCTGGCTATTCTAGCAGTTTCAGCGGTGTGGGGAATGGCCGTCTCGGTCTTTATGTCGATCGCGGCGGTGCTGGCGTTTAATTATTTTTTTCTTCCGCCGGTCGGGACGTTTACGATTGCCGACCCGCAGAATTGGGTGGCGCTGTTTGCGTTCCTGGTTACCTCCATTGTGGGAAGCCAACTGTCCGCGAGGATACGCCACGAAGCCGACGAGTCCCATCAGCGGCGCCGGGAGGTCGAGCGGCTTTACAAGTTCAGTCAAAAGCTCTTGGCCGAAGGAAATGTTATTCAGCTCATGAACGCAATCCCGAATTACATCGTCGAGAGTTTTGAAGGCGGGGCCGCGGAACTTTTCCTTCCGCAGAAAGACAAATTTTATCGCTCGGGATTCGGCGCTGCCCATCTGGATGAAGACAAAATGAAGGCCGTGTTTCTTCGAGATGAAGGCATCTTTGAATCACAAGAAGGCCTGTACTTTATTCCCGTGCGGATGGGCGTTCGGCCGATTGGAAGCCTAGGCATTTCCGGATCGCGGCTTTCGAGGCAGACGCTGGATGCCGTCAGCAGCCTCGTGGCTATTGCGATCGAGCGGGCGCGGGCCGTCGAGAAGCTTGGAGAAACGGAAGCCGAACGGCAGGGCGAACGGCTGAAGTCGGCGCTGCTGGATTCCATCGCGCATGATTTCCGCACGCCGCTGACATCGATCAAGGCGGCGACAACAAGCTTGCTGGGTGCGGATGACCCCGATCCCGGACAGACGCGCGAATTGCTGACGATCATCAATGAAGAGTGCGACCGGCTGAACCGTCTCGTTGAAGAGGCCGCCGAGATGTCGCGGCTGGAGGCGGGTGAGTTTGAACTGAACCTTGCTCCAACGCCGATCGACGACATTATTGAGGCCGCGCTGGCGCAGTGCGATACGGCGCTGGCCGGCCGCGCCGTCGATGTGAAAATCAATCCCAATTTGCCGCCCGTGCTGGCGGATTTGAACCGCGTCAAGGACGCACTCGTCCACTTGATTGACAACGCCAACATTTATTCGCCGAAAGATCATCCCATCACGATTACCGCGGAATTGACGGGAGACACAGTCACGACCAGCGTGGCGGATCGCGGGCCGGGAATCGACGACTTCGAACAAGGCATGATTTTCGACAAGTTCTATCGCGGAAAGGACCAACGCTACCTGGTGCGAGGCACGGGAATGGGTCTGCCCATCGCGAAGGCTATCGTCGCAGCACATAAAGGGACGATTTCCGTGACAAGTCAGCTTGGGCACGGCTCAGTCTTTTCATTTACGCTGCCTGTGGACCGGAGCGCGAAGGAACCGCGATGAACGGCGCCGGCATCCTCGTTGTGGACGACGAAGCACAAATCAGGCGCGTACTGCGCACCACACTTTCAAGCCACGGCTACGTCATTCGAGAGGCGGACACCGGAGAGGCGGCGGTTGAGGCGGTGCGCAAGGAACGACCCGATCTGATCTTGCTCGACGTCAATATGCCGGGAATCGGCGGCATCGAGGCGGCGCGCGAGATTCGCGAAATGTCCGACGCGCCGATTATCATGTTGACGGTGCGCAATGCGGAGCGCGACAAAGTGATCGCTCTGGATGCCGGCGCGGATGATTACGTCGTTAAACCTTTCGGAATTGAAGAGCTGCTCGCCCGAATTCGCGCTGCTCTCCGGAGATACGGCCCGGGCGAGGCGATTCCGACCTTTAGCGGCAAAGATCTCACGATTGATTTCGAAAACCGGCTGGTCATTGTTCGCGGCCACGGCGTGCATTTGACGCCGAAAGAGTTCGATGTCTTGAAGCACCTAGTGGCCAATTTGGGCAAGCCCTTGTCGCACCGCAGGCTGTTGCAAGCGGTTTGGGGGCCGGAGTACGGGGAAGAAACCGAAAACCTGCGGGTGGTGATCAATCAATTGCGGAAAAAAATCGAAAACGACCCGGCGCGTCCGAAATACATTTTGACGGAGCCTTGGGTTGGTTATCGTTTTCAAGCGCCCAAGGGCGCGGCTGCGAAAACTACTGCCCGAAAAACCTAAGATTTATTTTATCGGATGCGTTGCATCGAGATCGAGGTTTAGCTCGAGCACGTTGACGCGCGGCTCTCCGAAAATATCAAACTGCCTTCCCGACGTGTGCTTTGCAACCAGGGCGCGAAGATCTGTTTCGCTGATATGCCGCTGGCGCGCTACGCGCGGAATCTGAAACTCCGCTGCGGCAGGCGAGATGTCCGGATCCAGACCGGAGGCGGAAGAAGTGACCAAATCCACGGGGATTGCGGCACCAGGATTTTCCGCATGAAGTTTTTCCACGTCGCTTTTCACGCGGTCGAGTAGCTGACGGTTCGTCGGGCCAAGATTGGACGCGCCGCCGCTTGGAGCAACGGGATCGTAACCGTTTCCGGCTTCCGAAGGACGCGGATGAAAATACCACTCGGCGGAAAAAGGCTGGCCAATGAGCCGTGAACCTACGACGTGGCCGTTTCGCACAATCAATCCGCCATTAGCCTGCGCCGGGAAAAAAAGTTGGCCGAGGCCGGTAACAGCCAATGGGTAGAGCAGACCAAAGATCACCGTGGTCACCAGCGTCATCAAAATCGCGATGCGCAAATGCTGCTTCATATAGTTCCTCGCGTCAGGTGCAATGCAGTGATCGCCATGTCGATGAGCTTAATTCCCAGGAAAGGCGCAACTACGCCGCCGAGGCCATAGACAAGCAGATTGCGGCGAAGCAAAGCTGCAGCACCCAGCGGGCGATAGCGCACACCGCGCAACGCCAGCGGTATCAACGCAATGATGATCAGCGCATTAAATATGACTGCCGAGAGAATCGCGGACTCCGGAGTGTGTAGCCGCATCACGTTCAGCACTCCCAGCTGCGGAAACGCAGCGGCGAACATCGCGGGAATAATCGCGAAGTATTTCGCAACGTCGTTGGCAACGGAAAACGTCGTCAGCGCCCCGCGTGTGATCAGCAACTGCTTTCCGATTTCCACGATTTCAATGAGCTTGGTCGGGTTGGAATCGAGATCGACCATGTTGCCCGCTTCTTTCGCGGCTTGCGTGCCGGTGTTCATCGCGACGCCCACGTCGGCTTGCGCAAGAGCCGGCGCATCGTTGGTGCCGTCGCCGGTCATCGCGACGAGTTTGCCTTTTGCTTGTTCGCGCTTGATCAACGCCATCTTGTCTTCGGGCTTGGCTTCGGCAAGAAAATCATCCACGCCGGCCTGGCGAGCGATAGCCGCGGCGGTGAGCGGGTTGTCGCCGGTGATCATCATGGTGCGGATGCCCATCGCGCGCAGGTGATCGAATCGTTCGCGCATTCCGCCTTTCACGATGTCCGTCAGCGCGATGGCGCCGAGGACATGACGATTCTGCGTGACGAGCAGAGGCGTGCCGCCACCATTCGCAATTTCGCGGACGACGTGTTTAATTTCCGCGGGAACCACCTGCCCCTTTTCAGCAACATATTTGTCGATTGCTTCCGGCGCGCCTTTGCGAATTTCGTGGCCGTCCATGTCCACGCCGGACATGCGCGTTTGGGCCGAAAAGGGAATAAATACCGGACTGTGCGGAGCAAGCTCACGGCCGCGCAACCCGTATTTTTCCTTTGCCAGCACGACAATCGAGCGCCCCTCCGGAGTTTCGTCCGCAAACGACGCGAGCTGCGCCGCGCTGGCTAGTTCCACTTCCGTAATATTCGGGCACGCGTGAAACGAAGTCGCCTCCCGGTTGCCCAAGGTGATCGTTCCAGTTTTGTCGAGGAGCAAAACGTCGACGTCACCCGATGCTTCCACGGCCCGCCCCGACATCGCAATTACATTGCGCTGAATCAAGCGGTCCATGCCGGCAATGCCGATCGCCGACAGTAAGCCGCCAATAGTTGTCGGAATAAGACAAACGAGGAGCGATACGAGAACAAAAATCGTTTGCGGCGCGCCGGAATAAATGGCAAAAGGCTGGAGGGTCACGACTGCCAAAAGGAAAATGATCGTCAAACCCGCCAAAAGGATATTGAGCGCGATCTCATTCGGCGTTTTCTGCCGCGAAGCGCCTTCCACAAGGCCGATCATGCGATCGAGAAAAGTTTCGCCGGGGTTGGAGGTGATGCGCACGCGAATTTCATCCGAAAGAACCTTCGTCCCGCCCGTGACGGCCGACCGGTCTCCTCCCGATTCGCGAATCACTGGCGCGGATTCGCCCGTTATCGCCGATTCATCGACGGAGGCCACGCCCTCGACAACTTCGCCATCTCCCGGAATGAATTCTCCCGCGGCCACCAGAACTTGATCGCCGGCGCGCAGCTTCGAGCTCGGCACAGTATCCGTGCACCCGTTCGCTCGCAGCCTCCGCGCATCCGTTTCCGCTCTGGCTTTGCGCAGCGTGTCTGCTTGTGCTTTGCCGCGCCCTTCGGCCATGGCCTCGGCAAAATTCGCGAAGAGCACCGTGAACCACAGCCACAAAGTGATCTGCAAGCCGAACCCGAATTCGCCGGTGTGATGCAGAGTGTCGCGTACCAGTTGAATGGAAGTCAGAAGCGCGCCAACTTCCACGACGAACATGACGGGATTCCTGACCATGGTGCGCGGATTCAGTTTCCGGAAGGAATCCACAATAGCAACTTTCAGGATCTTTGTGTCCGTCAGTGCTTTCGATTTTGCTTGCGACGCGTGGTCCATGTGCTCCTCAAAATGCCTTGCCGGAAAGCATCAGGAGATGCTCCAGGATCGGCCCCAAACTCAAAGCCGGGAAAAAAGTAAGCGCGCCGACGATCAAAATAGTGCAGATCAGCAGAACGGTGAAGAGCGGACCGGTTACCGGAAAAGTTCCCAGAGAAGCGGGAGTTACCTTCTTCCGCGCCAGATTTCCAGCAATGGCAAGAATCGGAATGACCACAAAAAATCTGCCGAGAAGCATGGCGACGGCAGTCGAGGTGTTGTACCAGAGAGTGTTTGCGTTTAGTCCGGCAAACGCGGAGCCGTTATTTCCAGTTGCCGAAGAATAGGCATACAAAATTTGCGAGAGTCCATGCGGGCCCGGATTGGAAATGCTCGAGGTGCCAAATTTTGCAACGACCGAGACAGCGGCAAATACAAGAATCGTGAGGCACATAATCAGCACCGCGAGCATGGCCATCTTCACGTCGAATGCCTCGATTTTTTTGCCCAAGTATTCCGGCGTTCGTCCCACCATCAAACCCGCAATGAATACGGCGAGAATCACGAACACAAGGATTCCGTAGAGTCCGGAGCCGACGCCGCCAAAGATAATTTCTCCGAGCATGATATTCACAAGAGGCACCATGCCTCCGAGCGGCGTATACGAGTCATGCATGCTGTTTACGGCGCCGCAGCTTGCGTCCGTGGTGGCGGTCGCAAAGAGCGCCGAGTTCGCAATGCCGAAGCGAACTTCTTTTCCCTCCATATTTCCGCCTGAGTGCAGCGCGCTTGCGGTTTGGTCGACTCCCTTGAAGTCAGGATTTCCTCTTGCTTCCGCCCAATACGCGGTGCTCACACCGACGAGGAAGAGCACGGTCATCGCGCTCCAAACGGCCCAGCCGTGCGCCCGCGACTTTGTCATCCGGCCAAGCGTGTAGGTCAAGCCGGAAGGAATCGCGAAAATCAGGAGCATCTCGAAGAAATTTGTGAAAGGCGTCGGGTTTTCGTAAGGATGCGAACTGTTGGCGTTGAAAAATCCGCCGCCATTGGTCCCGAACATTTTGATGACTTCTTGTGATGCCGTAGGACCAAGCGCAATCACTTGGCGCGTTACGCTTTGCGAAGTTGTTTTTCCGTCAGGGCCCTGCGTTTGCACAGTTTGTGGTTCGACGAGCTGTGCTGTCGCATAGGGCTTCAAATTCTGGATCACACCCTGGGAAATCAGCACCATCGAACCGATCAGGCAGACGGGCAGCAGGATCCAAAGAAAGCAACGCGTCAAATCCACCCAGAAGTTGCCGATAGTCTTTGATTCATGCCGCGAGACGCCACGAATTACCGCGATCGCCAACGCGATTCCAACGGCGGCCGACGCAAAGTTGTGATACGCCAGTCCGGCCATCTGCGTGAAGTAGCTCATCGTGACTTCCGGAGTGTAGGCCTGCCAGTTCGTGTTCGTGGTAAAGGAAACGGCCGTGTTCCAGGCAAGATCCGGCGCCACACTCCCAAGTTTCTCGGGATTCCACGGCAGCCAGTGCTGGAGCCTTTCGAAAAGATAAAGCAAAATCAGCGAAACCGCGCTGAATACCAGCATCGTCGTGCCGTATTCCGTCCAGCGCATCTCTTTGTTTTCGTCCACGCCGCACACGCGATAGATCAGCCGTTCCACGGGGCGCAGCAAAGGATCGAGGAAAGTCTTCTCGCGTTCAAAAACGCGCGTGAGAAAAATCCCCACAGGTTTTGTGATCAGAAAGAGAATCAGCACGTAGAGGCCGATTTGAAACCAGCCATTTGCGGTCATCGCTAGAAATTCTCCGGTTTGAGCAGCGCGTACACCAGGTAGCCAAATAGAAGCAGACTTATAAGAATAAGGACGACGTTTTCAATCATGGGAAAGGTTTAGCCTCACTTCAGCCGTTCGCAAGCGCGAAGGTAGCCGATCGCAACAAGAAAAAAAACGATAGTCATCAAAGTGAAGACCAAGTCCCTCACACGGCACCCCGTTTCAAGTTTTTGCCCTCTCGATCCCGGACCCGCTGTTTGGCGTCCCTCGGTCAGTTCGTCAAAGCCGTTGTTCGGCTGGACGCACAATTCTCGCCCCCCGCTTCACCGGGCTTGAGTCTCTCAAATTCAGTGACGACTCCATAGTCTAATGCCAGAGCCTTAGAAAGTGATGAAACGAATCTAAGGATTTTGTGAGGAGAAGCCATGCCAAGAGCCGATCCTGATCCCCGCGTCAGTGTTTGCGGGATTGCGGCCAGTGCGTGAATTGCAGCCAAGATGCGACGTTCTTCTGAAGATCTCAAGCAAGAAGCGGAAATCCCTATTGCTTCTACCGCACGGAAGCGGTGCCGCAGATGTCCGGTCGAACCCAATCGTTCCCGAGCACGGAACTGTCGTTGATCGATCCGCTGTTCGGCGGGCCCAGCTTTGCTAAATCGGCAGGCGCAGTTTTGCTTCGCAGCCTCGTGCGTCGCGGCGATTTTGCAGGGTCAATGTGCCGCCGTGGGCTTCGGCAATCTGGCGGCTGAGCACCAGACCAATGCCAGAGCCGCCTGGCTTGGTAGTGAAAAAGGGAACGAACAGATTCGCGGTGTTGGAAATTCCTGGGCCTTCATCAAGGACCGAAACTTCCAGATAAGAACTAAATCGCGACCAAGTTACCTTCACGCCTCCGCCTGTTTCGTGCGCCGCGTCAGCCGCGTTGTGAACCAGGTTGATCAGCAACTGCTCGAGCTGATCGGCATCCGCGGATATGACGAGTGGCGGCCCTTTCTCCAATCGCACTTTCGCACGCGCTTCCAGCTTGGCGACGCGCGTAATCCACTCCGTCACATTCACGGGCGCAAGCGTCGGCTGTGGAAGACGAGCGAGCCGCGCATAAGCCGCCATGAATCGGCCTAGCGCTTCCGTGCGAGACCGGATAATTCCCAACCCGTGCCGCATATCTTCCAAAATGGAGGCAGCAGCGCCGCCCTGCAATTCTGGCACGGATGAAGTGCTGGCCAGTCCGCTCTCGAGGCTCTGCGCCACGGATTGGATCGGGGCAAGCGAATTGTTCAGTTCGTGGCCGAGAACGCGGATAAGCCGCTGCCAGGCTTGGCGTTCTTCGTCGCGAAGCGCGCGGCTGAGATCGCTGAGCACAATCAAATCATGTGGCAACCCGCCTTGACGGAAGGAGCCGCGCCGCATGCCCCAACGGCCTGACCCGCCTGGAAAACTCAGTTCCATCGTGCGCGCCGGCTCGCCTTTGAGACACGCCTCGAGGCCCAGCTCCGCGGCGGTGAAGCCCAGCAATCGTTCGCTGGACCTGGAGAGAAGCCGTTCGCCGGCTCGATTGACGAGCCGCAACTGGCGGTGATTGTCGAATGTAAAAATCGCCACGTCGATCTCTTCCATTACGGCGCGCAGCAGTCCCGTGGCTTCCATCGCACCCAGACGTTGCGAGCGCAGCGTCTCGCTCAGGGCGTTCATTTCGAGCATCACTTCGCCGAGCGCGTCGTCTGAACGCGCTTCGCGCGCACGGAAAGAAAAATCCTCTTCGCGCATCGCGGAAAGAAGATTCGAAAGTGTTTGCAGAGAAAAAACGACGCGTTGCCGCAAGGAGAGCGCGAAGCCCAGCCACAGGCTCACAATCAGAAACGTCAGGGTCCACGCGGTACGCGAAGAATACGCGCCATTCCAGAGGAGAATCAAAGCGATGAACGAACCGGGTAATCCCGCCGCCAGCGCGAGAAGCTGTATGCGGCGCTCGTACGAGAGGCGTTTCATTCCAAGCCGTGTTTTTGCAGCCGGCGGTACATCGCGCTGCGGCTCAATCCCAATGCCTTTGCGGCCTGGCTTACGTTCCCGTCATGACGTGCCAATGTCCGTTGAATCAGATAGCGCTCGACTTCATCCAGGCTCATTTCTTCGAGCCGCACCGTGCCACCTGCGGGGCCTGTGCGCAGGCCGAGGTCCGCGGAACGGACGAGCGGCCCTTGCGCGAGCAACACGCCGCGCTCGACGGCATGATCGAGCTCGCGCACATTCCCTGGCCAAGGATGTTCGAGAAGAAGCTGCGTTGCGCCGGGATCAAAACCAGAAATGCTCTTGCGATAACGCTGTGAGTAACCGCGCAGAAAGTGGTGCGCCAGCAGCGGAATATCCTCGCGGCGTTCGCGCAGCGGCGGAAGATGAATTTCGATGGTATTCAAGCGAAAAAGCAAATCCTCGCGGAAACGTCCTGCTGTAGCCTCGGCATTCACGTCGGCGTTCGTGGCCGCCAGCACGCGCACGTTTACACGCCGGGTGGAAGAAGAACCGACGCGTTCGAGCTCGCCCGTTTCCAGGACACGCAAAAGTTTCGCCTGCAGATTTAGCGGCAGGTTGGCGATTTCATCAAGAAAAAGCGTGCTGCCCTCAGCAAGTTCGAAGCGCCCAACGCGATCATTACGGGCATCCGTGAAAGCGCCTTTCACGTGGCCGAATAATTCGCTCTCGAATAATCCTTCGGAAAGCCCGCCCGCGTTTACAGTAACCATCGGCTTTCCCGCGCGCTGCGAGAGCGCGTGCAAAGTCTGCGCAACAACTTCCTTTCCGGTCCCGTGCTCTCCTGTAATTAGCACGCTGGCATCGGAAGGGCCGACACGCGAGATCAAATCCAGCACGGGCTGCATGACATCCGCTTCGGCGATGAGAGTGGGACGCGATTCGGCGCGGAGCAGGCGATTTTCCGCTTCCAGACGCGAGGCCTGGCGCAGCGCATTGCGCAGATCGATTTGCGTGCGCAGAATGGTCAGAAGGCGGGCGTTGTCCCAGGGCTTTTGAATGAAATCGCGAGCGCCGCGACGCATGGCTTCCACGGCGATTTCCACGCTGCTCCAGGCGGTCATCACAATTACGGGCAGCGTGGAATCCGCCGCCTGGATGCGGCTCAGCAAATCGAGACCTTCCTGCCCGGAAGTCGTGTCTCGCGCATAGTTTAGGTCCATGAGCACGGCGTCGAATTCGCGCGCTTCGATCGCCGCAAGAGCCTCCGCGGGCGAGGCCGCCGACTGCGTCTCATAGTTCTCGCGCTTGAGCAACAAGCGCAGAGCGTCGCGGATGTCCGCCTGATCGTCGGCCACTAGGACGCGGTAGGGATGAATGGTAGGGTTTTTCATTCGTGTCGGAAGATAATCTCAGCCTGGGCTCGTATTTAACCAACCGTTTAAATACGCCTCTAGCTCTCACACCAACCTCGGCACACTGCGCAGCCCGAAAGAGGTTAGAGGCTAGGGCCTCGCAAACTCAATGTCCCACAGAATCAATAATTTAACCGTGCTTCCCAATACCTTCCGGGCGGCTTCCGGCGGCCTCGGGCTGTTTCAGCCCCTCGCTTAGCCGACGCGCGCGGCGGTGCTGCTCTCGCTGACTACCCAGCCGTCCTTCAATTGCACGATGCGGTGGCCATAGGCCGCGTTCTTTTCCGAGTGCGTCACTTGGATGATGCTTGTGCCGGCTTCGTTCAGCCTTCGGAAAAGTTCCATGATTTCTTCACCTTGCGCGGAATGCAGGTTGCCCGTGGGCTCGTCCGCCAGAATCAGCTTCGGGCTTTGGACGACGGCGCGCGCGACTCCCACGAGTTGTTGCTGACCGCCTGAAAGCTGGCTGGGGAATAAGTCCTTCTTGCCGACGATGTTGAAGCGGTCGAGGATGTCGCAGACGAGGCTGACGCGTTCTTTATGCGGGACATTTTTGTAGGAAAGGGGGATTTCGAGGTTCTCGAAGACCGTCAAGTTGTCGATGAGGTGATAGCTCTGAAAAACGAAGCCGATGTTGGCTTTGTGCAACTCGTTGCGCTTTTTCACGTTCAGCCGGTGTACAGGCTCGCCGTTGAAGTAGTATTCGCCGGTCCAAGCGCCGTCGAGCATGCCGATGATGCTGAGCAAGGTGGATTTGCCCGCGCCCGAGGGGCCCATGAAGGTGACAAATTCGCCCGGCTGAATATCCAGCGAGACGCGGCGCAAAACAAAGAACTTGCTACCGCCCGCTTCGTAAACTTTCTCCATATTCCGCAACTGAATCAGAGGCTCCACGCTAGCTCCTTGGGCGCCAATTAGATGACGCGGGAAAACATCTTCCGTTTCGAGATTATCACACCTAAATCCGTGTGGGCGCGTACGACCAGGGGACAGTCTGCCTTAGCGGGTTCCGGACGCTTCTGGCTCTCAAAGCCGCAAAATCACAGAGCCAGATAATGTTCACTCGTGTCGCAAGGCTTTAAGCGGGTCAAGGTGGGCCGCGCGGCGGGCGGGGATATAGCAGGCCAGTGCCGCGACACTGAGCAGGACCAGAGGCAAGCCGATGAACGCGGCGGGGTCCGTGGCCCGAACACCATAGAGCAGCCCGGCGAGCCCGCGCGCGAGCAGCAGCGCGAGAGGCAAGCCAATGACCAGGCCCAAAGAGGTCAGGAGCATCCCATTGCCCAAAACAAGCTTAACTATGTCCTCCGTTTGCGCGCCCATGGACATACGAATGCCGATTTCATGCGATCTTTCACTGACGGAGTAGGACATCACGCCGAAAACGCCGACCGATGCCAGAACCAGAGCGATAAGTCCCATCACAGCCATCATGGCCGCGACGTAGGCGATACCAACGATGGACTCAGTAATGACTTTGTCCATGGGCTTAATGTTGTAGACCGGAAGGTTGGGGTCGACCGCGGCGACAGCCGTGCGCGCGGCAGAAGCGAAGTTCAAGGGAGCACCGGAGGTGCGGAGCACAACCGTCGTGAAGTAGGGCGGCGCTTGCCGGAAGGACCGATAAATGGTGGGGACTAATTCCTTCGTGATCCAGCTGTAGTGCAGATCGCCCACCACTCCCACGACCGTCAGCCAAAGCTCATCGGAATTCGCGCTGCCGATCTTGATGTGTTTGCCGAGCGGATTTTCACCTTCGAAATAGCGCCGTACCAGGCTTTCACTGACGACGGCAACCTTGGGGGCATCCGCACCGTCCATTGCGTTCAGAAACCGGCCGTCACGCAATTGGATATTCATATCGCCGAAGTAATCAGGAGTGCTCGTTTGTACGATGGCATCGACGAGTTCACCGCGCTGCAAAGGCGCACGGCCTTCGATGGAAAATGCCTGCGCATCGATGCCGCCTCCGTCCGCATAAGGGACATGAGTGACAAGCGCGGCGGATTGCACGCCAGGCGTCGCGTTCAAGCCTTGCAACATTTGCTCGTGGAAGGTCAAGCGGGAGGCAGACGTCTTGTACTGCGTCTCGGGCAAACTCAGGTTCATGGTCAGCAGCGTTTCTGGCTGGTAGTTTTCATTGACATTCAACAAGCCCTGAAAGCCTTTCACAAGCAAGCCTGCTCCCACGAGCAACACGATGGCCAGTGCGACTTCTCCTACGACGAGGGCTCCGCGCAATCGGTGACGGCCGCGGCCAACCGTCGAGCCTCGGCCACCTTCGCGAAGCGTCTCGTTCAGATTCACGCCCGAACTGAGCAGCGAGGGAGCAAGGCCGGCTACTATTCCACTGAGCATGGCGATCGCCAGCGTGAATAAGAATGCGTTCGTGTCCAAACTGATGGTCTTCCATCCCGCGACGAACTTCTCCACATCGGGCGGCATGTGCGACAGGATAATTTGGATAGCCCACTGCGCGAAAGCCAGCCCGAGCGCGGCGCCCGCGAGCGAGAGGAGAATGCTTTCCATCAGCAATTGCCTGACCACGCGCCACCGGCTACCACCCATCGCAGTACGAACGGCGAACTCCGATGCGCGGCCTGTCACGCGTGCGAATTGCACGTTGGCGACGTTCGCACAGGCAATAAGGAGTACGAAGCCCACTGCGCCCATGAGGAGGATCATGTATTGGCGCGTCAGGGAACTGGTGACGAACTCGCGAAGCAACTGCGGCTGGACCATCCAGCCCTTGTTCGTGTCCGGGTAGGCATCGGCCTGGCGTTGCGCGATGGTGCGCATTTCGGCAGCAGCTTCGGAAAAGGAGACACCTGATTTGAGACGCGCGAGAGGCCACAGCCATCGATTGTCCCGGGTCAGACGCGCTTTCGCGTCAAGCGACAGCGGGATCCATGCCTCTGCGGGCTTCGGAAAGTCGAACCCTTTGCCCATCACGCCGATGACTGTATAGCTCTGCCCATCGACGACGATTTGTTTTCCCAGAACGTGAGGATCGCAAGCGTACCGCTGCTCCCAAAGCGCGTGACCCAGGATGATCTCGCGGTCCTTGCCGGGCTCGGTCTCTTCGGGAGCAAAGGTCCGGCCGAGCGCCGGCTGTACTCCAATGGTCTGGAAAAAATTGGCAGTGACCTTGAAGTCCTGGACCTTTTGCGCCACAGGGTTGCCAGTGAGGTTGACCTCGTCCCAGGCGTATGCGGCGAGTTCTTCAAAGGAACGCGACTCTTTTTGCCAATCAATGAAGGTCGCCGGCGCAACGGAGTTGAAATCCTGCGGGCCAAAGCCCGCGCCGGAGTCCTGGGTGTTGGCCCGAGCGTCGGGCAGCATTACGATGCGATCCGCATGTTCGAACGGAACGGGGTGGATAAGGAAGGCCTCCGCCAAGCTGAAAATCGCGGCATTTGCACCGATGCCCAAAGCCAGCGCGATCACGCAAACCAAAGTGGCCACACGGTGCTTCGCCAACATGCGCAAGCCGAACCTGACGTCCTGCCAGACTGAGTTCATTGCGCACCCCTTTTGACGAGCAGCTTTATGCGTTTACGCGGTTACGCCGGCTTCCTTGGTTTCCTCGACGATGCGGCCGTCAAAGAGATGGATGGTCCGTTCGGCGAAGTTTGCGTAGCGCTGATCGTGGGTCACCATGCAGACTGTTGCGCCGTTGCGGTGCAAATCGCGCAGCAGTTCCATGACGGCTTCGCCGTTCTTGGAGTCCAAGTTACCAGTCGGCTCGTCAGCCATCAGGATGAGAGGATCGCCGACCAGCGCGCGCGCGACGGCAACGCGCTGTTGCTGACCGCCCGAGAGCTGCGAGGGATAGTGGCGCAGGCGGTGGGCCATGCCCACGCGCTCGAGCGCACTTTGCACTTTTTGTTTGCGTTCCGCCGAACTGGTGCCGCGGTAGGTCAGAGGAAGTTCGACGTTTTCATAGACGGTGAGGTCGCCGATCAAATTAAACGCCTGGAAAATGAAACCGATTTCGCGGTTGCGGATGCGCGTGCGTTCGCTGATGGTCAGCTTGGCAACCGGCTGGCCATTGAGCATGTAGATTCCGTCGGTCGGCGAATCGAGCAAGCCCAGAATAGAAAGCAAGGTCGACTTGCCGCAGCCCGAAGGCCCGGCGATCGAGATGTACTGTCCCTTCTTGATTTCGAGGTGAATCTCCGAAAGAGCGTGCGTTTCCACTTCGTCCGTGTAGAAGACTTTCTTTACGCCTTCCATTTTGATGAGTGTGTCTGACATTTCGTCTCCTTAACGATTATTTGTTCCGGAACTCATGCTGCAAATTCTTTTTGCCCCGCCGTTCAACAGCCTTTCTGAATTCACAAAAACTGTCCGGTCATTCATAGCGCAGCGCCACCAAGGGATCGACACGCGTCGCGCGCCGCGCGGGAATAAAACACGCGGCAAGCGCGATTAGCGCAATCAGCGCTAATCCGGACGCATAAACCAGCGGATCGCTGGCACGCACGCCAAAGAGCTGCGATTCGCTGAGCCGCGCCAGCGCGTAGGCAGTGGGCAGGCCCACAGCCACGCCCAGGAGCACCATCAAGCCCACTTCTCGCAAAATGAGCAGCCGCACATGCCCGGCGACGGCGCCAAGGGCCATTCGAATGCCGATTTCGCGAGTGCGCTGTACTACAACGTAAGCTAAAACTCCGTAAATGCCTAGCGCCGCGAGGAGCGCCGCGAGTCCTGCGAAACAGGCCGATAAGACAGCCACCATGCGCGCCGAGAACAAATCATCTTCCACGACGCGTTGCATGGTCTTCAAATCAAACACGGGCAAGTTCGGGTCCATCTGCCGTACGACGTCTTGCAAGCTCGAGGCCAGCAACAACGGGTCACGCTGCGAACGCACGTAAAAAGTCATTTCGCGCAGCTTCGGCCTTTGCGAATAGGGGATGTACACGTAAGGCGGAGGCGTGCTGCTCACGTGCTCCTGCTTCACGTCCTTCACTACACCAACAATCTGAATATCCGGAACGGCCTTGGGTCCGCCGCCGAACGCAAAATGCAGACCGACCGCGTTGCGGCCCGGAAAAAAGCGCTTGGCCATGGCTTCACTCACGACCGCAACTTTGGGAGACGTGGCACCGTCCGCGTCTGTGAACTCGCGCCCGGCCATCAGCGGAATGCCCAAGGTGGAAAAATAATTGGCGCTCACCGAAATGTGATCTACATCCTGCAACTCGTCTGGAAGCTGGGCCTGCATCCCGCCCTCGACGGTTAGGTTGCTGCCTTCATCATCACCGGTGAGTGTGGGGACGTCGCCCGAACCAATGGAGCGCACGCCGGGCAGAGCTGCGATACGGGCACGCATCTGGTCAAATAGGGCGATGGAGCGGGGCAGGTCGTAGCCATTGAGTATGGGTTGGACGGAGAATGTAATGACGTTGTCGGTCCGCATGCCCAAATCCTGATTGCGAAGATTCCAGAGCGAACGCACGAAAAGGCCGGCGCCTGCGAGAAGCAGCATGGTGAACGCGACTTGTCCTGCGACGAGCAGCTTGCGGAAACCAACATGCGAGACGCTGGCGGACGAAGTCGAGCCCTGGTCCTTAATAACGTCGGTTACGCCGACGCGCGTAACACGCCACGCCGGGAGGAGACCGAAGAAAATCCCTGAAAGCGCCGTGGCGGCAAGCGCAAATCCTAAAACGCCTTTATCGAGGGAGTCCGTCAGTCCCTGAATTCCTGCGTTCTCGATGACGATGGGCGTCAGGATGCGCATCAGCCAGGTGCCAAGCAGGATGCCCATGACTCCACCACCAAAAGCGCACAGCAAACTCTCTATGAACAATTGCCGGATCATGCGGTTGCGGCTCGCGCCCATGGCAGTGCGGATGGCGAACTCGCGCTGGCGGCTTGCGCCGCGAGCCAGCAGAAGATTCGCAACATTGGTGCAAGCGATCAGCAGGACGAGGCCGACCATCACGAACAGAGTGATGATGGACCCGCCGGAACCGCGCTGCAGCACGGTTCGCCCGTGGGCGCCCGATGCAAGCTCAATTTTTTTGTCCAAAAACTGCTGGCGTTTTTTTTCGTTCCATGCGGATTTGATCTGGGGAAGCTGTTCTTCGAGCAATGGCTTGTACGCAGCATTGATTCCCGCTTCCGCCTGTTTTTCGGAGACGCCCGGCTTGCGTCGCGCGAGCAACGTCATCCAATAATCGTTCCATTGGTCGAGCGTCTCGCCGTATTCCGTCATCAGCGGAGTCATCATCATGGGAACGTACAGGTCTGGAGTCTTGCCGACCTGCACGCCGGTAAAGCCCGCTTGGGAGACACCAACCACGGTCATCTCGACGTTGTTGACAAGCAGAACCTTGTTCAAAATGCTGGGATCGCCGCCGAAATGGCGCTTCCAATAAGAATTGCTTAGAACGACGTAAGGCTCGGCTGAAGGAACGCGGTCGTCCTCTTGGGTGAAGAGCCGGCCGATCGCAGGACGCACGCCGAGAACGTCAAAATAATTGCCGGAAACCACTTCGCCCACAGCGCGATCGGTTTGGCCATGACTGGAAACGCTGGCGGAAAACCCGTAGCGGGCCAAAATTCCGGAAAAGACGGAATTCGTGTCCCGCAAGCCCTTGTACACGGGGTAGGAAAAGGACTCGGTTTCGTCACCGTCGGTCGAGACGTGGCCGGTGACTGGGCCGGGGGCGCGCAAAATTTCCAACTCATTGGGATTTTGGATCGGCAGTTCGCGCAAAAGAACTTGATTCATGAGCGAAAAAATTGCCGTGTTGGCGCCAATGCCGAGGGCCAGCGTAAGCACTGCGATGGCAGTGAAGCCGGGGCTCTTCGCCAGTATTCGCAGTCCGAAGCGGATGTCGTTCCACAGGTTCTGCATTATGCGTTCATCCTAATTTTTGCTTCTTGCGGCGAATGTCGCTCGCAAGACTTGTAAGAGCTTTCGCCTGCGCAGGATGCGGGGTACCGGTACTCAGGCCATAGAAGCGCGGGAAGCGGATTCCCAGCCGCCGACGGATACCGAGTTTTGGCAACCAGTAGCACTCCTCGTATTTGACGTTCCAAGCCGCTAGAGGTCAGGCGCACGGGACACAATCCTTTGTGACGGGTTGCATCAGGGAATACGCATTGCCACTCCGAATGGTTCCGCAATAAAGACGAATTACAGATTTATTCCTTAGAAAATCGTTTCTAGGCGACTTGAGTTGAGGGCTCCACGGTTACTTTGAAGCCCAAACCTTCCAGTCGTTTGGTTAAGCGCCGGCGCAGGCCCTCTGGGTTCAGGCGATCGAAGTAGTCTGCGCCGAGGTCGCTGTAGCAAGTTCCGTCTCGCAAGATGTAATAGGCAATGATCAGGAGCTTGTGGGCGACCGCGATGGTCGCGCGTTTCGATCCCCTTCGCACTGCCAGCCGGCGATAGAGAGCCGACAAATAGTTGTTCTTCTTGGTCGAGACGGCCCAGGCTCCTTGGCATAGGCAGCGACGCAACCATAGGCTCCCTTTGCGGATCTTTCCGCTCTTGCGCTTGCCGGCGCTCTCGTGACTGCCCGGACAGAGTCCCGCCCAGCTTGCCAGGTGCTGTGCATCGGAGAATTGCTTCATGTTCATCCCGATCTCCGCCAGCAATCCCCAGGCGGTTACGCGGTCCACTCCGGGAATGGTACACAACCGCGCGACCTCACTCTGAAAAGGGGCCAGGCGCTCCGCGATCTCTTCCTCGATCCGCCCCATCTTCGACTCCACAAAGTAAAGATGATCCAGCAATTCGCGCAGCAGAAATCGATGATGTGCGGTAACGCGTCCTTCCAGAGCCTGCTGCAATTGGGGAATCTTGTTGCGCAGCAGACCGCGGGACATCTCCGCAAGCCGCTGGCTGTCTTGCTCGCCGTTCACGAGCGCTTCCAACATGGCCCGGCCGGAAGCGCCCAAGGTGTCGGTAGCCACCGAAGCCAGCTTGATGTTGGCATCTTCCAACACCTTCTGGATCCGGTTGGCGATGCGGTTGATCTCCTGTGCCAGGCTCGCCCGATAGCGCGTCAGATCGCGCAGCTCCCGTGTGGGAGTCGGCGGCACAAAACTGGCGCGCAGCAGCCCGTGTTGCAGCAGATCGGCGATCCACTCACTGTCCTTCTGATCGGTCTTCCGTCCTGGCACCGCCTTGATGTGCTGCGCATTCACCAGCAGTACCTCGAACTGTCCTTCCAGAAGGTTCCACACCGGCTTCCAGTACACTCCCGTGGACTCCATCGCCACATGGGTTACTCCACAGGCGCGCAGCCAATCGCCCAACTCTAACAGTTCTCGCGTAAACGTCCCGAACGCCCGCGTCTGTCGCCGTCGGCCAGAAGCCCACAGCACACACGCCGTTACACTCTTCTTGTGAACATCCAAACCGCAACACACTTCATGTACAACTTCCATCGCCAAACTCCTTCCACCGCCTAGCGGAGGACGTCAGCAAATTACCGAAATTCCTTAGCGTGCTCTCTGTCTTGCGACAGAGGCAACAGTTCGTTGTGCCCATCGACGTCCAGGTCATATTCATACTCGGGCTCGAATCGCGCCAGAATAGCTCGGCCTTCGTCCACTTGACGGTGCTCCAAGATACCTCCATCTCTAGGTTATTTTCATGGTTCGTTGTGGTTCGCAGAACCATGATTTATTCATAACGGAGCGCCACCATGGGATCGACTTGCGTCGCCCGCCGCGCCGGGATGTAGCACGCCGTTAGTCCCACCAGAAGCAGCAAAGCGCCCACGGCAAGAAATGTGGCTGGGTCCGTCGGCTTTACCCCGTAGAGAAGGCTGCTCAACGAACTCGTCACGCCCACCGCGGCGACAACTCCCAGCACAAATCCGAGAGCAATCAACAGAAGTCCTTGGCCGCCCACTAGCCGCAGCACGTCTCGGCTCTGTGCTCCGAGCGCGGCGCGAATACCAATCTCTCGCGTGCGTCGAGCCACTTCATAAGCGAGGAGTCCGTAGAGACCGAGGCAAGCAAGAACCAGAGCCAGGATGCCAAAGAGACTCGCCAGCCGCGCGAGCAGGCGCTCGTTGAACAGCAATCGTTCGATTCGCTCTGTTTGCGTTTTCACATCGTAGACGGGCAGGTTGTTGTCGAGTTCGCTCACTACTTTGCGTACGACCGGCACTAGAGCCTGAGTATTCAAGGCCGTCCTAATGGCGAAATGAGCTTCGCCCTCTCGCAGCGGAATATAGGCCGTCGGTTTGATTTCGTCTCGCAAGCCAGCGTACTTTGTGTCTCCCACCACCCCAACAATTTCATACTGCCGACTTTTCGGATCGTCTCCGCCAAAGTGCAGTCCAAGCGGTTGGCGTTTGTCGAGAAATGTCTCAATAAAAGCGCGATTCACCACCGCCGCATTTTGCGTTGGCCCCATGTCTGCTGACGCAAGGGTCCGCCCTGTCAGCAATGGTATTTTCATGGTATGAAAAAAATCGCTGCCCACAGCGAGCATCTGCGTTTCGACGGTTCCCTTGTTTGTTTGGCCCTCGACCTTGACGTCTTCGCTCCACAATCCACCGTCCAGCAGCGTGTCCGAGGAATAGCTCACGGATTGTACTCCGGGCAGGCTGCTGAGCCTGGTTTGCAACTCGCGATAGAGCGGCTCGAGCTGTTCCTTTTGGTAGTAACCGGTGAGAGCTGGATCAATCGCGAACTGCAATACATTTCTGGTGTCGAATCCGGGATTGATGTTTTTCAAATTCACCAGTGAGCGCACTACCAGCCCCGCACCCGCCAGCACAATAAGACAAAGCGCTACTTGGGCGACCACTAAAGCGCTGCCCATTCCAAATCGCCGCCGCCCTCCAAAACTAGCACCTGAGAGGCTTGCGGCGTTTTCTTTAAGCACCGGCCCTACGTCCAAACGCGTGCCACGCAAAGCTGGCGCCAAGCCGAACAAGACGCCCGTGAGGACAGCCACGACCATGGTAAAGCCCAACACCGTGGCGTCGGGACTTGTATCGACTGCTCCGAAACTTGAATAGCTGTTGCCGAAAATAAATGCGGTCAGAGCCGCAGCGCCCCAATAGGCGAGAAGCACACCGAGGGCAGCACCCATGCACGAAAGCATCACGCTTTCCGTGAGCAGTTGGCGTATGAGCCGTGAGCGTCCCGCCCCAAGCGCCAGTCTGACGGCAACCTCTTTCTCGCGCGTCGCGGCTCGTGCCAGCAGGAGTCCGGCAACATTGGCGCAGGAGATCAGTAGGAGAATGGCCACAGCGGCCATTAGGATGAGGAGAGGCTGCTCGAAACGTCCGCGAATGCCCGACAATGCTTTTTGCGCGGGAACCAGCGCGACCTCCGGCTGGTCCTCGGGCTTGAAGGTCTTGTCGGCAATGAGCTGATTGCGAAATAGCAGGCTCACGGCGGACTGCGCCTGTTGCGGTGTGACGCCCGGCCTCAGCCTTCCCATCACCACAAGCCACCAATTTTTGGCGTCCGTCGAGCTGTTGCCCCACTGCAGCCGCAAGCTGCCAAACTGCGAAAGCGGCACCCACATGTCGTAGCCGCGGCCCGGGGTCAGCCGCGTGAAGCCGGGATCGGCCACCCCGACGATCGTGAACGGCACGCCGTTCAGTTTGATCACTTTTCCGACCGCGGCCGCTGCGCCGCCGAAGCCGCTTTCCCAGTAAGCATGGCTCAGAACTACGACCGCTTCCGAGCCTTCTCGTTCGTCGTCGGGTTGTATCGTGCGTCCTAACGCAGCGGTCACACCAAGGGTTTGGAAGTAGTCACCCGAGACCAACTCTGCGTGCACCATGGTTGCCGTGCCGTTTCCGCTTAGATCGACTTGCGCAGGCCCGGCGAACGCCGCAACATTTGAGAAGCCCTCATCTTGGTTCCGAATTTCCTTGAACATGGGGTAAGGGAAGGAGCAGCTCCCGGAGAAGCTGCTTGTCCAGCGTGTCCACTGGCAATCCCCAAAGCTGCTCGAACCCGCGTTTTGCGGATGCGCGTGCGCCGACCAGCGCAGTACAACTAATTCTTGGGGATTACGAACAGGAATGGACTGCAGCATGACCGCGTTGAGCAGGCTAAAGATCGCGGTATTTGCGCCGATGCCCAGGGCTAGCGTAGCAACGGCTATTGCTGTGAAGCCCGGGTTTTTCCCGAGCATTCGTAACCCGTAGCGAATGTCTTGCCAGAGAGTCTGCACTGGGCCTCCGCAAGAAAATCAGAACCTGCATCTATGGAATGAGAGCAAGCAAAGCTCGAATTCAGCTATGGACCGTCTGCTGGCGCTTCCTCGCTGCTACTTCAACCGCACGCGGTCGAAAGCATCCCAGGCCGACATGTCGGACAGAATCACCGTGTCGCCCACCTTCAGTCCGTCCAGGATCTCAATTGTGTTCACCGAGCTTCGTCCGAGCTTCACGTTGACCCGCACTGCTTCGGAGCCGTCGTCGACAAGCTTGAAGAGGCCAATCGTGCTGTCGGACTGCCCGTGCACCGGCCTGCCGACGTAAAGCACATCCTTCAGATTTTCGAGGGTAATCGTCCCGTCCACGCTCAAATCCGGCCGCGCTCCCGAACTGGGCGGAAACGGCTCGTCCATGGTCACGTCCACCGTAACCGTGCCGTTGATGACCGAGGGATCAATGCGCGAGACATGACCTGCGGCGATGCCGTTCCGCGTATCAATCGAAGCCTTCTGCCCGATCACCACGTCTTTCGCTTGCGTTTCCGCGATTTTAATTTCCGCTTTGAGCTTCTTGGGGTCCGCCACGCGCGCCAAGTTCGTTCCCGCTGTCACGTGCTGGCCTTCGTCCACCGGCACAAGTTGCAGCACGCCGCTGATTCCTGCCCGGACATGCAGCGCGTCCAACTGGCTCTTCTTCAGTTCATAAAGAGCTCTCATCTGATCGATTTTTGCCTGCTGCGCAGCGAGCTTCGCATTCGCGGAATCTGTGGCGATTTTCGTCCTCTCGCCCTCAAGTTGCAGGCGAATCGCAAGTTGCTCCACCTGAACTCGAGTTAACTGCTCGTTCAACGAAGATTCCAAGCCCTCTGCCACCAGTTTTACCTTCACGTCGTGATTGATCTTCGCCTGTTCGTAATCGCTTCGCACTTGCGCTTCACTCGCTTTTTGGTTCATCAGATCGCTGTCAACCTGCACCCGAAGGTTCGCCAAGTCAGCTTCCGAGCCTTTGAGCTGATATTCCGCGTCGAGCGCCGTCTGCTGCAAGGTCGGATCGCTCAGCTCCATAATGATCGAATTGGGATTGACGATAGCTCCCGGCCGCAATACCCAGTGGTCCACGCGCGAATCCGTCTGCGCCGTAATCCATCGGATGTCTACCGGAACGAGCGTCCCCAACCCGCGCACTTCACGTAGCATCGGCCCGCGCTTGACGGTGTCGGTCCAAACGGTTCCCTTGTCCACCGTCGGCGCCGCGGGCTTCAGCTTCGATAGCGCGTAGGTTACGCCCCCCAGCAGCATTACGGCGATCGTGCCATAGGCAATTCGGCGTATTTTTTTGGCTCTTGCGTTCGATGGTCGTTGGATGTCCATAGTTGTTATAGCCTCTACCAGGCGCAACTCTCTTGCCATGAGAATTCGCCCAAACCCTCATTTTGTCAATGATTTACGGAGCACCACGGGCTCCGAAAGTCCTCCTCTTTGGCCGAATATGGGAATCTCCGTCCCACGACCGGACACCGTTAGGCGCGTACCCGGACTTCGCCCTTATTTGACGCTCCTTATAAGGATACGTCTATAGCGCCGCATTGTTCCATCTTGTTATTCAGCTCTGGCCGGAACTCGCCTGGCGTCTGAATGATACAATCTCGCCGGAATGCCGCGGAAGGATTCCCAACAGCAAACAACTACTCGTGCAGTCCATCTTCGTGGCATGGACTTGCTGAACAATCCTCCTCTCAACAAGGGCACCGCTTTCACGGAGCAGGAGCGTGAAGTCTTCGGCCTTCACGGCCTGCTTCCCCCCGTAGTTGAGTCGCTCGAGGATCAGTGCATCCGCGCTTATCAAGCGTTTTGCCTCAAGTCCAACGACCTCGAACGCCACATCTATCTTCGCCAGCTTCAAGACACCAACGAAGTGCTCTTCTACCGGCTCCTGCTCGACCATATCGAGGAGATGCTGCCCATCGTCTATACGCCTGTCGTCGCGCTCGGTTGCCAGGAATTCAGCCACATCTATCGCCGCCCACGTGGCCTCTTCATCTCTTATCCGCTCCGCCATTCCATCCCGGCACTTCTGCGCAATCATCCAAATCCCGAAGTCGACGTCATCGTGGTTACCGACGGCGAGCGCGTTCTCGGCATCGGCGATCAAGGCGTCGGCGGCCTCGGCATCCCTATCGGCAAACTTTCTCTCTACAGCCTGATCGGTGGAATTCATCCCGCGCGCACTCTTCCCATCGTCCTCGACGTCGGCACGAACAACGAGGAGCGTCTTCGCGATCCGGAATACCTCGGCTGGCGCCACGCGCGCATCACCGGAGTCGATTACGACAGCTTCATCGCCGCGTTTGTCACTGCTGTCAAGGAAGTCCTTCCGTCTACACTCCTCCAATGGGAAGACTTTTCCGGCGTCCACGCGCGTCCCATTCTCAATCGTTACCGCGATCAAATGCTCACTTTCAATGACGACATTCAAGGCACCGCCGCTGTCGCGCTGGGCGCAATTCTCGCGGCCGTTCGCGTGGCAGGCTCATTTCTACGCGATCAGCAGATTGTTTTTCTCGGAGCCGGTTCCGCAAGTGCGGGGGTTGCTGATTACCTACGCGCGGCGCTCGTGGCCGAAGGCCTTTCAGAAGAAGAAGCCCGCAGCCGCTTCTGGATGGTGGACCTTCACGGCTTGCTACATTCCGGCCGTACCGATTTGATGCCCGAACAGCGCGTCTACGCGCAGCCCACAAGCCGCGTCGCTTCCTGGCCGCGCGCGAACGGTGCCGACTTCGGCCTCGCCGACGTAATCCACAACGTTCGAGCAACCATCCTTATCGGTCTCTCGACAATCGGCGCGGCTTTCACCGAGCCTGTCGTCCGGGAAATGGCCGGCAAAGTCGCGCGTCCCATTATTCTTCCGCTTTCGAATCCCACCGACCGCTCCGAGGCACATCCTGCGGACTTATATCGCTGGACCGAAGGCCGCGCCCTCGTCGCCACCGGCTCGCCATTTCCGCCCGTCCAATTCGGTGGCCGAAGCATCCCCGTTTCCCAGTGCAACAACGTCTACATTTTTCCAGCCATCGGGCTGGCCGTAGTCGCCTCACGTCCTGCGCCCGGAGCCGCCGGCATTCGGCGAATTACCGACGCCATGATGCTCGCCGCGGCCCGCACGCTAGCCGAACATTCTCCCGCTCTTACCGACCCCTCCGCGCCGCTGCTTCCCGCCCTAACGGACCTTCGCAATCTCGCCGTCGACATTGCTTATGCCGTGGCCCTAGAAGCCGAGCGCTCCGGCATTGCTCCGCCCCTCATTTCTTCTGCCGTATTGCGGTCGCACATCCTCTCTTCCCAGTGGTCCCCGGTCTACCCTGAGTATGTCGCTGCGTCCCCCTGAAGCGCACTTCCAAATTCGGATGAGGCGAGCGCTTCTTATGGATTTTGGTGGAAAGGCCAGTAGACAGCCTAATTGACTAAATCTCGCTGGTGGGAACGCTGTGGAAAGCAGGTCTGCTCGTAGAATACGAGGATTGAAGTGCGCCGCTCACATCAGGCCGCTCTGCCTCGCCAATTTTAGCGCCTCAATCGCCGCGCCTCGCGCGCCCGCGGTGTCGCCATTCGGTATCACGTAGATGGGAATGCCGGCTTGTTCCTCGCGCTGGTTCGGCATTCCCACGCGAATTTCGTCCAGGAACCATCGCTGAAATTCCTTGCTCGCTTCTAGCGCGCCGCCGCCGACGATGAATGCATCCGGATCAAACGTATTCACCATCTCGTCGAAAAAAAGTCCCAAGGCATGCGCTTGCACCCGGAAAACATCCTTGCACAGCGGATCGCCCTTATCCGCCATGCCACGCACCAGTTTCGCCGCCTGATGCGCATTCACCTTTGCCAGTTCGTGCCCTGGATAGCGCGGCAAAAAATAGAACAGCAGATTCCTTTCGATCGCGGTAAGCGAACAAAGCGACTCGAGATCTCCAGTGCGCCCACAATTGCATATTGGCTTGATGCCGGTCGTCCCAGCGATGCTTTGATACGGAAGCAGCACGTGCCCCAGTTCTCCGCCAAACCCGTTTTTCCCTTTGACCACATTCCCATCGAGAATAATCCCGCCGCCATTCCCCGTCCCGATGATGATCGAAATCGAGGTCTCTTTACTGTTCACGCCAAAAATCGCGTAGTGCCCCCAGAGCGCGGCCGCATTCGCATCATTTAAGTAAGACACCGGTATTCCCAGCTTGTGCGCCAGCCCCTCGCGAATATCGAATCCCGCCCAATCCGCGTGAACAAAGTTGGTGGATCCGCGCGCGCTGAACTGTCCTCCCGCGCTCGCCGGACCAGGCGTATCCAGCCCGACAGCAACCACGTCCCCTAGCTGTACTCCCACCCTGTCACACGCAATCTTCAGTCCATCCGCGATCTGCTGCAGGCAAATCGCTGGCCCCTCTTTCGCGCGCGCCGGATGTTCGCACAACCCTTCGATCAAAAACTTCTCTTGCGCGTCCACCAAGGTATAGTTGACGGCAGTTCCGCCAAGATCCACTCCAGCCACGACTGTCACGGTTTTTCTCCTGTCCTGCGCATTGTTTCCCCGACACAGCCTAGCAGAATCGCGAAAGTTCGGCGAAGCAGGCAACTCCTTCGGGTCGGTTTAAAGGGGTGGGGCCATGGACCGCTGCTGGCTTCAAAAAGGGAGCGTCCCGGAGGCCTACTGACATACAATTCGGGCGGCCAAAGAACACCCCCTTTGGCGGGAGCCGGCTTATGAGACTCGGAATCCGGAGAACGTTCAAGATCCTTGCGCCTGGAAACTCTCTGCGGAAGAGAGTGGCGTACAGTTTGGCCATAGCCCGATTTATCTTGGTGCCGGTGATCTTGCTCGCCGTCTATTATCTCTTCGAAATGGGATGGATTGTCGACCGCATCGTGAACGTAGACGCACCCGCTGCCACGCTGGCACAGCGCGCCTCCATTGAACTGCTCGAAGCCCGCCGCACGGAAAGAAATTATCTGTTGCTCCATGATCCGAGCTATCTCGCGGCGAATCGCGATTCCATCTCCAAAACCAAGGAAATTGTGAGCCAAATCCAGGATCTCGAGCCGGAGGATACGGGCGCGACCACAAGAGCACTAGGAGCGCTCGATCTGTACGAACAGCGGTTCGGGGCGGCTGTCGTTGCGATGTCACTGCCGGGCCAGGCAGATGCCGACCGCATACAAAAAGTCGTGCGCGCCTACGAACGAGACCTGGACGACCTCCTCCGCGGAGCTAGGCTAAAAAAACGCGCGGAGCTGATCGATGACCTGCGAAAGCGTGTGGGTTCATTCGATGCGCAGATTAGCGAGACGGTTCAAGCCGGCAATCCCGCCCTCGCGCAAGTGACGGCGGATTTGCAGAGTTCCAGCCAGGAAGTTCTAGGATTGCTCTCTCAGCTCGAAACGGAAAATTGGACGCGCGTGCAAAGCGATCACCAGGAAGCTCGCATGCTTCTGTTTCATGCGGAGTGGGCGCTCAGCATTGTGTCCGCAATCACCCTGCTGTTCAGCATCTGGGTGAGTTTCACTCTCCCACGGCAAGTCGTGAAACCCCTCGTCAGCCTGCGCGAAGCCGTCGATCACGCCGCGCAAGAGGGCGGAGCCATCGAACTGGACATTGAAGGCCGCGGCGAAGTGGCCGAGCTTGCCCGAAGCGTGCAACACCTTGTCGCGCAACTGCAGCACAATCCTTCTTAGCGGGCTGAACGCCCCGCAGGCGTGCTTTGTTTAAGCCCAGCCGTAGCCGTGCTTCGCCAGCGGCAGCGACCGAATGCGCTTCCCCGTGACAGCGAAAATCGCATTGCAAACCGCCGGCAAAATCGGCGGCAGCGCCGGCTCACCAAGCCCTGTCGGTGGATTGTCTGTCGTGAGGAAATGCACTTCAATCTCCGGCGGAATTTGATTCATCCGCATCGGCTCGTAAACGTTGAAGTTGCTCTGCACTGCGTGCCCGCCTTCAATCGTGATCTCCCAGTTCATCAAATGGCTCAGCCCTTCGATCACCGCGCCGTGCGCTTCGTTCATCGCCGCGAGCGGATTGATGATTTGGCTCCCAATGTCGCCCGCAACCCAGACTCTGTTGACCTTGAGCTTATTTTCAGTCGATACGCGAACCTCAGCGACTTCAGCGAAATACCCGCGATGGCTGAAGTGAAACGCCACGCCCATGCCCGTATCCTTCGGCAGCTTCCGTTTCCCCCAATCCGATTTTTCCGCCACAAGCTGCAGCACGCCGCGCATGCGCTCCGCATTGAACACATAAGGCGCCGGTGTCTGCGGCGTTCCAGGCCGGTTCGCCAACGCCAGCGCCGGATTGCTCAGAATAGCCAGCCGGAACTCCACGGGATCTTTTCCCGCCGCATGCGCCAGCTCATCGATAAACGACTGCAACGCGAAAGCGATGCCATTGCTCCCCGGCGCGCGCATCGCACCCGTCGGAATGCCCATCGTAATCAGCGAAATGTCCAGTGCATAATTCGGGATAAAGCGCCCAGGAAATTCATCCGCCGAAATTCCCGCCGCCGAAGCGAACCTCTCGCCTTCTCCGAAACTAACAAAATGATCCCGCCAGGCCACCAGCTCGCCCGACGCATCGACGCCGCCCTTCAAATAATGAAATCCCGCGGGCCGGTAAAAATCGTGATGCATATCCTCTTCGCGCGACCACAGCAGCTTCACCGGCGTCCCGTTCAGAACTTTCGCAATCCACGCGCCCTCGATCATGTAGTCGTTCGTGAGCCGCCGCCCGAATCCGCCGCCCATCCGCGGCAGGTGAATCGTGATGTCGCTTTCCGCGATGCCCAGAGTCTTCGCCGTCTGCGCCAACCCGCGCTGCGGCGTCTGGCTAGGCACCCACAATTCCAGCTTGCCGTCTGCAAAAAGTCCCGTGCAGTTTTGGGGCTCGAGGGGCGCGTGCGAAAGAAACGGATAAAAATACGCGCTCTCCACAACTTTAGTCCCCGATTGCATGGCTGCTTCCAGGTCGCCGTCGGTGCGCAAAGAAAATCCCGGTTTCTGCTTCGAAAGTTCGTCAGCCGTTCGCGCAAATCCCTCGCTGCTCTGTTGCGCGGTTGCGCCCTCATCCCACTTCACTTCCAGTTTCGCCCTCGCCGTATGCGCGATCCACCAGCTATCGGCCACAATCGCCACGCCCGGCATCAACCCCGTTAATTCCGCCCCGCCTTCCACCACGAACGCGTGCCGCACACCCGGAATCGCCTTGATCGCATCGAGATTCGCGCTGACCACCTTCCCGGCGAACACCGGACACTTCGCGAACGTGGCCCACAGCATCCCCGGCGGTCTGAAGTCAATGCCATAAAGATGTTTGCCGCGCACGATGGAAGGTACGTCCACGCCGCTCGTCGATTTGCCGATGATCTTGAACTCTTTCGGATCCTTCAGCTTCACGCTGTCCAGCGCTGGCGGCGTTAGCTGCGCAGACTTGGCCGCCAGTTCGCCGTAGCTGAGGCTCCGTTTCGTCCCCGAATGATGCACTCGCCCCGAAGCGGTCGAACACTCAGTCTCCGGCACGGACCACGTTTGCGCCGCCGCCGTCACAAACAACTGCCGCCCCGCCGCGCCCACTTGCCGCATCGGAATCCAGTTGTTCGGCGTCGCCGTGCTCCCGCCTGCCACTTGCAATCCATATTTCGCAAAATCCACGTCGCCCTGCTCGATCCGCACGTCTTTCCAATCCACATCCAGCTCTTCCGCGATCAGCATGGGCAGCATGTTCTTCACGCCCTGCCCGACCTCCGGATTCTTGGCGATGATTGTCGCGATGCCTTCCCGCGAAACAGCAATGAACGCATTCGGATTGAGATTAGGTTCCGGCCGGCCTTGCGCCGCTGCTCCAAAAGTGCTTTCAAGCGGGTCGATATAGGCGGCCAGCAGCATCCCGCCGCCCGCAATCGCCGTCACACGAAGAAACGACCGCCTCCCAATAGTCCTGATGGTCCT
>CAVYFO010000044.1:0-63950 GCA_963767755.1 uncultured Acidobacteriota bacterium | reverse complement strand
AGCATGTCCCGAACGAAGACATTCTGGTGAACCCCTTGGGGCTTGCAATCAGCTATTTCCGGGAAGACGAGGCCTTCGTGAAATGATTCGAAACTGCCTATTCCTTTCAGCGACAGCACTCCTCCTGATTTTGTTTGGTCTGGCCAGTCGGCTTCAGTTCCTCGCTCCGTGGAAGAGAGTCTTGTTCTTCCACTGTGGCGCCAGTATCGCTCTCTTCCTGGGAGTCTTGGGCCTGAATCTCTTTGCGGCGACCCTGGCCATCAATCGCAAAATCCTGCTCAAAGACACCGGCAGGAAGTTGTCTCATTTCGATAACCAATTGCAGGCGGGAAGCTCCGAAGGCCTTCCGCCTTTCCTGCTGGAGAGGCAGTAGGAATGTCTCGTTGGGACATTTCGGACCCCGACCGCGTTCACAGCCCGGAGACGCGTGCTCCAAAAGGCGAGCCGTCCACAGAGCTGGACAGCGCGAGCGTTTCCATCGGACGAGGAGGCAGCAGTGAGTCTTCCAGTGACGATGTTGAACGCAGGGAGCGAGCGCCTGAACCGGCGGTGCAGCGCACGCCGGAACGCCGCGCTCGGCACCAAGATCGCGGCCGAACGTACTTACTTCGCAGCTCGGAAATGGAGGCCATGATCGACATGGGCCGTTTCCGAACGGTCGACGTTCGCGACTTGGCGCGTTTCGTCTACCGAGGCGATGCACCTCGCATGAACCAGGACCTGCAGAATCTGCGAGGGCAAGGTCTCATCGAGGAAAAAACCGTCTTTCGCGCTCACAAACCGGCCCGCAAGGTAGTCACGTTGACGAATGCCGGCCACAGAGTTGTCAGCAAGGCGAGTGGTCTCAGTGAGGGCCAAAGGATTTACCACGGCTTCGTCAAGCCAAAGGAACTCGACCACGACGCAGACCTATATAAGGTCTACCAGAAGGCGGCTCAAGAGATTCAGGAAAAGGGCGGGAATCTCCTGCGAGTCCGGCTCGATTTCGAGCTGAAAGAATCCGTCAACCGGGCAAAAGAGGCTGCCGGACGGCTGTCCGGCGAGGAGCGAGCGAGGCTTCTCAACGCCGTTGCCCGCGAGAATGGTTTGACAATCAAAGGAACCACCATCCACCTCCCGGACATTCAGGTGGAATACGAAACCCGCGAAGGGCAGATGGAGAGAGAAAACCTCGAACTGCTCTCGAAGAACTATCGAGAAGAGGGGATTCGAGGCAAAGTTGGGGCCGGTTTCACGATCTATGCGCGAAGCGGAGAAGCAACCCGCGTGCGCCGAGCCCTTGGCGATACGGGTTTCATTCGGGAGGTTCTGTCTGTATGAGCCTGACGCCATTTCAACGTGAAGGATTGCACCTTCTTGGTTACAACCGGCGGGAAAGCGAATTCCTTTTTCTCGTGGCTACGCATTCCGGCTACTTCACCAACCGGCAATTCAAAACCTTCGCTAAAACCGAATCTGCCTCCGTTTCGCACGCATTTATCCGGAAACTGTTGGAACATAAGCATGCGACCTTTCATGCGTACCGCTCTGGCGGGCGGGTATATCACGTGTTCGCCCGTAAGCTCTATCAAGCGATTGAACGAGAAAATCTGCGAACGCGGAAGAAGCACGAACTGGAGTACGTCAAGACGCGTCTGGTTGCGCTGGACTTCGTTCTGGCTCACCCAAACCAGCCGTATCTCGAAACCGAGCCGGAGAAGCTCGCCTTCTTTGAAAAGGAATTTAACATGGGCCGGGAATCACTTCCCGTGAAGCAGTATCGGGCGAGAAAGTCTGCCGAAGTGACCCCGCGCTATTTCGTGGATCGCTTTCCGATGTTCGTGAGTACCGCCCCTTCGTCACCTGCGGTGACGTTCACTTACGTCGATGCGGGAGCGGTCTCGCTCGATGGGTTTGGGACTCATTTGCGAGCGTATCTGCCGCTGTTCCAGGCGCTTCCCCGTTTCGAATTTATTTATGTCTCTCCCACAGCCCGCCTGTTCCGGGCGGCGGAATCCGAGTTCCACCACACGCTCTACGGCCAGCGCCGTACCGCCAAATCCGTCAACATCTTGGAATACTTCCAGTTGCGCAAGGCCTGGGATACGCGAGAGCGTGTGACGAGCGCTGACGTTGTCTTGCTGAAGGAAGCACAGACGCAATACGCGGGTAAGCTGACCGAAGATCTCTACGAAAAGTGGCGAAACGGAGCTGCCGCAAACGATGAAGTAATGCGTCACGCGGATCGCCGCGGAGAACTTGTTAAGGGAGTATTCCGAACATTAATATGCGGTTCTTCGCTCAAGGTATTCAGCGATCCGATGTGTGGTGAAGCGGAAATCTATCCGGAAAGCAGCGAGGCACGAGATGCAGGGCAGGTTTCTCGTACGTCATCCGTTCAGGTGTCAGGCTCATGACTCGCCAAATCGTTTTCTTTCAGGAGCTTGCGACGAGCATGCGCCTTTTCCGGCGCGGCGCAAAAGGATGCTTCGACGGCGGAAAGCGCCCTCGAATCGTCTTTTGTCTCCATTTGCGGCCAGTTTTCCATTGGCTGCAGTTCCAACCCAAGGAGCAAGAACAACATAACCGGCGACGGAGCATTCGGAGAGGACCAAGGAGAAAACCGTTTTTGGGCGGTAGCGACCCCACTTTGAGCGGCTTGGCAGCCGCCCAACGCCTTGGGCGCCGGGGGTCGCTACCGCCCAAGGTGTCCAGCGGACTTCCTCGCTCCGTCGCTGGCGGAGTTGTAACAAAAGCAGTCGGAAGTTTTGAATCAAATGAACAAGAGGAGAACAGAATATGGCTCTAATTCCGAAGGTCGAACCGAAGCAAGAAAAGAAAGCAGTCTCAGCCCGGCTCGACGAGGAGGCGCATACGATGCTTCAACGCTATGCAGCCTTCCTTGGCGGGGCGACGCATGAGTACATCATCGGCGAATCTCTCAAACGCCTATTCCGGCGAGACAAGGAGTTCAACGAGTGGCTTACGAGGAATGAGCCTGTCACGCCAGCAAAGCAAGACGCCAAGGCGGCGGCAGCGCAGGCGGCGAAGTTGACACTCAGGCCGGCATCGAGCGCGGCGTGACCCAGCGCGTCCTCAACTCGAAGAATTTCCTCGCAGTATTGCTGGCGATGGTGACGGGTACCTTGTTGTATTTCAAGATGTCCTGGCCGATGACAGCCTCTCTAGTTCCCCAGACTTGGAACGAATACTTTCTTCGATTAATTGCCGTTCGAGATCCGTGGACCTACGCTGGGCTGAAGGCTTCCTATCACGTCATGCTGTTCACGACGCCTTACATCGGCTACTCGTTCCTACTATCCGCGCTTTACATTTTTGCTCTGCGAACGACGCGAAGAGTCAAACCGCAGCCGTTGCCGCCCTATCCGGTGATCCAGTCACGAAGCGAGCTTTATGTTGTCATCGGCGAAATTCATCATCCTCGTAAGTTCACGCCCGCCGAAAACCCCTATTGGTTGACCATCCCCGCGCGAGGCTTATTTACCGGCACGATCATCATCGGTGCTACCGGGGCAGGAAAGACGGCATGTTCGATGTATCCCTTCACCGAGCAACTTCTTGGCTTCAAGGCGGAAATTCCCGACGAACGCTTGAGCGGGATCATCCTGGAGGTCAAAGGCGACTTTTGTGGCAGAGTGCGGACGATTCTAAAAGACCACAGGCGTGAATCGGACTACACAGCAATCAGCTTGAATTCCGAGTGGGCCTACAACCCGCTTCACAACGACCTGGACGGATATTCAATGGCAGTGGGCATCGCGAACCTGCTCAACAGCCTTTTCGGCAAAGGAAAAGAACCGTTCTGGCAACAGGCATACACGAACCTCGTCAAGTTTACGATCATCCTCCACAAATATTGCTTCGGCTATGTAACGCTCTTCGATGTCTATGAGTGCGCCATTTCGGCGCGAGTGCTTGAGAAAAAGATACGCCAGGCGGAAGAGAAGATTTTTGGGAAACCGTTTCTTGCCGTCCCGCGCGAAACCTTCCAATCCTTTGCAAAAGAACTGACCGAAGCGGGCTTTGAAGCTGATGAATCTGGGGAACTCTACAAAGTGTCGGATTCGCCCGTGGCGAGAGCCGCCTTGCAGAAGGTCGGCCTTGAAGTGAATGTGCGGCACGAATCCGGCCCACACGCCGTAGACGAAGATTTGAAGGGTCGCTTGGAATCCGTCAAGCGCTGGTATTTCGATGATTGGTCGAACATTGATAAAAAGCTGCAAAGCTCCGTTGTGGAAGGCATTTCGGTTTTTCTGTCTCTTTTCGATGACAATCCACCCATCAAACGACTCTTTTGTCCTCCAAGAGAACTCTACGAGCCGGATGCCGTTCCGATTCGTGGCAAGCGTGCGCTTCCTGCGATTCGGGAGTTGCTGGAATCCGGCAAGATTGTCGCCCTCGACTTTCCCGCTGGCGAGAATCCAGGTTTGGCGCGTGCCGTCGCCGTCATGCTGAAGATGGATTTCCAGCGAGCCATGCTGAATCGGATTGCGCGAATGGCTGCCGAACCTGCGAAGCACTGGCGACCCGTGGTGTTTGTCTGTGACGAATACCAGCAGGTAGCAACCGTTACGGAACACGAGCCGAACGGGGACGACCAGTTTTTTAGCCTTTCTCGTCAGGCGAAATGTATCCCTATCGTCGCAACGCAGAGCATCAGTTCGTTACGGTCCATGTTGCCCGGTGAATCGTGGCGAACCTTGCTGCAAACCTTCCGCACGAAAATCTTTCTGACGCAAAGCGACGATTTCTCGGCCAAGATCGCAAGCGACCTGTGCGGCCAGGAAAACGTCTGGAGAGTGAACTACAACATTTCGGAGAGCGGCCACGATTCAAAAGTCAGCTACCTCACAGGCAAGCCGCTAGCTGACAAGGCTCACATCAGCACCTCCAAGACCTACAGCCAGCAGCGGGACTTCCGATTCGATACTAAGGCGTTCACGGAACTCAAGAACGCTCAGTCCATCACGCTCGCTTACGATGGCGTGAGTCCGTTGCCACCGATGTACTGCTACTTGAAACCAAACCACAGAGACGTAAATAAGAACTATTTCTTGCAACTTCAGGACAAGGAACTCTGATGAATGGTTTCGAACTCATCCTTCCGTTTCTTCGCCCGATTGAGCATTTGATCCTGGACCCAGACATCAGCGAGATCATGGTCAACGGACCAACCAGCATCTTCATTGAAAGAGCCGGACGCCTTCTGGCTGTGCCGGACGTGACGCTAACGCAAGCGTCTCTGCTCGTTGCTGTCAAAAACATTGCTAGGCGACTGGGCGACGACATTTCAGAGGCGAAACCCATTCTCGACTCTCGCCTACCGGATGGAAGTCGCGTTGCCGCCGTGCTTCCACCGTGCAGCATCCACGGCGTCGCGCTGACCATCCGAAAATTCAACTCCCACAAATTCAAGATGAAAGACCTCATTGAGAAAGAAACGCTGACGCCCGAACTTGCTGTCCAATTGGAGAATTACGTCACCGAGCGCAAGAACATCCTCATCTGTGGGGGAACGTCGAGTGGAAAGACGACTCTAGCGAATGTGTTGACCGAATTCATCCCGGACCACGAGCGCATTGTCCTGATCGAGGACACAGCAGAAATACAAATTCAGAAAGAGAACGTCCTGCGATTTGAAGCCCGCCGCGAACAGAATGGTCTGCCTCCCGTAACCATCCGCGAACTTCTGAAAGCGACTCTGCGGCACCGGCCCGATAGAATTATCTTGGGCGAAATTCGCGGCGGTGAAGCCTTTGACCTGCTTCAACTCCTGAACACCGGACACAGCGGAACAATTTCGACGGTCCATGCGAACTCTGCGGCTCAAGGCATTTCACGTTTCACGACATGCGTATTGCAAAGCGGCATCGAAATGCCGTACCGCGCCATCAAAACGAATATCGCGGATTCGTTGAACATCATGGTTCAAATCGATCGTAGGCCCGGCCGTCGCTACATTTCAGAAGTGCTCGAAATTCGCAAGTACGATGCTGAGTCTGATCAGTACGACCTTGGCAAAGTTTACAGCCGGACCAGCAACGAATCGTGCCAGAGTCCAAAATTGCGTGACCAACCGTAATCCCGGCCTTGGGGTAGCCCCGAATGAAATGTGACGCTGGCATTTACGTCTATGCCCGACTCCAAAAGCGGCAATAAGATCGGCACAATAATCGGCAATAATGAGAGAGGACACCTGTTTATAGCCATGATTGCATGAAACTTAGGGCCTAAGTATAATCGGCAATATGAACGGCAAGGAATCACTCATCACGGACCCCGCCTGGATGGAGCCCACGCTCCCCGAGGAAAGCAACCGCCAGCTCGAAGATATCGCATTTGAGTTGACATCCAAAGCCAGCTCGCTGGCTGGTCAGGTCCATCCCGTCGTCACCTCGGCTATGGGTGACCTCGTGCGCTCAATGAACTGCTACTATTCCAATCTGATCGAAGGGCATGATACGCACCCGCGTGATATTGACCGAGCGCTTCATCAGAACTTTTCCTCACAACCAAAGAAACGTGCTCTACAACTCGAAGCCGTTGCACACATTGCGGTTCAGAAGGCAATTGACGAAGGCACGGACAATCCGTCTGAGCCCTTAACGGCGACATACGCGCTCTGGTTGCATCGAGAATTCTGTGGTCGTCTCCCCGACGACATGCTGTGGGTCGAAGACCCACATAGCCAACGGAGGGTCCACGTTCGGCCAGGAGAGCTTCGCGATGATGAGGTCGAAGTCGGACGGCATCTGCCGCCTGCGGCAACTGCTTTACCAAGATTCCTTGCAAGGTTCGAGGAAGCTTACAATTCCTCGAAATCTCTCAAAAATCCGTCAGATTGTAGCTGTTGCAGCATCCCATCACCGCTTTTTGTGGATACATCCCTTCTTTGACGGGAACGGAAGAGTTGTGCGCTTAATGTCTCATGCCGTGCTTAAGAAAATGGGCATCGGCAGCAGCCTATGGTCTGTTGCGCGTGGGCTGGCCCGCGCCGCGGACCGATACAAGGCGCTTCTCATGGCGGCTGACGAGCCGCGCCGCGGCGACCTGGACGGACGCGGCGCTCTCTCTCAAGCCGCGCTGATTGAATTCTGCGAGTTTTTTCTTGCAGCTTGTTTGGATCAGGTCGAGTTCATGCGCTCCATACTTGAGCCTTCTGAGTTGCTTCGTCGAATGGAAATTCACGTCGAGGAAGAAATGCGCGCTGACCGGCTCCCAAAGGGAACCTTCCCCTTGCTTCGCGAGGGATTACTTGCTGGAGAGTTTGAGCGAGGAAGAGCCCCTTCCATCACCGGCTATGCCGAACGCATGGCGAGGACGGTAGTCTCCAAGTTGACGGAGCGCGGCCTGCTTGTCTCAAGCTCTCCGAAAGGTCCCCTGAGAGTAGGCTTTCCGCTAACCGTCGTCGAACGTTGGTTCCCGGCCCTCTATCCCGCGAACCGAATCTGAAAGACGACTGCCCAGCGGATTCAGCGTTGTAGCGCACTCGCGTTCATTCCCGGAGGGGATATGCGCGGATATCATCCTGGAACGTGTCCAGAGCACTGTATGGGAAGAGCCGGAGTCCGCTACTAGGTTCAAGGGAGCGATGTGGTTCTTGGTGGAAAGCGAGGAGGCTTCTACTTTGTGTGCTCCGCGGCAGGGATCGACGGGGAGAGATTGAGATACCACCTGCGCTTGTGCGAGCGGCTTGCTGCCGAGGGAATGGACGAGCTGCTTGAGGAACGCGGCAAAAGGGGTGGACTTAACGCAGCACACATTCCAACCATGGATACGCTATCTTATTATAATAATTTCTCTTGACGCGGTACGAGCACGGCAGTAGAAACAAGCATCCTGAATTTTTGGAGTTCACACCTACGGCCAAATAACAGCTCTTCTTTCCGCAAAACGTCAGGAGGTGTCCCTTGAAGAAACTGTCCCGAACCTTCTCCTTAACTGTTCTTTCCGCGGCCATCCTACTTTTCGCCTTTGATTGCTCCGCGCAACAGCCTAAAGTACTTGCTCCGCACAAGCCAGTCGATCCGCAGGACCCACCCTCAAAAGTCCGCCAGCTACCGGCAACCCCGCGCTCTATGATCGGTGGATTCTGGATGATCGACGCGAATCGTAAAGCATCTATTTATCTCAAGAACGGGCTGGAAACCTCTCCGCTCACCGTGACGCCTGTCCTGTTCTTGAGCAACGGGGCGCGCTACGGATTGGACCCAGTAACGCTGGACCCTTCAGGAACCTCGGTGATAAGCATTAACGACGGTCTGGCGTCCCAAGGGGTGGCCCCAATAAGCGTTAACTTAAGAATTGACTCTGTTGCGGTATGCCCCTATGCTTGACGCATGGCGACAACGGTTGAAAGCCTAGCAACTGAGAACTGGCCGGTTATCTGCACGTTTTTGCCGAAAGGGTGGAAGGAGATGGCGCGCAGCACTGGCGCACTGCGACGGGCTCGTGATATCCCCGACGCCGAATCGCTGTTGCGGCTATTGCTGCTGCATGTGGCCAATGGATACTCCCTGGCGGAAACCGCCGCACGGGCGAGCGAACTGGGGATGGAGTTGAGTGCGGTGGCGGTATTCAAACGTCTCCGGGCTTCCGAGGAATGGCTACGTTGGCTCGCCGAACAGCAGCGAGGGCGACAACAACTGGCTGTCGAGAGCCAAGGTCGGCCGGTGCGGGCGGTAGATGCCACGACGGTTTCCGAGCCCGGCAGCACCGGAACCGACTGGCGCGTCCACTACGCTATTAACTTGGCGAATTTGCAGTGCGATTTCTTTGAGGTGACCGATGTGCAGGGAGGCGAAACCCTGCGGCGAATTCCCGTCCGCGGGGGCGATATCATGATGGGCGACCGTATCTACTCCACGCCGGTGGGAGTGGCGCATGTGAAGGCCGCCCAGGCCGATTTGGTGGTGCGCTTGAATCGCCAATCGCTTCCCCTGTTTGACGTGAAGGAAAATCAACTGAACGTCCTGCGATTGTTTCGAAAAATAAAAGTGGGCCAGATCCAACAATGGGCCGCCCAAGTCGAGCACCCGGACGGTGGCTGGGTGCCGGGGAGACTGATCGCCCTGCAGCGGAGTGCTGAAGCCACCCGCTTGGCGCGGCGCCGCTTGCAGATGAACGCCAGTAAGAAGCAGAAGAAGGTCAGCCCGGAGTCCTGGGAGGCGGCTCAATACTTCTACCTTTGGACCACGCTGGCGGAGGTTTTCGAGGCGTCGGTAATTCTGGAACTCTACCGGCTGCGCTGGCAGATTGAGCTGGCCTTCAAACGCATGAAATCGATCATGGGACTGGGGCACTTGCCGAAAAAAGACCCGGCCAGCGCACGCGCCTGGCTGCATGGCAAAATCTTCGCCAGCTTGCTGGCGGAGCGCATGGTGGAGACGGCGGAAACTTTTTCCCCCTGGGGATACCGACTGGACCGTGAGGCGCAGCCGATGGAGGGAAATTGAATTCATGTATCACGAGCTCTGCATGGCGATTCTGCCGCCGCACAGTCTCAACGACACCTTCAGGGACTGGGATGAGATTTCAGAGCGATTGGCGGAACCGAGTCGGAAACGGCCGCGCTACGCCTTCTGTTAAGTTAACGCCAAGGGGTGGCCCCTTGGGGCATCCTTTCCGGGTATGTCGAAATCACATATTCTTGGGCGTGGAACCCACTGTGCGTTTCAGTGACTAGCGTGGACCCCGTGCATAGCACAATCTTCACTACAGGATTTCAACCCTCGGTGGTCTCACAAATGCCCGTCCGAGCCCCCAAGGTTGTGGGCGGTTTGAACACTGTCGAGAGTTTATGGTGGAAGCCGACCGCAGATGTTACAGGTTTCGTCGCCCTTTCAAACACTTCTGCCCAGCCTGCGGATGCAAAACTCAAAATCAGCACCGAGAACAGTGTACAAATCGGCGAGCAAGATGTTCACCTCTCTCCACATGGAACCAAGATCGTTCAGCTCAGCGCGATGCAATCCTTCCCCGTAGGAGCGACGGGCGGGCTGCAAATTCAATACACAGGGCCGGGCAACGCGATGCTCCTCAACGGGGGCTTGGAAGATCAAACATCCGGGTTCTCCGCGAATCTGCCATTCCATTTTTTCGCCATGCCCGATCCTGGTAATTCCACGACGGAGACCTATGCAGAGCTTGGTCTGATGACTGGCCCGGCTGACCCCATGATGTCGTTCCCAAATGGAACGACCTTCACGCCATTCTCGGTGCTACGAAATGTTGGGAACTCGCCGGTAACAGTCACTCCCACTCTCTACTCGATGCAAGGTGGCGCTGCACTTTCTTCTCAACTGTCGCCGTTTACTGTCGCTCCCCTTACGTCAGTCGCCCTCAATGTCCCGGCACTGCTCGCAGATGCCGGGCTCGGCAGCTTTTCGGGAAGCGTGAATTTAATCCTGGAAGTGCAGGGTCCTTCGCGTTCGCTGCTCCTCGCCAGCGGCAGCGTGGATGCCAAGAATACCTATGTCTTCCAAGTTTTCCCGCACGGTGTCCAGGAAAGCGCTGCAAAGTCAATTTCCTATTGGAGTACCGGCAACGGCGACGACACAATGGTCACCATCTGGAATCCGGCTGATGAAGCGCAGGACTTCCTGTTCAGGCTGGACTTTACTGGAGGGCATTACACTCTGCCCATCCACTTGGAGCCGCGTGCCACACAGACCTTCAACATTTCTGAAGTCATTCAGAATCAGATTCCAGACGCTCAAGGGAACACAATTCCCCTTGGAATACATGAAGGCAGCGCCAAACTTTCAGGCTTACATGCCGCTAACGAGCAAATCCTGGTCGCCATGGACGCTGGAACCTACAACGTCCGCAAGGCTACGTGCTCCTGGTACTGCATAAGCTGCGATGGAATCGTGACCGCGTACGTTGACCTGGGCAGCATCTCCCCTTTCGCCGTCGGCGTTCAAAGCCAATTCTACCTCCACTACCAATGGAACGACGGGACCTACTATTACACCGATGCGGGCTCCTGGAGTAGTACTTACACCAATATTGCCACCGTTGGCACCTATGGGCTTGGAACAGGTATGTCGCCGGGGCAGACGACGTTTAATGACTACTACACATACTCCGTCTATAACTCCGACTGGTGTGCGTATGACCCTTTCTGTCCTTACAACGGACAGGTCTTCGGAACCAGCAGCCAGACCGTCTATCCCACCGTGTCGTTTCTCGGGGTGAACAACTATATCTTCGACGGGAGCGATCCCTCCGTAACTCCCTTCAACGTTCAGTATGTGCAGGGCACACCGTCGGGTGGCACCTTTACGTGGAACGCTACGAGTACGAGCTCCTACAACCCGAACATCTACCTCAATAATTCAGCATCGCCCTATTCAACGCAAGCTTCTCAGGTCATGGTGACCGCAAACAGGCCGAGTAGTTCCGTACTGGACACGACCCTCACAGTCAACTACTCCGTCAGCGGAACAACTTCCCAAACGCCCGCTACACGTGCTATCACCATTCGAATCTTTGAATTCCTTCAGCAATCGGGGAACATTCAGGTGGTTCCCATCAGCAGCAGTAACCCTCCGCAGTACGGCTACAAGTCCTACGTCTATTACAACATATATACAAATCCCGCCGGTCAGATCCTTCAGTCCGGCTACACCAACATTTCCGTCTACGAGACCGTTTCTCTAACCAGCTACAACTTTCCCGTAACGGAAATCACCGGCACGGGGGGAACAACCAGCAGCAGCCAGATTGTTGACACCCTTAGTTTCTACGGAAGCAGCCCGCTGCCGTCCAACTTGAGCGCCACCGCAGACCAATATTTGGGCGTGGGAAGTTTCGTCGTCCGCCACAATACGCTCTCGTGGAGCCAAACAGCCCCCAGTATCACAAATCTTGTTCCTACAATTAACATCATGAAGACCTTAGCCTGTCTATCGATCCTGAGTCTCCTTTGTTTCGGAAGAGCAACTTTGGACTCCACCGCGCAAGAGCCAGCCTCGCATGTCAAGGCCGACCCACTCGATCAAGTCGCAGAGAGTGTGCAGCTAAAGGACGAAAGTATCTTTGGCGAAATAGCGCGACTGGACCAAGCCTTTGACCTCTCGATCTCAATAGAAGGTATCCTCCCGGCCGCAGGGACTGTATCTAATCCTAAGTTTTCTGCTACGATAGACAGTCAAACCATCAGCCAAGTCCTCACCTGGCTATGCAACCTCGACACGCGCTACACCTGGACCCGCGACGGAAACATGGTCAACTTCTTTCCACGAGCCTTCCTGAACGACAAGAGCTATTTCTTTAACCGCCGGCTGCCGGTGGTGAGCTTCAATGGGATTGGGAATCAGGTGTTGCGGCTATGGAAGTCGTCCACCAACTAGGAGATCCAAATGAGCAGCTGTATTTTCTCGGAATAGGGGGTACACAGACTTTTGCACAGCCTTGGACAGCCACCTTCCACGACATTACTGTCCGGCAAGCCTTGAACCGTATCGCGCAGCAACTCGGGCCTACCTACGGGTGGCAAATCGGCGGGACAACCAACCAACGCATGATAATGTTTCACTACAAATTGGGAGCGCGCCCCAACTCTGAGGCCATCCCCCAGAACTAAAGGGAGGGTGGCGAAGAGAAATGGAACGCGGCGAAATCCGAGCAGTTGGTTTTGGCCGATGGTTTGGGCGCAGAGGAGAATCTGGGTGCCGTATCTCCTTTGCTTCCCCCGCAAAGGGTGCACGTTTAGAGTTCACTTCAATCGCAGAGGAGAAATTCGGGAGCTGCCTGCTCCGGTCTTTCTCGAATTCTTGTGGGGCGACTTGAAATTTCTGTTCCGCACTTGCGTCCTCTCGGCGATTTTGGTTCCGATCTTACCGACCGGGAAAGTCCCTCAGAATGTTGTAACCCCGTGGATTAGTGGGGCACTGCAGGGGGTGCGAGATGCGAAGATGGGCGCGCCGATGGCGTCGCGGGCGCTGGCGATTGTCCATACATGCATGTTCGATGCCTGGGCCGCCTACGACGAAAAAGCCATCGGCACGCAATTGCGGGGGGCGCTGCGCCGTCCTGCTGCCGAGCGTACCCTCGCCAGCAAAGAACGCGCCATCAGTTACGCTGCCTATCGCGCTCTGGCTGATGTGCTTCCGGCGGACACAGAATCCGTTTACAAACCGCTGATGAAGCAACTCGGCTACGATCCGAACGACAATTCCACCGACATCGAAACCCCTACTGGTATCGGGAACGTTGCCTGCGCAGCCGTCTTGGAATATCGCCATCACGACAAATCCAACCAACTCGGGGACATGGCCGCGACGCCTGAAGATTCTGGACCTTCCGAAGCTCAGAGCAAACAAGGTGGCGGCCTGAAGGCCAAGGCTACAGCCCCTTACAGCGATTGGACCGGATACGTGGCGGTGAATTCGCCCGGCACAGTTCCTTCACGGACTTCTTTTGCTAAACCTCTTAATCCCGAACACTGGCAACCTCTAACGTATTTGGACGGAAAAGGCAGTCTGGTCTTGCAAGGGTTCGTCGGCGCGCAGTGGTGCTACGTCACGCCGTTTGCCATGTCCAAAGACGATGAGTTTCGCTCAGTGACGGAACCCGGCCCAACCAGGTACGGCTCGCCTGAATATGAGCAGCAAGCCCAGGAGTTGATCGACCTCAGCACCAATCTCACTGACCGACAGAAGATGATCGCTGAATACTGGTCCGACAATCCAGACACCGCGCAACCTCTCGGCCATTGGATGCAGTTTGCGGAGTTTGTTTCTGCCCGCGATCATCACACCCTGGACGACGATGTGAAGATGTTCTTTGCGCTTTCCAATGCCATGATGGACGCGGGCATCGCCGCATGGGACGCCAAGCGCGCGTATGATTCCATCCGTCCCGTCACCACCATTCCGCTGTTATTTCGGGGGAAAAAGATTCGCGCCTGGGGCGGCCCAGGCAAAGGCACCATCGAAATGGACGGCTCCAAGTGGATTCCCTATCAGCCGGCGACCTCTCCTACCCCTCCCTCCCCTGAATTCGTCTCCGCACCAGCGCCTACAGCGCCGCAGCAGCGCGCATCCTTGCACTATGGACTGGCTCCGACCGCTTCGGCGACACCGTTGAACTTGCCACAGGCAGCTCCAAAATTGAGCCAGGCCTAACGCCGCACGAAACTGTTCTCCTGAAGTGGACGACATTCACCGAAGCCGCCGACGATGCGGGCATTTCCTGCCGTTACGGAGGCATAAATTTCCGCCGCTCCGACCTTGCAGGCCGAGCCCTCGGTCGAGCTGTCGCTAATCGAGCTTGGGTTAAGGCGCAAAGTCTCTTTGATGGAACCGCGAGACCAGAGCTGTATGAACAAGCCTCGATGAAACGATGATGGTTGCTGGCGGAGTCCCCAATACAAAATGGGGGGGCCCCAAGAGACGCTCTGAATTCCGTATCGTTGTTAGATTATTCTGCGATGAATCGTACAGAAGGCCGAACCGATAAACCCGGCGTCAGATCGCCAACGCCGCAAGTTCACTTGAATTGACGCGTGCCATCACGTCTTTGTTCCGCACGGCCTTCAAGTAAACCATCGTGGATGCCAAGATCTTTATGGCCCATCCAATTCTGCAGGGTCTTGATGTCGCAGACGTGATCTTGCAAATTGCGCGTCGCAAACGTATGCCGGAATTTATGCAGGAAGAAATTCGAACAGTACGGTCCTTCCGAGCATTTGTTGCCGTGCTTCGAAACGCATTGCCCGCAATTCATTTTCGCGTGGAAGGCGATGCGCTTTAGTTTGAATTCGTGCCGCTTGTCGGGCCGGCCCGACTCGTTCGGAAACACCAGGCGCATCCGCGTTCACCTTCTTTGAGCCTTTGTATTTCTTGAGTGCAGCGATCAGTGACGCAGGCACGGGAACTTCTCGCTCCTCTTTGTTCTTGGGTTTGAACCCGTAGAGTGGTTTTCGCGTCACCCGAATCACCTGCGTTCGGAAGTCGATATCTCGCCAGGTCAAGTAACGCATTTCTTTGTCGCGAAGCCCGGTCAGAAGGTAGCAGAGATAGAGAACGCGTTCGTCTTTTTCGCACGCTTTGAGAAGCGTCTGAATTTCTTCTTCCTCGTACATCGGGCGAATCGGTTCCACGTACTCCGGCCAGTCGCGGTTGTGGAGCAGCTTGCGTGATCCCGTTCGCTTTTAGGAGCTGCGAAACAATCACCGCCCGGTTGTAGGCGGTGCGTGGACCGCAACCGAGTTCATATAGCTTGCGGATGAACGAGAGAACATCTTCCCGCTTCACGTCCTGAACAAGCCGCTTCGCGCAGGTACTCGCAAAAAGCTCCAAACAGTATTTGTAGGCGACATAGGTCTTGGGCTCGCGCTGGGGCGGCTCCATATCCTTGAGATACGAGGCAACGGCTTCGGCAACCGTGGGCCCTTTGCCGCTCCCGATTTCTTGAACGGTTTCGATCCCTGCACGGTTCGCTTCCAGTTCGAGCGCCTTGCGGCGCGCGCGGTCTACGACTTCCGCGCGGTCTTTAATCTGTTCGCGCTTTCTTCCGTCCTGCCACCATTCGATGTAGTAGTATCCCTCGGGATGAAGTTCGACTTTGCCGCGCACGCGAACCTTGTCACGGAGTTTACCGTTCGGCTCGACGACGGCGGGGTACAGGTTCCAGTTCTTGCCGATTTTGACTTTTTTGAGGATGTTGACGCGATTTTCGCTGCCGTAGCCGTTGCCGCGTTTTGACATGTCTGTAAGCCCTTTTTCCGGCCGTTCGTTGGCGGGAAAGCGGTGCAAAGCAGACACCATGATAGACACCATGCCTTGTAAGTACAAGAAAATAAAAGAAGTGGCGGAGAGGGTGGGATTCGAACCCACGGTACGGTTTCCCGCACGCTCGCTTTCGAGGCGAGTACTTTCAACCGCTCAGTCACCTCTCCGCGGTTGTTGTAACTTCAATCGTAGCAAGGGATCTGTTTCTGGGCAATCCGAGTTAACCAATCCTGCTTGCGCAGGCTTGACCCACAGGCATTTTGCGAACTCCCAATTCCGTGCCAGCCACTTCAATGGATGCCCATCGCCGGTATCGCGGCGAATTTGCAATTGGGCCCAAAATGCAAGTGATTAGCGGCGCGCGGCAAAAAAAGATTGGAGAAGGGAAGCGCACTCCGAGGCAAGCACTCCAGTAGCAATTTCGACTTGGTGATTGAGGGCGGCGTTGGTCAGCACTTCGAAACAAGAACGCACGGCGCCGCCTTTGGGATCATCCGCGGCGTAGACCAGGCGAGGGACACGCGCCTGGATGATCGCGCCGGCGCACATGCTGCATGGCTCGAGCGTGACATAGAGCGTTGTGCCTGCCAGGCGATAGTTCTGGAGAATGCGGGCTGCTTGACGGATCACGACCATTTCAGCGTGGGCACTGGGGTCACAGTCGCGAATCGTGCGGTTGCCGGAGCGAGCCAGGATTTTGCCATCGTGCACGATCAGAGCGCCTATGGGCACTTCGCCGGCACTGGCTGCGGCGCTGGCTTCCTCGAGGGCAAGTTGCATGAATGTACTGTCGGTGTCCATGTTCAGAGATGGCTTCGCGTGAGGATAACACGCGAGAACGCCAGACCGCCAAGCAACCCGAGAGCTTTCAGGAGTTTGGCGTTTGACGGAGAAGAAAAAGCTTCAGAACTACTGGGCGGCCTTTTCATGACTGGCCGCAGGCCCTGGGGACAGAAATAAACAGGTGAATTTTCCATCGCCGTTTGCTTGACAATTTTGAGGGGGACAAACAAACTACGCTGATGCGAGAGCGCTTGGTGCAGGCGCAGAGAATCGATTTTCTCCTGAGTTGCTTGCGGAAATACGAACAGCGAGAGAGCGGCTGAGAGATCTCCTGAAGAAACCTGAATGGAACTCCGAAAAGATCCCATCACACAAAGCTGGATTATCTTGGGTCACCGGGAAGTCGGCGGTGAATCCATTTCCGAATGTCCGTTCGAGCCCGGAAAAATTGAGAAATTGAAGCCCATCCTGAGCTGGCCCGTCGAAGGTCAGTGGCAGGTCCGCGTTGTCCCTCATCCTGACCCCTTATATCGCGTGGAAGGCGATCCCGGGCGCCTGGCCGAAGGCATGTACGACAAAATGGGGCCCCTCGGCGCTCATGAAGTTGTGGTCGAAACACCGAGCCACGAAAAACGTATGACGCACTTCAGCGATGAAGAGATTGAGCGAGTGCTGTGGGTTTGGGGTGCGCGAATTGCCGATTTGAAGAAGGATTCGCGATTCAAGTATGTGAGTGTGTTCAAGAATCACGGCGCGGCGGCGGGAGAAGAATGGCCTCACGCGCATTCAGAAGTGACCGCAACCATATTTGTTCCGCGGCGAATCAAGTATGAGCTGCATGCCTCGCATGACTGGTTCAAAGACAAGGAACGCTGCATTTTCTGCGATGTGGTTCGGCAAGAGGAGAAGCAGGGAAAGCGGATCGTGGATGTGCAGGGAGACTACTACGCGCTTTGCCCATATGCCTCCCGTGTTCCCTACGAAGTTTGGGTGATGCACCGGAAGCACAATCAGCTATTCGAGCAGCCCCGGCCGGGCTCGAACCGAAAGCAATTGGCGGCCCTGCTCGGCCGCGTCTTGCGCCGGTTGGACAAAGTCGCGCCAGCGTATCATTTGGTCGTGCACACCGCCCCCAATACCAAAAGCAAGAAAGGTGAATTAGCGGGCTACTGGAAAACGCTGGCGGACGACTATCACTGGCACATCGAGATACTGCCGATCGTTGAAAAGCGCAGCAAGTCCTACAGCATCAAAGAGGTTTACTTCAATGCGGAGCTGCCGGAGCAGGCGGCCGCTCACTTGCGGTCGCTAGATCCGGATTCATAACCGCATGCTTTTGAAGAGAACGCACCAAGCACAGTTTAGCCCTGCGAATTTTCGCAGGATCCAGAAGAGCCGACTGCGCGTCTGATTTTTTTCCGCATATGTTGGCAGTAGAAATGCCAACAGCCGCGTGTCACGCCGGCCGCTAGGCAACTCTGGCGAAAGTTAATGAGTAAACTAATACCAACTAACCCATTTCTCATATTAATTATAAAAACTTTGCTTCATGCATAACTCTTTTATCAGGAAGAAATTCTGCCAAGAAGGAGCAACAGCCTTATGACTGCAGAGTGTAACCAGTTCGTCTTCTGATTTCATCCTCAAAAGCGACGCGACATCCTGGCGCAGTTCTATGGCGGGGCAATCACCAGCGATGGCGGTGGTCTGCTGCTGCGTGAGGTCGAGAAGCGCATTGAGATCCTCCACCAGTTTGCCACCTGCTTCACCTATTATCTGAATCCCTATCTGATCTAACATCCGTAAAGCAGTTGGTGACCCAGAGAGTCTATAAGCTGACCCTGCGATATAAAGATCTGAACTATCACGAGGAGTTGCGGAATGATCCCCTGCTGGCGGTGCTGGTTGAGAAGGAAAGTCCCTATAACCAAGTGTTAGCCTGAAAAAGTACCTTGAATCTGTTGGAACTGAGCGGGGAGAAGGTCCGTGAGAAGGAGCGCTACAAAAAGATCGTGCTGTATCATAAAGCCTTGGACCGGCTGCTGGTGGAAGTCTTTCTGCAAGCCCACCGCGAGGAGCCGAAAGAAATCATTTTGGACCTGGACGCCACTGACGATCCGCTGCACGGGAAGCAGGAAGGACGTTTCTTCCATAGCTACTATAGACACTACTGCTACCTACCGTTGTACATCTTCTGCGGAGAGTTTCTGCTGTGTGCGCGGTTGCGATCGTCTAACATCGATGCGTCGTCGGGGAGTGTTGAGGAACTGGAGCGCATCGTAGCCCAGATTCGTTCCGCGTGGCCCCAGGTGCGTATCGTGGTGCGTGGAGATTCGGGATTTTGCCGCGAGGAGCTGATGGCTTCGTGTGAAGCGAACCGCGTAGAGTACGTGCTGCGACTAGCGAAAAACGAACGTTTGAAGACGGAGATCGCCAAGGAGATCGCGGAGGCGAAAGCGCAGTACCAACAACCGACGCGCGACTCTACTGTTCAAAGAGTTCTTCTATCAGACGCTGAAAAGCTGGAGTCGTGCGCGACGCGTGGTGGCCAAGGCCGAGCATCTGTAAAAGGAGAGAACCCTCTATTCGTAGTGACCTCTCTGAGCGGAGAAGCATAGCCGGCACAAGCGCTGTATGAAGAGCACTACTGCGCCAGAGGGGACATAGAGAATCGCATCAAGAACAATTGATGCTGTTCAGCGATCGCACCAGCACGCATTACCTCCAGCATCAATTGCGCTCGTACTTTTCTTCTATCGCCTACGTGTTGTTGCAGATGCTGCGCACTGGACTGGCGACAGTTGGCCCAGGCGCAGTGCTCCACCATTCGGCTCAAGTTACTGAAGATTGGCGCGCTATCCGCATCACCGTGCGCAAGGTGTGCGTCTCGCTGGCCGGTGCGTACCCCTATGTCGCACTCTTCCAGCAAATCTATGAAAAGCTCTGCGCCGTGCCGCTAAAGTATTGAAAAAGAAAATCCCTACAACTTTTTCGTCGCTTCTGTCAACCGGTGTGCGCCAAACATCTCAGAAAAATCTCTCACCCAACAAAAACATACAAAACACACCCCCAACTATTCCAACTCCCAATTCACAACTCACCCCACTCTCCAGCGGAGAGAGGCTAGGGTTATCTTGCAAATTCACAGCAATTAGAGTGGGAATTCGAGACATCGTGCAGTTGGCGAACCTCACAGACGATCGCAATCTGTAGTGGACATTGCCACACGCAAACCACAAAGTATGGTATAGCGCTTTAGGAAACACGCTAGATTTGCTACCCCGCATACTTGTTTACAGCCGCTAAGTCCTGTACTATGTTCACGCTTCTGAGTCGCGGTTCCCCCCAGCACTCGATCGGCGGCTTCGAAAATCCAATTTTCGGCGTCGAGGTGTCAGATGTGGAAAAAAGAAGACGGTAAGCCCCAAACAGTACCCGAGATTTCCACAACGCCTGCGGCCGTTTCTAGTACTCCGAGTTCAAATTCGTCCCCCATCCGCGAGATCCCGAAGCCGGTACCAGTCTCTGCGAACGCCGCTGCCTGCATTAGCCAGGGAATTAAAATAAAAGGCGAGGTCACTGGAAGCGAGGATCTTTTCGTCGACGGGCAAGTGGATGGAAAGTTGAATCTTACGAATGGAAGCTTGACGATTGGGCCGAACGGGCACGTCAAAGCGGATGTCACCGCGAGAGAAGTGATCGTTCGAGGAATGGTGGAAGGCAAAGTTTCTGCCTTCGACAAAGTGCAGCTCTGGAGCACCGGTCAGGTGATCGGGGAAGTCCAAACAGACCGGCTGGCCATCGAAGATGGGGCTCTGCTTCGCGGCAGGGTCGAAGCTGGCAAGAAGTCCGCCAAGAGCGGAGAAGCGCACGCCGCGGCGGCAGGTGCCTTGCCTACAGCAGGGAAGTCGACTTCAATCAACTCTGGAACGGCGGCGGATTAGTCGATGAGCTTCCTACACAAACTTGGGATAGGCGTTGGAAGTGGAACTGGCCGCCAGGTCTCGCGGCCGATACCTCAAAATGGAAATGCCAGGGTGCGTAATATTGTCCCTGCCCCCGCGGTTGGTTCAACGCGTCCTCCGGAAACGCCTAGCTCAACGCGCATTTCGAATGGTTTAAAAGAACTCTTGTGGAACCTTGACGGTCTCGGGCGCGGGACTCTGCTCGATATGGGGCCTGCGTGGCAGACGACCCTGAGTTTTTTCATTGAGCGCGGTTTTCGTGTTTCGTCGGAAGATATTCTCCGGGAGTGGAAGGAGTTTTTGAAAGAGGAGGAAGTGCGGCTAAACGACGCGCGCGTGGTTTCTGAAACTGTAGATATGACTCCGCTCGGCCGAGCGACACGATTTCTCGAGTCGAATCTGCAGTATCCGCGCGCATCCTTTGACGCAGTCCTAGCTTGGGATTTGATTGATTATATGGAGCCGGCCCTGGCGAAGCAGACCATCGCGAATTTGACGGAGTTGCTCCGTCCTGGCGGAGTGGTGTTCGCTTTATTCCACAGCAGAAAGCCCGAGGGCTTCCAGCGCTATCGCATCGCGGATTCCAACTCACTGCAGATTATTTCTTCGAGCGTGCTCTGCCCGGCGCAGAAGGTCTATCAGAACCGCGAAATTCAGGATCTGTTCAGCCGCTTCCGCACGATGAAGTCCTTCGTGAGCAGAGACCAGCTTCGAGAAACTCTTTTCATCAAGTAAGGCAAACCAGCACTTCGAAAATCTCTTCTGTGGAAATTGTGTGCTCGTTGATTCTTCTCTTGCAATTGACCATCAAAGGGAGTACATCGGAGACGAGAGCTCAAGGAGCTCCGGAGGGGACATGACTCCACCGGGCTTAGAGCTGAACCAAAGCTGAACACACCGCTCTCGCGGTGCGAGTCGCTCGCGAAACATACGTGCAACTTGCGCGCTTCGCAGACGATGCAGCAAATTAGGCAAAGCGGGGGAACCGCCTGGTTCCCCCTCTTTCATTGGACTCGCCATTTACAGGGCTATTGCTGCGGCACGCTATGTTGTGGACGACGGTGACGTTTGCGGTGTCTGCGATTGTGCCGGTGGTACAGAGAATCCGGGCTCGAGGAGCGCGTCTGGCTGCTACTCGGTGTTGAGGGCGGCGACGACTGTAATGGAAGGGCAAATAATGACCCCGGCGCAAATAGAACTGGAATGGTCGCCAGCACGATAAGACTCAAAATACGGTTCACGATATGTCTCCGGACCAGCCTAAGTCCCCTGTGGAGACATTGAATCACAAGAGTGCGAGGAAGTCGCGGCGAATCCTTTGACATTGCTTATGAATGTTGCTGGGGCCGACGCGCGGCAGGAGGGGGGCCAGGCACGCGGAGGGGCGCATGCCTGGCGCTAGCGGGCTGATGAAGGAAACTATCCACCAAACTTAACTGTTTCAAGCCATCGAATGGCATCTCGCTGACTGGCGATGACTTGAGCTTGCCACACAAGTGCGACTGACATGAGTCCCATGCTGATCACGCAGACGGTCAGAACTATACCCATAGTGGATTCAGAGGCCGGTATGTGAAGTTTGCGAACGAGCCATGTCATGGTTAGGATTCTCCTAGTACTCGGTCTCTCAGAATTCCCAATCTTGCCGTAACAACCAGAAAGCGAATAGCTCTGCGCATACCTTCTGTCCATTATACAAAGGGCAATCGAAGGGCCATGAAAAGGCACATGCCGCCAACCGATATCAGAGCGAAAACAATAGATTTGGGGCCTCCGCGAAAAATGAATCTGTCTGTGCCAGGTAAAAATTGTGTAAGTCATGGGGCATAACGGATAGATTCTTTCCAAGCACGAATCCTGGTTTCGCCCCCTCTCATCGCCGGGCGGAGAGGGTGGCAAGAATTTGTTCCCAAATGTCCGGGGAGTTGGCTGGTAGTTCCATTACTCGATGTGCTTGGGTGTGTGGTTGTGGCTGAGAGGACCCCGGAGGATTCTTAGACCTGTCTGCCAACAGAATCGCCCGATCACAGGCCGCAAACAGAGTTTTCTCTTGGCCCGGAGTGGCGATGGCGACACTGCGAGCATGTGACCGCAGCGCGCGATCATAGAGTTTGGACAGCTCGCTAACGCACCGCCGAACGTTCGCACCGATAGCTAGCGACCACAAGACGCCGCGCTGGCGGAACTGAAGATTCTCACGGTTCCCGGCAGCATGGAAGTCCTCAATCTCCTGCTGGGAAGCTCCAGCGAAGAAGAAGAACTCATCAAAGTCACGCTGACGAGCTAATTCGGCTTCGCGAGTGGGCAAGTTCAAGTTCTGGGCTAGTTCTCGAGGAGGAAGCGCGCGCAGCGGGACGACGGAGACGCCTGTCTCAGCAGAAAGAGCCTCCAAGGCTTCTGAAGCGGCGGGTTGTTGTTCGGCGACAGGCAGACAAGTGAAGCGGCCGAGGCGGATGGTTGCTAATCCGCGAGGCCGCGCCGTGGTGGCTTGTGGCCGCAGGTGAAAATAGTCTTCGGGAAGGAAGATGCCGCAACCATCTTCGGCGATAAATGGGTGGGTATGAGCAAGTTTGCGGCGGGGTTCATCCATCTGGAGTCGGGTACGGCTCGTGAGCCAGACAGCGGGGATGCCCTTGTGGTCGAGGGCGGCGGCGAATTCGTCGAGACCCGCCGCGATGCCTCCCCCAGCGGGAATCAGGTCATCAACTGCGATGTACAGAACATAGGAAGTGTGGTGCAAGCTCTTCTCCGCGACACGCGCTTCCATCTTAGCGGAGATTCCGGCCAAACTGGAGAATGCCCAAGCAACGAGCGGGCCTTCATGATAACGGATGAGCTCAAATACAAAGCGGGCAGGAGTCCCTGCCCGCTTTGCGCCTCTTTGGCCGAAATGGCCGAGGGTTGCCTTGTAAGTTTACATTCCAGAAGAGGTGGTTGTGGTTGCCGGCTGAGCATTCGCTTTGGGAATGCTGACGTAGCCGCTGATCGTATTCTTCCCAGCCTTGTTGATGACGATTTCTTCCGGCATGCGAGTTCCAGAAGTGTAGAAGAAGATGGGCTCGTTGAGGGCGCGGTTCTTCTTCATGAAGCGCTTGTCTTCAACGACCATTGAGATATTGACCTGATTCTTTTTCTCGTTGACACCCTTGAGTTCGAGGGTCACGTTGCCAACCTTCTGGGGCTTGTTCTTGCCGTCAATGGTGAACTCAACGTAGTCGCGCTCGCCGAGGCGGCGGAGCTGGTCGATTTCATCGTGATTACGGGCGATGAGCGTACCCATCTCGCTCTTGGCCATCTTCAGGTCTTCTTTGGTGGAATTGAGGTCAGTGCTGACCGCGGTGACCTTGGTGTCCACGTTCTTGACGTCATCGGTCCCGGCCTTAGTGGCCAGTTCCGTGTGGACAGAAGTATCGAGAGCGCTAATTTTTTGAGTCGCTTGGTCATTCAGGTCGGCCGCTTCTTTGCGCGCCTTTCTGAGCTGGCCTTGAGTAATCTTGAGCTTATCGGTGACCACCTTCAGGTCTCCCTGAAGATCGGCATTGGCCTTTTCATCTTGCGCGACTCGGTCTTTCAACGAAGACACGTCTTGCTCTACAGACTGTTGCACGGTCTTGACTTGAGTGGTAACGGCCTGTTGCGTGGAATCAAGCTTTGACGAAGCATTCCAGCCGAATCCCAAGCCACCAAGCGCGACCAAGCCAAGCACGATGATCGCTGGCAATTGCCAAGATCCACTACTTCTCGTTTCGATGATGTGTTCCTCTGACATAGAAATTCTTTTCTCCTCACCCTAATCTGGGCGAACTTTTTGAATTTGTAACCGGCCCGTAATAGAGAGGGTGCAAGTAATGAACCAAATGGGCACGGGGGGAAGAAGGAGCGAAGATCGCCGTAAGCTGATGAATAAATGTGAGTTGGCAAAACTGGTGGTGGAAGCGGCTGGCTGGGGGCCGGTACTAGTCCTCGCAATCTTTACGCTACGATTGCGCTTTACGGTGTTTCTTACTCTTCAAGTCGCCTTATGGCCACTCGACGCCGTACGATTTGAGATCGGAGGCAAGTTGAGCTGGAAACTGGAATTGAATGCCGTCCATGCCAAGACGCTGTGCGGCTTCGACATAGGCCGCGATGTCATCAATGTAAAGGGCTTCATTGGCGCGAACTTTGAGGGCGCGCAGGGCTTCTTGGTATATGAAGGGATTGGGTTTGCTGGCCCGGACAGCGCACGAATAAATGCGAACGGGGAAGAAATTGAAAAAGCTGTAGTTGCCTTCCATGTGACGGACGTGGATGGGGTCGGTATTGGAAAGGAGGGCAAGACGGTAGCGTTTGGAAAGGCCCTCGATAAAAGAATCCTGCTGGATGGGGACTGGGTCGAGGGCGCGATTCCAGACTTCGCTGAACTGCTCAAAGGTAAGCCTTGCCCCAAGACGCTCATTCAAGTGGAGATACCAGTCGCGTGGCGAGATGCGACCTTCCTGCCAGTCGGGCCAGCGCGGATCCTTCTCGATGGCAGACCAAAGCTCCGCGGGGGACAGCGAGGTGCCAGAGGCCAATCCTTGCATGGCGCGGGCGACGTCAACGCGGACGAGGACGCGGCCGATGTCGAAGATAATGGCGCGGAGCTTTTGAGGAGGCATGGGCTTATTTAACCTTATGGTCAAATACGGCCGTTCTTGCCGTGGCACTAGGAGGGCCATCGGCGGGGAAAGTGGAGCGAACTCCAGGATTCTTTCTGGAACGAAGCAAGCCGATAAGGGGCGGAAGTATGGACAGAAAGACAACCACGCCGATCACATAGTGGATGTACTGGCCGATGTTGGGGATGAAACGACCAAGCGAATAGCCTCCAAGAATCGTTGCGCCAATCCAGAGGACTCCGCCAAAGGTATCGAAAAGCAGGTAGCGCGAATAGGGCATCTTCGCGGCGCCAGCGACGGGCGGGCAAAACGTCCGGATGATGGGGACGAACCGCGCAAGAATGACCGCGCGGCCGCCGTACTTTTCGTAGAAATCATGGGCCCGCTGAAGATGGCTGCGACGGAAAAAGAGGGAATCTTCGCGGCGGTAGAGAGCAGCCCCAGCCGACCGGCCAATCCAATAGCCCACCTGGTCGCCAGCAATAGCGCAAAGCATGACCGGCAGCAAAAGCCACTTGAGGGGAATGACGCCAGCGTAAGAAAAGATGCCAGCGGTGATCAAGAGCGAGTCGCCCGGAAGAAAAAAACCTACAAAGAAGCCCGTTTCAACAAAAACGATGGTGCAAACGAGAGGAGCGCCTCCGGAGCGAATCAGCTCTCGAAGTCCCTCGGGTGTATACAGCGAGTGGAGAAATTGGAGGATGGAATGGAGCAAGCGGAACGATTCCTCGATCGGTTTAATTGAGAAGCAGGCACCGGGACGAGCACGCGCGAGCGGAGCGTCGTAAAAGCACCCAAACCAATACGGTAACAGAAAACGCCGATGTCTTCCCGGCATTCATACCAAAGGATCGTTGATGTGATAATGGCGGCGAATAAAGCAGCAAGGCGAATCATCGGGATGCCTCCGCTAGCCAGAGATAACATTGTGCTTCAGCCTCGAGCCGGGCTTCAAATTCTTCGTGAGATTCTCGGACAGGATTGAGCAGCTTTTGAATGCGCGGAAGAGCGCGGCGAGCGGCGGCGGCGCCGGCTTCGATTGCCTCGTCGGCGCGGTCGAAATCATCCCAGGCGAAAGATTGTACGTCGGGGCGGAGCACCAAATCCGCGTGACGTTCCCACATCTCGAGCTGATGCTTTTGCGCAGCATTCACAGCACGGCATACCACTTGGAAGATATTTGAAGGAGCGCCGCGGCCGCCGTCCTCGACACCTACAGAAATACCGATGACGTACGAAGCGCCGAGATCGCGAGCGGCACGCGTGGGAACCGGTGCGACCAAGCCGCCATCGGCGAGGCAGCGCGTGCCAATTTCAACGGGTTCGAACAAGCCAGGAAAAGCGCAACTCGCACGAATGGCTTCACAGAGATTGCCATGGGTAAAGACGACGGGCTCGCCGTTTGCCAGATCCGTCGCAACAACGGCCATGGGAATTCGGAGATCCTCGAAGCGCCGGGATTCGAAAACTTGCTCGATTAGGTCGCCCAAGCGATGATTGCTGGCCAGTCCGAGGCGGGAAACGCGCCAGCGAGCGATGTCGCGAAAACGAATTGTACGGCAGGTGGCGATGATGCGCGCGAGCGGAGCGCCGCTGGCGTAGGCCGCGCCGAGAATGCTGCCGACGCTCGTGCCTGCAATATAAGAGACCGGTATGTGATTTTGTTCGAGAACCTGAAGAACGCCTAGATGAGCGAATCCGCGCGAAAATCCACCGCCTAAAGCCAAGCCCAGACCTGTTCTTTCGGACGAGTGCGCCGTCCTGGGGTTCAGTGGAGAATGCTCGGCACCAATCATGGAGGCAGGATGCCACGCGCATGATTGGCGTCCAATGGACCGCGCGTCCTGAAAAAAAGGTACGAGCGTACTTGTGTGTCGAATGGGCACAAATTCTTCTTGCGGCAACAAACAGTACCATCTTACTAGGCTAGTACCCTCTGTGTACCATTGCCCGATGCGATGCGCCCTGCGATTCTGCTCCCGTCAGCGAGGCTTCCGAGCATCTGCAGGAGGGGGAATGGACAGCGCATACGGAATATGGGTTGGGCAGTCCGTCGTACTGCAAGTGGCGCTAGGGGATATTAAGGTGCCGCTCCGGGGAACACTGCTGAAGGACGGCAGCGAAACGGTTCGGATGAGAATTGGGGATGGCTGGGATGTGGACATCTATAAAACGATGATCCTGGCGGTTGAGCAAGACGCGATGGCGTTGCTTCCGGCGTGAGGAGGGATGATGAACAGCCAAGTGCCAAAGTATGTGACGCAAGGAAGAGCGGCGCTGCTGCTGGGAATTTCCGAAGACGAGCTTTCCAACCTTTCCCGTGAATCTGGATTGGGCCACAAGGAGTGCGCAGGGGATCAGGAAGAGACATTTTTTACGTATGAAGAGCTGAGAAAGATTTGCATGCTGACCGTGCATCAGGTGAATTAAGAAATTATCGATTTTCCTCCGGCCCCCCTCAGCAGTAACCCCAACCCGGGTCGCTCCCCCCAGCGACCCGGGGCCTTTTTTTTGAGAACATACAATGGATGAGGTCTAAACCTTCGCGAGACACGATATTGTGGCTTTAGGACGATTGGTTAAGCGGTTAAAATTTCCTTTGACAGGGGACGCATTGGGAAAGAGACTTAGCCCCGCAACGTCACCGGGGGTACCCCAGAATGCGACTTAGGTCATTTGGAAGAGTTTGGACAACGGCCGTCGCGATTGTTTTTGTGGCCGCTTCGCTAGGTAATACGGTCGCTGGAGGCACGCCCGATGATGGCGAAAAATATGATGTAGTGATCGCCAACGGCCGAGTGATGGATCCAGAATCGGGGCTGGACGCCGTGCGCAACGTGGGAATTCTCGGGGGAAAGATTCGCGCGATTTCCTCGAGCTCGTTGCAAGGAAAGGTGACCCTGGATGCGAAGGGACTGGTCGTTGCGCCGGGATTCATCGATATGCACGAACATGGGCAAGAGCCGAGGAATTATCAATTTCAAGCGCATGACGGAGTAACCACTTCGCTTGAGCTGGAAGCAGGCACGGCGGAGGTCGCGGACTGGTATGCGGACCGGGAAGGGAGGTCGCTGATCAATTATGGAGTCAGCATTGGGCATATTCCGGTGCGCATGAAAGTGATGCACGATCCGGGCACGTTTCTGCCGACCGGCGACGCGGCACATCGCGAGGCGACTCCCCGAGAGCTCGCGGAAATTAAAACGGATATGGACAAGGGTTTTCGCGAGGGCGCGCTAGCTGAAGGGATGGGAGTGAATTATACGGCGGCCGCGACGCACTGGGAAATCGTGGAGATGTTTCAGATCGCCGCGCGGTACCACGCGTCCGTGCATGTGCATCTGCGGTACGCCGGGATCAAAGAACCTGCGACGGGGCTTGCGGGGCTTGAAGAGGTGCTGGCCGCCGCAGCGGCGACGGGCGCGCCGTTGCATGTGGTACATATCACGAGCATGGGCCTGAAGTTCACGCCGGAGCTGATTTCCATGGTGGAAGGGGCGCAAAGGCACGGGCTGGATGTAACCACGGAATGCTATCCGTACACGGCGGGAAGCACGGCTTTGCAATCGGCGGTTTTCGATCCTGGCTGGCAAGAAAGCATGGGGATTACCTATAAGGACGTCCAGTGGACGGAGACAGGCGAGAGGCTGACAGCGGAAACGTTTGAGAAGTACCGGAAAATTGGGGGAATCGTGGTGATCCATTCGATTCCAGAAGAAGCGGCGCGAGCGGCCGTGGCCAATCCCATCGTTATGATTGCCAGCGACGGAATGCCGATCACGGGCTCGAAAGTGCATCCGCGAGGACAAGGGACGTTCTCGAGAGTGCTGGGGCACTACGTGAGGGAAGAGAAAACGCTCGATTTGATGACAGCGCTTAGGAAAATGACGCTGATGCCTGCGGAACGGCTGGAAAAACGGGCCCCGGTGTTCTACGACAAAGGTCGGATTCGCGCCGGGGCGGATGCTGATATAACCGTGTTCGATCCGGAACGCATCATCGACAAGGCGACCTATGAGAATCCGCTGCAGTATTCGGAAGGAATACAGTTCGTGCTCGTAAATGGAGTTCCAGTATTGAAGGACGGGCAGCTTGTGGAAGGCGTGTTTCCGGGACGAGCGGCGCGCGCTCCTCTTTCTGAATGAGGAGCGGCGCGGGTGGATGAGCGGCGCACCCTATGTTAATATTTGAAAGTTGCGCGCCCGTAGCTCAGTTGGATAGAGCGTCTGGCTACGAACCAGAAGGTCGGGAGTTCGAGTCCCCCCGGGCGCGCCATTTCCTCTTTTTTTGCACTCCTCAGGGCCAAATTGAAGGACATTCACTAAGCTGAATATGACCGGCGAGAAAATGATCGCGGAAAAGTTTCGCGCGAAGTTTGGCGTGAATCCGCACGTCTATCGCGCGCCTGGACGCGTGAACCTGATCGGAGAACACACCGATTATAACGATGGATTCGTCATGCCCGCGGCGCTGGGATTTTACTGCTGGGTGGGGGCGAGCCTGAGGCAGGATCACAAGCTGATTGTTTCCTCGGAGGAATTTCCGGAGCAGGCGGAAGTGGAACTGTCTTCCGGACCGCTGCGGCCTTCGCACACGTGGAGCGATTATTCGATCGGAGTCGCTGAGCAATTTCAAAAGGCGGGGTATCGGTTGAGCGGGGCGAATTTACTGGTGCACGGAGAAGTGCCGATGGGCGCGGGGCTTAGTTCATCGGCGTCGATCGAAGTGGCCACCGCGCTGGCGCTTTCAGAAGAATCCGGGCTGTCGATTGACAGACCTCATCTGGCGCGCATTTGCCAACAGGCGGAAAACGACTTCGTCGGCATGCGCTGCGGGATCATGGACCAGTTTATTTCGCTGCACGGACGCGCGAATCATGCGCTGATGCTCGATTGCCGATCGCTGGATTTTGAACTTGTGCCGATTCCTGAATCCGTGAAGCTGGTGATTTGCAATACCGGTGTGAAGCACACGCTTGCAGGAGGGGAATACAACCTTCGGCGCCAGGAATGCGAAGAAGCGGTGCGCGCGTTGCAAAAAGCGCTGCCGGAAATTCGTGCCCTTCGGGACGTGAGCCTGGAGCAACTTGAGGAGCATCGAAAGCTTCTTTCGGAGGTCCTTTACAAGCGCGCGAAGCATATCGTGACGGAAAATGAGCGGGTGTTAAATAGCGTGGAGGCGCTGCGTGAAGGAGATCTCGATCAATTTGGCGTGTATATGGCTGAATCACACGTGAGCCTCCGCGATTTATTTGAAGTAAGCTGCGCTGAACTCGATTTAATGGTTGATCTGGCCAATCGGGAGCCGGGCGTTTACGGAGCGCGCATGACGGGAGGCGGTTTCGGAGGAGCGACGATCAATCTTGTCGAAGCGCGCCACGCTGCCTCATTCGCGGAAAGCGTTGCGAAGGGTTATCAGGAGGAAACGGGTATCACCGCAGTGGTTTATACCTGCAGGCCGGCAGACGGCGCAAGCTTAGTTGAGTCTCCCGAAATGGCACGATAAGCTAAGCCACCTATGAATCACACGGATTTCCGGACGACGCCACATCGGCGCTGGAATCCCCTTTTGCGGGAATGGGTGCTGGTTTCGCCGCATCGCACGCAGCGGCCGTGGCTTGGAAAAGTGGACAAGGTTGCGGCGGCGCCGCTCGTTCAATACGACCCGGAGTGCTATTTGTGCCCGGGAAATTTGCGGGCGCAAGGGCTGCGCAACCCTGCGTATGCCGAGACGTTTGTGTTCGACAACGATTATCCCGCCATGTTGCCGAATGTTTCTTCCAACGAGATGGATCAGGACGGATTGATCGTTGCGCGCGTGGAGAGAGGAATTTGCCGGGTGGTGTGTTTTTCACCGCGGCACGATCTGACTATTCCTCGGATGGAACTGGAAGACGTGCGGCGCGTTGTTCAGGTATGGACGGAGCAATATCAGGAGTTGGGCGAAGTACCTTGGGTGAAGCACGTCCAGATTTTCGAAAATCGCGGGGCGTTGATGGGCGCGAGCAATCCGCATCCGCATTGCCAGATCTGGGCCAACGAAGAGGTGCCGAACATACCCACGAAGGAACTCGCAGCGATGCGCGGTTTCCTCGAAGACAATCAAAAGTGCATGCTGTGCGAATACTTGCGGCTGGAAATCGAGGACGGCGAGAGGATTGTTTGCGAGAATGACAGTTTTGTGGTGCTGGTGCCTTACTGGGCGGTGTGGCCGTTCGAGACGATGATTTTGAGCCGGCGCCATGTGGCGAGCATTGCCGCTTTGGAAGATACGGAGCCGAGAGATCTCGCGGACATCCTAAAGAGATTGACGATTCGCTACGACAATTTATTCGAAACGGCTTTCCCATATTCGATGGGTTTTCATCAAGAGCCGACGGATGAGGAAAGCCACCCGGAATTTCATTTTCACGCACACTATTTTCCGCCGCTGTTGCGATCCGCCACGGTGCAGAAATACATGGTGGGATACGAACTGTTGGCCGGGCCGCAACGCGATATCACGCCCGAAGGCGCCGCTGCCAGGTTAAGGAATCTGGCCGAAACGCACTACCTCGATGCGCAGTGAACCGGCCATGAGCGCATCACGATCGAAAATGACGATTGATTCGCACCAGCATTTTTGGAAATACAATGAAGCGCTAGGCGGCTGGATTACCGACGAAATGGCTTTGTTGAGGCGCGATTTTCTTCCGGATGAATACGAAGGAGAGTGCGCTAGAAACGGCATAGATGGCTCCGTCGCCGTTCAGGTAGATCAGTCCGAGAGCGAGACGCTGTTTCTGTTGGACCTCGCGGAGAGCAACAGCCGCATCGCGGGTGTCGTGGGGTGGGCTGATCTATGCTCGCCCCAGATTGCGGAAAGATTAAAGTTTTTCTCGCAGTTTAAAAAACTGCGCGGATTTCGGCACATCGCCCAGGCCGAGCCTGACGACCGTTTTTTGGTGAGGAGCGACTTTCTGCGCGGAATCGGCCGGTTGCGCGAGTTTGACTTTACTTATGACATCCTGATTTATCCCCAGCAATTGCCTGCCGCCATCGAGCTGGTTTCGCGCTTTCCGGAGCAGCGATTCGTTGTGGATCATCTTGCGAAGCCGCTGATCAAAGCGGGCAGCCGCGAGCCTTGGGCCGGGCATATGCGGGACATCGGGCAGAATCGAAACGTATTTTGCAAAGCATCGGGGATGGTGACGGAAGCGGACTGGCTGGGGTGGAAGCCGGAGGATATGCGCCCGTACCTGGATGTGGTGTTTGAGGCGTTTGGACCGGAGCGTGTGATGTTTGGTTCCGATTGGCCGGTGTGCCTGCTGGCGGCGAATTATACCCAAGTGAAGCGAGTCGTCGAGAATTACGTACAAACTCTTCCGGCGGCGGATCAAGAAAATGTTTTGGGAGGCAGTGCAACTCGATTTTATGGGTTGAAGGCGGCACCGCGTGGACTTGCATCTTAAAGACAGGGTGGTTCTGATTACTGGGGGAGCCAAAGGTATTGGGGAGGCGATCACGCGGGGGTGCGCGCGCGAAGGGGCGATTCCCGTGTTTGTGGATAAGGACGCCGAAGCAGGGAAGAAGCTTCAGACGGAGTTGGTGATCGCTGGCGCAACTTGCAGCCTGATTTGTGCTGACGTTTTATCCGTGGAAAGCTGCCGCGCCGCCGTCGAGCAGACATTGAAGGAGTACGGGCGGCTGGATGTTTTGGTCAATAATGTGGGTGCGAACGACAACGTTGGACTGGAGAACGGGAGCCCAGAAAAATTTGTGAGCTCTCTGCGGCTCAATCTCTATCACCACTACAACATGGCGCACTTCGCTTTGGCGGCGCTGAAGAAATCGCAGGGCTGCATCCTGAACATTGCTTCGAAAGTCGCGGTTACGGGGCAGGGCGGCACTTCCGGATATGCCTCTGCAAAGGGAGCGATTCTGTCTCTCACCCGGGACTGGGCTGCGGAACTGCTTCCTTTTGGAATTCGCGTGAATGCTGTGGTTCCCGCCGAAGTGATCACGCCGCTATACAAGCAGTGGGTAGGCACATTTCCGAAACCCGAAGAGAAGCTCGCGCACATCGTCTCAAAAATACCGTTGGGCAAGCGGATGACACAGCCCAGCGAGATCGCGGCTATGGTTTTGTTTCTGATCTCGTCGCAAGCTTCGCATATCACCGGCCAGCACGTTTTCGTCGACGGTGGTTATACTCATCTCGATCGCGCTTTGACCTAAGGGAGCCGAATGAGCCAGGCATCCGCGCCACTCACAGAACGGAAATATCTTCTCCCATTTGTTCTAGTCACCAGCCTGTTTTTCCTTTGGTCCATCGGAGTGAACTTAAACGACGTTCTCGTTCCGCATTTAAAAAAAGCTTTTGCCCTGACGGACTTCCAATCGTCGTTTATTCAAGTGGCTTTCTTTGGCGGCTATTTTCTAGCGGCGTTTCCCGCCGGACGGCTGATGGAGAGGATCGGATACAGGAAAGGGATCCTGGTTGGCCTGCTGATCTGTTCCACGGGGACGCTGTTGTTTCTGCCAGCGGCGAGTTCGAGGCAGTATGCATTCTTTTTGCTCGCCCTCTTTGTAATGTCCTGCGGGCAATCTTTTCTGGAGGTGGGAGCGAATCCCTATGTGACCATTCTCGGTCCGCCCGAAAGTGCGGAGCGGCGGCTTAATTTCGCGCAATCCTTCAACTCTGTGGGCGCTGTGTGCGTGCTTACAATGGGCTCTGCATTTATTCTTTCTGGTGTCGAGCACACGGCCGCGGAAAGAGCAGCCATGAGTCCGCAACAAGTGCAAGCCTACATCGCGTCGGAAGCAAACCTGGTGAAAGTGCCGTACATCGTCATCACCGCGATTTTTCTTTTTGTGGCGGCGCTCATTTATTTTGCGCATCTCCCGGAGGTTGCTGCGCGCCAGAAAGATGAAGCTGAGGGAGACAAAAGCAAGGGCCTGACGCAGGTATTGGCGCATCCTCATTTGATTAAGGGCGTGCTCGCACAATTCTTCTATGTGGGGGCGCAGGTGGGAATAGGAAGCTTCGTCATCCGCTTCGCGAAGCACGCCATGCCGCAAACGCTCGATACTATGTCCGCGTGGGGCTCGCAATTTCTTGCTGGTCACCAGGGCGAAAAGGCGAGCTTTGTGACGCATCTCATCCCGGATAGTCCCGAGAAAATGGCCGCGATCTTTCTCGTGGCGCATCAAACAGGTTTCATGATTGGCAGATTTTCCGGCTCTTGGATGATGAAACGGATTCCGGCTGCGAAGCTGCTTTCTATATTCGGGATCGGCGCGCTGGTAAGCGTCCTGATCGGGATTGGCGCTTCCGGCCTGGCGGCGGTCCTTGCCATCGTGTTGGTGGGTTTCTTCAATTCCATTATGTTCCCGACGATTTTCGCGCTCAGCATAAAAAATCTCGGAGATTTGACGAAGCGAGGGTCGTCGCTTCTCGTTATGTCGATTATCGGTGGCGCGCTGATTCCCGCCGCCATGGGAAAAATCTCAGACTTGAGCAATATTCAGAGAGCCTTCGTGGTCCCTCTGTTTTGTTATGTCTACGTGATTTATTTCGCGGTGAGCGGGTACAAGCCAAGCGCCGCCCTCGGAGTTTCCGAAAGTCGTGCTATCGTCGAGGCAAAATGAACCGACGCTACTGTTTGACCCTGGATTTGAAGGACGATGAAAAACTGATCGCCGAATATAAGCGTTACCACCAGAAAATCTGGCCGGAAATTACGAAAAGCATCAAAGATGCCGGGATCGAAGACATGGAGATCTACCTGCTGGGCATGCGCATGTTCATGGTTATGGAAGTAAACGAACGATTTTCCTTTGAAGCGAAAGAGATTGCAGATCGCGAAAATCCAAAAGTACGGGAATGGGAAGAGCTAATGTGGAGATTTCAGAGGCCGCTTCCCGATGCCAAGCCCGGCGAGAAGTGGCTGCTCATGGAAAGAATATTCAAGCTTGAAAAGTAGGCGCCAGGGGCGGATCATTCCTCGGCTCGTTCGCAAACGGGATTCTCAAACGAAGTGTTTTTGAGCAGGAGGCTGCTGCCATGGGACCAAATCGTATTCCGCGCCGCGATTGGCTGTTGGGCACGAGCGCCTCGCTCGTGACGCTTGCGGCTGCTTCCAAGACCGCCGCTGCGTTCCGGGAGCCTGGGCCGCCGGCCGCACAGCCCCAAGGTTCTTCCGATGCAGGGGACGCTGACCGCATTCGCCGGATGAAGTGGTGGCACGAGGCGCGTTTCGGGATGTTCATTCACTGGGGACTTTATAGTGTGCTGGGCCGCCACGAATGGGTGATGGAAAATGAAGGGATTCCCGTAGCCGAATACGAGCTTCTCGCGAAGCAGTTCATGCCCAAGCCGAACGCCGCGCGCGCATGGGCAAAATTGGCTAAAGCTGCTGGCCAGAAATACATGGTGATGACCACAAAGCATCACGAAGGCTTCTGCAATTTCGATACGAAGCTCACGAATTACTGCGCTCCCAAGCAGGGGCCGGGTCGTGATCTTGTTCGCGAGTATGTGGAAGCCGCTCGAGCCGAAGGCATGCACGTCGGCTTCTATTATTCGCTGATGGACTGGCATCATCCGGATGGAGCGCGCTGCGCGACGGACCCCGAAGCGCGCAAACGTTTCGTTGAATACACCCACGGCCTCATCCGCGAGCTGATGACCAACTACGGAAAAATCGATGTGCTCTGGTACGACGTGGACTGGCCGCTCGATGCCGCCGGATGGGAGTCCGAGCGCATGAACAAAATGGTTTTCGAGCTGCAGCCGGATATCATCGTGGACAACCGCAACGGTTTGCCGGGCGATTTCTCGACCCCGGAGCAGGAAATCGTGGCGGAGAAGGGAAGCCGGTCGTGGGAAAGCTGCATGACGCTGAACGACAGTTGGGGCTACCAACGGGCCGATGACGACTGGAAGAGCCCGAAAACGGTGATCCGCAATCTGGTCTCCTGTTCGCGCGATGGCGGCAACTATCTTCTGAACATCGGCCCGAAGCCCGACGGCTCGATTCCTGACGAATCGGTGCGCGTCCTAACGGAAGTAGGCCAGTGGATATCGCGCAATGGAGAGACCATTCACTCCACGGATAGGTGCCAGGTGCATCGATCGAACTATGCGGGCTTTACGCGCCAGGGAAACACTCTGTATATGCATGTGCATTTCTGGCCGGGTGAGTACGTTGCGATAGGTGGATTGATGACGAAAGTAAAATCCGCGCGGCTGTTTGCTTCCGGCCATGAACTTAAGTTCGACCAAGACCGCTTTCGAGTGCGATTCACTGGCTTGCCAGCCGAAGCGCCAGATCAGCCGGTTACCACGCTTGCCATCGAATGTGAATCGGAGCCGGCACAAGACACCATGTTCGTTCGCCGTGAAAGGCCGCGCGACGGCGTCTAACTGTGAGCCGTCCATGCCAGTCGGTGAGGGTCTATTCAGAAACCCGCAACAGCACCACGCCATGGCCGGGCACGCGCGCCTTGTAATGGTTCGGCAAAGTGCCGAGATCCTTGGCCGCCCAAATATCGCGTGCTTTCACGCCGCCCTTGTAGCCCAATCTACCAAAACTGATTTCGATGGTTTGCGGCCAGTCGAACCGGTTGAAAATCCCCACGGCTTTTGAGCCATCGGCAAGCGGCCGCGCCCAAATCTCCTCTGTCCCTTCGGCATAGACGCGGTCCGCTTGCTTGCCCAGACGGTCCTGATCGATGGCGATGACCTCTTTGTTTGTCAGCAGAGCAATGGTCTCCGGTTTCATCGTGCTTAGATCGTTGCCTGCCAGAAGCGGCGCTTCCAACAATGCCCAGAGGGCCATGTGCGTCCGGTACTCTTCCAAATTCATCCCGCCGTTTCCAACTTCCAGCATGTCCGGATCGTTCCAGTGCCCAGGTCCGGCAAACCTGGCGAGTCCCGCCTGTTCAAATCCAATCTCCGTCATCCGCGCATAATTGTCGGAGATGTCTCCCGTCGTCCGCCAGGAATTTCCGCCCACAGCAGCGCCCCAGCGCCACACAGCATCGGCGCCGTATTGGCAGAGGCTGAAAACGATCGGACGACCGGTCTTGAGCAAAGCCTTGTGCATTTTCACGTACGCATCGAGCATCATCTTGTGCGCTGCTTCCGGCGAACCTGCCTGCTTCATCATGTCGTCGAAGCTGCAAAGGTCGTACTTCAAATAATCGATGCCCCACGCCGCGTATGTCTGCGCGTCCTGCGCCTCGTGCCCGTAGCTCCCTTCAAATCCGGCGCAGGTTTTCGGGCCAGGCGAAGAATAGATTCCAAGTTTCAGCCCTTTCGCATGAACGAAGTCCGCCAGCGCTTTCATGTCCGGAAATTTGCTGTTTGCGTGGATGATGCCTTGGGCGTCCCGGTTACCTTGCCAGGTGTCATCGATGTTGATGTACACATATCCCGCGTCTCGCATGCCGCTCGACACCATCGCATCGGCCTGCGCCCTTACGGTGGCGTCATCGATTTTGCCGGCAAAATGATTCCAGCTGTTCCATCCCATCGGCGGAGTGGCGGCGAGAGAAGGTGCCTGGGCTCTGCCTTGCGCACCGATCGCCAGCGATAGAAAAGCGAGCATCGCGAAGCGTAGTTGCATCACAGAAGTTTTACGGCGGAAATCGGATTGCATGATAAGTCCCTCGTGCCGCCGGAATCTTAGGCTAATAGAGTTGATGCGGCGATTCACTTCCATTCCAGTTCCGGCGGCGACTCATTTTACACAAATAGTGGGCTCTGCTGCGTTCGATACCGAGCCGCGGCAGATGCTACCCGGCAAATGCCGCTTTCATCAAGCCACCGCCGCTGGGCAAATCGTCCACTTCTATGCCCGCTCGGTCAACTGGCGCTCCGAGCAGCTCCCGTGGCGACCAGAGTTATGTAGGTATATCTACTGTATGGATACTTTACTGCAGCACAAGTATATCTGCCGGGCCCTCAAGGAGGCTTCCCCTATGGAGCGCTATTCTATTTCTGAGAATCCCAAATGCCATTTTGTCCTCGACCGTCGTATAAACGGGAAATCGTCGGACGGCGCGCAACTCATCTTAAACAAATGTCCAACCTGCGGTGGCGACCGGTCGTCGACTTGCCCGTCATGCAGGTTGACGCTGGCCGTTAAACTGGTTGGCGGGCTCCCTTGCGCCGTTTGCTGCGATCGCAAGCCTCACGCGAAGCCAAGGGCCGCCTAGCGGGAGTTTACTGCGAGTGCCCTCCCGAAGCCTTGCGCATTTTCACTAAATCATTCCCTCCGTAGAACTTAAACGGGTTTTCTCCTCTTGGATTATGTATTACCCCCTATTGTCAGGCTTACACTTCTGATATTTGTCGCATTTTATGCTTGACAATGATTGTTAGCTTGTTTATGTATTACCCTTGATGGCGAGCCTCATCAAAAAGAAAAAGGGCAACCGCCTCTACTACTACCTCGTCGAAAGCGCTCGCGTCGACGGCAAACCCCGCATCGTTCATCAGGCCTATCTCGGCACCGCCGAAAAAGTCGCCGAACTCATCGAGCAAAAGTCCGCCCCGGTTCCCCTCTCCGCCACGTTGCGAGACTTCGGCCTCCCCGGCGCCTTGTGGCTGGCTGCCAAACAGTCCGGCGTGTGGCCGCTGCTCGAATCCCTGTGGCCTGCTCCGCGTTCCGGACCCGCTCCCGGTCACTATCTCCTGCTCGCGGCCATTCACCGCATCTGTGATCCCGGTCCGAAAACCGAAGTCAGTAGCTGGTACGAGCGGACCCTCCTTGCTTCCGAGTGGGGTTTCCCTTCCGAGCGCTTTACCTCACAAGCCTTCTGGGATGCCTTCGAACAGATTCTTCCGGAGTCCAGTGAGACTCTGACTCATGCGGAGGATCCCCTCGATCAAGCGCAGTTGCGTTTACTTGGTCTGTGGAAAGAGAAGCACCTGGTCGGCCGTCGACTACTGGCCTACGATACCACCAACTTCTACACCTACATTGCTAGCACCAACACGCGGAACCACCTGGCGCAGCGCGGACACAACAAACAAGGTCGCCACAACTTGCGCCAAATAGGCCTAAGTTATGTTCTGGACGGAGAGAGCGGGTTGAGCCTATGCCACCACGTGTACCCGGGCAACGTAGCCGATGTCGAAGAGTTCTCCGTCGCGTTGGCACGCATCCTGCGACTGCTGGATCAAAATCAGCTGACCCGCGACACAGTCACGCTGGTCTTTGACAAGGGCACGGCCGCCCTGGACAACACCGTGCAACTGCAAGAGGCGGGGGTGGGATGGATTTCCGCCCTGCCCTGGAATCAAGCGCCGCCGGAGTTACGCGAGCGCGCCACTGAAGAGCTGCCGCCGTGCAGCGCCGAACAGCCCGGTGTGCGAGCTGTGGCCGAGAAGCTGCTGGTGCACGGCCAGGAATATCTCGCGGTGGTGAAGTATTCGGCGCCTTTTGCCGCCGAGCAACTGCACAGCGTGACCACCAGCATCAGCCGCACGCTGCAGTCCCTGCGACGTTTCTCGAAAGAATTGAATAAACCTCGTTCGCGTTGGACCGAGGAAGGTATCACGCGCAAGATTCAGACGTGGCTTTCCGGCCAATTCCTGGCGGACTTAATTCGCTATCAATTGGAATCTCGCGACGGCTATTGGCGGCTTCAGTTTGATTTCGATCAGGCCGCGTTTGAGCGCCTGCTCGGTCGTCGCTTAGGCCGCACGGTGCTGCTCACCAACCGCATGGACTGGACGGCGGAACAAGTTGTAACCGGTTATGACGGCCAGCAACAAGTCGAGCGCGTCTTCCGCGGCCTGAAAGACGGAGAGTGGCTCGCTTGGGGACCAATGCATCACTGGACCGACCGCAAGATCCGCATCCATGCGTTTTACTGCATGCTGGGCATCTCTCTGTTGCAGTATGTGCATCGCCAGGCCAAAGCCGCTTGGAGTGATCTTTCGATGGAGCAACTCATTGAAGAGTTGCAACGGATACAGCAGTTCGTTCTGCTCTACCCACGGCAAGGCGAGAAAGGTTTCCCTCGCGCTGCCTATGTGCTCTCGAAACAAACTTTGGCGCAGCAGGCGTTGGCCAAGGCACTGAAGCTGGACGAGCTGCAGATTACCCACCGTGGGTAATACCAAACCCACACTATAAACTGCACAAAAAGGAACTCTTAGAAATCTATCGACTCCGCCGGCAGTAAACTACCGCTAGTTTGTATTTCAACAGTCGCCGAACGGTAGCTAATTTGCGAACTGTAGGAAGAGGCCAAACAGTTTTGGAACGCACGCCCTTGTACCCGGCATTTGCGCCGCGGGCAAACCGATCAGGTTGCAGCACCAAGCGCGCGTAGAGGCCAAAGCTGAGACGCTGCAAACGCGCCTCCCTTTTGCGGCAGAACGCCCGTTCTACCGCACTTGATTGAAGGCGGAAGGGGGCCTAGCGATGCGCGGCCCTAAGTGTGCTCCGGCGTCTGGTGCAGCACTGAAAACGCCGGCCTCCCGGCGATCGTCAAAAAGATAGATAAGTTTGCCCGGCCGCAAAATACGTGCCTACGGTCGGCAGCAATTCTTATTCAGTGCGCTTTCCAGATCAAATCGTCAGTGCGATGCGCTCTGGCCAGTGCCTCGAGCGATGATGCGCAAAAGCATGCCTGCGCCTTCCGCAATCTTGAGATGCTCCACGTTAGAAGAGAGGACAATTACGCCCATGGGATCGGTCCGGCCCGCATGCGCAATGCAAAGGTGAGCAAGGCCATAGGTTCCGCACGCATCTGAAGAAAAGACCCAAACCGCTTGCAAACGGTCATCACCATCGAGGGCGCCTCTGCATTTGCCTTCTTCATTGGCTTTAATGTGGCTCAGGACACCCCCTTGGATCGCTTTTCCGACAACATTGTCCCCCTTCTCACCATGTGTAACTGGACCGCCAACGCCGTAGACGACATCGCCGCCCACTTGCACCGTGGTCAACCAATCGTAGACGTCGCCCTCGCCGGGACCGATCGGCGGCGTTTGGGCCTCCATGACTTCCATGAAGCCCGCGACTGCGCGCAAATCCGTAATGATCGGGAAAGTCTGATTGCCAGAAATTAATTTGTCGAACCGAAGAGAGACGCGGTCACCTTGGCCGCCGGTTGCCGGCGTCACTTCAACAATATGGCCGATGATCTTACTCCCTATGCGGATTTTCTCGCCTCCAGGTAACGGCACATCCTGCATAATCCTGCCCGTGATGCGTTGGCCTGGCTTGCACTTGGCGGAGGAAATGGTCGAGTTCAAGCGAACGGGCAATATAGTTCCATTTGGAATCGTAATGCTTCCGTCGGTTGGTTTAGCAGGCTGGCTGGTTAGTGCCATGCACAAGAGACTGAGCAGGAGGGGCCATACTGCGTTCCCAAAATCTCGATTTTTTCTCCTTGGTGTCGTAATTACCTCCTCCAAACTCGATCTTCTTCCGAGGCTTCGAGTTCAAGGAACCATGCTCCCTCTTCGAGTGTTTGACGCCAGAAATGGAGCTTGCTTTTCGAAGGAGTCCTGACTCTTGGGGCTGCTGGATGCCCGGCAGTGCTCGTTCGGGAGAACTTTTCGCGGGAGTGAAACACATCTCCCGCACTCTGCGGACCGTTCGCTGCCGCGCTCGGAACAGGTGCGTTTTGAGCGCGCATGGAGTGACGCCAATCTTTCGAGCCGCGTCCTTTACTTCGACGCCATCAAAGTAACACAACCGGATTGCGAACTCGTATCTCGAAGGCAGCTCCTTAATAACCTCTCTTAGAATGCGTGACCTCTCTCGACGCGAGCACTCTTCCTCTGGACTAAGCCCTGGATCCACAAAGAGTTCCTCGCGCCCTGGTGCGGTTTCATCGGAGATATCCACTTCTAACGAGCACTTCGGCCTGCTGTTCATTCTCCGGGCATGCGAGAGAGCGGCGTTCTTGACGATAGTATGCAACCAGGTGCAAAAGCTCGAACGACCTTCAAATTGGTGTAGGTTTCGCACTGCCAAGAGGAGTCCTTCCTGCAGGGCATCCTCGGAATCCTGCGGGTTGCGAATCACTCTTCTGGCGATGCGCTGCAGTTGAGGCATACAGGAAGCGAAAAGTTCATCCAATTCCACAACATTCATATTCGCCGGCAATGCCTCGTGTCGTTGCCCTTCTGAAGTCGTGCCGCCACCTAGTTCCAAGCTCAAGTTGCCTCCTGGGCGCTTCGCCGCGTTGCGTTCGAGAAACGGCAGCCCCAGCTATGGATTGCAAATGCTCGTCCATTGCGAGATGAACGTGCGCCGTCAAAGATGAGCAGCTCGTTCTGGCCGTGGCTGCCGAATAAAGCTGCCGCTGTAAGTCAAAGAAGAATAAGAAGAAAAGTGGATTGTGGATACACTGCTCGACCCCGAAAAAAGATCCGTAGTCAGTCAGTGCTTAGGGATTTCGGCCGGCCGGCCAAGCTTGGAAGGCCATTGCAATCGTTCGATTACTTTACAGAGCTGTCCGATTTCTTTACAGCGCTCAATAATCCGATTCTTCCCGTCTGCAGAACATCGGGAGCCGAGGCCGCGCGACTCCTGAAGTTTTTGAATGAAAGATTCAAGCATCCGCTGACAATCTCAGCCTAATGCAGAGCGCCAAGTTGGTAGTTCAGAAGGGAAAACTGCGCCGCGTAGTCGTATTTGGCGCTGGCTTGCTCGATTCGGGCTTCGGTTTGATTCAATTCAGCTTGCGTGAGCTCGATGATCGAGCTTAAGCCGAGAGTGTAGCGTCCCTGGGCTAAATCCAGAGCTTGATTGGCTTCCGCCAGCAAACGGTCTGTAACGGAGAGGCGCTGGAACGCGGCATTAGCATCGAGCCACGCCGTCTGCACATCGCGAACGATTTGATTCTGCAAGTCTCGCAGATATTGGCTCTCCGCTTGGGCGCGGGACTGTGCTTCCGTTTCGCGCGCACCGTACAAGTGTCCATTGAAAATCGGGATGTCAACGTTGACTCCGCCGGCGGCGTATCGCGGGGCAAGAGGGGACTCATTGACCGGAGTGAGCCCGGCCGTGCCGAGAGCCGAGACCGTAGGGAGCTTAAGGTCGCGCTCGGCGGTGGCAAAACTCTGGGCCGAACTAAGGTTGAGACGCTGGCCAACCAGTTCGGGACGATCTCTAAGCGCTTCCTGAATGAGTGGCGCGACGTCTGAGGCGGGAGGCGGAGGCAAAGGCTGATCAGCAAGCTGATACGTGGTCAGGTCCGAACTCCCCAGGGCTGCAGAAAGCCGCGCGAACGAAGAGCGCAGATCGTTTTGAGCTTGGATTAAGAGAAGTTGCGCTTGCGCCAAATTGACATTCGCAAAATTAACATCCAGGTCGGAACGGATTTTATTTTTCGCCAGCTCGGTGACCTGGTCGGACACAACCTGGCGTGCTTTCACGGTCTCTTCAGCAACAGCAAGCACCGATTGCGCTTTTAGAGCAGCGTAGTAGGACTGGTCCACCTGGAGCAGAACTTGGGCTCGCGTGGTGACGACGCCCTCCTGCTGCGCCTGGGCATGGAAGTCCGAACTTTTGGAAAGTTCGTGAGTGCGGCCAAAATCGGTGACAAGCTGGCTGACCGTAATTCCGTTGGAGTAGCGGTCGTAGATTATTGGATTGTTGAGCCCCCCTGCGGCTACGCGGCTATCGTTTTCCGCGCCCACCCCCGTGAGACTTCCATAAACCGTCGGATAGTACGCCGAACGTGTCTCGGTGAGTTGTGCTTTTGCGGCCGAGGCCAGGCTTGTGGCAGCTTGAATGAGCGGGTGGTTCTGAATAGCGAGTTGCTCCGCTTGCTGGAGTGTGAGCGACTGGGTGTTTTGCGCGGCTGCGGTCGCCGCCGAAATTGCGGCGGCAGTGACCCACGCCAGAAGCCGGTATGGCACTCTCATACTGCCTCCTCGGCCAGCTTGGGGGCAACTGTTCCGCCGCGCCGCTCGTAAATAAGAAGGTATGCCGCGGGAACGACGAAAATGGTTAAGACGACCGAGGCCAAGAGCCCGCCGATAATTACCCGAGCCAGCGGTGCGTAAGCTTCGCTTCCAGTCTCAAACTTCAGAGCCATGGGCAAGAGCCCGACGACCGTCGCGAGAGAGGTCATCAGAATCGGCCGAAGACGAATGCGGCAGGAATGAGCCACGGCCTCGCGGGCTCCGCGGCCCTCGGCGCGCAGGCGATTCGCAAAATCCACGATCAAAATGCTATTGGAAACGACCATTCCTGTGAGCATGACGACGCCCATCAACGATTGGATATTCAATGTTGTATCCGTAAAAGCCAGAGTCAGCATGACACCGACAAGGCCTGTGGGCACTGCAAGAATAATTAAGAACGGATCCACCCAGGAAGAAAACTGAGCCACCAGCACCAGATAGACGAGCAAAATGGAGAGAAAAAGCCCCAGACCGAAGCTGCGAAAAGAGGATTGCATGGTCGTCACAAGTCCTCGGATATTGATTCGAAGGTTCGCCGGCAATTTTGTGGCGTTAACGATTCTGGTGACCTCTTTTGCTGGAAGTGACAGGTCTTCACCCGTGGGCGCAACGTACACGTCGATGGTTCTCTGCAATTGATAGTGATCAACCTCGGTGGGCGTGAGTATGGGAGTGACGTCCGCAACCTGGTTCAGATAAGTAGTCATTTTCAATTGCGGAGCGCGCAGAGGCATCGCTTTCAAATCCTCGATAGACTTGACCTGGTTTTCGGGGTATTGAACCGTCACGAAATAATTGTTCCCGCTCTTGGGATCGACCCAATAGCTTGGCGCAATCATGGCGTCCGAGGTCAGCGCGGTGATGATGTTGTCGACAACTTCTTTGGGGCTCAGTCCTAGCTGGCTCGCGCGCTCACGATTGACGTTGACCTCTAAAGCCGGATAGTCCATGTCTTGCGGAACGTACACGTCAGACACTCCGGGAAGCGCCTTGAACTGACTGGCCAAGTCCAGCGCGATTTTGTCGGCAGCGTTCAAGTCCATCCCGCTGACCTGGACATCGATAGGAGCGGGCATACCTTGGTTTAGGACCGCATCCACCAATCCGCCAGATTGAAAATAAGTGCGCAACTGGGGAAGTTCCGCTGCTACTCTCTTCCGAACCGTCGCCATATAAGCAAAACTGCTTACACGATGTTCGGCTTTCAGGCCAACTTGCACGAAAGCGGTGTGCATCGCGGAATTTGGGGTGGACAAAGCCGACAAGTCAGCGTTCAGTCCTATGTTGGAAACGATGGCATTCAAGTCGTCGGCCGGTATGGTTTGACGAACAATGTCCTCGACTCTTTTCACGTAAGATTCGGTTATTTCCAGTCGCGTGCCGGTGGGTGCTTTGACGCTGATCACGAATTGGCCCGCGTCGGTCCGTGGAAAGAAGGAAAGCCCCACCAGCGGGTACAGCAGAAAGCTCAGCATGAATACGCCTAGGAAGCCGACGACGACTTGCCGCGGATGCTTGAGCGCCTTTTGGACCCAGCGGTCATACACCTCAAGCATCCGTTCGAAGTGCGCATTGAAGGCCGCATGGAATTTCGCCCCCCAGGATGCGGCTTTCACGTTGAGCCCTTCTGCATGATGCACGATGTCCTTGAGAACCCGCGCACAGAACAGGGGCACTACCGATATAGCCACAAAGTAGGAGGCAAACAAGGAAATCACGACGCCAAGAGCAAGTGCCGTGAACAAAAATTTGCTCACACCGAAGAGGAGCGTTACCGGAAAGAACACGACGATCGTTACAAGAGTTATAGCCAAGACTGCCAGGCCGACTTCGTTGGCTCCCATCTCCGCAGCCACTACAGGTGTTTCGCCGAGTTCAAGGTGCCGAAAGATGTTTTCCAGCACGACGACGGAGTTATCGATCAACCTTGAGAATGCCAAAGCCAATCCGCTCAAAACCATGCTGTTGATGGTCGCGTCGCCAGCATGAAGGAAAAAAAAGGTGGCCATCACCGAAAGTGGAATCGAAAGAAATACAGCCGCGGTCGCTCGCGGACTGCCAAGAAATACGAGAATCATCACCGCCGTTAGGCAAAGGCCGATTCCTCCCTCTTTCATGACGGTTGAAATCGCCTGCTTGACGAACACCGATTGGTCAAACACAACGTGCGTCTTCAGTTGCGAAGGAATATCCCGCAGGGTCTTGATGGCTTGCTGAATCCCGTTTACAACGGCAATTGTATTTGTGTTTCCACCTTGTTTTAAGATCGGCGCGTATACCGACCGCTGCCCATTGACCCGCACGATGTTGTATTGCAGCGCCGAACCATCCACCGCATTTCCAACGTCCGATACGAAGACGGATCTCTCTCCTTCCGTCTTCAACGGCAAACCATTTAGCGCCTTGGCATCGGGAACTTGTGCGTTCGTGTACAGGTTGTAATCCAGAGGCCCGATGCGGACATCGCCCGCTGGCAAAATCAAGTTGGAAGCATCCGTGGCCCGCACGATATCCATTGGACTCAGCTCATGCGCCTGCAATTTCTGCGGATCGACATACACCATGATCTGCCGGTAACGCCCGCCATACGGCGGAGGGACAGTCGCGCCCGGGACCCCCGCGATCTGATTGCGAATCGAAAATTGTAAATAATCATGTAGCTGCGTCTCGTTAAGTCCCTTGCCTTCGACCGTCAGCAGGCATACCGGAAGATTCGACGCATCCATGCTCATCACCACGGGGGGCAACGTGCCCTGCGGTAGCCGCCTCAAGTCCGCCATCGCCAGATTCGAAATCTGCGTCACATCGGCGTTGGCATCCGTCCCCGGCTGGAAGTACACCCTGATCAGGCTGACGCCGGACATCGAGCGCGACTCCATGTGATCGATGCCGCTTCCCAGCGTGAAAAATCGTTCGAAGGTATCGGTAATGTCCGCTTCAATCTGCTGCGGGGGCATGCCGCTGTAAAAAGTGGCCACCATCACGACGGGGATATTAATCGGTGGAAACATGTCCACAGGCATTTGAGCTAAAGATGTCAGTCCCAGAACGCAAACGAAGAGGCAGATAACCACGATGAAATAGGGGTGCCGTAAGGAAAACGAGGACATGAAACTCTTACTCCATTTCCGCGGGCGCTATGACCTTGGGCGCCACCAGTTCGCCTGGCTTGAATTGGGATTGCTCTCCAAAGATGACCATCTCGTTCTCTTTAAGCCCCGACACGATCTCGACGTCGGTCGCCGTTTCCAGACCTAAGGTCACATCGCGTCTTTCGATTCGCGAGTCCCCGTTGACGACCAGAACGCTTCCATGCGTTTCTCCCGACGTTTGCACGGCCTGTGTCGGCACCGACAAGATTCCTTTCACGGTCCTTAGCGGGATACGAACGCTGGCATACATCCCCGGAATCAGTAGATATTTCGGGTTGGGAACGTCAATTTCCGTGTGCATCGTTCGAGTCTGCGTATCGACGAGCCCGGCGAAGCGCGCGATTTTCCCTGGAAACGTCTGGTTGTTGCGTGAAACCAACACGTCGACATTTTCCCCCAGGTGAATCTGTCCCACCGCTCTTTCCGGCACGGGGATCACAAGTCGGAGGAGATTGTTCTGGGAAAGGCGGCAAAGCGCCTGATCGCCTTTGTTGGATGAAGTTCCGGCAGGGAGCAACGCACCTGTATAGGCATCAATTTCAGTCACAACTCCGTCGAATGGCGCCGTTATGCGCGCATACGCATACAGGGCTTTGTCTCTTTCCAGCGCTGCCTTCGACATGGCCAAAGCCTGCTCCGCCGCTGAAACAGCGGCTTTGGCCCCGGACGCACCAGCCTTTGCTTCGAGGTCCTTCCCATTGGCGACATCCACTTCTTCCTGAGCGACAAGCCCGGGGCGGGTCTTCATCACCGTCGCCAGCCGGCTATAAGTCAGGTCCGCAACCGCATACTTCGATTCGGCCTGGTTCAAATCCTCGCGCGCGCGCGCTAGGTCCTGCTGAGCTCGTTGCACCGCCGCCCCGTCCACCTCGAGTTGTTGCTGTAGCTCTGGAATTTCGAGCACGGCCAGAACCTGTCCTTGACGCACATGCGTTCCCCAATCCACATACAACTTCTGGATGTAGCCCGATACTTTTGCGTAAACGCTCACTTCCTGGAACGGCTCAAACTCAGAATCGATCTGCAATATGTCAGTGAGATCTTTTCTTGCAACCTTGACTACTCCTGCCACCGGTGCATTCGACGCGTCTTCCGGTTTCGCCGCGCCTGTTGATCCGCAGCCACCAACAAGGACTCCGGCAAAAAAGAGAATTCCCAGGGAACACCAGGCTTGCAAGGAGTGGACGCTCCTCCGCTGCACCGGCACGAGAACCACTCTGTTCCGCCTATGAGTTACGAAAAAGTCTGAAATAGATACGCTGAGATTCTTCGTTTTCATGGTTTCGGTTCCGGTGATTGAATCGCCTCGCGAAGCTTGTCGAGCGAGAAGTTAGTCGCACGGCACAAACCAATCACACGCTGCCGTCTATGCAGGATTCCGTGCGCGGCGGCCGGAAGCTGCTCGGCAATCTCGAGTGGGATGGTTTGAACTCCATGCCGGTCTCCATGAATCAAGTCGCCAGGCTGGACCGTCAATCCGCCTACCTCGACAGAGCAGCCAAAATCAAAGACATGCGCATACGCATGGGACACTGACACGCTCCCGGCAAACATCTGGAGGTCGGTCAATTGCACATGCTCGAGGTCGCGCACCGATCCGTTCGTCACCAGTCCGACGCATCCCAGTGCCAGAAGTATATTTGCATTTACCTCGCCGATGAACGCTCCCAATCCGGGAGGCTGGTCCACGTCTTTGATCACCACCACGCGAGGCGCGGGAATGCTCAAAATATGGTTCCACCAATCTGTGCGCTCATAATAGAAACCGTGTCCTTCCATCGGGGGACTGACGCTCCGGATCCGAGCTGTCGCAGCGTAGCCCACCGTGGGCAGTCGGTCCTTAAAAATACAGCGAATGTCGGAACGGGCGAATCCCGTGTTGGGCAAACGCACTTGGAACGTTTCCACCGCACTCGCCACGACGCATGTGCTCAGCCGGCGCAATTGCTCCAGACTGGCGGGACTCAATCGGTGTTCCGTCATGCGATTCTCCTGGACACAGACTTCAATTTACTTCCTTTTGAGACAATGCTTTCTCCGCACTGTGGTGGAAGCAATCCAAATGGAGACAAACAGCTTTTCGACCGTGGCGACCCCCGGCGGTGGACCTTCCCCTTGGAGCCGAACTTCTGCGCCGACGCTCTTGCCTGCCAGAATTATATTCGACGCGCCTCTCAGAATTGTTACACCTTTGCAAGTCTTCCCTTGTCCCCAAGGCCGAACAGGTGTGTAGCCTCAGCCCCGGCGATCTTTTGCGGACTTGGCCATATTCAAAGAATCAGAAGAACGGAGAGTAGCGGCTGTTGCTGTCGTGTGCTTCCCCCGGGAATTGCATTGGACGGCCAGGCATCAAAAGGCATCTGTGCGGCTAGGCCCATTCTTCTTATCCCTGATATTTTCTGCTGCCAAGCCTGCGAGACTCTGCTTCGTAGTTCCGTCCCGGCAAAAACTCGCATGTGGCTTGGAGATTTGCCACGAGAAGTCAGAGCGAAATCCGCATTGGATTCCTGACAGAGATGTGGGCGGTCGCCGTTCAACGCATCACTCCCACTCACGCTGCAACAAAAGTGCCTCGCGAGTTCCACATCAGAAAGCAGTTCTAATTCCAACCCACCTTCGAATTCCAAATGCGTTTGCGTCTCTAATCGTGGGCAGTAGACGAAATGCAAGAACGCCTGAAGAATTCTCGTAAGAGACAGAAAACAGGGCTATTATTCGTCAGAACATGATCCCAGAAGAGTCTCCTCTGTGGATTCATTGTCCGTCCTCCTGCTGCGCCAATCTGTCCGCAAGTTGCTTCGAATGTTCGTTTTGTTCACAAGTTTTGTGCTGATTCAGCACAGCCAAAACGAGAAAGCGGGAAGGACTCCCAATAAAGGCCGTCAATCTTGTTTCCCAGTTGTTGAACTCCGAATTATTCTGTGCGGTTTCTTTACAAACCCTGTTCGCTCTCTGCTCATTCTTGGCAGTGGCAACCTTCTCAGTTTTTCAAGTTCCCCATTTCTTTAACAAAAAAAAGGACTTAGTACAAACACAATTCGTCGCAATAGGTGGAATCAGGTTTGCATGAAACACTGTCGCCTTATCTTTGTGAACGACCGCGTCTCGACTGCAGAACCTAAGTTGAGGAGTGGGACGAATGTGCAGAATCTCAGGATATGGCATTTTTCGGTTCGCCGTGCTTTTTGGAGTAAGCGCTGCCTACTTCATGTTCTTCGCCTGAATGACGGACGGCTGTCGGCAAGACGTCTTCGAAGTCCCTGAATCTCCGGCGAGGCGAGTTAGGACAGGCTGTCCGTCAGAGGACCGGATGCAATCTATCTTTGGAAAGGTGACCGGGATCTTGCGTGACGCACTGGGTCGCGTGGACGGGCTGATCTTGGAGGGTGGTGAGGAACTTCGTTCTTCGGCAGCCCAGTTAGATCGTATCGTCGCGATTGTTACCCCCGGCTCGAGAATTGAGCTCACCGGCGACCTCCAGCTGGGCAGCGAGGAGCGGGTAGTTCTAAATGCCGCGCACCTCACGAACTTGGATTCAAAGCAAACATTAGCTTTGCCGGCCCCCGTGTGCCTAGGCAAACCAGGGATGCTGTCAGATGCCACCCCGACTACGACGGCATCCCTGGCCCTCCCTCCCATCCGCCAGGAAGAAAAAGTCTCTGGAAGCGTTTTGCCGGCGCAGCGAAGCCAGGATCCTTTTGATCACCTCCTTGAGGCCTTGGCTCGCGAAGCTCAACAATCGCCCTTCGCAGCGAATGAATATTCTCAGCAGCACCTGCCGCTTCTATCGCGCGCCACGAGCAGCGATTCTGCTGCGGAATTGGAGCGCGCCTACGACACGCTGCACCGTATTCAGGCAGTTCTCGCGTATTTGCATATCGTGAAGCTGCAAGTTCACGGCATGAGTCAGATGCACGAAGAGGCTCGACATACTTACGAGCAAGCGCTATCGAGGCATGCCTCGCAAGATTTTGAAGGAGCGCGCGAATTTGCCACCGCCTCCCTTTGCCTGTGCCGCGTGGTCGAAGGCATTGTTTCTCGAACTCTTCGTTCTGATACAACTTATCCATCGCTCGTTCCTCCTCCCCCGGCGCCCATCTCTGATTGCGAGAGCGCCGGCAACATTCAGAATGCATCAAAAGCGGTTGAAGCCCTGCTATCTCGCGTCCATTGGCTGCTCGAAAACGGAACACTCCCCCTTGACGACCGAACTCAGGTCCGCAGGATCACCGCTTGGAGCGATGCTTTTTACCAGCAGGCTCGCCACACCCATGAGAACGGTTCAAACAATGAAGTAGGGGGATTCTTGCAAGCAGCGCTTGATGCAGCGCATTCTGCGGAACACATCTGTCGAAATTGGTACGTCGCTCAGGCTGCTGACCGTCAGCATCACCTGATCGCGGCCGATCCTTCCGCGCAGGCGTAACTCAAAGCGTACAGCAGAACAACCCGACCATGGAATTGCTATGATAGATCGAGTGGAAAGAGGTGACACGCTGGTGTCGAGACTCCCTCTCTCGAAGCTGAGCTTTCGCTGGCAGATCACGCTTCTGGGGACCCTTGTCTTCGTTTTGTTTCTCTCTGTTCTTTTTGCCGCCTACGCTACTCTCCGGTACACCAAATCCGCCGTCCTGAGCGGCGAGGAGAAGCGACTGATTTCGGTTACGCAAAATTTGGCCCGTGAATACGACGATAAGGCCGAATTTTCCCGCCAGAATAAGGAACTCCCTCCCCTGAACAATCCCAGCGCCGCGTCATCGCGCGAGGTTCTTGCGCTCTTGAGCAGGGTGGTTTTGCAAAATATCGACGGTGTGAAGGGCGGCTTCTATACTCAGGCGGGCAACTCTCTTCTTGGAAATTCCTTCTCTGCCGCCGAAGGCATACCCGCCGATTCTGCCTACGAAGACACCGCAGCTCACCACCACGCGGAAATCCTCGAGGTTGCTAAAGCTGCCGTCGATACTCGTCAATCCACGGAGCGGGTCATTTCCAACCCCTCCGGCATCGTACTAATCGAAGCAGTTCCTATTCGGGACGGGTATTCCGTCGTTGGCAGCGCGTGGACGATCAAGCGGCTTAACGCTCTCCCCGGCGCGAATCGATTCCGCGCTTATCTAATCACGGTCGGGCTGAGCCTTGCGGCTTTAGCCAGCGTCCTCTTGACCCTCCTGGTGATCCGCAATTTGCAAGGTGGAGTCCGAAAGATTGAAGGCGGATTGCAGGGCCTCGAACATAACTTGGCCTCGCAGATAGATTCCAAAAGCGATCCAGAAGAGATCCAGCGAATAGCCCAGGCCATCAACCGCCTCGGAGTAGCTCTCCGGGGAAACATCGAGCGCGAAAAGCAGATCGAGGGCCAACTCCGGCACGCCGAACGGCTTGCCAGCTTGGGCAGACTCGTTGCAGGCGTGGCGCACGAAGTCCGAAATCCGCTTGCCACAATTCGCCTTCGCGTCCAGATGTGCCGTCGCGATACCGACAACCCGCATGTCAAGGAATCCTGCGCCGTGGCCCTCGAAGAAATTGAACGTCTCAACGGCATGGTGAATCGTCTGCTGAATTTTGCTAGGCCCGTCCATCTCCACTGCGAACCCGCGAATCTGAGAAGTTTGATCGAAGAGCGGATCGATACTTTCCGCGAATGGGCTCAGCGCCATGGCGTCACCCTCAGCACGGAATCGCTCCAGAAGAATGTCTCCCTGCCCGTGGACAAGGATCGTATGGCCCAAGTGTTCGACAACGTCATCCAGAACGCCATCGAGGCCATGTCCGATGGGGGTGGAACGCTCTCCGTCTCGCTCGCGTCTCGCCCCAATGTGCTAAACGAAGGCAGTGGAATCTGCGTCGAGTTCCGGGATAACGGGAAGGGTATGAACCCTTCCGTAGTCCGGCAAGTCTTCGATCCGTTTTTCACCACGAAGCCGTCCGGAACCGGGCTCGGGCTTTCCATCTGCCACGAGCTGGTACAAGCTCATGGCGGAGATATTCAGGTGGATAGTGAGGAAGGCCGCGGAACAAGTGTAAAAATCACCATTCCCGCTACTCACGCCTGAAAGGGAAGCACTGCCCTGTGAGTGCTAAAATTCAATGAGCGCCACGATTCTCATCGTCGACGATGAAGCCAATCTGCGCAAGACGCTCGCCGAGATTTTCAGCGCCCGAGGCTATTCCATCCTTGAGGCCGAAAACGGCGCCGCCGCCGCCCTGCTCCTTCGCGACGCCACTCCGGACCTCATTTTCAGCGATTGGCGAATGCCCGAAATGGGCGGAGAGGAACTCCTTCAACACCTCCGTGCCGATCCCCGTTTGTCAACCATTCCCCTCATCGTGATTACGGCATTTGGTTCAAGCCACAGCGCCATCGAAGCTGTTCGTCTAGGCGCCTACGATTTTGTCACCAAGCCTTTTGACCTGGATGAAATTGTCCTGGCTGCCGAGCGAGCCCTCGATCACTCGTCCTTGAACAGGGAAGTCGTCCGTTTGCGTGCCCAGGGCGGATCGAGTCACGTCGGCGCCGCAGGCAGGCTCATCGGTTCCAGCGGCCCCATGCTGGACGTATTCATCATGATTGGGAAAGTTGCCGAAACGGACTCGACCGTCTTGATCTGCGGAGAATCCGGTACAGGCAAGGAATTAGTCGCTGAAGCCATCCACAACTATAGTCAGCGCAAGGATAAGCCCTTCGTCGTGGTGAATTGCGCCGCTCTCCCGGACACTCTTCTTGAAACCGAACTCTTTGGCCACGAGCGCGGCGCATTTACCGGCGCAATTGGCCGCAAGATCGGCCGCTTCGAGATGGCCGAGGGCGGCACCATTTTCCTGGACGAAATTGGGGAGCTTTCGCCCGGCCTTCAGTCAAAGTTGTTGCGAGTCTTGCAGGAGCGCACGTTCGAACGTGTCGGCGGGACAGAAACCATTCGCGGCAATTTCCGCGTTCTCGCTGCAACCAATCGCGACCTGGAAGCCACTGTCCGCGAAAAAGTCTTCCGCGAAGATCTCTTCTATCGGCTGAATGTCGTTCGCATTCCGATTCCGCCCCTTCGTGAGCGCCGGTCTGATATTGTTCCCCTCGCCGAGCATTTCTTGCGGAATTACAGCGAAAAGAACGGCTTGTCGGCCATCGGCTTTTCCGACGAAACGATTCTCATGCTTCAAAATTATTTCTATCCAGGCAACGTCCGCGAACTAGAGAATATGGTCGAGCGGGCCGTGCTCATGGCGCGCGGACGCGTTCTGATGCCCGAGCACTTGCCTGCCAGAGCGCATCGCAACGGCGATTCAGCCACTCCGACACTGGAAATCGATCTCCTTTCTCTTCCTTTCCACAAATCCATCGCCGAACTCGAAAAACGCTTGATCGAAAAAGCCATGAAAGAATCCGGCGGAAACAAATCCGAAGCCGCAAACAAACTGCAAATTAACCGCCGCCTGCTTTACAACAAGATCGACGAATACAAGCTCGAGAAGTGATTCCTGCCACAGCTGTTCACCGCAAACCTGCAATCGGCTCGCATGTTGCTTGTTCGTCTTTATCACAGTGCTTTGATTCGAGAAGCAACTCAGCTTCGAGGCGGAGCCATCAATATGTAATCTTGTCTGCCTTCGCGGTCCAGGCTGCGAATCCCGCCAGCGCCTCTTCACGCATCATCTGAATCGCCGGAATCCGCCGCCGCGCATGCGGCTGCTTCAGTTCCTCGTAGAGGAACGAGTCATCAAAACCAATTTTCGCCGCATCTTCAGCCGTATTCGCAAAATAAATCCGCGATAGCCGCGCCCAATAAATCGCCCCCAGGCACATCGGGCAAGGCTCGCACGATGTGTACAGCTCGCAGTCCTTCAATTCGAACCCGCCAAGTTTCTCGCAAGCCTGCCGGATCGCAAGCACTTCCGCATGCGCCGTCGGATCATTCGTGGAGGTCACTCGATTCATGCCCTCCGCGATAATCTTGCCCTCTCGCACAATCACCGCGCCAAACGGTCCGCCTTGCCCGCCTTGAACCCCCTCAATCGAGAGCTGAATCGCCCGCGCCATGAATGGATTGCTCATCTTCGATCGCCACCGCACCTCATTTTCGCCGCTAATCGTCGCAAGTATATGCCCGGAAAACTTCCACCCAGCACTTTTTTCGTCTTGAATTATCGATTTTGCTGACTTGAAAACATGCAGCTATCAGTCTACGCTCGAACCTAACGCTCACGCGATTTTCCACGGACCAGCTATCGCTTATGAGTCTCCGCGCCTTCTTTTCCCGCCGTGCAGTGACGCCAGACGGTGTGCGCCCCGCCGCTCTCCTCGTCGATGGTGACAAAATCCTCGACGTAGTCCCTCCCAATCAAGTCCCGCCCCACACGCAATCCCACGATTTTGGCGACGCTGCCATACTTCCTGGCCTGGTCGATTCTCACGTCCACATCAACGACCCCGGCCGCGCCGATTGGGAAGGCTTCGAAACCGCCACGCGCGCCGCTGCCGCCGGTGGCTACACTCTCCTCGTCGACATGCCTCTGAATTGCCTTCCCGCCACCACCAAGATCCCCGCCCTCGAAGCAAAGCGCGCCGCCGCGCATGGCCGCACCCGCATCGATTGGCTCGCCTGGGGCGGCGTCGTCGCCGACAACCCGCTCGACCTCGAGCCTCTCGCCGGCGCTGGCGTCCCCGGCTTCAAATGTTTTCTGGTCCATCCCGGCATCGATGGCTTCACCATTGTCACCGAGCCCCAGCTGCGCGCCGCTCTCCCTCATATCGCCCGCACCAAACTCCCGCTCCTCGTCCACGCCGAACTTCCAGCTCCCATCGATTCCGCCACAAAAAATCTTGCCGATGCCGATTGGTCTCTCTACCAAACCTATCTCCAATCTCGTCCCGAGGAGGCCGAACTCTCCGCGATTCGTCTCCTTCTCTCTCTCTGTCGCGAATTCAAATTTCGCCTCCACATCGTCCATCTTTCGGCCGCGAGCGCTCTTCCCGAATTGCGCGCCGCCCGCCAGGGAGGATTGCCTGTAACGGTCGAAACCTGCCCCCACTATCTCCATTTCCTCCGAAGAGCAAATCCTCGATAAAGCAACGCTCTTCAAGTGCGCCCCGCCCATCCGCAGCCGCGAAAATCGCGAACAACTCTGGCAAGCCCTCCGCGACAGAATCATCGACCTCGTCGTCACAGATCATTCCCCCTGCCCGCCAGAGATGAAGCGCCTCGCCGAAGGCAATTTCCAAACCGCATGGGGCGGCATCCCCAGTCTCTCCATTGCGCTGCCAGTGATGCACACCGAAGCCATCCAACGTGGCTTTACGCTCAATGAAATCGCCCGCTGGATGTCCGAAGCCCCCGCCAACCTCGCCGGCTGCGCAAATCGCAAAGGCCGTTTGGCCCCGGGCTACGACGCCGATTTCGTAGTCTTCGACCCCGAAAGGGAATTCGTAGTTACGGAAAGCCGCCTGCACTACCGTCATCCAGTTTCCCCGTATCTCGGCGAAACGCTGCGCGGCGAGGTTAAAGCCACCTTCCTTCGGGGCCAAAAAATATTCAGCGAGGGCGAATTTCCAGGAACTCCCATCGGCAAGGAATGTCTTCTATGATGTTTTCCTTTGGAGACTTTCCAATCGGCTTCCGGCCTCGTAGGGGCGGGGCTTGCCCCGCCCTGCCGTGTCTATCCAATTTTCCGGCCGAGCCGTTCGCGCAAACGCCCCACATCCGTGCTTCGCAGTGCTTGTCATACACTATTGGAAGCGCGCGAACCGCCGCCAGAGTTTGGGCTCTTCCGCTATCCGCATGAAAACCAATTCCATCGTCGGCGTCTCCGTCCCCCGCATGGAAGGCCGCGGAAAAGTGGCCGGGGAAGCCCGCTACGTTGATGACATGACTTTGCCCGGCATGCTCTACGGCGGCACCGTCCGCAGCCGTATCCCTCGCGGCAAAATAAAATCCATCGCCTTCGGCCCCGGCATCGACTGGAACGAATTCATCATCGTCACCGCGAAAGATATTCCCGGCACAAATTGCATCGCCCTCATCGAAGACGATCAACCCTGCCTCGCCGATGGCGTCATCAACCATCCCGAAGAGCCCATCCTTCTCCTCGCTCATCCCGACCGCCATCTTCTTCCCAAAGCTGTCGATTCCGTCGCTATCGAATACGATCCCCTCCCCGCCATCTTCTCCATCGAAGAAAGCGAAAACCGCGCCGAAATTATTTGGAGGCAGGACAACGTCTTCAAAACATATCTGATCGAAAAAGGCGACGTCGACGCTGCATTTCAAAACGCCGACTACATCGTCGAAGCCGAATACACCACTGGCGCGCAAGAGCAGCTCTACATCGAAAACAACGGCATGATCGCCGTGTTCGATCTGGAGCAGGGCCTCACCGTCTGGGGCTCCCTCCAGTGCCCCTATTACGTCCACAAAGCCCTCATGAAACTTTTCGCGCTCCCCGCCGACCGCGTCCGCGTAGTTCAAATGGAAACCGGCGGCGCTTTCGGCGGCAAGGAAGAGTATCCCTCCATGATTGCCGCTCACGCCGCGCTCCTTGCGATGAAATCCGGCAAGCCCGTAAAAGTTATCTACGACCGCCTCGAAGACATGGCCGCCACCACCAAGCGACATCCTTCCCGCACGCGCCATCGCACAGCCGCTAGTAAAGACGGCAAAATTCTCGCCGGTGAAATCGATTTCACCCTCGATGGCGGCGCTTACAAAACCCTCTCGCCGGTCGTCCTTTCGCGCGGCGCCATTCATGCCGGCGGCGCATACTACTGGCCCAACGTTCGCATTCGCGCAAAAGCCGTCGCCACCAACGCCCCGCCTCACGGCGCTTTTCGCGGTTTCGGCGCGCCACAATCCCTCTTTGCTCTCGAGCGCCACATGGACCGCATCGCGCAAGTCGTCGGCCTTTCCTCAGCAGAAATTCGCCGCCGCAATTTCCTTCAGGCCGGCCAAACCACCACGACCGGGCAAACCATCAACGAGCCCATCGATCTCCCCAAACTCCTTGATCGCGCTCTCGAACTCTCCGCCTATCACTCAAAAAAAGAAAAGTTCGCAAAAGGGAATCCGCAACAAAACATCAAAAAGGGAATTGGCATCGCCGCTTTTCTCCACGGCGCCGGTTTCACCGGTTCCGGCGAGCGTTATCTCGGTTCCATCGTGGGCCTCGAAATCTGCCCCGATGGCCGCGTGCGCATCCTCGTCTCCAGTACCGAATTCGGCCAGGGCACCAACACCGTCCTCTGCCAAATCGCCGCCGAAGCGCTCGGCCTCCGCTATGAAGACGTCTGCATCGCCCAGCCCGACACCCACGAAGTCCCCAACAGCGGCCCCACCGTTGCCTCTCGCACGGTGATGGTCGTAGGAAAACTCGTCCAATCCGCCGCCGCTGGCATCAAGAAAACTCTGGCCGCCTCCGGTCTTCTATCCGACTCCTACTCGCCCGAAGAATTCCGCGCCGCCGCGCGCGCCTACGTCGCAAAGCACGGTAAATTCCGCAGTATTGCCCAATACGAACAACCCGACGAAATCGTCTGGGACGAGGAAAAATATCGCGGCTCTGCCTACGCCGCCTTCGCCTGGGCCATTTACGTCGCCGAAGTCGCCGTCGATCTAACTACCTACAGCGTCTCCGTCGAAGATTTCGTCGCTCTCCAGGAAGTCGGAAAAGTCCTTCATCCGGTGCTCGCCAAAGGACAAATCATCGGTGGCATCGCGCAAGCCATCGGTTTCGCTCTCTATGAAAAAGTGATTTGGGAGCAAGGCCGCATGCAAAATGGCCAGATGACCAACTACATCATACCCACTTCCGCCGATCTTCCGCCCATTCGCGTTTATTTCGAAGAACTAGGCAACGTGCACGGTGCCTACGGCGCAAAAGGAATCGGCGAACTCCCCATGGACGGTCCCGCGCCAGCCATCGTCAATGCCGTCGAAGACGCGCTCCACGTCCCGTTCAACTCGATCCCGCTACTTCCCGAAGATATCTTCAGCGCGCTAACTGAATCCGCGCCTCTCGAAACCGCGCTGCCCTCCACACAAGGCGATCGTCGATGACCGAAGCCTTGCCGTCTTGCGCGAAAGTAGAGATTGTTCTCACCGTAAACGGAAAGCTCGAAACCCTGCAGGCGTTTCCGATGGAGCGCCTCCTCGACGTCCTCCGTAATCAGCTCGCCCTCACCGGCGCGAAAGAAGGCTGCGGCGAAGGCGAATGCGGCTCCTGCTCTGTCCTGATCGACGGCACGCTCGTAAATAGCTGCCTGATTCCCGTCCTCCAGGCGAGCGGCACGAACATTATCACCATCGAGGGCCTGGCGCGCGAAGCCCATTCTCAAAAGTTACAGCAAGCCTTTCTCGATTGCGGCGGCGCGCAGTGTGGCATCTGCACTCCCGGCATGATTCTCGCCGCCCATCACCTTCTAAGCAAAAAACCTCAGCCCACCCTCGATGAAATTCGCGAAGGCCTCTCCGGTAATCTCTGCCGCTGCACCGGCTACACGCAAATCATCGAAGCTGTCGCCGAAGCCGCGCGCCGTGAGGCCGCCGCGTGAGGGCCAACCCAGCCGAATTTGAACTCGTTGCTCCGTCAACCTTGCCTGCGGTGCTATCTCTCCTTGCGCAAGATCCTGGCGCGTGGCTTCCCATCGCCGGCGGCACCGACGTTATGGTTCAATATTCTGCTGGAAAACTGCCCGCGCGAAAACTCGTCAGCATTTGGAATCTTCCTGAATTGCGCCGCATCGATGATTCTCCATGTGAATTGCAAATCGGCGCAGGCTGCACCTACAGCGATTTGCGCGAAAACGAAACAATCAACCGCGAACTTTCTTTGCTCGCCCGCGCCGCAAGCTGGACCGGTGGAATCGCCAATCAGAATCGCGGTACTCTCGGCGGCAATATCGTCAACGCTTCTCCCGCCGCGGATTCGCTCCCTGCGCTTCTCGCCTATGACGCCGAACTGCTCCTCGTTTCCGTTCGCGGCGAACGCCGCATTCCTTACGCGAACTTTTATCTCGCCTATCGCAAGACTCAGCTCGCGCCCGATGAGCTCATTTGCGCCATCTGCCTGAAGAAACGCTTTTCGGGCTACTATGCATATACGCGAAAAGTGGGAGCGCGCAACGCACAAGCCATTTCAAAAGTCTGCCTCGCTGCTTTAGGCCGTATTACAAACGGTGTCGCCGAAGATATTCACCTGGCCATGGGAAGCGTAGCTCCAGTTCCTCTTCGCCTCGCCGAAACCGAACGTCTCATCAACGGCAAGCAAATTGACCCTCAACTCATCGAATCCGCCCGCACTGCAGCCTCTGCGGAGATTCGTCCAATTGACGACATTCGCTCCACCGCACGCTATCGCGCCGCCGTCGCCGGAAACCTCGTCGCGGAATTTCTAGAAAAGCTAAACGCGCACCATCTTTCGGAGCAAATAAGCAAAGCTGTGCTTACCCGATGGAACGCCATGCCATCAGAGGAGGCCTCGGAGAATATCCTGCCTTGCTGCGGCTCAAATGCCTGGGCGCACGGCATGGCCGCTTGCAGACCGATCCTAGACGAACCCGCCCTATTGGCTGCTTGCGATTGGGTCGGCAACGATCTCTCCGATTCCGATTGGCTCGAAGCGTTCCGCAGCCATCCGCGCATTGGCGAATCTCGTTCGTCCGCCGAAAGCACTGCGCAGTCCGCAGCCTGGTCGAACGAGGAGCAATGCAAAGTCGGCTCGGCTGCCGAAAGCGTAAAGGTCGACCTCGCCGAAGGCAATCGCGCCTACGAACAAAAGTTCCATCGTATCTTTATCGTTTGCGCCACCGGAAAATCTCTCACGGAAATCCTGGCAATTCTCCGGCGCCGCCTGCAAAATGACCAGACCACGGAACTTCACGAAGCAGCCGAAGAGCAGCGGCAAATCGCTCATCTCCGGTTGAAGAAATGGCTCAATCCATGAACGGCATTTCAACGCACGTGCTGGATACCGCACAAGGAACCCCCGCCGAGGAAGTTCCGGTGCGCCTCGAAAGGCGAGAACTCGCCGGTGAATGGCGCATGCTTTCCTCTTCACAAACTGACGCCGAGGGTCGCTGCGAACAGCTACTGCCCGAGGGCGAATCTCTTCGCGCGGGAATTTACCGCCTGACGTTCGACGCCGCAACCTATCATCACGCGCATAACCTCGAGGGACTTTATCCCGTCGTCGAAATTACCTTTCAGGTCCGCGGCGGCGAATCCCATTTTCATATTCCGTTGCTCCTCAGCCCTCATGGCTACACGACGTACCGGGGAAGCTGACCCCATGATCGAATTAGCCGAAAACAATTACGGAAAATCGCGTGTCCGCCTTGTAAAAGTGAAGCGGCATCCCACTCATCACGATTTCCGTGAGTGGACCATCGAAATCCGTCTCGAAGGTGACTTCGAGTCCTGCTTTATCGCCGGAGACAACAGCAAGATTCTTCCCACCGACACGATGAAAAACACGGTCTATTCGCTCGCGCAAAATTCCAATGCCGACTGCATCGAAGATTTTGGCAAGGAGCTAATCGCTTTTCTCCTGGGACGCAATCCTCAGCTCGCCAGTGCACGAGTCACTCTCTCAGAGAAAAACTGGGAACACCTGAACGCTGGCGGAAAGCCTCATCCCACCACGTTTGTCCAGTCCAGCAACGAACGCCAAACAACGGAAATATCCGCCGCGAAAAATGGTGCGCTCTCCGTGAGCTCCGGCCTTGAAAATCTAATCATCATGAAAACCGCCAACTCGGAATTCGCGGGCTTCATCAAGGACTCGCTCACCACTCTTCCGGAAACCGACGACCGCCTGCTCGGCACTTCGGTTCGTGCGCAGTGGAAATATTCGTCGCCCGATGTTCCTTTCTGTTCGCTGCGAACCAAAATCCGCGAGGTCCTGCTAGGCATATTCGCTTCGCACGCCAGCAAATCCGTTCAACACACTTTGTACGCCATGGGCGAAGCCGCTCTCGCCAGCGTCCCGGAAATCGAAGACATCACACTAACGATGCCCAACCTGCACTGTCTTCTCGTCGACCTCTCTCGTTTCGGCCAGGACAATCCCAATGAAATTTTTGTGCCTATCGACGAGCCGCACGGCACTATAGAAGCACGCCTCTGCCGCCGGCGGTAAGGCTTCGTGTCCATGCCTGAAAACGCAAAAAATCGCGCCGAAGAGGTCCTGGCCCGCTGCAAGTCCCTCGCCGCATTTTCCGAAGATGCGGGCAGCACGCGCCGCACGTTTCTCTCTCCGCCGATGCGCGATTGCCACGGCGAAATCACGAATTGGCTGCGCACCGCCGGTGCCGAAGTCACTATCGACGCGGCCGGAAATCTGCGTGGCCTCTATCCTGCCGCGCAATTGGGAGCGCCACGTCTGCTCATCGGCTCTCATCTCGATAGCGTCCCAAACGCTGGCGCCTACGATGGGGTTCTCGGAGTCGTGCTCGCCGTCGCTCTGCTCGAATCTCTCGATCATTGCCGACTGCCTTTCGCCATTGAGGTTCTCGGATTCTCCGAAGAAGAAGGCGTCCGTTTCGGTCTGCCCTTCATCGGAAGCCGGGCTCTGGTCGGCAGTCTCGATGCCGATCTCCTGAGCCGCCGCGATGCAAACGGAATTTCCGTTCGCTCTGCCATCGGACACTTCGGCCTGGATCCTGCCGAAATTCCGCACGCCGCCGTCAGCGAAGAGGCGCTCGCCTACTTGGAATTTCACATCGAACAAGGACCGGTCCTCGAATCTCTCGGACTTTCTCTCGCCGCCGTCGAAGCCATTGCCTCGCAGACGCACATCGAATTTACGTTCACAGGCCGGGCCAACCACGCGGGCACCACGCCAATGCATCTTCGCCACGATGCCGTCGCCGCCGCTGCGGAATGGATCGTCGCCGTCGAGCGCACGACCCTCCATGAACCAGGTCTTGTCGCCACCGTTGGCCAAATCGAAGCAAAACCAGGAGCCATCAATGTGATCGCTAGCGAAGCTCGTCTGACTCTTGATCTTCGTCATCAATCCGACGCCGCGGCCGCCCGCGCAGCGGACACTCTGGTTCGATTCGCGGAAGAAATCGCCGAGCGCCGCGGGTTGTCGCTTCGGCGAAAGCACTTGCTCGATCAGAAAGCCGTGGCGATGGATCCTTTTCTCGTCGATCAAATCGAGCGGGCCATCCGCGCTGTAGGCTGCCAGCCGCATCGCATGGCCAGCGGCGCCGGACATGACGCCATGATCCTCGCCGAGAAAATTCCGTCCGCGATGATTTTCTTGCGCTCTCCCGGCGGAATCAGCCATCACCCTGCCGAATCCGTCGAAATCGAAGATGTTGCCAAATCCCTTGAATGCGGCCTGCATTTGCTCGATCAGCTTGCCAAATCCTCCGAATTCCTAAAAAGGATGTGCCGTGCATAATCTCGGTCAAACGCGAAGCGCCCAAAAAAGCAATCACCTGCTCATTACGCCGGACACGTTTGTCCGAACAACGCTGCCCGGCATGAAATCCTGCGTGGCCATTGTCCATGCCGGCCCAGCCTGCGGCGCGAAATTCACGCAATACACCGCCGAATTCGAGTCCGCCGGCGAACTCGGCGAAACCCCGGCGCAACGCTTTCTCTACGTCCTCGAAGGCCAGCTTAGCGTGGAATCAGATGGCCGCAAATACGAGCTGTCGGGCCGCGGTTACGCCTATTTCCCTGAAGGCGCTCCGCATCGAGTTGTTGCAGCGCGCGCCAGCCGTGCCGCCGTCTTCGAGAAAAGTTATCAGCC
>CAVYFO010000043.1:0-155067 GCA_963767755.1 uncultured Acidobacteriota bacterium | reverse complement strand
GCTGAACCGCTTCGAATACTGAACCGCGGTCGCAACGGATCAGAGGTCAGAAGCCAGTCGCCGCAGAATGTCCGAGGCGGGTTCGGCCGTGGCGTGCCGGTACCCGGTGCCCGCCCACAGGTGTACATAGTCGGGCTTCCCCGCCGCGGCGGCGGCTTTGCGCAGCGGGCTGGTGAGGTAATGAATCGCCGGATAACCCAGCGGTGCCTCCGACTCGTGGGCGTCGATGAACGCGTTGCGCAGGCCGCGGGCCGGGCGGCCGGTGAAGGCCCGGTCAGCACCGTCTCGGTGCGGGCGGGATCGGTGAGGGCCGCCTGATGGGTGGCCGAGGCGCCGCTTTCGGCGGCACGCAGCAGTACCGTTCCCACCGCGGCCGCCGCGGCGCCCGCGCGGATCACCTCGGCCACCGCGGCAGGAGTGGCCAGCCCGCCCGTGGCCATCACCGGCAGGGGCACCGCCGCAACGATCCCCTTGACGAGGTCCACGATCGGGACCGGCGTCAGCGGTTTCCGCGGCGACAGCGTGCCGGAATGTCCGCCGGCGGCCGCCGCCTGCACGGCAAGCATGTCGACGCCGGCGGCGTGGGCTTGCGCCGCCTCGTCGGGCGTCGTCACCGTTTGAACCACAACGCTTTTGGCCTGTTGCAGAGCGGCGATCACGCTACGCGGCGGTATCCCGAAGGTGAATGACACGACGGGCACCGGGTCGTCGAGCAACAGCGCGATCTTCTCGTCGAACCTGTCGGTGTCCTCGATTGGCTCGGCGGGCAGGGACAGGTCAACTGGTCGGCCTCCCGCTGAACGTCTCGGCGTAGGTTCGGTAGCTGTCGGGGTCGACCGGCAACGGATTCGGCGCGAACACGTTGATGCCGAACGGGATTCCATCGGCGCGGACCTTCTTGATCTCGGCTTCGACGGCCTGCACGGTCTTGTAGCCGGCCGCGAGCATGCCCAGGCCACCCGCGCGGGTCGCCGCCGCCACCATCGCCGGGGTCGTCGGGCCACCCGACATCGGGGCGGCGACCAGAGGAATCGACATCTCAAACTGTGCCAGCATTCCACTGCCCCCTTCGGTGTGGACCTCCAACGTTTCATCCGGTGGCCGGACCTGACAAGATGCTTCAGCGTGAAGACGGCCCAACTTTCTGGTGATCGTCGCCGACGATCTCGGGTTTTCCGATATCGGCGCGTTCGGCGGCGAGATCAATACGCCCAATCTGGACCGGCTGGCCTACGCGGGCATGCGGTTCACCGATTTCCATTCCGCCCCGGCCTGCTCGCCGACCCGGGCGATGCTGTTGACCGGCACCGACCACCACATCGCCGGCATCGGCACGATGCTCGAGGTCGCGATTCCCGGATTCCAGGGCGCGCCCGGCTATGAGGGCTATCTGAACGACCGCGTCGTAGCGCTGCCCGAGCTGCTGCGCGACGCCGGCTATCTGACGCTGATGTCGGGCAAATGGCATCTGGGCGACACCATCGAGACGTCGCCGTGGGCGCGCGGTTTCGAGCGTTCGTTCGCGCTGCTGCCGGCCGGCGCCAGCCATTACGGACCGCGCCGCCGGCGGCGGTTTCTCGCCCGTGCCAACGCTTTACACCGAAGACGACCGGTTCGTCACCGTTGGCGACGATTTCTACTCCTCGGACTCCTTCACCGACACCTGCTGCGCTACCTCGGCGAACGTCGCCAGACGACGACCGACCGTTCTTCGCCTATCTGCCCTTTCAAGCGCCGCACTGGCCGCTGCAGGCGCCGGAGGGATCCATCGCGAACTATCGCGGCCGCTACGACGACGGACCGGACGCCTTGCGCGAGGCGCGCTTGGCAGCGCTTCAGGCAGCTCGGCCTTTGCCCGCCCGATGTCGCAGCCCATCCGGTCGTGGCCGACGGCGCCCCGGAGTGGGCCGACATGACGGCCGACGAGCGCGCCGTTCGGCCCGCAGCATGGAGGTCTATGCCGCGATGGTCGACCGGATGGACTGGAATATCGGCCGGGTGATCGACTACCTGGCCGACACCGGCGAGCTTGACGACACGGTCGTGATCTTCCTGTCCGACAACGGCGCGGAGGGTGCGATCGTCGAGGCGATGCCGCTGCGTGGCGCCATATCGCCGCGCAGATCGAAAAGCACTGCGACAACAGCCTGGACAATCTCGGCGGCCCCACGTCGTTCATCTGGTACGGCCCGCGCTGGGCGCAAGCTGCCACCGCGCCTCCCGCCTGCACAAGGCCTTCACCACCGAGGGCGGGATCCGGGTGGTGGGCTTCCTCACCTGGCCGGGGTTCGCCCGGCAGGGCGAGATCGGCACCGACTTCTCGACGGTCATGGACATCGCACCCGACCCTGCTGGAACTCGCCGGCACCGCCCATCCCGGCACCGCATACCGCGGCCGCGAATCGAGCCGATGCGGGGGCGCTCGCTGGCGCCTATCTGCGGGCGACAGCGACGTGGTGCATGACGCCCAAACCGGCACCGGCTGGGAGTTGTTCGGCCGCCGCGCAATCCGCCGGGGCGACTGGAAGGCGCTTTACCTGCCCGCGCCGTACGGTCCCGGCCCTGGCAGCTCTACGACCTCTCCGCGACCCCGGCGAGATCGACGACCTGGCCGCCCGCGGCCCGACAAGCTGGCCGAGCTTCTGGAGCTGTGGGACCGCTACGTGGGAAACCGGCGTCATCCTCGAACCCGTCTCGGTGTTCGACGCCGACCTACCGACCTGACACTATGCTTGAGCGCTAATGCCTGAGAAAACCACCTGCGCGATAATCGGCGGCGGCCCGGCGGGGATGGTCCTCGGGCTGCTACTCGCCCGAGCCGGCATCGAGGTCACCGCTGGAGAAGCACGGCGACTTCCTGCGCGACTTTCGCGGTGACACGGTGCATCCGACCACGCTGCGGTTACTCGACGAGTTGGGCCTGTGGGAGCGTTTGAAGTCGTTGCACTTCAGCGAGGTTCGCAAGGCGAAATTCGAAACGAATGGCCGCTCGGTGACTTACGTCGACTTCGAGCGTTTGCGCCAACAACCCCATCCCTTTATCGCCATGGTGCCGCAGTGGGACCTGCTGAACCTCCTCGCCGAGGCGGCCCAGGCCGAACCGAGCTTCACGCTGCGGATGAAGGCGGAGGCCACCGGGCTGCTGCGGGAGGGCGGCAGGGTTGCCGGGGTGCGCTACCAAGGACCCGACGGCCCCGGTGAGCTGCGGGCCGAGCTGACTGTCGCGTGCGACGGCCGGTGGTCGATCGCGCGTCGTGAGGCCGGCCTGAAGACGCGCGAATTCCCAGTGACCTTCGACGTGTGGTGGTTCAGGTTGCCCCGTGAACACGACGCGGAATTCCCCTTCTTCCCTCGCCTGGGCCCGGGCAAGGCCCTCGTGGTGATCCACGCGAAGGTTATGACCAGATCGCATACCTTGGGCCCAAGGGGACCGACTCCCAGTTGCGTGCGCGAGGCATAGCGGCGTTCCGCCGCGACGTCAACGCCCTGCTGCCGGACGCGACCGAGGCGGTCGAAACGCTGACGTCCATGGACGACGTCAAGCACCTCGACGTTCGGGTGGACCGGCTGCGTCGCTGGCACACCGATGGGCTGCTGTGCATCGGCGACGCCGCGCACGCGATGTCCCCGCTGGGCGGCGTCGGCATCAACCTGGCGGTCCAAGATGCGGTCGCGGCCGCGACCATCTTGGCCGACCCACTGGTGCAGCACCGGGTTACGGATCACGACTGGCGGCGGTGCGCCGCCGTCGCCTATTTCCCACCGCGGTAACCCAGGCGGTGCAACGGCTGTTACAGAAGGCGCTGCTCGGCCCGCTGCTTCGCGGCGCGGACCCCACACCACCGGGAGCGCTGCTGAGCGTGGTCGAGCGCCTGCCGTGGCTGTCCGTGCTGCCCGCCTATTTCGTTGGCGTTGGGATCCGGCCCGAACACGCGCCGGCGTTCGCTCGTCGCAGCGGCTGAGGCCGCACACTCGTGGCCGAGTGCTAGTGTCGGATCCGTGTCCGGACAAGGGGCCCCGCTGCGAATCGGCATCCTGGGTGCGGCGCGGATCGCACCCTTGTCGCTCATCAACCCGGCCAAGGACAACGCCGACGTTGTGGTCGCCGCCGGGGCGGCGCGCGATGGGTCGCGCGCGGGGCCTTTGCCACCAAACACGGCATCCCCCGCGTGCACGAGAGCTACGACGCGCTGATCGCCGACCCTGACCTCGACGCGGTCTACAACCCGCTGCCGAACGGCTTGCACGGCAAGTGGACCCGAGCAGCCCTGGGCGCCGGCAACATGTGCTGTGCGAAAAGCCGTTCACCGCCAACGCGGCCGAGGCCCGGGATATCGCCGAAATCGCTGCGAATTCGGATCGGGTGGTGATGGAGGCCTTCCACTATCGGTACCACCCGTTCAAGTCGGCGCGTTGAGGAGATCATCGCCTCGGGCGAGCTGGGCAGGCTCAGGCGAGTGGAGGCCGCCCTGTGTCTTCCCGCTGCCGAAGTACTCCGACATCCGCTACAACTATTCGCTTGCCGGTGGCGCGACAATGGACGCCGGGTGCTACGCCGTCCACATGGTCCGCACCTTCGGCGGTTCGACCCCGGAAGTCGTTTCGGCGCAGGCGAAATTGCGCGACCACCAGATCGACCGTGCGATGACGGCCGAGTTGGCGTTCGCCGACGGGCACACCGGCCGGGTCCGCTGCTCGTTGTGGTCGTCGCGTCTCCTGCAGATGAGCGCTCACGTGGTCGGCGAATGATTTATTTGGAGGCACCGACACCAATCCTGCCGGTGGGCTGTCGCGTGCTCCATATTGCGTGTGCGTAGAAATTGACTAAGACTTCTTTGTGTCTTCGATGCCCTGGAGTTCTTTGCCGGGTTTGAAGCGGACGGCCTTGCCGGGGGGGATGTTGACTTCTTCGCCGGTACGGGGATTGCGACCGATGCCGGTTTTGCGGGGCTTGACGCTGAAGACGCCGAAGCGGCGCAGTTCGATGCGCTGGCCGCGGCCGAGGGCTTGTTTCAGTGATTCGAAGATCGTTTCGACGGCCTGTTCGGCTTTGGTGCGGCTGATGAGAGTTTTGGTCACAACCGCATTGACGATGTCCAGCTTGATCACACGCGCCTCCCGCTTCCGAGGCAAATGCTAGAGTGTGCGCGGTAGGTTGTCAAGACGAGATGGGTCAACTACACTGTCCTTCCTTTTGGTTTACTCACTTTTTCGCAATTTTTGAAGCTGCAAATTTCATTTGATGATTGGGGAGGCCTGGATGTCTGTCAAGCCAGACAGGTGGATCCGCAAGATGGCGCTGGAACATAACATGATCGAGCCGTTTACGGACCGGCAGGTGCGCGAAGGGGTGATCAGCTACGGCGTTTCGTCGTATGGTTACGACATTCGCGTGGCCGACGAATTTCAGATATTCACGAATGTGAATTCGACAATCGTGGACCCGAAGCATTTCGATCCGAGGTCGCTGGTGCCGTTCAAGGGCGATGCGTGTTTGATTCCGCCGAATTCGTTTGCGCTGGCGAGGTCGGTGGAATATTTCCGGATACCGAGGAATGTGCTGACGATTTGTTTGGGGAAGTCGACGTATGCGCGGTGCGGGATTATTGTGAACGTGACGCCGTTCGAGCCGGAGTGGGAAGGATTCGTGACGCTGGAGATCAGCAATACTACGCCGCTGCCCGCGAAGATTTATGCGAATGAAGGACTGTGCCAGGTGCTGTTCTTCGAGTCGGATGAGGATTGCGAAGTGAGCTACAAGGATAAGAAGGGGAAGTACCAGGCGCAGGCGGGGATTGTTTTGCCGCGGTTGTAAGGGGAGAAGAAAGTCCCACCTAGACGAGCGAAAACCGCGGTTTGGGTTTGACTTGCGGGAACGGCGGTCCGCCTTGGAAGGCGGACCCTACGAAGAAATTTGCGTTAGCTTGACTCCCGAGACGGGATAGCCATGCTCGCGCCAAGCGTCGAGGCCGCCTTCCAATGGGCGAATGCGCGTGATGCCTCGACTTCTGAGGAGGAGCGCCACACGGGCGCTCGTGGCTTCGTTTGGTCAAGTGCAATAGAGGATGATTTCGCGATCGTGGGGCAGTAGCTCATCTTTCTCTTCGAGTTCCTTGGCATCCACGCGAAAAGCGCCGGGAATAGTTTCGGGGTCAGCTTCAAAATCCAGAGAATGACGCAGATCGACGATGACCAGATCCTCGCCGACGTCCAGCTTGTGCTTTAATTCTTCGACGGTGATGCGAGCGATGCGCAGTTCGCGCAAGAAGCGTCTGCGGGCGATGAATTTGTAGGCGAGATAAGCAGCGAGCGCCCCGAAAATAATTACGCCGAGGCCGCCACCGAGGGAGGCCGCGTGCTCCGCGATGTCCTCAATTTGTCCGCTGAAAACGTAACCCAAGCCGAGAAAAGTGGCAGCCCAGAGCGATGCGCCAATAGCATCAAAAAGCAGGAAACGACGCGGACGCATGTGAAAAATGCCCGCGAGCGGAGGGGCGACAGTACCCAGGCCGGGAAGAAACTTGGCAACAATGAGCGAGTGAGCGCCTTGCTTGGAGAAGATGCCTTCGGTGCGGCGAACGCAGGAGTCCGGCTCGATGGTGATCTTGCAGAGAAAATGGAGGACTTTGATGCCTCTGTGGCGGCCAAGCTGGTACCAAAGGGAATCGGCGGACACGGCGGCGAACGCAACAATAAAGAAAGAGAAAAAAAGATTCATCTGATGGGAGCCTGCCAGGGCGCCGGCGGCGAGGAGGAGCGGGAGCGAAGGGATGGGTACTCCGGCCTGCTCGACGAAGACCCAGGCAAGCAAAACGATATAGCCATGATGCAGTAGGAATTCGATGGCGCGGTGCATTTGGCTAGGCTGGGTCCTCTAGGATTGATGTACGCCACTACCGAGAGACGATAGGAGAAGTATGCCCCCAGCGGCCAGACATGACAAATTCGGCCAAGGGCTTGCGTGTTCGCGGAGCAACCTCGCGGTCGCGGAGTTTTTCCGGCAGAGAATCCGGATGCCCGGGATAGCCGATGGCCATAGCTGCGATGGGTTCCCAATCGTCTGGAATTTCGAAAACTTGTTTGGCTTTAGCGGGGTCGAAGCCGGCCATTTGATGGACCCCTAGACCTCGGGCCGTAGCTTCGACGCTTAGGAGAGCGGTGGCAGCGCCGGTGTCGTAGAAGGCGTTGCGATTTGGATTGCCGTTGGCATGGAACTTGAGCGCCGAAACAGCAAGGACGAGGACCGGAGCAGCTTTGGCCCAGCCAGCGTTGAAATCGACCAACACGCTTAGCGTTTTCGCGAAGCTGTCGGCATCGTCCTTTGTGGCCACGAGGTAGGCCCAAGGTTGTTCATTGCTGCTGGACGGCGCCCAACGCGCGGCCTCGAAAAGACTTGCGAGGACAGCAGGTTCAACCGGCTTGTCGATGAAAGATCGAGGGCTCCAGCGATCGCGAATGAGATCGTGAACCGGGAAGTCGTGCGCTGCGGGTTTTTTCATTTCTATTTTCCTCTGCTTTGAATCAGCGATTAGATGAACGAAAGTACTCGAGAGATGCGCTTGTGTCTTGGATACCTTGATTCTTGTATTTTCGAGCCCCGACCTGAGCAAGGGCCTGGGAACCACTTTGCTCCGGGCACAACGAATCCCGAGATATTAGACACAGAAAAGTCCATCTGGCGCCGAACGTTGAGGTGGCTGATCTCCCCTGATTATTTTGGAAGCTTATGAAACATTTCGGCGTCGATGGTGATGGAGATTTCATCGCCGATCATGGCTGGACCGTAGCTGGTACCAACGCCAAAGTCCTTGCGAAGGATTTTGGTGCTGGCGTTGAGGCCCACGCGTTGATTTCCCCAGGGGTCCTTGATCGGGCTTGTGGGACCGTCGACATCGAGGGTGGCCTCCTTGGTGATGCCGTGGATGGTGAGATTACCAACGACTTTGAGCTTGCCGGGAGCGACCTGTTCGATCTTGGTGGACTTAAAGGTCATGGTTGGATAATGCTCGACGTCGAAGAAATGGTCGCTGCGGAGGTCTTTATCGCGTGCCTCTACGCGAGTATCAACGGAATTGACATCGATGGTAACGTCCACGGAAGATTTTGTGATGTCCGTGTTGTCGAACTGAACAGTGCCTTTCACGCTGGTAAAAGCGCCGCGGACAGTAGAGATGGAGAGGTGCTTGACGGCGAATTGCGCCGAAGAATGCGCCGGATCAATTTGCCACTCAGAAGTCGCCGCTGCCACGGGCAGCGAAAGAGCGGCTGCGAGTCCGGCGGTGATTGCGATGCGAGAGAAGACCTGGCCCATTGGTGTTGCCTCCTTTAAGTAATTGCTAAGACTAAGCAGATTTGAAACTTGGCGCGATTACCCCAGCCCGCGAGCGCGGACCTCCTCCAAAAGCCGAGCGAGTGTTTTCAGGCGCGCGGCGGGTATGTGGCGAAACTGGCGCTTATGAAGCTCGCGAACCGGCTGATCGAGACTTTTCAAAATAGCGAGACCCGCAGGTGTTATGCGGGTTTTGACGACGCGGCGGTCATTGGTCTGGCGCGCACGAGTGATGAGGCCTCGCTTTTCCATGCGGTCGAGGAGGCGGGTCATGTCCGGGTCGTGAGAGATCATGCGATCGCCGATACCGCTGCAGGCGAGGCCTTCGGGTTCGGCGCCGCGAAGAATGCGGAGGACGTTGTACTGCGTGCCGGTGAGGCCATGTGGCTTGAGGAGTTGCTCGGCTTCGAGGCCGAGGAAATCGGCGGATTTTTGGAGGGAAATGAACATGCTGTCTTCCAGGGGAAGAGCTGGACGGACATCGGAGCGGCGACTCATGAGGATACGATAGTCGTTGTAACAACTAATGTCAAGAGGAAATAATTCAGATGCAAGCGGCCTCGCGGCTGGGCTTGAGCCCAGGGTGTCCCGGCGGGTCCCCTTATGACTCGCGGATGATCTTTTGAATCTCGGAAGCCGAGTGCACGCACCTTGGTTCGCCCAGCGAGCTAAGGACATCTTGCTGCAGGCCGGTTGCGAATTCCATTCTCGCAACGATCGGCGGCCCTCCCGGAAAGTACAGAACGATTGGACCTGAGACGAGAACGCGAAACACCGCTTCCCAGAATTGTGGATCAGCGCACGGCCTTTCTACGTAAAACGCCGAGAGCAGATCGATTGACGAGGGCGAGGCCGTCAGGCCAATGTGGCAAGCGTTTAGAGAATCGTACTGAATCTTCCAATAGTCAGGTTTGGACTGATCCTCGAGGATCGGAAAGAGAGAGCGGAGTTCGGCCCTGGAGATCCCCAAGGGCTCGCCCCGGGTGACGGGTTGGAAAAAGAGATCGAAGCTCATCGGTCCTCGGCTTTACGTTTTGTGAAGCGGGCGGAGCTGGATTTCGCTGATGAAACTTTGCGGGCTTTGCGTGACGATCGTGGCTACGGCGTGGGCGACGTCTTCTGGAGCGAGCGACTTCGATGGATCCTTCGGGCCGCGCGGGGAAAAGCCGGTGGCGACGCTGCCGGGGCAGATGACGCTGACGCGGATGCCGTGGTCGCGGAGATCTTCGGCCATGCAGGCGGAAAGGCCTTGAAGGCCCCACTTGGAGGCGCAATAGATTCCGCCGCCGGCGAAAGCGTTGCGGCCGGCGAGGGAGCTGATGTTAATGATGTCGCCGGCGCCGCGTTTGATCATCGAGGGGACAACGGCGCGCGAGACCAGGAAAACACTTTTGAGGTTGGTGTCGAGGACGCGATCCCAGTCGGCTTCGGATTTCTCGTGAGCGGGGCCGAATAGGCCGATGCCGGCGTTGTTTACCAAAATCGAGATCTGGCCGAGCGAGGATTCGGTCTTGTCTACCATGGCGGTCACGGCAGCAGCTTGCGAAACGTCGGCAATTTGGGAATAGACCGGCGAGCCAAGATTCTTAAGCTCGGATTCTGCGGAAGCAAGCGAGGCGGCATCGCGGCCACAGATGGCTATCGAAGCACCAAGTTGAGCAAGGCGGAGGGCGATAGCGCGCCCAATACCGCGAGAGCTGCCGGTGACGAGGGCAACGGCGCCGGAGAGAAGCGCAGATTCGTGGGGCGATGAATTGACCGTTGATTTTTGCGCCATTTGAATTCTTCCTCGTGCAGACCACCCCTTTTGTGCGAAACTCATCTTAGCATCCAGGAGTCCAACCAGTTCCCCGATGTCTTGGGATTCTCGAAGGTGCGGCAGGAACACAGAGGGAAGCTTGCGGTCAGACGGGAAAAATGCCCAGGGGCTTTGCACTTTCCTATTTTGACAGCTTGCGGATGGACCGGGGCTTTTCTTATAATTCCCAAGTTTTGGAAGCAACGCAATTCCCGGCAGAAGCAGTGCGAGTGAAGACGGCAAGAGAAATTCCAGATTTGAAATATGGGCGAGGAGAGTGGGAATGAGTGGAACACGCAAAGTGGCAGGCCTCGCGATTGTCGCGGCGCTATGTCTGATTCTTGGGAACGGGCTGAGCGCGCTGGCGCGGCCACGAGCGGCGGCGGGCGGGTCGCAAGACGCGGGCCAAAGCAAGCAGCCGTACACGATGGCGGAATACAACTCGTATCAAGCTTGCGCGAGCGAAAAGAATCCGGCCACGCAGGTAAAGTGCCTCGATGATTTCGTAGCGAAGTATCCGAATTCCGCATTGCTGATTTACGTTTATCCGCTCTACTACCAGGCTTACGGCCAGCTGAAAAACTATCAGAAGGTGATCGAATACGCGGACAAAGTGGCGGCCCTGGGAGACAAAGTGGAAGCTGGAATCCACTATCAGGCGCTGTATGCGCACGCGTTTGCCTACAACGCGTTGAGCGCGACGGACACCGCATGGAGTAGTGATCCAGCGAACGCGAAGGCCGCGCAGACAGCGGCCGTGGAGGGCCTGAAGGCGCTCGATGCGTTGAAGAAGCCGGACAACATGACGGAGGATGCGTTTAATACGCAGAAGAAGCAGATCCAGATTTATTTCAACGGGACAGCGGCGCAGGCCGCGATGTCGCAAAAGGACTACGCTTCGGCAATCCAATACTATAAGGCGGTGCTGACGCTGAATCCGGATGATGGGATCACGAGCTACCGGCTGGGGCTGGCGTACGAGGCGATGACGCCGCCGCAGCACATGGACGCATTTTGGTCGATAGCGCGAGCCGTGACAGCCAAGGGCGCGACGCAAGCGCAGTCGCAGAAAGTAAAGGACTATCTGAGAAAGCTGATTCAAAATTACCAGCAAGCGGCTTGCGATAACTTGACGGACGCGGAGTTGAACGAACTGCTGCAACTGGCAAGCAGTTCGCCGGAACGCCCGGCGAGCTACACCCTGCCAAGCGTGTCGGATCTCGACACGGCGCGCAAGAGCATGACCATCGCCTCGGTGGTGGCGGACCTGCAGACGGGCGGAGATAAAGGCAAGGTCACTTGGCTGGCGGCGTGCGGACTAGAGTTTCCTGGGGTGCCAGGAAAGGTAATTGAGAATATTCCCGGAGCGACTCCTACGGACCCGATCGAACTCAAGATTGCCTTTGTGACGAGCGACGCCGAGTTTGACGCCGCGACGGTACCGAATATGGACGTGAAAGTCGTCAGCCAGCCGGATGTAGCTCGCGTTGAGAAGGACAGCGCCGTTCACTTTACGGGCACGCTCGTTTCCTACGATCCCGCGCCTGCATTCATGTTGCACTGGGACAAGGCCACGGTGAACCCAGAGGACATTCCGAAAGAAAAGGCTGCGCCTAAGAGGCCGGTGCACCACAAGCCCGCGGGACGCTCGAGCAGTTAGACAGACTTCAGATTGGAAAGACGGCTCTCCAGTGTGACTGGAGAGCCGTTTTTCCTTTGTGCGCCGGTTAGTTTGCTTCGGGACCCGCGGAAAAACACATCGGGGAATGTGGAAGGCGTCAGCGGGAACGGTGGTTTCCGGATGCGAGCTTATACTCGGTGATCTTGCGGCTGAGCGTGTTGCGGTGAATGCCGAGAGCTTGCGCGGCACGGGATTGGTTGCCATTGGCGCGGTCCAGGACGCGCTTGATGAAACGCTTTTCGAATTCTTCCACGGCCTCATCAAATAAGATTCCTTTATCCACCATTTGAATGACAAGCCCTTCGAGTTGATCTTTCACGATCGCACGCTCCGCAGAATGTGTAGTGGGCCGGTTGTAGCTATGTATCCAGATCGTGCCCCGCCAGGATGTGATAGGCCTCCCGATACTTGGCACGCGTGGCAGCGACGACATCGGGCGGAAGCTCCGGGCCGGGCGGGGTTTTGGGCCACCGGATTCGCTCGAGGTAATCGCGGACAAATTGTTTGTCGAAAGAGGGCTGAGGACCGCCGGGACAGTACTGGGCGGCGGGCCAAAAGCGAGAGGAATCTGGAGTGAGCGCCTCATCGATCCACATGAGGGAGTTGACGGCGCCGGGGGAGTCAAGAGAACTGTTGAGAAGGCCGAACTCGAATTTTGTATCGGCGAGGAGAATGCCGTGGGGTTCGGCGTAGGCGGCGGCGCGGCGGTAGATTTCGATGCTGACCTCGCGGACGCGTTCTGCGAGAGTCTGACCGACAAGCGAGGCGGCTTGCTCGAAAGAAATGTTTTGGTCGTGGCCACTGCTAGCTTTGGTGGCGGGGGTGAAGATGGGTTCAGGAAGGCGATCGGATTCGCGCAGACCCTCGGGGAGGGTGATTCCACAGATTTTGCCCGTCGCTTTGTAATCCTTCCATGCGGAGCCGGAAACGTAGCCGCGGACGACGCATTCAATAGGAAGAGGCTGCGTTTTGCGCACGATCATGGAGCGGCCGTCGAGTTCCTCGCGATATGCGTTGAACGCGGCTGGGAAGTCGGTGGCGCTGAGAACGTGATTGGGGATGAGGTCCTTCAGAAGATCAAACCAGAAAAGGGAAAGCTGAGTTAGGACGCGGCCTTTGTCGGGGATGGGCGTGGGAAGAATGACGTCGAAGGCGGAGAGCCGGTCGGTGGCGACGATGAGCAGCTTGTCGCCGAGATCGTAGATGTCTCGGACCTTCCCGCGCGCCGCGGGAGTGAGCCCTGCGAAATGAGTTTCTTGAATGACGCGCGTTACAGGACTTGCAGCCACGGAAAAGTTTCTCCCCAAAGGTGGCGAGCATTTTAGCGCAGTGGCGCGTCAAGGGAAAGGCGGGCGTGAAGGAAAACTTTGGGAAAAATTGCAACGCGCACGTAGTGATTCTTGTGAGAGCTCAAGCCGAAAGGCCGGGTGACTCCATGTCATGACGCGCCACCGCGACGCATTGCTCCGAACTCAGGCGGCCGAGGCAGCCTTCTGCTTTGGCGCGGGAGCTTCATCGCCTTCCCAGCGCACGCTTACCAGCTTCGAGACGCCGGGTTCCTGCATGGTCACGCCATAGAGGACGGAGCCGGTTTCCATGGTTTTGCGGTTGTGGGTGACGATGATGAATTGAGTTTGGCCGCTCATATCAGCGACGAGACGCGTGAAGCGACCGACGTTGGCTTCGTCAAGAGGCGCGTCCACTTCGTCGAGGATACAGAAGGGGCTCGGCTGGTAACGGAAGATGGCGATGAGTAGAGCGAGCGCAGCCATTGCTTTTTCGCCGCCTGAAAGGAGAAGAACGTTCTGCATACGCTTGCCGGGGGGCGAGGCTACGACGTCGATGCCGGCGTCGCCGGAGCTATCTGGTTCGGTGAGGCGCATTTCCGCCATGCCGCCACCGAAGATGGTGTGGAAAGCTTCGGAGAAATTCTTGTTGATGGCGTGGAAGGCCTGCTCGAACCGTTCGCGGGAGACCTGGTCGAGTTCGGCGATGGCTTGCTGCGTGTCGGCGATGGATTGCAGCAAGTCGTCGCGTTCGCGGGTGAGGAACGTGAAGCGCTGCTCGCACTCGTTGAACTCTTCGAGAGCCATCATATTGACGGGACCCATGGACTCGATGCGTTGTTTCATTTCGCGGTAGCTCATCTCCGCGGCGGCAAGCTCTTCGCCGGTCAAGAAAGCGGCTTCGGTGGCGATGAGATCTTCGGGTTGGGCATTCACTTCCGTCATGCAAGTCTCACGCAAATGCTGGCGATCGGAGTCATTGCGCGCGCCATCCACCTCGGCGTGGCCGCGCTTTTCGCGAAGCTCCTGAAGCGTCTGCCGGCCCATACGCAGATGATCTTCCAATTGGGTGACGCGAGTCCGGCCGGTATCCCATTCCTGCTCGAGCTGGCGCTGGCGGATTTCGAGGCGGAGTTTTTCTCCGCGGAGGCCTTCGAGTTGCTGCGTGAGATCTTCGTTCTGCTTGGCGAGAGCGGAGGTTTCATCCCAAATTGAGGATTCCTGCTGCAGCAACGCGGTTTCGCGACGATCGAGCTCGGCGCGCTCGTCGAGCAGACGCGCGGCAAGAGCTTCGGCGGCGGCAAGCCGCTCAGTTAAGGCAGCGAGTTCGGCGCGGGCGGAGGCAAGCTCGTGCTGCTCGGATTGAACCGAGCCGCGAAGCTGCGCGAGCTGTTCGGCGAGGCGCGCGCTTTCGGTTTCCGCTTCCGCACGGCTCGCGGCCGCGGCGGCATGCTGATTCTTCGCGCGCTCGGCCCGCATGCGTGCATCTTCAGAATCCTTGCGGAGGCGCAAGAGATCGTTCTGACAGAGTGTCAGCTCGAGGCCGAGCCGAGCGAGCTCGCTTTGCATGTGTTCGTGGCGATGCGTTGCGGAGAAGACGTTGCGTTCGGCATCGCGTTGTTCCGTGTTGATTTGTTCGAGGGACTGCTCCGCTTCGCGGAGATCTGCACTGAGTTGAGCCAGCTCGGCCTGCGCTTCGCTCATCTGGTGTTCGAGTTGCGCGAGTTCCGCGTCGAGAGCGCGCAGTTCCCGTTTCATTCCGAGCGGGCCGGCTTCATCGGCGCGGCCTCCAGTGACCATGCGGCCCTGGTAGCAGGTTCCGTCGGGCGCGACGAAAGCAAATTGCGGATTCTCGCGAGCCAGCGTCTCGGCGGATGCCGCGCCATCGGTTAAATAGGCGGAACGCAGGCGCGGGAGAAATTGCTTGGCAGCGGCCCCGAGAGGATCGCGGAATCCTACCAGCTTGTCCAAGCGGGAGATGACGCCGTCTTCGATGCGGAAGTTGATGATGGGCTCGTACTCTGCGAGGCGCAAATTGCGGAGCGAATCGACAAAAAAAGTGGCGCGACCCCCGACTTCATCGCGAAGCAGGGAAACGCCGGCGCGGGCGTGATCGTAGGTTTCGACAACGACGTATTCGAGTTCATCGCGAAGATATTGTTCGATGGCGGCTTCGTGCTGCTCTTCGACCTCGGCGTAATCCGCGAGTACGCCAAGCGCATGAAAACTCTCGCCGGCGCCGCGTTCGTTGGCTGCAAACAGTTTTTGCACGGCGTCGGCCGTGTACGAGCGGTCGTTGAGAATTTGCGTCAGCGTCTCGTGACGCGCGCGAACGCCGGAAAGCGAATTGCGCAGCGCATCGACCTGCTGCGTAGTGACCTCGCGTTGTTGGCGCAGCTCCGCTATGCGGGTCTGCAGAGTTGCGGCGTTTTGGCTCAGGGCGTTGAGCTGGCTGCTGGCGGCTTCCCACGCATAAGCAGCTTGATCGGCTTCGTCGCGAATGCGAATGGAGGTTTCGAGCAGTTCGTGTTCGCTGGCTTCGCGTTTGCCGAGAGCATCCAGGTGATGAACCAAGGCCTCTTCGGCCTGTTTCTGTTCTCCGTGCAGTCGAAGAAGACTTTCGCCAGCTTGGGATGCAGCATGACGCAATGAGTCGATGCGCCCTTCGGATTCACGAATTTGGGCGGCGCGCGACTCGGCGCACGTGGCCAGTTCTTCGACGCGGCCGGACAGGACACTGGACTCCTCGGTGAGCGAACTCACTGCAAGCTGTTGCGCCACGTTGCGGGCTTCCCACTGCGCGGCCTGGACGGCTGCTTCGGCCATCTCAGCGGAAACCTGGGTGCGCCGGGCGCCGAGTTCTTTGGAGCGCTGCTGGTTGAAGGCGATGCGGTTCTCGGTGCGGTCGACTTCGAGCGCGGTGGCGTTCAACACGTTCTGATTTTGGCGAATTTCGGCGTCGAGTTCGTAGACGCGCTGGTTGAGGCGGTCCTGCTCGCCTTCCTGCTGCTGGATGGCTTGCGCGTGCTGCGTCTCCGCGGCGGTGAATTCAGCGAGTTGCTTTGCGATGCGCTCGGCTTCAGCGTCGAGCTCACGGGCTTTTCCGGCGAGCATTTGCCGGGCAATTCCACGCATCTGGTCGCGAATTTCGGCGTAGCGGCGCGCTTTGGACGCCTGGCGTTTGAGAGAGCCGAGCTGTTTTTCGACTTCGACGACGATATCGTTCACGCGCGCGAGATTGAGTTTGGAGGACTCGAGCTTGGCTTCGGCGAGGCGCTTCTTGGTCTTAAATTTGGTTACGCCTGCGGCTTCCTCAATGATGGCGCGGCGTTCCATGGGCTTGGTGGAGAGGATGAGGCCGATGCGGCCCTGTTCGATGATGGCGTAGGAATCAGGACCGAGGCCGACGCCCATGAACATTTCCTGAATATCACGAAGGCGGCCGATGCGGCCGTTGATGAGATATTCGCTTTGGCCGGAGCGGTATAAGCGCCGCGTGACCACCACTTCGCCCGGCTTCGTGGCGAGGACGGGTTTGTCAGCGCCCTTTTTGCGGCGCTTGCCCTTCAAGAAATCTTGTGATGCGGCAGATTCCGCGTCACGTTGAGGCAGGGAGTCTTGTGATTCCGCCGTATCTTGCGGGGAATCGGGGGCCGGCGCGGGGGCGAGCGAAAGAATCTGTGTATTCGGGTCAGCCTCGGAGAGTGCGTCGCTCTCAACGATGAGTGTGACCGCAGCATCGGCAATGCCCTCGACCGGCGTGCCCTCGAGGACGAAACGGGCGGCTTCGGCCAGCTCGGGATCCTCCATGGTGATGGTCACTTCGGCCATACCGAGGGGCGGGCGCTTGGTCGTTCCATTGAAGATGCAGTCGGCCATACGCTCAGCGCGGAGGGACTTGTGGCTTTGCTCGCCGAGAACCCAGGAGATGGCGTCAACTACGTTGGATTTGCCGCAACCGTTGGGCCCGACGATGCAGGTGGTGCCGGAGCCGCCAAAGGTGACTACGGTGCGGTCACAAAACGACTTAAAGCCAACGATTTCTACTTTTCGAAGCTTAAGCAAGTTGTCCCCTTTTTGTCTCGGTTCGCGCCAAGTTGAGCCCCCATTTTCTCGATGCAGCAAAGGTTTCGATTACAACAAAAACCCATGGCAAAAAGCGCGTAGAGAGACGACGCATTTTTCCTCGAGGGGAGGGGCTTTCGAGCGACAAGTCGACCGATTTGCGGTCGCTTAGACAAACGTATGGCAGGTTCTCAGTCAGAGGCCCAGCCGCCTGGCGCATGGATGGCGGTACGGGAAAAAAGCGTATCACGAGCATCGACGGGTGTAAAGAGCTACCCAACAGATAGTACCGGATTCGCAGGGACCACAATCATCCTGTTTTCAAAAGAAAGGCTCTGTGCCTCATTAACTTTTTTGCGACGACCATTTCCTTCAACCGGGCTATCCAATTTGTAACCAGGGTTTTGTTTCTTCGGCAAGGGCTGGAGAAAGCGCCGTAAGATGCGAACAAGCAGAAAGAGAACGGCCGGGCGCAACTTGGGGGGCGCCTGAATGTGAAAAGACTGCGATTTCTCCTGGCTCTGATCACGAAAGAAAACGATTTCCAAGTAGAACAGGCGGCGTCCGCGGAGACGGCGGCACGAGACTTAGGCGTCGATCTAGAAATCGTTTACGCGGACGGCGACACCATCACGCAGAGCACGCAAATACTCAAGACCATACAGGCTCACCCCACGTTGCGGCCCGACGGCATACTTGTCGAACCAGCAGGCGGGACTGGGCTCCCACAGGTAGCGAAGGCCGCACTGGAGGCTGGGATTGCCTGGGGGCTCGTCAACCGAGAGGCGGACTATATTTCCGAGCTGCGGCGAAGCGCCAAGACGCCAATTTTTCTCGTCACCACCGACCACAGAGAGATCGGGAAAATTCAGGCGCGCCAATTGGGTGCGTTGCTTCCCGATGGTGGCGCAGTCTTGTACATCCTCGGACCCACGGAAAGCGCCACGGTGAAAGACCGCAAGGCAGGGTTTGAGGCTCAATGCCCAAAGAATTTACGCGTCACGCTCTTGCGAGGCAAATGGACAGAAGAGAGCGGACACCGAAGCATGGCTACTTGGCTGAAGTTGGGAGTTTCGAGCAAAGTGACGGTTGGGGCGATCGCCGCGCAAAACGATGCCATGGCCATGGGCGCGAGGAAAGCGTTCGGGGAGATGGGTAATCGCCAAGAAAGAGAGAAATGGCTCAGCTTGCCGTTTACTGGCGCTGATGGTTTGCCGAAGACGGGACAGGCATGGGTGCGGTCGGGTTCGCTAGCAGCTACGATCATCGCTCCGCCGATGGCCGGGCAGGCGGTGCAGCTGATGGTCAAAGCGCTGCGCACTGGCGAAAGCGTGCCAGAGCGAACGGTGACCTCATTGGAATCGTATCCGGCTATTGAGAAACTTTCGAAGCCCCAGGCCGTTGGGGGCCAGCGCTGATCGACACAAAAAAACCGACAATCAGTGTTCTGCCAGCCGGGCCATTTCTGAATCGCAATTTCCAGCTACTTCAGGTGCGCGTCATACCACGCGAGGATGCGATTGAGACGATCGAGAAGGTGCTTCTCTTCATGGAAACCATGCGGCTCTCGCGGATACTCGACCAATTCACTTTTCACATCATAATGCTTCAGCCCGCGATACAACTGCTGGCTTTGGTCCAGAGGGTCGGTGGTATCGGCTTCCCCCTGAAGGATGAGCGTAGGCGTCTTTGCATTCTTAAATTGTGTGAATGGAGAGCTGTTCAGAAATTTTACCAGGCTATCCGATTCATAGGGCACGCCATAGAACCATTCGTCGTAGGAAGGATGCGACTCGCTTCCGTATTCGGAAATTAAATTTGAGAGCCCCGCGCCAGAGACGGCGGCCTTGAATTCGTTCGTTTGCGTGATGGCCCATTCGGACATGTAACCGCCATAAGACCATCCGCCGATACCGAGCTTTGCGGGATCGGCGATGCCGCGGTCAATGAGATCCTTGACGCCAGTCATCACGTCCTTGAAATCGGCGCCGCCCCAATCACCGCGATTCATTTCGATAAAGGATTCCCCGTATCCAACTGAGCCGCGAATGTTGGGATAGAAAACGGCATAACCGTGAGTCGTGAGAAGTTGGCCCCAGGTTTCGATGGAGTCCTGCCAGTTGCCCGTTGGCCCGCCGTGTATCAAGGCGATGAGAGGAAGCTTGACTTTTGGATCGGCGCCAGCGGGTTTCAACAGCGCGGCTTCGATCTCGAGACCGTCGAACGATTTGTATTTGTAGAATTCGGGTGTGCTTAGCGTGAACTGCTTCCAAGAATCATTGAGGTGAGAAACCTGTTGTGGAGGGTTCTTCTGATCCCAGAGCCAAAGCTCAGGAGGCGTGGTGGCGGAGTGACCAACGAAAGCGATTTCGCCCGAATCGGAAACTGCGAACGCGGACACATTGCCCGTCGGCGGGTTCGACAGATTCCTGGTCATGCCTTGCGGGGAAAAGGCAACGAGCTTGTTCCTAAAGCCATCCGCATAGAGGGCCAGCAGGGATCCGTCCTTCAACCAATGATGCTCATGAACAGCGCGGTCGAGGCTCGCGCCAGTTAGGTTGCGGACGGCTCGGGTGCCGAAGTTCAGAAGCATGAGGTCGTGAGGCGTGGGACCATCCACGCGGCACCCAATGTAGCTAATGGTCGATTCGTCGAAAGCGGTGCGGAGGTCGCCGAAGGGTCCGTGGGGGGCAAGAAGAAGTTTTTGGGAACCATCGGAGACCTCGATGGAAAAAATGCGGTTTGTGTCCTCATCGGATTGCGGCTGGTCCGTGGCACTGACGATGATGCGATCGCTGTAGGGCATCCAGGCTAGCTCACTTACTTCCCACTTGGGGTCGGTGAGAGCCTTAGTGTCACCCGTAGCAACAGTGTGCAGCCACAAGCGCGGCTGTTTGTCGGCTTTATCGACGACACGTGCATCATCTTTGTCTTTCTCCTTCTTCTCTTCGGCGTCCGTTTTTGGATCTGGGGCAAGAAAGGCAATACGCTTGCCGTCGGGAGACCACTCAAAACTGCGCACGCTGCGCTTGCCTTTTGTGAGAGCCGCGGCCTCTCCGCCGTCCATACGCATCACATAAATTTGCTGCTGATCTTCGCGATTCGAAAGAAAGGCGAGCCGTTTGCCATCTGGCGACCAGCGTGGAGAGGACTCGTCCTTCGCTGAAAAGGTGAGCTGCCGGACGACATGAGTTGCTCCGTCATAGAGCCAGATATGTCGCGCACGGCCGACGCCCTTGGGGGGTTCTGTGACAACAAAGGCGAGCCGCTTGCCGTCCGGAGAGAATTGCAAATCAGAAATCGAGCGCAAATTAAGCGAAGCTTCCGGCGTAAGCAGTTTGCCCGCATCTGGAGCTGGCTTTTCCTGCGCAACGGCGGTTCCTGCCAGGGCCAAGATTCCGCCCAGGCCGCAACCCAACATGATTCGGTTCATCCCTGCACCTCGCAAGTGGGAACCTAGGACTCTAACCACCCAAGAGCCGAGCGTCAATTTCGTTCCCAGGCGTTCGATAATTCTTTTGCATTATTGACCCTGATGCGGCTTCGCTCCTTATAATGCGCCACCTAAAAGTGGGGTGATGTTCATCACAGCTGACATGAACGCAAGTCGTGCTTGCGTTCGTCGCATTTGTTTGCCCTAACGATCAGAAATCGAGTCGAGCGGAAACCGGAGAATCGCATGCGGAATCTCAGAAGTCTGATTTGCGCCCTGAGCATGGCCATTTATCCAAGCCTGGGCGTCTCAGCCCAGGAAATCGCCGGAAGCATCCGTGGGACCGTGATGGACACCAGCGGAGCAATCATCTCCGGCGCCAAGGTGACAGCGGTGCAAACGGAAACCGGCCTGGAACGCAGCGCGATAACCGACGCTCAGGGAGCCTACGTGATCGTCGAGCTTCCCATCGGCCATTACCGGCTGGAAGCGGAAGCAAAGGGATTCAAGAAGTACGTTCAGCAAGGAATCTCACTCGGCGTAAATCAGATCGCGACGGTTCCCGTTCGTCTCGAAGTGGGAACCACAAGGGAAGAAGTCCGTGTCCATGCCGACGCCCCGCTTTTGGAAACCACCGTGACCAGCTTGGGTAAAACCGTCGGTGAAAGTGAGGTTTTGGATTTGCCCTTGAACGGCCGTAATTTTTCTCAGCTGGGTCTGCTTCAGCCCGGGGTTTTTCCCCTGACTCCCGGACTCCAGGCCGCTGGAGGCTCGCTGCGCAACGGCCAGGCCTACGCCGTGAATGGCCAGCGTCCGGAATCCAACAATTTTCTGATTGATGGCGCGAACAACTTTAACTCCGTTGATGGCGGCCTCGTGATTCAGCTTCCCATCGATTCCATTGCCGAGTTTCGCATCCTAACGCACACTGCCAGCGCCGAATTTGGCCACAGCAGCGGCTCAACCACAAACATCATCACCCGCACGGGCACGAACGCATTCCACGGCCATCTCTGGGAATTTCTACGCAACGATGCCATGGACGCCAAAAGCTTCTTCGCCACCAGCGTCGAGCCTCTAAAACGCAATCAGTTCGGCGGCACGTTTGGCGGACCGATCAAGCGCGACAAGACATTTTTCTTCGGCTACTACGAAGGCCTTCGTCTACGCCAAGGCGAAACCGTCAGCGCCACCGTCCCCACACAAACCGAACGCGGCGGCGACTTTGGCCTCCTCTGCACCCAGGCCGGCGGCACGTTCAACGGCGGCGGAATCTGCAGCGCCCCGGCTGGCCAGCTTTTGAACGAATTTGCCGGTCCAACGCCGCAGCCGGTGCCCTTCAACAGGCTTCCCGGCGTCGATCCGTTCGCGCAAAGTTTGCTGCCGCTTTTTCCCCTCCCGAACGATCCAGCTCTCGGGCCCAACGGCTTCAGCACTACACAAACTCTCGACCAGACTAACGACCAATTCGGCGTCCGCGTTGACCACTACCTCACCTCCCGCGACGTACTGAATTTCCGCTATATGTTTTCTCAAGGAAACACCGTTGACCCGCTCTCCACCGCCGGCGCCAACGTTCCCGGCTTTCCCGTAGGCGAAGATCAGCGCGCACAGAATTTCGTCGCGCAGGAAACGCACACGTTCTCTCCCTCGCTTATCGGCGTCCTGCGCCTCTCTTTCCTCCGCAACAAGTTCCTATTCAACCAGGCCGTCAATCACACTACGCCCGCCAGCCTCGGCTTCGACTACACTCCTTCTCTCGATGCCGCCATCGGCCCCCCGTTCCTGGAGGTCAGCGGTTACGCTTCGACAGGCGATCCCATCACTGGCCCGCGGAACACGTACGAAGACGCGATCGATCTTTCCGGCTCGGTCACCTGGATCCGCGGCCGCCACGAGATGAAATTCGGCGGCGGCTACGGACACGACTCCGTCAACGTGCTCTTTGGCATCGCCACCAATGGCTTTTTCGTGTTCGCCCCGGTTCCCTTCACCGACGCTTTCGCCAGCTTCCTCAGCGGCACGCCCGTGGTCTTCCTGCAAGGCGGAGGCGACCCGAATCGCGGCCTGCGCGGCCAGAACCTCAACTTCTACGCGCAGGACACTTACAAGGTCACTTCCCATCTCACCGTTAATCTTGGCTTGCGCTACGAGCTGCCCTACCCGTATACCGAAATCAAAAACCGCACCAACCTCTTCGAACCCGGGGTGCAATCCGTGGTCATGCCCAACGCTCCTGCTGGCCTCGTCTATCCAGGCGATCCTGGCGTTTCCGCGGGCTTGATTCCCACGGAAAAAGCCGCTTTTGCTCCTCGCGTCGGGTTGGCTTGGGACCCCTTGGGGAACGCCCGCTGGCTGGTCACGTCCTCGTACGGAATTTTCTACGATCCTTATTACAACGGCCAGGGCGGACCGCTGCAGGCTCCGGTCAGCGCACCGCCATTCCTCCAAACGCCCCAGGTCAGCTTCCCCAACCTGCGAAGCCCCTTCGGTGGAGTGGACCCCTTCAGCGGCAGCGGCTTCGCGCAGCCCATGACTTTGCTCACGCTCTCTCCCAATTTGCGTCTGCCGTATGCACAGGATTGGAACCTCAACCTCGAACGTTCCTTTGGCCGCGATTGGCTGCTCGAGGTGGGATACGTCGGCACCAAGGGCACCAAGTTGCCGAGATTTATCGAGGGGAATCCGGCCGTCTTCGTTCCAGGCGAGACAAACGGAATGCCAAATTCCACCGAGGACAACGTCAACAATCGACGCCTCTATTCGGGCTGCAATTTGTCTCCCACCAGCCCGCCCTGCAATTTTGCGTCGGTGGGATTGATCGCAGGCATTGCGAATTCCAGTTACAACGCTATGCAGGCCAGCCTGAAAAAACGTTTAGGTCACGGATTATCTTTCCTTGCTTCCTACACTTTCTCGAAGACCCTCGACGATGTCTCATCCTTCAACATCACAGGCTCCGCTTCGCAGAGCGTAGCGGGCGAGAACGACTTGGCGCAAAACCCGTTCGATCTCGCCGCCGAGTATGGCAGGTCGATGTTCGACGCTCGCCACCGCTTCGTGGCCAGCTATGAGTGGAAGCTTCCCTTCTGGAATCATCCACAGAATTGGTACCAGCGCGCCCTGGGCGATTGGCAATTGAACGGCATCGCTACCTTCATGAGCGGCACTCCGTTCACCGTCTACGATTTCCAGGACGTCTCTTTGCAAGGAAGCGCGCCGGAAATTTCCGGTTTTTCCAGCAACCGTCCCGACGTCGTTGGCAACCCCAATAGCGGCCCGCGCACCCCGCAGGAATGGTTCAACACGTCCGCTTTTCAAGCCCTCAATCCCACCACCCAGGCCGGACAATTCGGCAATGAGGGCCGCAACATTGTGCAGGGGCCGGGATACCAGGATTGGGACTTCTCCGCCTTCAAAAATATCCCGATTCACGAGTCCAAGAGTCTCCAATTCCGCGCGGAGTTCTTCAACGTCTTCAATCACCCCAACTTCCGGCTTCCGGATAATGACATCAGCTCGCCGACCTTCGGAGAAATCTCGGAAGCCTTGCCCGGCCGTCAGGTGCAGTTGGCGTTGAAGCTTTTCTTCTGATTGGTCGCTCGCGCACGCAATGCGGCGAAACGGGATTCCGCCCGCGTGCCTCACCGACGCGCCGCCGGTGTGACGCTCTGCGAGTTCGTGCCAGAGCAGTCGCTCCAGTTCCGCCTCTCCAATGCGGACTCTCTGGGCCGTACTTTCGCAATTCAGCACACCCCTGGACCCTTCTTCATTGCGGCTCTCTGGAAGCCTCGGATACAATCTGACGTTTATCCCTTGGGGCGAAATGTCCTCTGAGCTGCGATGCACGAAATACGCCTTCACAACACGCTAGGTGGAAAGATCGAGTCTTTCACTCCGCAAAGGAGCGACGCCGTCCGCATGTACACCTGTGGACCTACGGTGTACGACTACGCGCACATCGGGAATTACCGGACCTTCGTGTTTCAGGATATTCTGCGCCGCTTTCTGGAATTGCGCGGCTACAAGATGAACCACGTTATGAACCTGACCGACGTGGACGACCGCATTATCGCCAATGCTGCCGCAGCCGGCGTAGGTATTCGCGAGTATACGGAAAAATACGCCCAGGCTTTTTTTGAAGATTGCAAAGCGCTCAGCATCGAAGCGCCTGAACATTGGATTCGCGCGACCGACCATATCGACGATATGGTGAAGCTCATTCAGCGATTGCAGGAGAAAACCTACACCTATCCGAGCGAAGGGTCGATCTATTACCGCATCGCGAAATTTCCACAATACGGCAGGCTCTCCAATATTGACGTGACTGGCATTCAGGCTGGAGCGCGCGTGGACGTTGATCGGTACGAAAAGGAGAGCGCGCGAGATTTTGCTTTGTGGAAAGCCCCGAAGCCCGGCGAGCATTTTTGGGAGACACCTATCGGTAAAGGCCGCCCCGGCTGGCACATCGAATGTTCCGCGATGGCTATGAAATATCTTGGGGAGACGCTGGACATTCACACTGGTGGCATCGACTTGGCGTTTCCGCACCATGAAAACGAAATTGCGCAAAGCGAAGGTGCGACCGGAAAGCCTTTCGTACGTTATTGGATGCATGCGGAACATTTGCTGGTCGAAGGCGAGAAGATGTCCAAGTCGCTCGGCAATTTCTATACGCTGCGCGATCTGTTCGCGAAGGGATACAAACCGTCAACGCTGCGTTTTGCGCTGGCCAGCGTACCTTACAGAAAACAGCTCAATTTCACGTTTGACGGATTGCAGCAAGCGGCCAGCTCCGTCGAACGGCTGCGTAATTTCGCCGCGCGGCTGGCCCAAGGAAAATTTCCAGCGGGAAAGCAGAAAGGCATGGCCGAGCGTGTCGCCGAAGCCGCCGATGAATTTGATGCAGGTCTTTCGGACGATTTGAACACGGCCCGAGCGCTGGCCGCTGCTTTCGATCTACTTCGCGAAACAAATATTGCCATCGACAAAGGCGATTTCCGTCAAGGAGATGTAGCCGGCGCCCAGGAATTCCTCGCCAATTTCGACCGGGTCTTTGCTGTTGTGGAGGACAACGACGCGGAAAAGTTGCGCGAACTGGGTTTTGGTACCGCCGAGAGCGGCCCGAACGACGCGGAAATCGAAAAGCTCATCGCGGATCGGCAAGCGGCACGCCAGCGGCGGGACTTCGCGGCCTCCGATCGCATCCGCAATGAACTCGCGGATCGTGGTATAATCGTTGAAGATGCAAAGGACGGCAGTGTCCGTTGGAAACGCAAATGAAACTTTCTAAACCCTATCGGTTCCCCGGCAATTTCTCCCCCGCCGAGCTGCGTCCCAACCTCTTCGGCGTAGACTAAGCAAACTTTCTCCTTGCAGGGCGCACATCGGTATTGGTGTACGCACACAAACCTGCTTTGTAATCGTCTATCCAGATTAACCGCTGACCATTTTCCCCAGGAGGAAGAGATGATTGCCACGATGGAATCGAAGCTGCCAAAGCTAATTACGGCGCTGCCCGGACCCAATGCCAAGCGCGTGGTAGAGAACGACGCCCGGTTCATGTCGCCGTCTTATACGCGAGACTATCCACTGGTCGCAAAGCGCGGGCACGGCGCGATTGTCGAGGACGTGGATGGTAATTCGTTTTTGGATTTTGCAGCCGGTATCGCTGTTTGTTCGACCGGTCACTGCCATCCCAAGGTCGTCGCCGCCATTCAGCAGCAGGCCGCTGAACTCATCCACATGTCTGGAACGGATTTTTACTACGAGAGTATGCCGCTCCTTGCTGAGCGTTTGTTAAATACCTTGTCCGGCGCCGCGCCGAAGAAAGCCTTCTTCACGAATTCGGGCGCCGAAGCCGTCGAGGGGGCCATCAAGCTGGCCCGTTATGCCACCAAGCGCGACAAAATGATTGCGTTCTACGGCTGCTTCCACGGGCGCACCATGGGCGCACTTTCATTGACCGCCTCCAAAACCACGCAACGCAAGGGTTTCGGCGCTTTGCTCTCCGGTGTCGAGCACATTCCTTTTCCCTATGCTTACCGCTGCGCGCACGGCCACACCGCGGAAACCTGCGGCGCCGAAATCCTCGAGACACTCGAGCAGCAAATCTTCAAGCGGCTCTTCGATCCCGAGGAAGTGGCGGGCATCATCATTGAACCGATTCAGGGCGAAGGCGGATATGTCGTCGCGCCGAACTTCTTCCTCCAAGAGCTTCAGCGTATTTGCCGCAAACACGGCATCTTGCTCATCGCCGACGAAGTGCAGTCCGGGATGGGCCGCACGGGAAAATGGTGGGCGCATCAATATGCCGGGATTGAGCCGGACATCGTTTGCAGCGCCAAGGGTATAGCCAGCGGCATGCCGCTAGGAGCATTCTTCGCGCCGGCGAGTATCATGAGCTGGAAGCCTGGGTCGCACGGGACAACTTTTGGCGGAAATCCTGTGTGCATCGCCGCCGCTCTCGCTACTGCGGATCTCATTGAAAACCAGTACCTCGAGAACGCACGGCGGATGGGAGATTACCTGTTCGGCCGGCTCGCAGATTGGACGAAAAAGTTCAAGATTGTGGGAGACGTTCGCGGACGAGGGTTGATGATTGGGATTGAGATTGTGCGAGATCAGCACACGAAGGAAAAAGCTGCGGATCTGCGCAATGCCATCGTCGACCTCGCTTTCCACAAAGGACTGTGCATCCTTGGCGCGGGAGAGAATACGATCCGCTTGTCGCCGCCGCTTCTCATTGACGAAGACCAGACGGATTTTGCCGTGCGGACTCTCGAGGATTGCGTTCGCGAAGCAGAGAAAAAAGCCTAGCACGTCCTCGTTGGACTCGCGGCATAGAAAATTAGTCAGGCTATTCCACTCCCGTGGCCACCACAAAAGTTTCGTGGCAGCCACGGGTTTTTTGTTTATACTCCGTGCGATCTGCCTTGTTTCTTCGGAGACTCGATGCCCCTCGTATCGCGATTGATATTCCATGCCGTTCACTGGGCCACACGAAAAGGATTGCGTGAAAGCGAGAGACCCTCGCCTGAAGCTAAAAAACATGAAGCGCGTCGAACAGGCGTTCGTGGCGAAACCTACGCCTACTGGTACCTCCGCCGTCACGGGTATATTTTTGTCGCGCGGAATTTCACTCCTCGCGCATCCAAGGGCGAAATCGACATGGTTGGTTACGATGGCAAGACGCTCGTATTTGTGGAAGTCCGGACCCGCACGGTCCGCGACGAGATGTCCGCGTTGCCCGAGTTAAGCATCACGCCGGGCAAACAACACGTCTTAGCCCGCACCGCGCAGCACTTCCTGGCGGAGCGCCACGTCGCAGAATGCCCCTGCCGGTTTGATGTCGTCGCCATCGACAATTCTCCCGGCAAACCTCCGGTCGTGCGCTTGCATAAAGACGCTTTCAGCCCGCAATTGTAGAATTCCACAGGAAAATGCTGCGGTAGACTTTTCAGCGCCGCGAGTCGCGGTACAATCGAAGCCGATAGGGCGCGCTATCCGCGTCCACATCCTTGTTCCCTGTTGAGGAGGTTTGCTTTGCCGGAGTTGCGAAAAGACCCGATTACTGGACGCTGGGTGATAATTTCGACGGAACGCGGGAAACGGCCGAATGACTTTCTACGCGAAAGCGTCACTCCGCTCTCCAACGGAAAAAACTGCCCGTTTTGTCCCGGCCATGAAGCCAAAACCCCTCCGGAAATTCTCGTGTATGGCCGAAGCAACGGTGGCGCGAACACCGCCGGCTGGACCGTCCGCGTCGTGCCCAACAAATTTCCTGCGCTCGGGATCGAAGGGGATCTCGACCGCGAAGGCGAGGGCCTGTTCGATAAGATGAACGGTGTCGGCGCACATGAAGTGATTGTCGAAACGCCGGATCACGTCGCGACTTTGGCTTCTTTGCCGGAGCGCGCGGTCGAAGATGTGCTATGGGCTTACCGCGACCGCATGCTCGATCTAAAAAACGACAAGAGGTTTCGCTACGTCCTGATTTTCAAGAATCATGGAGAAGCGGCCGGCGCTTCTGTTGAGCATACCCACTCGCAATTGATTGCGCTGCCCATTGTGCCGCGGCGCGTGCGTGAAGAAGTGGACAGCTCCTGGCACTATTATGACGAAAAGGAACGCTGCATCTTCTGCGACATCATTCGACAGGAGCGAGACACTGGCGAGCGTGTTATCGGCGAAAACGATCACTTCATCACGCTCGCACCTTATGCTCCGCGATTTCCGTTTGAAATGTGGCTACTGCCGAAGGTCCACGGCTCGTCCTTCGAGAACAATCAAAGCACCATGTATGCAAGCCTTGCGCGCATGTTGAAGGACACCTTGATGCGCCTCGATGTGGTTCTGGACCGCCCCGCATACAATTTCATGATCCACACTTCACCTGTCGGCGAAGAAATCAACGATCATTATCATTGGCACTTCGAAATTATTCCCAAGCTCACCAAAGTTGCTGGCTTCGAGTGGGGAACTGGCTTTTATATCAATCCGACGCCGCCGGAAGAGTCCGCTCGATTCTTGCGCGAGGCCAAGATCACTCCGCCCCCGGCACCCGCAAAAAAATAGACTCCGCCGTGCATGCTTTCTCCGGTCTTCCGGGAGGCAGCAGGAATTTTGCTATACTTACTCGTTTGGCGCGGTACCCAAGTGGCCCAAGGGAGAGGTCTGCAAAACCTCCATTCGTGGGTTCGACTCCCACCCGCGCCTCCAAATTCCCTCCGACTCATTCTCTTGTGCGCCGCCCGGAGCCACTATAAGGCTTCTGAGATTACGGCGGGATCTCCCGATTTGGCCGGTTCGACGATCTTCGTGGGACGAGATGCCGGAGTTTTCTGACTCATATTCGAAGAAACCCGAAACCAGCACCGGGCCAAGGAACATCTAACTTTGGAAGATGAAGTGGAGCTGCTAATGGGGAGCGTATAGGGAGGATGACGACCACATTCGTTCAGTTTCGCTGAATAATATCTTCAATTCTTACAAGTTGACACTTCGGCGAGCGATTTGTAGTCTGCGTCATTCGTGACCACGGTAAGGGCTACGGCTCTAGTTCAAAGGCCGAGGCACCGCACAAATCTGGTACACACCGCCCGTCCACTGCACACGACCTGTGGGCACGGCGTTATAATAATTATGTTCGAGAGCAGGAATGGTCGGTGTATGGCATGAAAACTGCCTTTCCGAAATCAACAAGCCAAACTACATCCTCAAGCGATGGCGAATTATTAACGGCAGAGCAGATTTTTTCAACTGTCGAGGATGTTCTCGCGAGCACCTCGTTCGTTGACATTCACACACACTTGTATTCTCCCTCCTTTGGAAAGCTTGGACTATGGGGCATCGACGAGCTGCTCACCTACCATTATCTCGAAGCTGAACTGTTTCGCTCCTCGGACATAACTCCTGAGAAATATTGGTCGCTTTCCAAGCGCGAACAAGCCGATCTTATCTGGCAAGCGCTGTTCGTCGAAAACACGCCCGTATCGGAAGCGACTCGCGGGGTAGTTGCTGTTCTCAACGCTTTCCAATTGCCCACCGATAGTCAGAACTTGACCGAAGCAAGAGACTTTTTCGAAGCCCAGACAATCGAAGCGCACATCCAGAAAGTGCTCCAGATGGCAGGCGTGGGTGTGGTGGTGATGACCAATGATCCACTCGATCCGGCGGAAGCTGCAGTCTGGCGGAACGGCGTATCGAACCACGCGCAATTTCGTGCGGTACTGCGGCTGGATCGAATTTTGTGCACGTGGCCCGCGCACTGGCAGATGTTGGCCGGACAAGGCTATCAGGTGGACGAGCAGGCTTCAGGCAAGTCTACCGCGGAGGTGCGCCGTTTCTTGGCCGATTGGCATGGGCGCATGCAACCGGTGTACATGGCAGTCTCTTTGCCCGACACTTTTGCTTATCCCCAGGAGACTGTCGGCAATCGATTGTTGAAAGAAGCAGTGCTCCCGGCCTGCTGCGAGTTTGGAATTCCGCTTTCGCTAATGATGGGCGTGCGCAAGCAAGTGAATCCTACGATCCGTTTGGCGGGGGACGCTGTTGGCAAATCGGACCTCAAGGCGCTGGAAAATCTGTGCCGCGAATTTCCTGAGAATCGGTTCCTTGTGAGTGTGCTCAGCCGGGAGAACCAGCACGAACTCTGCGTCTATGCCCGCAAGTTCAGCAACTTGATGCCATTCGGGTGCTGGTGGTTCATGAACAATCCATCGATCGTCGAAGAAATTACGCGCGAGCGGATCGAGATGCTGGGGACAAGCTTTATTCCGCAGCATTCCGACGCCCGTGTTCTCGAACAGGTCATCTACAAATGGCACAACACGCGCAGGACCGTATCGAGAATCCTCTCGGAATCGTATCGCTTGCTCGCTGAGGACGGTCGAAGAATGACCCGCGGTGACATCCAGCGTGACGTGAACCGTCTCTTCCGCACCAATGCAGAAGCTTGGATGGGGTGAAAACACCCGTTTCCGATGCACCGATTCGGACGTAGGACATATTTCCGTTTTGAAAATTAATCCGCGCGGCGAAGCCATTTTTCTTTGACGCGCTCAACCGATAAAGCCGATTCCTGCTGCTCAAGATGTAGCCCAAAATTATACATGCACGCCGCTGTTGAGACACTGCCATCTCATGCGTCAAGATATTGTTGTAAAATTCAGGCTTTCCATCTGTGGAGGATCCCCTTGATTTTCAGTCGCAGTTTTCTTGGTCGCTCAGTCGCAATTTGCGTCATGGTTCTGTTTGCGCTCATGGCCGCATCCCAGGCCCAAGTTCCCACTTTCCATAATGCCCCCGCGTCCACCAAGGAACAAAAGAATCCCTACGAGGGTCAGCACCCTGCGTCTGCCAGAGCCGCCTATCAACTCCGCTGTGCGAGCTGTCATGGTCCAAACGGCGAGGGCACAGGAAACATTCCTGCGCTCGCTACTGGCAAGGCACAGGGAGCAAGCGACGGCGAACTCTTCTGGTACATCACGAAGGGCGACGTGAACAATGGCATGCCGTCCTGGCAGACTTTGTCGCAAGAGCAGAGATGGCAGATCGTGAATTACATCCGTGTGTTGGGCAGTCTTAAACCCGGTTCTCCCCGCGTGCAGCTCTCAGCCAGCGATGCCGTCGATACCGGTAAGAACGCGCCACCTCCCAAAGCGCCCTTTACCGATTACCGCTTTGAGAAGCCCGGCGAGATTCGCAAGATCACGCTGAACGATTTGCCTCCGCCACTAGCTACCGCGTCCTCAGGCAATGGTCCCCAACTCGTCCCGCGTCCATCAAATGCGTGGCCGCAGGTTCCGCCTGGTTTCAAAGTAGAGTTGTACACTACAGGAATCGACGCTCCGCGCCTGATTCGCACCGCTCCGAATGGCGATTTCTTCGTTGCCGAGAGCAACGCCGGAAACGTACAAGTTTTCCGTGGAATCACGGCTGACGGCAAGCCGGAAGCGGTAGAGACTTTTGCCACCGGCCTGAAGCGGCCATTCGGTATCAACTTTTATCCACCAGGGCCCGATCCGCAATGGGTCTACATCGGCAATACGGATTCCGTCGTCCGTTTTCCGTACAAGAACGGCGATTTAAAAGCTGGCGGCCCCGCCGAGCACATTGTAGACCTGCCCTCTGGCGGCGGCCACTGGACGCGCGACATTCAATTCACGGCTGACGGCAGCAAAATGTTTGTTTCCGTAGGTTCGGCCTCGAATATCGACGACCCCGACATCTCTCCAGCGGAAAAGAACCGTGCGGATGTTCTCGAATTCAATCCCGATGGCTCGGCAACGCGAATCTACGCCTACGGCATTCGGAACTGCGTTGGGCTCGCCATTAATTCGAAGACCGGCGAGCTGTGGTGTTCAGTGAACGAACGCGACGCGCTGGGCGACAATCTAGTTCCCGACTACATCACTCATGTCCAAGAAGGCGGATTTTACGGCTGGCCCTGGTGGTACATGGGCGGGCATCAGGACCCGCGTCACGAGGGCAAGCATCCAGAGCTGAAAGAGAAAGTCATCACGCCGGATGTAATTCTGAATCCCCATAACGCTTCGCTGGAAATGACTTTTTATACGGGCAAACAGTTTCCGGCAGAGTACGACGGCGACATTTTTGCCGCTGAGCACGGCTCATGGAATCGCTCTCTTCGCGTGGGCTACGAACTCATTCGCGTGCCGTTGCACCAGACCGGCCATGCGACCGGCGAGTACGAAGATTTCATGACTGGATTCGTGGTCGACAATGGCCACGTTTGGGGCCGTCCCGTTGGCGTCACGGTCGCACCCGATGGCTCTTTACTCGTGACAGACGATGGATCGAAATCCATCTGGCGGATCAGCTACACGGGCAAGTGAGCACATCGCGGCGTAACCGCTTTTGCTCCCGCGTTTGCTATTTCGAGACGCGCAACGTGACCACGCCATGCGCGGGCACGGTCGCTGAGTATTCCGATGAAATTAGCTGAAATTGCTCTTTAAGAACATTGAACCGTTCGCCGATTCGAATACTGATGTACCCTATCCGGGTTTCGAGAGCGGTCGCTTAGCGACTGCCGACGCGGCCGCAATAGTTACAAGAACGCATTGAATCCGTGAGCAGAGCCCTGTGAGAGTTCCATACGCAGAATTGTTCAGCAGCTTGTTTGGAGTGTTGCTGAAGCTTGGGTTCGAGCAGGACCGCGCTTCTCTCTGTGCGCGTCTTTTTTCAGAGGCCAGCCGCGACGGCGTCTACTCCCACGGTTTAAACCGATTTCCACAATTCGTCCGCATGATTCGCAATGGAGTTATTGATGTGGATGCAGTTCCCCAATGCGTCGCAAGCTTTGGCTCTCTCGAACGCTGGGATGGAAAAAGCGGCCCTGGCAATCTAAACGCCTACGCGTGCATGGACCGAGCGATCGTGCTCTCTCGCGAGCATGGAATTGGCTGCGTAGCTCTAGCCAATACCAACCATTGGATGCGTGGAGGCAGTTACGGCTGGCAAGCAGCCGATGCAGGGGTTGTCGGGATTTGTTGGACGAATACGCTGCCCAATCTGCCGCCGTGGGGCGCCAGCGAACCGCGTATCGGCAACAATCCACTGATCATTGCGGTGCCACGTGCGAAAGGGCATGTGGTTCTCGATATGGCCATGTCGCAATTTTCATACGGGGCACTCGCATCCTACCGAATGCGCGGCGAACAATTGCCCGTCGAAGGAGGTTTTGACACTACTGGCGAGCTCACGCGAGAGCCCGCGGCCATCGAAGCATCGAAGCGGCCGCTGCCCATCGGCTATTGGAAGGGCTCAGGCCTTGCGCTTATGTTGGACATGGTTGCCGCACTGCTTTCAGGCGGCTCCGCAACGTTTCAGTTATCTGCGGAACCGGAACGAGAGACCAGGCTCTCTCAAATCTTCATTGCTATTGATTCGCATGTGCTGAAGCCACAAATGGGCTGCGAAAGTCTAAGCGACCGAATCGTGGAATATCTGCAATCATCATGGTCCGCAACGGACGAACGCGTGCGATATCCCGGCGAACGTGTGCTGCAAATACGGAAAGAAAATCTTGAGTTGGGCATTCCGGTCGAGCCGACGATCTGGCGCGAGGTGCAAGCCCTTATTTAAAACGGCGGAAGTAAAACGCTTCGCGTCCGATCAGGTCAATCAGTAGCCTAGCTTCTTATCCACAACGTTGAGCAACGCTTCGCCCTTGCGGAATCGCTCATACTGCTCGATGAAAAACTTCATGGCGTTGTCCAGCCAATCCGGCGTGTGGTCCGCGCAATGCGGCGAGAGCAAAACGTTCTCCAGCTTGTAAAATGGATGGCCCGCAGGCAACGGCTCGTGATCGAAGACATCCAGCGCGGCGCCTTTGATCCTTCCATTGGACAGAGCACTGACCATCGCCGCTTCGTCGATCACCGGCCCTCTCCCCACATTGATCACTGCCGCCGTCGGCTTCATCGCCGCGAACTCCCGCTCACCAATCATCCCGCGCGTTTCAGCGGTTAACGGCGTCGCCGCAACCACGTAGTCACAGCGCGAAATCATCTCAAGCCGCCCTTCCGGCGAATAAACTTGCGAGACCAGCCGTTCCGTACCCTGCGAAGACGGAGCATGCCGTCTCAAAGCGAGCACGGTCATTCCGAGGGCATGTGCTCTCTCAGCCACCGCGCGTCCAATGTCTCCATACCCGATAATCCCCACCGTTTGTCCCGAAGCCCACAAGACATCGAACGCTTCCCATCTGCCGGCCATCTGATTCCGGATCATCCGTCGAAAATCTTTCGCGAAATACAAGATCGCGCCAAGCGCAAACTCGCCGAGCGAAGCGCTAAACACCCCCACTCCGTTTGTGAGTGGCACCGCGCTCTCTACGAGCTCTGGGAACAACGTTCTCTCCAAGCCCACCGAGCGCGAATGCACCCAAAGCAGGTTCGGACACATCGCAAACACCTGCTTAAAAAGCGCTAGCGGGCCGGACCAGTTAAAAAGAACGGTGGCACGAACGGCGTCTCGCTCAAACGCCTCCGCGGAATTTCCAACTATAATTTCCACGCTGGCGAGCCGCTGCCTGAGCATGGCAATCTGCGGCTCATCAGGATTCGCCAGCGCTAGAATTATCTCGGTTTTCATAACTCCCGCAGTAGTGGCGCCAGAGATTACACCACAACCAGAGCGACCCGCATCCAGCAAATACGTTCTTGAAAAATCAGATCCTGTGTTTGAAGCCCGCGATTTGACACTGCAAAATGAGTCCTCCTAAACTACATCGCGTTGCACCAAGGATTCAAAGCTTACTGAGCTTCTTCAAAGTGCTACGGTTGAATGCGTCATGTCATCGTCCCTGGGAAGGATTTTATGCCGCCAAAAGATTCCAAGTCCTTGAGAAGCTATCGCTGGTTCGGTCCAGACGACCTGCGTTCCTTCGGCCATCGTTCGCGCGCCGCCTCCATGGGTTGCATCCAGGCCGACTACGCGGGCAAGCCGGTCATCGCCATTATCAACACGTGGGCTGACGTCAATCCATGCCACAGCCATCTTCGCGAGCGCGCAGAAGAGGTGAAGAAAGGCGTCTGGCAGGCAGGCGGCTTTCCTGTAGAGATTCCCGCGTTCACCCTCGGCGAAACATTTCAAAAGCCCACCACGATGATGTATCGGAATTTGCTGGCGATGGAAACCGAGGAGGCCTTGCGCTCTTATCCGGCGGATGGTTGCGTGCTTCTTGGTGGCTGCGACAAGACGACCCCTGCGCTATTGATGGGCGCCATCAGCATGAATCTGCCAGCGATCTATGTTCCCGCGGGACCGATGCTTCGCGGCAATTGGCGTGGGCAAATTCTCGGCAGCGGCTCCGATGTTTCCAAGTACTGGGCAGAACGCCGCGCCGGAAATATCGATCTGCAGGCTTGGACCGAAATCGAAAACGGCATCGCGCGTTCAGCGGGAACTTGCATGACCATGGGGACGGCCTCCACGATGACCAGCTTGACCGAGGTTCTCGGCTTTACGCTTCCCGGCGCCACCTCAATCCCTGCGGTCGATTCCAATCATCCCAAGATGGCCAATCGCTCCGGGCGACGGATCGTGGAAATGGTGTGGGAAGATTTGAAGCCACGCGACATTTTGCGCGAAGCCTGCTTCAATAATGCGATTGCGGCGGAGTTTGCGCTGGGTGGTTCGACGAACGCTGTTATCCATCTGATAGCGATGGCCGGACGCGCCGGAATAAAGATCACGCTCGACCGCTTCGACGAATATTCGAAGAAAACGCCCATGCTCGCGAATATCCTGCCCAGCGGCAAATACCTGATGGAAGATTTCTATTACGCCGGTGGATTGCCGGCATTGCTGCGTGCGCTAGGACCTCATTTGGATCTCAGCTGCTTGACCATTACCGGGAAAACATTCGGCGAAAATATTGGCGGCGCCGAAATCTACAATTCGGACGTTATCCGTTCTTTGGACAATCCTGTCCTCGCCTCAGGCGGTTTGGCAATTCTTTACGGGAATCTCGCTCCAAACGGCGCCGTTATCAAAGCTTCTGCCGCCGAACCGAGACTCCTTAAACACACCGGCCGTGCCGTAGTGTTCGATAGTTTCAATGAAATGAACGCCCGTTTGGATGATCCCGCTCTCGATGTAGATGCTGACAGCGTCCTGGTGCTGCGAAACGCCGGACCAAAAGGCGCACCCGGAATGCCTGAATGGGGAAACCTGCAGCTTCCACAAAAAATCTTGAAGACAGGCGTCCGCGATATGGTCCGCATTTCCGACGCGCGAATGAGCGGCACAAGTTACGGCGCCTGCGTTCTGCACGTTTCGCCAGAATCGTTTGTGGGCGGACCGCTAGCGTTGCTGAAAGAAGGCGATCTCATCGAGCTCGATGTCCCGGCACGAAAACTGAATATGCTCGTGAACGAAGACGAGATTGCCCGCCGCCGTGCAGCTTGGCGCCCGAAAGAGGGAATTTACCCTCGCGGCTACGGAAAATTATTCATGCAGCACATCAAGCAAGCACATGAGGGTTGCGACTTCGATTTCCTGGAAGGCACTGCGCCAATTCCGGAGCCTGAGATTCATTAAGGCCAAAACGCCGGGGAGAGGTTAGGAGCGCGACAAAGAGACTTAGCTTAAATTGCTGGAGACTCACGTTGCATCGGACGAGCGCGACGTCCGGCGCCCACCGCAAGCATCAAGATCCCCGAGAGGCACAAGCTTCCAACAAGGTACAGCAGCCCCGCTCGGAATGAGTGAGTGCGATTGACCAGATACCCCATAACCATCGGCCCAAAAAATCCCCCAAGATTACCCACCGAATTAATCAGTCCGATGGATGCAGCCGCGGCGGATTCGCTCAAGAACGCAGTTGGCACGGCCCAGAAACAAGGATGGAATGAATAATAACCAGCTCCTACCAGACAAAACAACGCGACCGCGACCCCAAGACTCGAGCCATAAAAAACTGCGAGCAAAAGCGAAACGCCACACAGGAAAATCGAAACCGCCGCATGCCAACGCCGCTCCAGGGTCCGGTCCGAATGCCATCCGTTCAGTTGTTGAACTACAAAGCCGGCCAGATAAGGCAGCGCGGCGAGCAGCGTCACCCGCATGTCGCTCTGACCAGACAGCCGCTTCAGAATGCTCGGCAACCAAAACGCGACTCCGTATCCACCCGTGGTTGCGCAGAAGTAACACAACGTCAGCAGAATGACGTCGCGTTGCGCAAACGCCTGCCAAATGGTGTAGGAACGGACCTTTTGCTTGGCCCGCTTTTCATTTTCGAGCTGGCTGTTGATCCACTCGCGTTCGTCGGGTTGCAGCCACTTCGCGTCTCGTGGCCAGTCCGTCAGATAAAAAATCGTAACCACGCCAAAGACGACTGCTGGCACGCCTTCCAAGATGAACAGCCATCGCCAACCCCGCAGACCAAGCCAAGTAATTCCCAGCAACACTCCGGCGAGAGGAGAGCCCACGACGTAGGAAAGCGGACTCGCCGCATAAAAAACTGCGATGGCTTTCGCCCGGTCTCGATACCGGAACCAATGTGACAAGTAGACAATGACCGCGGGGAAGAAGCCCGCTTCCGCGGCCCCGATAAAGAATCGCACAAAATAAAATTCCCGCGCCGTGTGGATAAACGCCATCAGCGCGGTTATGATTCCCCAGGAGATCATGATTCGGGCAATCCATTTGCGTGCGCTCCAACGTTCCGCAATCAACGCGCCGGGAATTTCCAGCACCAGGTATCCGATAAAGAACATCCCGGCTCCCAGGCCAACCACTTTGTCGTTGAAGCCCAGGTCGTGCGGCATCTCGAGCGCCGCCGCGCTGACGTTCATGCGGTCCAGGAAAGCGATGATGTATAGCAGGAAGAGAAAGGGAAGCAGCCGCCATGCAATCCGTTTTCGTGCGCTTTGTGCCGCTGGCGGGTCGGGCGATGCAATAGCCATTTCCCCTCGATTCACGAGCTCTCAAATTTCCGCGAAGCTATGCTGCATCATTTTTGTTCTTCGCGCCGCAAAATTTGCGCCGCGTAGTATACACGTAAAAGGTACCCGGCTCTTTGTCCGCGACAAATCATCGCGGCAGAGACGACGCGTGACCTTGGCGCGTTGTGCTGCGACAGCGTCTGATCGGCTAATTTTTTCCTGGAGTTGAAATGCGCGAGTATTCCATTGCCGCCATCCCCGCGGATGGCATCGGCCCAGAAGTAATATCCGCCGGCCTTGAAGTATTGCAGGTGCTAGCACAAAAAATAGGGACATTTAAGCTGAATGTGGAGACTTTTCCCTGGGGCTCGGAGTATTACAGGAAATACGGCGTGATGATGCCGCAAAATGGGCTGGAACTTCTGCGCCCGTTCAGCGCAATTTATTTTGGCGCCGTCGGCGCTCCCGATATTCCGGACCACATAACGCTTTGGGGTTTGCGCCTGGCGATCTGCCAGGGTTTCGACCAGTATGTGAATCTCCGCCCAACGCGAATCTTGCAGGGCTTGTGCTCACCTCTGCGCGACTGCAAACCTGGCGATCTCGATTGGGCCATCGTCCGCGAAAATTCCGAAGGCGAATACGCCGGACATGGTGGCCGTGCGCACCGAGGGTTTCCGGAGGAAGTCGCAACAGAGACTTCCATCTTCACTCGCCGCGGCGTCACCCGCATCATGCGCTTCGCTTTCAAACTCGCCCAAGACCGCCCGCGCAAGTTGCTCACAGTCGTCACCAAATCGAATGCTCAGCGCCACGGTATGGTCCTGTGGGACGAAATCGCGGCAGAAGTTTCAAAAGATTTTCCGGACGTCAGTTGGGACAAGATGCTCGTCGACGCCATGACCACACGCATGGTTGCAAAGCCCGCGAGCATCGATACCGTCGTCGCAACAAATCTTCATGCTGATATTCTTTCCGATCTTGCCGCGGCGCTCGCCGGGAGCCTGGGAATCGCGCCGACCGCGAACCTTGATCCGGAGCGCCGCTTTCCCTCCATGTTCGAGCCCATCCACGGCGCGGCTTTCGACATCACAGGCAAAGGCATCGCGAATCCCGTCGGTGCGTTGTGGACTGCCGCGCTGATGCTCGCGCATCTCGGCGAACAGGATGCGGCGCAGCAACTCATGCAGGCCGTGGAAAATGTAACTGCCTCCGGCATTCACACTCCCGACCTCGGCGGCAAAGCTACGACTCGTGAAGTCACTTCCGCCGTCTGCGATGCGATCCACAGCTAGTAATGTATGACTAGGAACCTGGGACCACCAGACAATCCTTCTTGACAGCAGGTGTAACCTATTCGACGCGTTTCAGTTTCATGCGGATATTTCACCACGCAAATTCTGGCTGGACTCGCGGAAATGCAAAAAATAATCGCGGCGCTCCTCATCTCCGTTTCATTTTTATCGCCCCGGCCGAATTCATCCCCGTCGTTGGCCGGAATCGCGCATGTCGCTTTTCGTGTAAGCGACGTGGAAAAATCTCGCGAGTTTTATCGCGCGCTGGGTTTCGAGCAGGCGTTCGAATTTAAGGATCCGGGCAAACCCGAAGTCTCCTACATCAAAATAAATGATCACCAATTCATCGAGCTTTATGGCCGTGCGAACGATTCCCAGCCGACAGGCCTTCTCCACGTCTGCTATGAAGCGGCTGACATCGAATCGCTCTGGAACGAGTATGTGAAGAGCGGTCTGAATCCCCCACCGAGCCGCAAAGCACACGCAGGCAATCTGCTTTTTGTTCTTCACGATCCGGAGGGACAAACCCTCGAATACAGGCAATGTCTACCGGGCTCGCTTCATTTTGAAGACCGTGGGAAGCACCTTAGTAACCGCCGCGTCTCTCAACATCTCTTCCGCGCTGTCATCCCCGTGCGAGACGTGAACGCGGAGCACGCCTTCTACACTTCCAGATTAGGATTTCAGAATGTCCTTTCCAGCGGGACCATTCGGATGAGTCTTCCAGGGAACTCCAGCGACGAAATAGAACTCGAAGCGTCGACTCCGCAAACAAAGCCGCGCATCGCCTTCACGGTGGCAAATCTCGCCCGCACCGCCGAAACACTGAGGAGCCGCTCGCTCGACGTAAAAGCGATTAGCGATTCGGCTTCCATCACCGATCCGGATGGCACTGTGATCCTCTTCTTGCTGGAGAAGAGCAGTTTGTCGGGCACGCGCTAGCCAGAGTTGACAAATCATGCAGCCGCCGAAGCGCGGATTCAACTATTCGAAAGGGATGTTCAGAGACAGATGAAGATAAGAAACCCGGGATCCAAGCGAATCGCGTATTTCCAAGTAGCAGCGCTGCTCCTCTCTGCCGCGGCATTCCTCTCCCCCGCCTCCTCGGCTCAACAGAAAGAATTCAAGAAATGGCCCGCAGGAAGCTCGCCAAGAGAAATCGGCAAGCGCGTGGCCGAACGCTTCGTCTCCGATCCTCACACGAATTTCAACAGGAGCACGCCACCTGCCCACATCACTTACCCGGAGTCAGTTGCCTGGTACGGCGCCTTGACCTTTGCGCAATTGAACGACGACAAGGATCTCACTGCCCGCCTCATCTCCCGCTTTGAGCCTCTCTTCACCACCGAATCCGTGCTCGTGCCGCCGCCCGTCAACGTGGACAGCACGATTTTTGGCTCCGTCCCTCTTGAAATCTATATTGAAACCAAGCATCAGAAATATCTGGATATGGGCCTCTCTCTAGCCGACAAACAATGGCAGGACCCCACTCCCGAAGGCCTTACGAATCAGAGCCGCTTCTGGATCGATGACATGTACATGATCATCCTCGTGCAAGTGCAGGCCTATCGCGCCACTGGCGACGCCAAGTACATCGATCGTGCCGCGCTCGAGATGAGCGCGTACTTGGATAAGCTCCAGCAACCGAACGGTCTTTTCTATCATGCCCCCGATGTGCCATTCTTCTGGGGCCGTGGGAACGGCTGGGTCGCGGCGGGAATGGCAGAACTGTTGCGTTCGCTCCCGGCAAATCATCCTCAGCGCGCGCGAATCATGGCCGGCTACCGGAAAATGATGGAGTCACACTTGAAATATCAAGGTAAAGACGGCATGTGGCGCCAACTGCTCGATCATCCTGAAGCTTGGCCAGAATCCTCCTGCACCGCCATGTTCACCTTTGCCATGATCACTGGCGTCAAAAACGGTTGGCTCGACGAGAAGCATTACGGCCGTGCCGCGCGGAAGGGCTGGCTCGCTCTCGTTAGTTATTTGGACTCCAACGCAGACTTGAAAAATGTTTGCGAAGGCACAAACAAGAAAAACGACTTGAACTATTACCTGACCCGAGCACGCAACACCGGGGATCTTCATGGTCAAGCTCCCCTCTTGTGGTGTGCATCGGCGCTCCTTCGTTGAATGAAACAGTGCGGATGATGCGATTCCGTTTAGCTTGGTCAAAGAATAATTCAATGCGTCCGCGAGCGTGCCAGAGCAAAGAAAATCGACGCACCACAATGTGAGACGGTCAATTCCCAAGGAATCTCGGCACGCTTGGCGAGCGCCATGCACTTTTGCTTCGCCTCGGAAGACCGGCAATTTAGTCTGGCTAAACCACTCCTTTAGTATTTCGCGTTTGACATCACCCCGGCTTCGCTCCTAATGTCCGCTCACTGGGCCTATTCAAGCAGTTGATTGCGACTATTCAGCAAACTGATGGTCAGAAGCGAGTGCTGCGTCTCGTTCAATTTTCGGTGCGACGGGCGTGGCCGTGTGTTCGAGGCGCATGGCACGCCGCAGCTGGCGGGTATGGCTGGAGTTCTATCCCGGGCCGCCCGCGAAAGGGAAAAACAGAAATGAAGAAGAATGTCCTTATTGTTTTTTTCGCGCTTCTTTTCGCCCCTCTCTATTCGCACGCGCAAGGTCTGGGGAGCATTCTTGGCAGAGTCACCGACCCTGCGGGAGCTGGCGTCGCCGGTGCCCAAGTGACGGCCACTCAGCAAGGCACCGGATTCTCTCGTGCCGCCACCACGGACCCCGACGGACTCTACGTGATCCCCTCGTTGCAACCCGCCGTCTACACGTTGACCGTCGAGGCCAAAGGCTTCAGCATCTCCAAGCAGCACGACATTACGCTGCTCGCGGACCAATCACTAACCGTGAATGTGGATTTGAAGCTAGGCGCGGTGACGGAAATAGTCAACGTCACGACCAATGCGGTTCAAGTGGATACCTCCACCTCCTCACTGAAACAGGTTATCGAGCAACAGCGTATTTCTGAATTGCCCCTAAACGGCAGGAATGCTGCGCAACTCACCCTGCTTGTGGCTGGAGCTGTGAACTCTCCGAACGGTGGGGCCGATCAGGGCGCAACTAAAACCTTCCCCGGTGCCGTGACTTATTCGACGAACGGCACGCGCCAAGATACCATCAGTTACCAGCTCGATGGCGGCAACTACGTCGATGAATACACGAACGTCAATCAGCCATTTCCGTTCCCTGACGCTCTGCAGGAATTTAGCGTGCAGACGAGCAACTACAGCGCCGAGTACGGACAAAACGCCGGAGGCGTTGTAAACGTAATCACCAAGTCGGGCACAAATAGTTTCCACGGCGATGCATTCGAATTTGTCCGTAATCCGGCCTTCAATGCGCAGAACTTATTCGCCACACCAACCACTCACGATCAAATCAAGCGAAATCAGTTCGGCGGCACCGTTGGCGGCCCGATTATCCACGACAAGACCTTCTTCTTTGCAGGGTATCAGCGCACGACATTTCGCAATCTTGTCTTGGGCAGTGCGCACGTCGTCGGGCAGACGGACATCGCCAACTTCCTGGCATCCGGCGGCCCCGGCGGCACGCCGGGCACGATCGATCCCGGCATCGCCAAAATGCTGGGCGTCGACCCTACCACCGGCGCGTATTTGGGCTCCTCGGCAAAATTCAGCTTAGCTGGACCCATTCCAACGGGCTCGAATCCAACAGTGGCTTATTCAAAACCGGACATCGAGAATTACGATTCGGGGATGGGCAGACTCGACCATTCATTCAGCACGAAGGATAAAGTCACCGGCCGTTATGAATTCGATCGCTTTACCAAGGCGGGCGTTTTCAATCCGTTGGAACTCGTTGCTTATACAGACGCCACCCACTCCATTACGGCCCAGAACGCGCTCATCCATGAGACTCACATTTTTTCGCCAAGTTTTATCAATGACTTTCGCATGAGTTATTCCCGCGAGGTTTCCTCCCGCGGCCCTGCTCCCGGTGCAGTGGACTTGGCGACCTTTGAAACCGCTCCTCTTCCCTTCGAACCCTCGCCCAGTGCCATCCAGGGCATCGGCGTGCAAAGCGGCTTTAGTTTTGGCGACAATCCCACCGGCATTTTCACCAGGAATAATTTCACATACGCCGATGACGTGAGTTGGGAGAAAGGCAAACACGACATCCACTTCGGGGGCGTCATTGAGTGGAGCCAAGTGGACCTCAACAATCAGTTCAACCAGCCCGGTATTGTCAATTTTTGCACACAGGATACCTACCTTGGTCAGGCGGCTGGCCTTCCTGTCTTCCAAAATTTTCTCGCTGGCACCATGTGCGACGGCAACGCTACCGGTAACGGCTACGCTTTCCAGCAGGGAGCCGGTGAATACAAGGCCAATCGCGATAAATTCCCAGGTTTATACATTCAGGACAATTATCATGTCACCGCGCGCCTGACCGTCAACCTCGGCCTTCGCTATGAGCCAGCTCTTCCCTGGAGCGATAACGGCGACCGTTGGGCCCAGGTGAATCTTACTGCCATGGCGGCAGACATCCGGTCCAGGGTTTATCCTAATGCGCCTCCAGGAATCTTCTTCTCCAGCGCCAATGGCATTTCCAGCGACCCGGGTATGCCCAAGAACGCACTGAATTCCAGCCTGAATGGTTTCGCCCCTCGTGTTGGCTTTGCTTACGACGTTTTCGGTGATGGTAAGACCAGTGTGCGAGGTGGTTTCGGCATCGTTTACGACACCCGCGCTGAGGGTATGCTAAGCAATCGCTTCGTCGACGAATGGCCCTTCAGCCCGCAGTTCATCCTCTCCACCGCCGGCAATAGCTCTCCCACTCCGGGCTCCACTGCCGGCTCCTTCAGCGATCCGCTTTGTACCTTGCCTGCGACACAGGCAGCTCTAAATTGTTCGGGCGCCCAAGCCACTTCATATCCGACGTTCCCAAGTCCGTTTCCGGCTCCCACAAACTTCGCTTACAATCCGCCCTTCAATGAAATTGCCGTGACCTACGATCCAAGCGGCGTCTACCACGTTCCCACGGTCTATGAGTGGAACCTCACTCTCGAGCGCGAGTTGCCAGCCGGCGTTTTGGTCCGCGCAGCCTATGTTGGCTCTCGTAGCACCCACATCCTCGAAACCCAGTATTACAACGCGGGCGTCCCCTGCACGGACCCGGCATCCGCCGTATTGTGCACGGGGAAGGCCAACGTCGGCCTTGCAAATCTCACGGTTTGCGAAGCTACCGGTGGCACCGTTGCTTCCTGTAATGGCCCTGCCAACTCTAGCGGAGCCCTCTTCAAACCAAATACCTTCTCGACGACTGTTCAGGCCGACATCAACGACATTAATTCCAGTTATCATTCCTTGCAGATGTCCGCTCAGAAGCGCATGTCTCACGGCCTCACGATCTTAGCCAACTATACCTATTCGAAAAGCCTCGACGATCTTCCCTTCGGTGAGGGGGTCACAGGCTTTGACACCGGCTACTCAACACTCCCCCTTAACAATCCTGACCGCCACGCCTTTGACTATGGCCCTTCGAGTTTCGATCACACCCACGTATTCACCGGCTCTTATGTTTGGCAATCGCCCACCCTATCCGGGCACAGTTCATTGATACACCACCTTTTCGGCGACTACGAATTCGCCGGCATCATCTCCGCTGCCAGCGGCCGTCCCATCACCGTTCTCCAGGGTACGGAGCTATCTGGCACCGGCATCGGCAACGATCGAGGAACGTTCATCACGGGCGTTGATCCTTATAGCTCGACGACTTGCGGCACGACCGCAAACTGCGTCAGTTGGCTCAACCCGGTCGCATTCCAACCCACCAAGGTGAGCCGGAGACGCCTCCGGCCACTAGTTATCAACGCCGCCATCTACGGCACCTTTGGCGATATTGGCAAGAACGTCTTGCGTCTGCCCCATACCGCCAACTGGGATGCCCAGATCGCCAAAAACATTCTGGTCACCGAACGCTGGAAGATCCAGCTCCGCGCCGAGTACTTCAACCTTCTCAACCACCCAAACTTTGCACCGGAAAGCATCAGCACCGGTACTGTCAACAGCACCGATCAGATCAGCAATTTCGATAAGCTGAGCAGTAGCTCCTTCGGTACATTCCGGGCCGGGCAGGCGGCCGATCCACGCGTCGCTCAATTTGCGATCAAAGTCTTCTTCTAGCCACTCCCCAAAGAGGAAGAGTCGGGGCGCCCTCTAACGTGGGCGCTCCGATTTGTGACAGAAGAAATGTAGTGAAGTCCGCCTTTGTCGGATGCCTTTCCGAAATTATCTCTAGCCCGCCGCCTCAAGAGTTCTAAGCATCTGGCAAGTTGCCTCCCACTGTGTGATGATTTCGCTCCTTCCAGCGCTTGGCTCAATGGCCACCGCTTGGATCGGTCCGAAAAGCTATCGAGGAGATATAAGATGAAAAAACTCTGGTTATTCCCTCTCTTTGCAATTCCATTCCTCGCGGTCAGCTCACAGGAGCAGGCCCCTGCGGGCTTTGTGCATTTGTCGTCATCCTCTATGCAGGCCTTGGCCCATGACCTTGCGGCTGACGCTGCGAAGGATCCCCATCATTTCGCCGTCAAGCAGCTTGCCGATTTCCCAAATGACAGTTTTATTCTCGTTCATCGGGAAGCCGACGGAGCTCCCGAGTGGCACGAAACTCAAGTGGACGTAATGATTGTGGAATCAGGTTCAGCAACCCTCGTCGTCGGGGGTACATTACTAAACGGCGAAACCGTGGCCCCTCATGAAAAGCGCAACGGCACCATCCAAGGCGGCGTCCGCCAGAAACTATCACCGGGAGACATTGTCCGAATTCCACCGCACACGCCGCATCAGATCGTCCTCGATGGCAGTCATGAATTCACATACTTTGTGGTCAAAGTGAAAGGCTACTAGCGCCCGAAGGTTCTATAAGAGTTCTTGAATCCCCGCATCGTCAACTGCTTCATGATCTTCAGGGGACTCTCGGAAAATGCTCTTATAAATTGTACCTCCTTGTCTTCCTCTGTCGTTCTAGGCGTCCGCGCCCGGCCCAATCGCCACCACAAAATAACTTGCCGCCGTTGCGCCAACATTCTTGATCCCGTGTTCGTCGTCGGATTTCACAAATCCCACTCCGCCCGGCCCGAGTTGATAACTCGTCCCGTTCACACTGATTTCCACCGTTCCTTCGCGAATTAGCCACATCTCGGAATGCACATGATGATGCGGCGGATGCGGAGCGCCGCCCGGCGGCAATGTCGTTTCATGCACTTCCAGTGCTTCTCCCGTTGCCAGCTTGCCCTTCAGCACATGCCGAGTCACCGCTCCATTCGACGTGTGCAGCGGCAGCTTATCGAAGGGGTATATCGCCGAAGATAGCGTGTTCGCTTCCTCGGCGGAGGTTTTCATCGGCAATGTTGTTGGAACCACTGCTGTCCAAATTAGCTGAAAATTGGTCGCCAATATCTCCAGAGTAAGGGCAAAATTCACTTTCTGCGCCCTGGACGCAGGGCAGGTTGGTGGTGGCGAAGCGTTTCTCTTGATCGGATGCTGTCTAAATTCCCCCTCTTGAAATCTCGAAGTTACATCGAATTGTGGGCATGTGGCTTATCGCTGCTGTCCAATCCATCGACCCACTCAGCTCAGTTGCAACGTCAACTGCTCTGACGATCTTTCTGGTATCGGTGGTGGTTGAAAAGGATCGTCGATCCAGGTCCACAGATCACGGTAAACAAACAATTGCTGCCGCAGAAGTGCCACCAGATTCGAAAGGGACCAACCGAACGTCGATCGCAGTTGCAGGTATTTCACCACCAGCATAGCGATCAGCGCCGTCCAGAGCTGCGTTTTCAAAGCATTGGCGGAAGTTCCTACAAACGTTTTCACCCGCAGTGACTGTTTCAAGGCCCGAAAAAACAACTCGATTTGCCAGCGCTCCTTGTAGATCGCCGCGATGGTAGCCGCCGCCAGTTCCAAGTGATTGGTCAGAAATACCAGCACGCGATCGTGCTCCTCGTCGTAAAACTCGATCCGCCGGAAGAAAGCCTCCTTGCTCTCCCGCGCAAGCTTATAGAAAAAGACCACTTCATCCCGTAATACGTCGCGCCGCTGTGGAATTTCACGCTTCTCCACCACGCCGTAGTCGGCGTTTTCCTTCAAACGCGTCACGAAATAAACGCCCTGCTCGGTCAAGTTCATAAACCATTCGTAGTCCGTATAGCCGCGGTCAAATGCCAAAATCGTCCCCCGCGCAAATTGCATCTGTCGCGCCACACGTACCTCATGCTTTTGGCCCTCCGTGATCACCGCGAAGGACGGCAGGTAGCCATCGTGGTCCAGCAGCAAATGAAGTTTCACCGCTCCCTTCGTCAGGCGGAACTTAGCCCAATCAAACATTGTGGCGCACAGATCGATCACCGTGGCATCCAAGCTCAGCAGAGGATTCTTAAAACGGAACTTCCTCTTCTTTCTGGTTTCTGGTTGGCCGGCCACCAACATCTGGCACTTCGCCAGCAGCTGCTCAAACACGGTGCGCTGCAGCTGCCAAGGCCGATGCTCATTGGCGTAGGCCAGGGTGGAGCGAGAAGGAGCCGTGGGCAACCCCAGATGACGAAGTTTCCCTTCGCTGGCAGCCAATCCTCCACAAATTTCGCGCAATGACTTGGCGTGCCCCAGCTGACAGAAGAGCATGGCGATGAACTGGCCCCAGCTGGTGAAACCTCGAGCATGACGCTCCGCGTTGTGCTGGCGCACGGCTGATTCGAATTCCAGACGAGGGATTAACTGCAAAATCTGTGAGAATATACTGCTGACTCGAGTCACGGCTGAGCCTCCTTAGCGTTGTGATTGGCTTTTGCAGAGCCCAACCTCAAGCTATCAGATGCTCAGCCTTTTTTTGCGTCAAAATCCAAATCCTAATTTGGACAAGCGTGTGTTGGAACGAGTATTCCAGATATCATCGCGCACAATTCGCGCCTCGTAACCGACATGATTTCTCCTTTGGCAGCTTTCGAAAGATCGCTCAGGCGCGTCCTACAAACGCTCTTGCGAAGCTGTTCCAGACAGAGAATCCTCAGCGGACCACTGTTTGTCAACCATGGAGATTGCTCGCACATTTGGGAACTGCGCGGACGTTGGAATCAACTTGCACCAGCTCGCTAATGAAGCGGTAAGAATTTTGGAAGGCGTTCCTCTCCTGCGTATATCCATTCTGGCACTCACGCAAACAAATGTTTCTGACCCACTCCCCGGAGCCAGCAAAATAGACTCAGGTCTTTAACGATTGGTTTGCGCCCACGAAACCTGCGTGGTCGGAACATGCGCGGCAGGGGCGCATCAGGACCTTGCTTGGGGCCAGCACGAAATTGACACCGCACCGTTGGATTTGTCCCAGACAGGAGTGAGCGTGCAAGAAGCGCCCGGCCAACTCAAAATCAGCACAACACGCGCGACTTTCTCCAGCAAAAAAGCTCTGGTCGTCCTGGTCATTTCTCTGCTGGTCTTGCTTGCTGCCGCATCGCTTCGCGGCCGACCAAGCTACGCTCTCACTGCCTTCGGCGATTTGACCCAGTTTTTCTTGCTTATCACGGCCACCGTTTTCTTTGCCTGGAGGGGTATTTCCAATCGGGGCGCACAGCGCGCCTTCTGGCTCTTGCTGGCGCTCGGATTCGCTATGTGGTCCGTCAATATGTTCTTGTGGGTGTACTACGAAGTCTGGTTCAGCCGCCCAGTCCCGTCGGTTCCTGACGGTGAGTTTCTCCTCTTCACTAAGCTTGTCCCCATGCTTGCGGCGCTGGCCCTCGAGCCCAACCACGATAAGCCAGATCGCTCCCGCCTTCTCGGTTTATTCGACCTCACCTCGCTGCTCGTTTACTGGACTTACGTCTACCTCTTCTGGGCCATGGCTTACCTGCTTGCCGGAAATGATCTGGCGACCTACAACAGTCATTCGGACATTATCGATGCGCTGGGCAATCTGGTGTTTCTAGTTGCTATCGCCGCCGTAGCCTTTCGAAGCCGCGGGCAATGGCGCCGCTTCTACTTGCACTTTCTGGGTGCGGCGGCAATGTACAGTTTGGCTTCCCTGGCGATCAATTGGGCCATCGAGTCGGGGCGCTACTACACCGGTAGTGTTTACGACGTACCCCTCACCGCGGCGATGGCATGGTTTTGCGTCAATTCCATCACGTTCAACCCCGATTCGCGTTCAATGCAGGTTCAATCCTCGGAAGTGCGCAAAACTGAGGCGCGTCCAAGAACAAAACCCATACTTTGGCCTGCCCGACTCTCGATGTTGGTGACCCTTTCGACTCCTGCCATTGGCTTATGGCTGGCAATGAGCGGCGAAACGCAGGATACCGTGCGCCACTTTCGCATCCTCCTGACATTGTTTACGATGCTCTTTCTGACCATTCTCCTCCTGCTCAAGCAAGATCTTCTCAACTCCAGACTCTCCGGATACCTGCAAGATGCATCCCTCGCCTACTCCAACCTGAAGCGCTTCGAAGACCAGCTGGTACAGAACGAGAAGCTGGCTTCGCTAGGCCAGCTCGTGGCGCGAGTGGCTCATGAAATCAATCGAGCCATGGTCGCAGTTGGCAAAAATGTCCAACGTCTCTATTCGGATTCGGTCACTGACTCGAATCGCCTGAAAATGACCGAGAAAATTTGCGATGCCGCGCGCCGAACCAATAGCTTGGTTGAAAGCATGCTGAGCTTTGCTCAGGAGATGCCCGTGAATCGCTCGAACGTGAATCTCCGCTCTCTACTTGAAAGCGCCGTGAATCTTACCCGTGCGGAGCGTCGTCACCGCGTTCGAGTGGAGATCGAAGAGCTCGAGACCGTGCCGCTGGTTGAGGCCGACGCCAATCAGCTAATTCAGGTATTCGTCCAAATTATCGACAATGCGATTGACGCCATGGAAGGAAACGAATCCGGGCTGCTTACTATCGCCATTGGCTCGGAACAAGACCGCGTCGAGATCCGATTTACGGACACGGGCGCAGGCCTGCAAGATCCACGCCGCGTTTTTGAACCCTTCTACACGACCAAGCCTGTTGGCAAAGGGGTTGGTTTAGGCCTGAGCACTTGCTACGGCATCATTCGGCAGCACGGCGGCGAGATCGCTTGCCAAAATCGGCTGGAAGGTGGGGCTATATTCAGCCTGAGGATTCCTGCCGCCGTGGTTCATTCAGGCGAAGCAGTTTCCTAGACTTCTGGCGGCTCTTGGAGACGTGGAATTGCTACGAAAGATGGACACACTGTGGACGCGTATCGCTCTCGGCTTGGTTCTTGGCCAGATCGCTGCCGCCGTCTTCTTGCCTGCCGGAACATTGTTAACCGCGCTCGGTGACACCTTCCCCTGTCTTCTGGCCTTAGTCGTTATGCTGTCCTTCGGAAGCAACCGCCGTCACTCCACTGGAACGGTTCACTTGTTTTGGCTCATGAACGAAACGGGCTTCGGTATTCTGTTCCTGTCCCAAATGGTGTGGTTCTATTACGATGTTATCCTGCGCCGGCCCGCACCCAATCCCGTCGCCGGTGACGGACTTTTTCTGCTGGCTTTGGTGCCCACTCTTGCCGCCTTGACGCTCAGGCCCCAAACCGAGTCTGTTCTTAGCGATCTGCGATTCCGCCGTCTGGACTTCGTTCTTCTTCTCTTCTGGGGGGTGTGTCTTTACCTTTATTTTGCTTTGCCTTGGCAATTTGTGATCAGAAGCTATCCCAACTACAACCCTGCCTACTCTATCCTCGCGCTCTCCGAACATTGTGCGGCGCTGGTTGCCGTCGGACTGCTCTATCTGAAGAGCGAGGGCTCCTGGCAACGATTTTACCGCCAATTTTTTTATGCCCTTTGCGTCTTTGCCGCCGGAAGTCTCCTCCAAAATATTGCGATTGATACAGCGCACTACTATACCGGCAGCTTCTATGACGTTCCTTGGGGCTTTTCCCTCGCCTTGCTGACCGTTGCTGCCGCTCTTGGCCGGAAACTTGCTTCTCAGCCAGCCCCTCGGGTTTCTGCTGCCCAAGACCGCGGCTTATGGAGCGCCCGCTTCGCCATGATCGGAGTAATCTCTCTTCCTCTCCTGGGCATCGCTACGGTTTTGGATCACCACAGCCCCCATGCCATTATTGTTTTTCGCCTTCGCCTGCTCTTCGGCGCCATGCTTTTCCTGGGCACTTTGACGTTCCTCAAGCTAATGTCCATGGACCGCGAACTTCTGCGCCTGATTGATCTTACGGAGTCTTCACTTGAAAGCTTAAAGCTCGTGCAAAATCAAATTCTGGAATCCCAAAGGTTAGCGGCGCTCGGGCGGCTGGCTTTCGGCGCGACCCATGAAATCAGCAATCCCCTGACCGCCATCCTGGGGTACAGTGAACTCCTCCGTGACGCTCCCGGCCTTTCGCAAGAAGAGCGCCGTTCCGTCGAGGATATTCACCAGCAAGTTCATGTGGCCCAGGCTGCCATCAACGGAATGCGCAGGTTTGTCCGCATCGAAGCCCAGGCCGAAAATGGCCCACCGCAGGAAATAAAAACCGGCTGACACCTGGCCGTCTGGTTTAGTCATGCTACGTTCGCGTCTGGCGCTTTGCTCGCATCGGTCATCATATTGTTCTAATTGCGAAGAAATTGCCGCAAGTCTTCAGCGGGTCGCAACCTCGCATACCCGGCTCAAATAACAGTGACCCGATCAGGCGTCTTTGCGGCGCGGTAAATGGCTTCGACTACGGCAATGCTGCGACGGCCTTCGATTCCGTCGCAGGCGGGTGCTCGCTGTTGCTGAATGGCAGCAAGAAAATCCTCGAGGACGGCAAGATGTCCGCGAAAATCGCTGACAGCGGCTGAAGAAGCACTTTGGTTTTTGTCCTCGGCTGACTCAGCGAGTCTGGCGAGATCGGTTTCGATCGCCGCTGACGAATTCCGCAGTGTGGCGTCGAGGACGCGATCGTGTTCGAGGATGACAGTACCTTCATTGCTTGTGATTTCCACGCGACGAGGGTATCCCGGATAAGCAGCAGTACTCGCATAGAAAGTCCCCAAAGCGCCGTTCGAAAATTCTAGCGTCGCCACTGCTGTGTCCTCCGCTTCGATGTTGTGCAGTAGCGTGGCCGTGCGCGCCTGCACGCGAACAACATCGCCCAGTAGCCACAGAAGCAGATCGATGGTGTGAATGCCCTGATTGATCAGCGCCCCGCCACCATCGAGCGCCAGCGTCCCCCGCCAGCGCGAATTGGCATAGTATTCGGGCGGCCGGTACCACTTCACGCGTGCATCAACGAAGAGGGGTCTGCCAAGCCGTCCTTGATCGAGCCAGGTTTTGAGCTGCCGAATGTGAACCTTGGTCCGGTCTTGAAAAATGACGCCGAGCTGCACCCCCGATTGTTTCGCTGCTTCAATAAGCGAGTCCGCTCGCGCTGTGCTGATCTCGATGGGCTTTTCTGTGAGCATATGAAGTCCGCGACGGGCTGCCGCGATTCCTTGTTCCGCGTGAAGTCCCGAAGGGCTCCCGAGAATCACAAGTTCCATGGGTCGGTGATTCAAGAAAGCGCCGAAGTCCTGATACGGAATGCCGCCGTAGTCGCGGCAGAGGCGGCCAATCTTTTCAGCGTTGGTGCCGTGCACAGCCGCGATTTCTACCCCGGGGATAGCGCACGCGGCGCGGGCATGGGTCTCCGAGATATTTCCGCCGCCGATTAAGCCGATGTGGATGGTCATCTGGCCGCGTTTTTCAGTGATATGCAGCGACGAAATCTTTATACGCCGCTTCCGTGGCTTCGGGCGTAAGAATCTCCGACGAAATCAGAATGCGATACCGAAAGGTCACGCTGGCGTGAGGAGCCAAAGAAAAATTCAGCTCCTCTTTCCCATTGCTGAAGACCTTCTCTCCCAAGGGATTCGCGGCAAACAGCCCATACCCCCGCGCGTGCCAGTAAGTCGGAAAACCAGGATTCTCAGGGTTATCGAGAATTGTGATGGTCACGGGTTTATCGCCGACCATTCCGCTAAGATTGCACCATCGCCCGCGCGTGCCCCAAGCGGCGTCGCCTTTTTTCCCTTCGCTGGTCAAATAAGTTCCGTTCACGCCCGTGTTGTCCAGTTTCGCGACCGTGGTCGGGTGGCCGGTAGCGTCGGTGAACACTTCCGGCTTGTCCGAAGGAATCTCCAAAGCGCGAATCACGCGAAGCCCCAGCATTCCGTCTTTCTCATCCGGAAAAGAAACCTTCTCATCTTGTGCCGTCAAAGTCGTTATGCGGTCGACGCTCCGGAATCCCGGCCCGCCGCGAAACACGAAATGCGTCTGCTCCTTAAGCAAGACTTTCTTCTCAAAGGTAACCCAATCGGCCGCGACATCCAGCTCGCCTTCGTGTTCACCGCTCTTCGCGGAAAGTATGGCCCGTTGAACGATCGTCCCCATCTTCGGAGCACGCGCCGCCGGGATAGCATCGGAATTATTCCAGAAATCGATGCCGTTTACGTTTTCATAATTGAACCACAATCCCGCGTGATGCGGATGGTCGATCCGTTCGCCCGCGCGGTGCTCTAAGGGATAGCCCCGAGTAATGATCGTGCCTTCCGCGGTGCGCAGCGGATAAAGAACAGGTTTCTTGAGCGTAGTCGGCCAAATATACGACGTGAAGGGCTTCCCATCAATCGAGATGTCAACCCTGCGTTCCGGTTCATGGACAACCACGGAAACGTGATCGTTCGGCCGCGGCCCAGCCGCGCTCAAAGCTGTCAGAAAGAGTGCCACGCCGACGAGTATAAGAGACCCACCCGCAATTGGAATACGCATAATTCGCTCCGTCCCCCAATACGACCTTTCAAATACTATTCCAATACCAGGGAATCTGGTGTTGAGACTTACTAAACCAATCGTTTATCACTCTTGATTTGACTCGAACGCTTTGGAGCCATAAAAACGGTGCGGGTAGAATTACAAAGATATATATCGAAAACCAACCCTACGAAGGGCGGAGAATGCTCTCCTGCCAGGTGCCATGCGAATCGAACGTCGCTCGGACACTCACGAGAAAATTCCGCACAAAGGGAAAATGAATGAAAGTGAAAAAGGGTTTGAGGCACTTCGCATGGTTCGCCCTCCTTGGATTTGGCCCCGCGTTTTTGAGTCCCACGGGCAGGGCCGCTGAGACGTTGGAATCGACCGCCCTCCGCCTCGAGTTGAACAGTGCGCCCTATTCCTTCCGCGTGCTTGAGCGCTCAACCGGCGAAGTGTTGCTCTCCGAGACGGGCGGTATCACCTTCACCTCCAACGGCTATACCGTTCGCGCTGTTTACGACATCACTAAAACAAACGATGCTATGCGCGCGACGCTTCATCTTGAAGGCACGTCGGTGCCCGCGCAGCTCAGCTTTCGCTTCGTCACTCCAGAAGTTCTGCAAGCAGTTTTCACATTTGGAAATGGCGTTCCCGCGGAAATCAAGGAGGAGTTCGCCGACTCCGGCGAACACTATTACGGAATCTGGGAAATGCCCTTCGGCGGCAACATCGACGATCGTGGCGCCGACCACGACTTCATGGGCATCCGCCATCAGCAGGACATCAACTATTCCAGCGCCCGCGCCCCGTTCTACGTAACCTCGAAAAAGTACGGCGTCTACGTCGAGACCACCGCCAGAGGCCACTTCTCGATCGCCCAGGCCGGAAAAACAAATTTCTCCTTTTTCGATAACGAACTCAAATACGACATCCTCTACGGCCCAACATACGCGGATGTTTTCAACCGCTACAACGCCATCGCCGGCCCTTCCATCATGCCTCCCACGTGGGCCTTCGAGAGCATCTGGTGGCGAGACGATTACCACGACGATCTGCGTCGCGCAGCAGATGCCCAGCAAAAAGTGATCGAAGACGCCGACGAACTGCGCGCCCTGCATATCCCCGCGGGCTCGATCTGGCTCGATCGCCCCTACGGCAGCGGCGAAATGGGCTGGGGCAACATGGATTTCGATGCGTCATTCCCCGATCCTCCAAAAATGATCAAGGACCTGCATGACCGCGGTATGAACCTCCTGATCTGGATCGCGAACCGCGCCTGGAACCAGCTCCAGGTCGAAGGCTCCGCCCGCCAATATCTATTTTTTGGCCGTGGCTCCGCCGCCGACATGCGCATCCCCGGCGCTTACGAATGGTTCAAGGACAAACTGAATGTATACGTCCGACTTGGCGTAAAGGGCTACAAAATCGATCGCGGCGAAGAAGACGAACTCCCCCTGGCCGAAGAAAATCTAAATGCGATCCTCTTCCCTAAAATGGCTGCGGAAGGTTTGCGCGATGTCAATGGCAACGATTTCTTCATGTTCACGCGCAACGTCAACGACACCGCGCGCAAATACACCGCCGTCTGGAGTGGCGATACCCACAGCACCTTCGCCGGCCTTGAAGTCTCCCTCAAAACCGCACTCCGCAGCGGCGCCATCAATTTCCCCATGTGGGGCTCGGATACCGGCGGCTACATCCGCTTCCCGGACGAAGAATTATTCGCGCGCTGGCTCGAATTCAGCGCCTTCAGCCCCATGATGGAAGTACTCAATGGTCCTAAGAGAACAATCTGGGATGACTACGACGATGAACTGGTGGGAATCGCAAAAACGTATGCAACCGAGCACCACGATTTAATTCCCTACACGCGATCCTATCTCTACCACTCCACGCAGACCGGCATGCCCGTGATGCGAGCCCTGGCTTTTGCATACCCTGGTGACGCCACCCTCACTGATACCTGGGACGAATATCTCTACGGCGAAGACATCCTGGTGGCTCCCGTGACCACTGCCGGCGCCACAAGCCGCAAAGTCTATCTACCGGATGGCAAATGGATCGACTACAACGATAAGCGCACGGTGTACGACGGAAAGCAGACCATCACTGCTTCAGCTCCACTCGGAACGATTCCCCTGTTCGTCCGCGAGGGCGCGATCATTCCGCGCGGCGATATCCTCAAGTCCAACAACAACTGGGAGGGAAACTGGACCCCGAAACTTCGCATCGAGATTTTCCCCTCGGCCACGATTTCAAGCGAATTTAATTACTTCACGGGAGAGCAAGTCCGGAAAATCACCGCCACGCCAGAAGGCGATGAATTGAAGGTTCATTTTGGTGATTTGGGCCCCGAAGGCGTTGTCGAGATTTACTGCAAGCATCCTAAGGAAGTGCTGAAAGATGCCAAGAGGCTGCGCGAAGGCAGCGACTACAAGTACGATTCCGCGGCGCAAAGACTCACAATCACATTCAATGGTGCAACAAACCTGGTAGTGAAGGGCACAGGCAGTTTGTTTAGCCGGTGACGCCGTTCTGAGGGAACTTCCTGCTTTCTCCGCACATCAATCTCTTCCATCGCATGACTTCAGGCAGCTGAGTTGCTAGCCTGCTCGTCAACCAGCGCCGCGCGCAAAAAAGTGGCGATGGATTCCGTCAACTTCCGCGGACATTCCGTCTGCGCCGTCGCCAGCGCCAAGCTCCTCGTCAACCGATGCCCCGCAATGCGAAATTTCTGAAAGAATTGCGAACGCCCTCGCAGCGCGTGCTCCGGAAGGATCGAATACCCAAACCCGGATTCTACTAGCCGTTTAACGGCTTCCGTGTCATCCGCCTCCATCAGCACACGCGGCGTCACGCCAATCTCGCTGAAAAACTTGTCGATCACCAGCCGCACATTGCTCCGCTTGGGATACAGCAGAAAAGGTACGCCAGTCAGATCCGAGGCCCGCAGCGTTCCCACGTGCCCGCTGCCCACTTTGTTCGCGGATGGCCGCACAATCAGCAATTCTTCATCGAAAAGCGGAATGAGTCTGAGGTTGGCTTCGGAAACCGGCAGCGAAATGAGCGCCAAATCGAACCGTCTGTCAAGCAGCCCAGCAACCATCTCCTCCGTAACGCCAACCGTCACGCGGATCTCAGCATTGGGATACCGCTTCCGCAATTCCCTCAGAGGACCGCCCAGCTGATAAATGAGCGTCGTAACGCCCGTCGCAAAATGAAAAGGCCGCACATCCTTTGCCAGATCGTTCTCAAACACTTGCTGAATGTGCCCCATCATCCGCACAACTTCCTTGGCATGTTCGGCAAGCCGCAGGGCTGCTGGAGTAGGAATCAATCTCTTCCCACGCCTCACGAAAAGCTCCGTGTGCAATTCATCGGCGAGATTGCGTAGTTGGAGACTCACGGCACCAGGCGAGAGGTGAATCTTTTCCGCCGCCCGCGTCATGCTCGGCGAGTCCATCACCGCAAGGAACAGTTCGAGTTGGTGAACGTCCATTTACCTGCTCCGAAAACCTCTGGCCGAGACCCTCAATGAGCTCGTCCTGGAATCTGCGTCGCTTTAACGCATCGGGGAGATTGCGTATCGCATTCTACACTGCGCGGAACACCTTGCGGAATGTTCCGCTTTCGTGATTTTACCGTTTCAAAGCGAAGACGCCGGCTTGTTATCTCTTCAGTCTCGCTGAAGCGAATCATCAGTTTTTACGGTTTGACTCCCGGCCCGCCATTTCCTAAAGTTCGCTCTGAAACATGCAAATACGTGTGTCTCGGCGCTTGGATCGCGCCAAACCATCGCCCGGAAGGAGCCGTCATGACCACTCAGCCTCAACTCGCCCCCGAAAAGATGATCTTCCGCAAAACCAACGCGCACCTCGGCCGCCATGTCTCCGTCACCCCCGCCAACAGCACCATGCGCCATCTTGCCTACGGCCGCATCCTTCTGAACTCCTCGAAATCCTCTGAATCCTTTTCCACTGGAAATCGTGAGATGGGCTTGATCTGCCTTTCTGGTCAGGCACTCCTGAAAGTGGATGGTAAGGAGATCGATCTCGGCCAATATGACGCAATCTATATCCCCCGCGATACCTTCGTGACAGTCTCCACAGAAACAAGCGTGGACTTCGCCGAATTCTCTGCCGACGTTGACAATCTCTATCCTCTGCAAGTCGTGCGCTTCTCCGAAATCTCCAAAGACCCCGGCCTGAAATTCAGCACCGGCGGCCCAGGCAGCACTCGTCACCTGAATATGCTTCTCGCCAAAAACATCCAAGCTGGCAGGCTAGTCGTTGGCTTCACGGAAGCCGAACCCGGAAACTGGACAAGCTGGCCGCCCCACGAGCACGCCGCCATGCTTGAAGAAATGTACGTCTATTTCAACATGCCGGATCCCGCTTACGGAATCCAGCTCGTTTACAACAACACCGAATATCCCGAACTCGTGACCGCGGTGCGCGATGGGGACGCGGTCCTCATGCCCAGCGGATACCATCCCAACGTTTCCGTCCCCGGCCATCGCATTTGTTTCCTCTGGGCCATGGCCGCTCACCGCGAAGTCGCCGACCGCCAATTCGGCGTCGTCAACGTGCAGCCCGGCTTCAACCAGGGAGCCACCGGGCTGGAAGCCGGTCGCAAAAACTAGTACCTTTCCCACTGCAAAATGGACTCAGAGCGCCCAACCTCGTCTCCCAGCGCCTCACCATCGTCGGCAGACGCGCATCTCTCCACGAATTCCTCCTCTATCTCCTCTCGCGCCGGCTATTTCCGCTGGGTCATCTGCGCCCTGTTGCTCTTCGCCACCACGAAAAGCTACATGGATCGCAACGTCTTGGCATCTTTGAAACACACTCTTCAGCCCATCCTCGGCTGGAACGACATTGACTATGGCCACATCGTCGCCGCCTTCCAAATTTGCTATGCATTCGGCATGCTCGTCGCCGGCCGCCTCGTCGACCGTCTCGGCACTCGAACCGCATTCGCAATTTTCATGTCCGTTTGGAGCGTAGCCGCGATGTCCTACGGCTACGCGCCGACAATTTCCCTGCATGTCGCGCCCGCCTTCGCTTTCTTGCACGGATTGTGGAGCTATTTCCCCGCGGGCCATGGCACCGTCGCCGGTTTTTTGGTCGTGGCTGCCGCCATGGGTTTGGGCCAGTCGGGCCTGTTTCCCGCTAGTATCAAAGCCGTTGCCGAATGGTTTCCCAAGAAGGAGCGAGCCCTGGCCACTGGAATCTTCAACGCCGGAACGAATCTCGGCGCCAGTATCACGCCCTACCTCGTCGCGCTCATCACGATTCAATTTGCCCGCCCCTGGCCGTGGGCGTTTTATATCGTCGGCGCCACCGGGTTCGTCTGGCTAATTTTTTGGCTTCTCATCTACCGCCGTCCCCAGGATCATCCATCCGTCTCGAAGTCCGAACTCGCCTACATCCTCTCCGACCCACAAGATCCCGTCGGAGCGAAAGCCAAGTGGCTTAAGCTGCTTTCACACCGCCAAGCCTGGTCCTTCATCCTCGGCAAACTCTTCACCGATCCCATCTGGTGGTTTTGGCTCTTTTGGGTCCCCGACGTGCTCCAGCGGCGCTTCGGCATGTCGCTTTCTCAAATCGTTTGGCCCATCCTAATCATTTATCTCGTCTCGGACGTGGGAAGTGTCCTCGGTGGCTGGTCTTCGTCCGCCCTCATCGCCCGCGGATTCACCGTAAACGCAGCCCGTAAGACCGTGATGTTGATTTGCGCCCTCAGCATTATGCCCGTGCTGTACGCCGTCCGAACACATCATGCCTGGGTCGCCGTTGCGCTGATCAGCGTTGCTGCCGCCGCCCACCAGGCCTTTTCCGCGAATCTGTTCACGTTGCCCTCCGATATGTTCCCCAGGTTTGCAGTGGGCTCAGTAGTGGGAATTGGCGGAGCAGCGGGCGGTCTGGGCGGCTTCCTCATCGCCAACACCGTCGGCCACGTGCTCCAAAATACAGGCAGCTACCTGATCCCGTTTATCATGGCCAGTTTCGCCTATTTGGTTGCACTTGGCCTGATTCACATCCTCTCTCCCCATCTGGAACCCGCTAAAATCGATGGAGCCGCGCGGGCATGAACCCGAATCTAAACCAGCCGAAAACGACGAGCATCACAAACCGCCGCCTAAAGCGCTGCCTGAGGTGAAGCCATGCCTTTGACAATCAAGCCAAAAAAAGACTGCCGCTGGGACATTGTCGCCCTCGGCGAAATCATGCTTCGCTTCGATCCCGGCGACGGCCGCATCTCCACTGCCCGTTCCTTCAGCGTCTGCGAAGGCGGCGGCGAATATAACGTCGCTCGCGGCTTGAAACGCTGTTTCGGCTTGGACGCCGCCGTCGTCACTGCCTTCGCCGATGATCCCGTGGGCCGCCTTCTTCAAGATTTCCTCTACGAAGGCGGCGTCGATCAATCTCTCATACGCTGGGTCGAGCACGATGGCGTCGGCCACTCCGCCCGCAACGGCCTCAATTTCACCGAACGCGGCTTCGGAGTCCGCGCTGCTCTCGGCAGCTACGACCGCGGCCACACTGCCGTCTCCCAATTAAAGCCCGGCGATATCGATTGGGACGAAATCTTTGGCAAGCAAGGTGCTCGCTGGTTTCATACCGGCGGCATTTTTTGCGCTCTCTCCGCCACGACTCCGGTAGTCGCGCTCGAGGCCATGCAGTCCGCCAAGCGCCACGGCACCATTGTTTCCTACGATCTGAATTACCGCGCCTCTCTCTGGAAATCCCACGGCGGAAAAAAACTCGCTCAAGAAGTGAATCGGCGCATCGCTCCCCAGGTCGATGTCATGCTCGGCAACGAAGAAGATTTTTCAGCCGCCCTGGGTTTCGAAGTCCCCGGCATGGACGAACATCTCTCCTCCTTCGAAGCCGAAGGTTTCAAACAAATGATCGCCAAAGCCGTAAAGGAATATCCCTTCCAAGTCGTTGCCACCACGCTCCGCAAAGCAAAAACCGCCACGCTCAATGATTGGGGCGCCATCTGCTATTGCGATGGAAAATTTTATCAAGCTAGAAATCGCGAGAATCTCGAAATCTTCGATCGCGTCGGCGGCGGCGATTCCTTCGCCTCCGGCCTCATTTACGGCTTCCTAGCCGGGCATGATCCGCAATGGGCCGTCGAATGCGGCGCCGCCCACGGCGCGCTCGCCATGACCACCCCCGGCGACACCAGCATGGCCACGCTCCAGGAAGTCACGCAAGTAATGAAAGGAGTCGGCGCTCGCATCGCGCGCTGACCCGGAAACCCCGGGAGTCTTCGCCGTACTTAGGAAAACGAAAATGGATAAGTCAAATGGACAAACAAAAAGTTCGTGAGCGAATCATCGAGGTTGGAATTATTCCGGTAGTTCGCGCCGCGTCCGCCGCCGAAGCTTGCCTTGCCGCCGAAGCCGTTCGAGAAGGCGGCATCCCCATCGTCGAAATCACGATGACCGTCCCCGGCGCCCTCGACGTAATCCGCGAATTGGCAGAAAAATGTGGCTCCGAAGTCCTAATCGGAGCCGGCACAGTTCTAAACGCTCAATCCGCGCAAAAGTGCCTCGATGCAGGCGCGCAATTCCTGGTCAGCCCCGGCTTCAATCTTCCAACTGTCGATTTTGCAGTCCGGGAAGGGAAGTTAATCATGGCCGGCGCGCTCACTCCCACCGAAGTCATGACCGCTTGGGATGCCGGCGCCGACTTTATAAAAGTTTTTCCCTGCGGCCAGCTCGGCGGTGCCAAATACATCAAAGCCCTAAAAGGCCCGTTCCCTCAAATCCCCTTTATTCCCACCGGTGGCGTCAATCTCACCACCGCCGCCGAATTCCTCGAAGCCGGCTCCGTCGCCCTCGGCATCGGCGGCGAATTGATCCAAGCCCACGCCCTCAAATCCAATCAACCAGAAATCATCGTGGAGAACGCCCGAAAATTTCTCGCCATCGTGAAGCAAACCCGCGCTCAAATGGCCGCGCCAGCCACCGCCTCCAAAACCACCCACTAACCCAAGCCGTCCATTCCACGCGCCTCGGCGCGAAACCTACCTCGCGATCGTTTATTGATTAACACCGCTAGCCAAAAATCCCCCATCCACCGCCAACACATGCCCCGTCACAAAACTCGCCGCCTCCGACGCCAGAAAAACCGCCGCCCCAATCAACTCATCAAGCTTCCCAAACCTCCGCATCGGCGTCCGCATCAAAAACTCCCGCCCGCGCTCCGTTCCATCCAGCAACCCCGCGTTCAAGTCCGTACGAAACACCCCTGGCGCGATCGCGTTCACGCAAATGCCCGACGTCGCCCATTCAATCGCCAGCGATTTGGTCAGCGAAGCAACGGCCGCCTTGCTCGCGCTATACGCCGCCACTTCAAACAGCGCCACAAACGAGGATAGCGACGCGATATTGATAATCCTTCCGTAGCGCCTTTGAATCATGTGCCGCCCAAAAATCTGGCAAGCTCGCAAAGTCCCGTTCAAATTCGTTTCTATAATCCCATTCCATTCCGCCTCAGGAAAATCCAGCGTCGCCATCCGCTTAGTCCGTCCCGCGCTATTCACCAGTATCTCCACGCTCCCAAATTCGCCGCACACCGCTTTGAGCAACCTGTCGATGCTCCCGTTATCCGTTACGTCGCAAGTCTGCGCCAACGATCTTCGCCCAAGCCCCACAATCTCCGCCGCCGCTGCCTTCACGTGCTCCTCTCTCCGTCCCGTCGCCACCACATTCGCCCCCGCCTGCGCCAACCCGCGCGCCAGCGTCAGCCCGATCCCGCTAGTCCCGCCAATCACGACCGCGGTCTTGTTCGCCAAGTCCAAAGGCAAATAGCCCATGAATCGCTCCTAAGCTGCACGTTTACATACCGCATCAACTCATTCCCGTTCCACTCGAAATGCCCAGTAATTGTAAAGGTAGCCGCGATTTACAAGCAGCGATTATTCCTAAAGGGAAGGTTTACAAGTTTCAATTTGATACTGTGCACAGCGGTTCTTTCTGAAACCAGCCCTGCCATCGCACGCCAGGAGCCGGTCCAATAGACGCACAGCACCGCTATCCTCTCGGCCACGTACCTCTTCCTGCGACCGGCCTGCGATCCGCCCCAAAATTTCGGGCGATCGCGATTCCCAATTCCTAAACGTCCTTTCGAAGATATATCGTAGCACGATACATCATCCGGGGCAACGCTCCGGCAACATATCGCATCACGATATATTGAACCTGTTCGCGCGCCTCCGTGGCTGGGCGGGCCCTTGAGGCCTGGGGAGGCGCGCCGGGGCGGTACCCGGATTTTTTCTCTCCGCCCGGTACCGCCCTGCGGTTCCTCTAACGGTTGTCTTTGCCCCATGACGGAAACTTTTTCAACAAGGAGAATCCCTAAGATGCGTAAGAGATTTTTTTGTCCAGTCGTTCTCATGTTTGCCGCCGCCGTATTTTTCTGCGTGGCCCCATCCTTTGCTCAGTCTTCCATGGAAACTGGCAAGCTGAAAATTCACGTCGATCCTAAACAGGCCTACGTCTTCGTCGATGGCAAAGCCATCCGCGACGGCAGCCAGACCATCGACCTCGCCTCCGGCGATCACAAAGTCGGCGTCTACAATTACGGCTATCTCCCGAAAATCCAAAATGTTCACGTCGGCGCCGGCGAACGCACCGATCTCAGCGTTCATCTCCAATCTTCCGGTGATGTCGTCGACGGCCCCTTCGCCTACATCGAGCTAAAAGGCGATCCTCGCGCCGCGGTTCTTCTCAACGGCAAAACGCCCGCCTATTTCGTTGGCCACGTCGACGAGTTCAATTGGAGCTGGATTTGGCACCAACGTCTCCTCGTCCACCCCGGCACCTACCAGCTGACCGTCACGCATGAAGGCAACACCATCTGGTCCGGTCCCGTCACCGTCAAAGCCGGCCAGCAGGTCGTTGTCTATCTTGACCACAACGGAAAAACGAAGACCAAAGATTGGAAAGAGGGCCTCAACATGCCGCCCCAACCGCGTTTCCATGCTGGCATCGCCAGTGCCACGGTTCCCGTCGCTCCGGTCTCCGCGCAACTCGCCGCTCAAAATGCTGCTCTCAGTTGCGGGGGTTCCACCATGCTGAACTGGAAATCCGCCAACGCCGTGGACACGTCCATCTCCGGCATCGGCGAAGTCCCGCGTGAGGGTGATCGCACGGTCTCTCCTACCGGCAACACCACTTATGTCCTGACCGCCAAGGGCCCCGGCGGCGATTCCTCGAAGTCCATCACCGTCGATGTAAACATCCAGCCCACCGCCTCGCTGTCCCTGAGCGAACCGGTCGTCCACTACCACAAAGTCGGCGATAAAGTTGTCCAGGATGATTCCGCCACGCTCACTTGGTCCGCCTCCAACGCCAATTCCGTCATGGTTTCTCCTTTCGGAAATGTTGCTGACAGCGGCTCTCGCACCGTCACCGCCAACCCCAAGACCGACGCCACCGGCCCCATCAATCAAGACGAAACCTACACGCTCACCACCGCCAACGGCTGCGGCGGCACCACCACCAAAACCGCCACTCTCCAAGTCGTCGGCTCCATCGATCCTCCTCCGCCGATCACGCTTGCCAGCCTTTTCTATCCCACCGCCTATCCCACCCGCCGCCATCCCCAAGCGGGCTTGGTCGCCAGTGAAAAGCAGCAGCTCGTCAACATTGCCGCTCACTTCCAAAATTACGTGCCCTACGATCACAAAGGCACTCTGTTAATCGTCGCCCACGCCGATATCCGCGGCTCCAAACATTACAATCAAGCCCTCAGCGAACGCCGCGCCACGCTCATCAGAAACTTCCTGATCGCTCATGGCGTCCCCGCCGACAAAATCGAAATCCGCGCCAACGGCAAACAGAATCAGCTCGCAGAAACTCAAGTCAAACTCCTGCTGAAGCAAGATCCCCAAAAGCCCGAATCCTGGGAAACCCGCCACATGCGAACGACGTGGCTCGCCTATAATCGCCGTGCTGACGTCATTCTCCAGCCCCGCGACATTCAATCCGCCAAGGACTATCCCAACGACGTCACCTCCGCGCGCCTCCTCTGGCAGCGCCCCATGCCCAGCTTCAAGAAAATCCAGAAGGCAGACAAGTTCACGCCTTCTGAACAGTCGATGAGCGCCAGCACTGCTGCTGCCGCCACCGGCAATTGACCTGATCTCTCGAGGTCAATCCATGTGCGGCCCAGCGCTAAACACAGAGGGAACATGCGGGAGCTTCTTCTTGCTCAGCGCCGGGCCGCACGCCACTCTTCCGAAGATCGCGCAACCCGCTAGCTGCCTCACGCTTCTCCAGTTCCCGCTGCACATCACCGCGGCGCTTCGCAATCTCCCCTCGGGCATCTCCGCGGCGCCTCTCCATCTCGCGGCGTGCATTTCCGCTACGCCTCATCGTTTCCAACTCGTTGTGGGGGCGGGGCATGCCCCGCCCGCCACAGCTAAATCGCAGAATGTCTTTATAATGTCCGCAAAAGGAGGACACTCATGAAACTCTCTCTAAAGGCGATCACCATATCCGGATCCCTACTCTGGGGTGGCGCCATCCTGTTGGTAGGATTGATCAACCTCTCGCGCCCAGGCTACGGCCTCAACTTCCTTCAACTAACCAGTTCCGTGTATCCCTGGTTCCATGCGTCTCACAACATCAGCAGCGTAGTAATCGGCACAATCGACGGACTCGTCGACGGCGCCGTCGCCGCCCTAATCTTCGCCGCCCTCTATAACGGCATCGCCAGCCACGAATCTCACACCCCGAGCCAGGGCCAAACCCAGAGCCACGCCTGACTCTCGACCATCGCTTCAGGTCCGGCCCATCCACGGTCGGACCTGAGCCTCATTTAGCGCCCACCTCGTCCCCGTCGCATGTGAATCCAGTCAACCCCCCACGCCTTCCCCCATCCGTCGCGACGAAGCCACCACCCCCACCCAAATCATCCTCGACACCCAGCGCCCCGCCCCCAACTGAGGAAGAGCTATGTATATACCCCAGCCATAATCAGTATCTGCGCAACAAATGTTACCGCTCAGCGGCGCGCCAAAAATCCGATAGGCGCTATCGAAATGCGCCCTCTTGACACCGGAGCATCTTGCGCATAGCCTCTCACCAATCAGACAGCAACAAATGTTGCAAAAGCCGCCGCAAGACCCATTGCGGCCGCGGTCGGTGCACAGTATTTCTAGACAGCGAGTGGTTGGAGGACTGAAGAATGAACGCAATCAAACGGCTCAATTCAGCCATCGACAATCAAAGTATCCGAGGTCCACGGATTCGCGCGGCATTTCTTTGCGCAACGCTTGTTTCATTCCTTTTCTTTGGCGCGCCGCCGAAAACTGCCGCGCAGTCCGCGGGCACCGGTGCTCTCTCCGGCATCGTCACGGATGCTTCCGGCTCCAGCGTCGCTGGCGCCCGGGTCAAAGTCACAAGCCAAAGCTCCGGCGAAGTCCGCACCGTCTCAACGGGCCCTGCTGGCACGTACACCGTTCCAGCGCTTTTGCCAGGTGCCTACCGCGTTGACGTCACCAAAGAAGGCTTCCGCACCTCCACGATTCCAAGCGTCCAAATCGTCGTCACGGAAACGAACACCCTCAACATCAGTCTCGAAGTCGGCCAAGTCGCCGAAAAGGTAATTGTCGAAGCGCAAGTGTCCCAACTCCAGACTGAATCGAGCACTCTCGGCCGCGTCACCACCAGCCAGCAGGTGGAATCATTGCCCCTCGCCGTGCGCAACTACACCCAGATCATTGGTCTTAATCCCGGCGTCTCCGCGGAAATCACTAACGCCGGCGAGCTCGGTCGTGGCGGCGGCGGCAACAACCAGGATCCCACCGTCTCGAACGGAAACTGGGCCTCCGACAACAATTTCGAGATGAACGGTGTCGGCGTCAACGACATCCAGCAGAGCGGCTACTTCAGCGCCGGTGTCGCCATTCCCAATCCCGACACCATCCAGGAATTCAAGGTTCAAACCGGCCAATACGACGCCTCTTACGGTCGCAACGCTGGTGCTAGTGTCGACGTCGTGACCAAAGGCGGCACGAACGAGTATCACGGCGCGGCCTGGGAATATTTCCGCAACAACGACATGAATGCCAACACGTTCTTCGGAAACTCCCACAGCCAGCCCAGGGCCATCCTCAAGCAGAACCAATTCGGCGGCGATTTCGGTGGTCCCATCAAGAGAGACAAGTTGCAATTCTTCACTTCCTATCAAGGCACTCGCCAGCAAAATGGGCTCGACCCCAACTGTTCTTCAACCATCCAGGAAGCGCCTCTCACCAACGATCGCTCCGCCGCCGCCCTGGGCGCTCTCTTCGGAGGACAATCTGGGGCGTTGGGCGGAACGGCCATAGCAGCGGACGGTTCCAATATCAACCCCGTCGCTCTAGCACTCTTGAATTTAAAGCTCCCCAATGGAAATTATTTGATTCCCACGCCGCAAACCATCACGACCGGGCCCAACATCCCCTTCGATGCAGAGGGCTCTTTATCCTTCAGCCAGCCTTGTCCTTTCACCGAAGATCAATTCATGACCAACGCCGATTATGAAATGTCGGCCAAGAGCAAACTCAGCGGCCGTTTCTTCTTCGCGAATAGTGGAATCACATACACTCTACCCACGACGAACCTTACCGGTGGCGGCTCGCCTCCAGGCGCTCCCGTCAACCTGACCCAGAATTTCCGTAATTTCTCGCTGACGCACACTTATATCTTCAGCCCGACCTTGCTGAACGAGGCCGAGGTCGCTTACCACCGAATTTACGCCACCTTCGAGCAATCCATACCCGGTTTCACCTGGTCTCAGGTCGGGGTTAGTGTTGTCCCTTCCGACAACGATTCCCCGGCGATTGCCATTGATGCCGCCGGCCCGACGGGATTGTCACTAGGAGGAAATGGCCAGAGCGTTCACATTACGGAGAACACCTACACGTTTCAAGACACCGTCTCGTGGACCCACGGCAAGCACACCTTTCGTTTTGGCGCTGGTGTCTTGCGCGAACAAAACAATCAGCTCGGTTTTCAATACTTGTCCGGCGAGCTCTTTCTGAGCTGGGCGGATTTCCTACTCGGGCTGCCGGGAACCCCAGTGGCCGATGGAGGAAATGGATCTCCCTATGGGATTAGCAATATGTATGGCTCCATCGATTTGCTCGGATTGCCGGATCGCGCCTATCGCGATTGGGAGCCCTGGGCCTATGTCCAGGACGATTTCAAGGTGACCAAACACCTGACCCTGAACCTCGGCCTCCGCTACGACCACATCGGCGCCTTCGGCGATGATCTGGGCCGAAATTCGGGTTTTGATCCCTCTTTGGCGGATAGGAATCCTCCTGCCGCCGGCACCATTGCTGGTACGACCCTCCCGAACAACTACGTTGGTACGGTTCCTGCTGGCGCCACGAAACTCAACAATGACTTCGGCATAAATGGCGACGGGCAGAACACTTGGAATCCCCGAGTGGGTTTCGCGTATCAACTGCCCTGGACGCATTGGACACAAGATCGCGTTGTAGTTCGCGGCGGATATGGAGTCTACCATTCCCGGTCCACTGGCCAGGCCTTTCTCCAGTTGATCTCTGCTCCTCCTTATGGTCAAATCCGCGAGTTTCTGCCGAACGCTCTTTTTTCGGAGCAGCAGCCCTTGCCTCTCAACGTTCCGACGTTCCCGGCCTTTATTCCCTACTCTCCGGCCACGGCTAACTCCATCACCTTCTTCGCTCCAGATTTTCGTCCTCCCATGGTCCAGGAATATAGCCTCGGCGTTCAGACGCAAATAACTCCGAGCATGGATCTGGAAGTCGGCTATTCCGGAGCGCGTGGGCTTCATATCTTCGACATACGCTCCATTAACCAGGCGGGTCTAGCGAGTCCTTCAGATCCAATCAACGGCCAGACCACCAACACTCTTGCCAACATCCAGGATCGCGTCCCCTTCCCCGGTTTTTCCAGCTCTCTAATGCAACAGATAGGCTCCGACGCCGCGTCTTGGTATAACGCTCTGCTTGTGAGCCTCAACAGGCGCTTCAGCCATGGCCTCCAGTTGCAGGTTTCCTACACCTTCTCTAAAGATCTCTCCACGGCTTATGGGTCTACGACCGGTGCCAATGGCGGTGAGGCTGTCGGTAATCAGAACAATCTAGCCGCTAGTTATGGCCCCGACAACTTTGTTCGTCCGCACAGGATCATCGTGAATTACTCCTATCAGTTGCCAAAACCTCACGGTGACAATGCTTTTGTACAGCAAGCGTTCGCAGGCTGGTCCCTTCAGGGTGTCACGACCTTCCAAACGGGACACTTGCTCACCATCATTTATCACAATCCCACCAACGTTTATGGCATCACACTTGACCGCGGCGAACTCTCTGGAACCTGCACGCCTGGCCAATATGTTACCAGTGGTTCTGTTACTTCGAAGCTGACCGACTACATCAATACCAGCTGCTTCACCACGCCTCCGGTCGTCGGCAATGACGGCGCTGCCTCATCCTTCGGCAATTCTGGTGTCGGCATTCTTCAAGGGCCGAGCGAGCTCAACTTTGACTTTTCCCTGATCAAACAATTTCCGCTTCGCAAGATCAGAGAAGGCGCCAACCTGGAATTTCGCTCGGAGTTCTTCAACATCTTCAACCATCCGCTCTTCCAGGATCCGGACACGACTCTTAACGATGCAACCTTTGGAAGAATTACAAACACCTATGGCAACCCGCGAATCATTCAGTTGGCTTTGAAGCTGACTTTCTAATCCGAGGGCCGCGGCCGCGCCGCGCTCCTATACGAGGAGAACAAGCAAACGAAACTGCAAAATGGGAAAGGGATGAGCCAGAAAAGTCAGCCTGCCCACTGCGCTTGTTCATGGTTTTCTCGCTTGGCCAGACTTGTTGCAAATGCTGATGCCCATTTCCGCGCGGCCAGAAAACTGATACCTTGCCTCCTGCACACGGAAAGATGCAAACTGCCTCACGCGGTGCGCTTGTAAAATCGCGAGCGGTGCACCCTTGTGAGCCCAATACCAGGAGCGAGAGCGATGGATCATGTAGCAGCGGTGATCGGTGTAGGGTTTGTCGGCAGAGCGCATGTGGACGCTCTGCGGCGTCTGGGAATTCCGATTCGCGGAATCCTCGGCAGCTCGAAAGAACGCGGCGCGGAATCCAGCAAAGCGCTTGGCCTCGAACGCTCTTACGCCTCGCTCGACGAATTGGCTGCCGATTCCGCCGTCACCGCCGTGCACATCTGCACTCCGAACAACGTGCATTTCGAGCAGTCGAGCAAGCTGCTTCGCGCCGGAAAGCACGTGCTATGCGAAAAACCGCTCGCGATGGATTCGCGCGAGTCCGCCATGCTCATCCAAATCGCTAAAGAATCGAAACGCGTCGGCGGCGTCGCCTACAACCTACGCTACTACCCGCTCTGCCAGGAAGCGCGCTCGATGATTCAGAAAGGCGCGATCGGCCAGCCGCACACCGCGCACGGCAGTTTCTTGCAGGACTGGCTGCTGCATCCTACCGATTGGAACTGGCGCCTCGAACAAAAACTCGGTGGCGAACTTCGCGCCGTATCGGATATCGGCACGCACGCCATGGATTTGCTCATGTTCCTGACGCGGAAAAAAATCACCGAAGTCTGCGCCGACTTGGCCACCGTAATTCCCGTGCGCCGCAAGCCGCGCGGCCGCGTCGAAACGTTCAAGAAAGCCGATGCCTTGGACTTCGACGAAATGCCCATGACCACCGACGACTACGCCACGCTGCTTCTGCACTTTCAGGACAACTTGCGCGGCGTCGTCACCGTTTCTCAAGTCAGCGCCGGCCACAAAGCGAAGTTGTCGTTTGGCATCGACGGCTCCGAAGGTTCTCTCTGGTGGAACGCCGAGGATCCCAACGTGATGTGGATTGGCCGCCGCGATTCCGCAAACGGCTCGCTGCTCAAGGATCCCGCGCTGATGTCGCCCGAAGCGCGGCGCTACGCCGTCTATCCCGGCGGGCACACGGAAGGCTATCCGGACACGTTTATGCAGCTCTTCCGCGATTTTTACGAGTACATCGAAAAAGGAGATTGGAGCGCGCCTCGAACATTTCCGACCTTTGAAACCGGCCACGATGAAATGCTCTTATGCGACGCCGTCTTGAAGAGCTCGCAAACCAGAGCATGGGAACCGGTCGAATGGGATTGATGTAGCGCAGGCACTCCTGCCTGCGCTCGACCCGCGCCGCACGCTACTTCTGCTGCGGCCGGTAATGGTAAGTCAAGCTCGGCGGCAAGCGGTCCGAGCGCTCGCGCGTGTTGTACTCGAGTTCGTAGCCTAGATGCTGCGCATCCTCCGGATATTCTTTTCCCGGAGGATACGGATAGGCAACCATCCCGTGCCGCGGCAGCGGCTCGACGCTGAAAGCATACGCGGCGTAGAAATCGAGATCCTTCTCGAATCCGTTCGCGTAGAAAAAGTAGTCGCGCACCCAACCCGCCGGAAGCGCTGGCAAATTATGCGGATCGAAATCGAGTTTGACGCCTTCGCCAGAGCCGAAAACTACGAAGCGGTCGTCCACCGTCGTAAGCAAATCCAGAACGTCGCCATAGCGCGTGTAATTACCTTCCGCCCGCGCGTATGGCCCGGTCATGCTGCGATTCGTAAAGGAATAAGTCGTATCGCTCGCCGGATGCAGGCGAATTTCGCGTGGATAGCCAAGGAATGCGAGCGAAGCTTTGGCGAGCGAAACTTCCGACGTATGAATTTCGCGGACGTCGGGAGTTTGGTCGATGCGAATCGCGTCCCAATAAATTTTTAGATTGGTGACGATGCGAATGCGTCGGGTGCCGGGAGGCAATTTGCCGGTCAGGTCGGTGACCATGGTGCGTTCAAGGCCCGCGGGGAAGCCCATGTCATCCACCACGCGGACCCATTTATTTTGCGCGTCGAGCGCTTCGACATATGGAGCAATCACTTTTACGCCGGCCTGATCCGCGGCGTACATCGAAGTGGCCATGAAATAGTCCGTGTAGCCATCGATAATGAGCCGCAGTGGTTTCGCGGAGTCCCATTTGCCGAGATCGAGTTCGAGCCAATGAAGCTTTGCGAAGCCAGCGAACGGCAGGCTCTCAAAATCCGTGACGTATTTTCTGTCGCGCTTTGAAATCAACGAGAGAACGTCGTTTCCGTGGTCATCCCATGCGCCGAGCGGCGGGTGAGCGTCCTGGCTCGCAATAACCTTGAACTCCGGGAATGGCGGATTGGAGACGAAACGTTCGTTGGGAAAGACTTCGTATGTCGAGGGGTGATCGATGGCCAGCAAGCGCAGCTGATCGAGATAGACGGTCTCTTCCATCGGCTCCATGAAGCGGAAACTCAACATGCCGTCAAGCGGACGAACGCTCACGGCATCGACTTTCAGATATTCGTCGGGATCGGGAACATCGCGCTCGGCAACGCCGTGCTCGCCGGGTCCAACCCAATGGCCAACGACGCCGGGTCCGATCATGTCCGCGATAAATTCGTACTCCTTGCCGTTCCAGGCAAATAGAACGGGGCAGGAGCTGCCGCGGCGGTCGAGCTCCGCGATGGATTGCGTTTTATCGGCGGCGAGATTGATTTCGTCTTGCGGAACGCCGGTGGGCCAGAGCAGGCGGACAACTTCGACGTTATGTTCGTTATCGAGTCCAGCAAGAATCGCGGGCGCATTTTGCCCAAGATAGCCGCTCGCGCCCTGCACTTCCCATTTCTGATACAGCGCGCCGGCATAAAGTTCGACTTTTGTTCCGATGGCGGATTTATTGTCGGCGAGAGGCTTGAAGTCGATGCTCATCCAATTGTGCTGATTGCCGCCTTCGTTTTTCAGAATGACTGGCGGGCCACCGAGTTGCGTGATGACGAGGTCGGCGTCGCCATTGCCTGCGAAATCCGCGACGGCGATAGCGCGCGGCTGGGAAAGCTTGACGGTGTCGAGGTGAACTTCTTTGGTGACGTCAGCCCAGCCTTTTGCGCCGAGATTGCGTAGGAGTCGGAGCTCGCCGCCTTTTGCGGATTCGCCAGCGGCGACGAGATCGATCCAGCCATCGTTGTCGTAGTCAATCGCAGAAATGCCCCAGCCACGTTGCCATCCAAAATCGGGGAGGGGAATACGTTCGAGATGTTTACCGTCGACGTTGCGCCAGAGACTGATGCCGGGAGCGCCGGCGTGCGTGAAGGCAAGATCCATCCAGCCATCTTTATCGAAATCGAAGGCCACGACGCCCACAGCGGGCGGAAGATTTTCCTTTTTGAAGTCGATGGCAGTGGAAGGCGCGAATTTTCCTTCGCGTGGATTAAGAAGGATGGATGCGCCGCTGTTGCCGCCGGCAAGCACGAAATCGATGGCGCGGTCGTTGTCGAAATCCGTGGTGACGAGGCCAGCGCCGGTGGCGTCGAAACCGAGAGCGGTTTCGGTGGAGACGTCGGTAAAGGTGCTGTTGCCGTTGTTGCGCCACAGAACGTTGTGCGCTGCCGCCCCGGACGTAGCGGCGGCCGTGGGTTGCATGGTGACGTAGAGATCGAGATCGCCGTCGTGGTCGTAGTCGACAAAGGTGACCCCGACGCAACCTGTTTCGCGGCGGATGCCGACTTTGTCGGTAACGTCAGTGAATTTTCCCGCGCCATCGTTGTGAAACAAATGCACGCCATCGCTGAAGCAGACAGCGAGATCGGTGTGACCGTCATTGTCGTAGTCACCGGCTGCACACCCAAGGCCACTGCCTGTGTGCTCTAGGCCGGATTCTTTGGTGACATCGGAAAATTTGCCGTTGCCGAAATTGCGGAGCAAATGGCTCGTTCCATCCGCTGATGCGCTGACGAGAAAAAGATCAGGTTTGCCGTCGCCGTCGTAATCGAAGAAGCATGCGCCGGTGCTCGGACCGATTGGTGCGGAAGGGGCCGCTGCTCGTTCAACTATTTCGGACATCGGGCGCGGCATGAAGCGGACGGGAATCGCAGCCGGCGCGTTTTGTGCGGAGCTGCGCGGGAGTTCGGCGAGAGAGAGCCGGCCCTGATCGCCGTAGGCCGCGCCGAAGGGCGAGCCGAGATGCTCGGAAGTTATTTTTTGGAATTTGGCGAGATGCTCGCGAGCAGCTGTGGCGTTGCCGCTGCGCTGGTAGGCACGGGCGAGGCCGAATTCGGCGGAAGCGTGATAGGGAAAGAGAGCGAGCGCTTTTTGGAAGGCGGAGATGGCCGCGTCGTAATGCTGAAGCTGAGAATCAAGATAGCCAACGAAATACCATGGGTCGGCTTCGTTCATGAGTTGCGTAACGCGCGTGAAGGCTTCGACGCCTTTTTCCGCGTCGCCGAGATCCTTGTAGACGAGGCCGAGGTTGTACCAGGCGAAGGGATCTTTGGGGAGTTTTTCGGCAGCGGCGGCGAGGGCGGTGCGCGCAGGCTCGAGCTTTTGCTGGGCGAGCAGAGAGATGCCGAGATTGAGGCGTGCGACTTCAAATTGGGGATCGGCGGCCAGGGATTTTTCAAAGAGCTTTTCGGCGTCGGCGGGGCGCTGCTGATTCATGTAAGCCACTCCGAGCGTGTTGAGGCGATAAGCTTCGGCAGGGTCGAGGTGCGCCGCGGCCTTTTGCGCGGCCGAGGAATCGGATTGCGCGCCGCGAGAGTCAAGATAGCTGGCGGTGGCAAACATCGAAGTGAGACAAACTACGAGCACGACAGCGGAACGCCGAAGGGGAGATTGCATCAGGGTAATTGTCCTTGCGCGCGAAGTTGGCCGGCGCTTGTGGCCGCGTAGCGGAGCACTTGAGATTTTGTGTGTTCAGTCAGAGATATCGTCAATGGCCATCGGTCTAAGGAGTGGAGACGAGCGGCATCTCGATGAAGCTGGCGTCGCTGGCGCTGTGGTAGATGCGCTGGGTGGCTTTCTTGTAGTCGGCGGGCTTGGCCCAGAAAATGTTGGGGACGAAAGTTTGCGGGTTGCGGTCGTAGAGGGGGAACCAGCTGGATTGGATTTGGACCATGATGCGATGGCCGGGGAGAAAAACGTGGTTGGCGTTGGGTAAGGCGAAACGATAGAGCAGCGGTTCATTCGAGGCGATGGGATGGGGAGTCTCGAAGCTTTCGCGATAGCGGCCGCGGAAAATGTCAGCGGAGATCATCAGTTGAAAGCCGCCGAGATTGGGCTGAGCAGCGACTTCATCGGGATAAACGTCGATTAGTTTGACGACCCAGTCGGAGTCGGTGCCGCTGGTGGAAGCGATGATGTTGGCGATGGGCTGGCCGCTGATTTTCATGGGTGAAGTGAGGACGTCGGAGGTGAATACGAGGACGTCGGGGCGGCCGGAGGCTTCGACTTGGTTGTCGACGAGCCACTCGGACCAGGTGAGGTCGGGAGTGTAGCCCATGGGTTGGCTGGGGCGCGCGCGAAAGGGAACAGGCTTGGCGGGATCGGAGACGTATTCGTCGTAAGGCGCATCGGCGGCTTGCGGGGCGGACATGCTGAGTTTCAGGCCGGCTTTGAGATAGAGCGGAGTTGGCTTGGGTGGGCAGCCGGTTGAGCAGCCAGCGGGCCAGGAGGGAAGTCGAAGCCAGACATCTTTGCCGGTTTCGTAGGCGCAGACGGGAGCGATGTCGGCTTTGGGAGCGCCGTCTATAAGATATTGAGCGAGGAACGGACGCAGGATGTGCTGGCGGAAATACAGGCCGGTGTCGCTGCCGAATTTCAGGGCGCCGAGCGAGCTGGCATCTTCAATTTCCTGGCCGTGATGCCACGGGCCCATCACCAGATAGACTTTGTCGTTGTCGGTGTCCTTGGGCTTGATGGCTTTGTAGACGGCCATGGCGCCGTAGATGTCTTCCTGATCCCAGAGACTATGGACGAGCATGACGGGAACCTTGAGAGGTTCTTTGGCGAGGATTTTATCGACGGCTTGATCGCGCCACCGAAGAATCGTAGCTGGGATGCTCGAGAATTTTGCGCCAGAAGCCCATTTGTTCGAGGCCATGGCGGCGGCCGAGTTCGCCCGCTGAGACGGCATCCATATAAACATCGTAATCGTCGAAATGATCGGTCCACCATTTGACAGAGTTGTCGCGCGTGCCTTCCTGCTCGTAGATGTAGGGCATGTTCTGTTGGCGGAAAGCGCCATAGTGGAACCAATCGTCGCCCATCCAGCCGTCGACCATGGGATTCATGGGGACGGAAACTTTCAAAGCGGGATGGGGATTGACGAGAGCCATCAGCGGGAGAAAACCGTCGTAGGAGATGCCGAGGATACCGACTTTGCCGTTGGTTTCGGGAATGTTTTTGATGAGCCAGTCGATGGTGTCGTAGGTGTCGGTGGAATTGTCGATGGGCGTGGGATTGAGCGGCCCGTGGAGCGGGCGATTCATGATGTAGTCGCCTTCGGAGCCGTACTTGCCGCGGACGTCCTGGACGACGCGGATGTAGCCGTCTTCGACGATGACGTCGGTGGCGTTGTCGTAGCCTTCGAGGATGGGGCCGAGGTGGGAGCTGGGGGCGTGAGAAGTCATCGAGGTGGCGTCGTAGGGCGTGCGGGTGAGGAGGATGGGCGCATTATGCGCGCCTTTGGGAATGAGGATTACGGTGTGGAGCTTAATGCCGTCGCGCATGGGGATCATGACGTCGCGGCGGATGTAGTTGAAGGTGTCGGTGACAGGATTGAGTTGCGCGGGGGTTTCGCTCGGCAGCGTGGCGGTGGATTGCGCGAACGCGGATGGAGAGAGAAAAAGGACAGAAAGCGCGGCGAGGCAGGAAGTCTTTCGTGCGTGGTGAAGCGAAAGCGTCATGAATCATTCCCCTATTTGGTCCGTGGAGCAGAGGAAGTATACAGAGGCAAACCAAGGCATGCCAGCGGCCGCATGGACAACTCGAATGGCAAAGGGGAGCGGATTTTGGTTAACCATAACGAGGCCCTACCCCCGGTTTTTTTGTAAACGCTCATTCCAAGGGAGATGAAAGGCTTTGTTTTGATACAGTTTTGTAAGTGTTGATTCTGAACGGCTTGCGGGAGGGCCGAAATTATAAAAAGGTAACGGGCGAAGGCTGCGAGAGAGCAGGTTGAAAAGTGGAGAGAAACCGGGCTGGAACCCAAAATTCACATTGCAGACTACCACAGGTCTGTTTAACTTGTCAAATCATTTGTTCTGTAGTAATGATTCGAACGGCGTGCGCATGCGGCGTAAGTTCGTGAGGCGATTGGGGATGCGCGGAATTCGGTGCGCGAAAATTGGCAAATTGTCCGAGGCTAGGTTTTCAGTGGCGACAGTGCCGAGGGCGCGGGATATGGCGCCCAGAGGGAAAGAAGGCTGGCAACTGATTCTGGTCCTAGGACTTCCCCCTTGAGAAAGTTCCTATTCGCAACCCAGAGCATCGGGTACCTTTATCCTGCGAGCGCTCAGAAAGTGAAAGTGGACGCTGACTAAGGCGTCCACCCCACCGAGTGCTTTTTACTGCGAGCAGCTGTCGCTCACCATTTTCAGATCGGAAACGTCCAGCCGAGTCGTTGCCGATGCGGCAGAACCGTCTGTGGATTCTGTGGTGACTGCAGTACCGGTCAGGGATACCGTCTCGCCCACATGCTTCGCGATGTCCACGGTCTTGCTGCTTACATCCCAGCCTTTACCGTCTTTTGCAGTGAGAAGGAACACGTCTGTGGTCGCGCCATTGTGGAGGCAACCAGCAACCGTGACCGTGGCGCTGGACCTTTCCTTTGCCTGGTGAGAAGTTGCCGTCGCAGCCAGAGCAGTGGAGCCGAGTGCAAACGCCAGTACCAGAAGACCCGTAGTAAATTTCATTTTCATGTTTATCTCCATCGATTCAAAGTTATTCGCCAGAATTCTCATTTTGGACTAGAGTCGCTGAGCTTGCCCAAGAACGCCCAGTTTGAAATCCCATGGAGAGAGGGTAGGAGACATTTCGGGTCGTGTCTGTTCAAATTGGGGCACTTTGGCGGTTTGATGTTCCCTTTTGGAAGAGAATTGGCGCTCAGTAGGGGCGCGGAGCGCTGACTGAAGCTCCTGGGATTCAAATGGTTGTGTTAGCGCGCGACCACTCACCGGAAACGTCCCCGATTTCCCCCGATTTCCTTCCGCCGGTCAGCCAATCTATTTTGCAGAGCTTCCTCGGGAGCTTGACCCTAGGGGTGCGTGCAAATACGCTCGAACGTATGAGTAGGGACAAAATCATTTTTGGAACGATTGCGGAGATTGCTGCGGGCTATCGCGAGAAGAAGTTTTCGCCGGTGGAGGTGGTGAAAGCTCACCTGGAGCGAACAGCGCAGCTCCAGCCGAAATTAAACGCGTTTGTGCATCTCGATGCGGAGAGCGCGCTGGAGCAGGCGAACGCGGCGACGAAGGCGGTGATACGTGGGGACATCGCAAGCAACAGGCGACTGCATGGAATTCCGCTGACGGTGAAGAGCTGTATTGATGTGGCGGGATGGCCGACGGCGGCGGGGTCGTTGATGCGCAAGGATTATGTGGCGGCTGCTGATGCGCCGTTGGTGGCGCGGCTGCGAGGCGCGGGGGCAATACTGTTGGGGAATACGAATACGGCGGAATATTTGATGGCTTACGAGACGGATAATTCTTTGAGCGGGAAGACGAGCAATCCTTGGGATTTGGAACGGTCGTCGGGCGGGTCGAGCGGGGGAGAGGCGGCGGCGATTGCATCGGGGTGCTCGATGGGAGGAGTGGGCAGCGATGGGGGCGGGTCGGTGCGTGTTCCGGCCCATTTTTGTGGGATTTGCGGATTGAAGCCGACACCGGGGCGGATTCCTTCTACGGGACATTTTCCGCCCGGAGGAGGAGCGTTTGGGTGGATTGGAGTGGTTGGGCCGATGGCGCGGACGATTGCGGACGTGCGGGCGCTGTTTGAAGTGATGGCGGGGCCGGATGCGGAGATGCGCTTTCGGCACCGGTGGGGATTCGGACCGTTGGGGAAAAAGATATTCGGGGAATGCGAGTCGGGATCTTGGAAAGCGACGCTTTGGGGAAGGCCACATCGGAAACGAACGCGGCGGTGGAACGCGCGGCGAGAATTCTGGGCGAGCGGGGATTTTTAGTGGAGAAGAAGACATTAAGCGGGCTGGAGCGGGCGATTGAAGTGTGGTGGTATTTTTTGGGCCGGTGATCGCGGACGCGATTAAGAAGGGAGCGGCGGGGCAAGAAGAATTGATGAGCCCGATGCTGCGGGAGTATGTGGCGCTGTCGACAGCGGGGGCTTCCTTAACTTACGACGGTTTGCTGATGGCCTGCGCGGAACGTGATGCGATTCGCGAGGAGATTTTGCGACAGATGGAGGAAGTGACCGTTTTGGTGTCGCCCGTTTCGGCGGGGCTGGCGTTTAGACATGGAGAAGGGAATTGGCGGCGCGGCGAGCGGGAAAATTATCGAGATACGATGCGGTACTCGCAGTGGTTGAATTTGGCGGGATTTCCTGGTGTGGTTGTGCCGATGGCATTATCGGCGGAGAAATTGCCGATTGGGGTGCAGGTAATTGGACGGCCTTACGAAGAGGAGTTGGTGTTGGCGGTTGCGGAAGCGGTTGAACGAGGGCGTGGTACGTGGCAGGCGCCGAACATTTAGCTGCACGGACCGAAAAAGCGCCCAAGTAGCTGGCGCTCGGGCATACCACGTGGGCGGGGCAAGCCCCGCCCCTACGAGCGCATGGCACAGATTAGGGTTGCGGTGGCTCTCTCAATTCAGGATTTGGCACGGGGGCGTCGGCGTACTTTTGACGCTGTTTGTTCAGGCTGGCGTTGACCAGCTTTTGTGAGGTGGCGAGTTCGGCTTGCGCTTCTTCGCGGCGGCCAAGGCGGAGCAGGACTTGGCCGCGGATGTAGTGAATATTTTGATTGTCGGGCGCGAGCTTTTCGGCGGAATTCAGGAAGGTGAGGGCTTCGCGATTTTTGCCCTGGCGCTGATAGAGGCGGCCCATCTCGAGCAGAGAAACGGGCATGCGGGGATTGTAGCGCAGGGCTTCGCGGAAGGAGCGCTCGGCTTCGTCGTCTTTTTGTGATTGAAGATAGAGCAAGCCCAGTTGCTCGTAATTGTCGGGGAGATCGGGCTCGATGGCGATGTCTTTGCGAAATTCGGTTTCGGCGCGGGCGGTGTCCTGCTTCTTCATGTAAGCGAGTCCAAGACTAAAGTGCACGAAGGGCAACGAGGAATTTCCGGACGGCGGCGAGTTCCAGCTCGGAGATGGCTTTGTCCGGTTCTTCGCGATTGAGATAGGCCTTGCCGAGGATGAGATGAAACTCGGGAGTCTGGCCGCCGATTTCGACCAGGCGGTTGAGCGCTTTTTCATCGAGACCACTTTTGCCGGAGCTGTGAGCGGCGATGTCGAGCACGTAGAGATAAGTAACTTCGTTCGACATTTGGGGCCAGAGGGGCTCGAGAGTGGAGACGGCATCGGCATAGTGTTCGGTGAAGACTTGGCAGAGGCCTAGTAGGTAGCGAGGTTGCTGGGAGTTGGGCTGATCGCGGACGACGGAAGACAAAGGAGCGATAGCGGCTGCGTAATCGCCGCGGCGGTAATTGACGAGGCCGATGTTGAGGCGTATGCCGGACATTTTGGGTTCGAGCTTTTCGGCTTTTTGGAGAAGGGAAAGGGCGTGGTCCCATTCTTTGCGGCGCATGGCGATGACGCCGAGATTGGCGTAGGCGGCGCCGGACTGCGGATCAACAGAGAGGACGCGGAGGAAAGCGGTTTCGGCGGCGGCCAAGTCGCCGGATTGGAGGGCGGCTTGGCCCACTGCAAACGAAGTTCGAGGATCGATAGCGGAGAGGCGGTTTGCGTCTGGTGAAGTAGATTGTCGGGGTGGCGGAGTTGCGGAGAGGCCGGCAGGCGGCGGCAATAGCAAGCTACAAAGAACGAAAAGCTGAGCGACGGATCGAGATGTGGCGAAACGGGGGCGGAAACGATTAGACATTGTTCGGTAGTGTCCGGCAGAGCGAGGCGGAATTCAAGCGGCGGGGCAGGAGTTGGCCGGGTTGAACACGCTGTGGGCAATTCGGACTCAAGCCGGAGAACAGCTTGATTTTCAGCTTGACACCAACGGGGCAATGCTTTATTAATCCGATTTAATAAGTGACATTGGTGCGTTTCCGTACGTCGAGTGGTGAGGGCTGTCTCCGATGAGTTGCCTTCTGCAAGCGGCAGGTATAGGGGTGCCCGCTGTAGCAGGCGCAGTTGTGCCCACACTAGGCCGGTTATTCATTTCAAAAATCTTCCGGAGGTAGCAAAGTGAAGGGACACATTTACAGTTTTATTCCTTCTCAGATTCTGAAGAACCTGCCCAAGGTGGCGCGGCTGCTGGCTTGCGCGATGCTCGCGATGCTTTGCACCGCGCACGTCGCGAAGGCGCAAGACACGGGGTACATCAGCGGAACGGTAACCGATAAGACGGGAGCGGCCGTTGCCGGAGCGGACGTGGTGGTTTCCAGCACAATAGGAAGCGCGACCCACGAGACGACGACGAACGCAGACGGCGCATTCGTCGTCGCGGGTTTGCCCGGCGGCACTTACGACATCGTAGTGACGGCCAAGGGGTTTCAGAAATTCACAGCACAAAAAGTAGTTTTGGATGTCGCGCGGAAAATCCACGTGGATATTCCGCTCACGGTCGGCGCGGTCACAGAGGAGGTTGTGGTGACAGGCGAGAGCGTGGCTCAGGTAGACACGCAATCCTCGGCCCTCAGCGACACAATCACAGGCAAGCAGGTGAATAACCTCGTCTTGAATGGCCGCAACTTCACGCAACTAGTGACCCTGTCGCCCGGTGTCGTCAACCAGACTGGTACGGATGAGGGCAAGGTAGGGGTATACGGCAACGTGGCTTTCAGCATGAACGGAGGCCGAACCGAGTACAACAACTGGGAATTGGACGGCGGCGATAACATGGATAACGGCAGCAATGCGACGTTGAACGTCTACCCGAATCCCGAAGCAATCGCCGAATTTAAGGTGCTTACCTCCAACTATGGTGCGCAGTACGGGCGCAACGGTTCGGGTACGGTAGAAGTCGAGACCAAGTCTGGCGGCACTACTTTCCATGGGAGCGCATTCGAATATCTTACGCAATGCATATTTTAATGCGCGATCCTGGGAACAGGGAGCAGACCCTACACAGCCCAAGGGCCCATATAACAAGAACGATTGGGGTTATACGTTCGGCGGACCGGTGTACATACCCAATCACTACAATTCTGACAAGAAGAAAACCTTTGTCTTCTGGTCGCAAGAATGGCGCCATGAGAATAGCTCGACCACCATTTTGCAAAATGTTCCGTCCGACGCCGAGCGGAGCGGGAATTTCGCCGATCTTTGCCCTGACGTGAACGGGACCATGAACGATTGCCCGACGGGCCCCGGTGGCGGCTCACACCGTGGTGCCCACTGCCGTCGGCACGGCTCTTCTCGCGATCATCCCTCAAGCCAACACGACAAACGGCGGATTCCCAGCAGTCACGGAAACTGTTGCGAGCCCAACCACCTGGCGCGAAGAGCTAGTGCGGGTGGACCAAAATCTGGGCGATAAATACCGTTTTACATTTCGCTACATACACGATTCTTGGCAGACCTCCGTGCCGAATGCGCTGTGGGGCAATGGGACCAGCTTCGAGAATGTGACTACCAACTTCGTGGGACCCGGCTCAAGCTTTGTGGCCCGCCTGAACGCAAATTTTACCCCCACGTTGCTGAATGAGTTTGTGGCCAGCTATACGGCGGATCATATCACTCTGACCGCTGGCGGGCCTGTGGGCCTGCCCGCGGGGTTTTCGATGGGCTCGATATTCGACAACGGCTTCGGCGGAAAGCTTCCAGCCATATCCGTGGGGAGCAACGCCGCATATGGAGGAACCTTCACGTCCGATACGGGGTATTTTCCCTGGCACAATGCCAACCCCACTTACACGTATCGTGACAACGTGACGAAGATTCTTGGCCAGCACACCCTCACCTTCGGAGCCTACGCTGCATTCGCGCAAAAGAACGAGGGGAACTCGCCCTATGTCCAAGGCATTTTGACTTTTGATTCCGGCGCTACTGCGGTTACGACGGGAAATGCCTTCGCCGATCTGCTGTTGGGAAACATCGCGAGTTACCAGCAAACGACCGAAGAGACGCAGTATTACAACCGGTACAAAATCGTCGAACCCTATTTCCAGGACGACTGGCGCGTCACCAAACGCCTTACCCTGAACCTCGGTTTGCGCGTCAGCTTGTTTGGGACGTATCGCGAAAAATACCAGCAGGCATACAACTTTAACCCGAGCGCTTTCGTCGCCGGCGGTTCGCCTGCGATTGACCCCAATTCGGGAGCCTTTGTACCCGGAGCCGGGAATCCGTTCAACGGCATCGTGCAGTGCGGCGGGTCAGGAGGAACTTCTGCCATCCCAGGCGCCGTTCTTTCACAGTTCCCGGCAGCAACCGTGGGAGCTTCGTCGAACGCCGGTTGCTTGCAAGGTCATCTTTTCAACCCCGCACCCCGCATCGGGTTTGCGTTTGATCCCAAGGGTGACGGCAAGATGGCCATTCGCGGCGGCTACGGGATCTTCTACGAACATACGAACGGCAACGAGGGAAACTCGGAATCGCTGGAAGGTTCCGCCCCGCTCGTGCTTACGGCTGCACAATCCAACATCACCGGCTATCAAAATATCGGCGCTGCCAGCGGGCCAGTACCGCTCTTCCCGCTTACGGTCGTATCCATTCCGAACAAGGCACAATGGCCGTACGTCCAGCAATGGAACTTGAACGTCGAAAAGGAGCTACCGTCCCACTTTATTCTCTCGGTGGCATATGTCGCGAGCAAAGGCACGCACCTGACCCTGCTCAGCGACGGCAATCAGCTTCTCCCACTTCCTGCTTCGCAAAATCCGTTCGGGGTTGGGGAGACACTTCACAACACCGGCCTATTGGCACCGGACCCCGTGACGGGGAATCCTACTCCCGTCGGTGCATGCGCCGGCTCGGACCCAAATCCGGTCCAAAACCCAGGAGCGCCGTGGGCGGCAGGTCAAACTGTGTTCGGAACCAATGGACCGCTGAACGCAGCGGCCGCTAATAACCTCAACGTTGCTTGCGGGCTGATTCAAGTGCGAATACGCTGCGCACCGCGTACCCGGGTTACGGCGACATCAATACGCTCAGGAATGCGGCGAATTCGATTTACAATTCTCTACAAGTTTCGGCCAAGCGAACTGTTGGTGATCTTACGGTAAGTCTCGCCTACACGTACAGCCACTCGATTGACGACTCTTCGGACCGCGGCGACGCTGCCTTCGTGAACGCATACGACTACGCGGCCAACAGAGCCAATTCCACGTTCGACATGCGTCATAACTTCGCGCTTAGCTACGTTTATGCGCTGCCTCTTTTCAAGGGTGCGACTGGGCTGAAGCAGGCGCTGCTCGGTGGATGGCAGGTCTCAGGCATCACCGTCGCGCAGTCTGGTACGCCGTTCAGTGCTGTCAACGGTACACCTTTTGGAGACAACGCCGGTGTAGCCAATGGCACAGGTACCGGCTCTCGGCCAGATTTGGTCGGCAATCCTAGCGCCGGGCTCACTTCAACAAATGTTCCCGGCGATCGGGGACCGCTTGCTTACAATCCAGCCGCGTTCGCGGTCCCTCAGGGGCTCACCTTCGGCGATGTCGGGCGAAACACTCTGACATTGCCTGGCCGCCTGAACTTCGACTTCGGCACCTTCAAACGCTTCGCCATCAATGAGAAGATGGGATTCGAATTCCGCTGGGAAACTTTCAACCTCTTCAACCATACCCAGTACAACCAAATCAGTGGAAACGGCTCGAGCGGCGGCACTGGGGCTAACGCTGCCATGGACACCATCGACCCAACAGCGAGCACGGTGTTCCTCCATTTGACCGGCACACACGATCCGCGCATCATGCAGTTCGGATTGCGTTTCTATTTCTAGTGGAATCTTAGAGAACGGGGCGGCGCTTTTTTCTTGAGCGCCGCCCTTTTTTTCTGATTATTGCCATCACTTTTTTGTATACTCGCTCCGGGTACTAAGGAGGAGTGAACAAAACCATGAAACGCCGAACCTTTATTGAAACATCCGTTGCAGCAGCGGCACTCTATGCGGCGCACCCATCCTGGGCCGCCGAAACGACGCACGAGATCAAGAGAGTGGGGCTCCAGCTCTACACCGTGCGGAGCGAAATGCCGAAGGATTTTGCCGGGACCATCGCCAAAGTGGCCCAGACGGGCTACAAAGAGGTAGAATTCGCGGGGTATTTCGATCACACCCCCAAAGAGGTTCGCGAGATTGTCGACAAGAACGGGCTGACCGCGCCCTCGACGCATCTCGGCTACGACCTCATCGAAAATAAATTGCCGGAGATGATTGAAGTGGCGCACGTGATCGGGCACAAGTACATTGTCTGCCCGTGGATTGACGAAAAGCAGCGAACGGCGGACGGCTGGAAGCGCGCCGTGGAGTTGTTCAATAAAGCGGGCGAAGCCACCGAGAAGGCGGGGATCCAGTTCTGCTATCACAATCACTCGTTCGAGTTTTCGCCGGTGGAGGGCTTGGGCGGAAAGGGCGCCTACGACTATCTCTTGGCGGAAACGAATCCCAAATACGTGAAGATGGAAATGGATTTGTGCTGGATCAGCGTGGCCGGAAAAGATCCGGTCGAGTATTTCAAAAAGCATCCTGGCCGCTTCCCGCTGGTGCACGTGAAGGATTACGTGAACGACCCCAATGCGACGAGCAGTTACGCCGGAGCGACGGGTTCGGTGGTGTTCAAGGGGCGCCTCGCTGATGTCGGCAAAGGCCAGATCGATTGGAAACGGATCTTCGAGCACTCGCAGACAGCGGGGATCAAGCACTATTTCGTGGAGAATGACGACGCGAAGAATCCGTTCGAGGACATCAAAATCAGCTACGACTATCTGGCGGCGCTGCGTTTCTAGCTTCGCGTGATTCAGCGGAGGACAGCGCAACCTACGCGCATTCATTCCTACTGCAATTTGTGTATGCAAGAGATGAAAACCGGACCAGGAGGATGTGATGAGCAAGAAAAGTTTTTCGCGTCGTGAATTTTTGCAAAGCACGGCCGGAACCGCGGGCGTGCTGGCGGCGGCTCCGAGCATCTTCCTGAAGCCGGAATACATTCCGTCGAGGTTCGAAAGGGTGGCGCCGAGCGATACGGTGCGTTTCGGTATCATCGGCATTGGAATGCAAGGCTCGGGGCTGCTGACGGCAGCCGTCCAATTGCCCGGTGTCGAGTGCGTGGCGGCGTGTGATTTGTACGATGGGCGGCACCTCCTCGCCCGGGAGATTGTCGGCAAGAAAATTCCGGTTACCCGGCGCTATCACGAACTGCTTGAAAATAAGGACATCGATTGCCTTATCGCTGCCGTGCCGGATCATTGGCACAAGCAAGTGGTGATCGACGCGGTAGGCGCGGGCAAGGACATTTATTGCGAGAAGCCGATGTCGCACACCGCCGAGGACGGCTTGGCAATGGTAGCCGCAGCCAAGAAAACGGACCGCATCGTGCAAATCGGCTCGCAGCGTGTCAGTTCGGTCATCTGCGCGAAAGCCAAGGAACTGCTTGCGCAGGGAATTATTGGCACGATGACGTTGGTCGAGGGTTCGCTCGGTCGGAACGATCCCACAGGCGCCTGGGAGTATCCGCCGCCGCCCGACCTCTCACCGGAAAATCTCGATTGGGATACGTGGCAGGGAACAGTGCCCAAAGTTCCGTTCAATCCGAAAATATTTGCGCGCTGGCGCTGCTGGAAAGAGTACGGGACGGGACTTGCAGGTGACCTGCTCGTGCATCTAGTCAGCGGAATGAATTTCATGCTTGGCTGGAATGCGCCGCCGAAGAAAGCCATGGCCCTGGGCGCGATTCTTCGCTTCCCGGATGGGCGCAACATGCCCGATGTGCACGCTACGCTCTTCGACTACGGAAGCGCCCCGATTTATCTGCGGCTGAATCTCGGTTGCGAGACTCCTGAGGTCTATCGCTTCCAGGGCTCCAAGGGAATTTTGGAAGTCACCGAATTTGCCATCAACTATTACCCGCAGACCGGCGAGGATTCGGCCCCGAGCTACTACACTTCTGGCTATCCGCAGAAAATGCGCGATGCCTATGTTGAGGAATGGCATAAAGAGCATGATCCGGTCCCGGGAAAAGAGCCGATCCTGGAAGGCTACAGTTATCGCGGCGATTCCTGGGATGACGAGAAGCCGCATCTCTGGAGATATTTCCAATCGGTGAAAAGCCGTCAGCCCGTGACCGAGGACGTCGTGTTCGGGAATAACGCCGCCCTGGCATGCCACATGGCGAACCAGTCCTACTTCCGGCAGAGCGCGGTCGCCTGGGACACGTCATCTGAGACCATCAAATCGCTGTGAGCATCGACGCGTGGACCAGCTCTTCGGACATTTATATAGCTACAGAGCGCCGTTTCATCTGACCTTTTGGTCTTCGTAAGTTTTTGAAAAAAAGCATCTTAAAGATGCACCAAACTATCGATTAGGACGCCGCCACCCCGGTTTCCACGCAACTTCTCCGCCTGGTCCGGGTATTACTATCAGGAGCCCAACCCAGGAGAGGAGCAGATGCGAAAAATTCACATGATTGGGGTTCTTGCATTCGCGTTAGCAGTTTTAGCTTTGCCTGCTGTTTCGTTTGCACAAGTCAGCGTGGGGATTGCTGTCCATATCGGGCCGCCTGCGCTGCCCGTGTACGCTCAACCGATTTGCCCGTCGCCGGGGTATCTCTGGACGCCGGGATATTGGGCGTACGGCCCGGATGGCTATTACTGGGTACCAGGAACTTGGGTCGAGCCGCCCCAGGTTGGATTGCTGTGGACGCCGGGTTATTGGGGCTGGGGCTCCGGCGGCTATTTCTGGCATGCGGGATATTGGGGACCGCACGTCGGATTCTACGGCGGAATTAATTATGGATTCGGCTATGGCGGCGTCGGCTTCGTCGGTGGCCGCTGGGATCACGGTGTGTTCGCGTACAACACCGCGGTGATGCACGTCGACACGCACGTGATTCACACGACCTATGTCGATCGGACAGTCGTCCGCAACGTCAGCGTGAATCGCGTGAGCTTCAACGGCGGGCGAGGCGGAATCAGCGCCGGGCCAACAGCGCGAGAGATGGAGGCAGAGCACGAGCATCATTTCGCGCGGACGGAAATGCAAACGCAGCACCAGCATTCCGCCAGCACGAATCGCGCGATGCTCGCTTCAGAAAATCATGGCCGGCCTGCCGTCGCCGCTACTGCGCGCGCAGGCGAATTTTCTGGACACGGAGTTGCTGCGTCGAGAACATCGGGCAATCGTCCGCCAAGCGCCGTGAACGAACATAGGAACAGCGCGGCAGAGTCAAGCCGCGGCGAACGCCCACCGGCTCACACCGCAAACAGCGCATACAAGGCGCCTCATGAAAATGAAACGGCCCGCAACGCGCCGAAGAGCCAGTCGCATGCGGAGAACAAGCCTCCGAAACAAAACAAATCGAAAGCGGAGAGCAAACCGCATTCAGAAGACAAACCACACAAGGGTTAGCTGATAGCAAGAATAAGAAGTATTTGTAGAATGCTGCTCCGCACTGGGGACGTAGAAACTACGCCTCCGGTACGGGCGGGCAACCAGGGAATTCCCTTAGCGCGGTGTTCCCGATGTATTGCAAATCCTCGATGCCGATTTTGCTGGTGTAGAAGCCGTCGCAAGTCATTTCGCGCAAGAAAGCGAAAAAGGCTACGCCCTGGCTCAGAGTTGGATCTTGCTTTGCATTTTTTCGGAAAGCGATAAGGTCCAGCGCCTGCTTCTGCTGCTCTGGAGTGCAATTCAGATAGAGATTCGCGAAGCGGTCGGTGCAGAAACCGTCCAGCCACATCAGCCCGCCGCCGAGCGTGAGCTGATATTTTTCATTCTCGCTGGTGAGCAGGTCGATGAATTCCGGTGCGCCGGCTTCCACGGCTCCGCCGGATTTTTCGTCTTTGGGGATGATCGTGTCGCAAAGAGCGGTAAGCATTTCGTACTGGTGAGGCGAAAAGTATTTCGGAGCGTATTTCCCCCCGGGTGACGCGGACTTTTCGTTGTGAATCAGTTGGTGGGCGTATTCCGCTGCTTTTGCAGGAATGACCTGCAGCACCGAGCCGCCGACCGCGCTGAGAGTCAGCGTTTTCAAAATGTCGCGGCGCGTTATGGAGTTTTCGTTCATAGCCGGTCCCCCATTCCATTGTCCATGGCTACAAATTGCCTTTCTTGGCTTCGTCGAGCAAATATTCCGACGCGCGCCAGGACAAGGCCATGATGGTAAGAGTTGGATTTTTGTCGGGATTGGTGACCAGCGGCGCACCATCCGTGACGAATAGATTTTTCACGTCGTGCGCCTGGCAGAAACCGTTCAGCACGGAAGTCTTTGGGTCCGCGCCCATGCGCACCGTGCCGACTTCGTGAATGATTTTCCCGCCTTCCTGGATTCCAAAGGGATATTGGCCATGGATCGAGGTCTTGGTTTTGTATTCGCCGCCCGCCGCTTCGATGATGGCGCGAAATGTTTCCTGCATGTCCTGAGCCTGGCGGAGTTCGTAATCGCTCCATTTGAAATGGAAACGCAGAACCGGAATGCCCCATTTATCGACAACGTCAGGGTCAATCTCGCAATAGGTGTCTGGGTTGGGAATCATTTCGCCCCGGCCGGAAAGACCAATGCCTGTGCCATACATTTGGCGAGCGCGCTTTTTCAGCGTGGCGCCGTAACCCTCTTCTTCATGCAAGAGATCGTCGAATTCGCCGATGCCGGGCATGTTGCGGCCGCCGCCAAATTCGATGTGATAGCCGCGCGGAAAAGCATTCTTGCGGTCGAATTTCCACCAGGGAATGTACATATGCATCCCGCCGACGCCGTCATGATTGTGCGGCGGCATTTTTTCGAGCCGCGGGATGATTCCCCAGCCGTCGCTGCCGACGGAATCGGTCAAATATCTGCCGACCGCGCCGGAAGAATTGGCAAGTCCGTCGGGGAATTGCGCGGATTTGGAGTTCAGCAGCAAACGCGCGGATTCGCACGCGCTCGCAGCGACAACCACAGCGCGCGCGTTGACGCGTTTCTCGGCGCGCGTGGCCTTGTCGATGTATGAGACGCCTTCCGCTTTACCGTCTTTGCCGAGCAGGATTTCCCTCGCCATCGCACCGGTGATCATCGTGAGCTTGCCTGTCTTCATCGCGGGCGGAATCATCACTTGGCTCGAGCTGAAGTTCGACGCCGTAGTGCAGCCGCGGCCGCACTGGCCGCAGTAGTGGCAGGGCAGGCGGCCGTTCACCGAGCGTGTAAGGATCGCCAGCCGCGAGGGGATACAAATAATGCCGATTTTGTCGCAAGCTTTCTTGACGATGAGATCGGTGCACCGCGGTATCGGGGGAGGCAGAAACACTCCATCAGGAGCGCTCGAAACATTTTCGCGCGTGCCAAAGACGCCGATGTAGGACTCCACTTTGTCGTAATAAGGCGCGAGGTCGTCGTAGGAAATCGGCCAATCGTCGCCGAGGCCGTCGCGCGTCCCCGATCTAAAATCGATGGGCGCAAAGCGCAGCGCGATGCGGCCCCAGTGATTCGTGCGCCCGCCGACGATTCGCGAACGGAACCATTGGAAATTTGCGCCAGGCGCGGAAGTGTACGGTTCGCCTTCGATCTCCCACGCCCCATTGGGAGCCAGGAATTCGCCGAAATTTTCTTCGCGCGTGCCCGCCGACGCCGGCCCCGCGATGTGGCAATTCATAAGGCCACATGAGCATCTTGAAATCTTTTTCGGGATACACCTGCGGGCCCGCTTCGAGCAGCGCGACGCTCAAGCCACCCTCGGTCAGAATTTTTGCGGCCGTGCCGCCTCCCGCGCCGGACCCGATGACGCACACGTCATACATTTTCGGCGAGCGAATCACTTGAGACATTTCGTTGACCTCTGACTAGATCGTAGGCCTCTGATTAGAGCTCGTTCTTTTTCATTTGCGAAACGGCGAAATCGCAAGCGCGCGCCGTCAAGGCCATGTAGGTGAGCGAAGGATTGACGCAAGAGCTGGACACCATGCACGCCCCGTCGGTCATAAAAAGGTTTTTCGCCTCGTGCGCCTGATTATGTTCGTTCAAAACGGAGGTCTTGGGATCGCGCCCCATCCGCGCCGTGCCCATCTCGTGAATCCCGAGCCCCGGCGACGAAATCTGATCCGTTACGGAAATGTTCTTCGCGCCCTGCGGCCGCAAGCATCTCAGCGGCCTGCGCGGCGATATCCTTATGCATCGCCAGTTCGTTTTCGCCCCAAGCGCAATGGATCGTCAGCGTGGGAATGCCCCAGGCATCCAGCTTCTCTTTATTTATTTCGACGTAGTTGTTGTGATTCGGCAGGCACTCGCCGAACCCGCCCATCCCCATCCGCCACGGTCCGGGCTTCTTCAGCGAATTCTTAAAATCAACGCCGAACCCGGGCATGGACGTGCCGCGCGTCCAGCCTTCGCGGCTTCCGCTGCCTTGATAGCCGTACCCGCGGATAAAATTTCTCTGTTTTGTCTTCACATTCCGGAATCGCGGAATATAAATCCCGTTCGGCCGATTGCCGAACGGCATCTTGTCTTCGTGGCCCGCAATGACCCCACTGGCGCCCCCGCCCATGTGGTGGTCCATCAGGTTGTGCCCAAGCTCGCCGCTGCTGTTGGCAAGGCCATTAGGCATATCCGGAGTGGCGGAATTCAGCAGCAGCCGCGTGGATTCAAGCGTCGAACAACAAATGAAAAATATCCGCGCCTTGAACTCCAACTCGTTTTTCGTCTGAGAATCCACCACATTCGCGGTAGTAACGCGTCCCGTCTTGGAATCGAAGCTTAAGTTGCGCACCACGCTGTAAGGCCGCAACGTCATCCGCCCCGTCTTCTCCGCCGCCGGCAGCGTCGAATTCAAGCTGCTGAAATAGGACTGTGTGATACACCCGCGATGGCAAAACCCGCAGTAGTGGCAAGCCGCGCGCCCTTTATGAACGCGTGTGAGCACCGCTGAACGACCAATCGTCATCATCCGATCGTCAAAATGTTTGGCCAGCGCATCGCGGAAATCCTGCTCGACGCACGTCATCTCCATCGGCGGCAAAAATTTCCCGTCAGGCAGTTGCGGCAATCCCTCGGCTTGTCCGCTGATGCCGGCGAACTCTTCCACGTAATCGTACCAGGGCGCGATATCCGCATAACGGATCGGCCAGTCCACCGCGATTCCATCCTTCAAGTTCGCTTCAAAATCCAAATCGCTCCAGCGATAGCTCTGTCGCCCCCAAGTAATCGACTTTCCTCCAACTTGCCGCCCGCGAATCCACGAAAAATGTTTTCCTTCCTCGCAGGTATAAGGATTCTCGGCGTCGTTCACAAAAAATTTGTGCGAGTATTCGTCGCAAGCATAATAGACCTCGCGCTGGATCGGCTGCGTCTTCAGCCGTTCACCGCGGTTGTCCCAGTCGCGATACTTCAGCTCCCACACCGGCACGTGCTCGACGTAATCCTTTTCCGGGACGATCGTGCGCCCGGCTTCGAGCACAAGTACGTTCAGCCCCTTTTCCGTAAGTTCTTTCGCCGCCCATCCGCCGGTGATTCCCGAACCAATAACAATCGCATCGTAGACTGGTGTCGCCATGATGGCTCCCGTTTTTAAGCTTCCCCAACTCCCGAACCAATCGGCATGCAGCCATGCTGCGCGCCGGGAATGATCTGGAGTTTCAATTCCTGAGAAAATCCAATTTCAGAAGTGTAGTACCCGTGCAGTGTAATTCCCTTGAAAACCGCCCAGAAATTTCCGTCCATCTGGGTGTATGGTTTGCGCACCGGATCCATGCCGCGAACAGCGCGCCCAACTTCGGACATCGCCGCATCATCCATCGATCGCAAAAGCGCCGTTTGCTGCGCAGGCGAGGCATCAACGAAATCTTTTCGAAATAACTCGGTGCTCTGCCTGTCCACGCCCGCCAGGCCAGTGAGGAAATTCGAGCGCTCGTCTTCTGTCGCCCAGTCGGTGAGAATCAGATCGATAAACTCATTCACCAGCGCGCCCTTCGCGCCCGGAGTTTCCGTCGTCGGCACGATCAGGTCCGTCATGGCAATCACTGTGTCGTTCTGATGCGGACTGAGCGTGCGCGGTGCATATCCAGCCGCGGGATGCGCCTCGCGAAAGAACGCGAAAACTTCCGGAGTGAAAGCTGGCAAGACCGCTCCCGTCATCAAGAGCCGCAATGCGTCGCGCCGTTGCATAGGACCTCCATCGTACAGATTCTTTCTACGAACTCTTGCTCTGTGCCGCCCCGAATTTCAGCGCCATCTCGCGAGCGGAGCGCAGCTCCGCGACCGCATCGCCTTTTGGCAGAAACTCCATGGCTACATGCCGGTCGTAACCAAGTTCGGTGAGCTTGCGATAAATGTTGGGATAGTAGATTTCTCCGGTCCCTGGTTCATGCCGCCCCGGCACGTCCGCGACGTGCACCAGCCCGGTAAACTCGATGTTCTTCTCCAGCTTTTCGATCAGGTTGCCCTCGGCAATCTGTTCGTGGAAGAAATCGTAGAGAAATTTGACGTGCGGGTTGCCCACGGCGCGCACAATCTCAAATCCTTCCGCCGAAGAAGTCAGAAAATATTTCGGATTCTCTTCCGGGTCAATATTCTCCACAAGAAGTTCGATGCCGTTTTGCGCCGCGATGTCGCCGCCGCGCTTCAGCGTTTCAATGCAATTCGTCCGCATCGCATCCGACGACAGCCCTGGAACTTTGTTGCCGCTCTGAAGAATCAGCTTCGTGCATTCCAGCTCGCGCATCGTCGGAATGAAATCGCGAACCGCCTGCAAAAACGCGTCGCGGTCATTCGCATCGGCCAGCGTGTGCCAAACCCCTGCCGTTGCGTCGAAGTCGAAGCCCAGTTCCTGTTTCTTCTTTCGGGCCGCGCCAAAATCCTCTTTCGTCCAGCCCTTAAATTCGTCGACGAGCTCCACCGCGCGATAGCCGGCCTCGGCCACTTTATCCAACCGTTGCGCAAAAGGTTCACCACGAAAAACCGTCCAGAGCATCACTGTAAGCTTGAATGGCACGCCGGCGATCGCCGCATCTTTGCTCTGCGGTGCCTCCGCATTCGGCATCGCCGACGCCACGCTCCCGGCAGCGGTCGCCGCAGCGATACCGGCAATGCTCCGCCCGAATTCGCGTCGATTCATCATCCCTCCAGAATTTCTTTCCGCACGTTTTTCAGAACATACGCCGCGCGCTCCACTCCAACCTCGCCGGAAAGAATGGGATCCTCATTCTCAATACTCAAAATTCCTTCGTAACCCGTGTCCATATATGCCTGGATGATCGCCTTCCACAAACTCGCGCTGTGCCCATAACCCACGGCGCGGAATGTTTCCGATGCATTCCCCAGGTCGCTCGTCGCAAAAGCAAAATTCAACACTCCATATTTCGCCAAATTGTCGGGAAAAAATACGGTGTCCTTCATATGCGCGTGATAGATCGCGCCCTGCTTTCCCAGAAAATGAATCACTTCGACGGGATCGCAACCCTGCCAGAACAAATGGCTCAAATCGCAATTCGCGCCAATCTCTTCTCCGACGGCTTCGCGAAGCTTCAGCAGCGTCCGCGGATTGTAAACCGCGAAGTTGGGGTGCATCTCGAACGCCAGCCGGTGAATGCCGTGCTCCCTCGCGAATTTTGCCGCATCCTTCCAGTACGGAATAATCTTTTCTTTCCACTGCCAATCCTGCATTTCCGCGTACTCAGGCGGCCATCGGTAAGTAATCCAGTTCGGCTGCGCATCCGTCGCCGTGCCGCCGGGGCAGCCAGAAAATCCGACAATGACTTTCACGCCCAGCCGTTCGGCGAGCAGAACAGTTTTGCGAAAGCTCTCCGCATCCCGCGCCGCATGTGCCGCGTCTGGATGAATCGGATTGCCATGGCAACTGAGCGTGGCCACCTGAATGCCGCGATCCTCAAATTTTTTCTGCCACGCCTTGGCCTTGGCGGGGTCAGCCAGAAGTTCGTCGACCGGGCAATGGTGTGAACCCGGATAACCGCCGGTTCCGATCTCCATCGCTTCAAGCCCCAGCGCGCTTACCTTGTCCAGCATCTCATCAAGGGAAAGTTTCTCGTACACCGGATCGAAAACGCCGATGGGAATTTTGCGCTGCGTCGCTGGCGAACTCGCCGATCGTTTTCTGGGCGCGGCCTCCGAGCCCAGAATGGATTCCCTCGGGTCGGCGCCTCCCGGAACGGCCGCCGCTAACAGTCCTCCACCAGTCGCCGCGAGAAATTGCCTGCGGTCAACCGATTTACTACGCTGCGAGCTCTCCATGCCCGATTCCTCCCGAAGCGCCTTTTCACGCCGCCCAATTACGACCCGCGGCATTATACGCCTCCTGAGCGGCAGCGGAACCCACAAAATCGTTTTAGCAGGGTCGAAATGCGGAAGGCTGCCTCGGAATTAAATGGCTGGAAATTGCCTTGCCGGGCAGGATATTGTCGTTCGGACACAGCCTCAGGGTTTAAGGTTTCTTGCGCGTCAGCGCGTCCAGAGCCGGAATAGAAACGGGTGCGGTCATGACGCGCTCGGGCGGTTTTTTCTTATTTTGAATCGCGTCCACAAGCATTTCAACGGCTTGCCCTGCGTTCGGCGGAACAAATACGGTAGCCGCCAATAGTCCGCTGCGCACCCACGCTTGCCCCGTTTTGGGCAGGCCGTCGCAACCGGTGAACGGCAGCTTGAGCCACCTCTCGCGTTCGTCCTCGTTCGTCAATTCCTTAAACGCATCCCGGGCGCCCATGGCCATCGAGTCATCCTGCGCAGCAACCAGGTCCACTGTCGCGCGTTGAGAAGTCGTCAGCTTGAGCCAGGAACGCACCGCGCGTTGTGCGCTCTCCTGGGTCCACTGCGCCTTCAGCAGCGTAACTTGCACGCTCGCGGGTTTAGTTTCCTGCATCCCTGCGGTCCGTTCCTTGGCTGCGGAATTTTCCGAAGGCCCCTGAATGTATAGTACGGCGCCTCCGCCGCGCAGCAATGCCGCCATCTGCCGTCCCTGGATGCGGCCGATTTCCATGTGATCGGAACTGATTGCGAAGAGGGGCGTGGTGGTAGTCTTGCGCAGCTCCTCAATATAGGCCGCATCGCGGTTCAGGACCACCCATCCGATGCCTGCGCTGACCGCCGCCCGCGCCACTTGAGGCAATGCCGTGCCGCCTACGGGTTCAAAGATGATAGCGTCCGGCCGCAATTCCTTCGGCGATTGAACGGCCTTCAGGATCTGCGTACTCTGGCTGATGGCGTCGTTCTGGGCGTGAATGATCTGTACATCCACGCCGGTTTTGCGCATCGCCTGCTCGGCAGATTCTCTCTGCTCAATCTGATAATCGTTATCGTTGTTTGTCAGGGAAACTAGAAATCTAAGTTTTGCCATTTTCTCTCGATGTCTATGTTTCTATTCCAACACAGACCGCGCCACTGCAGTTCAGAGCCTATCGGATTGGTGCTCATGCTGTCATCAGACGGAAGTTGGTAACTTTCTCAAATGCGATACCCCAGGCTTTAATGCTTGGCAAATTCATCGAGCGCGCCGCTCAGCCGTTCGAGTCCGGCGCGTAGGCCGGCCGTATCGCCGCCTATCCCGATTCGGAAATTTCGCGGCATTTCAAAAAAACTTCCCGGCACGACGGTCGTTTCATATTTTTCTCGCAAGAGTCCGAAGAATATTTCCGGATCGCCGTGGCTGAGTCGCGGAAAGACAACCGTCCCGGCGACCGGCCGGAAACATTCGAGATCATTTTGCGAATTGAGAAAGGAATCGATGAGCGCGCGGTTGGTGGCGAGTAAAGTGCGGGCGCGGTCGCGAAATTGGTCAAGATGGTCGAACGCCATCACCGACATCCGTTCGGCAGGATGGGCCGCCACAGCTCCATACAAATCATTTAGCAGCCACATGCGCTTGGCCAGCGCGGGCGACGCCAGCACCCAGCCGCACCGCAGCCCGCTCAACCCGTAAACTTTCGTCAGGCTGCTCGTCACGATAAAAGGATTGTCGTCAGCCGCGATAGATTGCCCGATCGCAAAACAAAATGGCACGCTCTTGTCGAAGAGCATTTCAAGATAGACCTCATCCACCAGCACGCGAGCGCCAACGGGCCGCGCCATCTCCCCAATCGCGCGGAGCGTCGCCGCCGGGGCGAGAGCACCGCTTGGATTGTGCAGATTGCTCAATACAATCAGCCGCGTTTCCCGGGTGATTGCCCTTTCGAACTCCTGCGGTTCCAATGCGAATCCCGTTTCAAAGCGCCGCGGCACGCGCTTGATGCGCGTTCCCAGATATTCCGCAACATCGAGCAGCGGCCCATAAACGGGTTCCTCGATCAGCACTTCGTCGCCAGGCTCGAGCAGCTGTAGCCATGGCCAAATGGTTCGCCATTGACGTGCCCGTGGCCGCGACGACGCATTCTTCCGGCACGCCGCTATGCTGCGCCAGCCGCTGTTGCAACGGTGCATAGCCGTATCCGCCGGGCGCCGTGACCTCGAACTGCCCCAAATCAAACGGAAATTCCGCCAAAGGAACTCCCGTCACCCCGCTGGTCGCCAAATTAAACCTCGCATGCGAACGCTTTTTCGCCCATTCCATGTACACCGAACGCTTTGTTCGTGCCGCAGCCGTCATGTTTTCGCTTCTCCCCTGTTCTTCGCGCGCCATACATAGTATGCAGGCAAACCTGCGATGGCGATGGCCAGTCCGATGAACGCCCGTTTGGGATCGTGCGCGAATGTGCTAGCGACCACGATCCACTCCGCCGCGATGAACAGCAATGTCGTCCACGGGTGCCCCGGCACGCGATACGCAATCGCCGCCAAGCCTTGATCCGCCGCGCGGCGCCGCAGGACAAACAAACAGGCGGCGGTTAGCCCAAAAAATATCGAGTCCATCGCTACAACATAATTAACAACTTGCGCGTACGTCCCGGTCAGCGCAATGGCAATGGCCCAGATGCCTTGCAACAGAATCGCAATCACCGGCACATGAGTCCGCGGATCGATCCAGGCCACACTGCGAAAGAAAACGCGGTCCTCCGCCATTGCGAAGTAAACGCGCGGTGCCGTCAACATCGATTGTCCCAGGTATCCAAACGCTGAAAATGCAATTCCCGCCGCGATCAACGACCCGCCACGCGGCCCCAGAAGCATGCGCATCACCGAAGACGCAGGCGTCATCGTAGCGGCCAACCCAGCAGGTCCGAGCGCACGCACGTAGACAAAATTCACCGAAGTGTAGACCACGATCACGCCAAGCACGCCCAGAACCAACCCGCGCGGAAGCGTCTTACTCGGATCGCGCACTTCGCCCGCCAAAAAACTGGAAGTCTGCCAGCCTCCGTAAGCGAAAAGCACCGGCGTCATAGCCGCTCCAAAAGTGAAGATGAGGCTTGCAGACATCGGCTGGTCCAGCACCGGATGCCAGGAAATCAGCGAAGGCCCGCCGCGCAGAAAGCTGAAGACTTCGAGCATCCCGATGGCGGCAATCGCCGCCAGAGTCATCGCCGATTGCACCCGGCTCCCCGCGCGAACCCCCAGGCAATTGATAATCGTCAGCAAACCGAGCGCGCACGCCGCAACAAGCGGCGCATGAAACTGCCACCCGGTCAGTTCGAGAAAATATTTCGCAAACGTCACTGCAACGGCAGCCATCCCGCCCGTTTGGATTACCAGAAGCAGCACCCACCCGTAAAGGAACGCCACCGCCGGACTTAGCGCCTCGCGCAAATAAGCGTACTGACCGCCGACAACAGGTAATCGGGTGGCCAGCTCCGCATAAATGAATCCGCCCAGCAGCGCGATCACCCCGCCCACGATCCACGCGCTCAGGATCAGCACCGAAGTGTGCACGCGATCGGCCACGAGGTAAGGATTAATGAAAATCCCCGCGCCGATGATCCCGCCCATCACGGCCATCGTCGTCCCAAACAACCCCAGCCGCCGCGCTAGCCCGGCTGGCTTGTCCAACTTTCCCGAGTGTCGGTATTCGTCATTTGGACAGTTGCGCGCGCTCTGCGGAATGCTCCCCGGCGCGTTGCGGAGCGCGTACTCTATCATCACCATCTTCGGTCGCCAAACTCGCTGGGTACGCCCGCTTTTGCCCCCTCCTTCGGTCCTCGTTCCACGCTTGTCAGTGGTATGATACGTGGAGCTTTATCTCACCGAGCAATGTCGGAGTGGGCCATGCACAAACGTGTTCTGAAGTACTCATGGATTCTTATTGTCGGTACTGCCTTGCTGCTGTCAACCGCCGCACGCGCGGGTAAGCTCCCTCAAGGTTCGGTCGCGTCCTCTCCGGCGCCAGGCTCTCCCGATCCCGAACTGGCATTTGACGCAGCCGGAACCATGCTGGATGGGGATGGTCTGCAACGCTGAGATTCAATATAAACGGCCCTGACGGCGCGCCCATAAAAGAGCCCGTCATTGTCACTATCTGAGCGAGCTCGGCGGACAGATGCTCACGCAAAGCACAGCCAATGCCGGCTTCGCAAAGTTTGACCGTGTACCTGGAAGTCAGTTCACGGTTCCATTATCGCGCCCCAGGTTATGAGAGCGGCATCGAAAACGGTCGAGGTCAAGGCAACCGGGTGCCGTTTCGGTCACGCGTCGAATCTACAACCCCTCGAGGCAGAGGATGCCGCTGATTCTCGCGGATTTTACGCGTTCCCGCGCAGGGTGCAAAAGGATGTCGGCAAAGCCCTCGCATGCGTTGCGCGCAAACAAACCCAATAATGCTTTAAATCCTCTCAATCAGCTCAGCGAAGCGTGCTCCAACAATGCCGAAATCGAATATCTCTTCGGTCTCTACTCCTCAGAAATGAAAGACGACGCGAAAGCCCGTTCCCACTGGATGAAAACGCTGGAATTGAATCCCCGGCATCTTGAGCACTCTCCTGGCGGTCCGGGCAGAGATCTGGTGCAGTCGAACAAATCTGCCGAGGCCATTCCCTATGCTACGCGCGCCGTCCAGACCGAACCAGCTTCCTGGCGGGCGCACTTGTTGCTCGCCGAAGCGCTTGGTGATGGAGAAGCTGCAACGATGACGCCGTGACAGATGCCCGCGTCGCGCGCTGATTTGGGCCATGATACGCGCTCGCGCCGCGCAGCTGGTTCTGGCCACGCGCTCGCGCAAAAAGGCGAAGTGCCACGAGCCATTTCCAAGCTCTCGAGGTATACGTAAAGACGCATCCTACGGACACAGCGCCGCAAATGACCTTGAAAAATTGAAGAACCCAGCAGCAGCGGTCACCTGGTGCCTTGGACTCCGAGCGATGGCCGTCATCGCGACCGCCGAGGACGCCGCTGCTCTTCCGCTGGCTTCGAATTGGCTGCCCCCCGATGTGGATTCTTCGGTGCCGGCGGTCGAACCCGGAGTGGCTTGCAACGCTGATGATGTCGTGCGCAAAGCGGGACAACAGCTCATGGAGCTCGCCAAAGATGTGGACAGGTTCACGGCCACGGAGACGTTAGTGCACGAGTCTATCGACAAATATGGCATGGCGTCGTCTCCCGAAAAGCGCATCTTCAGTTACGTGGCCTCAATCCAAGAAGTGAACCACCATTTTCTGAACGTCGAAGAATATCGGCTCGGTAAAGATGGCGGTCAGGCGGAATTTCCCGGTGGTGTGGCCACGAACGGTTTGCCCGCTCTCGTGCTGATCTTCCATCCGTTTAATGCGCCGGATTTCACGATGAGCTGCGAAGGCCTGGCACGCTGGAGTGGTGGCCTTGCCTGGCAGGTCCATTTCAAGCAGCGCCCGGACAGGCCGAACGTCATCAAGAGGTACAGGATTGGCGTGGACGGGCCGTCGTATCCGGTGGCGCTTAAGGGCCGCGCGTGGATTTCCGCGGACACTTACCAGATCGTGAGACTGGAAACCGACCTGGTCGCGCCGGTAAAGGAGATTCGATTGGCCGCGGATCGCGCGGACGTCGAATATGGTCCCGTGAAATTCGCCAAGGGCAATGTGAGCATGTGGCTGCCGAAGAGCGCGGATGTCTATTACGACTGGAAGGGACGGCGCATTCATCGGCGCCACAGCTTCAGCAACTACATGCTTTTCGCCGTGGACGATCAGCAGAAGATCGCGGCGCCTAAAGTGAATACGGCGCCATCCGACGGCGGACCCAGCAGCGAACCTAAAAATATCCGGTAACAACAGCGCGGATATTTCCGATTAGTATTTCCGACTTGCATTTCCATGTTGCACTTTGGCAAGACCAGTTCGCCGCCAATTCATGCGAAGCAGATCATTTCAGTGCTGAATGCGTCTGGCGGCGGAGGAATTGGCCGGCACCGGGGCGGCCTACGAATTTGCCTCCTTCGATCACGGCGCGGCCGCGGGAGAAGACCGTCTTCGGAGCGCCTTTGATTTGAATGCCCTCGAACATCGAATAATCCACTCGCATGTGGTGGGTTTTGGCGCTGATCACCTGTTCTTCGTTGGGATCGAAAAGAACCAGGTCGGCGTCTGAGCCGACGGCGATGGTTCCTTTGCGAGGATAGAGACCAAAGAGTTTTGCGGGTGCCGTCGAGACAAGTTCGACAAAGCGGTTTGCGGAGAAACGTTTTCCGTGGACGCCGCCCGTATAAATTAGGCTGAGGCGGTGCTCGATGCCCGGGCCTCCGTTCGGAATTTTCGTGAAGTCGTCCTTGCCTAATTCCTTTTGTTCCTTGAAACAAAACGGGCAGTGGTCCGTCGAGACCACTTGCAGAGTATCCTTCGCGAGGCCTTGCCAGAGTTTTTCCTGATGCCATTTTTCGCGCAGCGGCGGCGTGAAGACATATTTGGCGCCCTCGAAGCCGGGAGCGTCCATGTTTTCCAGCGAAAGATAGAGATATTGCGGGCAAGTCTCGGCATAAGCGGGCAAGCCGCGGTCTCGCGCTTCGCGGACTTTTTCGAGGGCCTCGTTGCAAGAAAGATGGACGATGTAGACTGGCGCTCCGGCCATTTCGGCAAGAGCAATTGCCCGCGAAGTGGCCTCCGCTTCGGCAGTGGTCGGCCGCGTTAGCGCATGATATTTGGGGGCGCGCTTGCCTTCCGCCAGCGCTTGCTGAACGATGACGTCGATCGCGCCGCCATTTTCCGCATGCATGCAGATCAATCCGTTGTGCTTGGCGGCCTGGCGCATGGCTTTGAAGATCGTGGCGTCATCCAGCATGAAAACGCCGGGATAGGCCATGAACAGCTTGAAGCTGGTGACGCCTTCGCGAACCAACTCGCCCATTTCCTCGAGCTGCGCGGCGCCGAGGTCAGTGATGATGCAGTGGAAAGCATAATCCGTGACCGCTTTGTCGTGCGCCTTTTTCATCCAGGTATCGAACGCCTGGCGCAGCGTTTGGCCTTTGTACTGGATGGCGAAATCGATCAGCGTGGTCGTCCCGCCGAACGCCGCGGCCGTTGTCCCGGTGAGGAAATCGTCGGCGCTGGTCGTGCCGCCGAAGGGCATGTCGAGATGGGTGTGAACGTCGATACCGCCGGGAATGACAAGCAGGCCGGCGGCTTCGATGACGCGTCCGGCATTCTCGATGGGAAGAGCGGCAGCGATGGCCGAAATCTTGTCGCCAACAATGCCGATGTCGGCGACGAAGGTGTCCGCGGCGGTGACGACTGTGCCGTCGCGGATGACGGTATCAAAGCGCACGGGCGGACCTCATCCTGCGCAGGGCGGCCTCTATTAACGACCGAATAACATTAGGCTGGAAATTGGTTAACAATAATCGCCCCTCCCCCCTGGGTTTTTTTGTAAACGTTCATTCTAAAGGATTTTAAGTTGAGTGGAATGAACACTTTTGGATGTGCGGATCCTAGAGGACTTAGAAAATGGCTAGAATTACAAAGTAGTGACTGGGGGGACCAGAGAAGCGCCGAGCGATCGATAGGGCGCGGTCGGCGAGCGGTCATGGCATCAAGGCGCTAGAGAGCGGCGCCCAGCGAATCAAAAAACATCATAAGCTATTGGTATAATTTCTCAAGTAATAAATAGTAAGCCGTTTGTTTTCTGAGAGATGGAGTTCTCGCACAGCGCTCATCGGGACGCCGCCGCCGCAAAGTGGGGCAAAACGTCGCGGGAATAAACGTCCAGGGTATTTTCTTCCTCGCCGCACATCAGATAAATGTTGAATTGGGTGACCCCGACGGCGCGAAGGGCGTCGAGCTTCTTGCGATGGGCCTCGACTGGGCCGATGATGCAGAAGCGGTCGATCACCTCGTTCGAGACAAAGTCAGCGTTGTCGCTGCCGACCTCGCAGTGGTGGTGATAGTCGTAGCCACCGCGATTTTTGACAAATGACGTCAGGGCAGGAGGCAGTTCTTCGGGCTTGTATTTCGAGATCAGGTCCACGACGTGATTGGAGACGAGCGCGGGAAACCAACGGACATGGTTGCGCGCGGCCTCCAAATCTTCCGACGGCCAGACCGGCGCGGCGGACATGACCTGGAACTTGCTGAGGTCTCGACCGGCTTCTTTCGCGCCCTCGCGCACAAAGCCGAGGCACCAATCAATCAGATCGGGATCGGCGAACTGAAGGATCACGCCGTCGCCGATGCGTCCTGCCGTGCGCAAGGCTTTGGGCCCGTAACCCGCAACCCAGACAGGCGGCATTTCGCCGCTGGCCCAGGAGAAGCTTGTGGCCACCCCATCGAGGTCCACGGTTTTTCCGGCGTTCAGGTCGCGGAAGACGCGGACGAAGGATTCCAGGTTCTCGAGCGTGGTGGGCTTTTTGCCGAGGACGCGGCGCGAGCTGTCGCCGCGGCCGATGCCGAGCTGCATGCGTCCGTGCGAAGCGAGATTGAGAGTGGCGAAGAGGCTGGCCGAAACGGTCACATCGCGCACGGCGGGATTCGTGACGCACGTTCCAAGGCGCATGGATTTGGTATTGGAGGCCATCAGAGTCAGGAGTGGGAAAGGCTCTTTCCAGATGACGTGGGAATCGAAAATCCAGCCGTTGGAGAAGCCGCCGGCCTCCGCCTGGCGGGTTAGGCTGATGACGCGGTCGATCGGGAGGTCAGGCTTGATGGTGATGCCGAATTGCATGAGGACTCCTCATTGAGAAAAATCAATCCGACTTCGAGGTCTGGCGTGCATGGGCAGGGGAAATCTCCGGAGCACAGACTGAAGTCTGTGCCACTTTGGGCCTGAGCACGAAATAGGCGGCGAAGCTTACGGCGAAGCCTACAAACCATGCGTAATTGTAAAGCACGCGAAGCGGGGGAACGAAGAGGCCGATGAAGGCGACTCCGGCGCCGGCTGCGAGGGAGACGATGGCTTGCCAATGAATGCCGCGCGAGTATTCGTATTGCCCGCCGCGCTGATAGAGATCTTGCGCGGAAAGATTTTTATGGCGAATCACAAAATAGTCGCAGATCAGGACGCCGGCGATGGGGCCAAGAAATCCGGAATAGCCGACCAGCCAGACGAAAATGTAATTGCCATAACTCGACATGAGTTTCCACGGTTGCATGACGATGCCCATCACGCAGGTGATCAAGCCGCCGGTGCGGAAGCTGATGCGGCGCGGAGAAAGATTCGAGAAATCGTTGGCAGGCGAGACGACATTGGCGGCGACATTGACATTTAACGTAGCCATGAGCAAGGCGAGCATGGCGAGCACGATGGCTACCGGATTGCCGAGGCGGGAAAGTACAGCGACGGGATCCCACAAGGCTTCGCCAAAAATAATGAGCGTGGCGGAAGTTACCGCGATGCCGATGAAAGAATAAAACGTCATGGTCGCGGGAAGGCCCAATGCCTGGCCGACCATTTGATCCTTTTGGCTGCGCGCGTAACGCGTGAAATCGGGGATGTTGAGCGAAACCGTGGCCCAGAAGCCTACGACACCGGTGAGCGAGGGAATAAAGAAACGAAAAAACTCGGGGAAGGTATGGAATTTCGAGGGCGTAGCGAGCATCGGGCCGAAACCGCCTGCTTTTCCGCGCGCCCAGAGAAGAAGCGCAAGTCCGATGAGCAATAAGAACGGCGCGGAGACGCCTTGCAAAAATCGAATGGTTTCAATGCCGCGCAGAATCACCAATACGTTGAGCAGCCAGAAAAAACCGAAGCAAATCGCCGGACCGTATTGAAAATGCTGCCATGCGGGAGCGAGCGCGATGAGCATAGCGTTGATCGCTTCGCCACCAATCCAGGTCTGAATGCCGAACCAGCCACAGGCTACGAGCGCGCGCAAGATAGCGGGAACATTGGCGCCGAGCACACCGAAGGAGGCACGCGCGAAAACAGGGAAGGGAATTCCATAACGCGCGCCTGCGTGGGCGTTGAGGAGCATCGGAATAAGAACAAGAACGTTGCCGAGGAAAACGGTGAAGAGAGCTTGCTTCCAGCTCATTCCACCGGCAATCATTCCGCTGGCGAGCAAATACGTGGGAATGTTTACGCTCATGGAGATCCAGAGAGCGGCGTAGGCGTACGTGCCCCAGGTGCGGCGCTCGGGCGAGACGGGCGCGAGATCCTTGTTATAGAGCGAGCTGCTGCGAATCGTTTCGGCGGCGAGGGAGCCGGCTAGCGCGTCACTCATCGGGAGTGTCCATTCGGATCAGCATAGATAGGATTGGGGCATGCGAGATTTCGCGCGGGCGAAAAGTCTTCAATCTGCCGCTTCGGAACTCTCTACAGCGTGCGTGCGTGTGATTTCACCGTAAGATTCGGGCCGCCGGTCGCGATAGAACTGCCAGGTGTCGCGCACTTTTTGAATTTCGTCGAGGTCCAGTTCGGCGACGAGCAATTCGTCCTTGTCGCGGCTGGCTTGGGCGACGATTTTTCCGCGGGGATTGCAGAAATAGCTCTTGCCGTAAAATTCGCCGATTTTCCAGGGATCTTCCGTGCCGACGCGATTGATGGCGGCGACGAAATATTGGTTGGCGACGGCATGGGCGGGTTGTTCGAGCTCCCAAAGATATTCGGAAAGGCCGGCGACGGTTGCGGAAGGGTTGTAGACGATTTCGGCGCCGTTCAATCCGAGGCAGCGCGCGCCTTCCGGGAAATGCCGGTCGTAACAGATATATACGCCGATGCGCGCGTGGCGCGTCTGGAAAACGGGATAGCCGGCGTTGCCGGGTGTGAAATAAAATTTTTCCCAAAAACCAGGATGGCAGTGCGGGATATGGTGCTTGCGGTATTTCCCGAGGTAGCGGCCGTCGGCGTCGATCACGGCGGCGGTGTTGTAGTAAAGGCCGGTCATCTCGACTTCGTAAATGGGTACGACCAGCACCATCTGATGCTTCTTCGCGAGTTTTTGCATGTGGGCCACAGTGGGGCCATTCGGAACGCGCTCGGTCAGTTCGTACCAGCGGGTCTGCTGCTCGGCGCAAAAATAGGGGCCGTAAAAAAGCTCTTGCAAGCCGAGAATTTGAACTTTTTTCTTGGCGGCCGCGGCGATCAGTTTTTCGTGCTTGGCCATCATTTTTTCTTTGATTTGCGCGAGAGAAAATTTCTCCGGCGACCATTCGCAACTGGCTTGAATCAGGCCGCAGCGCACGACTCGGGGCATGGCGTACCTCCCACGAACTTATTCGCAAAACACTGGCGAAAGTTTACCTTGTGGCCGGTAACCCCACAAGGATTACAAGGATCGGTTGGTTGCATGCGAATTTTTTAGATGGGCGCATTGAGTTTTTACGCGATTCGGTTCATAGTTCTGCGCGGGAATTGGTCGAGGATAACTGGTTTCGTTCCACGTGTATTTCCTCTGCCGCACCGGTTAAAAATCCGCAAAAGAGGTGTCTAGTGATCCGCATCGATCGTCTCGCAATGATTGCGCTTGCTGCATTGTCGATTTTGCCGTGCGCAACGGTCTTGAAAGCGCAGCAGTATCCCGAGAGCACGTTTCAGGAGATGCGCTGGCGGATGATCGGCCCGACCCGCGGCGGCAGAACTCGCGCGTCGTGCGGCGTGCCGAGCCAGCCGAATGTTTTTTATGTGGGCGCGGTGAATGGCGGCGTTTGGAAGACAGATGATTATGCGCGGACCTGGACGCCGATTTTCGACGCGGAGCCAACGCAGTCCACCGGAGCCATCGCGGTCGCGCTTTCCGATCCGAACGTCGTTTACGTTTCGAGCGGCGAAGGATTGGCGCGTCCTGATCTCGCCGTTGGCGACGGCATCTACAAATCAACGGATGCGGGAAAAACGTGGACGCATCTCGCGGCCCTGCGCGACAGCCAGGGGATTCCTGCGCTCGCGGTCGATCCACACGATGCGAACCGCGTCTTCGCCGCGGTGCTGGGACATCCGTACGGACCCAACGAGGAGCGTGGGATTTATTTGTCCACGGATGGCGGACAAAATTGGGAGAAGGTGCTTTCGAAAGGCGAGAATGTTGGCGGCTCGGATGTGGAGATCGATCCATCGAATCCGCAGATTGTTTACGCAGCGATGTGGGAATTGCGGCTTGGCCCGTGGGAAGACGGGAATGAATATCAAGGGACTGGTGGAGGGCTTTTCAAATCGACTGATGGAGGCAAGACCTGGAATCAGTTGACGAACGGATTGCCCAAAGGAGTGATTCAAGTCAATCTCACGATCGCGCCGAGCCAGACCAGCAGGCTCTTTGCAAGCGCAGCGAGCGCGCGTGGAGAAAGTGGGACGGGCTCCGTCGTTGGGATTTATCGCTCCGATGATGGCGGCGAAAATTGGGAGCAGATCACGAAGGATCCGCGGCCTGCGGGGCGCATCGGCGGCGGCGATTTGCCGATGCCGAAAGTCGATCCGAAAAATTCGGCCGTCGTGTACAGCACGAGCACGGTGACGATGAAATCGACGGACGGCGGAAAGACGTGGATGAGTTTTCGCGGGGCGCCGGGCGGAGACGACTACCAGAATATGTGGATCAATCCGAATGATCCCAACATCATGCTGCTGGTGGGCGATCAAGGCGCGCTGGTGACGGTCAACGGCGGAAAAACTTGGAGCACGTGGTACAACCAGCCGGACGCGCAGCTTTATCACGTGGCGACGAGTAATTCGTTTCCGTATCTCGTTTGCGGCGGGCAGCAGGAGAGCGGCTCCGTGTGCGTTTCGAGCCGCGGCAACGACGGGGAAATTACGTTTCGCGACTGGCACCCCGTTGGCGTGATTGAATACGGCTACGCGGCTCCCGATCCGCTGAATCCGGACATTGTTTACGGAGCGGGGCGGCGCGAAGTTTCGAAATATTGGATTAAGACGGGGCAGGTGCAGGATGTGACGCCGGCCGCAGCGGCCGATCCGAAATACCGTGCGGACCGCACGCAGCCGATTATGTTCTCGCCGATCGATCCGCACGTTCTCTATGCGACATTAAATTTTCTTTTCAAGACGACGGACGGCGGACACATCTGGCAGACGATCAGTCCGGATCTAGCGCGTGAGCACAACGACGTGCCCGCGAGTGTCGGAAGCGCGGCCGCGAAAGATCCGCACGCGGAAAAATTGCGGGGCGTCATTTATTCGCTGGCGCCGTCGTTCAAATCTCTAAACACCATCTGGGCCGGGACCGACGACGGTTTGGTTTGGAACACGCATGACGGCGGAGCGCATTGGAAAAATATCACGCCGCCGGAATTGACGTCGTGGAGCAAAGTGACGCAGATTGCGGCGTCGCATTTTGATGACGAGACGGCGTACGCTTCGGTGAGCCGCTCGCGCATCAATGACCAGCGGCCGTACATTTATCGCACGCACGACGGCGGAAAGACGTGGACTTCCATCATCAGCGGGCTGCCGGAGGATTCGGCGGTCGATACCGTGCGCGAAGATCCGGTGCGCAAGGGATTGTTATTCGCCGGGACGGAGACGAGCGTGTGGGTATCGTTCGACGACGGGGACCACTGGCAGAGCCTTGAGCTGAATTTGCCGCACTCCTCGATGCGCGATCTCTGGATTCACGATGACGACTTGATCGTGGCCACGCACGGGCGTTCGTTCTGGGTCTTGGACGATATTACGCCGCTGCGGCAAATTTCGGCGGCGATGGAAAAGGCTGGCGCATTTCTTTTTAAGCCGGCGCCAGCTTATCGCGTCATGCGCGATACAAACACCGATACGCCCATTCCGCCCGACGAACCGACGGCAAAGAATCCGCCCGATGGCGCGATCGTGGATTATTACCTCGCGCAGCCTGCGGAAGTCCCCGTTACGCTCGAGGTTCTCGATGCGCAATCCAAAGTTGTGCGTCGCTATGCGAGCACCGACAAGCCGGAGTTGACCGAGCAAGAGCTCGCCACGCAGTTAATTCCGCCGTATTGGGTGCGCATGCCGAAAATTCTTGCGACTTCCGCGGGAATGCACCGATGGGTGTGGGACCTGCACTACACCACGCCGGAGTCAACTCGATTTGGGTACCCCATCGCCGCAGTGCCCGAGGACACGCCGCGAGTGCCGCAAGGACCGAGCCCGCTGCCGGGGCAGTACACCGTTCGTCTGACCGTGAATGGGCATACCTACAATGAACCGCTCACTGTAAAAATGGATCCGCGCGTGAAAACGACTCACGAGGGCTTGGTCGAAATGTTTCAGCTGCAAAGCAGGCTGGCCTCGCTGATGAGCGAAAGTACGGAGGAAGTTACGCAGGCTCAGTCCGCTCACGAACAGTTGGAAAAACTCGCGCCGCAAGCGAGTGGCGCACTGGCCGAGGCAATTTCAGCATTCGATAAAAAGGTGTCGGCACTTCTCGGCGGCGGGGGCGGATTCTTCGCGCCTCCTTCGCCGAAACCGACGCTCAGCCGTGCGAACGGCGAAGCATCTGCGCTCTACGGCGAAGTCGGACGAGCCGATGCCACGCCCACTGCTGCCCAAATGAGTGCAGCGACAGAAACCGAGAAAACTTTCGCGGCCGTCTCGAACCAGTGGAAGGAACTAAAGGCTGCCGATCTCGCGGCGCTGAACAAACAGCTTCATGAAGCAAGTCTTCCAGAGATTCATCTGATATCCAAATCAGCCGCACAGGACGATTCGGGAGATGACATCGATTGAAACTGCGAGCTCAAGCGGCAGCGATAAAATGGGCTCGCCCCGGCTACAGTTTTTGGGGAAATGATTTAGCGGGTGTTTCACCAATGTTTTGAATGGCTAATCGTAAAGTGGCGCGCCCGGTGAGGTTCGAACTCACGACCTACAGCTTCGGAGGCTGTCGCTCTATCCATCTGAGCTACGGGCGCCCTGTTCGCGTTTCAAAAAAGAAGAGATCAGAAACGCCTGCACGCAAGAACTGCTAGCTATTGTGTAATTCTAACGCGTGCGCGCTCTCCGCGCCACAGCGCATTCCGCCGTCTCTTTCACTCGATCGCCGGCCTCGCGTTCAGCCCTTTGCGCGCATCTTGATGTCGTGCGCCAGTCTTTCGACTTCCTCCGCTTTTTTTACCAGATCGAGCGACAGGACTTTTGAAGAGTCCGTTTTCTCTACTTGCGCCTTCAAATCGGTCACGAGCTCATACAACTTCTCAATGTTCTTTTTGATGTCTTTCTCATTTGCGTCGAGCATGATTTTCGTCGGGGATTTGGCCCCAGGAGGTGTCGCCTCATCCGCGTTCTGCTCCGAGGGTTCCGTGGGCGCCTGGGGACGTCCCTGCGGCCGAGCCTGCGCGTCAAGAGTGCCCGTGCGCGCCACAGCCAGCGTCCCTGCGCCAGCCAGAAGTGCCAAGAACTTGCGTCTGGTATCTGACATAGCTACCTCTCCCAGATTCCGCTTGATGATGATGGACCCCTCTTCCGACGGGCATCCTCGCTCGTCCAATGTTATACTCAACTTCCCGAAAAAACGATGACCAGTCTCCCTATTCACTGGCCCGAATTTACGCTTTCCAGCCTGCTCGACCTCATCGCCATATTTGTCATCGCGCTGCTCGTCAACCGCTTTCTCCGCGTGATGACCAATTTGATGGTTAAGCCTGCCGCCACCCAGGGGCGCACAGCACAGACGCGCGAATTGCAGACCCGCACCCTCGCTGCCGTGCTCTACAACACCGGCAGCAAAGTCGTCTGGTTTGTTGCGCTACTGACCGCGTTGGACAAAGTCGGAATCAATCCAGTCCCCGCCCTAACCCTGGCAGGACTCGCCAGCGTCGCCATCGGTTTCGGCGCGCAAAATCTCGTTCGCGACGTAATCAGCGGCATCTATATCGTTGTCGAAGACCAGTATGCGATTGGCGATACGATTCAGGTGGGAGACACGACCGGCCGCGTCGAACACCTGACGCTTCGCCGCACCGTGGTCCGCGACGCCCGCGGCGCCCTCGTTACCATAGCCAACGGCGAAGTACGCACGGTGAGCAACCTCAGCCGCGATTGGTCTCAGGCTTTTGTGGACATCTCCATCGCGCCGGAAATCTCTCTCGAAAAGATCATGCAGGCGCTGGAATCCGCCGCCGCGGAGATGCGCAGCGATCCGTCCTGGTCCCAGGCCCTCGTCGATGGTCCGCGAATTCTGGGAGTTCAAGGATTTGACCGATCCGCATCCACGGTCCGGTTACAAGTCCGAACCGCGCCTACCCGGCAGGACGAAGTCTCCCGCGAACTTCGCCGCCGCATCCAAATCGAATTCCAGCGACAAGGCATTCCTCTCTCCAGCGTGCAACGTGTGGAGCTGGCGGGCGCTCCTCCCTCTCCGCAAGAGGCCGCGAAGCCAGCCCCCGGAAATTAGAGCAAGGAGAACCCACAATGAGCCAAATCACGTATGACGAAGTGAACCTCATGCTCAGGCTATATGACATGCGGCGCGAGCCGCGTCTACGGGAAGCGCGCGCCTGGTTCCTCGAACACTTCCATCCCATGTCTCCCGAAGATATGGTGCAAAAATATCCGCAGGGAGGGGAACAGGACACCTTTATTCGCATGGTGATCAGCTACTGGGAAATGGTCGCCAGCATCGTCAACCGCGGATTGATCAACGACGAGCTCTTTTTCGAGAGTAACGGGGAGATCTGGGTGGTGTGGGACCGCATGCATAGCATCGTTCCCGTTTGGCGAGCCGCATTCAAAAATCCTCAGATGTTCATGAACATAGAGGCCACTTGCACACGCCTGGAAGCCTGGCGGGAAAAGAAGGCTCCGGGTTCCAGCGCGGCCATGCGGCAAATGATGAGCCAGGCCAAGCCAAAATCCAGCGGTGTGTAATTTCGCGGACGCCCTCTGGGAGCCTCACGCCGCCCTTGCTCAGTGCATTTTCCGTGCGGATTCCGGCAACACTTCCGGTAGCGCTTCGGCCAGCATCTCGCTTTTTGGCCGCGGCCTCGCTATGCGCAGGCAATCGCGCCCGGCGGCCTTCGCCTCATAGAGAGATGCATCCACCTCGTGGAGTAGTTCATCCATCGGTATCGCTCCCCAGTCCGAGCTCAATAGCACTCCAAAACTCATGGTGAGAGAGAGCGGCCCCTTGGCAGTCTGCACGGGACGATTCGAGATGGCTCTTCGAATTTCTACCGCCCGGCCGGGCGCATAGTTCGGGTCGCAGTTATTCAACACGATCAGAAATTCCTCCCCTCCATAACGTCCCACGAAGTCATAGGATCAGACGCTGTCCAGAAGCCGATTGGCTATTTCCGTGAGGGTTTCGTCACCTACGATATGCCCGTATGTGTCGTTCACACGCTTGAAGTGATCGATGTCGCCCAAAAGGAGAGCTGTGGATTTCTTCTCGCGCCGCGACCGGAGCAGTTCCCGGCCGAGCAAATCCATGACCGCGCCGCGGTTCAGTAATGAGGTTAACGGGTCATGCGTCGCCCTGAAACGCATGTTTTCGCGGGCTTCTACAAGGCGATCTTCCAACAGCAGAATCCGCTCTCCCACCCGTAGCCGTGCGCGCAGTTCCTCGGCGTTGAAGGGCTTTGTCAGGTAGTCATCCGCTCCTGATTCGAGGCCAAGCACGGTCTCTTCCTTCGATCCCTTCGACGTGAGAAGCACCATGTAGACGTAGGCATGCTCCGAACGCGTGCGTACCGCTCGGCACACTCCCGGCCCATCCAACTCCGGCATCACCCAATCCAGCAATGCCAGCCGTGGGGCATTCTTCTTGCAAAGTTGCTCGAGGGCCTGCTTGCCGTTTTCCACCGCAGTAACTTCGTACCCGCAGCGCTCCAGCGTCTTTTCCAGCAATCGACGCGAGAGCGCATCATCGTCAGCGATCAGAATCTTCAACGAGGCACCTCCGTCATATAGGCTTCCAGTTCCGGCATGAGTCTGGCGGCTTCGTTTCGCAAAGCGTCGAACGCTTCTCGTAGCGATTCTTTTTCGGCCGATGAGGAGGCCAGCTGTTCGATTTTCGCCGCTGCCGCCGCCGCGCGTATCACGCCCAGGCTCGCGAGCATTCCTTTGAGCGTATGGCTCAGCACAGCCGAATTTTTCAAGTCCCCGGCAGACACGGCTGTTTCCAGAGACTGAAGCGTTCGCGGAAAGTCCTCTCTGAAAATTGTGAGCAGCTCTCTGATCAGTTCCTGGTCATTGTCCACTCTTTCGAGCAGCTCCGCCAAATTCCAGACTGGTTCCGAAACACTCTCCTCATTTTTCTTCATCGTTTCGCCCATATTTTCGATCCTTTTCTTGGTAATCCCCGCAATTTCAGTGCGAAAAAGGACCGCTAGCTTTTCGCCGCCTCCGCCTTTGTGACCACGTGCCTGGCCAGAACCAGCATGTTCGAGCTGATGCGAATGCGCGCGTCCGTCGCCGCCCCCAAGTTCACATCAAACTGCAGCTTGTCTTCGATGATGAGGAAATCGATCGTGCCGCCGCCTGCCAGGAAATCTGGACTCTCGCCGACCGTCAGCACGCTCGCCCCTTGAATGACCTTGAAAATCATTCTGTAGTTCTTGCTCTCAGACCGGCTTATAAACAGCACGTGGCAGGCGCGCAGGTTCTGTTTTTTGCGCACCCATTGAATCTCGATTAGATGCCCGCGGATCGAAACGCCTCTCGTCATCTCCGCCAATGTCGTCCCAAACGGAAAGTCTCCGAAAACACAGAAAAGAAGCGGCGTTTGCTCCGAGGAGAACGCTTCCGGCGGCCAGTCGATAAAATTGGGAAAGGCAGCGAGGAAAGTGGCTTTTGCATGGTATTCATCCTTCTTCACATCCTGGGGGTTTAATGACGGCGCGAGCAGCGTGTAGGCTGCCAACACCAGCGCCAGCCCACCCCGGGCCTGGCGTACAAGGAAAAGCGGCGTCCGTTGGTCACGAAGTCGCAGTCTGCAAAGCGCGCAATCGCTTTCATCCTTGCCGAGCAAACGCGCATGCCACCCCGCAGCCAGCCGGGCGGATCCATGGGCAAGGTTGAAAGACACAAAGACTCCCAAGCTTCTGGGGCAAGCGTGAGGCCAGATAAGCCTGCCTGAGGGTCGTTCAATCTATTGAAAATAAGTGTGTTACTTGCGAAGTCGGCGCGGGCGCGTAATCAGAAATTCCCAGGTCGGGACAAAGCCATTCAAGCAGTTCACTGTGGAACAGCCCGCTTGCTTCAGCTTTTGCTTCTAGAGTATTGAATGGACTCTAGGCTTTCGTGGCCGGCAAGCCATTCGGCACCATGGGGAGCCCTCGCAGGCGTGTCCCTGCGGCATCGAAGATGGCATTTCCAACCGCGGGCGCAACTCCCATGATCGGCGTTTCGCCAGCACCCGCCGACGGAATGTCTTTGCGATCCAGCAGCACTGCGTCGACCTCCGGAACGTCCCGGAACCGCGGCACGCGATAGCTCGCAAAATGAGGATTTGTGATGCGCCCGTTCTCGAAGGCAATGGCCTCGTAAAGCGCGCCGCCCAGTCCCTGAATATTTGCGCCAATCACCTGATTGCGCAATCCATCGGGATTCACAATCGCGCCGCATTCGAATGCCGTAAGCAGTCGCACCACGCGTACCGCGCCGGAACCGCGATCGACTGCAACTTCCGCGCATGTCGCCACGTATCCGCCCTTTTCATGCCCGCCCGCAATGCCGAATCCCTGGCCGTCCTTTGTTTTTTTGCACGGCCAGCCAAAAGACTTCGCCGCCGCTTCGAGCACGGCCTTGAGCCTTGGATCGGAAAGATTTTTCAATCGAAACTCGAGCGAATCCATTTGTGCCGCCCCAGCCAGATCATCCATGTGGCTTTCGCGCGCAAAAAAGTTTGCCGTCGCGGCCAGCCCGCGATAAGAACCGCTGCGCAATGGGCATTTCGTCGAATGAAATTCGATGTGCTGGTTGGGAACGTCATACGGCGTATCGATTGCTGACATCCCCGAATTGTAATTGTGAAATTCCCAAGCCGTCAGCGTGCCATCCGCCGCAATCCCGCTCTTGATCTCCATCACCCCTGCGGGGCGAAAATACGCCCAAGTGAATTCTTCCTCGCGCGTCCACACGACTTTCACGGGCCGCCCCGCCGCGCGCGCCAGCCGCGCCGCTTCGAGCGCGGCGTCTCCGGTGTGTTTCCCGCCGTAACCCGAGCCCATATCCGGGATGATTACGCGCACATTGCTTCCCGGGATGTGGAAGGTGTCTGCCAGTTCATCGCGAACGGCAAACGGGCGCTGCGAGCCCGTCCAGACTGTGAGCTTGCCATCGTTCCATTCGGCCACCGCCGCCCGCGGCTCGAGCGGAGCATGCGCAATAAACTCGACAGTATACGTCGCGTCCAAACGGTGAACCGCCGCAGCCAGGCCTTCCTCCATCGAACCTTCTGTGTGCCGCGAGCGTTCGTCGCCACCCGGCTTCGCGTTTTCTTTCAGATACGAAAAAAGCTCTTTACTCGACGGTTGGGGAATTTCTTTCCACTCCGCCCGAATGGCATCCAGCGCTTTTCGCGCGTCTCGTTCATTGCTTGCAGCGGCGCCGATGAAGTCGCCGTCATGCACGATCACAACTCCATTCATCTCTTGCGCCGCTTTCGCATCGTACGACGTCAGCGTTGCCCCAAACGACGGCGGCCGGAGGACTTTGCCGTACATCATCCCTGGACGGCGCATGTCCGGAGGATACTGATGTTCGCCCGTGACGAATTTGCGTCCGTCTACCTTCGGGATGGATTTCCCCGCAACCGTCCACCGATCCGGCGGAGTCAAGGGATCTTCCGCGGGTAGGTTTGCTGCGAGCGTCTTGCCTTGCGCCAATTCCCCATAATTAAGCGAAAGCCCACTGGCGGGGTTCGTCACTTTGGCGTCCGCGGCAATGAGGCCTTCGGGAGCTACCTTCCATTCCTTGGCAGCCGCGCGGACAAGCAAATCGCGTGCCGTGAAAGCCACTCGCCGAAGCTGCGGCGCCATCGTCGGCATCGACCGGCTGCCCACCGTCCCAAAATCAAACGGCGTCAGCGCCGTATCCGCCGTCACCATCGTTACGCTCTCAAATGGCACGTGCAATTCATCCGCAACTGTCTGTGCCAGAGATGTCCGGATGTTCTGCCCAATCTCAACCTTGCCCGTGAACGCCGTCACTTTCCCGTCTTCGCCGATGTGCAGCCACGCGGTGATTTCTTCCGGCAATTCTTCGCGGTGGAACCCACGTGTCGGAGCCGTCTCCTGCGCCGCGGGCGATCTTTTCGTCACCGCGAAAACAGCGATTCCCGCTCCGAGAAACTTGAAGAAATCGCGGCGCGCCAATTCGAAATGGTGCATCGGCCCCGCTCGAAATTCGTAGCGCTCCGGCTCCGGCACGAATGTTACGGAAGGCCCGCTCATCGCCCATGCTCCTGCATCGTCTTGGCCGCTTGATGCACCGCATCGAGAATTCGCGGATGCGTTCCACATCGGCATAGATTGCCTTGTAAGAATTGAACAATTTCCGCCGAAGAAGGATTAGGATTTGTCGAGAGCAAGCCCACGCTGCTCAAAATCATTCCCGAAGTGCAATACGCGCACTGAAACGCGCCCGCATCCAGAAAGGCCTGTTGCACCGGATGCAGTCGCCCGTCTTTCTCAAGCCCTTCAATGGTTGTAATGGGTCTTGATGCGGCGGCACTTAAAGGAATCTGGCACGACCGTCGTGGCGCTCCGCCAAGCAGAACGGTGCACGCGCCGCATTGCCCTTCGCCGCAGCCGTATTTGGTGCCGGTCAGTCCGAGTTCGTCGCGGAGCACGCTGAGCAGAGGCGTTTCCGGATCGGAATGCACGGGATAACGCTTGCCATTAATTTCCAGCTCGATCGGCTTCGACATGATTGCCCCTCTCGCCTGCAAAATCGCCCTAGGCGCGTCGCCGTCCGCTTCATTTTACCACCACGCGGTCTCGCGGGCGCATTTCCCGTTTGCCACGGCGCGTGCCGCCGCGCTCACCCCTTTTCGTGCAGCAGCGATTCGCGCACCTTCGCTAATTCCTTCTTCTTCCTTTCATCCACATCAGGGAAGGAAAGATCGAGCTCTTCCAGAGCGCTGATAATCGCCGAAGCCACGATCAGTTGCGTGTACCACTTGTTGTCCGCCGGCACCACATACCACGGAGCATGTTTCGTCGCCGTGTTCTGAATCATCTCTTCGTATGCTTCCTGATAATCCTTCCAATACCCGCGCTCCTTTACGTCCGCCATCGAAAACTTCCAGTTCTTCTTCGAGTCCTCCAGCCGCTCCAGAAACCGCTTCTTCTGTTCTTTCTTCGAAACATGCAAGAAGAATTTCCGGATCACCACGCCGTTCCGCACCAAATAGTGTTCAAACGCGTTGATGTCCTCATAGCGCTTTTCCCAGATGTGTTTCGAAATAGATCTGTCCGGCAGCTTCTGCCCGCGCAGCATCTCCGGGTGGACCCGCACGACCAATACTTCTTCAAAGTAGGAGCGGTTAAATATTCCGATCTTGCCACGCTCCGGGACACGGCTGTGCGCCCGCCACAAATAATCATGATCCAGTTCCTCCGCGCTCGGAGTTTTAAAGGAATACACATCGCATCCCTGCGGATTCACTCCGGACATCACGTGTTTGATCACGCCGTCTTTGCCCGCCGCGTCCATCCCTTGAAAAATCAAGAGCAGCGCCCAGCGATCCTGCGCGTAAAGCTTCTCCTGCATGTTGCTGAGCAAACCGGCGCGGTTGGCAATAATTTCCTGGCTGTGCTTTTCGTCCTTCACCTCGCCCGTTTCGCTCGTGTCGTGATCCTTCAACCGAAATTTCTCGCTCTTAGTGGCGCGATAGGGCTCAGCCAGCCGCTGGCACACCTTGATTTCTTTTGCGTATTTCATCCTGCCTCACCGCGCTTTCTAAGCCCGCGCCACCACCTCATAGGGCCGCATCATCTCATTATCTTCGTGCTCCAAAATGTGGCAGTGCCACACATACCGCCCAGGGTATCCCTCGAACTTCGCAATGATCCTCGTCACCATCCCCGAATCCGCCCGCACCGTATCCTTCCATCCCGCCTCTGCGGCGTCCGGAGCTTCCGCCGGCCCCGTGTATCGAATCTGCCCACGCGTCAAATAGCCGAACGTCTCAAACTTCCTCCGGTCCAAAATCTGAAATCTCACCAAATGTAAATGAATCGGATGCGAATCGTCCGTAGGATTCACCAAACTCCAAATCTCCGTCGAATCCAGCGCCGGATTTTCCGTCACCGGCTCATGCCAGCTATGTCCGTTCAATAGCATTTTCACCGGATTCTGCACCTTGTCGTCAATCTCATCCAGCGAGAGCAAGCGCGTCTTCGCCGCCGCCGACTCTTGCAATTTCTCAATCGTGCGCAGCTTCGCCGGCAAGACACTGTCATCTTTCCCGGCGCCGCTCGAAACCCGAAATTGCATCACCTGCACAAAATTATCGTTGAGAACGATCTCTTTTCCCGCGCTCTCCTTGAAATCAATAATCAAGTCGATCCGCTCTCCCGGCGCGATCACAATCTTCTGCACCGCCACCGGCGCCTCCAGCAACCCTTGATCCGTCCCAATCTGATAAAACGTCTGCTTGTTCGAAAGCCCCAGCCGGTAAAATCTGCCATTCGCTGCATTCAACACCCGAAACCGGTATTTCCGCGGCTCCACTTCCAGAAACGGAAACAATTTCCCGTTCACTAAATTCGCATCGCCGAAAAATTCCGGAATCCATGGCGAATCTGGCTTATCAGACACCGGATAATAAAGTTGGCTGTCTTTATCAAACATCCGGTCGCAAATCACTAGCGGAATCTCATATTTCCCGCTCGGCAACCGCAGCGCTTCTTCCTCCTTATCCCGCAAAATGTACGCCCCCGCCAGCCCCGCAAAAATATTCAGCCGGTTAATCCCCATCGCGTGATCGTGATACCACAGCATGGCCGCGTCCTGCTGGTTCGGATAGTGATACACGGCCGATTTTCCCGGCACCATCCAATCTTCAGGATAGCCGTCGCTTTCCGGCCGCGTCCTCGCTCCATGCAGATGCGACACCGCGCGGACCTCCGGCAGCGTCGCCTCCGCTCCATGCAAACTATGATCGATCGGCAAAAAATGTTCATGCGGCAACTCGTTCGCCCATTCCACCAAAATCCCTTGGCCGCTCCGCACATCAATCACCGGCCCCGGAAACGTTCCGCCGAATCCCCACATCCGCGTCGGCTTCATGTCCCGATGCACTTTCGTTTCGAACGCCCGCATCGCCACGCGGTAGTAAGGAATTTTAACAGCGGCACTTTCCGGGCTAGCCCTCATCCCCATGCTCTGCGCCGTCCCCGGAATCGGCAACGCATCAACGAACGGCGTCAGCGAGTTTGCCGGGAGCGCCGGCCTCGCCTGCACGCCCACCACTCGGTGCCCCGCTTGGTGCGTAAGCACCGCCCCCGTCATCAACCCGCTCTTCTGCAAGAATTCACGCCGTGTAATCGCCACGTCAGCTCCTCTATAAATGACCACTCATTCTATGCCAGTAATAACAAAAAGCAGCGGGCGTGCGAATCACTCTTCGCACGCCCGCCGCACGTTCCAATCAGTTCGGATGGAATGAATTACTTCGGTCCCATCCTCTCCCGATCCATAGTTAAAACTTAAACGATGGGCCTACAGGCTCGCCCGTGTTCGGGTTGAGTATGAGTACGCCGTCTTCGTCACGGCAACGGCTGAAGTCAAACATGTTCGTGATCGAGCCGGCAACAGCGTCGAAGGAGCCAGTAATCCGCTCGCCGCCCAGCCAGTTGTCCTCGATGAACCGCACCGCTGAACTCTGGTCGGTAATGGTGTGGTCAACGAAGTTCCTCTTGGCGTAGGGCGAAATCACCATGAAGGGCTGCCGCGGACCGTACCCGCAACGTCCCTGCGCATGCGCTGCGCTTACGCCCGGCAGAGCCAACGTAGTCGCGCTCGCAACTGAGCCGCACATGTATGCCCCAGCCCCGTTCTGGTCGCTCGCCGTCGCCGATTGGTTCACAATCGGGCTCTGCACGTGGTCATACCACCCGTCCGAATCGTCATACGCGATGATCACCGCCGTGCTCTGCCATTCCGGCGACTTCTGCAGGGCGTTGATTACCGTCACGATGAAGTTCTGCTCATCGATGGGGTCCGAATAACCCGCGTGCCCATCCTGATAGCCAGGGGCCTTCAGGTAGCTCACCGCTGGTAAGTTTCCTTTGCTCAAGGCAGTAAAAAAGTCCGCCGTGTCGTATTGATGATTCGCCGGCCCATCGTGCCCGATCTCCGCGATCGAAGCTGGCCGCGTATGCAGTGGATTCGCCGTGGTCGCGTAGTACTGGAAAGGCTGGTGGTGCGGAATGTAGTCCGCCTTCTTCGACAAAGTGATAGTCGAAGTCGTGGATCGTGCGCATCCTGTCGTTCCGTTCGCATTCACCAGGCTCAGGTTGAACCCGCCTTCAAAGAAGCCCCAGCTGATCCCCTTCTCGTTCAGCAGGTCGCCGATGTTCTGGCCGCTCATGCTGAACGTCTCTCCGGTCGTCGTCGAGCACATGTCGCCGGCCGGATCCGCATCGCCTGTATCCGAATATCCGCCGTTCCCGTCTGCAGTGATTGATCCGCTGCCGTTGCTGTTGTTGATCACGCCGTTCGTTTGCCCGGAAATCACATTGATTGCGCCAGGTGTTGAAGGTCCAAAGTTCGTGTCAAACGAATTGTCGCTCATTGCAAAATGCTGCGCGTAGTTCCACAACGCCGTCACCGTATTCCCATCGTAATAGCCCATCACCAACCCTTTTGTATCCGCGATGGGAGGTGTTCCCGGCGGTGGCCCTGTCGTCCCCGTAAACTCCGGGAACAAATCCATCAATCCGCCGTCAAACGCTTCCTGTTCCGGCGTGTAGTTGTGGTCCTGATCGTTCGTCGCCGCTTGCGCCGGGGCTAACCGAAAGGGGTTCGTCGCGCCCGTTGCGTTTGCCGGGTTCAGGTTGGGGTTGTTGCTCAAGAGCGAGGGGCTGAACCCATTCACGCCGGGCGTGTCATCCGCAGCGTGAAACGGATTTTCTCCGGAAAGGTTCTTCGCATTCGGATAAGTTCCGAAGTAGTGGTCGAACGAAATGTTTTCCTGGAAGATGATGACCAAATGTTTGATCGGAGTGGCCGTCCCGCCATAACTCTGATGCTGCGGAACTGCTCCAATCATCGCCGGGTTCAGCAATACTCCCGCAAGTAGAATCGCGAAGACTCTGCGCATATTCTTTGTGGATCCTCCATGAGTTTCTTGAGTAGTTGGCTAGACAGCAGTCAACAGAAGCGCACCGAGGCTAGCCGCGAAAAGTTACGTTCATGTGAATACGTCATGCAGCCTGCGTAAACTCCCCAGCGGGCGTACCAGTACAAGCGCCACCGCCCGCGTCGCCCTAATTTGGAGTGCGGGAGCCCTGCTCCCGCTCTTAATCATTCCCACACGGCAATAGCTTGCGCCCCTCGTGCCCCTCGCACGCGCGAGACTCAACTCCGCTTCCCATCATCAAATCGAGAACTCTCAGCGAAATTAGAACGCTACTGGGTATTTCCTTGCGTTGACTTCATCCTCTGCACGAATCTATGATGCCTCGCCGTGTCCAATTCACGCCGCGCGCTTCGCTCTCCGCATTTCAATTTTCTTTCCGCTGGCGCCAGCGCCCGCTTCGCACGCATCCCCACTCGCGAATCGCGCCACGTCCTCTAAATGCCCGCCCTCGCCCGCAAACTCCGCCTCCACGACTATTTCGCTCTCGCTCTCGGCACCATGATCGGCACCGGCTGGCTCGTCCTCATGGACGATTGGCTCGGCCGCGGCGGTCCGGTTGGCGCCGCCCTCGCTTTTGCCATTGGCGGCATCATTCTTCTTCCCGTCGGCTACGTCTACGGCCAATGGGTCAAGCGTCTCCCCGACGCCGCCGGCGAAGCCGCCTACACCGCCCAAGTTTTCCCGCCCCTCGTCAGCTACTTCACTGGCTGGATGATGCTCCTCGCCTACTTCATCGTTTGCCCCTGGGAAGCCGTCGCCATCGGCAAAATCGCCGCCTATATTTTCCCTTCGCTCGACCGCTTTGTGCTTTACCATGTCGCCGGTCAGCCCGTCTTTCTCCCTCGTCTCCTCCTCGGCATCGCGCTCACCCTCCTCCTTGCGACCATCAACTATCGCGGCATCCGCCTCAGCGCCAATTTTCAAAAAGCCATGACCAGCCTGGTCCTCGTTATTTTCGTCGTCTTAGTCGTCATCAGCGGATTCCGCGGCGCTGCTGCGAATCTTCATCCCCTCTTTCATGCCACTCCGTTTCTCTCCATCCTCCTCACCCTGCAAATCGTCCCCTATTTCATGACCGGCTTCGAGTCCGTGCCCAAATACGCCGAAGAAGCCAACCCCGATTTTCGCCAATCCAACTATATGCAAGCCATCGGCCTGGCTCTCGGCGTCGCCGCACTCTTCTACGCTCTCTGCATTTTGGCCGTCGGCTACATCGCCCCCTGGCAATCTCTCCTCGGGAAGCGCTTCGCCACCGCCGTCGCTTTCGAACACGGCATTGGCCATCATTGGATCGTCCGACTCATACTCGTCATGTCCCTCTTCGGCCTCTTCCAATGCTTCAACGGAAATTTTGCCGCCTCCACCCGCCTCCTCTTCGCCTACGCCCGCCGTCGCACCGTCTCCCCCGCTTTTGCCGTGATCCACGAAAAATTCTCCACCCCATCCGCCGCCATCATCGCCATCACCGTAGGCACCCTAGTCGCACTCCTCCTCGGTGACTCCATCTTGGTCCCCATCACCGAAGTCGGTTCCATGGCCTCCGCCCTAGGCTGGCTGGCCACCTGCCTCTCTTTCTGGCTAGTCGAGCCGCGCCTTCGCATGCGCGTCATCACCACCCTCGGCGTAATCGTTTCCTTGCTTCTCCTCCTAATGAAGCTAATCCCCGCCTTCCCCGGCCACTTCACCCCCTCCGAGTGGCTCGCCCTAGCCATCTGGCTCCTACTAGGCGCCACCCTCCACCGCCGCCCCACTCCCGCCCCCGCGTTTAGGTAATCGGCGTTCCGAGCGAAGCGGGGAATCTGCTTTTTCTTCCCAGGGTCCTCCGCGACCTCTGTGCAAAATCCCCATGCCCCTTCATCCCCACCTCAAATTTCATTTGATAGTCCATGTACGCTCATATACAATCATCCCGTTCAGTGCTACGCCTCGCCACCGCGAGGCGTTTTTGTTTTAGGCCCAATGAGTGGCACAGGCTTCAGCCTGTGCTCCGTGGGCTGCAGTTGTAGTGGCCGGTCTATAGACCGGCATCTTCGCCCTCGGCATGATTCGCCCGGGCCCATAACCCAAGCATAATCAATACTTACAGCAACTCCCATAACCGCAAGAATCTAAATCGCTTGCGAAAACTTTAAGCCCTTTATCAGCAACGTTTACAAAAAAGGGGAGGCCATCCGACCCGATCGAGAGATGGAAAATCCGCCAAACGGAGCCAATCAAGAAAGGGTCTTCCGACCGGCGAAGCAGTCATAAATCACAAGCTGCCAGTAGCGAGGAGACGAACAAGGCGGACCGCGCACCGCGCCGAGCGCTCTCCAAATTCCTTCCGCGCCCGATGTGTCATGTATACTCTGCGATGCGCGCTGCGCACTCGAATTCATGATCCCGTTCCTCCATCTCGGCCCAGTCTCCATCCCCACATTCGGCCTGATGGTCGCCACCGCCATGCTCGTCTCGGCCTACGTGCTCCAAGCCGACTTCAACCGTCGCCGCTCGCAACTCAAAAGCATTTCCGCAAGAAACGAAAAGGACGAAGGTTTCCTCATCATCGGGATTGCCGGACTTGCCGGCCTGGTTGGCGCAAGGCTCTACCACGTTCTCGAAAGTCCACGCGATTTCTTCGCGAACCCCTGGCCGCAACTCATCAGCCGCTACGGCTTCGCTTGGTTCGGCGGCTTCTTGGGCGGATTCATCGCTTTAGTGTTGTTGGCGCGCTGGGTTAGAATTCCCGTCCTCGAATTTCTGGACATCTGTTCACCCGCGGCCTGCGTCGGCTACGCCATCGGCCGCATCGGCTGCCTGCTCTCCGGCGACGGCGACTACGGTATTCCGACCAAGCTCCCCTGGGGCATGAGCTTTCCCAACGGCCTTGTCCCCACCACGGAAACCTGCGTGCAGCAAGGCTGGCCGGCAAACTGCCGCGTGCAACCCACACCCCTCTACGAATTTTTTATTTGGTTAGCCATCGCCGCATTTCTTTGGCACATGGGCACAAAAGCTCTCAAAGGCCCGAAAGCCAAAGGCGAAATTTTCTGTAATTACCTGATTCTCACCGGCCTCGCCCGCTTCCTCGTGGAAATCATTCGCATCAATCCGCGTTCGTTTTTCGGCATGTCCAATGCCCAAGCGGCCAGCGTTGTTTCCATCCTTCTCGGCGCGGTGTTACTTTGGCGTCTTAAAAGCCGATTTCATCGCCTCAAAAAAGAGCACCGCATCGTAGAGCACATCGTCTCGAGCGGCGACGTTCTCCAGCCGGAATATCACCGCCCCACGCCGGAATGTCCGCATCCCGAGCGCTGGCACATGTACGATTCCATGAGCGCCGAAGTCGAGGTCCTCGATTTTTTGAAAGCGATTGTCACAACTCTTAAGCCAGAGCTCATCGTCGAAACCGGGACATTTTCCGGCCTGAGCACGCTACGCCTCGCCGAAGGCCTCAAAGCCAACGGCTTCGGCCGCGTCATCACCTGCGAATACGACCCCAAAGTTTTCGCCGCTGCGCAAAAACGTTTCGCTTCTTCCGGCCTCGCGGAATGGATCGACGCGCGCAACGAATCCAGCCTGGACATGAAAGTCGAAGGCCGCATCGATCTGCTTTTCTGCGATAGCGACGCGCCGCTCCGCGAGCAGGAAGTCCGCAAATTTCTCCCGCAGATGAACCCGCACGGCCTCATCCTGATGCACGACGCGAGCTCGCTCATGAAAACGGTTCGCGAAGCCGCGCTGAAACTCGAAGCCGAAGGCCTAATTTCAGTTCTTCTCCTGCCCACGCCGCGCGGCCTGGTGGTCGCGCAAAAACGCGAAGGCCGGGCGTAGTTCCGTAGTTCAGCAGCGATGTGGAGTGCGGCAGCCCTGCTGCCGCTTTTCTTCGCAGCGCGCATCCCGCAATCGATAAGAAAAAGGAGGCAGATCTCAGAGCATGTGGCGTAACACGTATTGCAGAATGCCGCCGTGATGGAAGTACAGCACTTCTTCCGGCGTATCGACGCGCGCGATCGCAGTAAACGTCTTCGTCGCGCCACCATCGGCTTTAGCGTGCACCGTGATCGCTTTTTTTGGAGCGAGCGAAGCAACGCCTTCAATTTCGAAAATTTCCTGTCCGGTCAATCCGAGCGACTCCCGGTTTTCGCCGGCTTTGAATTCCAGCGGCAACACGCCCATGCCGACCAGGTTACTGCGATGGATACGCTCATAACTTTCCGCAATCACCGCGCGCACGCCGAGCAGCCGCGTACCTTTCGCCGCCCAATCGCGCGACGATCCCGAACCATATTCTTTGCCCGCAATCACGACGAGAGGCACTCCCGCTTCGCGATACTTCACGGCGGCATCGTAAATCGTCATCTTCTCGTCGCCTGGCAAAAAATGTGTCCAGCAGCCTTCCGTCCCGGGAGCAAGTTGATTGCGCAGCCGAATATTTGCAAACGTGCCGCGCATCATTACTTCATGATTTCCGCGGCGCGCCCCGTAGGAATTGAATTCGTGCGGCTTCACGCCGTTCGCGATCAAATATTTTCCAGCTGGCGAATCAATCGCAATCGAGCCCGCCGGCGAAATATGATCCGTCGTCACGCTATCGCCAAGAACAGCCAGGACGCGCGCGCCATGAATATCCGCCAGCGCCGGCGGTGTCTTCGGCATGTTCTCGAAATACGGCGGCTGCTTAATATAGGTCGACTTCGGATCCCACTGGTACAAATCGCCTTCGGGAACCGGCATCGATTTCCAATGCGCGTCGCCATTGAATACGTCGCCGTATTCCTTGCTGTACATCTCGCTGGTCACGGATTCGCGCACCGTTTTTTCGATTTCCTGAGGCGAAGGCCAAATGTCCCGCAGATAGACCGGCTTTCCCGCGGAGTCCGAACCGAGTGATTCCGTCGTCAAATCCATGTCCATGCGTCCCGCGAGCGCGTAGGCCACGACCAGCGGCGGCGAAGCCAGATAATTCGCCCGCACCAATGGATGAATGCGGCCTTCAAAATTTCGATTGCCGCTAAGCACCGCGACGGCCATCAAATTGTTGTCTTTGATCGCCGCGCCAATCGCTTCCGGCAGCGGCCCGCTGTTTCCAATGCATGTCGTGCAGCCATATCCGACAAGATGAAATTTCAATTTTTCGAGATAGCTCATCAGCCCGGAAGCCGCGAGATAATCGCTGACCACTTTCGAGCCAGGCGCAAAGCTGGTCTTGACCCACGGTTTCACGTTCAGCCCGCGTTCGACGGCTTTCTTCGCGAGCAGGCCAGCTCCCAGCATCAGCGAAGGATTCGAAGTGTTCGTGCAGCTCGTAATCGCCGCAATCACCACCGCGCCGCTCGAAAGATCGAAGGAGCCGCCGTTATTCCGCACGGCGATATGCTTCTCGGGCGTGCCTTCCAGAACTTTTTGGAACGAACTTTTCGCATTGCGCAGCAAAACACGGTCTTGCGGACGCTTCGGCCCCGCAACGGTCGGCTCGACACTTCCAAGATCCAGCTCCAGCTTGTCGCTGAACACCGGATCCTCCATTTCATCCGTGCGGAAGAGCATCTGCTCCTTGCAATACGCTTCGACGAGCGCGATCTGCTCGAAGCTGCGCGCGGTGAACTGCAAGTACGCCAGCGTCTCCGCGTCAACGGGGAAAAATCCCATGGTCGCGCCATATTCCGGCGACATATTCGCGATCGTCGCGCGGTCCGGAATGCTCAAGCTGGAAAGGCCCGTGCCGCAGAACTCGACGAATTTGCCGACGACGCCTTTCGTTCGCAGCATTTCCGTTACGGTGAGCACCAAATCTGTCGCGGTCGCTCCTTCTCGGAGTTTCCCGTGCAAGCGGAAGCCGACAACGTCGGGAATCAACATCGATGAGGGCTGGCCAAGCATCGCCGCTTCTGCCTCGATGCCCCCCACGCCCCAGCCGAACACGCCAAGCGCATTCACCATGGTGGTGTGCGAATCGGTGCCGACGACGGAATCGGGATAGGCTTCGACGCGATTGCCGGAAGGCATGGCGCAAACCACCCGCGCGAGATATTCGAGATTCACTTGATGGCAGATGCCGGTATCAGGAGGCACGACTTTGAAATTCTGGAACGCTTTCTGGCCCCAGCGCAGAAATGCGTAGCGCTCGATATTGCGCTGAAATTCCAGTTCGGCGTTCAAGTCAAACGAGTTCGCGGCGCCGAAGCTGTCCACTTGCACGGAATGATCGATGACGAGTTCGGCAGGAAAGAGCGGATTGATCAGCCGCGGATTGCCGCCCATGCGCTTGATGGCTTCGCGCATGGTGGCCAAGTCGACGACCGCGGGCACGCCGGTAAAATCCTGCAAAAGCACGCGCGCAGGCATGAACGCGATTTCTTTTTCCGGCGCTCCGGGAGTCCAGTTCGCCAGCGCGCGAATATCATCGGGGCGCACAAAACGGCCATCCTCGCAGCGCAAGAGATTTTCGAGCAGGATGCGCAAGGAAAAAGGGAGTTTCTCCAAATGGCAGGAAATCTTTTTTTCAAGAAATTCAAGCCGGTGGATGTCGAACGTTTGCGCTCCGACGTGCAGTTTGTCGCGCGTTCCGAAGGAATTTCCTGCGGCCATGGCCATTCTCGCGATCCTCTCTGTCAAGTTACCGAACTTCCATCATAACCGAAAACGATTCATTACGGCGGACAGCCAGTTATACTGGATACCGCGTGAATATCGTACTGATTTCGACTTACGAATTGGGCCGGCAGCCCTTCGGACTCGCATCGCCGGCGGCCTGGCTGCGCAGGCGCGGGCATGCCGTTGTTTGTCTCGATCTTTCAAGACAAGCGCTGGATGAAGCCGCCGTTCGCGCGGCCGGATTGATCGCCATCTATTTGCCGATGCACACGGCGACGCGCCTTGCTGCAAAGCTGATCCCCCAATTGCGCGAACTGAATCCGGCTGCGCATCTTTGCTGCTACGGCTTGTACGCGCCGATGAACGCGGAGTATCTGCGGACGCTCGGTGTCTTAGCAATTCTCGGTGGAGAATTCGAGCACGAACTTGTGCATCTGGCGGAGCGATTGCAGAGCGACGGTCACGCGACAGCTAAACAGGACGCACAGCCCGAGCCGCTCATCTCGCTCGAGCGCCTAGCATTTGAAGCGCCGGATCGCAGTGATTTTCCGTCCATCGAGAAGTACGCGCATCTCGTGCTTCCCGGCGGCGGATTCCGCCTCGTGGGCTCGACGGAAGCAAGCCGCGGCTGTAAACATCTTTGCAGGCATTGCCCCATCGTGCCCGTTTATAGGGGAGTGTTTCGAATCGTCAGCCGTGACGTTGTAATGCAAGATATCCGGCAGCAAGCGACCGCGGGCGCGCAGCACATTTCTTTCGGCGATCCGGATTTTTTCAATGGCATCCGGCACGCCATGGATCTAGTCGAGGAATTTCGCCGCGAATTTCCCGGCGTGACATACGACGTCACGATAAAAATCGAGCATTTGAAAAAGTACGAAGCGCATTTGCCGAAACTCAAAGAGACCGGCTGCCTATTCGTCATCAGCGCCGTGGAATATCTGGATGATGCGGTGCTCGGGGCTCTGGATAAAGGCCACACGCGCGAAGACTTCCTGCATGTCGTTCACGTTTTCCGCCAACTCGGCATGACTCTTCATCCCACGTTCGTGCCCTTCACGCATTGGACCACGCTTGAAAGCTATCTCGATTTGTTGCGCGTGATTCACGCGGAAACATTGATCGAAAACGTGGCGCCGATCCAGCTCGGCATTCGCCTGCTGATCCCTGAAGGCTCGCGCCTGCTGGAATTGGAAGAAGTGCGGCGCAATGTCGGGCCATTTGATCCGCAATCGCTCTTCTATCCCTGGAAGCACGCTGACCCGCGCGTGGATGCGCTGAGCGAAACAGTACAAGCCATCGCTGCGGAAGGCGATCGAAGAAAAGAATCCCGATCCGTCGTTTTTGAACGCATCTGGAAAGCGGCACATGCCGCGACTGGGCTCGACGGGCCGAATATTCAGTCCTCGCGAATGCCAGCGGCTGCGATTCCTTTTCTAAGCGAGCCATGGTATTGCTGCGCAGAGCCGACGCGCGAGCAGTTTGTTTCCATCGGGCAAGTCGCGAAGAAGGTGGAAGAACCGATTCCCCTGACCGGCAGTTACGTGTAAGCGGAAAGCCCGTGAAGCATTCCGACGAATAGCAGATGCAGCGACTTCTCCTCTTTACCGCGAAACTCGGTTATCAAACACGCAGCTTCGATGAAGCCGCTCGAAAGCTTGGCGTTGATCTTGTGTTTGTCACCGATCGGTGCCACCAGCTGGATGATCCGTGGGGTGATCGTGCCATTCCGGTTCACTTCGAGTCGGCGGACGCCGCGGCCCCCGCAGTTTTGGAAGCGGTGCGCGATCAAAGTATCGACGGAATTCTTGCACTTGGCGACCGTCCCGCTCTCACTGCTGCTTACGTCGCGCGCGGCCTTGGTATTCAGTACAACCATCCCGCGTCTGTGGAAGCTTGCCGCAGCAAATTGAGGATGCGCGAAGTTTTTCGCGAAGCGGGACTGCGAGTGCCGTGGTTTCGCGCCGTTCCGCTGCATCCCGCGCCGGAGCCGTCTTTGCTTGGCATCGAGTATCCTTGCGTTCTAAAGCCGCTTTCGCTTTCGGCGAGCCAGGGCGTGGTGCGTGCAAATTCGCGCGAAGAATTTGTCGCCGCGGCGGCGCGAATTCGGCGTTTGCTCGATTCGCCGGAAATTCTCGCGACGCGCGAACCGAATCTCGATCAGATTCTCGTCGAAGGATATATTCCGGGAAGGGAAGTCGCCGTCGAAGGCTCGCTGATAGACGGGCAACTGCGCGTCCTCGCGATCTTTGACAAACCCGATCCGCTCGAAGGTCCCTACTTTGAGGAGACCATCTACGTAACACCTTCGCGTTTTTCCGATGAGCGGCAGCGCGAGATCGAGCGATGCGCGGTGGACTCGGCCCGCGCGCTTGGACTCTCGCACGGTCCGGTTCATTCAGAATTTCGCATAAATGAGGGCGGCATTTGGCCGCTCGAAGTTGCGCCGCGGCCCATCGGCGGGCTTTGTGCTCGTGCGCTGCGATTTGCGCCGGATTCAGCAAGCGAACCTGTCGGGCTGGAAGAATTGCTGCTGTGTCACGCGCTCGGACTGCCTGGGAGCGATTGGCCGCGCGAACCATCGGCTTCCGGCGTGATGATGATTCCGGTTCCACAAAGCGGCGTGCTTGAAAAAATTGAAGGAGGAGACGCCGCGCAAAACATTCCCGGAATTACCGCGCTGGAAATCACCGCGCGACTGCATGACTACATCGCGGCGTGGCCGGAGGGTTCAAGTTATTTGGGATTTTTATTCGCGCGTGCCGAAACACCCGCGGCAGTCGAGAATGCGATTCGCGCAGCGCACGGGAAATTACACTTTGATCTGCGCGCGCGTTTGCCGGTCGAACATCCTGCGACCGGCCGCCTGCCAGCAGCAGGGAATTAGCCCTTGGCCTTGGGAGCCACGTAGCCTTCGGGAAGCTTGGCGCCCTCTCCAAAGAAAAATTGTTCGAGTTGTTCGCCCATGATTTTTTGAGAATTCGGGTCGATAGGATTGAGCCGGTACTCATTCATGATCATCTTGGAGTGCTCGATCCACAGCTTCCAAGCGTCCTTTGAGACATTTTCATAAACGCGCTTTCCCAGTTCGCCGCTCCAGGGAATGCGGTCGAGACCCGGCAATTCCTTGCCGAATTTCACGCACATGACCATGCGCGTTCCAGGCTTAGCCGGCTCGCTGGGAGCCTGAGCCGGACCGGGATCGCAGGATTCGTTCGCCATTCGATGCACCTCGTAAAGATTGCCAATTCTGAACATACTGCAAGTCCGGCGAATTGCCTAGTCTTGGCGATCAGGATTGGGCCACGATATCCGGGCCACGACGACCGAGCGGAACAGAGCTGCACGTTCATCCGGGATTCATTAACTGTTCCTACCCGCGGAGAAGAATGGCGGTTTGCGGATTTGGGGACCGGATGTGACAATACTACCATGCGAAAACCATTGACCTTTGCAGTAACAGGAATTGCAGCGGGGATGATCCTGCTTGGCTCTGCCGAAGCGCAGCAGACTGCGCCCGCGGCGACGCAGCAGGCTCCCGCCGCCAAGTCCACAAAGCCCTCGACGGCGAATACCGGGACCACAGCGGCGAAAAGAAAACCGACCACTCTGACGCTGACGACGCAGAAGGAAAAGGCGAGCTACGCCATCGGTCTAAACATCGGCAAAAGCATGCGCAAGGATTCCGTCGACGTGGATCCCAACATTCTGCTGCGCGGACTGAAGGACGGGCTGGCTGATGCCAAGCCGTTGTTGACGGACGAGGAGGCCAAAGCCGCGATGACCGCGTTGCAGGCTGATCTTCGCGCCAAGCATGAACAAAAGGTGGAAGAAGAAGCAGCGACCAACAAGAAAGAAAGCGATGCGTTTCTGGCTGAAAACAAAACGAAAGACGGCGTTGTGACCCTGCCGAGCGGGTTGGAGTACAAAGTTCTCGTGGAAGGAACTGGTCCAAAGCCGACGGCTACCGATACAGTTGTGTGCAACTACAAAGGAACGTTTCTCGACAACACGGAATTCGACAGTTCCTACAAGCGCGGCAAACCGGCGACCTTTCCCGTGACTGGCATTATCAAAGGTTGGACAGAAGCGCTGCAGTTGATGCCCGTGGGCTCGAAGTGGCAACTGTTCATTCCGCCGGATCTTGCCTATGGCCCGGCTGGCCGTCCCGGAATCGCTCCCAACTCGACGCTGGTTTTCGAGGTGGAGCTGCTGTCGATTCAGCCGAAAGCGGAGATGCAAGCGCCCGCGAATCCGGCTGCAAAGCCGACGCCGAACCCTACGCCGAACCAGAAACAGTAAGAATCCTTTCCGAATCGCCAGATCGCAATGTTGCGCAAATGCGGCTTGGCAATGAGGCCATGCTGCGTCCGAATGGGTTGTTCCAAGCGCTGCATCGGTTTCGTTCGCGTTGATGGTTGAAACGTTTGAAACATGCCATTAACGTGTTTTCTTGACCCGAAACGATTATCATGGATACCCTTACGGCACGACCGGGGGTGCCGCTGCTTTGGCCGAGATTACGACGCTCTTCTGGGACATCGGCGGGGTCATTCTCACCAACGGCTGGGACCGGCACTCACGGTGTGAGGCGGCCGCGACTTTTAACTTCGACTACGAAGAATTTCAAGACCGGCACGATCTGTCGTTTCCCGCTTTCGATTCCGGGCACATTTCGCTCAACGAATATTTGGACCGGACGCTGTTTTATCGCGCGCGGTCGTTTACGCGGAAAGAATTCACGGCGTTCATCTTCTCGCAGTCGAAAGAGTATCCGGAGACTCGCGCGGTGCTGGCGGATGCGGCGCGCACCGGCAAGTACTTCATCGGATCCATCAACAACGAGCCGATGGAGCTGAATCAATACCGCATCGAGGCGTTTCATCTGCGCCGTGAATTTCTTGTTTTTTTCAGTTCTTGTTACGTACATTCGCGCAAGCCAGAGGAAACGATTTTTCGCGTGGCTCTCGAAGTGACGCAGCGGCCGCCGGAACAATGCATCTTCATCGACGACCGGCTGCTCAACCTGGAATGTCCCGGGCGTTTGGGGATGAGAGCGATTCATTATCAGAATGCGGAGAAGCTGCGGGCCGAGCTGAGAAATCACGGCGTTGAGGTATAGTTTTCCGCGGCCGCTTTTTGGCGAGGCAAGCGCGCGAGCGAACTGAGGGAATCATGGCTGAGGAAACCAATCGATCTGGAAGTCTTTATGGGGGCACGGCGGAACCGTGCGCAGTGGTGCTGTTTGGGGCCTCGGGCGACTTGGCCAAACGAAAAGTCATTCCGGCGATGTACGATCTGGCGACTCACAAATCGCTGGGGTCGCGCTATGCGATTGTGGGTTTTGCACGCACGCCGATGACCGACGAAAGTTTTCGCGCGGCTACGGGCGAAGCGGCGAAGACCATGTCCGAGATTGGGCCGATCGATCCGAAGCAGTGGGGCGAGTTCGCGAGTTGCCTTCATTACCACTCGGGCGACTACGCGGACCCGCAAGCGTACGAGGAGCTCGTGAAGCGGCTTGCGGAACTGGAGGCTGAAAAAAAGCTGGGGGGCAACCGACTGTTCTACTTATCTACGCCGCCGGAAGTGTATCCGCATATCGTGGAGCAGCTTGGGCGGGCGGGGCTGGCGCGGCCGGCTTCGGCGAACTCGTGGGTGCGCATCATTATTGAAAAGCCGTTTGGGCGGGATCTGGCGACGGCTAAGGAACTGAACCAGATTGTTTTGAATGTTTTCGAAGAGAAGCAGGTTTACCGCATCGATCATTATTTGGGAAAAGACACAGTGCAGAATTTGCTGGTGCTGCGGTTCAGCAACGGGATTTTCGAGCCTCTCTGGAACCGCAACTACGTGGATTGCGTGCAAATCACGGCGGCGGAAACGCTGGGAGTCGAACGCCGAGGTGGTTTTTACGAAACGACGGGCGCGCTGCGCGACATGATTCAAAGCCATGTGCTGCAACTGACCTCACTCGTGGCCGTCGAGCCGCCATCCTCTTTTGACGCCACCTCGGTCCAAAACGAAAAGCTCAAAGTGTTGCAATCGATTCGCCCGTTTGATTTGGAGATGGTTGCGCAATCGGTGGTGCGGGGGCAGTATGCGCCGGGCCAATTGGACGGCAAACCATTGGCCGGATATCGCGAGGAACCGGGGGTGAGCCAGGCGTCTAGAACGGAAACGTTTGTCGCTGCGCGATTGCTGATCGACAACTGGCGGTGGGCGGGTGTTCCTTTTTATTTGCGCACGGGCAAGCGGCTGGCCAATCGCAGCACGGAAATCATGATTCAGTTTCGATGCGCGCCGCATATCGTGTTTCGCGAACGCGAGATTGAGCCCAACCGCCTGATTCTGAATATCCAACCTGAGGAGGGCATCTCGGTCTCCTTTGGCGCGAAGCGTCCCGGCACGGAGATGCGCATCGGAAATGTCACGATGAATTTCAGTTACAAGGAAGGGTTTGGCGAAGCCTCGCGCAGCGCCTACGCCACGCTCGTTAATGATTGTCTTCGTGGCGACGCGACGCTCTTCGATCGAGGGGACAACGTGGAAGCGGCGTGGTCGCTGGTCGATCCGATTCTTGATGTTTGGAGCGCCGCGAAAAGCGCGAAGGTGCCGGAATATTCCGCCGGCAGTTGGGGCCCGCGCGAATCGGACCAGTTGCTCGAGCGCGACGGCAGGCAGTGGCACAACCCATGAAATCTTGACCGGCTACCACCACCGAACGGCAGCGTAACAGGGGGATAGGTGATCATTGCGGGCGACGTTGGCGGTACCAAGTGCAATCTGGCGCTTTTTTCTGAAAAAAATGGGAAGCTCACTTCCGTTTACAAGCAGAGATTTGCGAGCAAGGATTTTGCACAGTTCGATCTGATCGTTCGGGAATTTTCGCGGCAGGCCGCGCCGCACCTGACAGGGAAGCGTGTGCGCGCCGCAGGCTTTGGAGTTGCCGGGCCGGTGATCGAAAATCGTGTGCGCGCGACGAATCTTCCCTGGACCGTTGATGCCGCCACTTTGGCCAGCGCACTCAATGTCTCCGAAGTCGTGCTGATGAATGATCTGGGCGCCACGGGACACAGCATCGAGCATCTCGCGCCCGAAGAATTCTGCGTGCTGAATCCGGGCGCGCCGGAACGCGGGGGAACGCGTGCGCTGCTTGCGGCTGGGACTGGACTGGGCCAGTCCATTCTGGTTTGGGATGGCGCTCGCTACCGCGTTGTGCCGTCCGAAGGCGGGCATTCGGATTTCGCTCCGCATACCGAGCAACAAATCGAGCTTCTCCGTTTTATGCGGCGGCGATATCCGCAAGTCAGCTGGGAGCTGATTCTTTCTGGCCGCGGATTCCGCACGATTCACGAATTTCTTGCGCCCAATGTTCTTCACGCCTCGTTCGAAGATCCCGGCACGGATCCCGCGCCGGAAATTACCAAACTCGGCTTGTCCAAACAGTGCCCCGCGTGCGCGGACACGCTGGATTTGTGGACCGCGATTTACGGATCGGAGGCCGGAAACCTTGCGCTCAAAGTTCTCGCGCTTGGCGGGGTGTATGTTGCGGGGGGCATTGCGGTCAAAATCATCGAGAAGATCAAGGACGGAACCTTTTTCGAGGCTTTTCGTGACAAATGGAAATTTGAATCGATGTTGGATGATATTCCCGTGTCGGTGATCCTCAACGAATCCGCTCCGTTGCTCGGAGCGGCTTACGAAGCACTCGCATCGCTTCCACGCTAAAGAGAATTGCACCTGCGACGGCTCCCGGGCAAATGATATAATTGACGCTTTAGAGCAGGCCATGGAAATACTCGCCGAGTTTCCTACGCTCAAGCTCCAGCCACCCTATTCGACACGCCAAGGAGCGGTTCATGAGTAGTACCGCAACTATCCAAGTTACCGAGCCACGAAATTACATCAATGGCGCTTGGCGGCGTTCCGCTTCCGCCGAGTTTTTCGAGGTTAGCAATCCGGCGACTAGCGAACTGATCGCGCGCACGCCGATGTCTTCGGCTGCTGACGTGGATGCGGCGGTGCAGGCTGCTGCTGAGGCGTTTCCGGCTTGGCGACGCACGCCTCCCGGGGAGCGCGTGCAATACCTTTTCAGGCTCAAAAATTTGCTCGAAGAGCATATCGACGAGCTTTCACGGCTGATCACTCTGGAAAACGGCAAGACGTTCGGCGAAGCGAAAGCCGAATTGCGCCGCGGGATTGAGAATGTCGAAGTTGCCTGCGGCATTCCCATGATGATGCAAGGCTACAATCTCGAAGACGTCACGCCAGGCGTGGATGAAATGCAGATTCGGCAGCCGCTGGGCGTGGTCGCGGCGATTGTGCCGTTAAATTTTCCGGCGATGATCGCTTACTGGTTTTTGCCGTACGCCATCGCTTGCGGCAACACTTTTATCATCAAGCCTTCCGAGCGCGTCCCGCTTAGCCTCTGCCGCGCTTTCGAACTCCTGGAGCAAACTGGCTTGCCCAAGGGCGTCGTGAATCTGGTCAACGGCGGGAAAGACGTGGTGAACGCGCTTTGCGATCATCCGCAAGTGCGAGCGATCAGCTTTGTTGGCTCCACGCCAGTCGCGAAGCACGTTTATACGCGCTCGGCAGCCGCGGGCAAACGCGCCCAATGCCAGGGCGGCGCGAAAAATCATGTCATCGTCCTGCCGGATGCGGATATGGAGCTGGCCACGCAAATCATCAGCGACAGCGCTTTCGGTTGCGCGGGGCAACGATGTCTGGCGGTTTCTGTCGCCGTTACCATTGGCGACGCGCAGAAAACATTTCGCGATTCGATCGCGCACGCCGCCGGCCAGCTCAAAGTCGGCAATGGCCTTGAAGCCGGCGTGCAAATGGGGCCGGTCATTTCGCGCGACAGCAAACAGCGCATCGAATCGCTGATCTCCGCGGGAGTCGGCGAGGGGGCCAAGGCCATTCTCGATGGGCGCAACTCGAAAATCCCAAATCACGAATCGGGCAATTTTCTCACTCCCACCGTTCTGGATGGTTTGCCGGCTAGCAGCCAGCTTGCCAACACGGAAATTTTTGGGCCGGTGTTGAGCATGGTTCACGCGAATTCGATCGACGAAGCGATGGATTTTCTTCGCAGGAGCCCTTATGGCAATCAGGCGTCTCTCTTCACCACGAATGGAGCGGCGGCACGGCGATTCCGCTACGAAGCGCCTGCGGGAAACATCGGAATTAACATCGGCGTTGCCGCGCCGATGGCTTATTTCCCATTCAGCGGATGGAAAGAAAGTTTCTTCGGGATACTCCACGGGCAGGGACGCGACGCCGTGGAATTCTTCACGGAATCGAAAATTGTAGTCGAGCGCTGGTCGCGACAGGAAACGCGCAAGTTCTAACCGCAGAATATCTCTTTACGTCAGTGTGGTTTGCCCGGGAATGATGGCGCGCCTGGAAGCGATAAGGGTTTAGCATCGCGGATCCCGGAACCTTCGACGATCGTGTAAATGGAGTCCGCCGCAATATTCTCCAGTGTCTCGACTTTGCCGCTGGGCCAGCGGATTTCAACTGAGTCGATTTTCGCTGCTTTGCCCAAGCCGAAATGTAAGCGCAAATCGTTCTGCGAAAGATAGCTTCCGCCGCCGCGAACTTCGGCGATTTGGCGGACGCCTGCGGAGCGGATGGTAACGCGGGCGCCGATGGCGGCGCGATTGCTTTTTGTGCCGACTAATTTGAAAAGTACGCGATGATTGCCGTCGTTATTCCGATTGAGCAAGAGTGTGGGAGGTTCGCCGACATTGAGAAGGACGACATCGACGTTGCCAGTGTTGAAGATGTCGCCGAAGGCTGCGCCCCGCCTGGATTGCAGTGGCAAATCCGCGAGGCCGGCTTCTTTGGAGACTTCGTCGAAGGTGCCGTCGCGATTGTTACGCTCGAGAAAAATCGGCTGGCGATAGCGCGGACCCTCCGTGAGCGTATCGATTTGCGGATAAACGTGGCCGCACGCGATCAAGAGATCGAGCCATCCGGAATTGGCCATATCGAAAAAGCTGGTGCCCCAGCAGACATCGGAATAACTCGGCCGCCCCACGCCGGAAGTCCAACTGACATCCTCGAAACCGTTCGCGCCCATGTTGCGCCAAAGCGCCTTAGGCTGCTCTTGAAAGGTGGTAATGAAAAGACTGAAGCGGCCGGAGTGGTCGTAATCGCCGAAATCGACGCCCATATTGCCGAGCTGAGTGCCGTCGCCGCTGAGGGCCATGCCCGAGAGCATGCCAACTTCGGAAAAAGTTCCGTTGTGATTGTTGTGATAGAGATAATTCGGGACGGAATCATTGGCGACGAGAAGGTCGGGCCAGCCGTCGTTGTCGTAATCGCACCATTGAACACCGAGGCCGTAGTAGCCGACCTGATCGTGAACGGCGGCTTTTTGGGAGACTTCCTCGAAGGTGCCGTTGCCACGATTGTGATAGAGAAGATCGCTCTCTCCTTCGAGTCCCCAGGGCCCGCACTGCACTAGAAGCCCTTTATAGCGGCAAAATTTGTTGCTGCCGGGTTCGGGCATGTGGTCGATGTCGACGTGGACATAGCGCGAAACAAAAAGGTCTACGTTGCCGTCGCGATCGTAATCGCCCCAGGCTGCGCCGGCGCTGAATCCGCCGCCGCGAACGCCCGCTTTTTCCGTGACATCTTCGAACTTGCAGCCGCCGAGATTGTGATAGAGAACGTTGCCGCCGTAACCGGTGACGAAGAGGTCGAGCTTTCCGTCGTTGTCGTAATCGGCGACGGCCACGCCCATGCCCCAACCTCGGCGCGTGAGGCCGGCTTGCTGCGTGATGTCCTTGAAACTGCCGTCGGGCTCCTGATGGTAAAGCGTGACCATGGGATCGCCGCCTTTGAGGTAGCGGTCGACGGTCGAGCCTTTTACGGTGACGACGTCGAGGCGGCCATCGTCATCACAATCGAAGAGGCCGACGCCGCCACTCATGGATTCGACGATGTAGCGCTTTTCGCCGGTGGAGATGTGAGAGACGGTGAGGCCGAGAGATTTTGCCACGTCGATGAATTTCGGGATGGGAGGAAAGCCGGGGCGGTTTATTTTTGGGGACGGAAGTTTCGCAGTGGGCGGAAGAGGAACGGTGGCGCTTTGCGCGCGCAAAAGTTGCGGGGAAGCGGCACTCAGTAGAAACAGAACAGAAATGATTTGAAGAGCAGAGGGGCGAGCGAGATGACCACGCATCGCAGCCATTCTAGCGCAAAGGAATTTTTGTCCAAAGGAAGGCGCGCTTGAACAAGGGGCTCTTGCGGGGCGCTGCCGCAAGGCGGATAAGACGCGTCCCTGCTATACTCGCGGGACAATGGATGACCGTGCCGGAACGCGGCGCGGAGCAGTGTGTCCCTCAGGAAATAGCGAGAAACACCAGAGATGGTCGAGGCCGTGCAAATGACGCCAACGCAAAAGAAGGAACCCAGCCAGCGTAAAGAAAACAAAAAAGTAACGCTCAAGACGGTGGCAAGACACCTCGGGCTTGCTGCGGGTACGGTTTCGGCGACGCTCAACAATTCGCCGGCCGCTCGCTCGATCCCGGAGCACACCAAAAAAAGAATTCTTGCGGCAGCGCAAGAGCTGAACTATCGCCCCGACTTCTTTGCGCGAACGCTGCGGCTGAAGCGTACCTTCACGATTGGGGTGATCGCGGAAGAGATTGGCGACGCGTACGGTTCGCAGGTCATCAGCGGAATAGAAAAATATCTGACTGGAATGAATTATTTTTTCCTGACAGTGGTTCACCGGCATGATCCGAAGCTGCTGGAAGCCTATTCGCAGATGCTGGTGGAACGGGGCGTCGAAGGATTGATTACGGTGGACACGTCGATCCTGGCAGAGCCATCGTTGCCGACGGTGGCCGTCGCGGGCCACCGGCAGATCGCCGGCGTGACGAATATCGTTCTGGATCATCAGCGCGCGGCACGGCTGGCCCTGCAGCATTTGAAAGAACTGGGACACGAAAGAATTGCGTTTCTTCAAGGGCAGGTTTTCAGTTCCGACTCTGAAGAACGGTGGAATGCCATCACCGAAGCGGCGAAAGATTTGAGAATCGCCATTCGGCCGGAGTTAACGATCCGAATCGATAGCACCGATTCCACACCGCGAGTGGGTTTTCCCGTGACCAAGGAACTGCTCGCGAGAAAAGAGCACTTCACGGCGCTCTTTGCTTACAACGACATTTCTGCGATTGGAGCGATCTGGGCGCTCCGCGAAGCAGGGTTGCGCGTGCCGCAGGATGTGTCGGTGGTTGGGTTCGACGATATTCCTGGAGCGGCCTTTGCCAATCCCGGGCTGACGACGGTCAGGCAGCCGCTGGTGCGGATGGGAGAAATTGCGGCGCAGACGCTGGTCAGCCATATTGAGGAACGAGACGGCTCTCGCACAGAAATCGCCATCGAGCCGGAGTTTGTAGTCCGCGATTCCACTGCGCGAGTGTTGTTGGAGAAACGGACTGCAGGTGCGAGCAACGGATAGCGACTAGCTGGCAGTGAGCAGACCATGGCCTACGATGAGGTTCTACGGAACCGGGTAAGAGCGGCGCTGGTGCACACGCGACGGGTCGGTAAAAAAGGAATGTTCGGCTGGTTTGCCATCCTCGTCATGAAATCGATTCGAGGGCATTAGCCTCTCTTCGGAAATAAGGTTTGCCGATCAAAATCTTTGCGTGGACGCACGTTATTAGGTAGAGTTTCGCGGCGTGGAGGTGCAAGCAAATGAACCAGCTTCCAGCCGTACTGATTTTCCGATTTAGAATTTTTTTGATTCTCGGGCTCGCGGTTTTTTTGGCGTGGTCCGGCGATTTGCTTGCCGTTCCGCAGGCGACATCCCCGGCAGCCGGGCAGTTCGTGATATTCGACGCGCCTGGAGCAGGCACGCAATTTTTCCAAGGCACCACGCCGACTTACATTGATGGCCACGGCGAAATTCTGGGATGGATCCAAGATGCGAACAATGTGTTTCACGGCTTTCTGCGAACCGTGGATGGTGAATTTACGATTTTCGATGTACCGGCGGCGGGAACAGATCAATATCAAGGAACGTTTGCGCCTGGGCTCACACCCAACGGCTTCAACAATCGAGGAGATGTCGCCGGGCAATACCTCGATGCAAACAATACGCCGCATTCGTTCATTCGCGGCGACGATGGTTCGATCATAACCTTTGACCCCCCGGAATCCGTTGCTGGTTCGTTCGCGGACGGGAACAATAATCGCGGGATTGTGGTGGGAGGCGTGAATGGAGCGAACTTCCTTTATCACGCTTTCATACGAAGCGAAACCGGTTCATTCGAGCTGTTCGATGCGCCGGACGCCGGCACCGGTGGAACGGCCGCGCAATCTCAAGGAACGCTGTGCACGGCGATCAACAATGAGAACGATGTTGTGGGGATCTACGCAGACTCTAACAACCAGCAACATGGGTTTCTGCGGGACAAGGCGGTCACGTAACGGATTTCAAGCTCCTGGAGCAGCTGGAAAAATACTTGCCTATCCCTATTCGATCAACAATCGCGGCACAGCTCTCGGGCTTTGATTCCATGCGAATGGCTCGAATCATGGATTCCTGCGCAAGCGCGACGGCGAACTGATTGCAATCGATGTGGAGGGAGCTGGAACCGGCGAGGGCTTGGGCACGGTTGCTGAGGTCATAAATGACGCTGGGGAGATCGTCGGATTCTATACCGATGTGAATGGGCTTCTGCGCGGATTCGTAAGGAAAGCGGATGGGTCCATCATCACGTTTGACGCGCCAGGGGCCGGAACCAGCCCTGGTCAGGGCACCTTCCCGGCCGGCATTAACGAGAAGGGCGATGTGGCGGGGAGTTTCACGGATGCCAACGACGTGGTTCATGGCTTTTTGCTAGAGCGAACGAACGACGCTCCAAGCAACTCCGCCGGGCGTTGCGAGGCTTTGACACGCGCCGTCAGGGCTTGGCGAGAAACTCGCTGAGAAGCATGTGGAAGTGGTGGACGCCGTTCTCGCGTTTGACGGAATAGCGGCCGCGGCCGTAGGTCACAGAATTTAGGCCGCGCTGGACTTGCCTACAGAGCTCGATGTCTTCCTGTTGTACTTCATCGCTGAAAGCTATAGCACGGTTCATGCGCTCGCGAACTTTCTCGTTCTGCGCGTCATGGAAGAACCATTCGAAGATGGTGAGAGTTTTATCGTGCGATAGAGGGACGATCAGATTCGTGGAAAGATTGTCGGGATAAATGTTGAGCATCAGGTTGGGAAAAATCCAAAAATAGAGAGCTTCTTGCAGGCCACTGCCTGGCGCGTAGTAGCGCTCGATTGCGTTGCCCGGCTGGATGGCACGAATCGGGGCGAACTGCTGCGAGTAGTAGCGGTAGGTGTCGGTGCGGTATTGCGCGTAATCGATTTCGCGCATCAAGCCGGGGTGCGCGATGGGAATGTGGTAGCCCTCGAGATAGTTGTCGACGTACACCTTCCAGTTGCAGTCGATCACGTAATCGCGACGCTCGGCAAACTGCAGGCCCGCGAATTGGAAGCCGTGGGCTTGCTCGGGAATCTTGCCGAGAAATGAGGTGAGCGGTTCGGCGTTTGGATCGAAGTTGACGAAGATGAGCTGTTCCCAAATTTCGCAGGGGAGCGGAACCATGCCCATGGTGCTGCGGTCGAAGAATTCAACGCCTTCGACGTCCGGCGTTCCGATGAGGCGGCCGTCGAGCGTGTACGTCCAGCCATGATAGCCACAGCGCAAAACATTCTTGCAGCCACTACCTTGCGCAATCGGTCCAGCGCGGTGCCGGCAAACGTTGCTGAAAGCACGTAGTGTGCCTTGTTTGTCGCGGACAACCACGACAGGTTCGCCGACAACATCGGCGGTGAAAAAAGTTTCTGGATCGGCGATCGTGCGTTTTGCGCCGTCTTGTTCGCCGCAGGGAGTGTTTAGCGTGCCGACGAGTTGCCAGGTGCGGCGAAAAATGCGAGATTTTTCGGTGTCGAGGACGGCGGGATCAGTGTAGAAATGCGAAGCGAGCGTGTGCGCGGATTCGATCTGCTCGTGGACGCCGAGGTGGAGGGGCGGTGTGGACATTGGAGGAGTTTACAGCAGGCGCGGGGTGAGCCAAACATCTTCAGGCCCGAACTGGTTTCTTCGATCAGTTTTGATTGGCGCGGATTTTTCCGTTGACTGCCAATGCCTGCAACCATCGCCGGGCTGTAGCGGCTTCGGGATGATCGGCGTGATCCTTCAGAAAATCGCGGAGAGTCTGCGCCGCGTCTTCATACCGACCTACCGCGGTGAGCGATTGGGCCACGAGCAGCGCGATTTCGGGCGCCTTGCCATTCGACGCGACGAGCGCTTCCTGCGACATTTTGAGGGCGTCGTCATAGCGGCCGTTCTGGTAATACGCCTTCGCCAGCGCCCAGCGCGTTTCCCACGTGCCACTTGCATCCAGCTGCAGAGATTTTTCAAGAGGCGAGATTGCTGCGGCACATTTTCCTTGGTCGCAGAGCGCCATACCCAGCGCCGCAAAAGCGCGCGCATAGGTCGGATCGATCTGCGTGGCCTTCTCAAGGGAGCTTTGCGCCTGCGCCCAATTGCGCTGTTTCAGGTTCAGGACTCCTTGCACATATAGGACGTCCGGGTGGCCGGGCGCCAGCCGCATCGCTTCGCCCACATACTTCGCTGCGTCTTTCAACTTACCGGCGCTCAGCGCTTGCAGTCCCTTTTCAAGTGCGTCTTTAGCTTTCGGCGCAAGCAACGGCCTCCCTGGAACTCCCACCGTGCTTGCGGCGGCCGAAATTGGACGCAAGTACAGATCCACCTGCGTTCTCCCGGTGACGTCGACCGACAAATCCTTTTGCGCGTTTTGGTAGCCAGCCGCCTCGACGATTACTGTGTATTGGCCTAGACTGTTCACCACCAAGATTGCACTTCCGCGCGATGTCTCGCCTTGTCTGCTTAAAACGGTTCCATCCCGAAAGATTTTCACCAGCGCGGGCGTCGTGATCAGTTCTCCCGAACGGTCGTGCAGAGTGACAGTGATTTCCGAACCTCTGCCGTGGAATTCGCTGACTTCACTTCCACTGTCCTGGCCATAAGCAGGAATGGCGAACGCGAAGCAAACGATGAGTAGTGGCAGGAACGGCGCAATGGAGGAGCAACTGCGTGCCTTTGCTCGAGGACGAGCCCGTGTTTGCACCGCATTGTGGGCCCATTGGAAACTGCGCATGAGAGCCCCCGACCGATTGTGGCGAGCCTAGCCCCTTGCTCTCCTTGCGTCAAGCGAATCGTTGCGCTGCGCTCATCGTGAGCTATGGCGTTAGGGAGATTTTTTTGCCGGTGTATTCAACTGTTTTGTCGGCGTTCTGGGTGAGGCCGCCGGCGACGCCGTGGTTTTCTGTGACAAAGATGATGCGGAAGGTGCGCTTCTCGAGCATGCCGGGGAAGGAGCCGGAGCGGTCGCCGATGGTGAGCGTGTTCGCGGCGTCGTCCCAGATGAAGGGAATCGTGGCGTAGAGGCCTTTTTCGTAGTCGTAGGTGTCGTTTTCGTCTTCGTAGAGAGTGAACGTGCCGTTTGCGCCGCGGTAGATGCGGAGTTCGATGGGATCGGCGGACTTCTCGGCGGCGTACTCGACGTCGGGACCGAGCGGAAGAATGGATCCGGCGCGGACGTAGAGAGGCATACAATCGATGGTTGTTGGAGCATCGAGCGTACGGCCACCTTGCATTGCCACGCCGGTCCAGAAGTCGTACCACTTGGCGTTGGGAAGATAGAGGTGGCGAATGGTGGCGCCGGGCTCGGTGACAGGATTCACGAGAATCGCGGGACCGAAGAGAAATTGGTCGCCGATATTTTGCGCGCGGACGTCGTCACGGAAATCCATTACGAGAGGGCGCATGATGGTGTAGCCCTCGCTGGTAGTTTTCCAGGCGAGAGAATAGATGTAGGGCATGAGGCGGTAACGGAGTTTGTCGTAGGCGACGAGAATTTTCTGGGCGTCGGGGCCATAGGACCAGACTTCGTTTTGATTCGTGGTGCGAGTTCCATGAGCGCGGAAAATGGGGCAGAACGCGCCGAATTCGAACCAGCGGACGTAAAGTTCGCGGTAAGCCGGATCGTCGGGATTGGCGGAAACGAAGCCGCCTATGTCGGTGGTCCAATAGGGAAGTCCGGATAGAGAATAGTTCAGGCCAGCGGGAATTTGGCGGCGGAACGTTTCCCAGTTTGGATCGATGTCGCCGGACCAGACGGCGGCGGCGTTGCGTTGTTCCCCCGCGTAGGCGGAGCGCGAAAGTATGAAGACGCGCTTTTTGTCGGAGGCTTGGCGTTGGCCATCGTAGACGGCGCTGGTGGTGTAAAGAGGAAATTCGTTCGCGTAGCGAGCGCCGTTTTCGCCGCCGTTGACTTTGTTGGTGACGAGGATATTGGTTTCGCGAGCTTCGGTTTCAGGTTCGGTGGTGTCCAGCCACCAGGCGTCGACGCCGATTTTGAAGAGCGCGTTATCCATGAGGTTCCAATAGTATTTGCGAGCGTCGGGATTGAAGGCGTCGTAAAGGCCTTGGCCGACAGGATGGAAACTGGGAGCGATGGTCTTGGCGATGAAGAAATCGCGCTTGTCCATGTCGTCGTAAACAGGTGAGCCGGTACGGAAATAGGGCCAGACGGAGATCATGAGATGGACGTGGTCATTGCGGAGCGCGTCGACCATGCCTTTGGGATCGGGATAATTCTTATTGAAGACGGGATCGCCCATGATGTTCCACCAAAACCAGTCCTGGACGATGTTGTCGAGGGGGATGTGTAAGTCGCGATATTTTTGGGCGATGGCGAGAAGCTCTTGTTGTGAGTCATAGCGGTTTTTGCATTGCCAGTAGCCGTAGGCCCATTTGCCGAAGAGAGGAACGCTGCCGGTAAGCTCGCGATAGTCAGCAATGAGGCGGTCGAAGTCGGGGCCGTAGAAGAAGTAGTAGTCGATGGAATCGGAGACTTCGGAGCTGAGATAGAAGGCGTGGACGAAACGGTTGTTGAAGCGGCTGCGCGAGCCGTTGTTCCAGAAGATGCCGTAACCTCTGCTGGAGAGGAGAAGGGGAATGGAAATATTGGTATTGTCCTGCGAGAGGTCGACAGCTTCGCCGCGATAGTTCCAGACCCCAGCTTGGTGCTGGCCGAGGCCGTAGAAGGCTTCTTGCGTGTCCCACATGTTGACGAAACGCTCGGAATGATAAGTTTTTTCGCCGTTGACTTCCGTTGGCGTGAGCGTGTGCGTGTTTTCCTGGGCGAGGTGGTGACCCTCCGAGTCGAGGAAAACGATGGAGCTGTCGGCGCGCGTGATTTCGATTTTCAGGCGAGGCGTGACGAGAGTAATGACTTTGGGATCGCCGGAGCTGATGGAAAAGTCGGATTTCGGCCAGGATTTTTTGACGATCATCATGTCCGAGTGTTGCGGGACGTTGCGCTCGAGGGAATAGACCACGTGGACGATGGAATCCGAGCAGACTTGAAAGCGCAGGAAGCCGGTCTTGAGGACCAAAACGACTCCATCGGGCTGCGGCTCGACTGCGTCGACGGGATTGACGGGGACCCATTGGGCCAAAAGTGAGGGAGCGGCCAGAAAGAAAAGGAGGGCGAGGCGGAACGATATGTGCTTATTGGAAAGTGGTTGCATCAAAATAATGGAACTCCGTGAACGATAACGTTAATTTATAGCGGACGGACAGTGACACATTGGCACCGAGTCTCCAGGGTTGTCAATGGTCATTGGAGGCCGAGGATTTTGGGTTTGGTTCGGCCGGCGGAATCGGCAAGTCTAAGAAAAATAAGGAGAAAATTCGCGGAGGAAGGCCCTTTTGTGATACAAGGCGAAGGACAGGGCCGAGGCATTTTGGGGTCTTGGGAGTCGAGGAGGAAGGGAATGGTGCTTTGGGGGAGAATCTGCATGCTGGCAATTTTGATGGCATTGGGTCCCGAGTTTGCGTCATCGGCGCCTGGCAAAGAACCGCAAACTGGGGCTAAAGAGAGTGCGCACGTGGTGAAGGCCGCGTTTGGCAAGTTGCCGGACGGGACGGAGATCGAGTCTTACACGCTCTACAATTCGCGCGGGGCTTCGGCGAAGGTCATCACGTACGGTGCGACGCTGGCGGAATTGTTCATGCCCGACCGGCATGGAAAAATGGGCGACATTGTGCTTGGATTCGACGATTTGCAGGGCTACCTGGGGCAGCATCCTTATTTTGGCGGGACAATCGGGCGTTATGGAAACCGGATAGCAAAGGGGAAGTTCACGCTGGATGGAAAAGAGTATCAACTGTTTCTCAATAATGGGCCGAACAGTTTGCACGGCGGGCAGATCGGATTTAACCGGCGGGTGTGGAAAGCCGAGGAGTTGAAGGATAAGGATGGGGCCGCAGTGCGGTTCAGCTATTTGAGCAAGGATGGTGAGGAGAATTATCCCGGTAACCTGAAAGTGAGCGTGACGTACACGCTGACGAATATGGATGAGCTAAAGCTGCAGTATTCGGCGGAAACGGACAAAGATACAGTTTTGAATTTGACGAACCACAGCTATTTCAATTTGTCGGGCACGGACACGGGAACGATTCTCAAGTACATCCTTTATATCAACGCGGACAAATACACGCCGGTGGATTCGACGCTGATTCCCACGGGCAAAATCGAAAGCGTAGTGGGTACGCCGCTGGACTTTCTGAAACCGACGGAAATCGGAGCGCGGATCGGGGAAATTAAGGATATCGGCGGCTACGATCACAATTATGTTTTAAATGGAAAGGCCGGCACTCTTCGGGTAGCGGCGAAGGTTACCGATCCGGAGTCGGGAAGAGAGATGGAAGTGTTGACGACGCAGCCGGGAGTGCAGTTTTACTCGGCGATTGGGCTGAACGGGAGCATTAAAGGCAAAGGCGGGGTGACGTACGAAAAGTATGGAGCCATTTGTTTGGAGACGCAGCACTTCCCGGATTCGCCGAACCATCCGAATTTTCCTTCGACGGAATTAAAGCCGGGTGAGCATTTTCATTCGGAAACGATTTACAAATTTACGGCGAAGTGATGCTTTCGACGGTTTTGCCCGGCGATGCAAGGCCTTAACGGAATTTTTCTTGTGACACAGAAGAAGCTCGCAGAGGAGAAGCGGATAGAAACTCTATGACCACCTCTTTCGCGGTTGTGGTACCCACGCAACTCGTTCATCTCTCTCTCGTCGATGGCATCATCATTGCTTTCTATTTTGCGTTGGTGCTGGCCATCGGTTTTTACCTGAAGGGGCGCGCGAACACGGGCGAAGACTTCTTCATGGCCGGGCGGGAGATGACAGCATGGGTGGCGGGGCTGAGTTTTCTCTCGGCGAATCTCGGCGCTCTCGAGTTGATGGGTTGGGCGGGTTCGGCATATCAGTACGGCATTCTGGCCACACATTGGTATTGGATTGGCGCGATTCCGGCGATGCTTTTCCTCGCGCTCGTGATGATGCCGTTTTATTACATTTCCAAAACACACTCGGTGCCGGGTTACTTGAAATTGCGATTCGGAGAGCCGGCGCGCGCGGTTTCCGCGGTTTCGTTTGCATTCATGACCGTGCTAATGAGCGGCGTGAACATGTTCGCGATGGCCAAGGTCATGCAGATCGTGCTGGGCTGGGACATCAACTTCAGCATTTGGGTGTCGGCGCTGACAGTGGCGATTTATGTGGCGCTTGGCGGGCTGAGGTCGGCGATCTTCAATGAAGTGCTGCAGTTCTTTTTGATTTGGGCGGGCGCTTTGTTGATTCCGATTCTTGGCCTCTATGAGGCCGGCGGCTGGAGCAACCTGAAAGTACAAATCACGCACAGATTCTCGGACCAGTACGTTCACCTGTGGTCGGGCCTGGGCCATTTCAGCAGCAATCCGATGGGTATCAACTGGATCGGCATCGTGTTCGGGCTGGGCGCGGTCATCTCGATGGGTTATTGGACGACGGATTTTCTGGTCGTCCAGCGCATCCTGGCGGCCAAAGATATTCGCAGCGCGGAAATGGCGCCCATCATCGGAGCGGGATTCAAGATGTTTGTTCCGCTCATCGTCATTTTGCCCGGACTGCTTGGCTTGGCCGTGCTCCCCGTGAAACTCGTGCCGGAATCGGTGGCCGCCGTTACCGGAGGGATGAGCTATAACGACGTTCTTCCGCTGATGCTTGCGCGCTATTGCGGGCCGGGATTGCTTGGACTCGGAATTACGGCGTTGATTGCGGGCTTCATGTCCGGCATGGCGGGGAATGTGACCGCGTTTACGACTGTGTGGACGTATGACATCTACCGCCCGCTGATGAACAGCAAGGCCAGCGATCAACACTACGTGAGCATGGGGCGCTGGACCACGGTGGTCGGCGTGCTGATCAGCATCGGCACCGCTTATCTGGTGATGCAGTTCGCGAGCATCATGGATTATGTGCAAGCGTTGTTCAGTTTCTTCATCGCGCCGCTTTTCGGCACAGTTTTGCTGGGAATGCTTTGGAAGCGGGCGACAGGCTGGGGCGGTTTTTGGGGATTGCTCTGCGGAACGATATCTTCCGTCAGCTTGTGGGCGTGGGTGAAAGTAGATCCGTCGGCTCTGCGCTATGTGGCGCTTTCTGCGGACGCCAAAACGCTGGCGCAGGATATGTTCCAGGCGCTGTGGTCGTTTCTGGTGTGCGTAATTGTGACGGTCGCGGTGAGTATGGCGACGAAACCCAAGACCGAAGCCGAACTGAATGGCTTGGTTTACGGCTTGACCAAGATTCCGGACGTGGAGAGTGTTCCGTGGTATCAGAAGCCCTTATTCTGGGCCGGCGTGGTTGTCGTCGTGTTCTTTGTGCTGAACATCATGTTTTGGTAGTCGGTGGTGCAGGCATGCGGAGGATCGAAGCATGATTTCTATTTGGTTTTTTATCGGGTTGTCGCTGCTGGTGAACGGCGCGCTGATTTTGTGCGCGGGCGTTTATGAGATATGGCATCCGCCGGCGCACGAAGTCGTGTTGTATAGTTTGCACGCGAGCGTATGGTGGGGCGCGCTGCTGACGTTGCTGGGAGCGGTGTACTGCATCCGTTACAAGCCAGGGCAGAAAAAGGCTTAAGAGTGGAGAGCCGCGACCTTACGCGAGATTCTTGTGACTCGGCGCTCAGTTTGCAGATGAAGACTTATTTTCCGCGAAAATGGAATGCAAGGCCGGATAGATCCGGCGATAGGTTTGATAGCCGCGCTGCATCGTGGCGCTGGCTCCTTCGTTTGGGCTGACGCGCTTGGCGACGCGCACGGCCGCATCGCACGCTTCATCCACGCTCTTCCAGCAACCTGAACCGACCGCCGCGAGAATTGCAGCCCCGTATGCCGCGCCTTCTTCCACTTGCAAGATTTCGACTTCGTGCGCGTAAACGTCTGCCTGGATTTGCTGCCAGAGCGGCGAGCGTGCGCCGCCGCCGCCGAGGCGGATGCGTTCGACGGGAACGTGAATTTCGTCGAAGATGCTGAAGGTGTCCTTCAAGCTGTAGGTGACGCCTTCGAGGACCGCGCGAATCAAGTGGGCGCGCGTGTGCGAGGCGCTGAGACCGACAAACGCGGCGCGAGCGAAGGGATCGAGATGCGGCGTGCGTTCGCCCATCAAATACGGCGCCCAGAAAGCGCCTTCGGAGCCGGCGAGAACCGTGGCGGCTTCGGCGGTGAGTCGTTCATAGGGATCGCGGCCGTCGTCGGGACCGGCACCGAAGCGATCGCGGAACCAGCGGAGCGAGAGGCCGGCGGCTTGGGTTACGCCCATGACGTGCCAGCGGCCGGGAATGGCGTGACAGAACGTGTGCAACCGGCCTTTGGGATCGAGCGATGGTTTGTCGGTTGCGGCGAAAACTACGCCGGAAGTGCCGATGGTGGCGCTGACGACTCCGGCGCGCGTGATGCCCATGCCGACTGCGCCGGCGGCTTGGTCGCCTGCCCCCGCAACAACGGGAGTTCCCGCGCGAAGTCCGGTTGCGTTTGCCCCAGTATCAGTGAGCTTGCCGCAAATTTCCTGAGACTCGTAGAGTTCCGGAAGAAGTTTGACGTCGATGCCCGTTTTAGAGAGGACTTCGCTGGACCAGATGCGGCGAGCGACGTCGAGTAACAGAGTGCCGGAGGCGTCCGCGACATCGATAGCGGATTCGCCGGTGAGGCGGAGGCGGACGTAATCTTTCGGGAGCATGATTTTGCGGACGCGCTGCCAGTTTTTCGGCTCGTGTTCGCGGACCCAAAGAAGTTTTGTGAGCGTGAAGTTTGTCAGCGGGGGATTGCTGGTCAATTGAATGAGGCGATCGAGGCCGATGGTGCGTTCGAGTTCCTTGGATTGCGCTTCGGTGCGCTGGTCGCACCAGATGAGAGCGGGGCGGATGACCACGTCGTTTTCGTCGAGGAGAACGGCCCCGTGCATTTGGCCGGAAAAGCCGACGGCGGCGATGGATTCGGCAGGGAGACCTGAGGCTTGTAGCGCTTTGCGAACAGCGATGGCGGCGGCGCGCCACCAATCGCGCGGATCTTGTTCGGCCCAGCCGGGCTCGGGGCTGGCAAAGTTGGCGTGCTCTTCCGTGCCTGAGGCAAGGACTGCGCCGTGTTCATCGAGGATGACGGCGCGCGTGCCGCTGGTTCCGACATCGATGCCGAGGATGGGGATAGGGCCTCCTTCTTACGTAAAACTTGCCGGAGATTCTGTTTCCAGCGCCCTTTTGCGAAAGGGAAAACGAGTTTCTGGAACGATGCAAAAGCAGGCTACAAAGGCGTTCCGTGAACGTTCACGGTGGACATTAAAGACTAGAGGCGAGGGCTTGTCAACGCGGCAACCAGGCCGCGACGGAAGCGGCGGCATGCCCGCAATGCGGAGCAGCAATGCAATTGACAAGAGGAAGCTCGAATCACACAATGCCACCGGAGAAATTTTCTAGAGGCGGCTGCAATTGGCGCAGACAGGGGTTCAAACGATGAGCGAGCAAGAGGAAACAATCGATCGGAGAAGATTCTTTGGCAAGTCCGCTGCCTTGATTGCAGTAGGCGCAGCGCTGCCGAGCACTGCGCTGTCGTACGAAAGAATCTTGGGTGCGAACGACCGCATATCGATTGCGCACATCGGAACGGGTAGCCGCGGAGAGGATTTGGCGTGGATCTCGGCGCAATTAAAAACAAGCCAGAACGCCGAAATTAGCGTGATCTGCGATTTGTGGAAACTGAACCGAGAGAAAGCGGCGGCGAAGAACGAGAAATATTATGGACGGGCGCCGCGGACATTTCAGTATTTGGAAGATGTGCTCGCATTGAAGGACGTCGATGGAGTGATTATTTCGACGCCGGAACACGCGCACTCGCCGATTTTGAAAATGGCCGTCGAAGCGGGCAAAGACGCGTACGTGGAAAAGCCCATGGGCAACGTGCTCGCCGAGGTAAAAGCAGCGCGCGACACGGTTTTGAAGAGCGATCGGATTGTGCAGGTAGGCACGCAGCATCGCAGCGAGCCGTATCCGCGGGCGGCGCACGATTTGGTGCAGACAGGCGTGCTCGGCGATGTGAGCAAGGTCGAAATCATCTGGAATTACCACGGCCCGCGATGGCGCGGGCGCGAGGAAACAAAATTGATTCGCGAGGAAGATACGGATTGGCGCAAGTGGCTGCTGACGAAGCCATACCGGCCGTTTGATCCAAAGATTTATTGCGAGTTTCGATTGTACAAAGAGTTTTCCAGCGGCATTCCTGATCAATGGATGAGCCACGCGATTGATTTGGTGCATTGGTTCATGAACGACAGCTTTCCGCGGTCGGCGGTGGCGCACGGCGGTGTTTTCGCGTGGCGCGATGGACGCGAAAACGCGGATACGTTCGAGACGCTGATCGAATATCCGAAGGGATTCCTGGTGAGCTATTCGACAAGTTTTGGGAATGACTCGCCGAGCTCGACGCGTTACATGGGGAAAAAGGCCACGCTGACGAACATCGGCGGCGAAGGAAGCCCGCGGTATCAACTCGTGGAAGAGAAGGGAACGCACGAGGACGATGCGGACATCGACAAAAAGAGAGCGTCAAAGTACGTGCTTTTGCCGGGGGAGACGGGGCTGCCCCCGATGGGGATTGACGACCTCACGCTCGGACACATGACGAACTGGTTCGAATGCATGCGCTCGCGACAGCAGCCGCATTGCACGGTGCAGAACGGGTTCGCGCATTCGGTAGCGAACATGATGGCAACGGAGGCTTACTGGTCGGGGAAGAAACAGTTTTGGGACGCGGCCACAGAGACATTCAGCGCCCGGGCGCCGGCGAGCTGAGCGAGGAGTTACGCATGCCGGGACAAATCAGCCGGATTACGAGAGATATTCTATTGTTTCTTCGATCAAACGGGCCGTGGGAGCGTAAGGATCGCCCGAGGCGTCGAACTCCATCGAACAATACCCGTGATAATTGCTGGCTTTCAGAATGTCGAACGATTTCTGCAAATCCACGTTGAATTGCTTTCCGTCATCGTTCATCTCGCCGTCTTTCACGTGGCAAATATTGTAAGCATGCTGGAACATCGCTTGCAGAGCGCGGTAATTGAAGTCGGCATCGCCACTGAGCATGGAATTTGCGAAATCGGGCAGGGCATGAAGATAAGGATGGTTGACGGCCTCGATGACTTTGACGATGAAGAAGGCGTCTTCGCTGACTAGGTCGTCGTTTTCCAAGGTGACCACAACGTTTTTACTGGCGGCATAATCCGTCACATTGCGCAGGCTTTCCGCAGCGCGTTCCACATTCGGGGAATCGTTTTTTGCGGCAGCAATGTGCGTGCGGATCCCGGGAGAGCCGACAAGCACGGCGACGTCCACCCATTTCTTTGCGTAGACAATGGCCAGATCGCGAGCGGAAGCGTCGGCGTCATAGAAACTGTGAAGCGCATCGACGGCTATATTTATCGCACGCACTTTTGCCTTTTGCATGAAGTGCCGGAATTCGTCGAGGTAATCCGGATCAGTCGAAGTGAAATGGCCGCTAAGCGGCTCGATATTATGAATGTTGAATTTCGCAACCACGTGCGCTGGAAAATCGAGAAGATTCATTGCGGGCAGATCGTCGTCGCGCTCGCGATTGCCGGGACTGACGATGAAGGCGCGAAAAGGATACGAAGGAATCGCGATGCGTTCTCGCGGCTCCGTGGGAAACGAGATGTGCGGTTCGAGATTGGATTCGACAGGCGCCGCACAGGGATTGCTGGCGATGATTCCGCCAGCCGTGAGCGTAGAAAGACGTTCGAGAAATGCTCGGCGTGTTAGCGAGTCCATGAGCCCTTACCCTACTACATTTTACC
>CAVYFO010000042.1:0-259983 GCA_963767755.1 uncultured Acidobacteriota bacterium | reverse complement strand
TTCTAACCAGCTGAACTATTCCCTCAAAAACTGACTAAAATGCCTTCCCGCTCCTTCGGTAAGCTTGCAGTGTCTTGCACTGCCTTGCAAGTCCTTCGACCTGACAGGGCGGCATTCTCGACATAGCCCAATCGATTCTAGCCGTTCGGCCTTTACCCGAAAGGTCTTAACCCCCTGAGTGGAGTGCCGTCCGGCCAATCCTAAAGTTGGCAAATAGTTGGCAAATTGGTTTTTTGAGAGATATTCCCCGAAAGGGGAAAAGTGCGAATCACAGCGTATTTACTGATGATTGTGATGGTGGGCCTGGGTGGACTTGAACCACCGACCTCGCCCTTATCAGTATTGCGGTCCTTGCTCCCAGAGCATTATTCTTCGCGATATCGGATGCGGTCCGGCTCGACAATCCAAAGCTGATGCTTTGGCGAGAATTGCAGCAACGCGGGGACCAGGCGCTTCAAAAGAGCAACAAGCGTTGGCTTGTCCTGGGACTTAGAACGAAAGACCACGATTCCCGGATGGGATTTTGGAGCGTATGCTTGGACATTCGCGAAGTCCAGGTCCAGCATCATCAACACACGATCTTCCGCGCGGCAACGCTCGGAGAGCACTGAATCGCCAGCACCAGAAAGTTTCTCGTCGGAGACCGTATCTGCTTCGAAGCCTGCCTCGCGAAGGATCGGCGCGTATTCTGTGGGAAGGTTTTCGTCGATTTTAAACTTCAAGCTTTGATTTCCAGCGGCAAATCCACAGTTCCCTCGCGGGTCAACTCAGCCGCGTATGCCAATGCAGCATCGACATCCGGATCTGTCAGCGCCGGGTAGCTCCGCAATATCTCTTCGCGTGGCACACCTGCCGCAACGTTATCCACTACGACGGAGACTAAGACACGTGTTCCGCGGATGCACGCTCGGCCGTGGCAGACGGCCGGGTTTACGCTGACTCGCTCGCGCCAATCTTGCATACGTTTATTCTAACCAGATTCAGCCCCCAGCGCCATCGTCGGCGCCATAGCAGTTTGTATGTCTTCTGATTTGTTTCGGAGGACCAGACCCTCGCAGGATTTTCAGAAGGGTGACTTAGGCGTCCCCTAGATCAAGGTCGCTGGCTTCATCGTGTCGATAAAGTAGAGTGCGTCGAGGGGCGGCGCGCGATTCAGCACAAAGACCTGCCTACGGTCCGAGTTGGCCGTTGCCGGCTGATAACTGAGAAGGCGTTACGTAAGTGGCTCGAGCGAAAAACTGAAGCAACCGTTGAAACCCGAGGCTAACTGAGATTCCGCGCCCTGCGTTATATTCCTCGGATCGAGGCACTTCAGAACGCGCCTTTGGCACGGCCGCGTGAACTTCTTGTGCCTACAGGTTTGCCTTGGCGAGTCGGCTCAGGAAACTCTCCTTGGCGGCGTGTACTTGCCGGACCTTCTCCAAAGCCGCTTGAAATTCGGCTGTCTGGCCACGGCAGACGGCGAGGTCATGCAGGTCGATTAGCAAACTGACCGCTCTATCGTAATCTTTGGGCTGCCGCGTCTGGACATGCGCCGCAACCTGTTTCCAGATTTCCGGTTGGCGCCGTCCCAAGTGATCGAGATACCGGGCCCGGTTTGCCAGGTCTTCCGCTCTGCGTTTTGCCGCTTCCGTTGCGCGCTGTTCGTTCAGCAACCGGGCTCTCTCTTTCGCGCGCGTCTGAGCCGCTGCCAGAAGATCGCCTACCTTACGCCGTTCGCTTACAGCGAGGGGGTCGGAAGTCTGCTGTAAGTTCGTACGTCGAAAACGCCGCACCACGTCGTTTCGCCAGCGCTCGTCTTGATCCACGACCGCAGTGATCAGCAACTCGCTTTTGTCCTTTTCCGGCAGGCCCCGAATCCATGCGGATAGCTCTCTGCAACTCGGTCCGGCGGCGAGAGGTTTTGAAGCCTGGGCTGCAACCTCGACAAGGTCCTCATCGATTTCGAGAAATTCGATCAGCGCATGTAGCGGACCCGATAGCTCTTCCAAGCCCGCAGGAACGGGCGGTTCCAGTTTATCTTCCTCAAGTCCCCCATCCTGAGCAGAGCGAAGCCACCCGAGATAAAGGCATCGGTGGTCGTCGCGAAGCAAATCTGAGCGCAGAGGCATCAGGGAGGCCATCCATCGGGTCCCGTCGTCCTCGCCATCCCACCCCGACTCGAATCCAAATTCAACGATCACGAATGTCCCGGTTTTTCGTACCCGCAGGGACTCGCCTCGCGCCATGGCCTTGAGCAACTTGTAGTCGATCGATCCCTGCGGAAGCCGAATATGAAAATCACGCGTTCCCCAGTTCGCGACGTAGACAAAAACGTCGAAATACTTCTCCAAAAGCTTGCTCGGATTGGCTTTCAGGTCACCCCATTCGTAGTGGTTCGTGAAGCTCGTGGCGGTAATTGCTGCCCGCGTGGAGATGGAACGTAGCGTGGTCATCTCGTTTCTCGTCAGCGGACGGTCGAGGGCACGGAAATCGTAGTACTGATATTCGCTCACCGAAAACCTCGGCACCAATGGCTATAAGCGGCAATCCATTCCGCGCCTGCCGGAGTCGGCGTTGGCAAAGGCAAGTCCAGGATTGGGATCTTCTGCCGCGTTTTGCCTCGGCGGCAAATGCCAACAATTTGGCCATCTAGTGTCATGTCGACCTTCTCCACGTCAGCGTCGACGCCAAAGATCTTCACAGAAAACGGCAACGCCAGATGCTCCTCAATCATCGTGAGGAACCCGGTTGCTTGTTCTTCTTCGGTGTAAGCATCCAACACCGCTTCTTCGATCAGTCGCATCAGCTTAGCCCTGCTGAGCGAAGGGACATTTGTCCCAGGTCCTCCTTTCAGCTTCCGCAGATGCAGAACCGCCGGGCGACTGTTCCGTCTCGTCATATTTCTCCGTTGATCGAAGGCTCTTTGGAAGCTTGATGCTCAAGCAAGCGCTGCACCTCAGCAAGAGCCGCCCGCAGATCCATGAGCTTGGGATCAAATTCGTTCACGTGAGCCATCGTCACCGTCTACCATCTGTCACTGGTCCAGGAATAATCTCACAGTTTGCGGACCTGTTGTTGCCCCGTAGGAACCGTCTATTAGGTGCCTGGCACGTGGCACGGCGGCGAGTGGCTGACTGCGGGCCGCTTGTTCGCGAGAAAGCTCTCCAGTCATCCCAACTTTCCCGTCTCTTGCAGGGACGGTGAAGAACTCCTTCCCGAGCCAACTGTCTCGCGTCTGGTTGGTCTGGTCAACTCTTCAAGCTGGCAGACGCGAAACCGGATGCCCGTGAGGTGCAGAGAGATTGTTGGCAATGGATTTTGATTAGTAGCAGGTTGTTAAAGACATGTCAGCCATGTCGTCGATGCTCAGGAACGAAGTTGCGTCTCGGGGCAGGAAAAGGAACGACAAATGAACCGCAATCTACCGCGAGTGGCGTATCGGCCGCGCGAAGCCGCTGAGGTAACTGGGCTATCTGTTCGGTTCCTGCTTTGCGTGAGTGGCCGGAGCGAAAGACTGAAAGCAACTGTTGAAACCCTAGGCTAATCGTGCCTTCGTGCACCTATACACAAGAAGCATCTGCTCCTAAGCCGACGGCGAACAGCCAAGCGGCGGCATGCGATAGACGAACACTGACCGGCCACGGGCGCACGTTCAAACAGGTTAGGGATTGTTACAGTTCCATCGATCAGCGAGCGCAGGGCAGCCAAAGGCGCTACGATATTTTCGTTGAGCTGAGTTCCACGTCAAAAGAGAAAGTTCATGCCAAACATTTGGTTCACTGCTGATTTTCATCTGGGGCACAAGAACATTATTCGGTACTGCAATCGCCCTTTTGAAGCGGTTGAGGAGATGAATCATACAATTATTGAACGCCTGAACGCCTCCGTAAAGGCGAATGACATTCTGTACTTCCTTGGGGATTTTTGTATGGGGCCGAAAGCGCTAGCTGCGGAGCTTCGAAAGCAAATTCGCTGCAAGAAGATATTTGGGGTCCCCGGAAATCACGACAAAGACACGCGTAAACTGATTCAGGAGTTTTCCTGGCTCAACGATCTCGCAGAAGTATCGCTTAACGGCCAGCGAATTGTCCTTTGTCATTATGCAATGAGGGTATGGAATCAGTCTTCTCACGGCGCATGGCATCTTTACGGACATTCACACGGCAGGCTGCCGGAAAGCGAGATTTTGCCTTCCATGGACGTTGGCGTCGACACTCATGATTTTAGTCCTTGGCATTTTGACGAGGTCAACGTGCGGATGACGCAGAAGATCGAAACGGCACACGAACGGCGGCGGAGGGATGCGTGAATCGAAGTATCCGAACCAACGATGCACATAAGTGGTCAGGAGTGCTCTTGTCTTCGCGTCAGTTTTGTCTTTGCTGTCCTTGGGGAGCGGGCGAGAAGGCCAGCCCCAAAGATCGTCCGTGGCTTCTGATGTCGGCTGGTGTAAAATAAGGGCATTCACAGAGGACTCTGATGAGTACTACGACCGTCCCTCCTAAACGCCTCAATGCTTCTTCGCGTGCCAAACGCAAAAGAAGTGTGCGCGAGGCGCTCGCCACACTACGACTCGAGGACCTGGCTCCTAGCAAGGAAGTAATGGCGCTTGCAAACGAATACGTCGAGGGCCGGCTCGAAGCGAAGCAGCTGACAGCAGCTGTTCGGCGCCTCTACCGTCGGGATTGAGCCAAGAAGCTAACATTCAAGGTGATCCCTATCTCTACGGGGATACGTCTGTCCTCCGCAACCTTGCCGAGATTCGCGATGCAAACCGCCTGAGCCAATTTGAAAGTGACCATTTCTTCGCACGACTCCTCGAGCTTCACGAAAACCCTATTCGAGGATCCTTTGATTCAGATCATTTGAGGCATATCCATCGGCATCTGTTTCAGGATGTGTACGCGTGGGCCGGAGAATTCCGCACGGTTCCCATCGCCAAGGGCAATTCCTTTTTCGCTCGACCGGAGCACATCGGACCGGAACTGCAGAAGCTATTTCACCAACTCGCTGGCGAGCAATCTTTGCTGGGTAAGGATTCTAAGGGATTCTGCCAACGCGCCGCTCACTACCTCGGCGAGATCAACGCTTTGCATCCTTTTCGCGAAGGAAACGGACGAGCGCAACGTGAATTCATTCGAGAACTGGCTTTGGAAGCCGGTTATGAGGTTGCATGGGATCTCGTTACGCAGGACGAAATGTTAAAGGCTTCAGTGGCGAGTTTTCACCACGGCAGTAGTTCCGAGTTTACGATGATCTTAAACAAAATCATCCGTCCTGTTCGTTGAATGCCAACGAATACGCCAAGTGCAGCAGCTCTTGAGACTGACCCTCGCATGTCACGATGAAGGCTATAGAAGGGAGGCTCTGCCCCTCAAGAAGACCACTCTTGCGATCGTGCCAATCATTCGCGGCACATCCGGTCACAGCCGGATTATGAAAGAGTTGCCCAACCTCTCTTCTGGTCTTTCGTTTCTCGTTGCTGCGTCATTTCGGGCAATAAAGCTCACACCCTGGCTGGTCATAACCGCTGCTGCGCCTCGGAGTGCACCGGAAGGTGGCGGCCTCTGATTGCCCGAAAAGTTGGCAAATAGTTGGCAAATTGATTTGTGATGGAGATTCCCCGAAAGGGGAAAAGTGAGAATAGCCTCGTATTTATTGGTGATTTGATGGTGGGCCTGGGTGGACTTGAACCACCGACCTCGCCCTTATCAGGGGCTTTTATGCTGCTATATGCATAGTAGCGTGGCGATGATTGCGCTGGTGACGACCTCACTCATGGTCACGTCATGGCATGATTGTTGGTTCCAGGTTGCCCGTTCCGTCCAGAGTGGAGATCACTTCCTACAAGCGGACTTCCCGGTACTGATCCGCTCGGTGCCCACCTGGATTACTTCCGGATTGCTGACTCGTCCAGAATCGCCGGATCGGTTCCACACGGATGCGAATTGCCTATTGGGAATCGTCACAATAAGATGTGACGTGGACGGAGAATTCACAGCCGAACGCGAGATAAAGAATAGTGGCGATCCGCTGACAATCAGGCTAACGATGAGGCCCGACTCCAAAGCGCTGACAACTTTCTTCCGCGACCAGGGCATCTATTTGTGCCTTGCACTCGTGGTCGGCGCCATTTTCTGGTCCATCGGCCTGCCCATAAATCCTTTCACTGTCCTCCTGTACTCGCTGTGCATCGGCAATTTCCTTTCTCCTCCCATGCAATGGCTGCACGCCCTGTACGAAAAGCCGGCTCCTTATGACTGGATCATCTTTCTGGTCTTGCTGTGCATCGTGACGGTGCCTGTTTACTTGCTTTCTAGCGTGATTGTCTGGCTGATTGCCCCGCCTGCTCCGCAACCGCTTGGGCACCTGCTCACCACTGGCTGGAAGATGCCCTTCCTGATCACCATCGTCTACGGCCTGATGAATTTTCTCTACGGCAGAACTAAGGCGCGGCTGGAGCGCCGCAACGTCGAACTGCAGCGCATGGTCCAGGTCGGCACCGCGCGGCTCGAAGTCCAGGACGAGGAATTGCAGCGCGCGCGCGAAATCCAGGAGTCGCTGCTGCCCAAGGTGATTCCCCAGCTGCCGGGATTCGAGGTGGCCAGCTCCTGGCAGCCCGCGCGCGCGGTCGGCGGAGATTACTTTGATGTGTTGAAGCTCAGCGAAAAGCGGCTGGCCCTGTGCATCGCCGACGTCTCTGGCAAAGGCGTTCCCGCCGCGCTGCTCATGGCCAACGTGCAGGCGAGCCTGCGCGCATCCGTTCGCGACCTGGATAGCCCTGCGCGCGTATGCAGCATCATCAACGGCATGCTCTGCGACAACATCGGGGCCGATCGATTCGTGACTTTCTTCTGCGGCGTTTTGGACTCCGGCACGCGCAACTTTCGCTACTGCAACGCCGGCCATCCGTATCCCATTCTGGTTTCCTCCGGCGCGGTGCGCACGCTGGACCAGGGCGGCGGCGTGCTGGGCGTTTTCCCCGCGTGGGTGTATCAGGAATCGAGCGTGGACCTCAACTCCGGCGACAGACTGCTTCTATTTACCGACGGCATTACCGAAGCCGAGGGCCCGGATGGCGAAGAATTCGGCACAGAAAAAGTCGCCGCTTTCGCCAAAGCACATGCGCCGAATTCCGCCGCGAAGATTAATCAGCAGTTGCTGGCGCAGGTTACGGAGTTCTGCGGCGCGCAATTTCAGGATGATGCTACCCTGCTCGTGCTGGCAGTGAAGTAGCCGCCGTTTGCGAGCGGGTCATAGGTAACCCGGAAGTTATTCCGCCAGCAATGCGCCTCGGTCGGTACCTGATCGCAGTTTTGTAAAGCTGGCCGCGGTGCGAAACAGTGCGAGCAATTCATACCTCCGGGGAATATCCGGAGCCCGTCAGCAATGGCAGGAGCATCGCTCCGAAGATGCCACAGACTAGTGCTGCGCCGATCCATGTCGGCGCGTGTGCATACAGAGCGAACAGCAACAAGAGCCCTGCCGCGAGCCCAAGGAACCAGGCACGCCACCATCGGCGCCAACGGAATACGAGCACGGCCGCAACTCCGAGCTCCGCCAAGGCTAGAACCCAGACGATGATCTCGGTGGCTTCCTCAGCGAGTGGCTGCGGGGAGCGTCCCTCCACGCGCCCTTTCATGCCGAGCAATATCTTGGGCACTGCAACGTGGTCGGCGAATTCGGTGAAGAGGTCGAGGAGAAGCCGCCGGTCTGTCCAGTGGTAGCGAAGCCGAATGCGACTGATGAGACGAGTATGGCTTTCGTCCAATGGATAAAGTGCCCAGGTGAAGCTCCCGCCTGGAGGAGTTGCATCTCCTCGCCAAATGAGATGGCTGCCGGGCTGTATCGAATCGAAGACCAGGGAAGCAACCGCGCTGATGGGGAGCACGTCCCCTGTCTTCGGATGCTGCAGCTGGGGGAGAATTGATCCCGCGCTTCGAATTCCGTTGCTGCTGCCGAGATTCTCGATGAGGTCGTAGCCATAGAATCCTGCCCGCCCATATCCCATCTGCACCAACCAAGGCCAAATATCTTCAGGCTTGCCGTGAATCGTAATTCCCCGCGTCGCGCAGAAAGATGGTGCCGGAACGAGATCGTCTCCCGGCATGGAGCGTGCCACTTCCTCTGCCGTGGCGCCCCACTGCAATTGCGAAGGACGAATAGCAAGCAGATAGATGGCCGCCAGGAGACCGAGCAGGGCCATGATCGCGAGCAGCCTTATGGCAACGGAACGACTGGGAACTTTCTGTTTCATACGTTCCAAATCGCCCCTTCGAGAATGGGCGAACTGTTTCCATGCGCACGCCTGAAAGGAAAGCGTACCAAGTCGAGCACAGTTTAGCCCTTTGTCGATGTGCTGTCTGTGCGGGACAGATTCTGTTGACAGGCATCGCCGGGCGAGTTGCCCTTGCCCGTTCGCCTGTCCAGATGGCGAATCCCCATCGCATGAACTGAATCACACTCGGACGTGGCAGCCGTATGGAAGCGACGAATCGTGCACTCTCCGGATCATTTCTCCTGGATGACGGGCCGGAATTTATTAGCTCGCCAACTGGGTTAGTACCGAGAAACGCGCTTGTATTGACTGGTCTGGCCACCTGGCCCAGCGTGCCGTCTGAGCGGCCTGACACATGGTGAAAATGGCGGGAGCGACGGGACTCAAACCCGCGACCTCCTGCGTGACATGCAGGCGTTCTAACCAACTGAACTACGCCCCCGCAAGCTGACTAATAATGACTTCCCACTTCCTTCCACAGCCTTGCAGTGTCTTGCACTGCCTTGCACGTCTTTCGACATGACAAGCCAGCAATCTCCACAATGCCTAGCCGACTTTGGACGTTTCATGCGGGCCGCGCATCGGAAACGCCCCGGATTACGGGATCTATGGCCTACTCGACTTTTGGCAAATTTTTGGCAAAACGGTTTTTTGATGACAAGTCCCCTGGAAGGGGAAAGTGAGAATCGCCGCGTATTTATTGGTGATTTGAATGGTGGGCCTGGGTGGACTTGAACCACCGACCTCCCCTTATCAGTGAGGCCTGAATTGGTATTTCAACAACCTACAAGACCGCGGGGACTGCCAAAATACGCGGAAATCGTACGAGACATCGCATGTTGTGCGTTGGGTTGTGGGGTGGGATCCTCTTTCGACTGGGCGCGATCCCCACAAAACCGACTCGATCGAACCAATTCGTACATTTCAGCGGTGCCTCCTCCACTCACGGCCGCAGCACCAACTTGCCGCGGGTGTGGCGCAATTCGAGCTGTCGGAACGCTTCGCGCACGTCGTTGAGGCCGAAGACTCCGGCAATCGGCACTTCCAGCTCACCCTGTGCGACGAGGTCGGCCAACTCGGCGACCACTGCTGCGCTTGCGGCGTCAGCGCCGCCTTTTGACTGGACTCCGAACCGCTTCACGGCTTCGAAATCGGCAATGGTGTCAACTTTATCTGGTGAGAGTTTAAGGTGTTCAATTGCCATGGCGACATATCCACCACCGAAGAAATCCAGTAGTCCGTCAATGCGTCCGGACTTTGCTACGGCGAGTAATCGGGCCGGAAGATCGTCTCCATAGTTGACCGGGACCGCGCCATGGCCTGTTAGCCAAGCATCGTTGGACGAGCCTGCGATCCCGAGGACCGTGACGCCCGCGCGTCGGGCGAGCTGAACCGCAATCGAACCGACACCTCCAGCCGCACCTGCGATCACCACCGTATCCCCCGGTACGAGATGCACCGCCCGCACTGCGGCATAGGCGGTGACGCCCGCGACAAACAGCGAACCGGCTACCTCCCACGGCACCTTGGACGGCCGCGGTGTCAACTGATTCGCCGGCACAGTCACGTATTCGGCGTGGCTGGAGCGCCGCATGGAGAACCCGATCACTTCGTCGCCGACATTGAAACCGCTAACCCCGGGACCGAGTTCTGCCACAACTCCCGCCAGGTCGCTGCCCTGACCGGACGGAAACGTCGCCGGGAATAAGTGGTCCAACGCGCCACTCCGGATCACTCCCTCACTCGGATTGATTCCGGCTGCCTTGACCTCGACCAAAACCTCGCCGGCTCCCGGAACGGGGCGAGGAACGTCGCGCACCTCAAGGACGTCGATGTCACCGTACGAATCGAACTGCACCGCTTTAGACATGTAGCGCACTCCAATCCTGTTTCTTCGCCCAAGATTCGAAGTCGTGGAAAGCGACGTCGGGGAATTCACGGCGAAGCGCGGCGCGATCCACCGCAAAACCGACACGGTCGAACCATTCGTACATCTTGACGGCATCCTCGCCCATGCGCTGGCGGACAACATCGAGCGGGACTTGGTAATAGGAAAAGGGACGGCCGGTGACACGCGAGAGTATGACCATGGCATCATTCCCCGTGAGTTCGTCGCCCGCGAGGTCGAAACGCTTGCCGATGAAGAGAGCGGGCTCCTCGAGGACGCGAACAGCGACGGCCCCGATATCTGGAACGGCAACTTGCGCGAGGGCCCTTGTGGGCGAGAGCGCCGATGCGTATATGCCTTTCGCGAGCTGGTCTTTTATGAAATAGAGGTTCTCCATGAAGGCGACGGGCGCGAGAATCGTTGCGCGGACGCTGACTTTGGCGATGTGTTTTTCGACCTCGTACTTGCTGTCGAAGTGCGGAACGCCCGTCTGGCGGTTGGCGGAGCCGACAGATGTAAAGACGAGATGTACGCCTGCTGCCTTGGCGGCGTCGGCGGTCGCGACACCTTGTCGTATCTCCGCCTCCGTTCCTCCGAACGGCGGCGTCATCGCAAAGAGAGAGGTTGCACCTTCGAGCGCCTTGATGATCGCCGCAGTGTCTTCAAGCGATGCCGTAACGAGCGACGCACCAGCGTTCGCGAGCAACCTAGCCTGCCTTGAGTTTGGGTCGCGCGTGATGGCGCGGACTTTGTGGCCTTGCTCAAGCAGTCCTCGCGCGACCGCACCGCCTTGTTTACCCGTCGACCCTGTGACAACGACTGTGAGTTTTTGTGTCATGTTTTTATTCCTTTCTTCCGCGGTCAGGCCCGCGGCTGCCAGCGCGACTGGAACAGTCCGGAAAAGGCAGGTCGCACTCCGATGAAGATCGCGGCCCACAGTATCGCCACGAACAGGGCCAGCGGAAGCCCGGCCGGAGCCATTAACACGTGAAAAGTAATGATGTTGACAAGCACCGGCGCCAGAATTGCCACCGCCAACGGTACGTAACGGTTGACCAGCAGAAGTACACCTGCGATGACCTGAAACGCGAAGATCACCCAGAGGTAATGCGAGACATAAAGAGCACCCATGAACTGTCCAGCAACGCCCCCAGGCGGGGGAAGTGGAATGAAGTTCAGGAAGCCGTTCAGCCCCATGACAAGAAAGATCGTGCCCGCAAGATATCGGGCGATTACGGAAGCAGTTCTCATGCTCGAATTCTCCTTTTCGATCGACGCCATTATATGGCGTCAATTATATTGATACCAATAGATTTGATGCTGTATACTTCTGGAGGGATACAAATCTTTTTATGACCCGAGGCGCTCAAGGAACGGACCACGTCTGGCTAGTGATGCTGAAGGCGATGCGCGCCTTGACCAGGTACGCAGCCGCTGGCATTGAAGAAACCGGACTCGGCCTCTCAGATTTTGGCGTGCTGGAAGTCCTGCTGAACAAAGGACCTTTGCCCGTCAATACGATCGGCCCGATCGTCGATTTGACCCCAGGCTCGATCAGTATCGCTGTGGACCGCCTCTTCGCGAAGGGCTTGGTAACCCGGGTTGAGAGCGCGGCAGACCGGCGGGTGCGTATCATCGCCCTTACCCCGCGTGGGAAGGACCTCATCGTTCCTGCTTTCAGAAAGCATTCCGGGCAGATGAAGAGAGTGTTATCTGAACTGAGCGCGGAGGAACTTCGTTCTCTGGAAGTCGCGCTTAAGAAGCTCGGCAAGCGCGCCGCCGCGCTGATGGAGGAGAGTTGAGCGGCTCCATGCCAGTCCGCGTTTTATGCTGGACTCTAAATGCTGTGCTCCTTAAGCCAGGCTGGGGCATCGATCAACAGGTAGAACTCCATCGATGAAATGCTCGGCTATAGCGGATCAGATTCCGCTCCCATGAGGATGAGTAGGGCAGTACATCGATGTGGGTTGAATTGTGGGTTGGACTTTGATGCCGAATCGACCAAAAATCCTTTAAGAGTCATGGCGGGGACGACAAGACTCGAACTCTCGACCTCTGCCGTGACAGGCAGGCGTTCTAACCAGCTGAACTAAGGGCCCACGCAAAAATAACTTCACAGATTGGGAGTGATCGTGTAGTTCCAAGCGGGCAGTGTCTTATGGGGGCGAAGACGAAGTGAGCGAAAGAGTGCGGGATCGGCATCGAGGCCGGTAGGATAGTGAGCACGGTCGAGGTAGGCGGACACTGCCAAACCGGTCTTGGTTGTGGTGGTGCGAAGGAAGTTGAGAATCTTCTGATAGCTGTTCAACGGTTCGGCGGCCCAGTTCTTGGAAATTTCGGAAAACAAGCGATGTTCGATGGGATTCCATTTGGAAGTGCCCGTCGGATAGTGAGCCACAGTCACGGCCAGAGCGAAGGGGTTGGAGAGCTGCGCTTGGAGTTCGGTCTTCCAGGCATGGCGTCGACAACTATTGCTGCCACCGGTGTCGGCGAGAATGAGGAGTTGGCGGGCGCGACGGTAACGGAGTGAGCCTTCCCGTTTCCACCAGCCGGCGATGGAATGAGCGGCGAATGCGGAGGTATCGTGAGAGACTCCGAGAAAGACGGAGCCGCGATTGGCCAACAGATCGTAGATGCCGTAAGGAATGGCCACACCGGTGGAATCGGAGCGGAAGTCGTGGTCGTTGACCAGCACCGGAGAGCGATCCCACTTGACCCCGGCGTTGTTGAAGTTGCCCACTAGTTCGCGCTTTTTGGTGTCCACGCTGATCATCGGAAGACCGTGACGCTGGAAGCTATGGCGAAGCGAGGAGATATATTGGAACTGTTGGTCGCGGAAGGGGCTGGCGGCGGAGGCAAGATTCTTGTGATTGGCGCGTAGAGAGTAGTTCATGCTGTGCAATAGGCGGGCCACGGTGTTGGCGGAGACAGGGATATCGACTTGCTCGAGGAGTTGGGCGATCTTCTGGGGGGTCTTGCGGGTCCATTTCAGTCCGGTGGTGGGATCTCCCGCGGTATCGTGTTCCAACAGGATTTCGATGGCGTCGACTATTTCGACGTTTTTTTTTCGGTCCGTTGGCGTCCGCCACCCAGTTTGCGTACCCCAGCGAGGGCTACGTCCTGGTCTAAGAGCTGCTGTCGTCCGCGAGCTACGGTATGCGTGTCCAGATTAAGAAACTCGGCCAGTTGATGATCCCCGCCATGCCCCAGTTTGAGAGATTCCAGTCCGGCGTAGAGCCGACGCTGCTGTTCGTCGAGCAGGCTATAAAACAGGAGGATCGCGGCTTTTAGTTCGTCCGGAGAAATCTCCAGTCGCGACGCATCCACCAGGGTGGGGACGGTCTGGACGCTGCGGCGTGTCAGGAGTTGTCGGCGGCGGCGGACCGGATCGCTGGAGCAATAGAGATACAGGCCGGACACGAGTTGCCGTGCTATCCGGCGCTGCTCAACGAGGTGATAGAGCGCGTCCTGCACTTCGACATGCAGGCACTCGGCCAGTTCTTCGGCAAAATAGCCCTGAGAGGAGTGCTGCACCCAGACCTCGGCGGTGGGGAGCAGCGTGCCGTGACGGGAGAACCACACTCCCTCCTGAGACCAAAGTCCATCGGCGGCGAAGCGGGGGATTTGACGCAGCGTGTAGTAGCGAGCGCGATGGGAATAGCTGGTGAGATAGTCGAGTTGTTTGAGTTTTCGGAAGACGGTCAGGTCGACCTGGGTACCGAGCGCGCGCTTGAGTTCATCGAGGGTGGCCATCTTGTCTTGGAGCAGGTACTGACGCAAGACATCGGCGTGAAAGAAGGTTGGTCTCATAATGTTATAGTACCGACTAAGAGCATCTCTCTATCGACACTATAACAAAACAAACAGACGGACGTCCACAACGGCTGGAGAACGCACAGACCGCTTCTTCATTGATCAGGAAGCAACCAAGCCGTACGAAACAGCCATTTGCCAATCGCTTTTTAATGATCAAGAAACGACTATTGTAGGAAAGTTATTTTTGCGTCAGCCCTAAGCCCCCGCAAATTCACTAAAAATGACTTCCCGCTCCTTGCACAGTCTTGCAGTGTCGTGCACTGCCTTCCACGTGCTTCGACGTGACAGGGCATCGTTCTCGACATAGCCCAATCGATTCCAGCCGTTGGGCCTTCACCCGGAGGGTCTTAGCACCCTGAGTGTAGTGCCATCCGGCCAATCCTAAAGTTGGCAAATAGTTGGCAAATGGCTTTTTGAGCGAGAATCCGCCAATGGACAAAAGTGAGGATAACCGCATAAACATTGGTGATTTATGGTGGGCCTGGGTGGACTTGAACCACCGACCTCGCCCTTATCAGGGCAACGTGGTTAGGTTTTACAACAACTTACAAGACCGCGGGGACTGCCAAACTACGCGGAAGTCGTACAAGACATCTCATGTTGTGGGTTGGGTTGTGGGTTGAGAAAGAGGTTTCGCTGGTAGTGTCAATAATCAACCTCTACCTCTCGAGTCACGTAAGGACCCGTTCCTTCGCGTGCTATTGCCCTGCCGAACCCGCGAGCAGGATAGAAGGGCGTACCCGCCTTGGGCGCACAGCCCGCGACTCCAAGCACTCCATCCTTTTCTTCTAACTCCTAACGTTTCCAACAAATCGGTGAATCCGCTTTTCGCTCAACGGTAACTCGAATGGATTGAAAACTTTGGATTCTGGCACAGCGATACTGGAACGATATGGAACGTCTGCTTATCGCGCAGGGGGACGCGGATTGGAGTCACGTCGCTTGCATGACGATCTCGCCGCCTCTTCAAAAAGCACCTTCGGTCAAAGGCCCTCAACTTTCTGGATTCGTCTTGAAGCGATTTTTGTCGATATTCAGCGACTTAATCTTCGACTCCAATGTTGAGCGAGGAATGCCCAACTTTGCGGCGGCCCCGGTGGGTCCAAACACACGTCCACGGCTTGCTGTTAGAGCCTCCTCAATCATGTTCTTCTCTTGCGCCTCGATACATCGAGGAAGCCCAATGCGGCGCTTCGATGCTGTTGCCGGATGCGGCAAAGGCAGCCAGCTTTCGTCGATCGAGAAAATGTCCGACTCGCAAAGGATCACGGAACGTTCAATAACGTTCTGTAATTCGCGGATATTTCCGGGCCAAGGATACGACTGAAGTACTTGAAGTGTTCTCCTTTCGACATTCTTGAAGCGCTTGCCCGCTTTTCGCGCGTAGCGATCGATAAAGTATTCCACCAGCAGAGGGATGTCCTCGCTTCGTTCTCGAAGAGAAGGCATCTCGATCGGGAAGACATTCAGCCGATAGAACAAATCGCTACGAAAAGACCCACAGCTAATTGCCGCCTGCAAGTCGCGGTTGGTGGCCGCGATCACTCGGACGTCAGCGCGGATTCGACGAGTGCCGCCGACACGCTCAAAGTCATGCTCCTGCAAAACACGAAGCAGAGCAATCTGAGTGTCGGCCGGAAGCTCTCCGACTTCGTCGAGAAAAATCGTGCCTCCATTTGCCAGCTCAAACCGCCCCAGGCGCTGCTGAGTCGCGCCAGTGAAGGCGCCCTTCTCGTGCCCAAACAACTCCGAGGCGATCAAATCGCGGGGGATTGCTGCACAGTTCACGCCGACGAAGGGGCGTGAGGCCCGATCTGATCTTCGGTGGATGGCGCGTGCAACAAGCTCTTTGCCGGTTCCCGTTTCGCCGGTGATCAGAACGGTCGAATCTGTAGCAGCTACTTTGAGCGCCCGCGAAAGCACAGCCAGCAACGCCCGCGACGTTCCCACGATCTCTTCAAACATGGAGACCCGATCCACTTCATCTCGTAGAGCCAGGTTCTCCTTGTCGAGCTGTTCCCTTAAGAGCTCTAATTCCTCAACCGCGGATTCTAGAGTCGCCTTTTTCTCAAGATGTTCGGTCCCCGCCCAGAACTGTGATGTCAAATCCCTGAGCTTGGCCGCTCGGATGAAATCCAGAACTATCTTCATGGCGGCGCGAATGCCCATGATCCTTTCGGAGTCATGGACACAATTGTGGACCGATTCACTCGGTAAATTGTTCGCCCGAAGCTTGCTGTTTCGGGGCGGTCCGCCCGAGCCGTCATATGTGTTAAAACGTTGGCGAACTAGATCGAGGTCACCGGCACCCTGATGACCATCTTGGAAAGCTATCGTTTGTGTCGCCATAAATCCGAGCCCCCCCCTTGCTGAACGGCCTCATCTGAGGTGAATCTGGATGCCGCAGGGTCGTATTCTCAGGGTGAGGCTTTGGGAAGTCCTTCAGACAACTCTGAAAAAAGGTGAAAAACACTGAATGGCCCTATAAGCTAACCAGATTCCTATGAGCAACTTGTATTCTTTCGGGCAGTTTGTGCTGGACCCAGGCAGGCGCACACTGTCGCGCGCCGATTTACCCGTTGCTCTGACCCCTAAAGCTTTCGACGTGCTGTTCTTTCTAGCTCAAAACCCCAACCGTTTGGTCACCAAAGAGGAATTGCTGCAAGCCGTGTGGGGCGACACCATCGTGGAAGAGGGGAACCTGACGCAATACATCTCCCATTTACGGAAGGCCCTAGGGGACAACCCGGAAGACACTCGCTTGATCGTGACCATTGCTCGAAAGGGCTACCAGTTCACGGCGGGTGTCACTGTTGGCAAAGCAGCAGACAGCGCAAAACAAGCCGCAGTCCAGGTCCCGACCGGCGAAAGTTCGCTAAACGACACGCAAGCCGTCCTGGCGGGTCCCGCAGGTGAGGCCGTTCCAATAGCGCCAAGGCGCTGGTCGAAAACTGCGCTCGTGCTTGTATCTGCTGTCATTTTGGTGGGCGCGGGTTATATGTCTTGGCGGCACTTCCGGGATACAACACCGCCGAAGTCGCAAAAAATCATGCTTGCCGTATTGCCGTTTGAGAATCTCACTGGCGATCCCAATAAGGAATATCTTGCGGACGGCCTGACCGAGGAAACGATTTCCCAGTTAGGCCGCCTTAACCCAGCACGGTTGGGTGTGATCGCTCGGACGTCCGTCATGGGATACAAGCACAAGAACGAACGCCTGGACCAGATTGGGCGCGAACTGTCTGTGCAGTACGTCCTGGAAAACAGCCTCCGCGAGAGCGGAGATCACCTACGCCTTACCGCTCAGCTCATTCAAGTGAAGGACCAAACTCACTTATGGGCACAGGATTACGACTATCCGCTGAAAGACGTTCTCACTATCGAAGACGAGGTAGCCAAGTCTGTTGCGCGTCAAATCCAACTCCGCTTGACTTCGCAACAACAAGCAGACTTGGCACAACCGCGGTCAGTCAATCCGGAAGCCTTCGATGCCTACTTACAGGGCTACTACTTCTATCAGCGCAGGACCGCCCAAGATGTCGACAGGGCCACGAAGTATTACGAACAGGCGATCCAACTCGACCCTTCCTATGCGCTAGCTTGGGTCGGGTTGTCTCGGGCACACTACTGGCAAGCGAACGCGGGTGTGGTCTCCACTGAAGAGGGTCAGCGGCTTGCGCGGGAAGAGGTTGAGCGAGCCTTCGTGCTCAACCCGAACCTAGCCGCGGCTCATGCTCAAATGGGTCGGCTTAAGCGACAAGTCGACTTCGATTGGGTTGGAGCAAATGCGTCCATCCAGCGGGCGATTACTCTCGAACCTGGAAATCCCGAGTATCTAAGACTGGCGTCTTCCTCGCTAGCCTACCTCGGCCGCTTTGACCTGGCTCTTCAATTGGGCCGCCGAACTGTTGCCTTGGATCCCCTCAATGCGGACAGTTGGGAGACCCTCGGGGAGATTGAGTTTTTTAGTGGGCAGCTAGACCAGGCCGCAGCAGATTGCAAGAAGGCCGCTGAGCTGAACCCGGATGTGGCACCCGGCCCTTTCTACTCCGTCCAAATCTATATCTTGCAGGAGCGGCCTCGGGATGGTTTGCCCGATATCGGGCGAGTACAAATTGATTCCCAACGTGAGGTTCTGTATTCGATTGCGTACTACGCGCTAGGCCGGAAAAAGGAGTCAGGCGCCGCATTGCGGGAGTTGATTGGGAAATACCATGGAAGCGATGCGTACGGGATCGCCCTGGTCTATGCTTTCCGGAACCAGTCTGACGAAGCGTTCGAGTGGCTGGACCGCGCTTACACCCAGCGTGATGGCGGTCTAATTGCCACGAAAGTGGATCCCCTACTGAAGAGCTTGCACAACGACCCGCGGTATGCCGCGTTCCTGAAGAAACTCAATCTACCGAATTGACACTCTGTTTGCTGAGAGAGTTAGCGTGCCACGCCATTCCGGCGCACCGTTTCGCATTATTGACCAATCTCACATTGTCTACCCACCGTAAGTTCCGGCGAGCTTGCCCCTATTGAAATTGCCAGTCTCTTTCGCTGCGGCACCTAATGCCCCGGGGCATGTTATCGAGGGGAAGCCTCGGCCACTCCTTCAGAAAGCTCATTTAAGGATGAAAAACTCCGAATCGTCTTATAATCTCATCGCCTTCCTAGGACGAACTTGTACCGTTTGTAATCGATCATCTGAATCCGCGTTTTTTGAACTTCGAACGAAAAATAGATAAAGAAACATCCGTCATCTTCTGTGCCGTAGGCACAGAATTCTCATCCTTCATTCATCTGTTGTAAGTTTCTAGCTCAAGGCGGGAAGTGAGGGACCTCGGCCGATAGCAACGACCGAGGTCCCCAAACGTTCACCCTCGTCGGGTAAACCAACCAAACGGTTCTACCCTGCCATGAGCAGTGGCCGTTGTCCAGTCCCGCCTGCGGGCGCGGATGGCGGTCTGCTGCGAACTCGTTTTACGTCAGCGGTTTTGCCGAGGCTGCGCTTGCGGCAAAGTGTTTTGGATCTGCCGCCACTGCGACCGTGGACAGCGCTACTGCAGCCCGCTGTGCCGCCAACAAGCGTATCGACAACAGCGGCGCCTCGCCAACCGCCGCCACCAACAAAGCACCGAAGGACGACTCGATCACCGGGACCGTCAGCGGGAGTATCGCCGACGCCGAACCCATGCTCGCGTGACGGATCAAGGTTCCCTTCGTTCCTCTTTCCGTTGCAGGATCCTGCTGCAGGCCACAACTCCCACGCCCGTTCAGCGCCAGAGTAGGCCGCGAGCGTTCTCCGGTTGGCTTCGCTGCGTTGTTTGTGGCCGACAGGGACGATTCATCGATCCGTATTCCTGAAATGGAGGTATAGGGTGCTCAATCTGGAAACGCAAGCTCACATTCGTCACTTGTTCTTCGCCGAACACTGGAAGATCGGCACCATTGCGCAACAACTCGGTGTTCACCACGACGCTGTGCGCCATGCCATACAGACCGACTCGTTTCATCGGGAACAGGCCCTGCGCCCTTGCATTACCGATCCCTACGTGGAGTTCGTTCGGGAAACTTTAAAGAACTACCCTCAACTAAGAGCCACACGCATTTTTCAGATGGTCCGCGATCGCGGCTATGCCGGAAGCATCGTGCAGTTGCGGCGCGTGGTGGCCCGCTTGCGTCCCGTGCAGCGGGAAGCGTTTCTACGACTGTGCGTGTTTCCCGGAGAACAGGCGCAAGCCGACTGGGCGCATTTCGGGGAAGTTCGCGTCGGCCGTGCACGCCGGCGGCTCTCCTGCTTTTTGATTACCCTTTCTTACTCGCGTGCTCTCTACCTGGAGTTTTTCTTCGATCAAACCATGGAGAACTTCCTGCGCGGGCACGTCCATGCTTTCCAGGCCTGGTCTGGAGCTCCCCGCATCACCCTTTACGATAATCTCAAAAGTGTCGTGTTGGAACGCCGCGGCGACGCCATCCTCTTTAATCCGCGACTTCTCGAACTCAGTGGTCACTATCACTTTCTGGCCCGGCCCTGCCAGGTGCGCGCGGGAAATCAAAAGGGTCGGATCGAACGTGCCATCCGCTATGTACGCGAGTCCTTCTGGGCCGCCCGTACCTTCAACACTTTGGAAGAGTGCAATCGTCAGGCCCTTCTCTGGCGCGACCAAATTGCTCATCAACGTCCTTGGCCGGGAGATGATTCCCGAACCGTTGTACAAGCGTTCGAAGAAGAACAGCCCCGTCTGCTTCCTTTACCGGAACATCCCTTTCCCACCGATCTGGTTTGTGCGGTGCAAAGCAAGAAGACCATCTACATCCGCTTTGATCTGAACGATTACTCCATCCCAGCCCACGCCGTTGGACGTCCCCTCTCGCTGGTCGCTTCCGACTCGCAAGTCCGTATCTTGGATGGGACGGAAGAACTGGCTTGCCACCATCGTTCCTACGACCGGGGTCAACTGGTGCTGGACCCGACTCACCAGCAGGAACTGCTGCAGGAAAAGCTCAAGGCCCGCGGCTCGACTCCGGGCGGACGCTTGGAACAGGCGGTGCCGGAAAGCGGGGCCTTGCTCGAAGCGGCTTTCGCCCGCGGAGAATCGACCCGCAGCCAAACCGCACAACTTCTGAAACTGCTGGACACCTACGGGCCCGGAGAGTTGCGCGAGGCCATCCGTGAAGCGCTGGAACATGGTACGCCCCGAGTCTCTTCCGTAGCCTTTCTCCTCCGCAAACACCAGCGCTCCAGGCAACGACAGGCACTCGCGCCGGTCGACCTCAGTCAACATCCGGAACTGGCTGCTCTCGACATGCAACCCCAGAACTTGGAGGTCTACGATGAACTCACCAAGCAGGACGACGACGAAAAATGATCTGACGGCTCAACTGCAGCAGATCGGCCTGCGGGCCCTCCCAGAAAACCTGGACGACTTCCTCGCCCGGGCGAGCAAAGCACGCTGGTCCTCCCACATGCTTTTGGAAGAACTCTGCCGAAACGAGCTCCAGGAGCGTTCCCGCCGTAGCCTGGAACGGCGGCTGCGCCTGTCGGCCATCAAAAGCTTCAAACCCTTGGCCGACTTCGAGTGGAACTGGCCAACCAAGATCGATCGCGATGTCATTGAACGCGCCTTCACCCTGGACTTCTTGCAGCAAGCACGCAATCTGGTGCTGGTCGGCAGAAACGGCTTGGGAAAAACCCTGATCGCCAAAAACATATGCCATGCGGCCGTGCTCGCCGGGCACTCGGTGCTGTTCCGCACCGCCCCGGCGATCCTCGAAGATCTCCAATCCGAGAGCATCGAAGGGCGCCGACGCAAACTCCGTGGTTATGCCAACGTAGCTCTTCTTTGTATTGATGAGATCGGGTACCTATCCTATGACGACAAGGCCGCCGACATCCTCTTTGAAGTGATCAATCGCCGTTATGAACGCAAATCTCTGATCGTCACCACCAACAGAATTTTCAAGGAATGGAACGAGGTCTTTCCCAATGCCACGTGCATCGCCACCATGCTGGACCGTCTTCTGCATCACGCCGATGTCACGGTTATCGAAGGCGACAGCTACCGGGTTCGTGAAAGCGAACAGGAAACGGCGGCGCGCCGGAGGAAAAAATGAAACACATTCTGACCGATTCCCTCACTCCCTACGTCAGCAAAATCCTTACCCTGTACCTGGAGCTGCCGGAAACACCGTTGCACACCACACTATACGATCAAAAACGCGCCGCTGAATTCCAACTCCGTGGCGTCCCTCTGGATCTGATTGAAGCAGCTTTCTTACTGGGTTCTCTGCGAAGGTTGTTGCGACCGCCCGGAGCGCTGCCTTTGTCGCCCATCCGCTCTCTAGCCTACTTCCAACCGGTCATCGACGAGCTGATCTCCAGCCCGCTATCGGACTCCTACGTGGAATATCTGCAAAACAAGATGAAACCCTTTGCCGGAAAGAAGCTTACAGAATCGATGGAAAAGGACTCCACTTATCGAGTTCAAAAACCTGCGGATTCAGATGATCGATAACACCGTTTTGGCCAGTTTGAGGTGGATTCCGCGAAGCGCACCCTATCTCGCGCCGATTCACTCATCCCTCTCACCCCTAAGGCGTTCGACGTCCTGCTCTTCCTGGTGCAAAACCCCAACCGCTTGGTCACCAAGGAGGAATTACTGCAAGCCGTGTGGGGAGACACCTTCGTGGAAGAAGGGAACCTGACGCAATACATCTCCCATCTGCGCAAGGCGCTGGGTGACAACTCGGAAGACGCGCGCTTGATCGTCACCATTGCTCGAAAGGGATACCAGTTCACGGCCGATGTCACCGTTGCCGAAGCGGCAGACACCGCAAAACAAGCTGCGGATCGAGTCCTGATTACTGAAAGTTTGCGAGCCGAAACGCAACCCTTCCCCGGGCTTCCAGCAAATGCGGCGGCTCCAAAGGCACGCTGGCGCTGGTGGAAAACTGCGCTCGTGCTTGCATCTGCTGTCATTTTGGTGGGTGCGGGCTATATGTCTTGGCGGCACTTTCGGGATATTACACCGCCGAAGCCGCAAAAAATTATGCTTGCCGTACTGCCGTTTGAGAATCTCACTGGCGATCCCAATAAGGAATATCTGGCGGACGGTCTGACCGAGGAGACGATTTCACAATTAGGACGGCTGAACCCGGAACAGTTGGGAGTGATCGCGCGAACTTCCGTGATGGGATACAAGCACAAGGACGAACGGCTGGACCAGATTGGACGCGATCTTTCTGTGCAATACGTATTGGAAAACAGCCTTCGCGAAAGCGGGGACCACATGCGCCTTACCGCTCAACTGATCCAGGTGAAAGACCAAACTCACCTGTGGTCACACGATTACGACTATTCGGCGAAAAACATTCTTACTGTCGAAGATGACGTAGCCAAGGCTGTGGCGCACGAAATCCGGGTGCTTTTGACTTCGAAACAGCAAACAGAGATGGCTCAGTCGCACGCAGTTAATCCAGAAGCCTTTGATGCCTACTTGCAGGGGCACTACTACTTTGAAAGGGACTCAGACAAAGATACACAAATGGCTGCAAAGTACTTCGAACGGGCGACTCAACTTGATCCCTCCTATGCGCTGGCTTGGGTTGAGCTCTCTCGGGCACGCAAGTGGCAAGCCGTCTCAGGTCTTATTCCCAGGGAAGAGGGTTACCGGCTTTCGCGTGAGGCAGTCGAGCGAGCCTTAGCGTTGAACCCGAACCTGGCAGAGGCCCACTCCCAAATGGGACGGATTAAGCAGCAAATCGATTTCGATTGGACTGGAGCGGATGCTTCCTACCGACGAGCGGTTGAATTGGAGCCCGGAAATCCCGAAACCGTAAGGTTGGCAGCCTTCTCTGTCTCCATTCTCGGCCACCTTGACGATGCCATTCTATTGGCTCGCCGAGCCGTTGCCTTGGATCCGCTCAATGCACAGAGTTGGGAGGGACTTGGTGAGATTGAGTTTCGCGGGGGCCAGCTAGACGAAGCGGAACCTGATCTCAGGAAGGCCCAGGAGCTACGTCCTGATAATTACCTTAGCGCCACATTCTTGAGCGAGATTTATGTGATGCAGGGGCGGCCTCAGGACGCTTTGCCTGAAATCGAACGCGTTGACTATGACCGAACGCGTAAGTTTCTGTATGCGATCACGTACCACGCGCTTGGTCGAAAAAAAGAGTCGGACACAGCTTTGAGGGAGTTGATTGCGAAATACCAGGCAATTGATCTCTATCAAATCGCAGAGGTTTATGCTTTCCGGAACCAGTCCGACGAAGCGTTCGAGTGGTTGGACCGAGCTTATGCCAAGCATGATGATGGTTTGATCCATACGAAAGTGGAACCGCTACTGAAGAGCTTGCACAACGACCCGCGATTTGCCGCGCTCTTGAAGAAGCTCAACCTGCGGAATTGAAATAAGATTCACCCTTGAAAAGTAATTCTTAGGAACCCGGACCCCTCAAGTTCCCGGGATTGGTCTGAAACGATTCTTGTTGATTTTCAGCGACCGTATCTTCGATTCCAACGTGGACCGCGGTATTCCCAACTTGACTGCAGCCCCTTTGGGTCCCGATACGCGTCCACGGGTATCTTTCAGTGCGGCCTCGATCATGCCCTTCTCATGCAGCAAGAGCCTGCGAGGAAGCTCAACTTGCGGTTTCGGTTCTGCTGCCAGCAGCGGCTGCGATAGCCAGTTCTCGTCAATCGAGAACATCTCTGTCTCGCATAGGATTATCGAGCGCTCGATGACGTTCTGCAGTTCGCGAATATTTCCCGGCCAAGGATAGGACTCAAGCAATTCCAGCGTCTTCTTGTTGACGCGTTTTATCTTTTTGCCAGCTTTTCGAGCATAGCGGTCGATGAAGTATTCGACCAGCAGAGGGATGTCCGCTCGCCGTTCTCGAAGAGAAGGTATTTCAATCGGGAAGACATTCAGCCGATAAAACAAATCCCTCCGGAAAGACCCAGCGCTGATGCCAGCCTGTAGGTCACGGTTGGTGGCTGCGATCACCCTAACGTTAGCGCGGATTTGACGACTGCTGCCGATGCGCTCAAACTCGTGCTCCTGTAAAACACGAAGCAGAGCAATCTGGGTCTCGACGGGAACTTCCCCGACTTCGTCGAGGAAAATTGTGCCTCCATTTGCTAGTTCAAACCGGCCTAAGCGCTGCTGAGTCGCGCCAGTGAAGGCGCCCTTCTCGTGCCCAAACAACTCCGAGGCGATCAGATCGCGAGGGATTGCTGCACAGTTCACGCTGACGAAGGGACGTAAGGACCGATCTGACCGTCGGTGGATGGCGCGTGCAACAAGCTCTTTGCCCGTTCCCGTTTCGCCCGTGATAAGGACCGTAGAATCACTCGGCGCGACTTTGGAGATGAGCGAGAGAACGCTTTTCAAAGCGGGAGATGTTCCAACGATCTCTTCAAACATCGAGGCTTTGTCGATTTCTTCGCGCAGGGCGACGTTTTCGCGGCGAAGAGTGTCCTCAGCCTGCTTTCGATCTTCGATGTCCGTTCCGGTAAAATACCAACGTGTAATCAGTCCCTGATCGTCCCGCAATGGGTTAAAACGAGCCAAGAACCAGCGATAATTTCCATCACGTTTGCGCAGTCGCAACTCCATCTCGTCAGCAGCGCCACTTGATAGAGCACGATCCGCATAGGTCTTGAGCCGTTCCGAGTCGTCAGGATGAGCAGAAGCCGCAAAGCTCTTGTGCCGCCATTCGTCGAGACTGATGCCGAGGTAGTCGAGCGCGGTACGGTTTGCATAGAGGCGTTCACGTTTAGGCCCGTATACCGCGATCAGTTGAGGCGCGAGGTCGACTATCAGACGGAGCTCTGTTTCTTGTCCTCGGATCTTTTCTTCTGCCGTCTTGCGCTCGGTGATGTCGGTTGCCGCCCCGACAAACTCGCGATTGCCAGATGCATCCTGTAAAACGTGAGCTATGGCGTGGACGTGCTTGACTCGATCGCCAGGCAGTAGCAAGCGATAGGCATGCTCGAAATCTGTCGCTCCCGCAAAGGCCCTTTTGATGACCTCGCTGACCTCGGCGCGGTCCTCGGGATGAACGCGCTGGACCACTGCATCTGTTGTTGGCTTAACGGAACGGTCGTATTCGAAGATACGATAGGTTTCATCCGACCAAACAATCTCGCCGGTGTCAGGTTTCCATCCAAAGCTGCCCGTGTGACTGAGCCGTTGAGCTTCCGTCAGGTACGCCTCGCGCCGGCGGAGTTCTTGAGTCAGGAGCTCGTGCTCCGTAACGTCTAGGGCGCTGCCAACGTACTTTTTCATGCTCTGGTTTTCGACAACAGGAGCACCGACGCAACGAATGTACCGGACTTCCCCATTGGGACGCACGATGCGCTTTGTGGCGTCGAAGGGCGAAGCTTTGGTCAAAATTTCCCTGATCAGGTTCGCCATGGACTCGCGATCCTGTGAGTAGACACAATTCAGGTATTCCTGGACACTAGGCGGTTTGCTGGCTGGATCGAGTCCGTACATTCGAAATAATTCGGGAGACCAATAGTAGAAGCCGTCGTGATCGAAGGCCCAGCTTCCCATATGGGCAAGACGCTGCCCTTCGGCAAGGTAGAACTCGCTTCTTTGAAGCTCATGGGAATTGCGGCGGAGCTGTTCTTCCGCCGTTTTGCGTTCGTCAATATCGAGACTCGATCCATACCACTTGACGATGTTGCCGTTCGTATCGCGAAGTGGCACTTTCCGGTGGAACATCCAGCGGTACTCTCTATTTGCCCTACGGACGCGAGTTTCATACTCGAAGATTTCTCCAGTCGCGAGACAGGCTCGCCATTTGGACACAATTCCGTCAACGTCTTCAGGGTGAATGAAAGCGGTCCAATTCCAGCCGGCGATTTTGTCCAAAGTGACGCCCAAGTACTCCAGCCAAGGCTCATTGAAGTAATCGAGGTAGCCGTCAGGCCTGGCAGTGTGGATGAGGGCAGGAATCGAGTCGACAAGTACTTGAACATCTAGCGAGTCGTATTTCTGCCGTGGAGAAGCCATGGCGCGCATCATACACCCACCCATCGGCGTATCGATAAGATCGATCGACCGAAGTCCCTGCCGTCGTGACATAGCCCACCGCTTACGGCATGGCTGTACTTCAAGGTCCATCGTCAGACCTATCGGCATTCGATTCATTGTGTGGAGTGCTTGGATATGTCCTTTTTTCTCGAAGCCCACCATTGAAATTGCCGATACGTTTTGTCTTGGTGCTCGCCAATTGTCGAAAGTTCGGCGTTGATTCAGGTAGGAAAAGGTTGTTTTTCAACCATTTACGATTGGAGCGTCAATTGCGTTCTGAACTGATGCCGATGAGGAGCCAGATGCTACGGATCACGAGGAAGGCAAACGGCGAAGTGGTCTTTAGGGTTAGCGGTCAACTAACCGCGGAAAACGTGGCGGAGATGGAGACACTCCTTGCGGCAGAAACAAGAGGCAAACGAATTGTCTTGGACTGTGCGGATTCTGAGGTCGGTGGATGGCGAAGCCGTAAAATTTCTGGAGAAGTGGGAGGCCGACTCGATCAAGCTGAAGAACTGTGGCCTTTACATCCGAGAATGGATCAGGAGAGAGCGGCTGGAAAGAAAATCAGACCAGAGTCCGGATAAATGAGCATCAAAGAGGTCCCGCTGAGTTGAGCTTTTGCAGTAGAAGGAGCAGCTATGATGACGGCAACGCGATTGACTCATAAAAAAGAACGCGATCCGCACCCGGGAAGCGGTGCGGATCAGGGGCTCTCCCGGGTCTTAGACGCGGAAAAACGCAGTGCTACAGCTTGCCAGTTTGAGCATGCGATGCGGGAGAGAATCGTCGGGCAAGACGAGGCCGTGGAGGCCCTGGTCGACCTGTACCAAATGTTTTGCGCTGGGTTGCAGTCACCTTCCCGGCCGATCGGAAACCTGCTGTTTTTAGGGCCGACGGGGTCTGGCAAGACGCGCATCGTCGAAGCGGCAGCGGAGATTCTGTTTGGAGACAGTCGCGCAGTGATCAAGGTGGACTGTGCGGAATTTCAACACTCTCACGAAATCTCTAAATTGATTGGCTCGCCGCCAGGATATCTGGGGCACCGCGAAACACACCCGCTCATAACGCAAGAAGCGCTGGCTGCAAGCCACCGCGATCACATGAAACTCAGTTTTCTGCTGTTCGACGAGATTGAGAAGGCGAGTGACGCGCTATGGCAATTGCTCTTAGGAATCTTGGACAAAGCGACGCTGACACTGGGCGACAACCGTCGAGTGGACTTGTCGCAAACATTGATTTTTCTGACCTCGAACCTCGGCAGCGGACAGATCGCGGATCTCGTGCAAGGAGGAATGGGATTCGTCCAGCCGAACGACAAGCCGACAATTGGATTGAACGAAAAGGTGGAGAGGACGGCGGTCGAGGCGGCCAGGCGCAAGTTCTCACCTGAGTTCATGAATCGCTTGGACAAAGTCGTCGTGTTTCATCCTCTGAAGCGCGAGGAACTGGACGAAGTGCTGGAAATCGAGTTGAGCAATGTACAGAAGCGCGTGTTGGACGCAGCGACGCGACCGTTCCTATTTCGAATCACCGAAGAGGGGCGTGCGTTTCTTCTGCAAGAAGGTACTGACCAACGCTACGGAGCGCGCCACCTGAAACGAGCCATTGAACGGCACGTGGTCTATCCAATTGCCAGGTTGCTGGCCACGGCACAGGTCCATGAAGGCGATGTGCTCGTCATTGATCGGCACCCAGCGGATCAAGCTTTGGTTTTCTCGCGAGACCCGGAAAGACGGGATCCAGATCCGAGCATCGTTTTGGCGGGCAGGCACGCGGGTCAGCTTGCGCAAGAAGCGTTGGCGCAAGCGTAGGAGTGAAAAATGAGCTTAGCTTCGAATTCCGTGATGCAAATTAACGAAAATGCGGGAAACTTGCCGATGAACGCGCTGATGTATCGTAGTGACGAGCTACGCGCTCGCAAGGCCGAGAACGAGGAACTTCCGTTTGTGGAGACAATCGTGGGCCGGCGTGGGAGTCTCCGTGGGATCCTGTCTCTAGTCGAAGCAGTTGCGCCCACGAATATGACAGTTCTGATTGCGGGCGAAACTGGCACGGGCAAGGAAGTCATTGCGCGGGCGATTCACGAGCTCAGCTCCCGCCGAAACAGAAATCTGGTTAAGGTGAACTGCGCGGCGATCCCCGCCGGCCTTCTCGAAAGCGAGCTTTTCGGACACGAACGCGGGGCCTTTACGGGTGCCGTCAATTCTCATGTTGGCCGCTTCGCGTTGGCGGATCGCGGCACCCTGTTCCTCGATGAAATTGGAGACTTGCCATTAGAGCTTCAGCCCAAGCTGCTCCGTGTCTTACAGGAGCGTGAGTTTGAGGCAGTCGGCAGCACGCGCACAACGCGAGTCGATGTTCGCGTCGTTGCTGCGACCAACCAAGACTTGAAGCGAATGGCTCAGGATCGTGAATTCCGCGAAGATTTGTACTACCGGTTGAATGTTTTCCCTGTTTATCTGCCGCCCCTGCGCGAAAGGAAAGCCGATATTCCCGAGCTCGTGGAATATTTCGTTCGACAGTTTGCAGCCTCGATGGACAAATCGATTGAATCGATTCCTCAGGAAACCATGCGCTCCCTGGTGCGTCACCACTGGCCCGGCAACATTCGAGAGCTTCAAAACTACATTGCGCGCGGCGTCATTCTCTCCAATGATGGCGTCTTTGAACCAGCTGCTCTCGAAAGCTATCAACCGCCGGAGCCCGAGATTTCAAACCCGACCCTCGAAGACAAGGTGCGCAGAGAAATTCTCACCGCTTGCCAGCGTGCCAATTGGAAGCTCGGAGGTCCGCGAGGTGCAGCTGCCAGACTTGGCTTGAAGCGCACCACCCTGTTTTACAAGATGAAGCGCCTTGGTATTGCGCCACCAGCAGACGATTCACACGACTGAGTCGAAAATTTGAAGTGCACCTCGGACCACCACCAGTTTTCGCACCTTCAGATGGGCGAAGAAGTAATCACTTTGCAAGCTGAAATGCATTGTCAGTCCCCGGCAGCTATCTCGAGGACTTGCCTCAACCATGACTCAGGTGCTAGGCAGTGCATGGATGCGAGCGTTTCATTCGGGTGATCGAACTCGATTGCAGGTAGAAAGTTCCTTGGCATATTCATTTGTCTGTCGGTGCCGGTCCTCTTGGGCGGAACTGACCAAGCTAATCGGCGCGGGGCGATAAGCCTCCTCCAATGAGGCAGGCAGCTCGCGATTTTAGTGCGCACACCGCGGGAACAGCGTCGCTAGAACCATTAAGTCCCAAGGGCTGAAGAACCACTGGTCGGTCTGGTTGCCCTTAGTCTCCATGGCTGGCGCAATGAAGCCCAACCTGTGACGCTTTGCAAGATTTTCGAGATGTTCGGCACAAACCCCGGTCAAGTTCGTGACCTCGGCATTGGTGAAGATTTTTTGGCTCGCTTTCAGAGTGATCACGATTTTAAGTCCCCGCCGACTCTAGAGTCATTTGCCTTTCAAGAATTCGGACGCCGGAAGAGTCGTCTTATGGATGGAAGCCAAGAGAGTTCGTTTCGTTTGATCCAAAACCTGTCGTCTTGCCCGATAAAGCCGCGCCTTGAACGTCCCAGCTGAAACACCGAGCACAGCGCAAGCTTCTGGCCCCGAGAGCTCGTCGTAATAAGTCATCGTGAACGCCCGTCGAAGCGCAGGTTTCATTTTTCCCAGGATCCGGTCGATCAATTGAAGAGTTTCCCCATCTGCATGAATCATTTCTGGATCAGGTTCCGAGGCCGGAGTATTTTCCGTCCAGTTGACTTCACGCGAGTTGCTGTTCTCGGGGAGCTGACGGATCGTGGATGGGTGACGTTTACGTTTGCGTTGGATCATCAGAGCAGCGTTTAAGACGATGCGCGTGAACCAGGTCCTGAGGGCGGATCGGCCCTCGAAACTCCGCAAGTAGAGATACCCGGAAAGAAAGGCATTTTGGACTGCGTCTTCGGCGTCTTCTCTATTGCGAAGGATGAGGTGGGCCATCGCAACGAATTTCGGGCGCGACGCCACGAACATCTCTTCGAAAGCTTCCCTTCCTATGACCTCCGGTCGAATTTCGACGACCGTGTGAGCCTCGCAGCTTGGCGACTCGCAGGAGGTTGGCCGCACGGTCCTTTTTCTTGTTCTGAAAACGGGCAAGGGCTTGCTGATTGCTACTGCATTTGTGTGCCCAACGAAGCTCCTGGATCTCGATGCGTAGGTCACTGGCGATCTCCATTTCTCTCTCGCTTCTCAGAAGCAAGTCTGTGTCCAAGGCGGGTTTCGCCGAGCAATCAGCTATGCGTCTTATTTTCAACAGAAAGGAGAAACTCAGGTCGCCCAGCAATTACGGCGAGAATTCTACAGCTCGTTTTTCGCGGCAGGGATTTGACGGTAACGTCGAGGTCGTGACCTAGGTATTACTGCCGCAAGCGCTGCTACTTTCTTTTCCCCTCACGCGCCTTCCTCTCAACGAATTACTGCCACCGAGTTGCGATTGCTCAGGGAAAAGGCCAAAGAGTGAACTTGTACTACGGCAGGCATGCCGAGTTCATCATCCGCCGCTGTTTTTTCAAGTACGCACTTCTCTTCTTTGCGCTCTTTAGCATTATGGACGTTGCGTTCGTTCTCAATGTGATAGGGGTCAATCTCGTGTGGCCCGTCGCGCTGTACTCTTCACAGCCTTTTGCTCGGGGCAACGGTTCGGCGGGAGGAATTCCTGCTGCTTCCGCTGAAGCCAGCACAGGGATGCGTGGATACATACCAACTCAGCCTTAGACGTTCCCTCGAACACACGGTTGTCCTTGGAGAATACTGACAGGCGAACCCGATACGAGGCAGCATCGCCCAGGCAGGTTTGTTTTTGAACTGACCCGCTCTTGCATCCGGCGCCGCTCCGCGACAGATCTTCGACAATTTCGTCAACCAAGAGACGCAACAGCACCCGCAGCGATTCATCACTCTTTGTTCTTCTCATCCGTAAGGCGCTCAATCAACGCAGTTTGTTGTTTCGCGTTCTCACGCGCGATGGCCTGGAGACTGTATTGCATGGTTTGGGTGTGCAAGCGATCTGAGTCTTCAACTGCGATTGCCGTCACCGACCGCTCGTCCACTTGAAGTTCTTAGCGGGGATGCTTGATGAGAATCGTCGAGAGAATGCAAAAGGCGGATTGGCCCGCGATCATCGGCCGGGTTACAGGTGCTGCGCTTCTCCTCGCGGGCGTGCTTCTCGCCGCGCGGTTGTGCGCCGCAACTCCGCAGAGCAACTCCGTTCCCAGCATTTTCGATTCGCACTCTACGCCAGCGGATTCGATCCGTCATCTTTCTTTCTTCGTCCTCGGCGTCACCGGAGTGATTTTTCTCGTGGTTTTCAGTTTACTGACGTACGCGGTCGCGAAATTCCGCGATAAGTCAGGCGATCGAGGACGCGAGCCTGCGCAGGTGTATGGAAGCACACAGATTGAACTCGCCTGGACCATTATCCCGATTCTGATCGTTGTTGTCCTTTTTCTCGCGACGGCGAGAGTGATTCACGCAATTCAGGACGCGCCCAAACCTGCTGATGCGGTGGAGGTGACCGTAATCGGACATCAGTTTTGGTGGGAATTCCGCTATCCCAGGCTCGGCATCGTTACTGCGAACGAACTCCACGTGCCCGTGAGCGACACCGTTCATCCCGCACCGACATTCTTGAAATTGCTTTCCGCCGACACGGACCACAGTTTCTGGGTACCTCAGCTCGCCGGAAAAACAGACTTGATTCCGAACCGCGTAAACGAAACGTGGCTGGATCCGCACGAGACAGGGTTATTTCTCGGCCAATGTGCTCAGTACTGTGGCACAGAGCACGCCAAGATGCTTTTGCGTGTTTATGTTGATAGCCCGGAAGATTTCAAAGCCTGGGTACACCGCCAACAGCAGCCGGCGATGGACGATGAAAAAGAAGCCGCGGGAAGACACGTATTCGAAAGCACCGCCTGCATAAACTGTCACGCAATCGCAGGTACAAATGCCAACGGGCGTTTTGGTCCGGATCTGACCCATCTGATGAGCCGCCAGACGATCGCGTCCGGTGCGATACAGAACACTCCACAGCATCTCCGGCTGTGGATTCAAAACCCAGACTCTATCAAACCAGGATCTCTCATGCCGGCAATGAAGTTAAGTGACGCCGATCTGGAAGCACTCGTGCGCTATCTAGAGACGCTGCAATAGGGAAAGGGAGTCGAAGACGAGCCATGTCATCGGATGTTCTTGCAATTCAAACCAGCCAAGCGGCTCGTCAACCATGGGTTGAAACGCTGCACGAATGGGTGACCACGGTCGACCACAAACGCCTAGGAGTTCTGTACATCCTTTATGCGTTGGTCTTTCTCGTCATTGGCGGTCTGGAAGCAATGATCATGCGTATCCAACTGATGCGCCCGCACAACGATTTTGTTTCTCCGCAGGTGTTCAACCGCATGTTCACCATGCACGGAACGACCATGATTTTCTTTGTGGCCATGCCCATCCTGTTCGGCTTTGCCAACTACCTCGTGCCATTGATGATCGGCGCGCGAGACATGGCATTTCCGCGCTTGAATGCTTTCAGTTTTTGGCTGACGGCGTTCGGTGGATTGCTTCTTTACTTTAGCTTCCTAGGTGGGAGCGGACTGTACGGCGCTGGAAACGCCCCAGACGTTGGCTGGTGGGCGTACAGCCCCTTGACCTCTCGTGCGTTTTCGCCAGGCCATAGCTCGGACTATTGGACCATCGCTCTGTTGGCTTCGGGCTTCGGCAGCATCGGCACTGCCATCAATATCATCGCCACGATTATTTCGATGCGCTGCCCGGGCATGAAGCTGAGTCGTATGCCGCTGCTGGCCTGGCTGAACTTGGTGATGTCTGGAATGGTTTTGCTCGCGATTACGCCTCTCTCCGCGGCTCAGCTCATGTTGCTCGTGGACCGCTATCTTGGAGGTCATTTCTTCGATACCCAAGCGGGGGGCTCAGCCACGTTGTGGATGCATTTTTTTTGGATATTTGGACATCCCGAAGTGTACGTCCTGATCATCCCCTGCTTTGCCTTTGCTTCTGAAATTATTCCGGTATTTTCGCGGAAGCCAATTTTTGGATACCCCGTCATGGTGGGTGCCACGGTTTGCATCGCCTTTGTGAGTATGAGTGTCTGGGCGCACCACATGTTCACAATTGGGATGAATTCCTACGCCAACAGCTTTTTCACTCTGACGACGATGGCGGTGGGCGTGCCGACCGGCATCAAGATCTTCAATTGGTTAGGCACCATGTGGGGAGGCAAGATCCAGTTTAGGGTGCCCATGCTGTTCTGCATCGGCTTCCTGTTTCAGTTCTTGATCGCTGGCCTCACCGGCATAATGTTGGCCTCGTCACCCTTCGACTGGCAGCTCAGCGGTTCCTACTTTGTCGTCGCCCACTTTCATTATGTGATCGTCGGCGGAATTTTGTTCGCCCTCTTCGGGGCTTTCTATTATTGGTATCCAAAAATCACTGGAAGAATGCTGAACGAAGGCCTGGGTAAACTCCACTTCTGGCTATTCCTGATCGGATTCCATCTCACATTTGACCTGATGCACATTCCCGGCGTGCTGGGGATGCCGCGGCGCATTTACACTTACGAGCCTGGCCGCGGTTGGGGCACATTAAACTTTCTCATCACAATCGGCGCATTCGTCCAGGGCATCGCCATACTAGTGTTTGTCGCCAACCTGGTCATTTCATATTTCAAGGGAACAAGAGCCGGAAACGATCCCTGGGACGCCTGGACTCTAGAATGGTCCATAACTTCGCCTCCGCCGGCCTACAACTTTACTTCGATTCCGGCAGTCTCGAGCCGCAGACCGTTGTGGGATTTGAAACACCCGGAAGATCCGGACAGCCGCTATGAGTGAAGGAATCGATCAATGAGCACAATTACGACTCCGCTCGCCGGAACACCTGCAGCTTGGAAACTTCCGTATCGTGGCAAGGTCGGCATGGCGTGTCTCATCGTCGCCGAGTCCGCCATCTTCACCATTTTTGTTGTGGCCTATCTCTTCTACTTGGGAAAGAGCACTACCGGGCCGACTCCTCGCGAAGTGTTGGAAACCCCAATCTTCTACACAATCTGTCTGCTGTCTAGCAGCCTGACAATCCACCTTGCCGGAACACTCCTGGAACGCGGCAGGCGAGGAGCATTCCTGATCTTCTGGCTGCTCACGATTGTTTTGGGCGCCCTCTTTCTGTACGGCACGGGTCGGGAATGGCACCGCTTGATTTACGAGCATGGCTTCACAATTTCCACGAACCTTTTTGGAACCACGTACTACTCGCTGGTTGGCCTGCATGCCTTTCACGTTAGCGCTGGATTGATCATGCTGAGCATCGTGCTGTTCTTCGGACTGGCAGGGCGCGTTGGACCGGACCAGTCTGCTCGCGTCGACGTGCTGTCCATGTACTGGCATTTCGTGGATGCCGTGTGGGTTGTAGTTTTCGCAGTTGTTTACGTTCTGGGCCGATAAGGAAAAGAAAATGGCATTGCTGCTGTCCGTGAAAGAAGCTGAGCAGAGCCCTGGAGCTCCGGTCGAGATCGAAGTGCCAGCATCAACGGCGTGGCCCCTTGTTTTGGCTTTCGCCTTCACGTTGATGTTCGCAGGTCTTCTTACAAGTGCATCGGTCAGTGTCTTGGGCATCGTACTTGCCGTAGCCGGTTGCGTCGGTTGGTTCCGAGAACTGTTTCCTCACGAACACGAAGAAACTGTGCCACTCGTGTTCGCAGAACATCGCATAACGACGGAGCGCCGCGTTGTCGAACGTGTGCCCGTCGCTCCCGAATTCGTGCGTGCATGGCTTCCCCTGGAAACCTACCCCGTATCGGCCGGCATCAAGGGTGGGTTGGCGGGAGGAGTAGCGATGGCTGTGCTGGCCTGTGCCTACGGGCTGTTCAAGGCAGGAAGCATCTGGTATCCCATCAACCTCCTTGCCGCAACAGTCTATGCAGAATCTATCAAACTCTCTCCCGCTCAACTGAATTCGTTTCATGCGGACAGCTTCGCGATTGCCCTGGTGCTTCATTGCGTGGGCTCCATCTTCGTCGGACTGCTCTACGGCGCCATGCTGCCCATCTTCGCGCGCCGTCCGATCGTGCTTGGAGGGCTAATTGCCCCGGTCCTGTGGTCGGGGCTCCTGTACTCGATTATGCAGCTGCTCAATCCTTTGCTTGCAAACCGGATTAACTGGTTCTGGTTTATGGCTTCGCAAATTGCATTCGGCATCGTAGCGGGCACTGTCGTCTTGAGGCAGGAACGTGTGTCGACTCGCGAAAACCTGCCGTTCGTCATGCGTGCAGGAATTGAAGCTCCCGGAATAATTCCGCCGCGAGAGAGCGGGGACATGCAACAGTGAAAGCATTTCGGCATCTTTCTCGATTCGCGACACTCGCCGCGATCTTGATCTCGGGTTGCGGCGTGCCGCACGGCCGGCCAGGCAAGGATTCGCAGGTTCTGGCGCCGAATGAGGTTTTGGATTTTGGAACCCTATACGCGGAAAACTGTGCTGCCTGCCACGGTGCAGAAGGACGCGGGGGAGCAGCGATCGCTCTTGCCGATCCTGTTTACCTGGCGATTGCAGACGACACTGTCATAAGGAAAGTCATCGCCAACGGTGTGCGAGGAACCGCAATGCCGGCCTTCGCCGACAGCGCCGGCGGAATGTTGACAGACGCGCAGATCGATGTGATCACCAAAGGGATGCGGTCGCGTTGGAGCAAGCAGGGAGTTCTGGACACGGGTTCCGCGCCCTTTTACGCGCCTAAATCCGCGGGAGACGCCCAGCGAGGAGAAGTCGCCTATAAAACCTTCTGCCAGTCTTGCCACGGTCCCGGAGGTCGCGGCGGACCCAAGGGCAGCGCCATTACGGATGATTCGTTTCTGGCGCTTGTCAGCGATCAAGGGCTGCGCACGATCGTGATCGCCGGACGTCCTGAATTAAGGGCGCCCGATTGGCGTGGAAACTTACCCGGAAAACCGATGTCGGACCAGGAAGTTACGGACGTAGTTGCCTGGCTCGCATCACGCCGGGTTCAGAACCCGGGTCGACCCTACTCTGCTTCGAATTACACCCAGCAACAGGAGTCTGAAGATGCCAAACGAAAATAGAATTTCCCGCCGCGGACTGTTCATGAAGTTAGGAATTCTTTTCAATGGACTCGTTGCGACGGCTCTTGCCGTACCCATCGTTCAGTTTCTTTTCTCCTCGGTTACGCGCGGACGCGCAAACGGCTATCTCTCTTGGGTGCCTCTCGGGCCCGTGAAAAATTTTCCAGCGGGCGAGACACGGTTGGCGAGCTTCCGGAATCCCAACGTGATGCCGACAGATGGCAAGACCGTGGACACCGCGTGCTGGGTCCGGCGCATCGAAGGCGATCAATTTCAGGTTTTCGCGGTCAACTGCGCGCATCTGGGCTGCCCGGTGCGCTGGTTTCCGCAGTCCGGCTTGTTCATGTGCCCGTGCCACGGTGGAGCGTACTATCGCGACGGTTCGCGTGCCTCGGGCCCGCCGGAGCGGGGATTGTTCGAGTATCCGTACAAAGTAGAGAACGGCCTTGTAACCATTCAGGCGGGCGAACTGCCCACGCCAGGATCACCCATCGCATCTCTCAACGGGAAAAAACCGCCATGCGCCTGATTTCGCAGATCGGAGAGTGGTTCGACCGGCGCTTGCAACTCGCTGCCCCGGTTCGCGAAGCGGCCGAGCATCCTGTGCCCCGCAACACTGCAAGCTGGTGGTACGTCTTCGGCAGCGCCGCTCTCACCGTGTTTATACTGCAACTCGTCACCGGAATTATGCTCGCGCTCATTTACGTCCCCTCGGCGAGCGCAGCGTGGAGCAGCCTGCAAGTCTTGAACAACGATGTGACTCTCGGCTGGTTTATCCGCGCGTTGCACGGATGGGGCTCGAACTTCATGGTGGCAATTGTCTTGATCCACATGGTTCAGGTCTTTCTGTTTGGGGCCTACAAGTTCCCCCGGGAGCTCACCTGGATCGTAGGCGTATTCCTTTTGCTTATGACACTGGGGATGGCCTTCACTGGGCAGGTGCTGCGCTTCGATCAAGACGCCTATTGGGGACTTGGTATCGGGGCTTCGATCGCCAGTCGGGTCCCTATTGTGGGTCCCATGATCGTGAAACTGATGCTCGGTGGGCCGATCATCGCGGGCGCGACACTCTCGCGATTCTTCGCGCTGCACGTATTCGTGATTCCCGGACTGCTGATCGGATTCGTGTGCCTTCACGTTCTGATGGTGCTGAAGCTGGGAATCAACGAATGGCCAATGCCCGGACGCTTGGTGAGGCGCGCCACCTACGTCAGCGAATATCACGAACTGACCAAAAACGATGGCGCACCGTTCGTTCCTTACGCGATTTGGAAGGACCTGTTCTTTGCTGCCTTCATCTTGTTGGCCGTAGCGGCTTGCGCTCTGTATTTCGGTCCGTTCGGGCCGAGCGGCAGGCCGGACCCTACGATTATTCAGACGGTGCCGAAGCCCGATTACTTCTTCCTGTGGCTGTACGGTTTGCTGTCATACTTGCCGCCTTCAATGGAGACGCCAGCTCTCCTCATTGGCCCCGTAGTCGTTATAGCGTTTCTTGTTTTGTTGCCATTTCTTTCTGGAGAAGGGGAAAAGAGTTGGCGCCGGCGGCCAATCGCAGTTTTAACAGTTCTGCTGATCGCCATTAGCTTAGGAACACTCACCCACCTCGCTGGATATACCCCGTGGAGTCCGCACATGAATGCTTGGAGCGGCGACCCCGTCCCGGAGCAGTTTCTACGCGGCAGTACTGCTCTCGAGCGGCAAGGCGCGCTCGTCTTCCAGGTCAAACAGTGTCGCAATTGTCATTCGCTCGGTGAACTCGGCGGACAAAGAGGTCCGGCGCTCGACAGCGTTGCGGTACGGCTTACGCAAGACCAGCTCATTCGCCAAGTGATTCAGGGAGGCGGCAATATGCCTGCTTACGGGAAAAACTTGAGTCCAGCGGAAACCACGGCGCTCGTCGCGTTTCTCGAGACTCTGCATCCCGCCGGCCAAATTCCCGCCCGCGATGCCGCGCTTGATATGGTGCTTCGCGAGAGCGGCACCCATCCCTAGGAGTTTTCATGCCGCTCGAAACCCACATCGCCATGGGAATGTCGTCGCCGTCACGTGCGATGATCCTTGTTGTCCTCCTACTTATGTCCTTTCTTTATATGCGCGGGAGGCGCCGCGTTCGTGGGGCTCGGGTTAGCGCCATTCCTACCTGGCGCGCTCTTAGTTTCCTTTTCGGAATGTCCTTAATCTGGGCAGCGCTAGGCTCCCCCCTCGCTGCGTACGATCATGACATGTTGACGGCCCACATGATCCAGCATCTCTTGCTGATGACAATTGCTCCGGCGCTAATCTTGCTGGGTGAGCCCCTACTGGCTTTCTGGCATGGATTGCCTCGATTTGCACAGGTCTTCCGTGACCAGGTGTTTCGGTGGCCATTGGCGCGACGGTTTGGTCGGGCGTTCTCTCGGCCGGCGTTGTGTTGGATTGTTTCTGCGTCGACCCTCATCGGATGGCATGTGCCAGCACTGTTTACATTGGGTATGCATTCCGAAGTGTGGCACTCCGTCGAACATGCCTCCTTTCTGGTTGCTGGGTTTCTTTTCTGGTGGCCGGTTGTTCAGGCCTGGCCGAGTAGCGAGACGGGGCCGCAATGGTCTACGCTTTTATACCTTTTTCTTGCCACATTGCCCTGCGACATCCTCTCCGGATTTCTTGTGTTCTCCGAGCGAGTGGTGTATTCCGTGTACTTTTCCATGCCGCGGCACTTTGGCTTTTCTGCTCTAGAGGATCAGCAGTGCGCCGCGGCGCTGATGTGGACCTGCGTCACGCTGGTCTATCTGGTGCCCGCGGCGATTCTCAGCACCCGACTGCTCTCGCCGCGTAGTTTCGTCCGCGGCGACTTGGTGCAATCGGATTTACGTCACAGCGCAACGGCGCAGCCTGATCCGCAAAGTGTGGAGGCGTTTTAAAGTGGCACCAGATCCCACTCTCGGTGCACTCGATCTGGCTGTTATGCAGCGCCGTCGCATCACAGGTTCCCGTGTGTTGTTCCACTATTGGGAACTAACGAAGCCCGAAATCAATTTCCTGATAGTCGTAGCTACGGCCACTGGGTTCTGGATGGGCACAGCTGCATCCTTTCCGAATTTCCCGTGGATGCCATTCCTTCATACGCTCTTGGGTACAGCCCTCGTAGCTAGCGGAGCGGCATCACTGAATCAGCTGATGGAGTTGCGGTACGACGCGCAAATGCGGCGAACTGCACGACGTCCGCTTGCTTCGGGGGGAATTGCTCCCGCCCGCGGTCTATGGTTCGGGGTTTTACTCTCCTTTTTTGGCGTCGTGTATCTCGCCATTCATACAAACGCCCTTTCATCTTTATTGGCGGCACTCACTTTGCTTATCTACTTGTTTTTGTACACGCCGCTGAAACGGATCACGCCTCTATGTACCTTGGTCGGGGCGGTCCCGGGCGCCGCACCACCGTTGATCGGCTGGACAGCAGCGCGCGGGCATCTAGATGCTGCAGCTTGGGGGATCTTTGCGATTATCTTCCTATGGCAATTCCCTCATTTCATGTCCATCGCGTGGATGTATCGCGAAGACTACAGGAGGGCAGGTTACCTCGTCTTGCCGGCTAGCGAGCTCAAAGACCGCTTTGTTACCTGGCAGTGCCTACTGCCCGCCCTGGGCCTTTTTGTAGTGGCTATCGTTCCTGCACTGCGCGGTCAGTCAGGACTCATCTACCTTGCAGGGGCTCTGGTTCTTGGAGGCGTCTTTCTCTATTACAGCGCACGGTTTGCCCTTCAAAAGTCCCTCGGCAGCGCTCAGCAGTTGCTTCTTGCTTCAATTGTCTATCTCCCGGTGCTGTTTGCATTGCTCGCGCTGGACAAGAAATAAATATGAAGGGAATGCACAGAACAATGTTAGTTAGAATCCGATTCCCAAAGTTGCTCCCCGTCCTGCTTTTACTCTCCCTTGTCCAGCTTCCTGTCTCTAACGCCCAAGACGTTGAGCCATTCAAATTCTTTCGCGACTATGTTGGGCTACACGATGATCAGCTTGCGGCAATTCGAAATGGAAAGGCCGTTGCCAAGATACTTGAATCTCGCACGCCGGATGAGGTGTTCGTATTCGGTTCAGTGTATGTGCGGTCGACTCCCGAAAAATATTTGAAGGTCGCTTCGGACATAGCTGAACTTCGCAAGCTTCCGAACTATCTTGCGATCCGAAAGTTCAGTGATCCTCCGCAGCTTTCTGACTTGGAAGGTTTCACTTTGGAGCCAGAAGACATCAAACAACTGAAAACCTGCGAGCCCGGACATTGTGATGTTCAGTTGCCAACCGAGGCAATGGATGAATTCAAAGACTCCGTGAACTGGGCTGCTCCCGATGCGGCAAACCAGGTCAATCAGCTCGGGCAGAAAATGGCGCTCGAGGCGTTGCAGAGCTACATCCAGGGAGGAAACACAGCACTTGGAACATACCGGGACAAACATCATCCGGCCGTAGTTGCGGATACGTTTCGGTCGTTGCTCAGCCGATCGAAGGCGCTTCCTGTTTATCTGCCGGAGCTCGATGGCTATCTGCTCGATTATCCGGAAGCAGCATCGGAAAACATCCATTCCAAGTTCTACTGGGAAAAGGTAAATTTCGGACTCAAGCCCACGCTTCGGATCGTGCAGGCCATAGTTTATCGAGGTCCGCGCTCCACGGACCCGGCCTACGCCATTGCAGTGAAGCAGATTTACGCGAGCCACTACTTCGAGACCGCACTTGACCTGACCGTCTGCGTGAGAGATCAGGATCATCCCGAGCGCCCCGGCTTCTATCTGATCACTCTGAAGGGTTCTCAACAGGCGGGGTTGACAGGATTCAAAGGCAGCATCGTAAGAAAAGTCGCCGTCGATAAGACCCGATCTTCGCTCGAACGAGCGCTCGGAGCAATCAAGCAAAGGCTGGAAAGTCAGACCGACTGATTCATATCGCGGCTAGTTTCGGAGATTTATGGTTTTTCCTGACCGTCGTACGTCGAGCGTATTGCTGACAATCGTTCTCTTTGCGCTAGCGCTGGCCATAGTCTACGTCGCGCGGACAGTTATTGTTATTTTTGCCTTTTCGATTCTTTTCGCGTATCTGATTAACCCGATTGTCCGGTTCTTGCAGCGCCACTCTCTGCTTTTCAGAAACTTGCGAGGGCCGCACGTTTTGGAAGCCTATCTTGCTCTGATCGCCGTCATCTTGCTTCTCTCCCACGGTCTCTTTCCTGACTTTCGCAAGAGCGCGGGCCAACTCCTCGCGGCCATTCCCACACTGACGGACCGAGTCTCCTCCGGAGAAATTGCCAACAACGTCGGAAAGAACCTTGGTTGGGCCGATGAGCAAGCCGACCAGATCAGAATCGTCCTCAAGCGCCATCGCGCGAGTATCGAGGGCGCGGCGGCGAAAATCGAACAATCCGCGCCGGCGGCGCTAGCCGGATTTGTTGTGATCCCCATTCTCGCGATCTTTTTCCTAAGCGACGGAGAGAACCTTGCCAACCAGGTCATTCATCTGGTATCTGCGAAAGAAAATCACGCAGCCGTGCGATCGCTCGCGGACGAATTGCACGTGATGTTGCAGCGATACATCCGGGCAAAAGTGATTCTTGGCGGGCTCTCTCTCCTCTATTGTTTGATCTCGATGCTCCTCTTGGGTTTTCCAAACGCGATAGTGCTGGGCGTTCTTGCCGGAATACTGGAGTTCATTCCCGTGGCGGGTTGGATGACCGCAGCGGTAATCATTATTACGGCGGGAGTTCTCACTCACTCGCACTGGATCTGGATGCTTGTCCTGCTCGCTGTTTGGCGAATTCTGATGGACTACGGTATCGCGCCGCGGGTCATGGGCCACGAGCTCGAAATTCACCCTTTGCTCGCAATTTTCACTCTAATGGTGGGCGGCGCAGTGGGCGGAATCGTGGGTATATATCTTTCGGTACCTCTGGTCGCGGCCTTGCGGGTCATCTACCGGAAGTTCGCGCCGCCTGCGGTTGGTGCGATAGTCATGGGCAGTTTTGTTGACAGCCCGGAACCAAGAGGCGAGACATCCGTGATGGCCTGAGGGCCGCGCTGAGCACTGAGATGATTATGGGAACAGTTGCAGCTGCTGCTGATATAAATCACGAACCGAGCGGAACTGGTGTCGTCAACCAGAACGCGACGCCCGCAAGCATCTCCACGATCGGACGAGTCTCTCTCGCTCGCTTTGCGTGGTTCGTAGTTCTGTACAACATCACAGTTATCGTCTGGGGCGCCTACGTGCGCGCGACTGGATCCGGAGCAGGATGTGGCAGCCACTGGCCTCTATGCAACGGCGAGTTTCTCCCTGCGACCCATCAAATCCAAACGATTATCGAATTCACGCACAGAGTAACGAGCGCTCTGTCGATTGCGCTCGTAGTTATTCTCCTGATTTGGTGCTGGCGTCGCACCGCAAAGGGGGGGTGGACTCGCTACTCGGCTGTCGCGGCAGCGGTGCTTTTGTTCAATGAAGCTCTCCTCGGTGCCCTACTGGTCTTGCTCGATAACGTCGGAGGCTTGCACCGATCCGCAAGGCACGCTTTTCTGTTGTGCGTGCATTTTGGAAATACACTCTTGCTGCTCGCCTCTCTGGCACTAACCGCACGGTGGATTTCCAGTGGCGGTCGGCGCTTTAGTGCCGTTCGATCGCCTCATCTGACGATCGCAACGGTACTTGGCCTGGTCTCGGTAATGGTCATCGGAATGACCGGCTCGCTGGCCAGTCTTGGCGACACCCTCCTCCCCGCCGACTCACTGCGGCACGCGCTCGTGCAAGACTTCTCATCGAGCAGTCATATCTTGTTGCGCTTGAGGCTTCTCCATCCTATCGCCGTAGCCATCGGTTCCATCTATGTTTTGTGGCTGGTTCACACGTTCTGGCGAAAACAAGAGCGCTCGCCATGGGTGCCCCTTCTTACCGTCACACTGACGAGCCAGATTGCGCTCGGCGCAATGAACGTGATTCTGTTGGCCCCTGTCTGGCTGCGGATGACGCATCTACTGGTTGCCGAAATGTTCTGGGTCCTGCTCGTACTTGCGTCCGCCGATCAGGTGTTTGCCACCCACCGTTCAGGCCTTCCGCTTTCGCGAAAGGAAAGCGCCGGCCCTAATTGGAGTCTTGGTTTCAAGACTACGGACCATATTAGCCGTGGAGGAGGACCCTCTTCATGAGCCGACGACTTCAGATTGTTAGAGAACGCCACACCCGTACACACTCGTTCGCAAACATTGAGAATGCGATTGCGGCCGTACGCGCGGGGCAAATGGTGATTGTTGTCGACGATGAAAGTCGTGAAAACGAAGGTGACCTCACTGTCGCGGCTGAGAAGATTACGCCGCAAGCCATTAATTTCATGGCCCAGTATGGCCGTGGACTGATTTGTTTGGCCATGACACCCGAGCATCTCGATGGTCTCGAAATTCCACTTATGGTCCCTCACAACAGCTCGCGATTTGAAACTGCTTTTTGCGTCAGCATCGAGGGGAGGGAAGGCACCACCACCGGAATTTCGGCCGCCGATCGCGCTTCCACCGTACTCACCGCAATTAATCCAGCGACAAGGCCCTCGGATCTGATCCGTCCAGGTCACATCTTTCCTTTGCGCGCAAAGAGTGCCGGCGTGCTGGCGCGCGCCGGGCAAACCGAAGCGGCTGTCGACTTAGCCAGATTAGCCGGCCTCCATCCTTCCGGCGTCATCTGCGAAATCATGAACAGGGATGGCACCATGGCTCGGGTGCCTCAGCTTAGTCGTTTTGCCCGGCGACATGACATTCCACTCGTCGCCATCGCTGATTTAATTGCCTATCGGATGCGCACAGAGTCAGTGGTAAAGCGCGTGGCCTCCACAAAACTGCCAACCGAATACGGAGAATTCCGTCTTCACGCGTTCGAGAACCAGATCGACAAGCAAACGCACGTCGCCCTTGTTCGCGGCGAATTGGGAAATGGGCAGGACGTACTCGTCCGCGTACACTCGCAGTGCCTTACGGGCGATGTGTTGCGTTCCGCTCGTTGTGACTGTGGGGCTCAACTCGATAAAGCCTTGCGTCGGATCGCGACGGAAGGCCGTGGAGTACTGCTTTACCTGAACCAAGAAGGGCGAGGGATTGGCTTGGCCAATAAGATTCGCGCCTACGGCCTGCAGGACGAAGGGCTCGACACCGTGGAGGCCAATGAACGCCTCGGATTCAAACCAGATCAACGAGACTACGGCATCGGCGTGCAAATCCTGCGAGAGCTCGGCGTGCGCTCTATGCGTCTGTTAAGCAACAATCCCCGCAAGCTCGTCGCCATCGAGGGCTACGGGTTATCGGTGACGAAATGGCTGCCTCTAGAGATTCCTGCGTCAGCTTCGACACTGCGTTACTTGACGACAAAACGAAACAAGCTCGGACACGTTTTGCACGGACTCTAACGCCGCGCTCTTAGAAAACTCCGCCTCATTGACCGCCCGCACAAGTCTGCTTCTAGCGGCCATCGGTTCCTCTCAATATTTTTGCTTCTGCAATTCACAAACATACAGAAATCCGCTCGCGCATTTAGATTGAGATTGAAATTGTCCATCCCTGTCAAGCCCTAGGCAGTTGAGTGAACGTGTTGACAGCGGTTCTGGAGCGCGAATCATCTCGCAAAAGTTAACGGGCCTCTTTTCAGCGACCTAAGCCGACAACATCTGTGGCCGACAGAATGCTTTCGGTTGGCGTGGCGTTCACAAACATGCAAGACGGCTATGCTTAGAAAGCTATTTTCCGCGAACCCTGCGCGCATAGGACGGTACGACGCGCCGCCAACGAGCGACGCAGTCTCTGCCTCTCTGATCAGCGGAACACCAGCTGACCTGAAGGCCGATCTCATCGCCCTCCTGGGAAAAGAGAACGTTCTCCACAGAGCAATCGATCTCGTACGGTATGCTTCCGATGCGAGCCCGTATCGGCTCATCCCTCAAGTTGTCGTGCTGCCTCGAACGACTAATGACATCGTCAAGCTCTTCCGTTATTGCCGCGAGACCGGGCGGCACGCGACGTTTCGGGCTGCGGGCACCAGTCTCAACGGTCAATCGCAATCCGATGACATTCTGATCGATGTGCGCCGTCACTGGAATGGCGGCAAAGTGGAAGATGACGGCCGACGCGTGCGCGCGCGCCCCGGTATGATCCTCGGCCATATCAACTCACTGCTGGAGCGGCACGGTCGCCGGCTGGGACCGGATCCCGCGAGCTCACACGCTTGTACGATCGGAGGCGTGATTGCGAACAACGCCGGTGGCATGCGGTGCGCCGTGCAGAAAGACGCCTACCACACCGTCTCCGCGCTTACGTTCGTAACGCCATCCGGTGCTGTAATTGACACGTCCAGACTCGATGCAGAAAAAGAGTTTGCGCTGGCGGAGCCCAAGCTTGCGGAAGGATTGCTCCAACTGCGAAAAGAACTTCTGTCAGATGAGGTGCTGGCGGATCGAACGCGCCGCAAATATGCGATCAGGAACACACACGGGTTGCGGCTCTGTGCACTTCTCGATGGTGAAACGCCGCTCGAGATTTTTCGACGTCTCCTCGTCGGCTCGGAGGGCACACTAGCGTTCATCGCCGAAGCAGTACTGGATACGATTCCAGCGCCATGCGTCACGAGTGTGGCTTGGATTCCAGTCCCCACGATCGACGAAGCGATCGCTCTTGTTCCTGGCCTCGTCGGCCTCGGCGCCTCCGCCGTCGAGTTGATGGTCGCTCCAGCGCTCACCGTGGCCGGTCAGGCATTTGCGGAAACGCCCTCCTATTGGAAGACCCTCGATCCGAAAGCCGCAGCCCTACTTGTCGAGTTCGGCTCCAAGGACGCGGACTCGCTCAAAGCAATACAACAGCAAGTCCTCGATCTCGTGTGTACCGCCAGGCTGATCAAGCCCGTCGAGTTCACGAGCGTCGCCGAAGCCATCGAACTCGCATGGCACGTCCGAGAAGGACTTCTGGGTTTGATCGGCAAGAATCGCCCGGAAGGCTCGACGCTTATCACGGAGGATGTCTGTTTTCCGCCCGAGCGTTTGGCACAGGGTGCGCGCGACGTGCAGGAACTGCTTGCCAAGCATGGTTTCATTCCCGGCGTGGCGGGACACGCAGCTCATGGGAACCTTCATTTCACTCTCGTCGCGGATCTCGGCGGCGCTGATGGACTATCTCGCTATTCGGCTTTTATGACCGAGCTCGTGGATCTCGTCGTCAGAAAACACGACGGCTCTCTGAAGGCCGAGCACGGAACTGGTCGAAACATGGCGCCGTTCGTCGCATCAGAATGGGGTGAAAAGGCGACCGCCATGATGTGGCGCATAAAACAGCTCGCCGATCCTCACGGGATTCTGGCACCGGATGTAATTCTGACGCGTAATCCCAACCTTCACCTAGAGAATCTTAAATCGTTCCCGCAAATCGAGGGAATTACAGGTTCCTCACAATGCATCGAGTGTGGATTCTGCGAACCTGTTTGTCCGAGCCGCAATGTCACAATGACACCGCGCCAACGGATCGCTCTGCGGCGGGAGATGACGCGCCAGAAGGACGACTCCGCCATGCTTGCGGAACTCCAACGGGAGTATCAGTACGACGGGATTGAGACATGCGCGGGCGACGGCACGTGCTCCATTCCCTGTCCAATCGGAATCAACACCGGGACGTTGATCAAAGAATTCAGAGCGCGCGAGAACAGCCCTGCCGCGGAGTGGGTGGCGCTGCGCCTCGCGAAGCACTGGAAAGCGGTCGAACCCTTGGCGCGCGTAAGCCTGTGGGGAGCGCATGTGATTTCCTCCGTGTTTGGAGTGAAGCCGCTTACGGCTCTTACCGCTGCCGTGCGAAGTGTTGTCAGCCCGGACCTCGTACCCGCGGTGCCCGGGCCAATGCCGCGTGCCGCTTCCGGCCTGCCCGAAACTGACAGGAACGGTGCCGCGGCAGTCTATTTCTGCGCATGCATCAACCGCATGTTCGGTCGCGATCCCGCCGGGCCGGCCGCTCCCTCACTTGCGGAAGCCTTTGTCTCTTTGTCCAGACGCGCTGGTAAGCCGCTGTGGATTCCGCCGGATGTCGCTGGCCTGTGCTGCTCGACGCCGTGGAGATCGAAAGGCTATCGGCAGGGACACAAGTACATGGCGCAAGCCGTTGCCGATTCGCTGTGGCGTTGGAGCGATGGAGGAGCTCTTCCCATCGTCGTCGACGCCGCCTCGTGCACCCTTGGTCTCAGAGAGGATGTCGCGACACAGCTCGAAGGAGAGCGAAAAGAGCAGTACGGGAGCCTCAAGATCATCGACTCGATAGCGTGGTGTCGTGATCTTCTACCGAACCTGACAATCTCGCGTACGCTGCGGCGAGTCGCTGTGCATCCGACGTGCTCGACAACGGACCTCGGGCTGGCTGGCGCGCTCAAACAGATTGCGGGCTGCCTGGCTGACGAAGTGGAGGTCCCGATTGGCACAACCTGTTGCGGCACTGCCGGCGACCGGGGGCTATTGCATCCCGAGTTGGTCGTTTCGGCGACACGAGAGGTTCGATTGGTGTTGATTGATCGGCCCTTCGACGCCTACCTCTCGGCGAACCGAACCTGCGAGATGGGCCTTCGGCACGCGACCGGGCGGCCATATGAGTCGTTTATTTTCCTGCTCGAGGAACTGAGTCGTCCGAAGGCGGACTAAAGGATCACCCTCATGCGCATCGTCCATTTTGAAACACATGGAGTCGTCGGAATCGCCGCGGATGAAGGTTCGGGCTGGCATGGTCTCACGCAGCGGGACGATAGATTTCCAGGCACTCTTCCCGAGCTCATCGCACAAGAGGCAGATCTGTTGCGCGTCGGCAGAACCCTCGGACGATCGCCGGCAATCGATCTGAACACGGTCCGGCTGCTGCCGCCGGTGCCCGTACCGCCGAAAATTCTGTGTGTCGGTCTGAACTACGATGATCACCTGGAAGAAAGCGGGCTGAAGAAGCCGGTCTATCCGGAAATCTTTGCCCGCTTCGCGACGAGTCTGATCGCTCATCAAGATCCGATCCGGCGGCCCCGCGAATCAAGTGCTCTCGATTATGAAGCTGAGTTGGCCGTGGTGATAGGCAAGCCGGGGCGCCGCATCCCCCAGGAGCGAGCCCTCGATCACGTGGCCGGCTACTCACTGTTCAACGATGCGACCGTACGTGATTTTCAGCTCCGCACACCGCAATGGACGATGGGCAAGAATTTCGATGGCACAGGATCGTTCGGCCCATGGCTGGTGACGCCTGATGCCGTTCCGCCGGGCGCTCGAGGCCTGCGCATCCAAGGCCGCTTGAATGGCCGCGTGATGCAGGATGCACGCATAGACCAGCTCATCTTCAGCGTCCAATCGCTGATTGAAATGATCAGCGTCGCGATAAGTCTGGAGCGAGGTGATGTCATCATCACCGGCACACCAGGTGGCGTCGGAGCGGCGCGTAAACCTCCCGTTTTCATGAAGCCCGGCGATATCTTTGAAGTGGAGATCGAGAGGCTCGGGGTCCTGACCAACTCCGTGCAGGACGACTGAAAAGCGTGATACCGAAATGGAGCTACTCCCATGCAATATTCTGATTACAAATGTTTCCGGTTTGGTTTTGATTCTGGAGTCGCATTCGTCAGCATCGATCACCCGCCGATAAATCTTCTTGATGAAGTTCTGTCGCAGGAATTCGACAAACTCGGCAGAGAACTCGAGGCCGATGAGAGCGTCCGCGTTGTGGTATTGCAGAGCGCCCTTCCTGATTTTTTTATAGCCCACTCGGGTTTAGGCAGGGTTGCAGCCGCTTCCAAAGTGGTGTCCAACACGCGCAGCTTTCGTCTTACGCAGATGATAGGCGAGCGATTCAGGAACATGTCTAAGGTAACCATTGCCAAAGTCGAGGGACGCGCCCGCGGTGGAGGGAGTGAAATCGCGCTGGCCATGGATATGTGTTTTGCTGCCGTTGGCAAAGCCATCTTCGGCCAACCAGAGGTGGCGATTGGGCTTGTTCCGGGCGGCGGCGCTACGCAAAGACTCCCACGGCTCATCGGGCGGGGACGAGCCTTGGAAGTGCTCCTGGCTTGCAATGATCTCTCGGCGGAGCTGGCAGAACGTTACGGATATATCAATCGAGCTTTGCCCGCGGACGAGCTGACTCCTTTTGTCGAAAAACTGGCTCACCGCATCGCCTCATTTCCTGCTCATGCTATCGCGCACGCCAAGGCTGCCGTGGATACGGGCGCATTTGGTTCCATGGCAGAGGGGCTTCTGGTGGAAGCTGATAAGTCCGATTTGAGTGTCGCTAGCGATGTGACGCATGCGCGCGTGATAGAAGTATTGAGGGTCGGCGCCGAAACGTATGAAGGCGAGCTGGAGATGGATTATTTATCGAAACTTTCACCGATAAGATAACCCCGCGACTCCAGATTGCCATTTGCGGAATGCTTCAAAGTCTTCAGCCAGTCAGCTGCCTCTCGAGATTCCTGTCTCGATTTCGACACTACGTTATTTGACAACAAGACGAAACAAGCCCGGCCACGTTTCGCGAGGACTCTAACCCCGCGCTTTTATGAAACGCCGTCCGCATCGACCCCCGCAGTCAATATCCTTGTGTCTGCGGTCCAGGGACATTTGAAATCCTCCGCGTCCGTCAAAGCCTAGGCAGTTGAGTGAACGTGTTGACAGCGGTTCGGAAGCCGGAATCATCTCGGAAAAGTAACGCGCCTTTTTTCAGCGATCTAAGCCAACAATCTCTTTGGCTGACAACATGCTTCAAGTCGCCGTGCGTTTACAAACACACAAGGAAACAGGACAACAGGAATCTTCATGGCGACTCCCACAAAAGAAATCAAAAAAGCACTTCCTAAGCCCAATTCTGACTTCTACCAACTCGTGGAGACTTTGCCGGCTGATGAACTGGCGGTGGTCAAGCAGGTGCGCACGTTCATGGAGACCAAGGTCCAGCCAATCATCACAAAGTATTGGGTTGAGGACTCTTTCCCGTTTGAATTGTTGCCCGCGATTAAGGAACTGAATATCGGCGGCGTTGCCATGAACGGCTATGGCTGCCGAGGTGGAAGTGCGCAGCTATTTGGCTTGATAGCCATGGAGATGGCGCGCATCGATTCCTCCATCGCTACGTTCTTCGGTGTGCACAACGGCTTGGCCATGGGGTCCATCTACCTGGGCGGGTCAGAGGAACAAAAGCAAAAGTGGCTCCCGCCTATGGCACGCTGGGAAAAAATTGGCTGCTTCGGCTTGACCGAGCCTCTGGTCGGCTCGGGAACCTCGGGTGGCCTTACGACCACGGCCAAGCGTGACGGGGACACATGGATCCTCAACGGCCAGAAAAAATGGATCGGCAATTCGCCGTGGTGCGACATCTCGATCATCTGGGCGCGCGATCTCGCCGACAACCAAGTCAAGGCGTTTATCGTCGAGAACAAGACCACACCCGGCTTCAAGGTCGAAAAAATCCAGAACAAGATCGCCCTCAAGGTCGTGCAGAACGGCCTGATCACGATGGAGAACTGCCGCGTTCCGGAGGAAAACCGCCTGCAGAACGATCAATCGTTTCGCGACACGGCCCGCGTCTTGAAAATGACGCGATTCATGGTCGGCTGGGAGGCGACGGGATGCGCCATGGGCGCTTACGAAAATGCGCTCAAGTACTGCCAGGAGCGGCTGCAGTTCGGCAAGCCGATCGGCTCATTCCAGATGGTGCAAGACCTCCTGGCCAAGATGCTCGCCAACATCACCGCTTCGCAGTGCCTCTTAGTGCGCATGACCCAGTTGCAGGCCGAAGGCAAAATGACGGACGCGCATGCATCGCTGGCCAAGGCGTTCACGACAGCCAAATGCCGCGAGACGGTCGCGTGGGCGCGAGAGTTGCTCGGCGGCAACGGCATCGCCGCTGAGTACAACGTCGGGCGGTTCTTCGTGGATGCGGAAGCTCTCTACTCCTACGAGGGCACGTTCCAGATGCAAAACCTAATTGTGGGCAAGGCCGCTACCGGTCTTAGCGCCTTCGTCTAGCCAGCTGAGAGCGCTTCTGCAGAAACGGCGCTCGACAAATGAAAAGCAACAAAGAAAAGAAAGGAATAAGAAATTCCAATGCCGACTTCTAAAGCTACCAAGTCCGAAACAGTGAAGTTCTCCGCAAAGACTGTGGGCCGTTTGTACTTTTTGGATCTGGCCGCCGGTCGCATCCTTACGTCGAATCCCGACGGCTCCGACTTGAAAACCATCGTCAACGAAGGCCGAAGACTCCCCGACGGCATCGTGGTCGACGTGGCGCGCGGCCACATCTACTGGACAAACATGGGGAATCCCAAGGCCAACGACGGCACGATCGATCGTGCGGACCTCGATGGCACGAACGTCAGGAACATTATCCCGTCCGGCGCGACTTGGACTCCCAAGCAACTTCAGCTCGACGCGAAGAACCGCAAACTCTACTGGTCGGACCGCGAAGGTATGCGTGTCATGCGCTCGAATCTCGACGGCTCAAGTATCGAAACGCTCGTCGAAACGGGGCATGGCGATGCCGACCGCCTTGACGCGAGAAATTGGTGCGTTGGGATCGCGGTCGATGTGAACGGCGGCAAATTTTACTGGACGCAAAAAGGAAATGACAACGCCGGGCAAGGGCGCATTTTCCGCGCTGGCCTAGAAATCTCGAAGGGCCAGACTCCGGCAAACCGTCAAGACATCGAAGTTCTCTACGACAACTTGCCCGAGCCGATCGACCTTGACCTCGACCTCGACAACCGGGTGATCTACTGGACCGACCGCGGAGACCCGCCCCGCGGCAACACGGTAAATCGAGCTCCGATGGACGCGGCCCCGGGGGCCCGCAAAGAACCAGAAATTGTCTTTAACCACCTGATGGAAGGCATCGGCGTGTCCTTGGATCTCGAAAACAAGCGCATGTTCCTGACCGATTTGGGCGGATCCGTCTACAGCGCCAATCTCGACGGATCGAATAAGAAAAATATCGTCTTCGCAGAAGGAAATTTATCTGGAATCGCATACGCGGAGCTTCCTGCGAATTCCTAGTGTGGTGTCGATCAGCCCCAACAATTAAGAGGAGAGAGTCATGAGTTCGCCCGCTGCTGCTTTGAAACTTGAAAACGTCCTGTACGAGAAGAAGGGCCCGATTGCCTATGTGACCATCAACCGGCCCAAGGTACTGAACGCTCTAAACGCGAAAACCATTTCCGAATTGCGATCTGCGTTCGAAGACGCCCGCGACGATGCCGAGGTGCGTGGAGTCGTTTTCAAGGGAGCGGGGGACAAGTCGTTTGCGGCCGGCGCGGACATCAGCGAAATGGCCAACGATACTCCGCTCACGGCGGAACAGAAGACTCGGTCGGGCCAAGCGCTTACTGACCTCATTGAAAACCTCGGCAAGCCGGTCATCGCGGCTGTGAATGGTTTTGCGCTCGGGGGTGGCTGTGAATTGTCGATGGCGAGCACGATTCGAATCGCCGCGGAAACTGCGAGGTTCGGTCAGCCCGAAGTGAAGATCGGAGTCATGCCGGGTTACGGCGGAACGCAGCGTCTTCCCAGGCTGATCGGCAAGGGCCGCGCATTACAACTCATTCTGTCAGGCGAAATTATCGACGCGCAAGAAGCCCATCGCATCGGCCTGGTGAATGAGGTCGTTCCGGGCGCCAGTTTGCTCGCACGGGCGGAAGCGATTCTCAACCAAGTCATCTCCAACGCCCCGGTCGGCGTGAAGTACTCCATCGAAGCCGTAAACAAAGGATTGGATACGAGCCTCGCGGAAGGCTTGCTCCTAGAAGCTTCCCTATTCGCGATTTGCGCGGGGACCGAAGACAAGAGGGAAGGAACATCTGCCTTTCTTGCGAAGCGTACTCCGAAGTTCCAGGGACGCTAGCACACAGGGGCTTCAACCTCGTTTTGAAATTCCTAGCCAGAAACTGAAGAAAGGAAAACTCATGGCAGACGAAAACATATTCTCAGGACTAAAAGTCGTGGACCTCGCGAGCTTCATCGCCGGCCCAGGAGCGGCTACGATCCTGTCCGACTTCGGCGCGGATGTCATCAAGGTCGAGCCGCCTGAGGGTGAGCTGTGGAGAAAGGGGCAGAAGATCCCGCCCCAGCCGCATTCGGAAGAGCCTTATCCCTTCCAATTGGCGAATCGAAACAAGCGTGGCGTTGCGCTCAATCTGAAAGCTGCGAGCGCGCAGCAGGTTCTCGAGCGGTTAGCCAAGTGGGCCGACGTGTTCATCGTCAACACACCGCATTCCGCCCGCAAGAAATTGAAGCTCGAATATGAAGATGTCACGCGGTGGAATCCGCGTCTGATCTATGCCGATCTCACCGGCTTCGGCGAGAAAGGTCCAGACGCTGCTCTTCCGGGATTCGACCTGACAGCCTTCTGGGCGAGAAGCGGTTTGTTATTCATGACGCGCGATGCTGGAGAGCCGCCGACCTGGCCAGTGGCAGGTAGCGGGGACAATGCAACTGCCGTCTGCATTTATGCCGCCATTGCGACGGCGCTTTATCGTCGCGAACGCACCGGTAAAGGATCCTACGTCACAACTTCGCTCCTCGCGGCAGGTGTCTGGTCGGCCAGCGTCTTTATCCAGGCCGCTCTATGTGGTGCGAGTTTCTATGGGCTGCACGATCGAACCCATCCCGCAAACGCAGCTTTGAACACATATCGCTCTTCCGATGCCACCTGGTTCGTTCTCGTAGCCACTCCAGACAAGGTACCCGCGGTCCTGAAAGCAATGGGTCGCGAGGATATCATGACGGACCCGCGATTTTCGGATCCAGCCAAGCTCGCGCAGAACCGGCCACAATTGACGGCAATGCTCGATCAGATTTTTGGCTCACAGCCCATGTCGCACTGGTATGACGTCTTTAACGGCGTTCACGTCCCCTTCGGCGCCGTACGCGACCCGCAGGAAGTCGTTAATGATCCGCAATTGCGAGCGAATGACATCGTCGTTCCGCTCGAAGGAGCCGGCGAGAAGTTGACCTCGACCATCAGCAGTCCTATTCAAGTGCACGGCGTTATTAAAGTACCTGCCAAGCGCGCGCCGGGAATCGGGGAGCATAACGACGAAGTACTGAAGGAACTTGGATTCACAAGTGACGACATCGCGGGCCTGCGTGCCAGCGGCACAATCCCGCACGATTCGAATTTGGAATCGGCCGCTACTGGAGGGGGAAGATGAGTGACATTGTTACCGAACGCTCCGGAACTATCCTCCGAGTTCAATTCAATCGACCGGCCAAGAAAAATGCGATGACGTCCGCCATGTACATCACCATGGCGGATCTGCTCAACAACGCAGCAAAAGATGACGGCGTTCGAGTGGTTCTTTGGCACGGAGCAGGAGACTCCTTCTGCGCGGGCAACGACCTCCAGGATTTCCTCAATAATCCCATGGGACCGGGCGACAGTCCGCAATCCCGCTTAATTGACGCTTTCATTGCCTTCGACAAACCAATCGTCGCAGCCGTGCACGGCTTCGCCATCGGTGGCGGAACCACCATGTTGACGCACTGCGACTTTGTTTACGCAAGCGAAAGCGCGAAGTTCCAGATGCCGTTCATCAATCTGGCCCTGGTGCCGGAATTCGGAACAAGCTACTCGATTCCTGCGCGCATCGGGTATCTCCGAGCGGCCGAATTGATTCAGTTGGGAGAGCCCTTCGATGCGAAGCGCGCAGCGGATCTCGGGCTTGTTACTCGTGTCTTGCCGGACCAAAAACTGCTGGCAACGGCAACAGAGACGGCGCAAAAGTTGGCTGAGAAATCTGCCAGCGCGCTCCAAGCCTGCAAGCGACTTATGAGGCAGCCTGTCCGGCCTCAGCTTGAGCAAGCAGCGAACCTGGAGAACGAGGAATACTCCGTGCGACTCCGCTCTGACGATGCGAAGGAGGCGTTCACGGCGTTCCTAGAGAAGCGCCCGCCGGATTTCACGCGCGCAAAGCACTCGGTAACTGCTGCTTAGTCGCTGCGCGGCGCCTGCAAAATCATTGAGAGGAGCGAGTCATGACGAAACAAACTGGAGCTGGAAACACGGTCTACAAAGTTGTGGAGGTCATCGGAACGAGTACGCAGTCCTGGGAAGATGCTGCGAAGAATGCAGTGGAGACCGCCGGGCGCACGCTGCGGGATCTGCGCGTGGCAGAGGTTGTAAAGACGGACATGACTGTCAAGGACGGTAAAGTGCAGACATACCGCGCGCGTGTGTTGCTGTCCTTCAAATATGGAAGCTGAGAGTTCAGAGTGTCGGAAGCTCTCGTTCTAGATCGGCTGAATTGAATCGAGGGAGAGATGTCGCGACCTAGCATCATCATCGTCGGTGGAGGTTTTGCGGGCTTGGCGGCGGCCAAGGGTCTCGCGAAGACCCCGGCACAGATCATTTTGATCGACCGGACAAATCACCACCTGTTTCAGCCCCTGCTATACCAAGTGGCGACGTCGGTGCTCACTCCCAGCCAGATTGCGACTCCCATCCGCGGAATACTTCGTAAGCAAAAAAACGCCGTCGTGATTCTGGGCGAGGTCACGGGAGTAGAAAAAGACCAGAAGCGCCTCTTTGTGAGTGACGCCGACCGGCAGAACGTCCCGATTTCGTACGACTATCTGATATTGGCCACCGGCTCCACGCACAGTTACTTTGGCCACAACGAATTTGAACAGTTCGCACCCGGATTGAAGAGCCTCGCGGATGCCGAGGCAGCCCGCAACAAGATCTTGCAGGCTTTCGAACTGGCAGAGGCTGAAGATGATCCGGCACGCCATCGCGACCTACTGACTTTCGTTCTGGTTGGCGCCGGCCCCACCGGTGTCGAGATGGCCGGCGCGTTGGCCGTGTTCGTTCGGACAAGCCTGAGGTCGGAGTTTCGCCGCATTGACCCGGCTTCAGCTCGCATTGTGCTGGTCGATATGGCACCTCGAGTTCTCGGCCCCTTTTCTGAAGGCCTCTCCAGAGCCGCTAAGGCACGCCTCGAAAAATTAGGCGTTGAGGTCCGGCTTGGCCACAGCGTCGACCAAATCAATGCAGACGGCATCATGGTCGCGGGCGAGCGGATAGCCAGCAAGACTGTGATTTGGACCGCAGGTGTGGCGCCATCGCCCGCAGGAAAATGGCTAAACGTCGAGACGGACCGCGCTGGCCGCGTTCGTATTCAGAAAGATCTCACGGTGTCTGGGCATGTTGAGATTTTTGTCGTGGGTGATACTGCGTCTCTCGATCAGAACGGCAAGCCGCTCCCAGGTGTTGCGCAAGTAGCAATGCAGCAAGGGCGCTATGCGGCGAAGGTGATTCATAACCGTATAGCTGGCAAGCGTCCGCCGGATCCTTTCAGCTACTTTGACAAAGGAAGTATGGCCGTTGTGGGCAAGGGATTTGCCGTACTCCAGAGCGGCAAAGTCCAGATGAGCGGGTTCGGGGCTTGGCTCACTTGGGCGGCCGTGCACCTCCAGTTTTTGGCGACTTCGAGTCTTCGCTTAACCGTTTTCCTCCAATGGATTTGGACCTACATCACTGGGCAAAGAGGCGATCGCCTGATTATCCATCATCGCGCGTCACCGGCGTGGACGCCGGCACGCGACACGGCTACGCAAAGCGCTGTGGTGGGCAAGTGAGCCGCGACAACAAAAGATTTAGCGGTAACGAGGATGCAAAATTTGAGGAGGAGTTTTTTCATGGCAAACAATAAGCAGATTCGCAACGTAGCAATCGTCGGCACAGGAGTCATCGGCGCGAGCTGGGCAGCACTCTATCTCGCGCGCGGTCTCAACGTCACTGCAACAGACCCGGCACCCGACGCCGAAGCCAACTTGCGCCGTTACGTCGACGTTGCTTGGAAAGACCTGACCACTATCGGTCTTTCTCCGAACGCGTCGCGCGATCATCTGAAGTTCACAACGGATTTGAAGAAGGCGCTCGCAGATGCAGACTTGGTGCAGGAGAACGGACCCGAACGGAAGGACTTCAAGATCAAGCTCTTCGCAGACATGGATGCCGCGACTCGGCCGGATTCGATCATCGCGTCGAGTTCATCCGGACTGACCATGAGCACGATGCAATCCGCCTGTAAGTATCCCGAACGTTGCGTCATCGGGCATCCCTTCAATCCGCCCCATGTGGTGCCTCTCGTTGAAGTAGTGGCAGGCGAAAAAACCTCGCCCGAAACTGTCCAGCGTGCGATCGCTTTTTATGAATCGGTTGGCAAGAAACCAATTCATGTCCGCAAAGAGGTCGTCGGCCATGTAGCCAACCGCCTTCAGGCGGCGCTGTACCGCGAGGTCGTCTATCTCATCGAGCAGGGTGTACTGGATGTCGCCGATTCGGATGTTGCAGTGTGCTGGGGACCTGGACTGCGTTGGGGCTTGATGGGTCCAAACCTCCTGTTCCATCTCGGCGGCGGTCCAGGAGGAATTCAGCATTTCATGGATCAATTCACCGGACCACTGGCCACATGGTGGAAAGATCTTGGGACGATCACGGAGTTCAGCCCCAGCGTGAAGCAAACCATCATCGAAGGTGTGACAAAGGTGGCCAATGGCCGCTCGATACAGGAACTCGAACATGAACGGGACAGCATGCTGCTGGAACTTCTCGCTACCCGCGCAAAAGGTGAAGAAGTGGCGCAAGCAGCAATCGCTGGAGGTCACGGCGACTAGCTTCAATCAGTGAGGAGCTCTGGACTGGTGCCTCGCAGCTCCAGGCGCTCCTTCATTGGACAGTACACGATGATATACGTTCATTCGCTCGGCCGGGCATTCCGGTATTACTCGCAACGCACAGCGCTGGCTGTCGACGGTGCCGCCGTTTCTTTCAAGACGCTTCACGAACGCGTCCGGAACATTGCGGCTGCGCTCGCCGCCAAGGGCTTTGCGCCGGGCGACCGCCTCGCGCTTCTGTTGCCGAATTCTCCCGAGTATATCGAGTTGGTCTACGCCTGCAGCTGGCTCGGCGTTGCTGCGGTCCCGATAAACGCAAGGCTCTCCGCAGCCGAAATCGATCAAGTTCTGCTTGACGCAAAACCACGTGGGCTGGTGCGGCATTCCTCGCTCCCGATACCTGCGGTGCAGCTTCCGTGGCAACGTGTACTCGATGAACAGCCATTAGACGCTCGGAACGACTCCGGTCCAGACCCTGTTTATGATCCGGAAGCGATTTTGGCTCTCATCTATACAAGTGGCACGACGGGCAGGCCAAAAGGCGTTATAGTAACTCACGCCAACATCCTGGCGAACCTCGACCACTTCAACTATTGGATGGGGTACCGAGAAGTCGGTGTCTATCTGCATGCGGCACCGATTTTTCACATTGCCGATTTTCCCGCCATGTTCGCAGCGCCGGCTTTCGGTGCGGGCCAAGTCACCATTCCAAAGTTTACCCCGCAAGGTTTCTGTGAATCGGTCCAACGCGAACGCATAACTCACACGGTGCTCGTGCCGACGATGCTAAACCTGCTGACGCAGATACCCGAAGGGACGCCGTATGACTTGAGCAGCCTCGAGGTCTTGGCTTATGGCGGTTCTCCAATGGCACCGGAACTTGTCCATCGGATGAGAAAGTTTCTGCCGAACGTGAAACTTCTCCAGTGCTATGGGCTCAGCGAGACTGGCTTCCTCACAGGTCTCAAAGATCAGGAGCATGTCGAGGCCAAGCTCCTATCTTGTGGCCGGCCCTGTCCGGGAATTGACCTGCGAGTCGAAGACGAGACGGGAAAGGAAGTGGAAGTCGGGCAGCAAGGGGAATTGGTCGCACGGGGCGCCAACGTCATGGGGGGCTACTGGAACGATCCGCAAGACACGGCTCTCGCGTTTCGAAACGGAAGGTTTCGCACAGGAGACATCGGCTATCAGGATTCGGACGGCTATTTCTACATTCTTGACCGCCTGAAAGACATGATTGTCACAGGTGGCGAAAATGTTTATTCCGGCGAGGTCGAAGCGGTCATCTACAAACATCCCGCGGTTCGTGAAGTGGCGGTCTTCGGAATTCCGGACCCTCAGTGGGGCGAACTCGTAATGGCTTGTGTCGCGCTGAAGCCCGGAATGGTTATGAGCGCAAACGACCTGACCAGCCATTGCAGGCAATTCCTAGCAAATTACAAAATTCCCCGCCGCATCGAGTTTTCAGATACCGAACTACCGAAAAGTGGTTCCGGGAAGATCCTCAAAAGGCTTCTTCGCGAACGATTCTGGGCTCACGAAGAGCGGGCCATAGGCTAAAAAACGAATCCAGCGCAGCGCCTAATCGGCGACGATTGGTAGAACCACTTCCAAATTGCCATCGTGGACGATGCCCTTGTTACCCAAGCTATCATCGTGTTACACCGAGCCTACGAGTACATAGGTGATCTTCTCGATACCACGGTGCGGGTGCCATGGAAATCCTGCGACATAGTCTGCCGGGTTGTCGTTGCGGAAATCGTCCAGTAAAAAAAACGGATCGAAATCCCTGGTCTTGCCGAAACCGAAGGCGCGTCGGAGTATGACTCCCGCGCCTTCTATGGTCGGCTTGGGTTGAATGATTTGCTTAGCTGGGAGCAGTGACATAAACGTTCCTCTCCATGATCGGATCAACTGCCCTACCGCCTGGCGGTTTATCGTTCAAGCCTTCATGAATTCAACGTCAAGCGTGATAGTCACCTCGTCGCCGACGAGGATGCCGCCGGTCTCGAGTGCCGCGTTCCAGGTCAAGCCGAAGTCTTTGCGGCTGATCTTCGTGGTCGCCGAGATTGCAATTCGGGTATTGCCCCAGGGATCTTTCATCGCTGGCGTTGGCCCTTCAACTGCAAACGTCATCTTGCGGGTGACGCCCCGAATGGTTAGGTCGCCCTGGACCTTTAGCTCTCCGTCGCCGACAACTTTGATGTCGGTGGACTTGAACGATAAGGTTGGGAACTTCTCCGTATGGAGGAAGTCTGCGCTCTTGACGTGCGTGTCACGCTGCGGTTCGCGTGTTTCAATTGAGGCGGCTTCGATTGTGGCCTCGACGTGAGACTTTGTCGGGTCGGATTCATCATGTACCAGTACTCCTGTGACTTTGGAGAAGTGACCCTTTACGTGAGCGATCATCATGTGTTTGACCTTGAATTCGGCAGTTGCATGTGCCGGGTCAACGCTCCAGGTTGTAGTAGACGTTTGTGGTATTGCCGGGGTGCTCATTTCGTTGTCCTTTCTGGCCTTTTCGGCCGGTACGATTTATATAGATTCGTTATGACGATATTCGTTGCAACAAATAATAGCCACTCAGAGAGCTAGCGCTTAACTCCCTTGAGAGGCACACGCCCGGCACATTCGCAAGCCTGACCGGCGATCGACAAGGGCATAATCCGAACCTTCGCGATGCAGTCATGAGTTCGACACTTTCGTCGAAACTCCGTCGATGAGTGTGAAATTCCGTCATTTGCCCTTTCCGCCGCCACCCCTTTGTCTCGAAAAACACAGCGGATGCGCGTTCTTTGCCGAAATCCCGCCTTGGACTCCGAGTTGCTTAAGAGCCTAGAGGAGAGAATCAGCCACGGAGATTTGGCGCGGTGGGACGAAGAGGTGAAAAACCGATGCTTATGGGCTTCCATTATCCGCTCACGCCCAAGGGGAAATCGACACTCAATCCAGCGCCCCCTTGGTACTACTCGTCGGATTTTCTGAGCGTTGAATTTTGGGCGGACACCTCGGCTGTCGAGGCAATACTGCCACCAGGGTTGGAATCGGACCGCGCCGCGAACGGCCACGGCGCTGGTTTCTTCTACGATTGGCAATTCAGTGGAAAAAATGAGGAGTACCTGGATCCGGAGCGCTACCAGTATCGCGAATTTTTCATCCTTGTCGACGCTCTGTACGACGGAAAGCCCGTGTCCTATTGTCCTTATATTTTTGTCGACAATGATGCAGCGCTGGCGCGTGGCTGGACGCAGGGATATCCGAAACGCTTTGGCCGGGTGTTTCAGACTAGGTATCACGCGGCTACCGGAAAAGCTGGCCCGGCTCTTGCGGCGGGATCGAAATTTGCTGGCTCACTCACATCCGGTGGGCAACGGCTCGCGGAGGGGCTCGTAACGTTAAAAGAGCCCCTAAAGGACATGTCGCTGTTGAAGCAGCGGCCGGTCGTCAATCTGCTGTACACCCCGCGTCTCGCTGTCGGGAAGCACGATAAGCCGGCAGTTCACGAGCTTGTCGAGAACGTCCCTCACGATGTGAAGATTGAGCAAGCATGGATTGGTGAAGGCTCCCTTAGTCTGCCTGTCTGCAGAGGCGAAGAAATCTCGGATTTGACGCCTGTTCGTTGTGGCAAAGGAATGCGCGCTTCCATGGCATACATCGTCGACGATCTCAAAACACTGAAGGATTTGAGCGAATAACAACGCGAGCGCAACTACATACGGAGGAGACCTCATGGCAAAAACAGCAGCAGATCAGGTCGCGGAAATGATGATCGACGCCGGCATTCAGCGCGTCTATGGAGTGGTCGGTGATTCGATCAATCCAATCATCGACGCTATTCGCAGGTCCGATGGAAAACTTCGCTGGGTGCACTGTCGAAATGAGGAAGTTGGCGCGTTCGCGGCTGGTGCGGATGCTCTTTTAACTGGGCAGATCGCCGCCTGCGCCGGATCTTGCGGTCCCGGCAACCTCCATCTGATCCAGGGGCTTTATAATTCTCATCGCAACAGGGCCCCCGTTTTCGCTATCGCCGGGCAGGTGCCAACCCGTTTCCTTGGCACCGAATACTTTCAGGAAACTCATCCCGAAAGACTCTTCCGTGATTGCAGCTACTATTGCGAAGCGGCCTACACCGCAGTCCAGGCCGCCACCATGAGCAGGCTCGCGATTCAGACTGCGATAACCAAGCGCGGCGTTGGCCTGGTTTGCATTCCCGGCGATACCTTGGCGCAACCCGCCGCGGTCGATTTGCCAACACATCCATTTTCTACCGATCCACCGCGGATTCGTCCAACGGATGGCGATCTCGACAAGCTGGCCCAGATCATCAACTCCGCACCGCGGCCTGTCATTTTCGGAGGTGAAGGCTGCCGAGGTGCCCGCGATCAGGTTTTGGCGTTGTCACAAAAACTCAATGCCCCAATCGGATTTTCCTACCGTGGAAAAGACGTGCTGGAGGCCGACAATGCCAACGCCGTGGGAATGACCGGTCTCGCGGGCTGGGGTGGATTGCAGTATGGTCTGGACCGCTGTGACGTATTTATCATGTTGGGAACAGACTTTCCCTACGTCGATTTCATTCCCAAGCAGCCGAAAATCGTTCAGATCGATAGCGATCCCACGCACCTGGGGCGCCGCGCCCCACTGGAACTAGGCCTCTGCGGCCATGTCGCCGAGACGCTCGATGCTCTGCTTCCACGCGTCAAATCGCGCGGCGACGAACGAGCATTTCTGGATGAAGTGCTCGTCGCCCACCAAACCGCTACGAAGCACATGCAGGCCTATGTCGAGCATGGTGGCTCTGACGGGAAACTCCGTCCCGAGCAGGTGGGGGATGCGGTTAGCCGTGCGTGCGCAGAGGATTCCATCATTATCGCGGATACCGGCATGTGTGTGGTGTGGGCCGCCCAACACCTACACCTCCGCCGCGGCCAAAGAGTAATAACTTCGTTCAATCACGGGACAATGGCTAACGCCATGCCTGACTCTATCGGCGCGCAAATGGCATTTCCGAAACGCCAAGTCATTGCCTTTTGCGGTGACGGTGGTCTCTCAATGCTTCTGGGCGATCTCCTGACTATCGTGTCCGAAAAACTGCCAATCAAGATCATTGTCTTCAACAACTCAACGCTGGGGATGGTTCGGCTCGAAATGATGGTTGGCGGCTACCCCTTCTGGGGAACCGAAATGCAGAACCCGGATTTCAGCGCCGTCGCAAGAGCAATGGGCTTCCACGCGGAACGCGTAGAGCGAAAGGCAGAACTCGCCCCCGCAATCGAGCGTTTGTTTGCACATCCCGGACCAGCTCTGCTGGACGTGACCACCGATCCAAACGCCCTGTCCGCTCCGCCGAAAGCAACCTATGAAGAAGCGCGCGGATTCGCATTGGCGATGACTCGAATGGTCATGGACCACCGCGGCGACCAGGTGTTCGAACTCGTTAAGGACAACATTCGCGGAATGGTCTAAGCCCATGCCGGGACGCGAAGCTCTACCAATTGACCGGGCCCTGCCCGAAGAGTTGTCGGCCCTCGAAACTTCTTGGTGCCAAGGAGCAAGTTGATGTCCTCCACACCCGTGCCCGCCAAATCTGACACACCGGTCGCGAAACCGACGCCTGAGCACGATAAAACTCAGACCGCTCCTCGGCCGGAGACGGGCTGGAAGAAATTTGTGACTCCTCTTCTGGTCATGCTGCTCGCACTGGCCGTCTTGATTACAGTCACGCGTAACTGGAATGCATGGGAGGGCGGCAAAGCGGAGCAAGTCACGGACGATGCCTATGTTCACGGCGATCTTACACCGTTGAGCACCAAAGTGGCCGGCATTGTGCGCGCTGTCCACGTTGGCGACTATCAACAAGTCCATAAGGGTGATCTGATCGTGGAACTGCAGGACGACGATTACCGGGCGCAGGTGGATCAAGCCAGGGCGGCGGTCGAAGCCGCTCGGGCAGCAATCGAAAACAACCGGCAACAACGCGCGTTGCAGGATACTCGCATCGCCAAAGCTTTGGCCGGGATCGATCAGGCAAAGGCGCAAATCGCGGCGGCGGAGGCAGGAAAAGAAGCCGTGCAAGCCGATTTAATTCGCGCACGCTCCGAGCGAAAGCGCCAAGAGGCTCTGTATCAGGCGCATTCGGCGACACAACAGAAACTCGAATCCGCCGTAGCCGACGAAGCGCGCCTCTCTGCCCAGTCGGCAAGCCGTGACGCCGATCTTGCACAAGCTCGCACCTTGTTGCGCAGCAGCGAACTTGGCGCCGAAATTGAGCGCCGCTCGAAGAACGTGCTCGAGTCTCAGAACCTGCAATTGGAGGCCGATCTACGCGCGAAGCAAGCCAGCCTGGCGGCAGCCCTGGTCAATTTGGGATACACAAAGATTTACGCCCCGGCCGATGGCACCGTCGGTGAACGGCAAGTCCACGCCGGACAGCTCGTTTCACCCGGTACACAGGTCATCTCCTTCGTCGGTGTCACAAAGTGGGTAGAAGCCAACTACCGGGAAACCCAGTTGACCAATATGAAGGTCGGAGACCCCGCCGAACTCCGCATCGACCAATTCCCAGGGCAAATCATTCACGGAAAAGTGGTGGAGATCGCTCCGGCCAGCGGTTCGCAATTCGCTCTGCTTCCGCCTGACAATGCCACGGGGAATTTCACCAAAGTCGTGCAGCGGATTCCGGTCAAAATCGAGCTCGACGACTCTAGTTTCGCTGCGAAACTGCGTCCCGGACTTTCTGTGATCACAACCGTCCGGACGAGGCAGTCACCGTAACCATGGGAACTTCGAGCATTTCCATCCGTCCCTCCGCACTCGACATTGCGCATGGCGCCGCTGCTGCCATCCCGTCGGAAGTGTCTACGCGTCCGCTGCTCGGAATTCTCGGTGTCGTTACCGGCGCGGGATTGGTGACGCTAGCCGGCCGCATGTTGAGTCTTGGTCTTCCGGATCTGAAGGGACATGTCGGCATAAGCTTCGACGATGGCGCTTGGCTGGATAGCGCCTACAACGCGTCCTTGATGTTCATCGGACCGTTCACCGTCTATCTCGGAGGATTGCTGGGGCCGCGTCGCATCCTTCTCGGAGCCGCCGCAATCTTCGCTCTGACGAGTGCTTTTCTTCCATTCGTGCACAGCTACACGCTGCTTCTCGCCGCTCTGGTTCTTGCTGGGATGACTTCCGGCACCTTCTATCCGCTCACCTTGACGTTCGCGCTCCGCAATATCCCGTTGCGCTATCTTCCATTTACGATTGCCTTGTATGCCACCTTTGTTGACGGCGCGGTGAATATCGCGCCATCGCTCTACGGCTGGTACCGAGACCACATGTCGTGGCATTGGATGTTCTGGAACTCGGCCGTCATCGCACCCATCATGATTCTCTGCGTGTACCTGGGCATTCCGCCAACGCCGCCACGCAACAAGTCCGGTCCTGCCCCAAGCTTCGCCGGGTTCCTCTACTTGAGCCTGGGTTTGGCTTTCGTTTTTGCCGCCTTGCAGCAAGGTCAACGACTCGATTGGTTTCGTTCCGGCGTGTTCAATGCCTGGTTCTGGTGCGGGATGTTTTTTCTCTTGTGCGCGCTCGCCCGAAGGCTGCGCCAGCCCAACCCCCTCGTGGCACTGCCGTATCTCGCGAAATGGAATACCGTGTTGTTGGGCGGCCTGCTTTTTTGGTTTCGCTTCACGCTATGCACGACCATCATTCTCATTCCGCAATCGCTGGCCATACGCGGATTGGAAGCCGATCAGATCGGGCCGGCGATTATTTGGAGCGCTCTTCCGCTTCTGCCGATCGCGTTTACGGCTGGGTATCTCCTCCTGCGCAAAGTCGATCCGCGCCTGTTGTTAGCCGTCGGTCTCGCTTGTACCGCATTCGCTGCCTGCTTCAACGCGCAGTACAGCAGCGCGTGGGCGGCCCAGAACTTTTACCGTACTGAATTGCTCACGGGAGTCGGACAGTCATTTGCCTTCATCGGCCTCGTCGGCTGCATCGTATTGCAGGCCATCTTCTCGGGTGGGTTGTCAAAGCCTGAGTGGGTTCTTACCTTCTCTGCCTTCTTCCATGTGGTTCGCCTGTTTGGCGGAACTGCCGGCGCCATTTACATGGGCCACTTCCTGGCCCAGCGCGAAAAACTACATTCCAACCTGCTGGGGCTTCACGTCAGCGCCGGAGGCTGGATCACTAGTCTAAACATACGAGCGATGACGACTGGCTTTGCCGCGAAAACAGCCGGCATGGCGGCTGCCGGAGAGCGAGCAGTGGATTTGGTTGCTGCGCGGCTGCGGCTTCAAGCCTACAGTCTGAGTATTGTCGACGGCTTCCTGCTAATCGCCTGGAGTTGCGTCTGTGCACTGGTGTTGGTAGCACTGCTGCGCAAATCACCTCTAGACTACGGCGATCTCAAGGCCATCCAGCAAGCATTGTCCGCCCAGAAGGAGTCAAAATCATGAAGCGAAACGCATTCGCTCTAATAGTGGCGGCGACGCTCTGGGCTTCTCTCGGCGCAGCTGGTCAGACACCAAATTCAGCCGAGCCCCGCCACATTACGCTGCGCGAAGCGGTTACGCTAGCCCTGAAACACAACCATGACGTGCGACTTGCCGGATTCTCTGTCGACGAAAAACGACACGCGAAAGAGGCCGAAAAAAGTTCCTATTTCCCGTCGATTCACAACGACAGCAACTTTGCCCGCGTGACTGACACGCAACTGATTGAGATTAAGTCCGGCAGTCTGGGCACAATCAGCGGCACTCCCATTCCCGCGGAGGACAGCATCCTCAATCAAGGTGGACGCAACCTGACCACCAGCGGAACCCAGATCACTCAGCCACTGACCTCCCTGCTGAAAATCAGGCTGGCGAACGATATCGCCCAGGCCGACGTAAAAGCGTCACGAGCCAAGGCGCAACTGACTAGCAATGACGTGGCTCTGGCAGTGCATGAGGTGTACTACGCAGTTCTGATTGCCCAAGCGCATCGCAGCGCTATCGCGGCCAGAATCCAGGCCGCTCAGGACCTCGACAACGAACGCATCGAGCAGGTTAAGCTCGGCGCTGCTCTGCAACAGGAGTCGCTCGAAAGCCGCGCGAACTTCTTGCAAGCAAAGCAGGAATTGTTGACTACGGATCTGCAGCTGACGGACCTCGAGTTGAAGCTCAACGACATCATGGGCCTGCCTCTGAACACGGCGCTTGATCTCGATCCATCGGTTGGCGAAGTCCAGGAGAGCTGCCCGCGCGAAGAATGCGTTGCCATGGCGAAGAGCTCACACCCGGAAATCCAAGCTGCCCGCGCCGAGGTCGAAAAAGCTTCGGCCGCTATGCGTTTGGCCAAGACCGATATCTGGGTGCCCGATGTCGACGCCTTTGGTCGCTATAGCTACCAGAACAATGTTCCGTTTCTCGCGCGCAACTTCGGTACCTTCGGCATTCATTTCAGTTATGACCTGTTTGACGCCGGCCATAAGCACGCCGTTCTGCATGAACGCGAATCCCAGTTGTCCGAGGCGAAGGAAAACCTCGCGAAAATCACGGACGAGGTCGAACTCCAAGTGCAAACCGCCTACAACAGACTGGAACGGACCCAGCAGATGCTCAAAGTCTCGGAGGAGATCCTGGCGCTGCGAAAAGAATCGAACCGCGTTCAGCAGCAAGAACTATTGCGAGGAGCCGCGCTCAAGTCCCAGGCCGCCACCGCGACCGCTCAAGAGTTCGACGCCAAGGCGCTCCTACTGCAATCGCAGTTGGACTATGCGCGCGCGCATGATGAGTTGGTGCTTGCGATCGGTGAGACTCCGGAGTGAGCCATAGGAGGCCGAATGAAGCTGGGCCTGCTGGTACCCAGTTATATCGATACGTTTTATCCAGAAGTCGGCACTGCCGCGCTTGAGTTGCTTGAATGTCTTGGGGTATAGGTTGAATACCTGTCTGAGCAGACCCTCTTTTGTTTTGAGATGAATCACGTAGACGTCCTGCCGATCCCTCTGGCTCGCCGGGGGGACCTCGAAAAGGTCGGCCGCGGTCTCTATTCCTCTCTGGATTTCTCCGGAACCGAGAACACCTCCCTCATCGAGGCGACTTACCGAATCCCCAAGGGAATCGTGTGCCTGCTCTCCGCACTCCGGTTTCACAATTTCACCACGCAGTCCCCCCACGAGGTCTGGATGGCAATTGATCACAAGGCCTGGCTCCCAAAGTTTCCTCTCCGCCCGTTCGACTCACGCGCATGTCCGGGCCAGCCCTTCTCTTTGGCGCGAAAGAATATTCGATTTCCGGCACAACTCTTCGAGTGTTTTCCCCGGCAAAGACAGTGGCCGACTGCTTTAAGTTTCGCAGCAAGATTGGCCTCGATGTCGCCATAGAAGCCCTCAAAGAATGCAGCCGGCGAGGAAAAGCCTCGATTGACGAACTCGTTGCCGCCGCCAAAGTCTGTCGCGTCACCAACGTCGTGCGCCCATATCTGGAGTCACTCTAGTCGACAAAACCGGCCCCAAAGAACCTCCCCGCTTCCGTCCGGCAGAAGCTCGCGAACCTAGCGCGCGAGCGAAGGAACAACCCTCGCCCAGGTGATTCAAAACACCTTTCAAAGACGTGGAACTGACCTTCCCATGGCAGGTCTGCCCGTCGCCTTCACGTCCTAGTTTTATGACGACATAAACGAGAAACGGCAACGGACCGCGTTTTGCGCGACGAACAAATCCTACATCGAGAAGGCTGAATTCAAGGCGGTGATCAAAGCTATCCGAGACTTTCTCTCTCTCCCGGTCCGCACCGTCCAAGAAGGACATTCGTTCACGAAGACGTGGAAGCCCGGCGGGCCCTGGCGTTGAAACGGTTATCAATCCACTTCGTTCAAGGAGTTCTCAAGACTCGGAACGATGCGAACTGCCAAATTTAGTCTCCTGTCCTCCCCTCCTTCTGTGGCCACATTCCTCCAGGCGACTTTCAAAAAAATGTATTAGTACCGAGATTTTTTCTCCTTTTTCGACTTCTGGATGTTCCTTAAATAAGTAGGGGGCTGTGATCGGGAATTCTCGGCCAGCTTGGACTTTCCCGGGGGGATTAAGATTTTTTTTCTTACTTTTTCCCTTCTCGGGGTTCATTTAATAAGTAGGAGCGTTGGCCGGGATTTTCTTTGGCAACCTGGCACCCCTCGAGGGATTAAAGTTTTTTCTCACTTTTTCCCGACTGGATGTTCCCTAGGAAGTAGAGGACGCCGGCGAACTTTTACGATGAAGGAGCTCACAACGGTTTCTTGTAGGTTAGGCGGCTAACATGTGATTGCGCTTTTTCATTTTCGAGGCCTCTTACTGGTGTAGGGCATGACTATTTTAAGGAGCCTCGGGTCGCTACTTGCAACGCGGGAAGGTGCAGTGAGCATTAGAGACCCTAATCACCATACGCGTCACCCTCGTGGTCACCTTGGCAATCAAGCAAGTGTCCAAGGAACAAGACGTTGTGCATGACGCGACGATCAATTTGGACGCGGACAAAACACCGAGTTGGGCTGGAGCGACCCCTTTTCTGCACACGGTTCCGTGGCCAAAGTGAGTCGTGGGTCGCTCCAGCCCAACAAGAAACTTCCCTCGGTGCGCACGGCGAGAATTTGGTCGAAGCAGCTGAAGAAGGTAGGAATTGCCTACTTCAGCTTCGTCTTCAGCATCTTCTTCAGCTTGGGATGCGCATAAGTCTCGAGAAAACGAGGAAATGAACGGCACGAGGAAGAGAAAAATGACACAGAAAAAATCACCAGATTGGGCGGGAGCGACCCCACCCTTTGACGCACGGTGCGTCACGGTTGCGTGTGGTCGCTCCCGCCCTCAAAGGGGCTTCGTGTCAGCGTCTTGTTGGGTTGCATTCACAGAGCTGAGAATTTGTCAGACAAAAGGTCTGACACTTTGTATAAGCACGAAAGGAGAAGCCCGTTGTCTTTATTGAAATCACCACCAAAACAGCCCAAAGCAGTCACCATCCAAGCGCGAGTCGAAGAATCGGTCAAGACACAGCTTGAGCTCTATGCTGAGTTCATCGATGCTTGGCCGTCTTACGTGATCACCGAAGCCCTGAAGTTGCTCTTCCGCAAGGACGACGAGTTCAGACGCTGGGCAGACGAATACGCAAACAACCACAACAATGGAAAAGCTAAAGGAGACGTTCTTGCGAAGGCCGTCTAACAAAGATGAAGTCCCGTCCAACCCAATTCGGTGCGCGCGAGAATACAGCGTCCCCAAGACAGCATGCCCCGCGCCTTGCAGTGGATTCGCTGCCTCCGATGTCCCAGGCTCTCCCGAGAGGTTTGCAACATCACCAGCCAACTCGAGTCCTGGCATCCCGTGCAAGCGAGCCGGACAATTCAATCGTTACCATGCCACTGGAAGCAGCCACAGGGGGAGAAACGGGAAACAGTGCCGGTGCTTTTTCCGTTCCTGCAACGGTTATCACTGCTGCAGAGTCGAGGCAAGTGCCCTTGACGCCCGAGCCGTTTGTCTCGGCCGACGAAGCGGCGCAGTTTCTCTGCGTCAAGCGCCGCTACCTACTGGAGCTCGCCCGCAGGGGCATCACCGGAGCCTACGCGCTCGGCACTGGGAGCAAGCGCAAGATCTGGGTATTTCGGCTCTCGGAACTCGCGGCCTCCATTGTGCGGAGCGAGACTCCGATTCCAAAACCACAAAAACCGTGTACGATCGGATCTGGCAGTCCCCGCTGAAAGCGAGGAGTTATGGCTTATCAGCGAGGATCACTAAAAAAAGTACGACGCAAGGAAGGAGAAACCTGGGTGCTGCGGTACAGGGTCACGAATCCAGACGGCAGAAGGGTCGAGAACGTAACGCCCATCGGACTTGTCCGGCAGTTTCCGAAAGATAAGGACGCATGGCGTGAGGCGGACCGCCTCGGGCTCGGAATTCGAATCAACGACACTCCCGCCCCTGGCCGTGCTTCATTCCACTTTCTTGCGGAGCATTATCTCAAGGCAGATTTCGGGGCGGATTCCGTGCGCCCGAAATCGGAGAACACCATCAGTCACGTGGAGCATATCGTGCGTGCATACCTCGTTCCGCGTTTCGGAAACGAAATTGCGGAAGACATCAAGCCGCTCGATATTCAGCGGTGGTTCAAGTCGCTCCGCGAGATGGACGGCCTTGCATGGACGACGATTGCGAAGATGCGGGGTGTCATGAGTCGCATCTACAAGGTTGGCATCCTGCATGAGCAAGTTCAGAAGAATCCCGTCCTGCACGTAGAGACGCGCTCGAAGACCGACTACAAGGCCATCGTCATCACGCCAGCGCAAACGCTCGCGATTCTGAAGGTCCTCCCCTCACCTCTTCACTTCACGTTGGTGCTCACCTGCGCCGCCACGGCGCTCCGTGCTTCGGAGATGCTGGCGCTACGCTGGAGAGATGTGCTGTGGAATGAGGGAAGGATTCGGATTTCAAAGCGATGGGCGCAAGGTAAAGATGGCGCGACCAAAACGGAGGCATCGGACGGATATGTTCCGCTGCATCTGCTCCTAGCCGCTCATCTACGCTCGTGGCGGAAACAAAGCCCGTACGCAAAGGACGAGGACTTCGTATTCCCCTCAGTCAAAGCGCGCGGGTGTGTTCCCCTATCCGCGTCTGTTTTCGTCGCGGATCACTTGAGGCCGGCGGCAAAGAAGACCGGAGTGCATATCGAGGACGGTCAAAGGTTTGGACTTCACAATCTTCGCCACTCACTTAGCAACTGGCTGGTGAACAAAGCGAAGGTCGAACCCAAGACTGTGCAGGGCATCCTGCGTCACGCGAAGATTCAGACAACGCTCGACTTATATACGCAGGACGACGGCGATGAAACACGGGCGGCACAGGGCGAATATCTAACAGCGTTGGGAGTGGGATCGCAGTTGGTGCAGTGAGATGTGGGTTGAATTGTGGGTTGAGGTTTTTGGGACGACACCCGGTAACCTACTGAAATTAAATGGTGGGCCTGGGTGGACTTGAACCACCGACCTCGCCCTTATCAGGGGCGCGCTCTAGCCACCTGAGCTACAGGCCCCAACATCGCAGGGGGAACGTTCACAACTATTTCATTGTACGGTGGTTTAGCGTATTTCGCAATTGTGCGGAATCTGCGCTTCGGTACAAGACTGCAACTTCTCCGGTTCACTTACTGTATATGATCTCCTGAATCAGAGTTCCGTCTATCGCGGAGGGTTCAGCCCACGCAGCGTCAAGATGTACTGGTTCAGCCAGGAAGTGCAGTGTTTTTGCGTAGATCCGATCAACAAACAGACCACAATGCGGGTCGCTCGAAGATAAACTCTTAAAAAGCGACGAGCCCCGCAGCTAGGGAATTGAGCTTAGAACGACGCCGAGATCACGGCCACCTGAGCTTATAATCTCAAAACAATTCTCGGCGTGGTTCCTCATCCGCTCTAAGCCCATTGAATCCGATCGACCGCGAGCGAGAGTACCTGCGGTCCAACTTTTGGATTCCCGATAAACTGGAAGCCATGTAGCTCGATGAGCCGAACAACCACGTCCCCGCTGGTCGTAGTCGATGAGATGGAACGCGTCGGAGAGGGGGTCTAGTTCCGGCGCGAGATAGCTGTGATCGAACTCAGGCCCGCCGTGGAGGACGATGACTGATGTACCCTTTCCGATTTCTCGGGCCTACAACTCAGCGCCTCCGACCGGGACGCAGCTTTCTCTCGGCGTGCCGGTCTGTTCGCCCTTCAGCTAGCCATCGAACCGGAAGGCACCCATGCTGCGTATGCGCATGCAAGGATCGCAGGGACCAGCGTCGCTTTCATGGCGTTGAAGCCTATAACACCGTACGGCAAACCTTCGTCTTAATCGGGACGATGCCCGTGTCACGGGTAACTCTGCCGTAGCGCCATTAGGTAAGGGTTGCCGACAACTCGCGCACAATACGGGAGTTCAACGGGAATCGACACCAACTGCGGCCTGCTGAGCAGTCGCGATTGGTAGAATTGCGAGAGCTGGTCTCGCAATTATTCGTGATCCACAGCCGCAAGAGCTGGGACCTTTTCATGTGCCCATCGTGCCTATGAGCGTCAAGGCACCGGTGGCAGCATCGACGCTGTATATCGAGACGTCGTTTGAGGCGGAATTCGTCACATAGGCGAACTTGCCGGACGGATGGATGGCTATCGAGGTAGGAGATTGCCCCGCAGCTATCGTACCTATGGGTGTTAATGCGCCGGTCGTGGCGTCAATGGTGTACATTGAGACATCGTTCGATTCGAAATTCGTCACATAGGCGAACTTGCCCGAAGAATCCACGGCTACGGAGACAGGTTCTGTTCCTGCGGCGATCGTGCCTATATATGTTAAAGCCCCGGTCGTGGCGTTCATGGTGTACATCGAGACATCGTTTGAGCCGGAATTCGTTACATAGGCGAACTTGCCCGCAGGATCCGCGGCTACGGAGGCCGGGTAAGTCTCCGCAGCAATCGTCCCTATCGACGCTAAGGCTCCGGTCGCGGCGTTGATCGTGTACATGAACACGCTGCCGGCCAACCCAGGCGTGATGTTCTGCGTCGCCACGTAAACAAACTTGCCCGCAGGATCCACGGCTACGGAGACAGGGACTCCTCCTGTGGCGATCGTCCCCGTGGACGTTAAGGCCCCGGTCGTGGCCTCGATGGTGTACATCGCGACGTTGAATGGAATACCGGCGCCGCCAGTCACCACATAAGCGAATTTGCCGGATGGATCCACGACCATGGACGAGGGATCGCAAAGTCCCGGACAATTTCCGTTTATCGTTCCTGTGGAGGTTAAGGCCCCAGTCGTAGCGTCGATGCTGTACATCGCGATGCTGCCATTAGCGCCATCCTCATAACCCCATGGATCCCCCTCATTTGTCACGTAGGCGAACTTGCCATAAGGTTCTACGGCGATGGACCCGGGGTAGACACCGAAACCGTTTGTTGAAACCGGTGGTCCTATGGAGGCCAGGGCCCCGGTAGTAGGGTTGATCGTGTACATGGACACGTAGCCACCATCGCCATCGCAGCCGCCATTCAATACATAGGCGAACTTTCCGGCAGGGTCCATAGCGATTGATTGCGGATCAACTGCTCCTGTCGTTATGGTGAAGGTCAACGAGTTCGAGCTACCCCCGCCGGGTGCAGGATTGAAGACTGTGACCGCCGCTGTCCCGGCAGCGGCAATGTCGCCCGCCGAAATCTGAGCGGTAAGTCCGTTAATGCTGCCATTACTAGTGGTCGGCAGGTCGCTGCCGTTCCAGCGCACGACTGAACCCGCCACAAAATTTGACCCAACTACGGTCAACTGATTATTTACCGAATCAACGAACTGTTCTCCTGCGATGGCGCAGCCTGGATCGAGAGAACTGATCGCCGGGACGGGGTTAAGGCCGCTGGTGATGGAGAAGTTCATCGCATTGGAAGTTCCACCGCCGGGCGCGGGGTTGGTCACGGTTACGGCCACCGTACCGGCTGAGGCGACGCTGGAAGCAGGGATGGCCGTAGTCAACTGCGTGGAGTCGACGAACGTGGTGGCGGGCGCCGACACTCCGAAGTTGACCGTGGAGCCTGCGACGAAATTATCTCCATTGATCGTGAGCGTGAAAGCCGCACCGCCTGCCACGGCACCGTTCGGCGAAATTGTGGTGATTGTCGGAGTCGTGCTAGCTCCGCTGGGTGGAGGCTGATTGATCGATGACTGATTCGTGCCGCCTCCGCATCCCCACACGCCGATCACCACGGCGATAACCAGTGCAACGGCACCCTGATGCAATCCGTGGACTGTAAATGATCCAGGTCGCCTAAGGGTGCGCAAATATTGCATGCTTCACCTCAGATCAAGGGTTGACGGGCTTGCCCGAATTCGCAGACATTGCGGCGAAGTGGTTTGAGGCACACGTCCGCCCCGTACGTGTCCGTCGCCCCTCATCAATGTGAGTTGCCCCGGTCGGAGTATTTCACCTTGCGAACGACGCCGTGGATCGGCTGCGACCCGAAATGCGTTGCGGCTGGCTTCTGGAATACCAGCGTGATATTCGAAAATGGCACGTTCGGCTCGTCTGTTCCTCCCGCAATACAAACCTGCAACTGTGAGAACTGCCCGAACGGTGCGATGCTGCCATTCGCGAAAACGCTGGCGGTGCTATTAATCTCAATGCGGGCGACGTAGGGTGGCGTGGTGGTGGCGGCGGGAGGGCAGTCAGTCGGATTGTAAGTGACCGTGCCATCCATCGTGATGTCGTGAGTATGCTGTGCTAAGTTGACCGCTTGGACGTTCGTAGAGCTTTGTCCAAGGACTGACAACCCCATCGTCAACGACGATGAGAAATGGGCTGTTCCGGTTTCTTTGTTCAATGTCAAACTCCAGGGCCCGTGAAGTTCCCACGCCGTGGTGCCCCCGCTTATGGGGCTATAGTCGTTAATTACGCCGCTCAAGCGCGTCGGCGTCCCATCTTGAGCCAGAGTTCCGATGGCTACCGCCAGGACCAAGACCGCTCCAATGCTTACCACCCACCACGAAGTTCTGATTTTCATAAGATCTCCTAGTTTGAAACCGGATCCTCGGCTACTTCCTCGATCGTGGACTTGCCCGGACTCGCAGACATTGCCGCGAAGTGGTTTGAGGCACAATGGCGTGCGAATGGTCTGTATATGTTCTGGTTCTGATGGTGTAGCCCTTTGAATTCAGGGGAGTTGCAGTGAACCCGCGGCACATATTCGTTCGACCTAAAGCTTTTGGTGATAGACTCCCCGTAAGTTCGAAGCCTTCTATGGAAGCCCCTCTACGAACCCGCAAGACGCGCTTCGGCGCCTTCGAGTTGGACTTGCGTTCGGGCGAGTTGTACAAACACGGCATCCGCCTGAAGCTTCAGGACCAACCCTTCCAGGTGCTAGCGCTTCTGCTGGAGCGTGCCGGTGACGTAGTTACGCGCGAGGAGCTGCATCAGAAACTCTGGGCTGCAGACACTTTTGTTGACTTTGATACCGGTCTGAACAGCGCCATCAAGAAGCTGCGCGACGTCTTGGCCGATTCGGCCGAGGAGCCCCGCTACATCGAGACTCTGCCTAGGCGCGGCTATCGCTTCATCGCTCACGTCGAAAATGGCGACCTGCCTGCTCCGATTTCCATCGAAAAACGCCTCGCAACCGTTCCGCCCGTTGGGCCAAAGCCTGAACTTTCGAACAAACGTCGCATCATCGTGGAGGCTGCTATCGCCGGGGTCCTCATTGCTGCCGCTCTGACAACTTGGCGCGTCTTTTTTGCGCGGCCCCCGCTAACCGCGACAGACGTCATCCTTCTGGCAAGCTTCGTCAACAAGACGGGTGATCCCATCTTTGACAACTCCCTCGATAAACCTCTCGAAGTCAAACTTACCGAATCCCCGTTCCTCAGCCTTCTTTCAGAAGCTGACGTCGCCTCTACCATGCGGATGATGCGCCGCAATCCCGACGAGCGCGTGACTCAAGATCTGGGGGTTGAAATCTGCAAACGCCGTGGGCTGAAGGCACTCGTCGTGCCCGAAATTGCCGCAATCGGCAGCACCTATGTCATCACTTTGGATGCGATTGATGCGTACAACCAAAAACTCATTGCGCGGCAGCAAGTCGAGGCAAACAACAAGCATCAAGTGGTCGCTGCCCTGGGCAAAGCAGGCTCGCAGTTGCGAAAACGGCTTGGCGAGAGTCTAAGCTCTCTCCAAAAATTTGACGCGCCCCTTGACCTCGCCACCACCAGTTCGCTCGAGGCTTTGCAAGCCTACCACTCCGGGCTTACCCTCTACCGCTCCGGAAAGCGCCGGGAAGCAATCCCGTTTTTTGAAAGAGCTGTCGAACTCGATCCCCAGTTTTGCTCTGCCTATGACCTGCTCGGCAGAGCGCAACACAGCATAGGCCAAAGCCAGGAGGAGCGGGCCAGCTTCGCGCGAGCCTTCGAGCTCAAGGATCGCCGCCTCACCCAGGAGGAGAATTTTGAAACTACCGCGCTCTACTATTCGGCCATCACCGGCAATCTCGAAAAAGAAGCCACTGTCGTCCTTTTGTATCGCCAAATCTACCCGCGCAGCGTGGATGCCGCCAATCTCCTGGGCATCAACTACGCCATCATGGGCAAAACGCAAGACGCCCTGCACGAGTTCCAGTGGGCTATCGATCATTCTCCTGTTCCTTCTGCTCAGTACAATTCCAACACCAGCCAAGCGCTCATGATCTTAGGTCGCTTTGACGATGCCAAGGGAATGCTTGACCAATGGCGCCGCGGCGGATCGCTCACACCATTTCAAATCACGTTGCGTTACCGCATCGCCTTTTTCGAAAAGGACGGCGCGACAATCCAGCAGCTCGCTCATCAAACTTCCGGCGAGGATGCGCCCTGGGTCCATCTCCAAATGCACCTGGCATTCCTTCGCGGCGATGTCGCGACACTTCGTTCCCTCAGCGATGCTCTGGTTAGTCGGCAGAGGAAGGCCAACCAAATGGAAAACGTTGCCACGGAACTCGCCTACCATGCCGACGCGGAGACCTACCTTGGGAACTATGACTTAGCCCGCAGACTGTGCGCCCAGGCCGACGAAGCCGGGAATAATGGCGCTCTCGGACTTTTTAAGTGCGCGCACGCTCTCGGGCAGGCCGCGGACACATCCCGCGCAGAAGCACTTGCCGCGAAACTGAATGAGCTCTTCCCCGAGGACACTTTCCAGCAGAAGGTCCTCCTTCCCATCACTCACTCCACCATCCAGCGAACGCGGGGAAATCTTAGGGCCGCAGTGGACTTACTCTCGCCCGTCACTCAGTTTCCGAATGTCGTGGTCTTCTACAATCGCGCTCGCGCCTATATGGCCGCGGGAGATCAGGCCAAGGCTATCGCCGACTTCCAGACCGTCATTGACAACCCGGGTTGGCCGGACTGGGAACCGTTTGAGCCGCTTTCGCAACTTGGCCTGGCGCAGGCCTACGCGAAACAAGGCGACCGCGAGAAAAGCCGCAAGGCCTACGACGATTTCTTCGCCACTTGGAAGGATGCAGACCCAAGTATCCCGATACTTCGTCAAGCCAAAGTGGAATACGAGAAACTCAACAAAATCTCATCTGCCGCCGTTTCGGCAGCAAGGAAAGGGCAATAGCCCCGTTTTTCTGGCGTCCTCGCCAATGATGGAATTGTCTGAACTTTGAAGCTCGATTTGGTCCGCGCTGGGCCTGTCCACTCCTTGTATCGGACCGTCCTATTCTCATTCCCGTGATGGTTCAAAGGCGCAACTTTGAGATTGCCAGATTCCCTCTGAAGGCGGGAGGATCACGAGCCAACCGGAAGTTATTCCGGTCCAGAATTCCCTTACGAAAAGCCGGCGGGATGATTCCCTTTGTGATCGAAATGAGAGGTCAAGCTCAAGTTTCCAGCAAACAAATAGCGCAGACTCAGAAGCGGCTTGACGAGCTTTCTAAGCGCCGACCTGAAGTGCATCCCGCGGTCACGATTTATGTACAAGTTGTGTACAAGAAGGCGGGTTTGAAGGGCCTGAAAATGGACCTAAGCAACGCAGAATCAACAACAGACTCTTAAGCTACAGGCCCTTCCAACAATGCAGGCAAATAGTTTAACACGCCGCCGCGCTTGCACAAGGTACTGCCGTTTATGAGTATGGATCGCCCGTTCCAGCTTGCGATGGCTAAAATCTCGCGTCGGAGATCTGCTCTACTGCACGAACCCCACGTTCGGGGTTGGCGGCACGCCGCCTTCCGGCGCTTCCTTGATGGGCCCGAACTGGGCCTCGTAACGCGAAATATTCTCGCCCAGCGCCCGCAAAATGCGCTTCGCATGTCCCGGGCTGACGATCATGCTGCCCAGCAATTTTCCCTGCGTCCCATTCGGAAAAATATAGATGAAATTGAACGTGAACTCTTCCAAATTGTGGTGGAGCATGACTAAATTGCTGTACTGGCCCTGCAGTTCCTTCTCGTCCGCTTTAATCTGCACTTGCCCTGGCACTGGCCGCTGCTCTTCCATCGTCGTCTCCCGTAGTCGTCTGGCCGCTTCACCCGTAATTCGAAGGTATCACAGCCTTTCGTCTCGCGCTCGCTCGCACGATGCGCAACCTGTTTGGACTGCCTCTAAAGATGGAACAATCCGATTCAGTCCTATTGACAAGCGCCTGTATTAAGTCTAGTTTAGTATGGACATTTACTGTGGTTAACAAAAATTCAGTTACCAAGTATCATTAAATAGAATCATGCCGCCGACGTTCCCTCCCCAACTCGAAACCGAACCCGCCGCCGGAGGCGCTTCCGCTCCTGCTGCAGCTTCCACGGCCTCCGCGAAGCCCCGCCACGAGAACATGCCCTCTCTTCCCGAGGCGCATCGCACTATTCCCATCTCGCACGCCGCTTCCTGGATTCGCAAGATGATCGCGTTTGCCGGTCCGGGATATCTCGTCGCCGTCGGCTACATGGACCCGGGCAACTGGGCGACGGATATCGGTGGCGGCTCGAGGTTTGGCTACACACTGCTCAGCGTCATCCTCATCAGCAATCTCATGGCGATGTTTCTACAAGCGCTTTCCGCCAAACTCGGCATCGCTACAGGCCGCGACTTGGCGCAAGCTTGCCGCGAACACTATTCGCGCCGCACTTCGATCGCCCTTTGGATCGTTTGCGAAATCGCCATCGCCGCCTGCGATCTCGCCGAAGTTCTCGGATCGGCCGTTGCGCTTCAGCTTTTGTTCGGGCTGCCACTTCTCGCCGGCGTGATTATCACCGGGCTCGATGTCTTGATCGTCCTCGCGCTGCAAGGCCGCGGCTTCCGCATCATCGAAGCATTTGTCGTTACTCTGATCGCCACCATCGGCGCCTGCTTCGCTTACGAAATCTTTTTCTCGCATCCGATCTGGCGCGCCGCCGCCGCCGGCCTGATTCCGACCGCGGAAATTCTTCGCAATCGCGACATGCTGTACATCGCCATCGGCATCCTCGGCGCCACGGTGATGCCGCACAATCTCTATCTTCATTCCAGCATCGTGCAGACACGCGCGTTCGGCTCTTCCACGCGCGACCGCCGCGAAGCGATGCGCTACGCGATTTTTGATTCCACGCTGGCGCTCGGCTTCGCTCTTTTCATCAACGCGGCCATTTTGATCCTGGGCGCCGCAGCCTTCCACACGCGCGGCATGCACAACGTCGCGGAAATTGCCGACGCTTACAAACTTCTCAGCCCTGTTCTAGGCGTGAGCCTCGCCAGCACCATCTTTGCCTGCGCTCTTCTCGCTTCCGGACAGAACTCGACGCTGACTGGCACGCTCGCCGGCCAAATCGTGATGGAAGGCTTCCTCCAAATTCGTCTGAAGCCCTGGCTTCGCCGCCTCATCACGCGCTCGCTCGCCATTCTTCCCGCCGTGCTTGTCATCGGCATCGCGGGCGAAGGCAAAGTCACCTCGCTGCTCATCCTCAGTCAAGTCGTGCTCAGTTTTCAGCTGCCGTTCGCCGTCATCCCGCTGATCCAATTCACTGGCGACCGCAGCAAAATGGGCGAGTTCACTAACTCCCGCGTCACTGTCGTCATCGCGTGGATCGTCGCTGCCGCAATCCTGTTCTTCAACGCCGAACTCCTCTGGCTCATCTTCCGCGGCCAATAACTCCGGCGTAACTTTCAGTTTTTTCCCTCTCTTCTACGCGTCCCGTGTGTCTCTTTGTTCTCTGTGCAAAGTTTTTTCTTTCTTCTGTCTCCCAGCCTCGTATGCGAAAATTCGCCCTTGTCCACCGTCTCCAACTCGGCCGGCACACTCCAGCTCCGCAAACTCGTTTTCGCCGCTCTCCTCGCCCTTATTTGCACCGTCATCATTGTCGCTCTTTATCAGAACCGCCCCTGGGCGATTCCGGAAGCCGCGAAGCTCCGCAAGAACCCCATCCAATCTTCTCCGGCCGTTCTCGCCGCCGCCCGCGCCATCTATCTCGACAAATGCGCCAACTGCCACGGTCAAACCGGGAAAGGCGACGGCCCAGACGCCAACTCCTACTACCCGACCCCCGCAAGCCTAGCCGACCCCCGTCGCATGAACACCCGCACCGACGGCGAAATTTTTTACCAAATCAGCCAAGGTCGAAAACCCATGCCCTCTTTCCAAAAGCGCCTCACGGAAGAGCAGCGCTGGCAACTTGTCCTTTTCATCCGCTCTCTGTCCGCCTCTTCCTCTGCGACTGCAAGCAAGTAACCCCCCAAAATAAAAACGGGCCGGCAATCGCCAGCCCGCTTTCTCCGTGGACTCTGTGCCTCAGCGTTCCGTTTTCTTTCTTTTCTTTACCTCATTACCTCTTTACTTCATTTCTTCGGCTTATGCCGTCGCCGCTTTCACTTGCGACAACGCCGCCGCCACTTCAGTCACGTCTGGCACCACCGGAATGTCGTAATCCTTCTTCCACGCCACTTTCCCCGACTTGTTGATGATGACGATCGACCGCCCCGTGATGCCCTTTTCTGCCAGGAACACGCCGTACTTTTCGCTCATCGCACCACGCGGCTGAAAATCCGCCAGCAGCGAATATTTAATCCCCATTTTTTCCGCGTACGCTTTGTGCGACCACACGCTGTCCACGCTCACGCCAAGGACTTCCGCGTCCAGCGATTCGAACGGCTTCATGCCGTTCACCAGACACACATGCTCTTCCGTGCAAGTCGGGCTCCAGTCCAGAGGATAGAACACCAGCACAACATTCTTTTTCCCCGCGAAATCCGATAGCTTCACTTCCTTTTTATCCTGATTCATCAAGCTGAAATCCGGCGCCGTTTGTCCTACGGAAATACTCATTTGCCGTTCCTCCCTTTTGTTTCTAGTTCCGCCAAACATCTTACCCAATCTTCGCTGCCGCCGACAAATCCCGCACCGCTCTCCTCCGCTTCCTTTATCTCTTTTCTAGAGCTACACTACGGTTCATCTGGCAATTTCCTCGATGTCCAGCGAAGCCGCTCGCCGCGCACCCATGATGCCTTTGCAAGATCTCGTTGCACGCTACCATTCCCTCGCCGGTGAGTTCGGCAGACCTGTCGCGCTTCCCGCGTTCCAACTTTCGGCTGCCGAAACGGAGCGCCTTTTTTCTTCCTATGACGAGGACTATCACATCAGCCGCTTCTTTCATTTTTCCGAAGACCAAGGCGAGAAATTCCTAATCAACGGCATCCCCGCCACTCACGTCTCCGTCGATCCCGAAATCGAATCCATCCTCTAAGTGCCGGGTCGTTTTTGATGAAGAAAGTCAGAGCGGCAACCGCAACTGGCGCTGCTGCAGGAAGCGGCGAACTGCGGAGTCGCGCTCAAGCCCGATAGCCATTTGGTAGGCTTTGCGCGCTTCGTCGCTCGCGCCAGATTTGGCCAACAATTGCGCGCGCGCGGCCCAATACGGCTGATACTCGGCGAGCCGCGCATCGGTGGCCGCGTCGGGCATAGCCTGGAGAGCGGCAGCGGGGCCATGCAATTCCGCAATCGCAAGCGCGCGATTGATGGCGACCACCGGCGAGCCAACAAGTGCGAACAGCGCATCGTAGAGTTGCACCACATCGGCCCAGTTATCCTGACCGATGCGGCAGCGATAAACATGGGCCGACTGCAACGCCGCTTCCAACTGATAGCGGCCGATCGAGGCCAGGGCGCTCGCCCGGCGGAGCAACGCTTCCGCCTCCAGGATCATTTGCGAATCCCATAATTCCGTATCCTGCTCGGCAAGCGGCACGTATTCGCCACCTTCGGTGCGCCGCGCGCGTCGCCTGGCTTCGGCGTGAAGCATCAGGGCGAGCAAGCCAAGCGGTTCGGGTGCCTCGGGTAGCAACTCGACTACCAGCCTCGCCAGAAACAAGGATTCCTCGGTCAGATCGCGGCGAACGACATCCGTCCCGCCGGGATCGGCCCAGCCTTCCGTAAACGTGGCATAGATCGCGTCCAACACCGTGTCGAGCCGCGCAGGAAGTTCTTCCCGCCCGGGAATCTGAAACGGGATTCCCGCTTGCCGGATTTTTTCTTTGGCGCGGACGAGCCGCTTGCCCATGGTCGCCGGAGACGTGAGAAAGGAAGAAGCGATGGTGGCTGCGTCGAGCCCCAGCACGACCTGGAGCACCAACGGCGCGCGAACGCTGGCGTCGAGGGCCGGATGCGCGCAGGCAAACATGAGCGCCAGGCGTTGATCTGGGATTTCCGATTGCTCCGCCGCAGCTTCGAGGCCTTCCGCCATGACCCGCAACTGCTCGCCCGCGATTTCATGACGGCGCCGCCCTCGGATCATATCGATCATCTTTCGCCGGGCTACGGTCAGAAGCCAAGCTTCCGGGTTCTGTGGACAGCCGTTGCGCGGCCAATCGGCAAGGGCTGCCGCGAATGCCTCGGAGAGCGCATCCTCGGCGGCGGCCACGTCCCGCGTGCGCGCGGCGAGAAAGGCGTCGAGCTTGCCGTAGCTGCGGCGCGCGACTTCGTCCGCCGTGCTTCGCACCTGCTCGTCGCCGTCGCTCCAGGTCATATCCGTAAGCTACGCTGCGGACGATGCCGCCGTGACCCAAATGGGGCGCACTTCGACGACGCCGTGACTCGCTGCCGGGCAACGTGCCGCCCACGAAAGCGCGGCATCGAGATCGGCCACGTCGATGAGAAAATAGCCGGCCAATTGTTCTTTCGAGTCCACAAAAGGGCCATCCAGAACCTGCGACTTGCCATTCGCAACCCGCACAGTCGTCGCTGTTGTGGTTGGCTGGAGGCGATTGCTGCCGACGATCGCTCCCGCCTTCCTGAGCGCTTCGCCGTATGCGGCGTATGCAGCGACGCCTTGTTCCTGTTCCGCTTTCGACATTTTGGGCCAAGCGGCCTCGTTCACATAAAGTATCAACAAGTATTGCATTTCGAGCCTCCTCTATCGGGAACTGGCGGGCCTGATGGCCCGCTACTACAATGACGCTCTGCCACGCACGATTTGGACATTCGCCGGACGCCTGCCGAACGATTTTGCGAACGTGGGGCGACCGCATACGCGAAAAACATTGTGAAAAGATGGAACCGGGCGATCCATAGCGTACCTGGCTCAGTTCGCTGGCCGGTAGCACGCGAAAACGGTGCCATTACCAAAAGCCCGCGAACTTGTCAGCTTTAAGCTCAACTTCTCCCCGAGGCCCTCAAACATCGTCCGGCCTTTGCCCAGCAAGATGGGGCTCAGCGCCATCTGGTATTCGTCAATCAGATTGTGCTGCGCCAATTGAGAAACGATGCTACCGCTGCCAAGAATCACCATGTCCGGTCCTTCCTCGTCCTTGAGCTTGCGGACTTCTGTGGCGAGGTCGCCCTTCATCAGCTTCGTGTTGGTCCAGGAAACTTTGTCCAGCGTTCGCGAAAACACGATCTTCGCCATTTCGTTCATGCCTTTGGCAACCGCCGGCGAGTTTTGGAACGCCATCGGCGTCGGCCAGTAGCTTGCCATAAGTTGGTAAGTGACCCGGCCAAACAGCAGCACGCCGTTGCCACTGGCGTTTTCGCTGGCGAATGCAGTCCACTCCGCATCGCGCTTGTGGGCCCAGCTCATGTCGCCCTTGCCATCCACGAAATAGCCATCCAGAGACACCATATTGAAAACCACTATTCTGCGCATCGTTTTTCTCCTTTTCTCTGTTGAGATGAAATTTCGAACCGGTGCTCCTGCGCCGCTTACTCCGGCTTGATGTACTTAGAATGATCCTCGGTCATCAGCGTGCCTTCGCGCACGGGGCGCACTTCGACGACGCCGTGCAAAGCGGTTGGACTGCGCGCTGCCCAGGAAATCGCGGCGTCCAGATCGGGCACTTCGATGATATGAAAGCCGCCCAACTGCTCTTTCGAGTCGGCGTAAGGGCCGTCCAGCACCTGAGTCTTGCCGCTCGCGACGCGCACCGTCGTAGCGTCCGACGTGGGAAACAACCCCTTGCTGTCCTTCAGCACGCCGGCCTTCGTCATGGCCTCCATATAGGCTCGATAGGCGCCCAGCCAATGCTGCTGTTCGTCTCTGGTCAACTGCGGCCAGCCTGTTTCGCCCACGTAGTCCATCAGCATGTATTTCATCTCGCGTCTCCCCAAGGTTTACCCGGCGGTTTGTGTTCCGCTATTCTAATGAGGTTCGAAATCCGGCCATTTGGACAAGCCCTCAAAGATTTTTTGGCCGGTCCGTTTGGCATACTATCTAGATTCCACCGGCCCATAGCAATGCCCCGGCCGCAAAGTTCAGAAACGCCTCCACGGCGCAGACCAGCCACGGGTGCCAATGCACACCCACGGCAGCCAGAACCACGATTCCGACGACCAGCAATGCTTTTCCGATGTTCATGACAGACCTCCAAATCTCCGTCGGGCCTTTCGGCGTCATCATGTTCTGCTACTAGAATGACGCTCGAGCCCGGCCGATTTGGACGGCCCTCGATTTCGCGGATCACCGATAGCGCCAGCTGGTGATTTCGGCTGCGCATAGGTTCTGCGGGCATTCAGCCCGGCCGGACTTCCAACACCTAAATTCCGCAACACTTCTCAAAATTGGCCGTTCTGCTGCGTCTTGGATATAATCTGTCTGCAACATTTGTGTCACAGCTCCACTTACTGCACTCCGGAGGTTACTAGATGGCTGGCTCGCCAACCCTCTTGCCTGAATCGCGGCTCGGCGCCACGCTTCGCCGCGACGCTTGGTGGGTCGAACTCGTACCCGTAATTATCCTTCTCGGCGGTTTTGGCATTTACGCCACGTTACGCGCGTTCGAAGGCGCATATTACGCATGGGGGCCGTATCTTTCGCCCTTTTATTCGCCGCTCATCGATGCGAGTCATCATTGGTGGCCTTGGTCTCCCGCGCTGCTCATTCTTGGCGGCCCTCTCGGTTTTCGCGCCACCTGCTATTACTATCGCAAGGCCTACTACCGCGCTTTTTTTCTCGATCCGCCCGCTTGCGCCGTCGCTGAACCCGCCAAACGCAAATACAAAGGTGAGACCGCGTTTCCCTTCATCCTCCAAAACGTTCACCGCTATTTCTTCTATCTCGCAATCGTGTTCCTTGCATTTCTCTGGTACGACGCCGTCGTCGCCTACGACTGGAACGGCCACTTTGGCATTGGCGTCGGGACGCTCATCATGAGCGTCAACATCATCATGCTCACGCTTTACACTTTTTCCTGTCATTCTCTGCGCCATCTCGCCGGAGGCAAACTCGACTGTTTTTCCTGCGCGACATTCGGCATGCCGCGGCATAGCGCGTGGAGCGCCGTTACTTTCCTCAACGAGCGCCACATGCTCCTCGCCTGGACGAGTCTCATCACCGTCGGCTTCACCGACTTTTACATTCGCATGGTCGCCGCCGGCGTATTCCATGACCTGAGGCTCCTGTGACCACCAGTTACGAGACCCGCGAGCACGACGTTCTGATCATCGGCGCCGGCGGCGCAGGACTCCGCGCCGCTATCGAAGCCCTCGCTCACGGCGCGAGCGTCGGCGTCGTCTGCAAATCGCTCCTTGGAAAAGCTCATACCGTTATGGCCGAAGGCGGCATCGCCGCTGCCATGGCTAACGTGGACGCCGCCGACGGCTGGAAGCCGCACTTCAAAGACACCATGTTTGGCGGCAAATATCTGAACAATTGGCGCATGGCCCAGCTCCATGCACAGGAGTCTCCCGACCGCGTCCGCGAGCTCGAGCAGTGGGGCGCGCTCTTCGACCGCACTGCGAGCGGCGCCATTCTCCAGCGTGCTTTCGGCGGCCACACCTACAAGCGTCTCTGCCACGTCGGCGACCGCACCGGTCTCGAGATGATCCGCACCCTCCAGGATCGCGGCGTGCAGCTTGGCTTCGACGTCTACATGGAGTGCACCGTCACGCGCCTCCTCACCGACGGAGGCCGCATCGCCGGCGCTTTCGCCTACTGGCGCGAAAATGGCCGCTTCATCGTTTTCAAAGCCAAGTCCATCGTCATCGCCACCGGCGGCATTGGCAAAGCCTGGCCCATCACTTCCAATTCCTGGGAGTGCACCGGCGACGGCATGACGCTCGCCTACGAAGCCGGCGCCGAGCTGATGGACATGGAGTTCGTCCAGTTCCATCCCACCGGCATGGTTTGGCCGCCTGGCGTGCAAGGCCTTCTCGTTACCGAAGCCGTCCGCGGCGAAGGCGGCATTCTGCGCAACAAACTCGGCGAGCGCTTCATGGAAAAATACGATCCAAAGCGCATGGAACTCTCCACGCGCGACGTCGTCGCCCGCTCGATCTACACCGAAGTGAAAGAAGGCCGCGGCACCGAACACGGCGGCGCGTATCTCGACATTTCTCACGAACCCGCCGAATACGTGAAGAAAAAACTTCCCAGCATGTATCACCAGTTCAAAGAGCTGGCTGACGTGGACATCACCAAGGGCCCCATGGAAGTGGGCCCGACGTGCCACTACGTAATGGGCGGCATTCGCGTCGAAGCCGAAACCGCTCAATCCACCGTCCCCGGCCTCTTCGCCGCCGGTGAAGCCGCCGCTGGTCTCCACGGCTCGAATCGCCTCGGCGGAAACTCGCTCTCTGATCTGTTGGTTTTCGGCCGCCGCGCGGGCGAAGCCGCCGCGAAGCATGCCAAGCAAGTCTCCCCTCCCGGCCTGGCCCTCGCGCAAATCGAAGAAGCCGAAAGGGAACTGCTCGCTCCATTTTCGAATACCGGTTCCGAGAGTCCTTACGCCGTCCAGCGCGACTTGCAAAAAGTCATGCAGGGCCTCGTAGGAATTTTCCGCACCGACGAAGATTTGAAAAAGGCCTTCTCCGAGCTGGAAGAGCTGAAAGCCCGCGCCGCCAAAGCCAGCGTCGAAGGCTCACGCCTCTTCAATCCCGGCTGGCATCTCACGCGCGAGCTCAACTCCATGCTCACTATTTCCGAAGCCGTCGCGTTAAGCGCGCTCGCCCGCACGGAAAGCCGCGGCGCGCACAGCCGCATCGACTTCCCGAACTACGACCCCGTCTGGGCAAAAAAGCACAATGTCATCGTCCGCGAAGACGGAAAAATGACGCGCCACGAAATTCCTGTCGAAGAAATGCCCGACGACCTAAAGCAGATTATCGCCGAGGACAAATAATGTCGCGCCAATCGCAGCAGGGAGCACAAGAATGAGCGAGGCAACTCTAAGAGTATTTCGGGGCGAAGGCGCCACCGGCGGCCAAGCCGTCGACTACCAAGTCCCTGTCGCTCCCGGCATGGTCGTCCTCGACGCGCTCCACTACATCCAGGGCCATCTCGCTCCGGATCTCGCCGTCCGCTGGAATTGCAAAGCTGGGAAGTGCGGCTCTTGCTCCGCCGAAGTCAACGGCCGCCCGCGCCTCACCTGCAAAACGCGCATGGATGATCTCCCCAAAGATCAGCCCATCACCGTCATGCCCATGAAATCTTTCCCGCGCATCAAGGATCTCGTCACCGACGTTTCCTGGAATTATCAGGTCAACAAGAAAATCCCCGCCTTCCAGCCGAAGCCCAACACCGACTGGAAAATCTCCCAGCTCGATGTCGATCGCGTCCAGGAATTTCGCAAGTGCATCGAATGTTTCCTCTGCCAGAACGTTTGCCACGTTCTGCGCGAGCACGACGCCAAAAAAACGTTCGGCGGCCCGCGCTTTTTCGTCCGCGTCGCCGGCCTGGAAATGCATCCTCTCGACGGCCTCGATCGCGTCGCCCTCCTCAAAAACGATCTCGGCATCGGCCTCTGCAACATCACCAAATGCTGTACCGAAGTCTGCCCCGAAGAAATTCACATCACCGACAACGCCATCATCCCGCTCAAGGAGCGCGTCGTCGACCGCTTCTACGATCCGCTCACCATGCTCTTCCGCATGTTCGGCGGTTCGTGAGGTGGCACAGACTTTAGTCTGTGCTCTGAAATCATGTAACATGCTCTACGCTCGCTGGAAGAAGTGGAGGACGCTCTAGCCCGATCCCTTCCGTTCCTTTACTTCCTTTACCTCCTCTACTTCCTTTACTTCGTGCAATCTCGGAGGCACCCATGCCATACCAGCTAAAATCCATCTCCAAACCCGGCATCCCCGAAGCCATCGCCAAAGCCGAGCTCTACCGCTACCTCAACGAACCCGAGGAAGCCGAATCCATCTGCCGCGATATTCTCGCCGTCGACGCCGATCATCAGTTCGCCCGCCGCATACTCGGCCTCTCCATCACCGACCAATTCACCGGCGCCGCCGCCGACCGCTACGCCGAAGTCCAATCCATCTTCGCCGCGCTCCGCGATCCCTACGAACGCAACTATTACACCGGCCTTCTCCACGAACGCCGCGCCAAAGCTCAGCTGCATTCGGGTTGCTCCGCCCACATCCTTCTCCCGCTCGTCGAAGAAGCCCTTCGCTGCTTCGCCGAAGCCGAAAAAACCCGTCCTGCTGGCAATGACGACAGCATCCTCCGCTGGAACCGCTGCGTCCGCCTCCTCGAATCCCGCCCCGAATTCCACGCCGTTCACCCCGGCCCCGAAGCCTTCGAAAACGAAGACACTCCGCCCGTCCCCGCCCGCCACTCCGCCAAGTAGCACGGCCACTCCTGGCTGTGCCGGGTCGCTTCACTCAGTTTCCTTAGTTTTTTTCTGATTTTCTGCACTCAGGCAGGAACAATCCCGCGTCTAATACGCGTATGCTTTGAGGAACACGAAAACCACTACGCCTGTGATCGAAACGTAAAGCCAAATAGGGAATGTCCAGCGCGCGATTTTGCGGTGCATCGCGAACCGGCCCGTCAGCGAGAAAAAGAAGGTCGTCAGCACCATCGGCAGCGCGACGATGGAAAGTGTCACGTGGCTCGCCAGAATGGAAAGGTAGAGCGTGCGCACCGCGCCGTGCCCGGGGAAAATCGTGTCGCCGTGCAGCGCGTGGTTCGCGATGTAGCTGGCGAGAAAAAGGGAAGAGAACGCGAACGCCGTCAGCATGCTCGCGCGATGCGCTTCTTTGTTGCGATGTTTGATGAAATAGAATCCCACGCAGAGCGCAATCGCGCACGATCCGTTCAGAATCGCGTTCAGCGCCGGCAAAAACATCCAGCGCCCCGCGAAATCAGCCGAAGCGTGATGTACGTACAGCAGCCAAAGCAGGAACGTCACGGCGATCCCGCTCACCACGACGATCGCTCCCACCGCCGGCTGCGGCCGAATTTCAATTTGTTCCATGCCCATAATTAAATCACAAATCTCTATCCTGAACAGATCGCGCACCCACCATAGAGCCGGCAGCACCTTCCGCCGCAACCGCTGCGCCCGAAGATTCCGACCCGCCTCTGTAAAGTTGTTACCCTGCGAAGGAAAGCTCTCCCGATCCACGCCTGAGGTTATTGCGGATCCCCAATCTTTACCGAGACCCGATACCGCCGATAGTCCTTATACCGATGCACGTTGCGGTATTGCAGGCCGCCGATTTCGATGTACACGTCTACGTCGCCAGGCAGCCACAAAGGATTTGGAAGGTCTTGAAGCCGCACTTCGCCGAGGGTTAGATCGGTCGTCAGTTGATCGAGCCGAATCTTCCGGTTGGGCGCAAGCAGATCGCTGCGCATGCGGAGGATTTGGAAATTGCTCTTATCCACCCACAAGATTCCCTGCGTCGGCACATCCACGTCTTCCGCGCCGGTTCCCGCCATGACGCTTGCGAAGTTAACCTCGCCAGGGCGCTGAGCAAATGCCAATACATACGTCTCGCGTGAACCGAGCATTTCGCTGCCAAGGTAGCGGAACCGGGACTGTGCCTGCGACTGCGCGGCGGTCGAAAACTGAATACAACTCAAGGCATAGCCGGAAGTGACCAAATACCCCTGCGCAAGGCCGATCTGCCCCAAGCGATTGCCCTTGTCATCCATGCGATATTCCGCACTGGCGCCCCATGAGTATCCGTGGTGCAGTATCAGATAGTTGTCTTGAACCCGCTGCTTCGCTTTGATTTTTCCATCGGCATTCAGCCTCTCCTGGGTCAAATCTTCGCGGGCAATGAGGTCGCCAATGTTATGGACGAAGTCATCCATGCGCTCGCCCATCTTCTGAAGGATCATCGGCAATTCCTGTTGATCTGTTGCAGGCTCAAGGGATTTCAAGTCGGGGACGCGTTCGACCACTTGTGCCATCGGCAGCTCGACGTAAGGATGTGCATTTGCGTAGTCAGGCTCATGCCCCGCTGCTGCGTTTTCTGCGCTTGCGCCGTGTGAAGATGTGTCATCCGCCTCGCCAAGCCTCTTGGCCTCAGCCTCGAACTCCCTTACAGACCAAGGCCGCGAGTAAAACCCCTGTCGAGTGAGCGCCACTAAACCAGGTTTCGCGACCCGGACTTCCAGACGATGGTATTCGTTAGGCTGAGTTGTAATCGTCGGATCGAAGGATATCTCGTAGTATGCCTCCGAATCGGCAACGCATTTTCGAAGAGCCGAGGCAAGGTCGTTCCCGGGATGAAGGGCCGCGCCGCCGCTTTGTGTGGCGATATTCCCTAGCGTCAAATCTCCTGGTCCAACGTCACTCGGCTTGTACGCTCCCGCTATGGAGACGTTCTTATCGGAGGGCCTTAGGTGACTGGGCGAGCCCGTAGTAGGCGCCATGACGTCAAGAGACATGCCCATGTCAAGGTCCCCCAGAGCGGAGGGGTCCAGACTGAAGACCGCGACCTGGCCCTCTCGGAGTTGCGTCGAGACCACAACGACATTTCCGAACACTTCTTCTTGTAGTTGTCGGGGCTTTGCGTCGTGCTCGTTCTCCAACCCGGCCAGTGGCGGCCAACCCGCGGACACCCAAAGGATGATTTTGCGTCCAGGTTTCTTGCGTTCGGCCGCCAGAATCTGCGCAAAGGATTGAAACGAAATCTGAAAACGAGCGGCGTCGCTGATACCCTGGGCGGCAATCGCGTGTTTACCAAGCGCGGCGCTGATAGCGTTTCCATCTTGTGAAAACTCCAGCGGAGACTCGAGTCCCTTGTCGGAAAGGATAGCGACAGCAGTGGGGTAGGCCAGACGGCCTCGGTCGGACTTTAGGAATTTTTTGATTTCTTCGTACGCGTTGGCCGTCGCAGGAGAGCCGATGTTCACGGCATCGAAGACTAAGATCACCTCGCTGCCAGCCTGCTGCCCATCGACAGCCTTGAACGACGTGATGGTTTGCGGCACATCGTTATCGAGGATGGTGAAGTCCGACTGCTGAAGCCCTTTCATTGGCGGGCCAGACTTGTGACGAACCACCACGTCAAGATAGATTCTGTCGCCGGGTTGAGCTGCCGATTGATCCTGCCGAGCCGAACATTGCGGCGTGCACGGCAAGGAGACCAGAAGTAAGAGGCCGAGACGCGAGTTCATGGGCGTACGCTCCCTTTGTCCGAGCGAGCGAGGGCCGTCCGATCCCTGCGGCAGTACGTTTTGGATTAGCAGCCCGCCAGGAACTACACAGTTAGACGCCCTCAAGGGTACGCCTAGTTACAGCCGCGAGCCACGTATCCCGGGTATGCGTATGGGACTTTTGACTTTTCCTTAGTTTTTCACAGGTGATTCGAATAGCATGTAAGTAAACACTTGACAGGATGTTGGCGTACGTGTTAACACTATTTGTGATACTCAGTCGTCATTCCCGCCGAGCGCCAAAGTCTCCGCGAAGTCTCTGTGTACTCTGCGTGTCTGCGTCAGATTCTTCTTCTCCATTCGACTTTGAACTTTCAACCCTAAACCACTGTCTCCGCAACAGCCCACATCAATATCATTCCAATGGTTTTAGCTTTCCTTTGTTTTCATACTCTTACGCACTCTTTTGCACCGCGCAATCTCGTAACTCTTTTACATTGAATAGTTTCCGCACTCTTTGCAGAAAACACCCGGGGTGGCGTATGCCTGTCAAGTCAGCTCGCCCGCTCTTTTCGTACATACTCTCCTGCGCCCATACAGGAAAACGCGCAACTCTTCTTCTTTCATGGAGTTACTTCATAACTTCTGGACACCCCGGGGGTGGGGGTCCGCTTCACTTCGATCTGGCCGTTCGCCCGGCAAACACCGCCATCGGACGCCCGGAATCTGCAGCCATCGAGCCCTGCCTCGCCGAGCCAACGCCCGTCGGCGGCTTGTCTCCAGCCTTTGCGCCCGGCGTACCCAACTCAATTGCCCGCCGGATCGCCGCCAGCGGCGCATCATTATTCAACGTCACCGTCGTGCCATCCTGCCCAACTTCCACGCCCAATTCCTTCCACATCGGCGCCAAATCCACTTGCACCGGTTTGTCCTTCCACTCCGAATACAATTTTTCCAGCACATCCACTCCCACGGCCTGGTCCGCGACTTTCAGCGCCTTCTCCAACTCCCAATCCACGCGAATGTCTCCGCCCGCATCCAGCACGCCGCGCAGCGCGTCTTCCAATCCCTTTTTATTTTTCGTCTGCTTCCGAATCTCCACGTCCGCCACAAAACAAAAAAGCGCGCCGCCCCAATACGTTCGTCCCCAGGTGTGCGTGTGGTCGAGCCCTTCATCGCCGGGTTGCGGCTCGCCTTTTGGCATGTCCCGCACCAGGTCGTGCCACATTTGGAGAGCCGTCCAATGCCCCGCGCGGATTCGCGCAATCGGCTCGACGTACACCGCCGAACCTTCCTCGATCCAGTGGTGCTCATCCCCCATCATCGAGGGAAATGCAAGATGCACCATCTCGTGCGTCAGCATCCAATCGTCCGCAAAATATTGCGGCGAAGTTTTGCTTCCCGCAAAAATACGAATCAGTCCGCCGTCTTTGCCCCAGGTCGTCCCGTGCCGCACGCCGCTTCCGTCAAACGAAACCACGCGGAGCGTCAAATGAGGAACGGGGAAGCGCCCATAATAAGTTGCCACGGATTCCGCCGCGTTTTTCACCCACTGCATCACGTCCGCCTGCGAAAGAGGCGCTTCGCTCGTATCGATGGTCACATCGATTTTCGAGCCGCCAATCATCAGCGTCGAAGTCACGTCATCCGCCTTGGAAATAGAGGGGCAAAGCAGAAGAAAGAAGGAGAGAACCAAAAAAACGGAGCAAGCGCGTTTGCAGAACCTCTTGTAGAGACCTTTGCGGAGACCAAGGATTGATTCCATCCGTACCATGAGTACCCGCAAACCATACTATCCCAATGTCGAGAATCTCGCGTGACGGATTTTTGCGCGATTCTAACCGGGCGCTTTGGTTTGCGGCGAGGTTTTCCAGAGAAACTTGTCGGCCAGAGCGTCGATGGAAAATATCCCTGGCCCAGCAAGCAAAATAATCAGGGCGGCCACAAGAAACACGTATGGCGCCGCCGCGGCAAATTTGTCCGGATCCGAAAAAATGGAGAGCAGTGCTTCGCGGTCGCCGATCACGTACGCCATGATCAAATTTATCGTCAGCACGAGAGAAGCAACGCGGGAGAGCAGTCCCAGCGCCAGGAAAAGGCCGCCAAAAAGCTCGACGCAGGAAATGAAGAAGGCCATCTGGTGCGGCATTGGCAAATTCAGCGTCGTGAAATAGTCCGTAACCTTATCGAGGTTATGCAGCTTGCCCCAGCCGCTCTGCATCAGTTGAATGCCCCAGTAGAGGCGCACAAAAAGCAGGAACGGGTGCTGGAGATAATCGACGAAATGAAAAAACGTTTTGTGCCAGGAGTGAAGAGTTGTCAGCAGTTTGTTCATGAGAGCTCAGTCGTCCAAAGTTTTCTTCGCGAGATTTTAGCCGCAAGAATTTCTACGGGAGCCCGCGAAATTTGGATGCGCAACCTTGCAAGAAGTTTCAATTTATCGCGCGTTTTTTTCCGGGCGGCAGAACCATCCCAGCGCGGCCCACGTCTGGAACCAGGTTTGAACTTGCACAGGCCGAGCTTCCGGCGCAATTGCGCTTTTGCGGAAACCAGAGTTTACAGCGGCGGCGAGCGTTTTTCCTTCACGCAGCGCGCTCAAGATGGCAAATTCTTCCGGCTCGATGCGGCGGAAGTAAACGGAGTAGTCGATGCGATGTATGGCCAAAAAAATCTCCGCGGGCCTGAGTTTCGCGACGGCGCGCACGCGTTTGCGTTTGCGATGCTCCGCAAAAGTGTTGCTGGCGAAATCCGTGTCTTCATCCTCTTTGCGCACTTCAAGGAGCAGGTCATCAACGGGATAGCGAAAACTCAGCAGTCGCACGTACGGTTGAAGCGTGAGCTTCAACTTCGCGCCATCAGCGCTCGAAATATCTTCGGGGCGCAAAGCAGGCTGCGCTTTTCCGTCGAAGGCTTCAATGTCCGCCCATTCGAGCCGCGCAATATCCAACGCAAGAGTTTGGTTTTTGCCCGCCCATCGGGGATTTTTTCGGAGCCAAGTTTCCATGCCCGAACCCAGATCGCGCAGGGTAAACGAACGCGAAGGATTCGCAATGAGGTACGCCTGCGCCATGGCGTCGAAGCGCTTTGCGCCAAGCACGGCGCGCAAGCCGGGAAAGTCCTCGCCGAGAGCGGAGAGCACGCGAAACCAATATTGACGGTTGTAGATTTCGAGTCGCTCAAAAGAAGTCAGGCGATCGTTGGGCTTGATGAAGCGCGAAGCATACCGTTTCATCGAGCCGCCGCCGGGAGCGCGCCGCTGCATTCTTTCAGACGACGTGAGCGGTTGCATCACCGCTCGGGCCATTGTGCGTTGGAGCTGCAACAATTTCATAAGGCTTTCACCGGGCTCACAAAACTTTCATTCGCGCGAAAAAGTTCAGACCGCTTCCGCCAGCACGGCCGAGCACAAGAACTTATTGGCTTTCAGCGCTTCGTCGTGAACTTCCTGAAAGCGAGGGAATACTGTCATCCCATTCGAGAAGCGTCGCGGTATGACCGGCGCGCTGGATGGCGCGCTCGTAAAGTTTCCAAACCGGATCGATCACCGGATGGTCGTGCGTATCGAGAATGTATTTGCGGTATTTCGAGTGCCCCGCGATGTGAATTTGCGCGACGCGCTCCGCGGGAACGCTGTTCACGTAATCAAAAGGATTGAAACTGTGATTTTGCGAGGAGACATAAATATTATTCACGTCCAGCAGAATCCCGCAGTCCGCGCGCTCGACGACTTCGTTCAGAAATTCCCACTCCGTCATTTCCGAGTCGTGGTATTCCGCGTAGCTGCTCACGTTTTCCACGGCAACGGGAATCTCGAGAAAATCGCGCACGTCTCGCACTTTTTGCGCGGTCAGGCGCGCGGCCTCAAAGGTGTAAGGCATAGGCAGCAAATCGTGCGTGTAGCGGCCGTCCACGCTGCCCCAGCAAAGATGATCGGAAAGCCACGGCGTTTTCGTGCGCTTGACGAGATCCTTCAGGCGGCGCAGGTGTTCGCGATTCGGCTTCTCCGCGGAGCCGAAATACATCGAGACGCCGTGCTGCACGACTTTATACTGTTCGAGAATTTGATCGAGGATGTGCAGCGGCCTGCCGCCATCGATCATGAAATTTTCCGAAATAATTTCAAACCAATCGACGACCGGCTTGCGCGTCAAAATATGGTTGTAATGCGTAGCTCGCAGCCCGATGCCGATGCCGTAATCCGTAAATCCGTTGAAGCGATTCGCTGCCATGCGATCTCCGAGCAGTGGAAAGACAAAAGTAGAATAACAAATCCAGAAAGGCGAAATTAAAAGGACGAAAGGGCCAGCGGAAGCCACCGGCCCCCCATCATGGAGCTATTCCGCGCCAGTAACCGAAGTCACCAGCAACTGGATTACTCGGGCATCTTCGAGCCGTCGGTCGCGCAGCCGCCCTTGCCCTTGCAAGAGTTCTTGCCTTTGCAACCGTTGTCGCTCGACTTGCAGCCGCCCTTGCCCTTGCAAGAGTTCTGGCCCTTACAGGCATGCTTTTCTTTCACCGTCTTGTCAGACTTCTGGTCTGTCTGGGTCGCGGCCGAAGCCTTTGCCCCTGTGAGCAGATTCGAAGCCTGCAAGGTGGCGCCGGTTCCCGCGAGCAAGCCCGCGAGCGCCGCACCAGTAATGAGGAACTTATTCGTCTTTGTCATTTCCGTCTCCGACCTCCTGTTATTTTAATGCTACTGCTGCCCTTCCGGCGGATTGCCCGCCGTGAAGATCAATAATTCGAGCGCAAGCGGTCGCGGCTATTCGCGAACCGCGATCAACACTTTTTTCAAGCCCGCGCTTTTCCGAGTTCGCGTCCCGCCAATCTCGCGGATTCTTACCCAGCCCAATTTAGACGGCCCGCGCGCGCAAAGGGTGATAAAAATCCTGGGCCCATTACGCGCGGCAAAGCGAAAAACCTGGCTTGGTATTCCCGGATTACGTCCGAGCGGCGCCTGTCCGCAATGCCAGAGACTGACGAGAAACCGCGAAAGCCCGCAAGATGTCTGCCAGCATGATCCGGGCGCCTGTTTATTTTTTCTCCAGGGATTGCGGGAGGGCCGGAACGCAAAAAGCCTACCGGTCTGACACCCCGTCCCTCAATCCGGGGCTGTGGTATTACTGGTATCCTCCCATTGCAAGCCGCCGTCAAGCGAAAAAAACGAGAACAGCCGTGACCTGGATCACTGAGAATCCCCCCGCGGCCCGGATTAGCCGTTCCTGCGCTCTCCACCATTACTTACGGCGTTTCTTTCGAACTGGATGTAGCCGGAGCATTCCTGAGAGCGAACGCGGCCTTCCGGAGCGGAGCTAACCTTTGCTCGCGGCCCGTTGCGACGCGCGCGGCAATTCGAACGGGAGGCGCTTTCGCTCGGGCTGCGATTGTGAGAACCTAGCGCGGTTAGCAGCCCACCATGTCTACGCGTCTTGATTCCCTAGTGTGCCTTTCCTCGCTCCTACTCGCAGGTTCTGCTTTGCACGGCCAGAGCAAAGGGCCAAACGCGGCGAGCGAGTTGCCAACCATAAAGTCTAAGGTCAACGTGGTCCTCGTGGATGTAGTGGTAACCAAGGGGAAAGGCGAGCCGATTCCAGGATTGCAGAAGAAGGATTTTGAGATCCTGGAAGACGGCAAGAGACAAACCATCTCCTTTTTTGAAGAACACAAAGAGGCAGTACCGTCGCCGGTCCATTTGCCGCCCTTGCCGCCGAACGTTTACGCCAACGACCAGGTACTTACGGCGTCTGATTCTGCGAATGTTTTGTTGCTGGACTGGCTCAACACCCAGCCGCGGGACCAGCCCTATGTACGCGAACAGATCATTAAGTATCTCAAGGCGATGCCCCCAGGCACGCGCATGGCGATTTTCACGCTGGTGTCGCGACTGCACCTGGTGCAAGGGTTCACGTCCGATCCCTCGGGACTGCTGGCGGCGGTTGAAAGCGATAAAGAGGGAGCAGAAACCCAGTCATCGCCGCTGCTTCCAACGGCCCAACAGAATGCGTCGGAGCAGGGGATCGTAGACTTAATGATTATGAATCAAGCGGCCCCCTCCGCTGTGGAAGCAGTGAGGCAGGAGATGGCGGCCTCGACGGGTTCCCAGATTGATGCGAGGATCAAAATTACGTTGCGCGCGTTGCAGCAGCTCGCGCGATTTCTTTCCGCAATTCCGGGCCGAAAAAACGTGATCTGGTTCTCTGGATCCTTTCCGGTGAGTATTTTTCCGGATGCGGACATGCCGCGCCAGTATCAGAGGGAGATTGAACAGACCGCGGACGCATTCACCGCAGATCAAGTGGCCGTTTACCCGGTGGCAGCAGCGGGCCTTGTCGGCGAAGCTGCGTTCGACCCGACGATGGGATCCACCAGGCGGTCTCAGAGAGTGAACTTGGGGCAGGGCGACTCGAATGAGCTGACCAACCAAATTGCCATGGAGACGCTGGCGAAGGATACCGGCGGCCATGCGTTTTACGATACCAATGGATTGGCGGACGCGGTGAGTCATGCCATAGACGACGGGTCGCACTACTACACGCTGACGTACACGCCGACGAACATGAAGATGGATGGAAAATACCGGCGCATCGAAGTGAAAATCGCTGGCGGCAAGTACAAGCTGGACTACCGCCGAGGGTACTATGCCGGTGACGCCAAAACAGAACTCCTGGCGGATCAAACTCTCGAGGGCGATCCGCTGCTCCCGCTCATAACCTTCGGGATGCCCGATTTTGCGCAAATTTCCTACAAGGTGAAGGTGCAGCCCGCAAGCCCGCAGCCGGGGCCCAGCGCGGCGCGAGCGGGCAGCAACGCGGGTCTGACGGGGCCAGTTACGCGCTTTGCAGTGGATTTCGGAATCGCCGCGCAGAATCTGCGGCTCGAAGCTGCGCCTGATGGAATCCGTCACGGCCACATCGAGGTCATGGTCGTCGCCTACGGTCGCGATGGCAAGCCGCTGAACTTGATCAAAGCGAGATACGGGGTGGCGCTTCCACCACGCGCCTACGAGGATGCCTTGCAGGAAGGCCTTCAAGTGCACAGCGAGATCGACGTTCCCAAGGACGAAGAGGTCTCCCTGCGCACCGGCATCTACGACCTCAATTCACGCGCGGCCGGCACGATGGGGGTTCTCCTGAATGACGATACCGTCACGGGAATGTCTCCGAAGTAGGAGTGCCACTCCGATAGTCCGATCGCGGTTCTCATGGACAGCTAGTTTTGCATCAGGCGAGCGCGGAAGCTGAAGGCGAAGCTGGAGCACATGCACGCTAAACCGGTGGGGGAGGGGTTAGTGAAGCATCCGAGAGAACGGCCGTGAAGCAGATTTCCGTTCTATGCGAAGAATGAGCGGGAACTGATCGGGATCGGGCCTGTTGATTGGAACAGATACACGCCGGATAGGGGCCCAGACTTTGCAAAAACCGCAGAGCGTTGGCCAGCCTAGGGGAGAACATAGCTATAATCATTCCTGCGCGTTAAGGGTCATTCACCCGCCGTCCCCGAAATCAAAACAGACTGTCCAGGCTGCTGTCAGCTAAGCAGCTTTGCTGGGTTGAAGGCAACGACAACGCCATCTTGGCAGCCGTCGTCCTTGGGCTGTTTTTGTGGCACTGCGTTTTAGTTGGTCTTGCAAAAGCGCAGTTATACGCTTCGGGGTGTTCAATTCTGCTCAAATCGCATGTGGTCAATTTTAGTCATCTAGACGGGTTGGTTGTATCTCTCTACCATTGGTGACCGACGGAGTAGCCTTGCAGTTTTGATTGGAGGAGCACACCCGAATGCCGAGTAAGCGTAATCTCGGTGTCAGCCGCACATATCTCCGCAAAAAGTTCCGTACTCAGATGACATTTCGGAATTACCGAGACAGAGAGATCATCTTTTCGCAAGGAGATCCAGCCGATTCTGTTTTCTACATCGAGAGCGGGACGGTGAAGCTTACGGCGGTAACTACACGCAAAAAAGCTATCATCGCCATCCTACAGCAAGGCAGCTTTTTTGGCGAAGGGTGTTTAGCAGGACAGTCTCGGCGGATTTGCACGGCGAGGGCCATTGGACAATCCAAGGTCATTCGACTGCAAAAGGAAAGGACGGTTCGCACGCTCAGGAGAGACTCGCATTTCGCATCGCTGTTCGTTGGATATTTGCTTTCACGGGTTGTTCGAATCGAGGAAGACCTGATCGATCAATTCTTCAATTTTAGCGAAAGGCGACTGGCGCGCGTTCTGTTGTTGTTTGGGGAAATAACCAAGGAATCGAAGTCGGATTCTGCCCTGAAGGTGAGCCAATCGACCTTAGCGGAGATGGTTGGTACCACCCGCCCAAGGGTAAGCAAATTCATGAACGAGTTCAAGAAGAATGGCTTGGTCAGCTACAACGGGGGCTTGAAAATAAATAAAACACTGCTCACCGCGTTCCTGGAAAATCGCCCGATGTCCGTCAAGAAATCGTAGACCCAGGGAGAGGGCTCTGGCTTTCAGCGCCACGGCCGCCGAACCGCGCCCTGAAGCAACGGAAGCATGACATGAAAAGAAAAGAACAGTCGCTAGAGTAAACGTCTTCCGTCGCCGGGCCCATTTACGGTGCCGCAGCCGGGCAGCGATGCATCCTTGTTGTCGGTGGTTTACGAAACAAACCGCACCCAGAACGGAAGCTTTTGGCGGGCGAGGCCCTGGAAAAGAACCAAGGGACGATAATCAGAGGCCGCGTAAACGTGACCAAAAAGAAAGAAAAAGAATCGGACGCCGCGCTACTGGCCCGCTTGAGAAAGGAGCTTGCGAAGCCCAAGCTTTCGAAGTCAGTAAGAGAAAAGGCGACGAAGAAACAAATTGCATCATGGAAAGCAGGTTAGTTGAACTTCGATAACACCGTTTTCAGAGATCAGTGTGCAGTGAGTGTGAATCACAGTTCGCCATGATGGATTGTGTTCTTGCAGGTTTGGCGCTGGACGTGAGTACATGGCAGGCGACGCAGTGTAAAGGATGTCTTGGGCGCGAACGTTTTATAGGCACGGATTTTGTGTTATGGGCCATCCCTCCAACGGCGTTACGGCCAATACGATCTGCGCTTTGCCGCGTTCCGCCATTAGCGGCGGCGGCGGTTTCTCGATACGGTGCGCGCAAGAAATCTGATTCTAGGAGTTTTTATGACGTCTTAAAGTAGGCGATGACGAAGAGGAGGCCGAGGAGGGAATCGGTGCCTGCGAAGACCAAATCGGAATGGTGCATGCGGCTTTGCGCGACCAGGGTGAAGACGGCGGCGGCGTAGGTGACTTTTTCGAGGATAGAGGGAATCATCAGCGGGCGGTAGCGCGACGGATTCGTGGCGATGAAGCAGAAGGTGACTTGCCAGGCGAGAGCGCAGCCCACGAAACCGTAGTAGAAGCCCGGGTGCGTGATGGGAGGCGGATCCTTCTGGCCGATGAGGTTGAACATGAAATAAAGCGGGGTGATGACGAGCGAGCCCCAGATGCCGGCAATCCAGAAGACAATTTTCGCGAATTTCACGGCTCCTCCTTGTGCCCGCGAGTCCCGACTGAAGAAGCTTCGATGAACGGCAAGAGTCGCAAACGGAGTTTAGTCCTTCTTACCGAACCTTGAATGGGCAGCCTCGATGAGCCACTGCTTCAAGACCATCAGATAATGGGGATTCACATTTTGAAAGCAGACGCCGATTCCCTGAGCTGGGTGAGCGTAGACTACAACGCCGTAGGATTCGAAGAATTTTCCATTCGAGTAGACTTTCAGAAAGATTGCGGTGCCTTTTTCGAGGGGATCGGGCATTTCCACGAAGCAGCCGTAGAGGCTCAGCTCGATGATTTTGGCGGAAATGCCGGCCTTGGCATCCTTTTGAATCAATTCGGCTGTCGCGGCGAAGGGATACCTGGGAGTTCGCCGACGCTCATCTTCCACGGATCCACCTCGGACGGCAGTTGCGGGATTCTATCGCGACTTTGCAAAATCTGAAGCCGAAAAAGAATATGGAACAAACGGGGCGAAAACAGGGGAGAAAGTGGCCAATCACGATGGCAAAAGCGCTATCTAGGTATTTTTTACACAAATAAAAGAACCTTCGTACTATTCAAGTTCTTAGCTCAACTGCTGATGATACGTAGGTATGCCAAACCTCTACTTTTGCCAACCACACGCTAAAAATCAGGGGATGTTGAGAGCGGTGCTCTCCGTGAATGAATGCGATCAGGTGGTCAGCAAACATTCGGCCACGTTTTTTGGAGAAAGCTTTCCCATCTTAGGCGATGGGCAGGCCGGTGCCAACGATTTCGCCGTGCTGAGTGTTGCGGCGAATGAAACGACCGGGACGTGGCGCACCGGCTATTACAGGCTCAACTCGGAACTTGCCGAACTGAATGACGCACTTCGCGAGCTCCAGAGATAGGCTCCACTTTTCCGTCGCTTTACCGTATCCGAACGAGAGCACGAATTACTAACTATCCATCTTTTTTGCTTCGCCTCAAGCAAGAGCGCCCTCCCGTTTTGCGTTTGCGTCATACATCAGGGCAGAGCCGGGGCTGAGCTTTTTCCAGCTCATGAAACGAACCGGCGCGAGGGGGATGCACCCGGTTGAGCTACGAACCGGCGACAAAACTATTACACATTTAGCGTCCCTTTCCGTACAGATATACGCTACCCTCGCGGAGCAATGATAATGTTGTGCTTGCCTAGCAGCATCGTCATTCCAGGCACTCACGCACACAAATAAGCTGATCGATGGAGAGATCATGGAATTAGCGGCCGTACAAGAAGCACGTCCCTGGGAACGCCCCTTTTGGAAACCAGTGCGTGGCAAGGAAGGCGTCTTCGCGTATCTCGTTCTTATTCATGTGCTTGCAGTGATTGGATTGATTCTTTTTCCAGTGCCGAGCTTGAAAGTTCTGGGATTGGCAATTTTGTTCATCGCTTTCGGCGGGCTCGGCACGACGGTTTGTTATCACCGCATGTTGGCGCACAAGACGCTGAAGACCAACAAGTTTGTGGAGCAGGCTCTGATCTTTTGGGCGGTATTCAATGGGTCGGGCCATCCCGCGAGCTGGGTTGCGTATCACCGCTTGCATCATTCGGTGACGGACACGCCGGACGACATTTCGAGCCCCAAGCAAGGGGGATTTTGGTGGGCGCATTTGCGCTGGCTCTATCAAACGCAGCCTGCGGATAAGAAGCGCTGGGCGCCGGAACTGACGCGGGGGATGTATACGGCGTGGGGCAAACTGGAAACGCCAGTGATTATTCTTTCGATTTTTTCAGGGTTGCTGCTGGGACTGGGCTGGATGGGATTCTTTTGGATTGGCGCGATCCGGCTGGTCTATACGCTGCACATGCAGTGTTTCGTGAACAGCCTTACGCATCTCGGACATGCCAAAGAGGGCGTCGAGGACTCGAGCATGAATGTGTGGTGGCTTGGGCCGTTCCAAATCACGGCGTGGGGTGAGAATTGGCACGCGAATCATCATTCGCATGCGGGCTCGGCGCGGCTGGGGCTGCGCTGGTGGCAGACGGATATCGGTTGGTACTTCATTTGGACGCTGGAACGCATGGGTTTGGCCCACAGCGTGAAGCGACCGCGCATCTCGTAGGGGCCGATTAGGCTTTACTCGCCAAAAACATACTCGACGCGATGTTATGATGGTCGGGTGTACGCACAAAAATTCAAAGTGGATGTCGTGATTCGCGGGCAAACTCGTGCCTGCCCGCTCGATTGGCTCGATCAATTTTGCATGCGTAATTTCACGAATTCGGCGGATTTTGACGATACGCTGCCCGTTGCCGACGGCGCTGTGGAAGCGAGTTTTCGGTTGACGCCGGAGCGGTTTGCAGAGGGCTTGCGAGCCTGGCTGACGCAGCGGGGCAAAGGCGAGGGTGGGCCGATTGTCGTGCGGGTGACGCGGGAATAGCACGGTTCCTAAGGGATAACTGGATCGCACGAGGGGCGGGATGAGAGATTGAAGTCGTTAGGCGGCGGAATCGCGCTTTTCGCCGCTGATGGCGGCGCGGATTGCTGGGAGCGCGGCCAGGGCGGCGGCTGCGCCTGCGGCGACCATCTCGGGCGTTCTGGTGAAGTCGTCCCAAACAAACGGAGTCACGTCAGGTTCGATGATGACGTCCGCCTGCTGGCGCCAAGTGAGATCCGTATGACGCTGGATGATGGTGAAGGAGCGGCTAAGGACATCGGTGAAGGTGCGTGGCTGCTCGATGTTGCCGGCTTCGAGATAGACGGCGATCACAATATCCGCGCCGAGAAGGAGAGCGCCTTCCAGGGGAACGGGCGCGGTAAGAAATCCATCCACTAAGGTGCGCCCCTCATATTGAATGGGCACGAAGAGCCCTGGATAGGCGCATGATGCACGCAGCGGCGCGCTAATCGGGCCGCGCGTGTAGTAAACGGAGATGCCGGCGTTAATGTCGGTCGTGGCGATGGCGAGGGGAGTGGAGAGTTCTTCGAAAGTTTTCACGCCAGTGAAGCGGGCGAGGAATTTTTCCAGGCGTTGGTTGGTGGCGAGGCCGAGCCAGGAAGGCGTCCAGCGGCCGAAATCGGTGAAGCTGGTCGCAGCGCCGATGCGCTCCATTTCATCGAGCGGAGTGCCCGCACAATACGCCGCGCCGATTAAAGCGCCGACACTCGTGCCAGCGACCACGTCGATGGGAATGCCGGCTTCGCGGAGAATCCGCAGGATGCCGATATGAGCGATGCCGCGAGCGAATCCGCCGGCGAGGGCCAGGCCGATGCGCGGGCGTTCCGCCGGTTTGCTATCTTCCGGCTGGGCCAGGGTGCGGAGCTTTTCCCTGGCGGATTGCAGCCAGCCGATGGCATCTTTCACTTTGCGTGGGCTCATCCTTGCCATACTTTAACGCGCACCCCGCGCTGGAGCCATAGTTCGTTTGACCAGGGGATGGCGGTTTTGTAACCTGTCCTCTCGCCTCAATATTCAGCGAATGTTTCGGAAAAGGCAGGCCATGAAACGTCGAATCGAAAAGGCAGCGGTGCTGGGCGCGGGGACCATGGGTTCGCGTATTGCGGCGCATTTGGCGAACGCGGGGCTGCCCTGCATATTGCTGGACATTCTTCCGCCGGATTGGAAGGCTGGTGCGACGGCTGGGGACCGCAACAAGATTGTGCGCGCGGGGCTCGAGGCGGCGAAAAAATCGAAGCCGGCGGCGTTTTTTGTTCCGGCGCTGGCGGAAAAAGTCTCGATTGGAAATTTCGAAGATGATTTGGCGCGCTGCGCGGAAGCGGACTGGATTATCGAAGTTGTGGCGGAAAACCTCGAGATCAAGAGGAATTTGTTGTCGCGCGTGGCGCAATTTCGCAAGCCGGGCGCGATTGTTACGACGAATACCTCCGGATTGCCGGTGCACTTGATCGCGGAAGCGATGAGCGAAGAGTTTCAACAGCATTGGGCCGGGACTCATTTTTTCAATCCGCCACGCTACATGAAGCTTGTGGAAGTGATTCCTGGGCCGAAAACGTCGAGCGAAGTGATGGAGACACTGAGCGAATTTTGCGACCGGCGGCTCGGCAAAGGCGTGGTCATCGCGAAGGACACCCCGAACTTCATCGCCAACCGCATTGGAACATTTTCAATGCTGAACGCGATTCGGCTGATGATGAAGCTCGGGATGACGATTGAAGAGGTGGACGCGTGCACCGGGCCAGCGGTGGGCTGGCCGAAATCGGCGACGTTTCGCACGGCCGATCTGGTCGGATTGGATGTGCTGGCGCACGTGGTGAAAAATATTTATGAGACCGCTCCGAACGATGAGTCGCACGAAATGTACAAAGTGCCGGCGCCGGTGGAGGAGATGATCCGGCGCGGGTGGCTGGGCGACAAAACCGGGCAGGGCTTTTACAAAAAAGTGAAGGGCGAAGGTGAGAAAGAAATTTTGGCGCTGGACTTGAACACGATGGAGTACCGTCCGCGGCAGAAAGCGAAATTTGCTTCGCTGGAAATGGGAAAAGGGATTGACGATACGCGAGAGCGGCTGCGCGCGCTGGTCGGGCCGATTCTCGAAGGGCAGGAGGGCGACAAGGCGCGGCAGTTCATCTGGGGCGGATTGTCGGAGATGTGCTTGTATGCGGCGCGGCGCGTGCCGGAAATCTCGGAGAACATTGTGGATGTGGACCATGCGATGCAGTGGGGATTCGCATGGGAGATGGGCCCTTTTGAAATGATGGACGCGATCGGCGTGAAGGCGTTTGCCGCGCAAGTGCAGAAGGAGGGGCGCGCGATTCCGCCGCTGCTGGAAAAAGTGTTGTCGAGCGGCAGGAAGGGATTTTACGAATCGGAAAAGGGCAAGGCGACCGTGTTCGATGTCGCGGGCGGCGGCGCGATGGCGCTGGAAATGGCGCCAGGCGTGATTATTTTGAAATCGCAGAAAGAGGCGGGGCGCGAAATCGAGCGCAATTCCGGAGCGAGCCTGATCGATCTCGGCCACGGCGTGGTGTGCTGCGAATTTCACGCGAAGATGAACGCCATTGGCGCGGATTTAATCGCCATAATGCACAAGGGATTGAAGCGGCTGGACGCGGATTTTGACGCGATGGTCATTGCCAACCAGGCGGTGAACTTTTCTGTTGGAGCGAACTTGATGCTCATGCTCGTCGCGGCGCAGGAGCAAGAGTGGGACGAGCTGCACCTGGCCGTGAAGCAATTTCAGAATGTAAATCTCGCGTTGAAATATGCCCCTAAGCCGGTGGTGGCGGCTCCGCAGGGAATGGCGCTCGGAGGCGGATGCGAAATCAGTTTGCACGCGGCGAAAATTCAGGCGGCGGCGGAAGCGTATATCGGGCTGGTGGAGGCGGGCGTCGGCTTAATTCCGGGCGGCGGCGGAACAAAGGAGATGCTGGTCCGTGCGAATGAGCACGCGGGGGGAGGCGAGGATTTGGATTTGTTTCACGCGATGAAGCCGGTGTTCGAAACGATTGCCATGGCGAAAGTGGGCACGAGCGCGGAAGACAGCCGCAGCTTGGGATTTTTGCGGCGCGAGGATGGCGTTTCGATGAATCGCGACCGCCTGGTGGGTGACGCAAAAGAAGCGGCGCTGGCGCTGGTGCGCGGCGGGTACAAGCCGCCGGCGGCGAGCTGGCAGGAAGGCGCGCAGGCCACCCAAATTAAAGTGCTGGGCGACCAATTCCTGGCGGGAGCGAAACTCGTGATTCACATGATGCAGCGCGGCGGCTACATTTCCGATTACGACGCGCACGTCGGCCGCAAGCTGGCGAACATCCTGGCGGGCGGGCCGCTGACCTCACCGCAATTTGTAAGCGAGCAGTACGTGCTGGACCTCGAGCGCGAAGCCTTTGTTTCGCTTTGCGGCGAGAAGAAAACCCAGGAGCGCATCGCGCACACTTTGAAGACCGGCAAGCCGCTGAGAAATTAAAAGGACAATCCGCCGTGTGTTTCACGGACTGAAGAGACTACGCCACCGGTACCGAGAAGTGTTCGTGCGCGATGCGAAGTCTGCCCGAGGCGTCGCGGTGCATTACGTGAGTGGCGCGCACCGTTTCCAGTTTCTCCGCCATGCGTTTGCCGCCGATGACGCGGCCCGTGGCCTGGAATTGAAACGTGTAACTAGCCACGGCGGCGTCGCTTCCGCATAGAACGACGTCGATGGGGCTCAACTTCAGCTCCATGCGCGTATCCGGATTGAAATATTCGCGGGAACGGCGCATCGCTCCAAGCCTGCCCGGCTCGCTGCGGCCCATGGCAATTTGGAACACCGTGCTGCCCGCAGCATAATAATCGTTCAGTTCGTGTTCTGACTTTGCCAGAAAGGTGGCCCAAAAAAGCTCGACGGCCTTTCGGACGTCTTCCACCGTCAGTTTCGTTTCAACCGAGGACATGAGAGGCTCCCAAGTGGAATCGCCTGCTTTCTTACTGATTACTTTACGCGAGAGCGGCAAACTTCGAAACGGCTGCCAAATAATTGTTGCCGAAGGAATTACGGGCCGGCCCTCAAGATCGCGCATCAAATAACGAACAGAAACGGATAAATCCGTACTACAATAGCGGTTTCGACCGAGCCGATATGGAATGGCGTCGTTGAGGAGGCGTGATGCACCGAGCCGCACTATTGCCGCCGCGGGAAGCCGCCAGAATTCTGGGAATCAGCTATCCAACGTTGAAGCAGTGGATCTACCGCGGGAAGATCAAAACGGTCAAGACGCCGGGAGGGCATCATCGCGTGCCGGAGAGCGAAATCGACCGCATGATTCCTAAATCGTTCGACCGCGGGGACGTCGTGATGCGGCGCGGTAATTTCCGTAAAATCAGCGGACGCAATCAGCTCATAGGGCGTGTGATTGCCGTGAAATACAGCGGGCTGCTGGCGCAGGTGACGATGGCCATCGCCGAGCAGCACATTACGGCGATCATCACGGCGGACGCGGCGAAAGAGATGCGCCTGAAACCCGGAGAGCGCGCGGCGGCATTGATTAAATCCACGGAAGTGATGATTTTGCGGGTATGAGAAGCCAAGCGATTCGTGAATGGCGGCACGTGAATTATCGAAAAACGAGCTGGCTCAGACCGTTTCTGGTTGGGACGTTCCTGCTTTTCTTTCTCGCGCAAAATGGCGCGAGCGCTGCGAACCAGGAAATCGCCGTCGCGGCGGCGGCCGACTTGCAATTCGCGATGCAGGACCTGGCGGCACAATTCGAAAAAAATACTGGAACAAAAGTGGAGGTCAGCTACGGTTCGAGCGGGAACTTCTTCGCGCAATTGCAAAATGGCGCGCCGTTCGATCTGTTTTTTTCTGCCGACATCGAGTATCCGGAGAAACTGGAAGCAACGGGGTTCGCCGAACCGGGCACACTTTACGAGTACGCTGTGGGACGAATCGCGATCTGGATGCCCGCGGACGCGAAGGTCGATCTCATTCGCATGGGATGGAATGCGTTGCTGGACCCGAGCGTGCAAAAAATTGCAATCGCCAATCCGGAGCACGCGCCGTACGGCCGCGCAGCCGTAGCAGCGTTGCAGAAGGCCGGGCTCTACGAAAAAGTGAAATCCAAACTGGTCTATGGTGAAAACATCTCGCAAGCAGCACAGTTTGCGCAATCTGGAAACGCGCAAGCCGGCATTGTGGCCATGTCGCTTGCGCTCTCTCCAGGAATGAGCAGCGGCAAGCGGTGGGAAATTCCGGCGAACATGCATCCGCCGATCGAGCAAGCTGCAATTCTGCTGAAAGGCGCGCAAAACCGGGACGGAGCGCGGGCATTTCTGGAATTTGTAAAAACCGCGGCCGGACGCGCAACGCTCGCAAAGTACGGATTCACGTTCCCAGCGGCCGTCGAAGCGCCCGCTAACTTGGGGAAGAAATAATCATGGGTCCACTACTCCTTTCCCTTCGGCTCGCTCTGTGCGTTTCCGCAATTCTTCTCGCAGGCGGACTTCCGCTCGCGTACTGGCTGGCGTATTCGAATTGGCGAGGTAAATTCTTGCTGGAGGCCGTAGTAGCAATGCCCTTGGTTCTGCCGCCAACCGTTTTGGGATTTTACGTGCTTCTCGCGATGGGCCCGCGCGGCCCGCTCGGCAAGTTGTGGGAAATGTTTTTCGGCCACGGCCTGGCTTTCACGTTCGAAGGGCTGGTCCTCGCTTCCGTCCTCTACAGCTTGCCGTTTGCGGTGCAGCCTCTTATCGCATCGTTCGAATCCGTCGATCGCAAACTGCTTGACGCTTCCGCGGTGCTGGGCGCCAGTCGCCTTAGAACATTTTGGCGCGTCATCCTTCCGCTCTCGGTTCCCGGCGTCGTGACGGCGTTCGTCCTGAGTTTTGCCCACACCATGGGCGAATTCGGCGTTGTCCTTATGGTCGGCGGAAATCTGGCGGGCGTAACGCGGACCGTTTCGATCGCTATTTACGATAAGGTGCAAGCGCTGGATTACGCTGGGGCGAATCGCATGGCGCTTGTGCTGCTTGCCATTTCTTTCAGCGTCCTTACGGTGGTATACGCTCTGAACCGTCGCGTAGGGCGTCAAATCGGACGCCGTTTCCTCTCGCCATGGGCAGCGAGATAGTCGCTCCGCAGCTCGCGGCGCGGCTGCGCTTGAAGCGTTTCCGCGCGGGCTCTCCTCCTTTTGTGTTGGACGTTTCGCTGGAAGTTCCTCCAGGCATTACGATTCTCTTCGGCCCTTCTGGCGCCGGAAAATCCACCGTGCTGGATTGCATCGCTGGATTGGCGCGTCCTGATGCGGGCCGCATCGTTGTTGGCCGAGAAGTGCTGTTCGATTCGGAGGCGGGCGTGAACTCTCCGCCTCAATCGCGCCACGTCGCCTATGTATTTCAATCGCTGGCGCTTTTTCCTCACATGACTGCGGAGCAGAACGTCCTTTACGGACTCGACGCATTGCCGCAGGAGTCGCGCTCCGAACGCGTGCAAGAGATCCTGAAACTTTTCCGCATCGATAAACTCCGCGCACGCAAGCCGACGGAAATCTCGGGGGGTGAACGCCAAAGAGTAGCGCTGGCGCGGTCGATCGTGACTCAGCCACGCGTCTTGCTGCTCGACGAGCCCCTGACCGGACTGGATACACCGCTGAAGGCTTCTATCATTGGAGATCTGCGTGCCTGGAACGCGGCGCGGCACATCCCGATTGTGTACGTGACGCACAGCCGCGAAGAAGTGGACGCAATCGGCGAACACGTGGTGGCCATGGATCACGGCCGCGTGATGAGCGAAGGCACGCCCCTCGAGGTGCTCGAAGCCCCGCGCCGAGCGCGTTTGGCGCAGTCCGCTGGTTTTGAAAATTTGCTCAGCGGAATCGTTGTGGACCTACGAGTGGAGGATGGCGTGATGCGCGTGCGGCTCGGGGAGAGCCCTTGCGAAATCGAGGTTCCACTGGGCTACGCGGCGGCTGGAGGCCGCGTGCGCATAGCCATTCGCGCGGGCGACATTTTGCTCGCCACGGCAAAACCAGAAAATCTAAGCGCACGCAACGTCATTGAAGGGCGTATCCTCGGGATGGAACCGCGCGGCACGCTGGTTCGCGCGCGCGTGGATTGCGGCGTGGAATTCATCGTGCATCTGACGCCGGGAGCTACGAGATCTTTGCAGCTGTCTGAAGGACGCCGCGTGTGGCTGGTGCTGAAGACGCACTCGTGTCATTTCGTCGAGGATTGAACTAGCGCCCGACCAAAATTGACAATGTCTCAGGATTTCGGTTTGCTCGCGGTCGCCGCCGCCGCGGGCTCGGAAAATCTAACTTCGGCGGCTTCCAGCGTGTCGCCTTTGGGCTTGGCGTGAATCACGACCCGGTCGCCCACCGCTAAATCGGAGAGTTTCGCGGGCTTGTCCACGCCGCCGCTTCGCATCACAAAAGTGGTCGCGGCAACAAGCTTGACCTCGACGGAACTGCCATTGGCGGTTTTCACCGTGACCGAGTCGGCGCTGGTTTTTTCGACCGTGCCAATCACATGCTTGAAGTCGCCGTGGGCCAAAGCCGCGGCAACGAGGAAGGTGAGAGAAAAGAGAAGGGCCAAAGAGCGCAGTTTCATTTTTATCTCCAAACGAGCCAAGACCGAAACGACCCAGCACTTATATTATTCCACAACCCTCTCTCATACGAGGGGACGCAGGTCCGGCGGACGATTGCGAGGACGCCGTCCACGATCCGCGCTCGCATTCCTAATGGTGATGAGAGTCCGGCTTGGATGCCGGCGCAGAGCCGTTCAAGAAATCGTCCTCCTGTTTTTCTTCTTGCCGGTCTGCAGGGCTCTTCGGATTATTTTCTTCCATCTCCATGCGCTCCTCTTCCGTCAATTGAGGAAGGTGGCGAATGAAGTGGACGAGCTTCCAACTTTCATCCTGCATGCCCGGACTTGCGAACGCGGGCATACCGGTGAACCGGACGCCATTTTCTATTACCCAGAAAAGTTCGCCGTCAGAAAGCTTCTGCGTTTCGGGCTCACGCAGATCGGGCGGCTTCGGATAAAGGCCCCTGCCGATCATCGTGTCGCCGCTACCGTCGTTTCCATGACAGATGGCGCAGTGGTCCGCGAAATGCATGCGGGCTTCGCGAAGATTTTCCGTGGTGACGGGGATCGGATTCTTCAGCGCCTGTGCAGAAGCGGGAATGGCCAGATGCCGCGCATCGCGAGCCATCATTCTCTCGAGAACCGTGGGTGTGGCGCGCGCGCTGAGGCCATTGTGAAAGATCGAAGCAATCACAACTACCACGAAGGCCGCGACGGCCACCAGAGCTAGCAGGATGAGAGTTCCGCGTTTCATGGCTGTGGCCCCATGTTAGACGACGCGGGCCACGTGTTGCTAGTCCGCGTTTTTCAACCTCGATTCATCCGGTAATCCTCCCGCCGGCGGCTTGGACCTGCAGAGTGGCATCGCCTCTGATAGGATACGGCGCGCTATGAGAAGCAAGGTCTTTTCGAACCTGGATTCCGCCGTGGCCGATGTTCGAGACGGTGCGCGCATTATGTTCGGCGGATTCGGCGGCGCCGGATTCCCAAACAATTTGATTCAAGCGCTCTTCCGCAAAGGGACCAAAGAGATCACCGCCATCAGCAACAACTGCGGAACGCGCGACGGCGAATTGGGGTTGATCTTCAAGAACGCCCAGATCCGGCACGTGATCGCGGCGTTTCCGGGTCCGCATTCCTATTATTTTCAAGAGCAGTTTGCCGCAAAACAGGTGACGCTCGAATTGGTCCCGCAAGGAATTCTCTGCGAGCGCATGCGCGCTTCCGCCGCAGGCCTGCAGGGGTTTTACACGACCGTGGGCGTGGGCACGGAAGTTGCTGCCGGAAAAGAAGAACGTATCATCGAAGGGAAACGCTGCATTCTCGAGATGCCGATCCACGCAGACTATGCTTTCATCAAAGCGGAAAAAGCGGATGAACTGGGCAATCTGACGTACCGTCTGGCGGCGCGGAATTTCAATCCGATCATGGCTATGGCCGCAACGACGACCATCGTCGAAGTCGACGAAATCGTTTCGGTGGGCGCGATCGAGCCCGAACATGTTGTGACGCCGGCAATTTTCGTGCACCGCGTTGTGCAAGCGAGAGGAGTCCGCTATGCCTGAAAAGCCGCGGCTGCGGCGGGAACAGATCGCGCAGCGCGCTGGGCTTGAATTGCCGGACGGCGCCTACGTGAACCTGGGCTGGGGAATTCCAAACCTCATCGCGGACCATTTGCCGAAAAACGTCGAAGTCTATTTTCACAGTGAAAATGGAATTCTCGGCATGGGCCGGCGCGCGCTTCCGGGCGAGGAAGACTACGATCTGGTGGACGCCATGAAAGTGCCGGTCACCCTGACGCCGGGCGCGTCTTTTTTCCATCAGGCCGATGCGCATCTCATGACGCGCGGCGGCCACATCGACGTGGCCGTGTTGGGCGGGTTTCAAGTTTCGGAAAAGGGCGACCTCGCGAACTGGAAGATTCTCGGCGCGAAAAACCCTGGCGGAATCGGCGGCGCGATGGACATCGCGGCAGGCGCGAAAAGGTTGATCGTCTGCATGGAGCACACCACCAAGGAGGGCGCGCCGAAAATCGTGCGGCAGTGCACCTATCCGCTGACGGCGCTGGCCTGTGTCGACACGATTGTCACGGATTTGGCGGTGATCGACGTCAAGCCGGAAGGTCTTTTCTTGCGCGAGCTCGCGCCGGGATGGACCATCGAAGAAGTGCAAAAGTTGACTAGCGCACCGCTACTGTCGTTCGGCCGCGCTCCAGAAATGCAATTGCTCTGAGAACGCTTATGGAGTCTCCGCGGCCCTCCTAGGCCGGCAAGCTGCGCGTTGCGGCTCGCGCGTGGTAGAGTTTGAAAGTTCCGGGGCGCGAATCTGAATCCATTGGAGGCAGTCATGGCGGAAAATATTCCCGAAAAATACGCGGACCTTTTGGAGAAACCGGCGTTCGGCAGTCTGGGCACGCTTATGAAAGACGGCAGCCCGCAAGTCACGCCCGTCTGGGTGGATTACGACGGCACATATGTCCGCTTTAATTCCGCGCTGGGGCGCGTGAAAGACAAAAACATCCGGCGCGATCCGCGCGTCTCGATTTCGCTGCAGGATCCCGCGAATCCGTATCGCTATCTCGAAATCCGCGGACGCGTCGTCGAAATCACGCAGAACGGCGCGGACGATCACATCAACAAACTTTCGCAGAAATATCTGGGCAAGCCCGTTTACCCTTTTCGGCAGCCAGGCGAAGTCCGCGTCCTCTACAAAATCGAGCCGGAAAAAGTCAGTTCCATGGGCTGAAAAAATTAATTTTATTTATAAGATTGCGCTAAATCTTTCGAAGGGAAACTTTACAGACGAGCCGCCACGCGAGCCGCCATGTGGCCGTCGGTCGTGCGGAAAATGAGCACGAGGCTGTCCGTGAGCGGAACGCCTTCGCTGGGGATCCCGAATTCGTACGACCACAAATAGCGCTTCGGCAAATCCGTCGCCGCCGTGTCCGTGTATGTCTGCATCGGATCGACGGAGAAGTGCACCAAGGTGACGTTTCCTGCCGGCCGCATATCCACGCCGCGTTTCCAATAAAGCGATAGCCTTAGAGAACTCATCGCCTCCTTGGTGAGGTGGACGCCGGTGCCGACCGGCTGCAGTCCGTAAGAGCACGGCTCATCGTGGATGAGCAGGTCGAGCACGACTTTGTCGGGGAACTGCGTCACGACGTTTGTGCCCTCCCGAAAAATAGTTCCGTCCTCCTCGTCGTCGTCGTAGGATTTCAGTTGGTCAAAGAAATTTCTGGAGGTGACGCGGCCGTTAATGCGGAAGCACGGCCCGCTGGGAATGCCGCCGTCGCCGACGAGATAGACGCCGCCGTAATAGTTTTCAATCCTGATGTCATCTTTTTTTGGGTGCTTGTGCTTCTTCTGCGAGGCGATGGCGTGGGAAAAAAATAGCAACGTTGCGGCGAGGACGAGGCAGGAGGTTCGTGCGAAGTAGGCGCCCATGGGAGTGTTCCGACGCGGTCATTTTACTCCTTGCGGCCCGGCGCGGAGAAGAAAGGTGATGCCGTTCGTCGTGCACGAGGCTTTGCCGCCGTCGAGCGGCTTGGCCTCGACTTTTCCGGCGCGCACGGCTTCGATGGCGTCGACAAGTTTGGGGAGGACGCTCGGGTCGGCTACGGGAACATTGTGCGCGCCGAGCACGAGTTTCACTTGTGGCGCGAGAGCGGCGAGTTTTTTGACCGATGCAACGTACGCGTCGAGATTTGTTTCCGGCCGGAAGAGCCAGATGGGGCCCGGATAGTACGTGTCGCCGGTGAAGAGCAGGCCGTTGGAATGGTCGAGTAAGGAGATCGAATCGGGCGTGTGGCCGGGCGTGGCGATGATTTCCACGTCGTGGTCGTGTCCAAGGCTGATCTTGAAGCCGTCATGCACCCAAAGAGAAACATGCCAGGGTTTTGTTGCGTACGTTTTTGGATTAAAGCCCTTCGGCAGTTCGCCGCAGATCATTCCGGGCGCGAGTTCCGCTTGCGCGTCATCCCGCGAGCCTTTGGCGTTCGCGCGCGTGAACGCCGTATCCATGCCGAAAATAAAGCTGAACTGCCAGTTTCCGCCGACGTGGTCGTTGTGCGTGTGCGAGTTCAGCACGACGATGGGTCGGCTGGTTAATTGTCTGACAACTTTGTGAATGTCACCGATGCCCAAGCCAGTGTCGAACAGCAGCGCCTGCTTCGTCCCGACGATGAGGTAGGAGATGGTTTCTTCGGCTTGGTGCGGCTCGTAGATCGCGAAAACGCCGGGGGCGACCTTGTAGACTTCAAACCATGGGTCGTTTGGCAGCACGCGTTCCAACGCCTTGTATTCCGGTCGGGGAAGCGCTTTGCACCAGTCCGGGCTGATGGTTTGCGGCGCCGAGGCAGAAGAAAGAGAAGGAGAACTACCTCTCGCAGAGTTCTCAAAGGCAGAAGAACGGAGTTCGCGGAGAGACTTCGGGAGCGCTGAAAATTGCAGCGTTGCGAGAGCGACGATGAGTGCCAAGTTTACTTTCATACGAAATTCTAACTTTTTAGACGTGAGTTCGTGAAAGATACCGGTTTTCTATGTTCCCAAAGCCATCTCGACAGAAAGATCCTTCTTTTCGCCTGATTGTTTGTCGATGACAACATAAACGTGCGTTACATTCACTCCACTCCCCGAGCTCGATCTAAGCTCATATTTTCCATTGCCAATGTTGCGAAAGCAGAATTTGCCGTCTGCGGAAGCCACACACGCTGCCAGTCTGCGCTGTTTGGGACGATTGTTGGCGCTGACAATCGAATGGTCCAGCAAATATTCAGGTTTATCGAAAACCTCGAGGAGGGCGTTTGCGACGGGCTGGCCCCCGTGCATCTGGACGGTTCCCCGCAGTTCGCGATAGCTCTTTTCCTCCACGAATATGACCATTTCGTTTCCGCCCGGCCGCGTGGATTCTTTTTCGGATGCACGGCGGCATTTGCATTCAGCCCTAGCGGGGAGGGAGTACGGACCCGTTAGAGACGCGAGTGATAAAAGACAGGCGAATGTGAGAGAGGCTAGCTTCATTTAGAAGCCCCAGAAACGAATATCGATTTGGGAATCATCATGTGCACGCCCTTGTTGCCGTCGACGAGTTCGGTAATGTGCAGGTCCGCTGCCACACTTGCCAGCATATACGCGTCATCGCGCGACAAGTGCTTCTCCGTTACCAAAAAATCAATCATCTCGCGCAGCGCGAGAGTGGCGCAGGCGTTCAAATTGTCGTTGAAACCCATGGTCATGTAGTACGTGGGCGTTTCGGCGCGTGGCCACTTCAGGTGCATGTCCTTGCGCACGATAAATTGAAACGTGCCGATGAGCGAAGTTTCGAGCGCCGTGATGTCCACTTCGCCGTCGCCCTGCCCGGCGTGCCCGTCGCCCACTTCAAAGAGCGCGCCCGCCGCGTGCACGGGAAGATAGAGCGTGGTGCCTGCGACGAGGTCCTTGTTGTCCATGTTGCCGCCCATGATCCACGGTGGCGCGCTGTTCCACCGGCCCGCGCTTTCCGGCGGCGCGTCGCCCATGCTGCCGAAAAAGGGATGCAGCGGAATCTCGATGCCCGGCGCAAACTCCGCCACCATGCGCTTCTCATCCAGCGGAATGATTTTCATTTTCGCGTAGGGATAATCGTCGGGGACGTAGCCGCGCCCCGGCCCGAACGCGTTGTAGGCATACGGAATCGCCAGCTTGATCGCCAGAATTTTCACTTCGAGCGCGTCGCCGATTTCCGCACCCTCCACGTAAATCGGCCCCGTCAAAATGTGCCCGCCCGGCCCCTTGTCTTTCACCTGGTCGAAAATGTCGCGCAGCGATTGCTCGACTTGATCAGGCGGCAGCCCCGCTTCTTCGAGCCCCTTGGGGCTGTTGGTGATCAGCGTCTGAATCTCGACGGTGTCGCCCGACTTGATGCGCAACACCGGCATGCCCTTCGCGTCGTAGTAGCCCCACTCCACCGTTTTCGGCGTCGGCTTCAGCGTGTACGTCCCCTGCGCACGTAATCTTGCGCGCCGAGACAAATCGCCACCGCTCCAGCAGTCACCAGCATGCTCGCACGTCCTTCATCTCCGCTCTCCCTTTTTCGATGGTCGTGCCGCTACGTCATGCTTTTGCGATTCCGAGCAACTCCTGCTTCGCCGCCAACGGCCGGCATTCTCGCTTGACATCATGATGCCTGACATGCAAGCATCATGATATGCGCACGACACTCACGCTCGACGACGATGTCGCCAAGCTCTTGCGCCGCGAGCTTCGGCGTTCTGGCGCTTCGCTGAAGGCCGGCGTAAACCATTTTCTTCGCCTGGGGCTGATGGCTTCTGGGCGCCCCCCCGCCAAGCCTTTCGTGGTTCATCCACGGCCCTTGGGGTTGCCCGCGGGTCTCAGTTATGACCACGTCGAGGATTTGATCGAGGCGCTGGAGAGCCCCCTCCACCGGTGATTGTTCTCGACGCCAACCTGATGTTGTATGCCTACGATTCCGATTCGCAACAGCACGCCAAGGCTCGCGCTTGGGTCGAACAGACATTCTCCAACGGGACGCCGGTTGGTTTACCATGGCAGACCGTAACGGCCTTCCTCCGAATCGTCACAAACCCGAGACTCTCCGGAAAACGGTTCACGCCAGAGGAAGCCATCCAGATAGTGGATCAATGGCTGGAGCAGCCTAACGTGAGCCTCCTGCGGTCGGAGATCAGCACTGGAGCCTCTTGCGGCAAATGATGAAGGATGGCCAAGCGCGAGGTCCGTTGATCAGTGATGCCGATTTGGCGGCGCTGACGATCGAGTACGGCGGCGTCTTGCACACCACCGACCGGGACTTCGCCCGATTCCCCGCATTGCGCTGGACCAACCCGCTGGCGTAAGAGATGCGCGGCGTGCCCTGGAACGCTTCCGCAAAACTCCGCGCCGTATTTGCCCTCAACCACCGTCCTGGCCGTCGCCGTCGGCGTGCATGTCGCCTGAGCGAGGCCGCATCCTGGGCACAATAGTCGTGTACCTGCGAGCAACACGATTCCGATTACGCGCGGTAATCTCTGCGAGGTCATTTTGTCGCAAGTTCCGTCAGATTACATTTGCTTGATCAGCTGTCGCAATCCCCTGGCTTGCGGCCCATTTACGCAGCTGCGACAATCGTTCTTCCTTCCACTTCGCGTTCGCAGGATGTTCGTACGCAGGATCACTATGAATGCGTCGGAGCTCGTCTACGACACATTGAGTAGCCTTCGCGCGATCGCCTAGCACGAGATTTGCCGCTGCTTCAGCCCAGGTTTGCTGCAAGATGAACCCGGGAGCTTCCAGTTCGTGCCCGGGATCGTCGAAAACTGTTCTAACCACGGAAGAATATGTCGGCACAAGCCGCTGCAACATCCCCGGCAGTTTGTTGAACATCCGTTTCAGGCGTTACCGTCCACCAGTGATCCCCCCGGCCGGGCATGAGCGTGCCGACTCTCGTCCTGATTATGCATCGGGACTCTTTCGGATTGGCCGGCATGGGGTCTTTGCCGTACAGGAGCGAGCCAATTTTGGAGAAATGAGCCCCAACATTTAGGGTAAATTTCCCAGAGTCCTTTGTGTTCCACTTGCTGGATTGTATGTTGATCACTTGTAGCGACTCGCCGAATTGTCTCGCAAAATGCGTGCTGTGCCTTTGAAAGCCGGATTTCCGAAGCGGCAGTTCGAGACCCGCAAAAGCGATGGCGCGAATTTTGTCGCTGATTTCGGTCATGGATGGGTCATGTCCTCGGGTTTGACGAGGGCGTCGAATTCTTCGGCGCTTACGAAGCCCAATTTGATGGCGGCTTCACGGAGGCTGATGCGGGAGTGGTGGGCGGCCTTGGCGACTTGGGCGGCGGCGTCGTAGCCGATTTTGGGAGCTAGCGCGGTGACGAGCATGAGGGAATTGTGGACGTAGTGATCGATCGTCTCGCGGTTGGCTTCAATGCCGCTGACACAGTGATCCACGAAACTGGTCATGGCGTCGGTGAGCAGTTCGACTGAGTGCAGATAGTTGAAGATGATGACCGGTTTGAACACATTGAGCTCGAAATTGCCCTGCGACCCGGCAAATCCAATTGCCGCGTCGTTGCCCATCACTTGTACGGCGACCATGGTGAGCGCTTCAGCCTGCGTGGGATTCACTTTGCCAGGCATGATTGAAGAGCCAGGCTCGTTTTCGGGAAGCGTCAGTTCGCCCAAGCCGCAGCGCGGGCCCGATGCGAGCCAACGAATGTCGTTGGCGATTTTCATGAGCGAAGCGGCGAGAGTTTTCAGTGCGCCGCTGGCGAAACACGAGCTCGTCGTGCGCGCTGAGCGCAGCGAATTTGTTGGGATGCGAACGAAACGGCAGACGCGTCAGCTCAGCGATCTTGCGCGCCGCCCGCTCGGCAAATTCGGGATGGGCGTTAAGCCCGGTTCCGACAGCCGTCCCACCAATCGCCAAATCGTAGAGCCCATCGAGAGCCATGGCGACGCGGCCGCCATCGCGGTCGAGCAAATTGACGTAGCCTGAAAATTCCTGGCCGAGGGTTAACGGCGTGGCGTCCTGCAAATGCGTCCGCCCGATTTTCACGATGTCGGCAAATTCCCGGGCTTTCACATCGAGAGCGTCGCGAAGTTTTTTCAACGCCGGCAGAAGGCACAGCTTGGTTTCCGTGGCTGCCGCAATGTTCATGGCCGTGGGGAAGGTATCGTTCGACGATTGCGACATATTTACATCGTCATTCGGATGGATGGGCTTCTTGCTGCCCATCACGCCGCCAGCGATTTCAATCGCCCGGTTCGAGATCACCTCGTTGACGTTCATGTTGGTCTGCGTGCCACTGCCGGTTTGCCAAATGCGCAAAGGGAAGTGCTCGTCGAGCTTGCCGGAGATAACTTCATCGGCGGCCTGCACGATCAGCACGGTCTTGTCCGGCGGCAGCTTGCCGAGGTCCTGATTGACCAAGGCGGCGGCCTTTTTAAGGAAGCCGAAGGAGCGGATCAGCTCGGGAGGCATGGTGTCCTTGCCGATGGCGAAATGGATCAGCGACCGCGCCGTCTGCGCGCCGTAGTAGCGGTCGGCGGGGACGTCGATCTTGCCCATGGAATCGGATTCCGTGCGCGTCGGGAGGCTCGCGTCAGTTTCGATCAGTTCGGACATGGTGGCTCCTGGGTTTGGAAGGGTAAATCTTACCTTGAAACTGCGGGGAGGGCGCGACTAGTGGATGGCGAGTAGTGAATCGTGAAAGGGAGGAAGCGAGTGGCCTCGGCCTTCGACGAGAGGCCGGGTTGTCGGCGTTGTGGCATGCGGATTTCAACACAGAGGGCACCGAGGCCACAGAGCTAGCGCGGGAAGAGGGGCGGAGCAAAGGGCAGATGCTACGAGAGAGAATTGGTTAACGATAATGGTCGCCTCCCCCTATGTTTTTTGTAAACACTGATTCTAAAGGAGTTCAAAGTGATTAGAATCAATACTTGCAAAAATGATGATTCTGAAGAGCTTACATTGGATTTTATGAGACACAATGATTTCGGTTGGGAAGGGGCTTGCGGGTGAGAAGAACTGGCAAAGCGCGGAGGATCAGCCAAAACCACAACAAATTATAGCACGCTGGTATAATTTGTCAATCAATAAATGATAAGTCCTTTGTTGAGAGCGGGCTAGGAGATGCCAAGCCGAATCGGGAACGGCCGGAACGCCTAGTGGCCTAGTCTCTCGGTAAAGAATTTAGTCATGAGATTGAGAGCTTCCGTCGTCTCGGGGAGCTCGAAGTGGTACCAGAAGGCGTGCGGAAGCGCCTCAAAGACAATGAGTTGTGCGTTGACTCCGGCGCGGAGGAGGGCGCGATGGAAAAGAGCGGTGTGGCTGAGGAGCAGATCGCGCGTACTGGAGACGAGCAGAGTCGGAGGCATGCCTTTGAGGTCGGCGTAGATGGGAGAGAGGACGGGATCTTTGCGGTCGGTGCTGCCGGCGTATTCCTGGCCGATGGGATGATTCGGATCCTGCGGCTGGAGAGAGCCAGGGAAACCATTCAGGGCGAAGAGCTCCATCGAATCGGCGGGGCGAGAGTAATCTGCCAGAGTGGAAAAGAGGCCGAGGGCGGCGGGGAGGGGCAGATTGAGCTGTTCGAGGCGGACGGCGACTTCTCCGGTGAGGATGGCGCCGGCGGACGTGCCAAAGATGCCGATGTTGCGCGGCTTGTGGGTTCTGAGGAGCTCTTTGTAGACGGCGACGACGTCATCGACGGCGGCGGGGAAGGGATGCTCGGGTGCGAGGCGATAGTAAACGGAGACGACTTTGATTTTGGCGAGATTCGCGATAGGGTCGCCCTCGATGAGCGAGCCGGAATCAGAATTGAAGCCGCCGCCATGAAGATTGATGAGGACGAGATCGCGATTTGCCGCGGGAGTTTCGAGCGGGGTGATGATATCGGTAGGGACGCCGGCTGTGGTAGTTGATTCAATGTTCACGGGAAACAGGCGCTTGGCTTCGGCGGATTGGCGGACGCGCCATTCGTCGGTGCGCTTGCGGCGTGTGGCGAGATCTTCGGGGCCGGGAGTGGAATGCGCGAGCGAGGCGAGCCATTTTTGTGCTTCGGGGCTGATGGTCGAGGGCATGGGGACTTCGCGCGTGATGTGGGCGGTGCCGTCGGGATCGAAGGTGGCGGAATCCGCGGGCGCAGGGGCGACAGGAGCAGGCTTGGCGCAAGAATATAACAGCAAACTTCCAAACAGAAACGAAACCAGAGCGAGAAATTATTCTCGGCATGGACCAGACCTCCCGAATGATGAAAGCGGCCGAAAGCGAAGACCGCCGTGGGTTTTGCGAAGAGCATGATACATGCGACAGGAGCGGCGGGAAAAATTATTTTGCGATGGCCTGGAAAGCGAGAGCACACCGGGCCGGAGATGGGCCATAGGGGAGTTGGAGAATTGGCAACACTCGCCAGGGATCGCCGCGCGAACGAGGGCTGAGGGCCTATCGTTGTGTATAATTAGGGCCTTGGGGATTTCGCAGGATTCATGCCAGAAGAAACCAAAATTGTAAAGGCGACCGCCGAAGTGTCGCGAGAGCGTAGACGGAGGTTTCGGCGGACCCGTGCGCGCGAGATGAAGATGATCGCGAAGGCGCTGGCTTCCACGAAGCACCCAATTCTCGTGCACATCATCCCGATGCGGCGCTGCAATCTGGACTGTGGCTACTGCAATGAATACGACAGTGTGTCGAAGCCGGTGCCGCTCGATGAAATGAAGAAGCGGCTGGACATTCTGGCCAACATGGGCACGTCGATCATCACCATCAGCGGAGGCGAACCGCTGATGCATCCGGAGCTGGAAGAATTGATCCGGCACATTCGTATGCGCGGGATGATCGCGGGAATGATCACCAACGGATTTTTGCTAAGCAAAGAACGGATCGGCACGTTGAATGAGGCGGGCCTCGAGCATTTGCAGATCAGCATCGATAACCTTGTGCCGGACGAAGTGTCGAAGAAAAGCCTGAAGACACTGGACACGCGGCTGGAATGGCTGGCGGAATACGCCGTATTTCAGGTGAATATCAATTCGGTGCTGGGGAGCGGAGTGAAGGATCCCGAGGATGCGCTGAAGATAGCGCATCGCGCCGTGGAGCTGGGATTTACGAGCACAGTGGGAATTATTCACGACCACAACGGGCAATTGAAGCCGCTGGGGCCGCGCGAGCAGGAAATCTTCGAAGAGATTATGACGCTGGGGAAGCGGTCGTTTTCGAGATTCAATGATTTCCAGCACAGCGTGGCGCGCGGGAAAGAGCATGAGTGGCGCTGCCGGTCCGGGTCGCGGTATTTGTATATCTGTGAAGATGGACTGGTGCACTGGTGTTCGCAGCAGCGCGGCTACCCGGGGATTCCGCTGACGCAGTACACGGATGAGATGCGGCACCGCGAATACTACACGACGAAACATTGCGCGGCGAGGTGCACGGTGTCCTGTGTGCAACAAGTGGGAATACTGGATAATTGGCGCGGGCCGCAGACTTTGAAGCCGAAGCCCATGGCGCCTGCTGCACCCGCGGCGCAGGCTGAGCTTGTGCAAATCGGCAGCGCACGAAACGACGCTTAATCGGGAATTAATTTTCCGCTGGTCGCGCACTCTCTAGTTTCTCTCCGCGCACATTGGCGATTGGACTGATTGACGATGAGACGAGGCTTGCGAAGAATGAGAGCATGCCAGCCGCAGCGATTGAAATCGAAAATCTGACCAAGGACTACCCGTTCGGGTTCCTGCATCTCAAGAAAAAAAGATCGCTCGAAGGCTTGACGATGCAGGTCGAGAACGGCGAGGTGTTTGGATTTCTCGGACCGAATGGCGCGGGCAAATCGACGACTATCAAGTTGCTTGTTGGGCTGATTTTTCCCGAGGCCGGCACGGCGCGCATCCTGGGAAAACCAATCACAGACATCGAAATGCACCGCAACATCGGCTACCTGCCGGAGCAACCGTATTTCTACGACTATTTGACGGCGGCGGAGGTCTTGGATTATTTCGCGAGATTTCACGATTTGACGGCAGCGGACCGGAAAGAGCGCGTGACGCGCATGCTCAAGAAAGTTGGATTGGAGACGGCAGGGAAGATTCAACTGCGCAAATATTCGAAAGGGATGCTGCAGCGCGTGGGATTGGCGCAGGCGATTCTGCATGATCCGCAGGTGGTAATTCTGGATGAACCGATGTCCGGGCTCGATCCAATCGGCCGGAGAGAAGTGCGCGACATCATTCTGGAATTGAAGCGCGACGGAAAAACGGTGATGTTCTCGACGCATATTTTGTCGGACGCGGAAATGTTGTGCGACCGCGTGGGCGTGATTGTCGGTGGAAAGCTGCGCGGCGTGGGCGCGCCCGGCGAGATTGTGGGGATGAAAGCCCAAGGCATGGAGATTTTGTTCGAGTTGCCTGGGGGCGTCGCGACTGCGGGACCGATTGTCGCGAAGGCGACGAAGACGGGCGACCGATACCGCATGCATGTTTCCGAAGAAGAATTGTATGCGCGCCCTCGAGCAGCTTCACGCGGCAGGCGCAAAGGTCTTGTCTGTGGCGCAAGTGAAGCCGTCTCTCGAAGAATACTTCATGCACCTGGTCGAGGCGGATCGGGCGCAGGGGACGGCGGTCGAGGTGAGCGGGAAATGAGGCGCGCCGGCGCGGTGGCGTTGAATACGTTTCGCGAAGCGGTGCGCGACCGCGTGCTGTACAACCTTGTTTTTTTTGCACTGCTGATGATGGCGGCGGCGATTTTCGTCGGGCAAATCTCGATCGGGATCGAAGAAGAAGTCATCAAGAGCCTAGGATTGAGTGCGATTTCCGTGATCGGGTTGTTGATCGCGGTGTTCATCGGCGTGGGGCTTGTTTACAAGGAGATGGACAAGCGCACGCTCTATGCGCTGCTGGCCAAGCCGGTGCGACGGTGGGAATTTCTTCTTGGAAAATTCGGCGGACTAGTGCTGACGCTGGCGGTAAACACGCTGGCAATGACGGCCGGGCTATTCGCCGCCCTGCTTTACGTGAAACATCATTTGGAGCGGACGGACGCGGTACTTCTGGTTGCCGTTTACTTTATTTTGCTGAAGCTGATGCTGGTGGTGGCGCTGGCGCTGCTGTTCTCCTGCTACTCGACGCCGCTGCTGGCGATTCTCTACACGTCCGCGTTTTATGTAGCGGGGTTATTCGTTATGGATATGCGAACTTTTCACTTTGCCGGCGAAAGCCCGGCGACAGTGGCATTCCTGGGAGGGCTTTCCTATCTGCTTCCCAATTTTGAAGACCTCGACGTGATGGCCGCGGCGGCCCATGGAACGGAAATTCCGCGCATTTTAATTTTGCAGAATACCGCGTACACCGCATTGTACTGCGGCATCGTCTTGCTCGCGGCAACAGCCGTTTTTTCGCGGCGGAATTTGAAATGAGCATCCCGGCTTCGAAAAATTGGCTGCTGCTCGTGCTCTTGCCGCTGGGATTCGCGGGAGTCTGGAAGCTTCAGCAGGGCATCGACGTCCAGCGGGCGGAGTTGCACCAGGAACGCGACGATCTGGTGCTGCGCTCGGGCAAACTGGTGAAGGCGATGAGCCTCGAATACGCGCCGTTGGTCGCGGACATCTACTGGACACGCGCGGTGCAATATTATGGGGACAAACGGGCGCGGCACGATCCCAACTTCGAGCTGCTTTGGCCGCTACTGGACGTCACGACGACGCTCGATCCAAATCTGGTCGTAGCTTACCGGTTCGGTTCCACGTTTCTGAGCGAGCCTTCGCCGCGCGGGGCTGGACAGCCGCAGCGGGGGATTGCACTGCTGGAGCGAGGGATCAAGGCCAATCCGGATTACTGGCGGCTCTATGAAGACCTGGGCTTCATCTATTACTTCGAGCTGAAAGATTACCCGAAGGCTTCGGCGGCGTTTGCCGAAGGAAGCAAGAATCCGAAGGCGCTGGTTTGGATGAAAGTGATGGCGGCCAAGATTGCGGCCGAAGGCGAATCGCTTTCGACCTCGGTTTTCTTGTGGAATGAAGTTTACCAGTCGACGACGGATCCCGATGTGAGGAAAAACGCGCTGACGCATTTGCAGCTCCTGAAGGTCGAACAGGATTGCAGACAGCTCGATGCGCTTGCGGATGAATATGAGAAGCGCACCGGCCAGCGCCCCTCGCGCACGGGGCAACTAGTAGACGCGGGACTGCTGAGACGCGTGCCTCTGGATCCGGCGGGTTATGCTTACGTTTTCGGGCCGGACGGCAAGGCGGCGCTTAGCGTTGATAGTCCTTTACTCGAACAACAGCTTCTTCACGCAGTAACGAAATAGAATTCTGGCCCGACCCCGTTTATTCCTGCGCTTTGGTGGCTTGTTCGGTGGTGCAGAGGAGCGTCATTTGGGGATCGATGACGAGCTTGTGCGGAGGAAGTTTCGCGGCAAAGTGGAAGGAAGTTTCGGGGCCGGCGGCGACGACGTCGCCGAGAAAAACTAGATGTCCGGGGCCGTCATTGGCGTAGAGGGGCACCCTGGTAATGAAATAATGCGGGACGTCGTTTTGAAATAGCTTGCCGCGCACAATCAGGCCTTTTTCCGTGTGATGAATGGAAAATTCGACGCTGTAGCGGGGAATTCCCGTGCCGCGCACCCACTGCTCGAAGAACCAGTCCATGGAGCGCCCGCCTTCAAGATCCATCGAAGGAGTCATGATGGTCTCGACTTCTTTTTGCAGATCTTCGGTGGGAAAAGCGCGGTAGGCGTATTTCGTGGAGATGGTGCGAAGCAAAGCCACGAAACCCGCGTCGGGGTCCTTGGCGCCGGGCTGGCGGAGCATTTCGCGCAGCATGTGAATGACCCAGGAGCCTTTGCTGTAAATCACGTCTTCGAAACCGTTCGGTGAGCGTGAGGAATTGAGGCGGTTGCCGAGAGTGAGCGCTCCAATATCGCCGCCGGGCGTGTCCGAGCCGGGGACTTTGTCCTCGAGCTGTTTTCGATAACGTTCTAGCCAGACGCGGAGCGCATGCTCGGACGGTTTTCTATTGTCGGCGAAAAGCAGCGCAAGATAATTCGCGATGGCTTCATCGATCCACTGATCGCGATAATTGGACCAGCCAACGACGTTGCCCCACCACTGGTGAGCGACTTCATGATAGGGAACGATATCGGTGAACGCTTCCTGCCCTGAGGAAGATAGCCCGGCGCGATTCTGCGCTTCCGGAGACAAGAAAGAAAACGTTGAAAGATAGAGCAGGCCGGGCCAGCCCTGGCCAAAGCCGCCGGGAATTTGCGAGACGCTTAAAGTACGGAACGGGAAGGGGCCGCTAAACGATTCGTAGAAGTGGATGGAAGAATCGATGTCCTTGGCGAGATGCTTGAGTGCGTCGGCCGGGCTGGGGTTGGTAGGCTGAAGCGCCGCCCGGCTAGCTCCCCGCGGCAAACCGAACGGGACATCGACCGCGGGAAGGGAATCCGGACTTAGAGCATCGAGCCGATTGCTCAAGGCTTGTTCGAGCTGGCGGTTGGCGTAGACGTCGATGGTGCGCGCATCGTCGGTGAGAGATGTCGAAACATACTCGCCCAGATTGAATCCGGCGATGGCTAGCGGCTTAATGCTTCGCCAATGGCCGACGCGAAAATCTCCGGAGGTTTGCTCATCGAGTTTGGCGCCGGTGGCGACGAGCTTCAGATGGCGCGGCCAGCGCATAGTGAGGTCGTAGGCAGCAAAATCGGCTTGATCGCCGAGGTGGGGATACCAGCTCTCGCGGGCGCCGACGAAGAGAACGCCGTTGCCAGCGTCGCGAATGACGTTGCCGCGATAATGCAGACGAACCGTAAGCTCCTGGCCTTTCTGGGAGGGCTCCTGCAATACGACATGAAGGTAGTCGTTGCCCCGGGCGCTGAGCTGCTGGAGGTTCATCCCCTCGTTCTGGAAGTAAGCCAACGGCTTGTTTTGCGAATCGGTCACGGAATCGACACGGAGAGCGCGGGAGAGTTGAAAGGTTAAGACGCGCTCGCCAGAAGATTCGGCGCGAATATGGATGGCGGCCGTGGCTTCGAGGGAGTTGTCCGGCGTGATGGTCGTGTCAATCGTGTAGTCGAGCGCATGAAAATCGAGCGATGGAGAAGTGACGCCGGGGACGCTGTAGGAAGCCCAAACATCGTAATAGGATGCATCGCCCGACTTCCGGCGCTGGCCGAGCAGGATCTGCTCTCGCCGCTGGGGGTCGAAAAGAAGATCGAAGGGACCGCTTTCCGCGCCTTCGAGCGCCGCATAAAAATAGGGCTTCGGATTTTGCGAGAGACGGTCCTCGAGGATGCGCAGGGACTGAGAAGGATTGAACTGCGCGAGAAATCCCTCCGCGAGAGAGGCAAATGCAGAGTCCAATTGCGGCGGAAGATTGGCGGATTGGAATTGATGGAGGAGATCCTGCGCGGCGTCGTCAGTGAAGCGCACGTAACCGCTGAGGAATTCCTGGTCGAGGACGGGAGTGCCCAGAAAACGCGCCATCTGCTGCTTTTCGACCAGTTCGCGCGGGAAAGCCAGGATATGCCCGCGGCCGGTGAAGACGAAACCGGTGATCTGGCCGTCGCTGGGGGCGAAAAAAGCGAGTTTGCCTTCCTCGAAATAGAGCTCGACGCCGCCGCGGCGGAGTTCGATGCGATTGGCGGGGACGATCTGGTAGGTGGCGGCAGGATCGAGGCGGAGGGCGTTGAGAGCGTCGTAGAGTTGGTGCGGCGATTGATCGGCCCCGGAACAGACTGCTGGCGCAATCAGGCAGGACAAAACCGCAAGTGCCACCCCGGACCGCATACAGGAAGTGTAGTCACATTCGGCATCGCGGAACAAGGCCGAGGAGGGGCCGCGGAGGAAGAAGATTAAAATGGGAAGATGCGGCAAACCTCTCGAGCGCGGCGGATTTTATTCGTGGCGGCGGTTTTGGTTTTGGCCGGAGCCGCAGCGCACGCGGACACGATTGTTCTCAAGAATGGGCGGCGGATTTCGGCTCTGAGCGTGAGAGTCGAGGGCGACAAGGTGACGTATGAGACGTCCGCGGGTGAGCTGAGTCTGCCGAAATCGATTGTCGATCATATTGAAAAGGGCGTTGCCGGCCCGATGGGGGATTCTCAGACGGCCGCGGCAGCGAATCTGGCGATTACGCCGCCCGCCGTGGAAGCGAAAAGCGGAGGCTCGGAAATTGAGAGCGCAGCGGTGCACGACGGCGCGATCGATCGAGATTACATCGCAAAGCTCGAAGGCGCGGCACGAGGCGGCGGACAGCGCGCCAGCATGAGCGCGGCTCTTGCGCATCATGTTGCGGCGCAATTCGAGCTATCGCATGGCGACATGGAACACGCGCTGGAAGACGAGCGCACGGCCCTGACGTATGCTCCGGAAGAGCCGGCGCTGCTGATGAACGTGGCGTACATCCATCTGCGGCGGAGCGAGTACAAAGAATCGCTGGACTATCTGGAAAAGGCGCGGAGCGTTGCGCCGGATAATGCCGACGTGGCGAAGCTGGCGGGCTGGGCGTATTACGGCATGAACAAAATGGATCAAGCCGTGGCGGAATGGAAACGCGCGCTGGCGTTGGGGCCTGATCCGGAAGTGCAGGCGGCTCTCGAGAAGGCGCAGCGCGACAAGCAGGAAGAAGCGAGCTACAAAGAAAACGAAAGCGCGCATTTCACGTTGCGCTATAGCGGTGCGGCGGAGCCGGAACTGGCGCGAGAAGTATTGCGCACGCTGGAGGCGCATTTTTCGGAGATTGAGTCCGAGCTGGATTTCACGCCGCCGGACTCGATCGGCGTGGTGCTCTATACGCAAGAGGCTTTCGCGGACATTACGCGGGCGCCGGGCTGGGTTGGAGCCCTGAACGACGGAAGAATTCGTGTGCCGGTGCAGGGATTGAGCGGAGTGACGCCGGAATTGTCGCGCGTGCTGAAACATGAGTTGACGCACAGCTTTGTGGGGCAGAAGACGCGCGGGCGGGCACCCACGTGGATACAGGAAGGATTGGCGCAATGGATGGAAGGGAAGCGGAGCGGCGATAGTGCAGGCGTTTTGGCGCAAGTTTACCACGATGGGCATGCGCCATCGCTGGGGAGCCTGGAAGGTTCGTGGATGGGATTATCGAGCGACGCCGCGAGTTATGCGTATGCATGGTCGCTGGCGAACATCGAATATATCGTGCAGACTGACGGGATGGGAGACATCGAACGGATTCTCGATCTCATCGGCAGCGGGACCTCAACGGAGGAGGCCCTACGGCAAGTACTGCACAGCGATTACAACGATTTGATGCAATCGACCGCGGACTATTTGCGGAAAACCTAACGGACGATAGCAGCGGATGACCAATGAAAACGCCGATGAAAACGACCTTGCTAGCAGCAATCGCCTGTTTCTCGGTCAGTCTGAGCTGTTGGGGGCAGGACACAACGTCCAACAAGACCAGCATGGCGGCGTTGCTCGGAAAGCTTCGGTCCACGGAGCAATCTATAAGGGCGGAAGCATTCGAGCAGGTTCGCTCCAATCCGGCCAATCTACAGAGTCCTAAAGTACGGGCGGCACTGCTGGACCTTCTTGTTCGTGAGAGTCGTGAGCTCGATGCACAACTTCTCGAGGCACAAAAAAAGGGATATCCAGATGAAGGCGACAACGCGGAATTCGCTGAATACTTCAGCGATCTACTCGGCGCTGTCGATTCCTTCGCCGACTGGAACGATCCTCGACAAGCCTGCATTCTGGTAAATGCGAACACCAGCGACGAGTCGGATTTCACAGCAAAAATCGCCGATCACGCAAGGGTCACACTGCCATGCCTTCTGAAAAGGTCTGAGAGTGCGATAAGCATGCATCGCTCTTCTTTTGTCCCTGTACTGGTGCAGGTCCTAGCGAGGGCGAAAGACACTCTCGATCCTAAAATGATTCAGGCTGCAAAACGGATCATCCTGGGTGCTCTGCAGGATTCCGACGAGGGTGTCAGGGCTTTTACCGTGAGTGCGCTCGGCAGGTACGGCGCTGCGGACATGGTTCCAGCGCTACGAAAGGTTGCCGAGTCAGATCCCTCCCCGATAGAGGACGGGCAGTCCATCAGGAGTATGGCCCTCGAGGCAATCGCCAAGATTCAGAAGCGAACCAGCCAGCCTCTTGAGCACGAAGCGCATTCCCAGCCTTGAACCCATTTCGATCCTCTAAAAATTCAGAAGCAACGCCGCGAGTAGAGCGGCGCGTGCGGGCATGGTGTGGAAGAGGATGTGCTCGTCCTTGGAGTGTGCGCCATGGCCGACGGCGCCGAGGCCGTCGAGAGTTGGAGTGCCGACCGCGCCGGTGAGATTGCCGTCGGAGCCGCCGCCGGCGGTGCATTCGCCCAGAAATATGCCCATTCGCGTGGCCAAGGCTTTGGCTTTGGCGAAAAGCGTGGCGCTGGATTTGCGTTCGAGCGGGGCACGATTGAAACCTCCGCGAATTTCGAGCTTCGCGCCAGGAAGAATTGGACGCAGAGCGTGCAAACGGCGCTCGATGCGGCGCATGTCCGCGAGGCGAAGTGCGCGAAGATCGAGGACGGCTTTGGCACGTTCGGCGATGACATTTACGCGTGTGCCGCCTTCGATGATGTCCGCGTTCACAGTGACGCCGCTACGCGGATCGTTCCATCCCTGGATCCGAGCAAGTTGGCGCGACAGTTCGTGAATCGCGTTGATGCCTTCTTCTGGCGCGAGACCTGCGTGAGAGGCGCGGCCGTGGACGATGAGTTGGACCTCGCCCACGCCTTTGCGAGCTGTCTTGAGCAATCCCTGCGGGCCGAGGGAAGGCTCAAGGACAAAGACTGCATCGCTGCGGCGGGCTTCGGCTTCAATGAGTTTCCGCGAGGCGTCGCTGCCGATTTCTTCGTCGGAAGTCCAAAGGAAGACCAATCGGCGGGTCAGCGGTGCCATCGTTTTCTGGAGTGTTTCAAGCGCGAAGAGAGCTTGAACGATGCCGGCCTTCATATCGAAAATGCCGGGGCCGTAGGCTTTTCCGGCGGAAACACGGAAGGGCATTTTTGCCAGAGTGCCCGAGGCGTAGACAGTATCGTAGTGGCCGAGCACGAGGAGTTGGCCCGCGGGCCGGGATTTTTGCGGCCACCACGTGATGCGCAACTGGTCGCCGTGCCGCTTCTGCGAGATGCGTTCGACGCCGGCCCCGCGGTTGCGCCATTCGGCGGCGAGCAGGTCGCAGCAACGGTCGGCGGGCGCTTTTTCGAGACTGGGAGACTCTGCCAGGACGAGCCGCTGAAGCGCCGAGAGCATTTGTGGCAAGCGCGGTTTCAGGATGCGCAGGAATTCCTTGGGGTAGTTGGTGTCCGGCATGGCTGGGACATGCTAGCAACGAAGAGCAGAAGGAGCAAACGGCGCCGCGGCGCGGTTAGCACCTGAGGCTAGACCCCTCCCCCATTGCTTGTAAACGCTGTTTCTAAAGGACCTACAGTTTTGGTAAGTTGTTTAGAATCAGTGTTTACGGGGAGTTTTACAAGTATTGCATCTAAAGGGTTTAGGTCGGCTCTTGCGTTGTGCAAAATACTGCTCCGGAGTCCCTAACGAGTCTATGGCCTGCCGAACCAAGCCTAGTTCCGGGGAGCGGCTTGATGCCACCTTTACAGAACGAAGAAGGGAGAACCAGGAGGCTCCGCCAGCAAAGAAAAACGCCAGCAAGAAGAATGCTGGCGGCCGCTGCAACAAGTCGAATTTTACCTGAGCTAAAAATACCATCGCCGCCAAATCTGGTAAAGGAAAAAACGGGCAGTGCTGCCAATCTGAACAGTGGAAACGGCATGACTGACGAATCTAGAATGCGGTGGCTTGGCTCCCAAGTTTTCGGTCGGGGCAATGGCACAGTTGCGAAAGCGGCAGCAGGGCTGCCGCACTCCACAAAGGACGGCGAAAACATGGATATGGGATATGGATGGGAGGGAAGTGCACATATCGCGTAAGGCTTGGGTTCGCATATAATGGAAAGTTTGCTGGCAATCAGTGAGGCGCCGCAGAAGGAGCAGGCGGCGCGATGGGGAGCAGGGATGATACTCGATGTAGTGGAGATCCAGAAGATATTGCCGCACCGCTATCCGTTTCTGATGGTGGATGCAATCCTGGAAATGGAGCGGCTGAAGTACATCGTCGGCGTCAAAAACGTATCTATCAATGAATCTCATTTTCAGGGGCACTTTCCTGGCAAGCCCATCATGCCGGGGGTGTTGATCATCGAAGCGATGGCGCAGACCGGCGGGCTGCTGCTGTTGCTGGAGATCCCAGACCGCGACAACAAGCTGCTGTATTTCGTGGCGGTGGACGGCGCGCGATTCCGGCGGCCCGTGGTTCCTGGCGACCAGCTGCGGCTGGAAGTTAAAGTGATTTCGTGGCGCGGCGATTTCTGCAAACTCGAAGGCAAGGCCACGGTGAACGGGCAGTTGGCCGCCGAAGCGACGCTGATGTGCAAGATGGTGGACCGCGACATGGGCGAAAAGGGCGCGAAGGCGGAAGAACCCGCGAAATGAGCAAGCCGGAGATTCATCCGCATGCTGTCGTGGCAGCGAGCGCGAAGCTGGGTCCCGGCGTAAGAATCGGAGCTTACGCGATTGTCGGCGACGAGGCAGAATTGGGCGAAGGGTGCGTTGTTCACCCCCATGCCGCTGTGAGCGGGCCTGCCAAGTACGGACGCAATAATGTGTTTTACCCGTTTTGCGCGGTCGGCGGGGATCCGCAGGATTATACGTTTCGCGGCGAGCGAACTGAGTTAGTGGTTGGCGATGGGAATATATTTCGCGAGTACGTGACTGTCAGCCGCGGCACGGTAAAGGGCGGGGGCGTCACGCGAATCGGGAATGAAAATTTCTTTTTGGCGTACTCGCACGTGGGACATGACGACCAGATCGGCAATCAGACGCTATTTGTGAATGGCGCGACGCTGGCAGGTCACGTCGCGGTGGAAGATTTCGCGACAATCGGCTCGTTTTCGCGTGGTACACCAGTTCTGCCGCGTTGGGCGGTACGCGTATGTTGGAGCATGCACGGTGATTGTGCAGGATGTGCCGCCGTTCTCACGTGTGGTTACGGAACGCGAGACCAAGAGTTACGGCGTGAACACGATTGGGCTTGAGCGCGAAGGATTTTCGAAAGAGCGGCTGCAAACCTTGAGCAAAGCCTTTCGGTTGATGAGCCGGTCGAAAATGAATACCACGCAGGCTCTTGCGGAAATGCGCGCGAAATTAAGCAGCTCGGAAGACGTCCAGGAGCTTATCCGATTCATCGAAAGCGCCGAACGCGGAATCGTGAAGTAAGCATCGCCCCCACCTTTTATTCCATGCCGGACACCAACACGAATACGAAAGGATGGGGACTCATCGCCGGAAACGGGCGTTTTCCGTTTTTGGTGCTGGAAGGAGCGCGCAGCCAGGGAATCGAGATGGCAGTGATTGCGCTGAAAGAAGAAGCTTCGCGGGAATTGGAAAGCCACACGAAACGGCTGCACTGGGTCAGCCTCGGCGAACTGAGCAACGCTATTGACCTGATGCACAAAGAGGGCGTGACGCAGGCGGTGATGGCCGGACAAGTGAAGCACAATAAGATTTTCAGCGCCATCCGGCCGGATTGGAAGCTTGCCAAGCTTCTGTTCTCCCTGCCGCGGAAAAGCACCGATGCGCTGATCGGCGGAGTTGCGAAGGTGCTGCAAGAGGAAGGGATTCAACTTGTGGATTCGACGCTGTTCTTGAAGCCACTGCTGCCGGAGCCTGGAGTGCTCACACGTCGCGCGCCCGAATGAACAAGAGAGTGCAGACATCACCTACGGACACAGCGTCGCGCGGCAAATCGCCGGGATGGACATCGGACAAACAGTAGTGGTCTGCGACCAGGCTTGCGTCGCGGTGGAAGCTATGGAAGGCACGGATGAGACGATCGCACGCGCAGCGCGATTTGCGGAGGGAAAGCCCTTAGTGGTCGTGAAAGTAAGCAAACCGGGACAAGACATGCGCTTCGATGTACCCGTGGTTGGTTTACCAACCATCGAACAGATGAAGAGCTCCCGGGCTACCGCTCTGGCGGTGGATGCGGGGCGCACCTTGCTATTTGACCGACAAAAACTGATTGAGTTGGCCGATGCGGCTGATATCGCCATTCAGGCGTTTGCGCCAGCCGTGTTGGCGGAACCGAAGAGCCCTTCGGGGGGAATAAACAAAGAATGAGCGGGGCGGCAGGAGAATCGAGAAAAATCCGCACCGCCGTCGTCGGAACGGGGGAGTTCGGGCGCAACCATGCGCGTGTATATCGCGAGCTGGAGGGCGCAGAACTTGTCGGCGTTTACGATCGAGATGCAGCGCGAGCGGAAGCCGTCGCTGCGGAGTTTCAAACCAAAGCGCTGCGTAACCTGGAAGAAGTTTGCGAGCTTGCGGAAGCTGCCAGCGTAGCGGTGCCGACTGTCGCGCACGCCGAAGTCGGTTACCGGCTGCTGGAAAGCGGGCTGGACGTTCTGGTCGAAAAGCCGATGGCCGTGAATCTCACGGAGGCGGATGCGCTTCTTGAAGCGGCACGGCGGCATAAACGGATCTTACAGGTGGGCCACGTCGAACGATTTAATCCCGCTGTTATCGCGGTTGAGCCAATCCTGAACCGGCCGCTTTTTTTTGAAGTTCACCGCCTGGGAGTGTTTACTCCGCGCAGCCTCGACGTGGAAGTGATTTACGACGTGATGATCCACGACCTGGACATCCTGTTGGCTTTGGTAAAGGAGCCGGTAACGGAGTTGAAAGCGGTGGGCATTCCCGTGCTGACGGATAAGGTGGATATCGCGCACGTGCGTCTGGAATTCGAGGGCGGCGCGGTGGCCAATGTGACGGCCAGCCGGGTCTCGACGGAGCGCGTGCGGAAGATGAGATTTTTCCAACAACACGAATATATTTCGCTCGATTATGCGCGGCGGGACGCGCTTCGCGTCGGCGTGAAGCGGCCTGGGCCACAGCCTGAATTTTCGTTTGAAAAATTGCCAGCGCCGAACGTGGAACCTCTGCACGCCGAGCTTGAGGCTTTCCTTGAAGCAGTGCGCACGCGCCGCGAGCCGCGCACCAATGGAGTAGCCGGCCGCGCCGCCCTGGAACTCGCTAGCCGCGTGATGGCAAGCATCCAGGAACACGGGGAGCGCGTCCAAGTAGCAGCATTCGCCTCAAGAGAGAAAGCAGGAACATGATCCCCCGGACTTTGGTTCCGCTCGGCTCGCGTCTGCCCGATGCGGATGCTACCGCGACGCAACGGCGCCGTCCTACGACGCTGGACGAGCGCACGCTCATTCCGTCGATGCTGCCCATCGTCCAGTTGGACGGGAAATCCAACATCCCCAGGTCGCTCCCGCTGGAATCCATTGCCGCGCGAGTCGTTGTGCCTCGCGACATAAATCAGGAAGCGTATCAGGTCGTCGAGGACACCTCGAGGCCCGTCCAGCCGACAGACATGGACGAGCGCGTCGCCATCCCGAAAGGAGCTGCGCCGCCGGAAAAAATTGAAGGGCCGTTGGTCCCTCCTGCCGATCTCGTCGACCTCGATGTTTTCATGACCGGCGAAGTGAATCTTCTCACCAAGCCGCAAACGGAAGAAAAAACCAAGTGGGACCTGATCACGCGCGTCTCGTCGGTGGCATTCCACATCTTCCTGATTGCCGCCATTCTTTTGCAGGCGAAGTTATTTCCCCCGCACGCCCCGACGCAACAGCAAATCGATCTCGCGAACAAACTCCTGACGTGGATTCCGCCGGAAAGTTCCTATAGCCCCAAGCCGAGGCCGACGCCGCCTGCAGTTCAGCCTCCGGTAGTGCATGTCGATCCGCGCATTCTTCGCAACGTCGCGCCTCCCATCCCGCAGCCCGCGCCACGCCCCGAACCGGTGCGGCCGAAGAGCAGAGCTGCCGGATGCGCCGACGCCCAAAACGCAAGTGGCGCCACCGGAAGTTCAGCCGCAAACGTCCACGCCGAAGCCGGATGCTCCGAAAGCGCCGCTGAAACTCGAAGTTCCGGATGCGCCGACGCCGCAACACCAGCTGATGTTGCCGAAAAGTTCCTCGATCCAGGACGCCATCCACGACGCCGAGCAGGCGCCGGCTGAGGGTGGGCGAAGAGGCGCGGTCGTCGGTCCAGGGCCGCGTTCGAGCCCTCCTGGCGGAGGCCCGGGACGAGGTCAAGGTTCGTTCGGGAATGGCTATGAGATTTTGACGCCCACGGAAGGCGTCGATTTCAGCGATTACATGCATCGCATGTTGGAAAACGTGCGGCGGAACTGGTACGCAGTGATGCCGCAATCGGCCTTGCTGGGAGATCGTGGCCGCGTCTTGCTTCGATTTAAAATCATGGCGAACGGCGCCGTTCCGATCAGCGACCCGCTCAACGAGATGAGCTCCGGAAAAGAGCCGTTGGACCGCGCGGCGATCTCGGCCATCCGTTCTTCCAACCCCTTTGAGCCGCTGCCTTCTGCGTTCCACGGGCCTTACATCGAGATTCGCATCATGTTTTTGTACAATTTGCCCATCGAAGACGCGTATAAGTGAAACTCGTCCGCCAACAGGTTCTCGGCAGTCTCCTGCTCGCTTTGCTCGTGCTTCTTGTGCTGCTTTTCCGCGCTTGGCATATCCTGTTTCGATGAATCCTGGCACGACTGAACTGCCGCTGGTCGTCATTGTCGGACCTACGGCCTCAGGGAAGTCCACGCTCGGGGTGTGGCTCGCGGAGAAATTTGACGGGGAAGTGTTGGCGTGCGATTCGACGCAGCTTTATCGCGGGTTCGACATCGGCACCGCCAAGCCAGGGCCAAGTGAACGGCGTGGAGTTCCGCATCATCTCATTGATGTTTTGTCACCTTCGCAAGAAGCGACCGCCGGCGGGTACCGCGAAATGGCGTTGACGGTGCTTCAAGATTTGCGGAGCCGCGAGCGGCTGCCGATTCTCACTGTCGGCACAGGATTGTATTTGCGTGCCCTGCTCGAAGGACTGGCGGACGTGCCGCAGCGCTCTGAACAATTGCGCGAAAGGCTGCGCGCGAGCGCCGAAGAACATGGGCCGGGCTATTTACACCGCTTGCTCAAACGGCTCGATCCAGAGACGGCGCGGAAAATCGCTTCGGCGGACGTGCAGAAAATAATCCGCGCCGTCGAGGTATGTGTGCTGGCGCGGCGGCCGATTTCTGAAGTGCATCGCACGGGACGTACGCCGCTTAAGGGTTGGCGAGCGCTGAAAATTGGATTGATGCCGCCGCGCGAGGCGCTTTACCAGCGCATTCACGCACGCACAGAGGCGATGTTGGCGCAGGGTTGGATGGAAGAAGTGCGGAGTCTGATGGCTAGTGGACTTGCCGGAAAACGCCAAGCCGTTCGATTTCATTGGCTATCGAGAGCTGCGCGAAGTGGTGCGCGGCGAGCAAAAGCTAGAAGCAGCGCGCGCCGCGATTCAGCAATCCACACGCCGTTATGCAAAACGCCAATTGACGTGGTTCCGCAAAGACCCCGCCGTTCACTGGCTCGATGGATTTGGAGATGAGACGCGCGCGAAAAACGAGGCGCGCGATTGGCTCTCTCAACTGGGATTGGCGGAGTCGCAGAACGGACGCTGAGCGAGTATAATAACTTCAGGTGAAGAAAGACCCTCTCCTCCATGGCTCCCTCCGCAAAATGATTCCAGGACTGACTTCGTGACGAAAACATCTCAACCCATTTCTACCTCCACCGCGGACCGCGCTTTGCTCGTCGGATTGGGCTGGAAGCGCGCGCCGCGCTTCCCAGGCATGCCCGCAGGCGAGCAGGGGCGTGAATCGCTCCTGGAACTTGTCGAGCTAGCACGCAGCGCCGGTGCGGAAATCGCGGGTACGGTTTTTCAGGTGCGCGAATCGGCGGATCCGGCAACGCTCGTGGGACGCGGCAAGCTGGACGAAATTCGCGCCGAAGCCACCGCGCACAAAGCGCCGCTGATTATTTTCGACAGCAACCTCTCTCCGATGCAGCAGCGCAACATCGAAGCTGCCACGGAGCGCCGCGTGATCGACCGCACGCAGCTGATTCTGGATATATTCGCGAAGCACGCGCGCAGCCGCGAAGGCCAGTTGCAGGTCGAGCTCGCGCAACTGAACTACATGCTTCCCCGGCTGACGGGGAAAGGCGCTTCCATGTCTCGTCTCGGCGGCAAGAGCGGCGGCGGAGGCTCAGGCGGAGCGGGCGGAGGAGCGGGACGCATCGGCGTTCGCGGACCTGGCGAAAAGAAATTGGAAACGGACCGCCGGCGCATTCGCGACCGTGTCGGAAAAATTCAGAACAGCATTGAGGACATTCGCAAACAGCGCGCCTTGCGGCGTGAAGCCCGCAACGCCGTGCCGCTCGGGACGATTGCACTCGTGGGGTACACCAACGCTGGCAAATCGACTCTGTTCAATGCGCTGAGCCGCGCCGAAGTGCTCGTTTCTTCGCGCATGTTCGCCACTCTCGATCCGACCATTCGCGCGATCCGCTTGCCCTCCAATCGCCGCGTACTGGTATCCGACACCGTGGGATTTATCCGCGATCTGCCAAAGGGTTTGCTGACGGCGTTCCGAGCCACGCTTGAAGAAGTCCAGGAAGCCGCGCTGATTTTGCAGGTGAGCGACGTCTCTAATCCTCATCACGCCGAGCTGGATGATGAAGTGGACAAGATTTTGAAAGATCTCGGCGTAGCGGACCGGCCACGGCTTTGCGTTTTGAATAAAGTCGACCAGCTCACCCAGGAGCAAAGGGCTCAGCTCATGCGTCCGAATGCGGCGGGCACGGGCACAAACAACGGACCTGTGTTAGTCTCGGGCCTCACGGGAGAGGGTATCGACGATTTGCTTAAGCGCATGGACGCGGCGCTCCCGGTCGATCCTGTGGTGACACTTTCGCTGAGACTGCCGCTCGCGGAAGGCCGCACGCTGGCGCTGATTCATGCGCTCGGCCGCGTGCTGCACTCCGAAGTCGAGGATTCACACATGCTGCTGGACGCCGAAGTTCCCGTGTCGATTGCGCAGAGACTTAAGCTGAGCGCTTTTGCAAAGGACGGAACTTCTAACCGAGCCCGTGCGTAGTAGAAAGTGAGGGGGTTGCTATGGCTGCTTTCTTTTTGTGGTGCATTCTGCTCTTCTTCTGCTGGCCTCTCGCGCTGCTCGCCTTGATCGCTTATCCCTTTGTTTGGCTCATCTTGCTGCCGTTTCGTATCCTTGGCATCGCCGTGGAAGGTGTTCTGTCATTCTTGCGAGCCATCTTTTTCCTTCCCGCCCGCGTTTTGCGGGGACCTCGAGCGATCTGAAGAACCACTCGCTGTTTCCGCCAAAGTAACTCCAAAACCGCGGGCGGAAATTCGCGCGTTTTGGCTGATAACTATCTCTTTCTTGAGCGGTTTGCGAGGTTTCCACAAACAGCCGCGCTGTGGAAACCTTGTGGAAAGAGTTTTGTGCAGAAATGCTTGCGCGCAAAATTGATTTGGCTTTTCTGCTGGGCTTTGTGCACGCTTAGGTTCTAAGTTATTGATTATAATAGTGTTATTCGAGGCCGGAGGATGCTGCCCAGTTTTTCCCTGGCGTTGGCTTTGCATTCGCGGCTTTTCGACATTTGCACAGGTTTGCAGCAAGGGGTTGACGGAACGGTTATGAATTCTGCTCCACGCAACTCATTTTGGTTGTTGACGTTAGAGTATCCGCCGTAGCGTTCACCCCTTCATCTACGGACGTTGACGCCTGCCGACCAGGGGTCTATAGTCAGGCGAGCGGTGGCTGAAGCCTGAGGGGCGGCCCGTGCGCCGCCATGTCGCCATGAATCTCCCCAACTCATTGACGCTGCTGCGCATCTTTTTTGTCCCCCTGCTGATTGCAGTTTTGCTCACGAAGAGTCCCAACGTTGACTTTCGTGGTTTCCCGATGCATTTCGAATTTTGGGGAGTGCTGATCCTGCTCCTGGCGGCGGCAACTGATTGGGCGGACGGCTTTTTTGCGCGACGCCGGCTGCAGGTAACGACCCTGGGGATTCTTTTGGATCCGATTGCGGACAAATTGCTGATCTCTGCGGCATTTATTTCTCTCGTGGACATGCACTTGGTGCCCGCGTGGATGGTCGTCATCATCATCGGGCGCGAATTTACCGTGCTAGGCCTGCGGAATATCGCCTCCGCCGAAGGCTTCACGATCGCCGCTTCTCTGTTGGGCAAAACGAAAATGGTGCTGCAGGTCTGCGCCGTGGCTGTTTTAATTGTGGGCGCTCGCCATCCTTCGCTGAAGCCGCTTGCGCTTCTGCTATTGTGGCTGGTGGTGATCAGCGCTTTGGTTTCGGCAGCGCAGTATTTCATGCGTTTTTGGGGCCAGGTCGATGACCGCATCAAACAGCGGCGCAAGCTGCGCATGATGGAAAGCCACAAAAAGTCCGAGGATGCTGTTCCTTTCTGAAGCCGATCGCCGGTCCTTGCTCGAATTGGCGCGCCGGGCGGTTACCGAGGCCGTTTCTCTGCAGAAATCTGCTGGAAGTATTTCCCAAACCGGGATGTTCGCTGAAAAACGAGGAGTCTTCGTCACTCTGCATGCGCGCGGGCGTTTGCGCGGTTGCATTGGCGTTGTCGAAACATTTGAGCCTCTTGGGGAGGCCGTCGCGCGGTGCGCCGCCAGCGCGGCGCTTCACGATCCGCGATTTTCGCCCGTGCGCATGGACGAGATTCCCAACCTTCATATCGAGCTATCGCTTCTGTCGCCGCCGGAGCCGGTTCTTCCCGAGAACATAGAGATTGGCAACCATGGGTTGCTAATCATCCGAGGCGCGAAGCGCGGGCTACTGCTGCCCCAGGTTGCTGTTGAGCATAAGCTCGGCCGCGAAGAGTTTCTCGATGAGACCTGCCGCAAAGCGGGGTTGCACGGCACAGCATGGCAGGAGCCGGAAACACAGATCCTCGGATTTCTCTGTGAAGTGTTCTCAGAGGGTGAGGAAGTCGGCCAGAAGTCTCCGCCCGATTCTTGAACTCACCGGAATATTTGTCACATGAGATTCTGCTCGGTGCCAAAGAAATGGCCCGCGCGAGTGGAATCCTGCAGCGAGCCAGAGGTTTCTGCTTCGCCGAGTCGCGAGCTATTCGAGTTCGACGTAATCGCCGGTGTACATGTCGATGCTGCTGAAGGTAATCAGGACGGTCGACGCATTGCGGCTCACGTTGAGCACGACGCCTTCGCCAAGCACTTCGCGCGGGAGATCGTTCCAACGATACCGCTCGGGCGAACTGCCGAAGCCGTAAATGCGGTCTTGATAGTCTTTCGTCTGAGGAGCCAACTCTGCCAGCGTGCCTTGATACCGAAATACGCGAAAATAGTCGCCTACCTTCACTCCTTTTTCGGTCCCAAGATTCACGTAGACAGTGCTGCCTTGCCCAGCGGATTGCTGATAATCCTTTGATTGAACGATCATCGCGACAGGCTTGCCGCTTATCGGTGCGAAATGGTCGAAGTTAGCGGAGCTCTTGAGAGCGGGCTCAGGCCTCTCTTGGAATGGAAGCACGATGTCGCCGCGCTGCATGTAATCGCAAGAGACAGTCACTTCCGCAGTGGCAATTTTCGGCCCCACATTGACAACCTGAAGCTGGCCCGCGTCAAGATAGTGCGTACCCATGGCTTTCAGCAGCTTGCTCTGCCACTTGAACCAATTGACGTTCGTGGGGTCGCTTTCCGCCCGCACGACGGTATAGCGGTCGCCGACACGAACGCCCTTGTCCAGGCCGCGGTTGATGTATACATAGTCTCCGCGAGCGAAAGTTAGTTTCGCGTTTGATTGCTCGCCGGAAACCAGCCTGGTTGCGTCGGGAACTTTTTGGTCGCTCACGAAACCCGAACAATAGGCGGTGGAAAAACCAACCTGCGTCGGTCCGGAGGCCGTCTGCGCCGAGCAAATCCCGGCGCCGAAAAACATAATAATGCTCAAAGCAGCTAATTTAGCGCGCATTCCAAGACTCCTTCAATACACGCCCTATGGGCCGTGCGGGGACGTTTCCTTGCGAAATTAACAGGGCTGCCCCCACGCGTCAACAAATTGGCTGCAGTTGCTTTACACTTTTGATACGGCCATGCTAGAGGCCGTACTTTCCATAATATGGCTAAGTCTGCGCAAGGAAAGAGCTTGTTCGGCAGCGGTATCCACCGCATTTGCGCGGTCGCCGCGGCCTCTACGGCAAAGCAAATGGCCGTGCTCGTCCGCCAGGGGCTTCGCGAAACCCCCACAATCGAGCTGCGTTTGGATTGGTTGCGCAGCGACTCGGAGCGCGCGCGCTTCCTCCTTTGGCTGAAGAAGCACAAGCCGCGTGGCGCGACCTTCCTTGCCACCTGCCGCCGTCGCGCAGGCGGCGGCAAGCTGGCGGGAGGCGTTCAGGCCGAGCTGCGCTGGCTTGCGCGAGCCCGCGAGTCGGGCTGCCACTGGTGCGACCTCGAAATCGAGACTTTGCGCGAGCTGCGTGGAAAGGCGATGAGCGGCTTCGGTCTACCGGTGCATATCTTATTGTCTCTGCACGACTTCCAGCGAGTTCCATCGCGGCTGGAGTCCATCCATGCGGACCGGCACCAGGGAGCCGACGCGCTAAAGATTGCCGCGCAGGCTCGAACTTTTGCCGATAGCCTTCGTTTGCTGAATTTAACCAGGCGGTTAAATAAGCTGGTAGCTGTGCCCATGGGGGAAGTTGGTCTCCCGGCTCGAGTCCTCGCGTTGCGAGAGGGAAGCTCGCTGGCCTACGCCCCCATCGAGGAAGCGACTGCTCCTGGGCAAGTCTCTTTGCATGACTTGAAAGACCTCTACCGCGCGCACGAGCTGACCCGCCGCACTCGCGTTTATGGCGTTATCGGCGACCGCGTTGGCCACTCCCTTTCGCCTCTTCTGCATAACACCGGCTTCATCGCGAGCAAAATCGATGCCGTTTATTTGCCCTTCCTGGTGAACGATCTTCCCGACTTTTTAAAGGCTGTGCCGCAATTCGGGGTCCGTGGTTTCAGCGTGACGATTCCGCACAAAGAATCCATGATGCGGCACTTGAAAGGATGCGACCCGCTCGCCGCCGAAATTGGCGCCGTCAATACCGTCGTGGTCCGGCGCGATGGCTCGCTTTTCGGCTGCAATACGGATTACGTCGGAATTTTGCGCGCACTCAAAAAAAAACTTGGCCTCGCTGGCAGCCGCGTTTTGATCTTCGGCGCGGGCGGCGCCGCCAGAGCCGCGGCCTTTGCCCTCGCGAAGGCTGGCGCGCATGTGGTGATCTGCGCCCGGCGAGAAAAGGCTGCTCGCGAATTGGCGAAGGCCGTCGTCGGCGAAGCCGTTCCGCGCCGCGCGTTGAAAAGCGAATTCTTTGACGCGATAGTGAATTCCACTCCGGTGGGCATGTTTCCCCATGATCGAGTTTCGCCCCTGTCCTCGCGCGAGTTGAACTGCCGGCTCGTGATGGACCTCATCAACCGCCCGCAAATGACGCAACTGCTGAAACTGGCCGCCCGCAGAGGCATTACCACGGTTTCCGGCGTCGAAATGTTCGTTCCTCAGGGCGTCGCGCAGTGGGAACTCTGGATCGGCCAGCGCGCGCCGGAATCCGCCATGCGCAGGGCGGTTCTGCGAGCCTTACGCGCGGAAGAAAACTCCCGCCAGCACAGTTAATCCAGAAATGCGATAATGCCGTCCTCGGAAAATATACTGTAGCCGCGAATTGAGCCCATGATCCAGCCCAGCTTCCGCGAATTCCAGCGCCTCGCCAAACAGGGTAACCTCATCCCGGTTTACGACGTTTTTCCCGCCGACCTGCTCACGCCCGTAAGCGCCTATCTGCGCATTGCGCAAGGCGCCCGCTATTCCTTCTTGCTCGAAAGCGTCGAAGGCGGCGAAAAAATCGCGCGCTATACGTTTGCCGGCGCGAATCCCGAAGAAGTTTTTCGTTATGCGGGCGGCGCGTGCGTTCTCGAAAGCTCCAATCGCATATTGTGGGAAGAGCGCGATCCCGTCACGTTTCTTCGCGCTCGCATGGATCGCTTCCGCCCCGTCCGATTACCGGGGCTGCCCCCGCTTGTTGCGGGAGCGATCGGCTATTTTTCTTATGACATGGTTCGTCTGATCGAACGGCTGCCGAAGCACCTCCGCGACGAAATCGGTCTCTACGACGCGCTGCTGATGTTCTATCACGGCATCATCGCGTTCGATCACCTCCAGCACCGGCTCTGGATCGTCCGCAACGTTCACACCGATGGCGAAGGCACCCTCCGCTCAAAATATAACGCTGCCGTTCGCGAGATTCGCCGAACGCGCGAATTACTAGAACAACCCGCTCCCAACGAACAGCCAAAAAAAGAAGACAAGAAGCGCTCCGCGCCGCTCCGCGTAACTTCCAATTTTCGCCGCGAGGAATTCCTTGCGGCGGTTCGTAAGGCGAAAAACTACATCCGCGCCGGCGATATTTTTCAGGTGGTGATCAGCCAGAGATTCTCCGCCAAGACGCAGGCCGAGCCATTCCAGGTCTATCGCGAACTGCGCGCGCTCAACCCTTCTCCCTATCTTTTCTATTTGCAGATGAACGACGTCACCGTCGTTGGCAGCTCGCCGGAAATGCTCGTCAAAGTCCAGGGCCGCGATGTTTTTTACCGTCCGATTGCCGGGACACGCTGGCGCGGCAAGGATGAAGCGGAAGATCAGCGCCTTGAAAAGGAAATGCTCGCCAGCGAAAAAGAGCGCGCCGAGCACATTATGCTTGTCGATCTGGGCCGCAACGATCTCGGCCGCGTCTGCGAATACGGCACCGTCAAGCCCGAAAAGCTGATGACGGTCGAGCGCTATTCGCACGTAATGCATCTTGTCTCGAGCTTGCGTGGCCGCCTGCGCGAGGACGTCGATTGCTTTGACGCGCTGATGGCCTGCTTCCCCGCGGGAACCGTCTCCGGCGCTCCGAAAGTTCGCGCCATGGAAATTATCGAGGAGCTCGAGCGCACCCGACGCGGCATTTATTCCGGCGGCGTCTTATACTTGGATTTCGCGGGCAATCTCGATTCATGCATCGCGCTGCGCACCATGGTCATCAAAAATGGTGTGGCCCACGTGCAAGCCGGTAGCGGGATTGTCGCTGACTCCAAGCCCGAGGCCGAATACCAGGAGTCGGAGAACAAGTCGAAAGCCTTGCTTACCGCTCTCGAAGCTGCGCATCGAAGTGGGACCGAGCGGAAACCGAAAACAGTCCCGCGAAGGCGTGCAAAAAAGTGATCCTGCTGCTCGACAACTACGACTCGTTCACTTACAACCTCGCCCAGTATCTCGGCGAGCTGGGTTGCCAGGTAGAAGTCCATCGCAACGACAAAATTTCCGTCGAGGAAATCGCCAGGCGCAAACCGGAGAAAATCGTCATTTCGCCGGGGCCTTGCACGCCGCAAGAAGCCGGCATTTCGGTTGAGCTAATTGAAAAGCTTGCTGGCAAATTCCCGATTTTAGGGGTCTGCCTCGGCCATCAAGCCATCGGCGCGGCGTTTGGCGGCAAAATTGTCCGCGCACCAAAGCTCTTTCACGGCAAAACCAGCGAAATCCATCACGACAACAAGGGCGTCTTCCGCAAACTTCCCGAGCCCTTCATGGCCACGCGCTACCATTCGCTCATCGTCGAGCGAAAGTCACTTCCGCGCGAGCTTGCCATCACTGCCGAAACCGACGATGGCATCATCATGGGCCTTCGTCACCGCCGGTACAAAATCGAAGGCGTCCAGTTCCACCCCGAGTCCGTCCTAACGACTTCCGGCAAACAGCTGCTTCAGAACTTTCTCTCTCTGTGAACTCTGCGTTGTCTGTGGTCTCTCTGTAAAATCTTTTTCGTTCCGTCACGAATTCAAATCCGCCAAGATCGCCGCGTAAATCTCCATTCCGCGCCACAAATTCTCCAGCCGCAAATTTTCATCCGAGCTATGCTGGTGATTGTCGTAATTCACGATCGGCACGCCGATCCACGGCAAACCCAAATCCTCAAAAATATACATGGGCACGCTCCCGCCCAGCGTCGGCGCAATCACCGTGTCGCCGCCCGTCGCATCCTGCACCACTTTGATCAGCGCCTTCGACACCGGCAAATCCATCGCCGTGCGCGAAGCACGATAGCCGCCCTCGTCGATCACTTTGGCGATCAACGCATGTGCACGCCGCTCCTCCATCGTCGGCTCGCGGTCAATCACGTAATATCCTTGCTTTCTGATGAACGCGACGATCTGCTCGGAATTTCTTCTGCGGATCTTCGCCCTTCACGAGCCTCGCCTCGAGCGAAGCCTCGGCTTTTTCCGGCACGACGTTTTGCGCATGCTCGCCGACGTACGCGCTCAGCAGCCCGCGGATATTCAGGGAAGGCTCCTGGAGCAACTCAACCAACTTCTTGCCGCCGCCCTCTGGTTTCGCGATGCCCAACTCGCGCTCGAGGTCCGCGTCATTCGCCGGCATCGCAGCGAGCGCTTTTTTTTCGAGATCGCTCAACGGCACCACGTCATCGTAATAACCGTCGATCAGCACGCGCCCATTCGCATCTTTCATCGACGCCAGCAAACGCGAAAGTTCCATCGCCGGATTCGGCGCCCAATTTCCGTAATGTCCGCTGTGCAGCGCGCGCACCGCTCCATACACCGTAACGTCCAGCCCGATGTCACCACGATTCCCAAAGAAAACGAGCGGACGCCCCGATTGATGCACTGGTCCGTCGGCCGTGATCAGCAGGTCCGCTCCCAGCAGATTTTTGTGCAGCTCCAAAGCCTGCGCCAGATGTGTCGAGCCGGCCTCTTCCTCGCCTTCAAATATCACCTTCAAATTCACATTTAGCGGAATCTCTTTCGCGCGCAGCGCGTCCAGCGCGGCCAGTAACGCCACGATCGGCGATTTGTCGTCGGAAGCGGATCGCGCATATATCCGCCAGTCGTCTTTGTAAATCCGCCGGCTGGCCCGCTTCATTTTCCGGAAAGGGAATGCGTTTCCCCCCGGCTTCAATCGAATCGGTCCGCAAGACAGGCGTGAACGGCGTGCCGTCCGTCCATGCGGCGGGATCGACGGGCTGGCCATCGTAATGCGCGTAGAAAATAACGGTGTGCGTGGCCGTAGGGCTGAGGAGTTTTCCAAAAACCACCGGACCACGTCCCTCGATGGTCAGAAGATGCGTTTCAATTCCCCGTGCTTCTAGCATCTCGACGAGATGCGCCGCATTTTTCTGGATATTTGGCGTATCGCTCGCCACATTTGGGATGGAAAGAAACTCCGTCAGTTCCCGCACGATGCGATCTTCATTGTCCATCCGGTAGTCGCGCACTTCTCGGACGACCTGGGCCGCCGGAATGGCTACGGGCTTTTGCCCCTGCCCCATCGCCGGAAAGATCGGAAGGGCAGCAAACAGACGGTTGCTAGAACCCTCAAGAGTCTTCTCCTCGAACTTTCCTTAGCGTTTTGCTCTTTGCCCGCGAATTTTCTGCCTCCTAGCTTCGCATCAATCTGCCGTGGCATCTTCCCATTTTACCTGTCCCAACGGACAGCCGTCCTTTCGGACAGGCCCCCTTCCCTCTGTGCGGAATCCGGTAACAGCGTATTCGGCAAAGTACCAGTGCGCCCGGCGTCTCTATCGCGAAAACTTAAGATTCGCTTTCCCTCGGAGGTTTTGCACGTGTATGGGCCGTCGCATCCGGTCTGCAGTCTTCTCGTGTCTGCTGTCCGCCGCCGTACTGAACGCGCAAACCGTCGCCGGCTGGCGTCGTCCTGCAATCCACCAGCGCGCGTTTGAATACCACCGATGCCAGCGCCGGCACCACAATTTACGACGGCGACCGTCTTGAGACTCAAGACAAAGGCGCCCTGAGCTGCGCTCCGCGCAGGTGCAACTTGCTTTGCCGGAAGATAGCCTGCTGTGGATGAACCATGAGAATTCGATCCTCACCCCCACGCTTCAGCGCGGCACTGTAACGTTTCGCGCGGAAACCGGTGAAGGAGTTGAGATTCGAGCCGACGATGTACGCGTGCGGCCGCACGCTCCAGTGCTCACCATTGGCGAAGTAACGATAGAAAAATGCGATGTGCTGGTAACCGCACGGACGCAGTCTCTCGAAGTCACCGCAGGCAAGGAAACCAAAATTCTCGAAGAAGGAAAATCCTATCGCGTTGACCCGCCTTGACGCTTGCGGCGCTGCTCAGTTCCAGCCGCCTGCGTTGCGGGCGGCCAGAGCCGCTTCTTGCTTGCCGCCGCCGCGGTTATCACCGGAATCGCCATTTACCTCCCATCTCAAGGGCTTTGAAAGCCCCGACCGTCCCTGAGTTGTGTTCTAGGAAAAACTTTCCATTCGGGGACGCCTACTCGCCGCTTCTGAGTGAATTCCACGAGCGCTTCCAATTTTTCTTCGGCCGCGCCCGAACTTAGGGCAGCGCCGGCAACTCGCGCACCCTCGAGAAAACTCGGCGCAATTTCTGCCGCAACCAACGCCGCTGCTCGCGTTCGCTGACGACGATATCGCGTTGTGGGCCGCTTTGCCGCGGAAAATTTCGCGCACGTCGCTGCATTTTCCGAGCGGCGTTCCGCCGCGCACCGCTTCGATCGGCGCACGCGATACTCCGAAATCTTGCGGCGTGACCGTGAACCGCCGCACCCGTCCGTCTCTTACTTCGCACACCAGCGTCTCTCCCGCGAGCGAAATCTCATCCAGTCCGCCCGCTCCGTGCACCACGAACGCATGCTCGACGCCAAGTTCGCAAGCGTCTCCGCCACCAAATCAATCAATTCCGCCGATGGAACGCCAAGCACCTGAGCCCGCGCACCGGCGGGATTCGTTAGTGGGCCGAGCAGATTGAAAACTGTCCGCACTCCGATCTGTTTCCGCGCCGGAGCCGCATGCCGCGCCGCTGCATGTGCCGCCCTCGCAAAGAAAAATCCGATCCCAATTTCGCGAATCGCTTTGCCGAAATGTTCGACCGGCAAATCGATCCGCACACCTAGCGCTTCCATCACGTCCGCTGAGCCGCTTCCCGAATGCGACGCGCGGTTGCCATGCTTCGCCACCCGCGCCCCCGCGGCCGCCGCGACAAAGGCCGCCGCCGTGGAAATATTGAAAGTCGCAAATCCCTTACCGCCGGTTCCGCAGGTGTCGACGAGATGATCGGGGGGCGCCTCACCGTTCGCAAACACACGCGCCGCATGACGCCGCATGACGCTTGCGAATCCCGCGAGCTCCCGCACCCGCACCGGCCGCGCATTCATCGCTGTGAGCAACCGCACAATATCCTGCGTCTCCAAGCTGCCCGCCGAGCAGCTCTTCCATCACCGCTTCCGCTTCTCCCCGCGAGAAGACGTGCCCCGCTTCCGCCCTATGAATCAGTGATTTCGCCATCTCAATTCGGCCGCATTGCAACCACAAATTCAGCCGCAACCTTGCCCCGTTTTAGTCTTTCCGAGTACACTCTTATGTTTGCGACGACCTGAAAATTCTAACACTACGGAACCCCGATGAAGATTCATGAGTATCAGGCGAAGGCCATTCTTGCGCGCTACGGTGTCACCACTCCCCGCGGCGAAGTGGCTTTCTCGAAGGAGGAAGCCCGCGAAGGCGCGGCGCGGCTCAGATCCAGCGTGGTCGTTGTGAAAGCGCAAATTCACGCCGGCGGCCGCGGCAAAGCCGGCGGCGTCAAGCTCGCTCACTCTCCCGATGAGGCTGCGGACATCGCTTCTCACATGCTCGGCGTGAATCTTGTCACCGCGCAAACCGGCCCCGGCGGCCGCACCGTCAAGCGCGTTCTCATCGAAGAAGGCCTCGACATCAAACGCGAACTCTATCTCAGCATTCTCGTCGACCGCAGTGTCGGCAAAGTTGTTTTCATGGCCAGCGCCTCCGGCGGCATGGACATCGAAGAAGTCGCCAAGACCAATCCCCAAGCCATCATGCGCGAAACCATTCATCCTGCCGCGGGTCTGCAAGCCTATCAGGCGCGCAAGATCGTTTTCGGCCTCGGGCTTTCTGGTGATGTCGCGACGAAAGCCGCGCCGTTTCTGCAAGCCTTGCATCGCGCTTTTGTGGATACCGATTCCTCTATGCTAGAGATCAATCCTGCTGTCGTCACCGGCGACGGCCGCCTCGTCGCGCTCGACGCCAAAATGACTTTCGATGATAACGGCCTCTTCCGCCACAAAGAGCTCCGCGAGTTGCGCGACCTCGACGAGGAAGATCCTCTCGAAGTCGAAGCCTCCAAGTACGGCCTGAACTACATCAAGCTCGACGGCACCGTCGCCTGCATGGTCAATGGCGCCGGCCTCGCCATGGCCACCATGGACATCATCAAATACGCTGGCGGCTCGCCCGCCAACTTCCTCGATGTCGGCGGCGGCGCCTCCGCGGATCAAGTCAAAAACGCTTTCCGCATATTGATTGGCGATCCCGGCGTCAAAGCCGTCTTCATCAATATTTTCGGCGGAATTCTGCGCTGCGATGTTCTCGCCACCGGCGTCGTCGCCGCCGCCAAGGATCTTCAAGTAAAAGTACCGGTCGTCGTCCGCATGGAAGGCACCAACGTCGAACTCGGCCAGCAAATCCTGCGCGATAGCGGCCTGAATTTCACCATCGCCAACGGCATGAAAGACGGCGCGCAAAAGGTCGTCGCTCTCGCGGGAGGTGCGCGATGAGTGTTCTCGTTAATGAACAAACGCGCTTAATCGTGCAGGGTTTCACCGGCCGCGAAGGCACTTTTCACGCGCAGCAAATGATCGAATACGGCACGAATGTCGTCGGTGGCGTGACTCCCGGCAAAGGTGGAACAAAGCATCTTGAACGCCCGGTCTTCGACACCGTTCAAGAAGCTGTGAAGGGAACCGGCGCCAACGCTTCGGTGATTTTTGTCCCTCCGCCTTACGCCGCCGACGCCATTCTCGAAGCCGCCGACGCTGAAATCCCGCTGATCGTCTGCATCACCGAGGGAATTCCCGTCATCGACATGGTGCGCGCCTCCGCCACAGTGGATTTCACGAAAACGCGCCTCATCGGCCCCAATTGCCCCGGAGTCATTTCCCCAGGCAAATGCAAAATCGGCATCATGCCCGGCCGCATCCATAAACAAGGCAACGTGGGCGTCGTCAGCCGCAGCGGCACGCTCACTTACGAAGCCGTCGATCAACTCACCCGTCTTGGCATCGGCCAATCCACCTGCATCGGCATCGGCGGCGATCCCATCATCGGCACATCCTTTCTCGACGCCATGAAGCTCTTCAACGACGATCCCGACACGCACGCCATCATCCTGATCGGCGAAATCGGCGGCAACGCCGAAGAAACCGCCGCGAAATGGATTGCAGCCAACGTAAAAAAACCGGTCGTCGGCTTCATCGCCGGCCAAACCGCGCCGCCAGGACGCCGCATGGGCCACGCCGGCGCCATCATCAGCGGCGGCCAAGGCACCGCCAAAGACAAATATGCCGCGATGGCCGCCGCCGGCATCCGCACCGTAGAAACTCCCGCGGACCTCGGCTCAACCATCGCCGCCGCCTTGAAGTAGGTCTAAATAATGAAGTAAAGAAGTAACGAAATAATAATAAAACGTCTTGGTCGGGAGCGCTAGCATGCCGATCAAGACCTACAAGGACCTAAACGTTTTTCGGCAATCCTACAAACTAGCTCTCGATGTCCCTCAGGCAGCGAGGAGATTTCCCGGACCTGAGCAATTTGAGCTGGTGAAGCAGTTGCGCCGGGCAGCTCGATCAGTACCAGCCAACATCGTCGAGGGTTGGGCGAAGCGCTCGTCAGCAGCCGAATTCAAGCGCTTCCTGGCGGTGGCTATAGGTTCTTGCGACGAATGCAAGTTTTGGCTCGAAATGAGTCGCGATGAAGGTTACCTGAGCGCCGCCGATTGTGACGCTCTTGAGAATCGTTTCAATGTTGTTGGGGCGATGCTGAAGAGCCTCTGGAAACACTGGCAGAATTTTGCGAAGTAGGTTTTTTTCTTTACTTCATTACGTCTTTACGTCATTACGTCATTCGTCACTCCCCCGAAAGGGGGCATTAGGAGATCAACTTGTCACTCGAACGCACTCTCGCAATCATCAAGCCCGACGCAGTCGCCGCCGGTCAGCAGGGCGAAATTCTCGCCCGCATTCACAAAGCCGGCTTCCGCATCGTCAGCATCAAATCCATGATCCTCACGAACGGCGAGGCCGCCGGTTTTTACGCCGTTCACAAAGCCCGCCCCTTTTTCGGCGAACTCTGCGAATTCATGTGTTCCGGCAAGGTTTTCGTCCTGGTCCTCGAAGCCGAAGGCGCCATCCTAAAATGGCGCGACACCATGGGTGCCACAGATCCCAAAAAAGCCGCCCCCGGCACCATTCGCCATGACCTCGGCACCAGCATAGGCAACAATCGCACTCACGGCTCCGACGCTCCCGAAACCGCCGCCTTCGAAATCGCCTTTTTCTTCTCCGGCTTCGAACTCATTTGAGTGGCACAGACTTCAGTCTGTGCTCTGAGTTTGCGCTCTGAGTTTGTGCTCTGAGTCTGTTCTCTTAGGCGGTGCACGCATAACCTTGCTGCAGTCGCCGAGGCAGCATCGCTTCGCCGAGCTTGCCAATCATTCTGTCTATCCGCATCCCCGCTAAGGGTGATCTGGACTTTCTACGCCTTTCTGCCCGCCTCTCCCCATCTCGCGCCAATAACCGCCGCAGCCGCCGCGCCAATTGCGATCAACACGAACACTTTGCCCGCCTTCCCTGAACTCATCGCCCCAGGCGTTCCTGACGCGCTATCATCGGTAGCATTCAGCATCACCCGATACGACTTTCCTTCCGGTATCGTTTCGCACTCGCCGCGATAACAAATCTCGGCCGGCCCGCGCTGCGCAAATACGATCAACTCATTTGCCGCAACCAGCCGCACCTGCACGACGCTCCGCGCTTCCGCAACCGGACGAACGCGAGCCGAACTCGCGACGATTTGCCCAATCTCCGCGGCCGTCGCTGAGAGCACCACGGCCCCTGACACCAGCTCCGCCTGGAACTGCTTGGCCGAGCCGCTCGCGTCGTTGTGAACGATCACGCTGCTGCGCTCCCCCAAATACAGCATCGCTTCGCCAAGAACCATCCGCAACGACCCGCCGTCGCCGGTCGACAGCCGGTCTCCGTCGAAGATCGTAGTTCCTTCCGAAGCAGAGTGAGAGCCCAAGCTTGCGTGCTCTGCCTGCACGATGACTCCAAGCGCATTCGGAACGCCGCCCCCCGGAGTACCCGTCAGAAAAAATGCCATGACAATTGCCAGAAGGCGTTGGGTGCCTATCATGCGATACCTCCGCAAAAATCTCTACCGTGAGAATTTGAAAGCGCGAGGGCCTTCTAAATTCACTGTAGGATAATAGATTCATAGATTACATTATAGGTAAATATTAGACAAGCATATTCCGGGGGCGCATCCGCCGCTCAAAATCTGGTTCAGCGGCCGAGCAGCCCGCACCATCCAGCGGTTGCTGAAATGAAGTTCAATTCCGCGCCGGCTGCCAGCGCGCGCTATCCGTTAAACTCCCATCAATCCCGTAGCACCATTTCGGCGGCACGCTCGCGCCAACGATCCGGCGCAGCCAGCTCCATTACTTCCTTTACTTCCTTTACCCCATCTACTTCCTTTACCTCCCAAGGTTCCTCTAAACTCAGCCTATGGACCCGCTCCGAGAACTCGGCCGCACTCTCTTCTTTCTCGGCGCCTTACTCGTCCTCCTTGGCGCTCTTCTCTATTTCGGCGGCAAACTCCCCTTCCGCCTCGGCCGTCTCCCCGGCGACATCATCCACCGCGGCGAACACACCACCTTCTATTTCCCCGTCGTCACCTGTCTCGTTCTCAGCCTTGCCCTTTCTCTCCTCTTCTGGCTTTTCTCCCATTTCCGCAGATAGCACCACCCGCCGCGTCGCCAAATTTTTCCACGCGTACAGCTCTCCTGATATATAGTTCCCGCGTCCAAAAACCCAGCACCGCAACACGCGCCGCCAAATCACCGTGGAGAGATATCCGTGAAACTAGCGCTTCTCGCCCTAACAGTCATTTTCGCCGCCGCAAGCCCGGCGTCCGCCCAGTCCTCCACCGATAAAGTCTCCGCCCAGGGACACGTCTCTCCGCCGCAACTCGCTCCCAATCCTTTCGCGGGCGTTCCCCCAGCCAATCCCGTCGACGTCAAATCCGTCGACAGCATCCTCGCCGCTCTCTACGACGTCATTTCCGGCCCCGCCGGCGAACGCGATTGGAACCGTTTCCGCTCGCTCTTCATGCCCAACGCCCGCCTCACTTCGCCCAAAAAGCTCCCGACGGCGCAGTTCACGTCCGCCCCAACAGCGTCGAAGACTACGTCCGTCTCGGCGGCGCCTCTATTTCCTGAAGAACGGTTTCTTCGAAAAACCCGTCGTCAATCGCATCCAAATCTTCGGCAACGTCGCCCAGGTTTTCAGCAGTTACGAATCCCGCCACGCCCTCGCCGATGCCCCTTTCGCTTTGGCATCAATAGCATCCAACTCGTCAACGACGGCTCACGCTGGTGGGTCGTGAACATTCTTTGGGACGAAGAGCGCCCCGATTCCTCTTCCCCGTGAATTCGCAACAAAGCCTTGAAGCCGACACAACCGTGAAGCGCGCGAAACTCAGCCCTGCCGCCCACGCTTCCCGCCTCTCTTTACAGGATTCCACGCACCTCCTATAGTCGTTCTTGCATGCCCATGGCCCCGCTCACTCCTTTTTTTCGGCCAACGCGCTTTTTCACGCGGCAATTTGTTTTCGTTTTTCTTTTCTCTGCGCTGGCGCTCTCCGTTTCCGCCGAAAAAATCAAGGACATCCACCCCACCGCCTACGTCACCGATCTCGCCCACGTCATTACTCCCACCGCCACCGCCCGCCTCGAAGCTCTCTGCGCCGAGGTCCAACAAAAAACCGGCGCCAAATCCATCGCGACCCTGCGCTCCCTCGAGGGCGAGATGTTGATCGATTGCCACGGCTTTCCAGCAGCTCGGCGTGGGCGGAAAAAAAGACAGTCGCGGCGTTCTTCTTCTCGTCGCCCTTCTCGAACACAAATATCGCGCCGAAGTCGGCTACGGCCTCGAGCCCGTCATCAACGACGCTCGCGCTGGCGACGCCGGCCGCGCCATGGTCCCGTTTTTCCGCCAGGGAAATTACAGCGCTGGCATTGAAACCGGCGCCTGGCAGCTCGCCAACTACATCGCCGCTGACAAGGGTGTTACACTCACCGCCCCGCAGCCCGCTCAGCCAGTGCAGCCGCGCGATCAAGGCTCCCCCTCGTTTCCGATCTGGCCGATTTTCCTCCTGATTTTCGTCGTCTTTCATATCCTGCGCGCCATCTTCAGAGGCGCGACCGGTCGTCGCGGCGGCCCGCGCGGCGGAGGCGGCTGGTGGATTGGCCCGATGATCGGTGGCATGTTGGGTGGGGGCGGAGGTTTCGGCGGAAGCTCCGGCGGTTGGGGCGCTGGTGGTGGAGGGGGCGGATTGGTGGTTTTGGCGGTGGGAGCAGCGGTGGTGGAGGCGCCAGCGGCAGTTGGTAAACGCTGGCTTTGCCGCGATCCTGATTTGGAGTGCGGGTGCCCTGCTCCGCCTTTCTGTGCATCACAGCGCCGAGAATGCTCAACCGAAGTTAGGAAGCTGCCCGGTTTTTTCACGTATCGTCCATGCGCGCGCAGCGATTAATGTTCGTGGGCGTGAACAGCGGCCGTAGCAAAAGGAGCGGTAGCAAAATGCTGTCGACAGAAGCGAAGCTGACCGATCTCGTATCCCGGATGAAAGAATTTGCCGGAGAAAATCTTGAATCCTTGATTCTCTACGGCTCCGCCGCTCGCGGAGATTTCAAAGAAGGCCACTCGATCTGAACGTCCTCTGCGTCCTGCGCTCCCTCGCCGCCCGTGAGCTGACGCGCGTCGCCCCCGTCGTTCACTGGTGGACCAAGGAGCAGCACGAACCTGCCCCGCTCTTTTTCACAGCCGAAGAGCTGCGCGCTTCCGCCGACGTTTTTCCATCGAGCTGCTCGATATGCAGCAAAGCCGCCGCGTTCTCCATGGCCCCGACGTTGTAGAAAATATCTCTGTTCCGATGAATCTTCATCGCTCCAAGTCGAGCACGATCTGCGCACTCTGCTCCTCAGACTCCGCCACCACTTCCTCCTCACCGGCCAAAGAGGCCGGTTGCGCGTCGCCGCCGCAAAATCTTCCTCCAGTGCCCTGGCACTTCTACGCCACACTTTGCTCGTTTTTGGGGAAAGCCGCCTGCCGCTGCCGGCGAAGTCTTCGCCGAAGTCGCCGCGCTCACCGGGCAAACTCGAAGCCTTTGCCTCCGCGTTTCATCTCCGAGACAACCACGCCCATGACATCGTGCGCCTTTACGGGGAATACCTAAACGCCTTAAGTGTGGTAATTTCCGCTCTAGACAAACAGGTTCCCAAGCACGAGTGGCAGCGAGCCGGCAAAGCCGGTTCCTAATATTTTACGGAGGCAAGCTCAATGAAAGTGGCGCTGGTTATTCTCGCGGTTCTGCTCATTATCGCCTTGATTCTCGGCGGCTCGTTCATCTCCCGGCGAAATCAAATGGCCATCAAGCGCGGAGCCCAATGCCGCCTGGGCCCAAGTCGACGTCGTCCTCCAGCGCCGCGCCGATCTCATCCCCAATCTCGTCGAAACCGTCAAAGGTTTTGCCGCGCATGAAACCGAAGTCTTCGACGATATGCCGAAGCTCGCCAGGGCTACTTGAACGCCACCACTCCCGCCGAAAAAATCGCCGCCAACAACCAGCTCGATGCCTCTCTCGCAAAAGTCCTCGTGCTCACCGAAAATTATCCCCAGCTCAAATCCAACCAAAATTTCCTCCGCCTCCAGGACGAGCTCGCCGGCACGGAAAACCGCATCGCCGTCGACCGCCGCTACAACGAGGCCGTCCAGGACTACAACACCTACATCTCGCTCTTTCCCAACAGCCTCGTCGCCAGCTTCGGCGGCTTCACCCCAACGACGCCTATTCAAAACCGAACCCGGCGCCCGCCAAGCCCCAAAGGTAAATTTCAGCACCACTCCCGCGCCCACATCTGCACCAGCCGCAGCGCCCGCGAAACCTTAGCGCGCCTCCCCGCGTCCGTGATGGCCCTAGGGACCGCCCTTGCGCGGCCCACCGTCCATTGCCGGTCACCAGGATGCCCCGACCGATTCGAAATTTCGCACATCTCAGAAACAAACCACCTACAAGTAATTACTTGACAAAGAGTACCGATGTGATATAATTGCGTTTGTTTTGGTGCGGGAGGAGAAACGAGCCGATCACCATGTCCACTCTTCCTCTGCGTACTCTGGGCCTCTGCGTTCAGCCCTCCTTGCTTTTTCCCTTGAGAGTTGGCCTGCTAGCGATCGATTGGCCGTTCGATTTTCCCCCGAGTTCTTGTCAGTCTTCATCGCCTAGGAGGTGGCCCTCTCCTGCACCGTCAACACTTGTAATAACTCGCCTCAATCTAAAGGCATTCGAAGTCTTTAATATGAGGTGTTTACGGAAGTCCGGGGGGAGTGCCCATGTTGCCTACCCAGACATCTCCGATTCTGGCCCGAGCCTAAATTCAGCATCGCCCCCCACCAGTCTTCAGCCACGACCCACTTGCCACTCCTCACTCGTCTCCATCCACCACCCATGAGCCAGCTCACCTTCAACCTCCAGCCCACCGTCCTGCCCCTCACCGTCAGCGATCTCACCGCGCGCATCCGCGATCTCCTCGGCGAGAATTTACCGACATCTGCGTCGAGGGCGAAATCTCCAATTGCCGCGCGCCCAGTCCGGCCATCTCTATTTCACGCTGAAGGATGACGCGCCCAGATTCGCTGCGTCTGCTTCCGCACAGCAGCGCGCCTGAATTCCGCCCCGAAGACGGCCTGCACGTCACCGTGCGCGGCTCCATCAGCGTCTATGAGGCGCGCGGCGAATATCAGATCTATGTCGAGCACGTCGAGCCGGTCGGCCTGGGCGCGCTGCAACTGCCTTCGAGCAACTGAAAAAACGCCTGGAGCCGACGGCCTCTTCGACCCCGAGCGCAAAAAGCCGCTGCCCATGCTTCCGCGCGCATCGGCCTGGTCACCTCGCCCCGTGGCGCCGCCGTGCGCGACATCGTGCGCATCCTGCGCCGCCGCTTCACCAATCTGCACTTGACCCTATCCCGTGCGCGTGCAGGGCGAAGGCGCCGCCGCCGAAATCGCCGAAGCCATAAGATATTTTAATCGGAAAAACTGGCCGACGTGCTGATCCTCGCGCGCGGCGGTGGCTCCCTGGAAGATCTCTGGGCCTTCAACGAAGAAATTGTGGCCCGCGCCATCGCCGCCTCCGCCATTCCCGTCATCTCCGCCGTGGGACACGAAACCGATTTCACCATCGCCGATTTCGTCGCCGATCTGCGCGCCTCCACGCCTTCCGCCGCCGCCGAACTCGTGGTCCGCACGCGCCGTGAATTCGATAAGCATATCGCCGACCTGCGCGAAACTATCGCCAGCCTAATCGCGCCCATCCGCCTGCTCGAATCCCGTCTCCGCCAATCTCACGAACTAGCCGGGCGCCGCGGCTTTCGCCGCCCGCTCGACCTCCTCCGCCAGCAGCGCCAGCGCGCCGACGAAATGACCTCGCCCTCGCGCAAGGCCTCCGCGCCCGCCTCGAACAATCCCCCAAGCGTTTCACCACCGCAGCACGTCCGCATCGGGCCCCTTTGATCTCCCGCACGCACCTCCCCGCGGCCTTCCGCCTGCGCCTCGAAAGCCGCCGCGGCCGTACTTGGTGTCCGCAGCGAACGCCTCTTGCGCGCCAAACGCGAACGCTTCGAGCGCCTCCGCCTGCAACTCAACGAACGCAGCCCGCGGCAAAAGTCCTAGACCGCGGCTACGCCATCGCCACCGATGCCTCCGGCACCCTCCTCCGCGACGCCGCCCAAGTCCAAATCGGCGACGCGGTCTCCATCCAACTCCATCGCGGCCGTTTGTCTGCGGAAGTGAAAAAGAAGGATTTTTGATACCTCTATCGGTAAACATCCTTGCGGTGACAAATCGTCACGACCGTTACGATGCGGCGGGCGTCATCGATGTCGTAGATGATCCGGTAGTTTCCCGCCCTGACCCTCCAACCATCCCGGCCTTTGAGTTTCTTGCAGCCAGGCGGTCGAGGATTGTTTCGCAGCGCCAAAAAGTGCTCCTCAATCAATTCGTAGGATGGCGAAGAAATGGAGTTGTGCTCTTTTTGAGCCCCAAGGAGAATGAGGACCGTGAAGTTCACTTTCGATTGCGACGGTTTTCCGCGAGAGCTTGCTCAAGAGGTACGGCGACATCGCCGGAAGCTTTCGCTTCATCGTACGCGCGAATGTCTTCCAGGTCTTCCAGCTCTTCGAGGATTTTCTCGTACTCCTCGATACTGATGACGACGGCGACTTTTTCCCCGCGCTCATTCACAACAAACTGGCGTGTGTTTCCCGTCAAAAGTTCCATGTGGGCAGTTTACCCCCGTGCGCATAATGAGGGCAACGGAAACAAAATCAGCCTTGCCAGAAAGCACCTATCGGCCAAGGAGCTAGTCGTCGTCGGAAGAGGAGGCAACTTTAAGAACAGCGAGGAACGCTTCCTGAGGGATATCTACCCGGCCGACGCGCTTCATGCGTTTTTTGCCTTCCTTTTGTTTTTCCAGCAGCTTCCGTTTACGCGAGATGTCGCCGCCGTAGCACTTGGCAATCACATTTTTCCGAATCGCCTAGACCTTTTCCCGGCGATGACACGGGAGCCGATCGAGGCTTGGAGGGCACTTCAAACATTTGGCGAGGAATCAGTTTGCGCAGGCGAGAACGAGATCGCGACCCCGTTCCCAAGAGAACTCTCGATGGCAGACGAGCGCAGCGCGTCAACGGCCTCGCCGGCGACCAGGATGTCCACCTTGACCAGGTCGGAGGCGCATATCCCGCCAATGATAATCGAGCGACGCGTAACCCCGCGACGCCCTTTTGAACCGGTCGTAGAAATCCAGCACGATTTCGTTGAGCGGCAATTCGTACGTGAGCATCACACGCTACGGCGACAGATATTCGAAACCTTTCTGCGCGCCCCGCTTCTCCTCGAGCAACGGCAGAATTCCACCCAGGAACTCATCCTGCGTGAAGATCTGAGCACGAGGATGATGGGTTCCTCGACCTTCTCAATATCACCCGCGACCCGGAAACTTGGCAGGCGTGTGAACCTCCAGTACCTCTCCCGCCTTACGTGTTTGATGCGGTAGCGCACGCTGGGCGCGGTAGTGATGAGGTCGATGTTGAATTCGCGCTCCAGCCTCTCCTGGACGATTTCCAAGTGGAGCAGGCCGAGGAAGCCGCAGCGGAAACCGAAGCCCAGAGCCTCGGAATTCTCCGGCTCGTGGACGAGCGAAGCGTCATTGAGGCTGGAGCTTGTCGATGGCGTCACGCAGGGGATTCTCGTAGGCGCTGGAGTCCACCGGGTAGAGGCCCGCGAAAACCATGGACTTGATCTCTTCAAAGCCTAGCAACGGACCGGGAGCGGGTCGCGCGTCATCGGTGATGGTGTCGCCGATGCGCGATTCCGAGATGCGCTTGATGTTGGCGACAACAAAGCCGACCTCGCCAGCGCCCAGTTCTTCGAGCGCGAAGGGCTTCGGAGTGAGCGCGCCTAAATCCTCGACGTTGTGCACTTCGTTGTTGGACCAAAGCGAATTTTTGTGCGCTTGTTGACGCGGCCTTGCATCACGCGCACGAGAACGACGGCGCCGCGATAAATGTCGTAAACGAGGAATCGAAATCAGCGCCTGGAGCGGATCTTCCGAGTTGCCCTTCGGGGGGGAATACGCTGCACGATGGCTTCCAGGACGTCATCGACGCCGAGCCCACCTTTTGCACTGATCAGTAGCGCTTCTTCCGCGGGAATCGCCAGCACGTTCTCGATCTGCTCTTTCACGAGATTGGTCCGCGCGCGGGCAAATCAATTTTGTTGATGACCGGCACAATGGTGAGATGATTTCCGAGCGAGTTGCGCGTTGGGAGTGTTTGCGCTTCGACTCCTTGGCTGGCATCAACGACGAGCACAGCGCCTTCGCACGCGGAAAGCGCGCGCGACACTTCGTAGGAAAAATCCACATGACCGGGCGTGTCAATTATATTCAGCTGGTATTCGTTGCCGTCCTTTGCGGTCTAATGCATGCGAACGGCCTGCGCTTTTATAGTGATGCCGCGTTCGCGCTCCAGGTCCATCGAATCGAGCACCTGCTCCGGCATCTCGCGCTGCGAAAGCGCGCCGGTCATTTCGAGCAGACGGTCGGCCAGCGTGGACTTGCCGTGATCGATGTGCGCGACGATCCAAAAATTGCGAATGAACTTCGGGTCCATGAAATCCGGTCGTCGCTTCCGCTGTGCGACTGCTTTTATTCTATTCAGTTTCCGGCAGGAGCCGCATGCTTCGAGGAGCCAAGACGCCAGGCTGCGCAAAACCGTGCCGTGTGACAGTTCAGTTTGCCACAATTCTGAGCGCCACGCAGCCCGTTCGCCGAATCTTCAGTTGCCGCTGCCCGAAAGGCCGTTCTTGCCGACGTGCTGCTTACTGCATCAACTTGGGTGAGGAGTTTTGCCCGCCTTCGTGCTTGCGGTATATAGTTGAACGAGGGCGCGCGCCTCTCGCTTTGCGTGCAGCCCGGCACAGATTTTCTAGTCAACCGAAGAACGACACAAAGGCAACCCGGACGGATGGCCGCAGACGTCAGCAACATTTGGAGCGCGCGAAGCGCTTCCTCGAGAAGAACCGTGTCGAGGACGCTATTGAGGCGTATCTGGCTGTGCTCGAGGAGGCTCCGCAGCATCAGGAAGCGACTCAGGCGCTGGGGGATCTTATGCGCGATGGATCAGCCAGACCGCGCGGCCGTTTATGACGGGATGTTGTTCGATTTGCTGGTCGAGCCGCGAGACGAGATCAAGGCGCTGGCGATCTACAACCGGTTTTCGCGGCCGGTCCGAATCAGCAGCCGCCCGAACGCATTGCGCGCTATGCTTTCCTGCAACAAAAACAGAATCGATCCGGACGAAGCGATCGAGCAGTATTCGCGCGCGGCCGAGATTTTTCGAACACGGGGCGGCCGAAGACGCGCTGTTTTGCTGGGAACGGACGGCGCAGCTCGCTCCGGACAATATTCAACGCCAACTGAGGCTGGCGGAAGCCGCGGAGAAGATGGAAAGAACGCGCTGGCAGCGCGCGCTTTTTTGCGCGCGGGGCAGCTCGCATCGGCGAGCGGAGCGACAGCGGAAGCACTGAACCTGTTGGCGGGCGCACAAACTTGCGCCGCCCGAGCGCAGCGTTGCGCTGCTTTACGCGGACGCAATACTGTGAATCGACGGGGACGCGGCGCGCGGCGGCGCTGCTCGAACCGTTTGCGGCGACGGAGAGGACGCACTTTTTCTCGATACGTATGCCGACGCGCTGATGCGGGGGGAACTCGATCGGGCGCGCGTAGTGCTGGAAAAGCTTTTGCGCGAGAAAAATGAAGGAATTTCGCGGCTGTTTGAGCTTGTCGATGGCTACGTGGCGTCGGGCAGGAACGACAAAAGCCGTGGATGTGCTTCACACGTCAAGCGGCGGATGTTTGCCGACAAGAAGCAAAATGAGTTTGCGGTGCAGATGGACGCCATCGTGCGAAACATGCGGACTCGCTGCCGATCATGGAGTTCTGGGCGCCGGTCTACAACGAGCTGAACCGCGAAACGCAATACTTCGAAATTCTCGTATCCGGTTTTCGACGCTTATTTCACCGCGGGGGATATTCCGAAGGCGTGCGATTCGCTCGAGAAGCTGCTGGACATCGACGCGTACGATCACCGCAATCAGGAGCGGATCGCTAGCTTCGAGGGCGCGCGGACGAAGGATTTTCAGGCGTGTGGGCGCGTGCAGGCTGGGAAGGGGATGGGCACGGCGCCGGCTCCGCCGTCCAATACAGGCTGCGGGAACCGCGGTGACGGAGTGCTACCGCGCCCGGAAGAGGGGCGGAAAGCGCAGGCGCTGGAAGATTTGATCGTGCAGACGGAGATTTTTTTCAGTACTCGCTGCAAGCGAAGGCGATGGAGCGGCTTCAGAAGATCGCGGCGATGTTCCCGGGTGAAGAAGAGCGCTACGCACGCTTGCAGAAATTTTATGAGATGGCGAATTGGTGGCCGGAAGGAGCGCCGAAAACGAAACCGGAGTCCGCTGCAACGGCGCCCGCAGCACCTCGCGCCGCCGGCGCCGATCGTGCAAGCGCAGCCAGACACACCACGACGCGGACGGGACTATACACGGCGGACACCTTGCGGATTTCGAAAATTTCCGAATCAATCAGAAGATTTTCCGGCAGCAGACTCGCGGGCGATGCTGAACACCGCGGTGAACGAAGTGGGGTTATTTGCGTCGGCGCGCGCTGTATCGCGGTGATTGGCGCGCCGGGCGGCCGCCGGAGCTTGCCGCGGAATTTTGCGACAGGTTGAAGACGGCGCCGGGAGCGCAGGTGGTGTTGTTGCTTGCGCAGATGGAAAAAGCGGAGCCGGATGAGTTGGGGGATTGATGGTCAACGCGACGGATGCACCGATTCTGGTTGAGTTGGGACTCGAGACCGCGCTCGGCGTGATGATCACCGACAAAGAGACGCAAGCGCGGGCGGAATGTTGATCGTGGGGCACGCCGAGCGCACAAGTGGAAGCCGAACGAGGCGTATTTTTTGCAGGCGATCGGCGACCAGATGCTGATGAGCGTCAGCCACACGCGGTTGCGTTCGCTGGTGCGGCGCATGGGCGTGTCGGACGAGCGGACGGGACTGCTGAGCCGGAGTTCGTATCAGAGTTGCTTGCTGACGGAGGCGGAGCGTTCGCGCACGCAGGGAACGCCGCTGGCGCTGGCGATTTTGCAGATCGATCGCGGCGCGGACATTTTGCGGCAGCACGGCGAGTCGCCGGTGGAAAGATTTTTGGAGCAACTGGCTCGGTCGTTGCAGCCGATCGTGCGGCAGAACGATGTTGCGGTGAAATATTCTTCTTGGTCGTTGGCGTTTATTTTGCCGGATACGACGCTACAGGGCGCGGAAAATTTGGCGGAGAAGCTGCGGCGTGCGGCTTCGGGTGCGGCCACCGTGGGATTCGACGCAGGTGACTTTGAGTGCGGGGATTGTGGAGGCGGTGGCGAAGCAGGAATTCGAGAACGAAGACATCGTGACGGATTTGATCAATCGCGCGGAAATCAGCGTGAAGAAGCGCGGAAAAAGGGCGGGGATACGGTGGTCACGTTGGAGAGGCCGAAGGTTTGACTCGAATATTTTGGATCGCAGTCGAGCTGGTTCGGGAATCCCGAGCATGCGTTTGTGGGAATCCAGTTCAAGTCAGCGGTGGATGACCCTCTTGTACTTTCAGCAGTGATGCGCAGGAGAACCGATTGTTTTCCATTCCAGAACTGAATCTCCTGAACAGAGCCAAATATCTCTATCTCCGAGAGATTTCGGAGCCGAGAGACAACTCTTTGCGAATTATTGTGCAAGAGGCAACTCAAAACGAACCCGCAACGGATTTATTAGCCCATCCGGAACTGGCGGAGATCATGACGCGGGTTTCACCGATCGAATCCACGAAGGATTGCAAGAGTTTTGAACTGTTTTGGGACAGCTATGCCGCCTATCTGGTCACTGAGGAGTGTGTGGGCTCATGTGGCTTGTATGATGATGAGAGTTATGAAGGAACGCTGCTTCGCAAATATATGAAGTCGCATTTTCAACACCATCTTGCCCGCGACACCGGTGGACATACCGAGCGGCTCCAACACTATAAGTTGATTTGTCTAAACCATCTCATCGATGTCGCCTCCTACGCTCCGCCAGAAATTCAAATTCACGACCCGACCCCAAAGCTTCCTGCGCGAATTCAGTAGAAGAGTTCGGGTGCGGCCGGTTCAGCGGGTAACGAGATATGGGCGGATGAGGGGAGCGGCTTGATCTAGCGAAGGCGGCCGACTGGTAGCACATTGAACGAACGTTTGCCTGCGATGCGATACGTGGCAAAGTCGGCGTGGTCGATGGTCAGGATGGCGGAGATGGACTCGCGCTTCGCGAGGTGGACGAGAGCGGCATCGGCGAAGTCCATTGGACGATCCCAGTAGCGAGACATCAAGGCGTGGATGTGCGGCAATTCTTCGTGGTCGATTCGTCCCAGAACAAGCGCTCCCGATCGGACGAATCTCCAAGCGGTTTCCATTTTGGATTGGGCTTCACCAACGAAATGAAATACTTCGGTTAGGACTGCTTCAGAGGTGAGTAATGGCAAGTGAAGCTGGCGAAATGCTTCCTGGCAAAGCCGATGCCAAGGGTCAGTCTTATCCAGCATGGCGACAATCGCGCCGGAATCGATGAGTGCGTCAGCGGCCATAGCGACGCGCGAGGCGACGCCGGATTACTTTACGAACGGATTGTGCGTCGGCTGTATGAAGGCCGGTAAGAGTGCCAATAAAAGGTTCGGCAGCGGCGTGCAGTTTTTTTTGAGTTTCATCACCGGAGAGGCTCGCGGCGCTTTCGATAAGCCATTTACGGGCGGCCTCTTCCAAGATTGAGGATAACGTGACGCGACGGTGCCGGGCCGCGCGCTCGAGGTCGGACTTGAGGTCGCTCGACAAGCGCCAACTGTAGACTTCGGTCTTCATGCACTACAGTGTAGTGCACGGGAGTCGGAGGTGTCAAGCAACGGCCCAGCATGGCAGAATGGTTCAGTGCGCGTAAGGAAAAAACAATCGTCGAAACGGAGAAAGAACAAAAAGGTGCGCCGCCCTGGTGCGTTGAAGACTTGCGGCGTGAAACGGAGCAAGACGACATATTCGGATTCATGGCGGGGAAGTTCGAGATAGTTGGTGATATTGAGTCGCCGCTTGAGGATTGGAAGTACTGGGATCCGGAAAAGAACCTGGAGGAATGAGGCGAATATGTTTCCAACGGATGTGGTGATTGTGGCGGGGGCGCGGACGCCGATGGCGCGGTATGCGGGGGCGTTTTCGGAAGTGAGCGCGATTGTTTTAGCGGCGGTGGCTTCGAAAGAGGCTATACGGAGGTCGGGTGTTGATCCGGGGGAGTTTGATCACGCGATATTCGGGAACGTGATGCAGACAAGCGCGGACGCGATTTATGGGGCGCGGCATGTGGGATTGAAGGCAGGGTTGAAAGTCGAGACGCCGGCGGTGACGGTGAACCGGCTTTGCGGATCGGGGATTGAGGCGGTGTCGCAGGCGGCGCAGCGGCTTTTGCTGGGCGAGGCGACGATGGTGCTGGCAGGCGGAATGGAAAACATGACGCAGGCGCCATTTGTGATTCGTGGAGCGAGGAACGGATTGCGGCTGGGCGGCGGGGCGCTGGAGGATTCGCTGTTTGTGGGGTTGACGGACAGTTTTTGCGGATTGCCGATGGCGATGACGGCGGAAAAGTTGGCGGAGCAGCATGGGATCACGCGCAAAGATGCGGATGCGTATGCGTTGCGCAGCCAGCAAGCGGCGGATGCAGCGTACAAGGCGTGCCGAATGAAAGAAGAGCTTGTGCCGGTGGAAGTAAAGCAGGGGAAGAAGACGATTGTGGTGAGCGAAGACGATCACCGGCGGCCGGAGACGACGATGGAAACGCTGGAGAAATTGCCGCCGTCGTTCAAGAAAGATGGAATTGTTACGGCGGGAAACGCGAGCGGGATTGTGGATGGGGCGGCGGCGGTAGTGGTGACGCGCGAAGCGACGGCGAAAGAGCGCGGGTTGAAACCGATCGGAAGGATTGTGGCTTGGGCAACGGCGGGAGTCGATCCGAGCATTATGGGAATTGGGCCGGTGCCTTCGTCGCAGAAGGCGCTGAAGCTGGCGGGACTGACGCTGGAGCAGATGGATCGTATCGAGGTGAATGAGGCGTTTGCGGCACAGTATTTGGCGGTGGAGAAAGTGCTGGGATTGAATCGAGACAAAACAAATGTGAATGGCGGAGCGATTGCGCTGGGGCATCCTCTGGCGGCGAGCGGGACGCGGCTGCTGATTACGATTTTGAATGAATTGCGGCGGAATGGATTGCGGTATGGTCTCGCGACAGCGTGTATCGGGGGCGGGCAGGGGATTGCCATGATAGTGGAAGCGCTGTCAAACTAAGACTGATCGTTTTCGCGAGCGTCGCGGCTCTAATCGCGATGATTTCCTGTTTCAAAGTTCGACGAGATTGTTATGCCCTTTCTCGACGTCAGCAAACTCAAAGTCACCGAACGCTTGCCGGGCTGGTATGGGCGCTACTTCCACTCGGCTAACATGACCTTCGCGCACTACGACTTTAAGAAGGGCGCATCGATTCACGAGCACTTCCATGCAGAGGAAGAGGTCTACGAAGTGATCGAGGGCGAACTGGAGTTGACCATCGATGGAGCAGCCGAGGTTGTACACCCTGGGCTCGTCGCGATCGTTCCCAGCAACGCACGGCACTCTGTCAGGGCTCTCAGCGATGGACGCGCGATCATTGTTGATTTTCCTGCGAGGCGTCAATTCCAATAGGTGCGCTCGATTCTTGGTTTACGCAGCATCCAACGCAATACTCTCGCTAGGAGTCGGGGAAGCGCATCGTCGGTGATACACTTTTAGGTGCTTTTGCCGGGCGGATGCGTCGATCCGGGGATTCCGAACCAAATTTCAAACGAGGCAAAGCATGACGATTCAAAAAGTAGGTGTTGTGGGGTGTGGGTTGATGGGGTCGGGGATCGCGCAAGTGTGCGCGGCGGCGGGATTTGTGACGGTGGTGCGGGAAGTATCGCCGGAGATTGTGGAGAAGGGCTTGAAGGGGATTGAAAAAAATTTGGCGCGGCTCTTCGAGAAGGGAACGATTACGGCGGCGGTGCAGAGTGAAATTCGCGGGCGATTGAGTGGGACGACATCGCTGGAGGATTTGAAGGATTGCGATTTGATTATGGAGGCGATCATCGAGCAGTTGCCGGCGAAGAGGGAGCTTTTCTCGGGGCTGGATCGGCTGTGCCCGCCTTCGACCATTTTCGCGAGTAACACTTCTTCGCTGACGATCACGGAAATTTCGGCGGCGACGAAACGGCCGCAGCGATTTGTGGGAATGCATTTTTTTAATCCAGTGCCAGTGATGAAATTGGTGGAAGTGGTGCGGACGATCGCGACGGATGCGGATGTGTACGAAGAGATGGTGGCTTTTGGGACGAAGTTAGGAAAAACGGCGGTGCGGGCGCACGATTCGACAGGATTTATCGTGAACCGTTTGCTGGTGCCGTATTTGCTGGATGCGATTCGCGCGCTGGAAGAAGGAGTTGGGTCGATTGAGGACATCGATAATTCGATGAAGCTCGGATGCGGCCATCCGATGGGGCCGCTGACTTTGCTGGATTTTGTGGGGCTGGATACGACGTATTACATTTCGCAGATTATGTTCGAGGAGTTTCATGAAAAGAGATTTGCTTCGCCGCCGCTTTTGAAGCGCATGGTTTTGGCGGGATGGAATGGAAGAAAAGCAGGACGGGGATTTTATGATTATGCGGATCCGCGAAACCTAAGGCAATGAAATTCTAGGGCAATGGTGAAGATCTGAATTATGGCGAAAAGTTTTTCTTAACACAGAGTTCGCAGAGTACACGGAGAGGTCAGAGAAGAGGGAGCATGGGTGAGAGATGCAAACGGGAAAGATTGAGGGCGGGTTGAGCGCAGCGGGATTGCGGTTTGGGATTGTGATGAGCCGCTTCAACAGTTTTATTACCGAGAGGCTGCTGGCGGCGGCTGTGGATGCGCTGGAGCGCGCGGGGGCGGCGGGAAAAGATGTGGATGTGGTGCGCGTGCCGGGGTCGTTCGAATTGCCGCTGACGTCAAAAAAACTTGCTTTGACGGCGCGTTATGACGCGTTGATCGCGATTGGGTGCGTGATTCGCGGAGAAACTTCGCACTACGATTACGTTTGCTCGGAGACGGCGCGGGGACTGCAGCTTGCGCAGATGGACACCGGGGTGCCGGTGATATTTTGTGTGCTGACTTGCGACACGCTGGAGCAGGCGATTGACCGCGCGGGACTCGAAGGCGGCAACAAAGGGTTCGAGGCAGGACTGGCGGCGATTGAAATGGCGCATTTGTCGCGCAAACTGCGCGGCGGGTCCGCGAAACCGTCCGGCATCGGAAAGCCGCGGCGCAAATAACGTGTCGTTGCGCACAAAATCCCGGGAATTCGCGATGCAGATGCTATTCCAGTGGGACATGAGCGAGCAGGAGCCCGCAAAACTGGAAGCGAAATTCTGGAGGGCGGCGAAAGCTGCGGATTCGACGCGCAAATTTGCGAATCAGTTGTTCGAAGGAGCCGTGAAAGATACGGCGGCCATCGACGAACTCATCGTGAAGCAGGCGGAGAATTGGCGGCTTGAGCGGCTTGCAGTTATTGACCGGGCAATTTTGCGGCTGGCGATTTACGAGCTGCGCACGGCGGATACGCCACCGAAAGTGATCCTGAACGAAGCGGTCGAGCTGGCCAAGAAATTTTCGTCGGAAGAAGCTGGGTCGTTCGTGAACGGGATTCTCGACGCGGTGCACAAGTCGCTGAAAGACAATTAGCGGACAGCCCGAAGTTCTGTGAGGAACGCGATGTCCCAAACGCCTGCGCGGTGTACATCGTCCAAGAGAACAGAGACATCCCAAAACTTGGCACGTTGGTCCACGACGAGAAAGACTTTGTGTTGTGCACCGCCGAGCAATCGCTGCCGAATCTGTTCCGACGAATCCCTACTTCCAACCTTTGTGCCTCCAAAATAGATGGTGCCGTCACGCGCAAGCAGAACTGTGATGGCGTCGTCACGAAGCGCAGCCGGCATGGCCTTTGCGTTCTGAGAGATATACCGATCGAAAGGTATTCCTTGATGATGGGGCTGCGCAAACATCATCTCGACAATCAGTAGAACCAGCACACAGCTGAGCATGGACTGCGCTAAAACGGACGGATCGAGGCTGGAAAACAGCGTGTACCGTCTACTGCCCAATCTGCGGTTTCGCACTCGGAGTTGTAGACGGGAGACGCTCGACAACATGCCAGATTCTCCTGATGGTTAGACACCGGCGGCTGGGGAATCGTGCCAGATTAAACGCTAATCGTGCCTTCGAAGACTTTGACGGCGGCGCCGCTGACGCGCGGCACTAATTTCTTGCCGCTCTGAGTAACTTCGACTTCGATGTGGCTTGGGCGGCCCATTTCCTCGCCTTGGAGGATTGTCAGGGTGTGCCCGGCGGCAAGTTTGCCGTGTTTGACGAGATACGCGCCGAGCGAGCCGGCAGCGGAGCCCGTCGCGGGATCCTCATAGATTTCCCACGGCAACATGCCGCGCGAGAAAACTTTGCTGTTGCCGCCCAGCGCGAAGCAGTAGGCCATGGTGGCGTTTTTGCCGAGCAGCTTGCGCAGCTCGAACATGTTCATGGCAATTTTTCCGAGCGTGGCGCGGTTCCTGAGAGGCACCATCAGATTGAAGATGCCGGTCGAGACGCACTCGGGGTCGAGATGTGGGTCGAAATCTTTGGGGCTGAGGCCCAGCGATTTGGCGAGAACTGCTTTCTTGAACTTGACGGGGCGGAATGCTGCTTCCGTCTGCGTCATGGTGACGCGCTGGGGCCGGCCGTCCTTGAAACGAATCTCGACGGGGAGCACGCCCGCGCCGGTTTCCTGCATTACGTGCACGCCGCCTTCCTGGGCGGGAACGACGCCCAATTCTGCGAGGAGAAACCATGTGCCGACGACGGGATGGCCGGCGAGTTTCAACTCTTCGCGCGTGGTAAAGATGCGAAGGCGAGCCAAGGCGCGTTCGTCGGTTGGCTTTTGCACGAAGACGCTTTCGGCGAGATTCATCTCGCGGGCGATGGCTTGCATTTGATCGTCCGAGAGGCTGTCGCCGTCGGTGAAAACAGCGAGCGGATTGCCTTCGAAGCGGGTGGTGGTGAAAACGTCGAGCGTGTAGAAGCGATGTTCCATTGGATTTTGAGCCATGGCTGGAGCAAGCACGCGAATCAGATGCGCTCGAGCGTGGGCACGGTCCTTTCGTTGTGAATGTTTCCAGTGTTGAGAGTGGATTTCGGTTCCATCAGGATGAGATGAACTTCTTCGTCGGCGACGGGGCAATGCTCGACGCCGCGCGGAACGATGATGAATTCGCCTTCGCGAACCACGGATTCGTGATCACGGAATTTCATGCGCAGCGTGCCGTGGGTAACGAGAAAAAGTTCATCTTCGTTGTCGTGGTGATGCCAGACGAATTCGCCTTTGAGTTTGACCGCCTTGATGTGAGAGTCGTTTAGCTCGCCGATAATACGGGGATTCCAGTAGTCCGAGAAGAAGCTGAATTTATTCTTTAGGTTAATCGTTTCCATGTTTGCGCCTACAAAGCCCTTACGAGTTTGGCCACCGCATCCAGAACGCGCTGCGTCGTCGCGGCCTTCGATGTTTCGCAATAAACGCGAAGCAGATTCTCCGTCCCGGAGGCACGAACGAGGAGCCAGCCTGTCTCGCCAAGATAGATTTTGATGCCGTCCATGTTTTCGCGCCGCACGATGGGCCAGTCCAGGAAGCGAGCTAGCGTGCTGTCGGAGAAGTATGCGACGGCCTTCTGTTTCTGACGTGGCGTGACGTCGAGATCCACGCGGCCGAAGTGGTATTCGCCGAATTCGGCATAGAGCGTACGCAGCATGTCGCCGAGCGATTTGCCGTGCCAGGCCATCAACTCGGCAAGAAATAGCGCGCAAACCGTGGCGTCACGCTCGGGTAAGTAGAGGCTGGTCCCTATGCCGCCGCTTTCTTCGCCGCCGATCAAGATGTTTTGCTCAAGCATCAGCTCGCAAATGTATTTGAAGCCAATCGGCACTTCGTGAAGGGTGCGGCCGAACTTGGCGGCGAGTTTGTCGATTAGCTTGGTGACCGAAAAAGTTTTCGCGATGTCGCCGGGTAAGTTGCGCGTGCCGGCGAGGTGCCAGACGAGAAGCGCGAAGATTTGGTGCGGGTTGACGAACGAGCCGTCGCGATCGACCGCGCCGATGCGGTCGCCATCGCCGTCGGCGCACAGGCCAGCGTCATAATTGCCGGCGAGGACAGCCTCCTGAAGTGGCGCGATATGCGGCGGAATGGGCTCCGGGTGGACACCGCCGAAGCGCGGATCGCGTTTGCCGCGAATTTCGTCGCAGGCGATTCCGTTGCGTGCGAAAAGCGCGGGCAATAAGCCTGTCGCGGAGCCGTGCATCGGATCGGAAACAAAACGCAGCTTTGCGTCGCGCAGTCTTTTCCAATCGATCAGCTTCTCGATGGTGTCTAGATAGGGGGCGCGCGGTTCGAGCGATTGAATCAGATCTTTTCGGGGAGGAAGCGGAGCTACGGCGTTCTCTTGTACTTCCGCGAGTTCGATTTCGATTTGCGCGACGATGGATGGCAGAGCGCTGCTGCCGTAGCTGGCTTTGTACTTCATGCCGTTCCAGCGATACGGATTGTGGCTGGCAGTGACAACGATTCCGCCTGCGGCGGCTCTCTGGCGCACGAGAAGACTGATGGCGGGAGTGGGGCAAGGCTTGTCGGTGAGCCAGACGGGCGTTCCCGTGGAACTGATAACTTCCGCAGCGGCAACCGCGACGGTGTCCGACGCAAAACGGTGGTCGTAGCCGATCAGTACGCCCTTGCGTGCATCTTCGCCGCGGACGACGTAGCGAGCGATCGCCTGCGCCACGACGCGAGCGTTCGCAAACGTGAAGTCTTCCGCGATCACGTCGCGCCATCCGTCGGTTCCAAACTTAATCGCAGTCATAAGGGACAGGAAGAAGTATACGCGAAGCGATATATCCGCCAAACAGCCGGATTAGACTGAAACGGCCGGCAAACAGCGTCACAAGAGTTTGGTGAGTTTCCGCTCTTCGAGCGACTTTACGATTTTGGCGACGTCTTGGGCGCGGTCGCGCGGGACGACGAGCAAGGCATCAGGAGTTTCAACGACGATGAGGTCGCGGACGCCGATGGCGGCGATAAATTTCGTCGGGCTGTAGAGAAAATTGCCGGAGGCGTCGAGCGCGAGCCCGTGGCCGGCCAGGACGTTGTCGCCGGATTGCTTGGCGAGCAGTTCGTAGACGGCGGCCCAGGAGCCGATGTCGCTCCAACCGATATCGGCGGGGATGACGAATGCTTGCGGCGAACCTTCCTGGCGCGTGGCGTTTTCGAGGATGGCGTAATCGACGGAAATGTTTTCGAGCTTCGGATAGATGGCGTGCAAACGCCGCTCGTAGGTTTTTTTGCCGATGGTTTCGGCAAGCGATTCGAGAGCTTCGTGCGTTTTCGGCAGGAACTTCTTCAAATTTTCTAGAAATGTCGAGACGCGCCAGAAAAACATTCCGGCGTTCCAATGATAGTTGCCGGAGGCGACATATTCTTTGGCGAGTTCGAACGCCGGTTTTTCGGTGAAGCGGCGCACGGCGTAAACGGGAAAACCGAGCGAATGAAGCGCGTCTCCCATGTGTTCGACGTAGCCGAAGCCGGTTTCGGGGCGTGTCGGCGGTATTCCGAGGACGACCATGCGGCCCGGATCGCGCGCGACTTCGAGCGCGGCGCGGACGATACGATGATATTTTTCCGTGTCGGCGATGAATTGATCCGAGGGCAAGACGGCCATCAGCGCGTCGCCTTTGGCAGCGTGGCGAACATGGACCGCGGCCAGCGCGATTGCGGCGGCGGTATTGCGGCCGATGGGCTCGGTCAAAACGCGTTTTCGGGAAGCGGCCGGAAGCTGTTTCTTGACGGCGGTGGCTTGCTCGGCGTTGGTGGCGGTCCAGATGTGCGGCGGCGCAACGAGGTGGAGCATACGCTTGACGGTTTGCTCGAGCATGGTGTCTTTGCCGACGATATTTAGAAGCTGCTTGGGCGTGCGCGTGCGGCTGCGCGGCCAAAAGCGTGTGCCGCGGCCCCCAGCGAGAATTACCGCGTGCGTTGCAAGTTTCTCCATTGCTATGCGCTTCTCCTATTAGTCGAAAACCGTTTTTTCGATCTCCTGCCAGGAATGACCTGCCTGCTCAAGGCTGGCACGCAGCTTGGGTAAATCCGGAACGTAAGTTCGTAGGACCTTCGTAATTTCTTTTGGATTTAGAACAAACGCTCGCAGACCGGCGGGAATCAGCCAGCACTCGCCATGTTGATACTTCGTCGTGCCGTCGTCCCAAGTCAAATCTCCGCTGCCGGTCAGAATGACAAGCAGATCAAAGTGCTCGGAATCCGAATGGGATTCCATTCGTTGCGAATCCTTCCAACGTTCGGTGGCGAAATACGGGCAAGCGGCGAGCAGGTAATTTTGGAAACCACGCGCCGGCAAACGAATTCTCGAGACTTTGCCATGAATCGGGCGGCCAAATTTAATCACCTGCAGTGCCTTTTCGATGTGCAACGCGCGCGGGTTGCCATGAGCATCCAGCCGACCGTAATCGTGGACACGATAGGTAAGGTCCGAATACTCCTGCACCTCGCACAGAATCATATCCGGCCCGATCGTATGGGGTGTGCCCGCGGGCACAAAAAAAGTGTCTCCAGGTTGCACCCGCCAATGAACGAAGACATCTTCCAGCCTTTGCGTTTCCATGGCCTTCAAGAACTCCTCTTCGTCCACCTTTGGAATCAATCCTACTAGAACTCTCGCACCTGGTTCCGCGGAGACGGCGTGCCACATTTCGGTTTTTCCACGGCCCCCGGCGGCTTGTTCGTGAGCGGAAGCGTACACGTCGTCGGGATGAACCTGAATCGAAAGCTTGTCTGCAGGGAATATAAATTTTACGAGCAGCGGAAAATCGGAGGTCGAAGCGAGTCTTGTTCCGCGCCACTCGGCTGGCATTTCGTGCCAAGCTGCGCCAAGCGTTTTGCCTGCGAAGGGTCCAGTCGCGATTTTGCAATCGATTCCGGTAAGCCAGGCTTCGCCTATCGGCTCGACGAGACTCGACTTTTCGGGGAAAAGAGGGGCCAATGATCGCACGCCCCAAATGCGCGGACTAAAAATCGGCTCGATGCGTGTCGGCTCAGGCCGCATGCATTAGGCTGCGGCTTCGACGCGGGTGAAGAAGCGCTCGAGGCGGCGCAAGCCTTCGTCGATGCGTTCGATGGACGTAGCATAGGAGAGGCGCAGATAGCCGGGCGCGCCAAACCCTTCGCCAGCAACCAGCGCGACGCGCGCTTGGTCGAGCAGCAGCTTGGCGAGTTCCGACGTGTCTTTGGCGATGGCGTGGCCGCTCGAGCCGTTCGAGAGGTGTGCCCCAACATTCGGGAACGCATAGAACGCGCCGCCGGGCATTTCACATTTCACGCCGGGGATGGCGTTCAGGCCCTCGACGATGCGCTTGCGGCGGCGGTCGTATTCCGCCAGCATCACGGGCACGGAATCCATCGAGCCGGTCATCGCAGCGAGCGCTCCATATTGCGCGATGGAAGTCGGATTTGATGTCGACTGGCTCTGTAACTTGGTCAAAGCCTGAATAAGTTCCGCGGGGGCGAGCGTGTAACCGATGCGCCAGCCGGTCATCGCAAATGTTTTCGAGACCGAGCCGATAATGATCACGTTGTTCTTCGAGTCCGGCGCGCTAGCGATCGAAAACGGCTTGTGCGGATCGTAGGTGAAGTGCGAGTAGCACTCGTCGCCCATCAGCCAGACGTTGTGCTTCTTGCAGACGGCGAGGATGCGCAAGTATTCGTCCGGGGGAACCACGCCGCCCGTCGGATTGCTGGGCGAATTGAGAATTAAGAGCTTCGTTTTTGGCGTGATCGCTTTTTCAATCGCAGCCGCTTTCACGCTGAAGCCGTCCTCCGGCCGCGTGGGCACATAAACCGGTGTGCCGCCCGTGTATTTGACGATGTCCGGAAAACTTACCCAATACGGCGCAGGAATGATGACTTCGTCGCCCGCCTGCACCAGCACGCTCATCACGTTGAAGATGCCGTGCTTGCCGCCGACTGTGACGATGCACTCTTTCGGCGCGTAATCCGAGCCGAGTTCGCGCTTGTGCCAAGCACAAATCGCTTCGCGTAGCGGCATGATTCCCGGCGTCGGCGTGTACTTGGTCTTGTTTCCTTCGATGGCCGCAATCGCCGCCTTTTTGATGTGGTCGGGAGTCGGAAAGTCCGGCTCGCCCGGCCCGAAATCGGCGATGTCCACGCCCTGCGATTTCAGCCGGTCGGCTTCGGCGATGACCGCCGCTGTCGGCGAGATTTGTATGCGATTGATACGTTCGGTGAGTTGCACGCTTTCTCCTAGTAGGACAGGCTTCAGCCTGTCTCTTTCTTTGCTTGTCTGTGTGCGCCATGACTGGCGCAAAAAACTCTCTACGAAACCTTGGCCTTCAGCCGCTCTTCGACGATTGGCGGCACCAGCCCATTCAAAGACGCTCCCAATTGCGCGATTTCGCGCACCAGTTTCGAACTGAGATAACTATAAGAAAGTCCGGGCAGCATGAAAACCGTTTCGAGACGTGGCTCGAGCTTCCTATTCATCAGCGCCATCTGCAATTCGTACTCGTAGTCCGAGACGGCGCGAATGCCGCGCAAAATGACGCCGGCGCCGCGCTTTCGCGCATAATCCACGAGCAAGCCATCGAAGACGTCGATTTCCACGGCCGGCCATTGCTTGGTGACCTCGCGAAGCATCTCGACGCGCTCTTGCACTGAAAACAGCGGCTGCTTCTCCGCATTGCGCAACACGGCCACGATCAGCAGATCAAACATCTTCTCGCCGCGCTCGATCAAATCGAGATGGCCGTTCGTCACTGGGTCAAACGAGCCGGGATAGATGGCGATAGACGTTTTCATGGGCGCCGCTTGGAATATCTTATCCTAACCCAGGCTGGGAAATGGGCGCGGAGCAAACTTTCGCGTCCCGCGCGTCCGCCCTGCAAGGCGCAGATTTCCTTTTTGTATCGGACGCCGACTGTGACAGTATCCTCGTTGCTGAGTTCAAGCCGAAGCAAGCCCGGATTGTTCTTGGGCGCGATTTCCAAAGGAGTGCGGAAAACATGGCTGCTGGCCCCTGGATGCGAGGTATTGGTTTGCTTGTGTTGAGTGCGCTGATGATTCCTTTAACGGTACGGCCGCAGGACCAGCGCCCTCTCTATCTCATGCCTGTTCCGTCGAACGTCCAAATTGGCTCGGGCCATTTCCTGGTGGATGCTTCTTTCACAGCGGGATTCACGGGCTACACGGAGCCGCGGCTGGATCGAGCCGCGCAGCGTTTCCTTCGACAATTATCGCGCCAAACGGGAATCCCGCTGTCATTGAAGCCGGGTGCCGCGGCCAAAGCCAGCCTGGTGATTCACACGGATCATGCGAGCAAGGATATTCAGGAGCTCGGCGAAGATGAGTCTTATACTCTTGAAGTCAGCGCTACCGGCGCGAAGCTGAGCGCGTCGAATCCGCTCGGCGTCTTGCACGGCTTGCAAACTTTTCTCCAACTGGTCGACGTCTCGCCCGATGGCTTTGCCGCTCCCGTTGTCACGATCAACGACACGCCGAGATTCCCCTGGCGCGGGCTGATGATCGATTCAGCTCGCCACTTCACGCCGTTGGATGTGATCAAGAGGAATATCGACGGCCTCGAAGCCGTGAAGATGAACGTGTTCCATTGGCATCTCTCCGACAATCAGGGTTTCCGTGTCGAGAGCAAGAAGTTTTCGAAGCTCCAGGAAATGGGCTCCGACAGTCTCTACTACACGCAGGATGAAGTCCGCGATCTGATCGCTTATGCGCGCGATCGCGGCATCCGCGTGGTTCCCGAGTTCGATGTGCCGGGCCATAGCACGGCGTGGTTCGTGGGTTATGCGGAGCTTGCCAGCGCGCCCGGCCCTTACGAAATTGAAAGAAAATGGGGCGTTTTCGATCCCGCATTCGATCCCACCAACGAGAAGACCTACAAATTTCTCGACCAGCTCATTGAAGAAATGGCCAAGCTTTTTCCCGATCACTTTTTCCACGTCGGCGGCGACGAAGTGAACGGCAAGCAGTGGGACGCTAATCCCAAAATTCAGGAATTCATCAAGGCGCATGATTTGAAAAATAACCAAGGGCTGCAAGCCTATTTCAATAAACGGCTCGAGCCGATCGTGGCCAAGCATGGAAAAAGTATGGTCGGCTGGGATGAAGTCCTCGACCCGACGCTGCCGAAAGATATTGTTATTCAATCCTGGCGCGGGCCAGACGCCTTGGCCGCGGCCGCGAAGCAGGGTTTTCGCGGCATTCTTTCCAACGGCTATTACCTCGACCTCGGCTGGACCGCCGCGCGGCATTATGCGGTGGACCCGTTGAGCGGCGCAGCGGCGAATCTCTCGCCCGAAGAGAAGGCGCGCATCCTCGGCGGTGAATCGTGCATGTGGTCGGAGTACGTGGATGCAGAAAATATCGATTCGCGCATCTGGCCGCGCAACGCCGCGATCGCTGAGCGCTTGTGGTCGCCGCAGGAAGTCACCGATCCGGCTTCGATGTACACGCGGATGAAGGTCATCAGCGACCGCCTGGAATGGCTGGGCCTGACGCACAAAACCTACTACCACCAAATGCTCCAACGGATTGCAGGCCCAAGCACGTCCGAAGAATTTGCCGCCCTCAAAACGCTCGCAAACGTGGTCGAGCCAGTGAAGGACTATACGCGCGAACAAACCGCAACCGTCGAACCGACAAGCGCAACGCCGTTAAACCGCGTTGTGGATGCTGTGCCGCTTGAAAGCGCGGCTGCCCGACATTTCGGAGAGTTGGTCGATAAATTCGTCACCGCTTCTTGCCATGACTCCGACAGTGAAGCTCGTCTGCGTCAGCAGTTTACGGCCTGGCGCGACAATGATGCTCTGCTTCAGTCGCTCGCGCAGCGTTCTTTTCTAGTGAAAGAAGTCTCCGCTACCTCGCAGGATCTTTCGGCCTTAGGAGTAGTTGGCCTGGCAACTTTGGATTACGTAACGAAAGCACAGCGGCCGCCGGATGACTGGAAAGCGCAGCAACTTGCTGCTCTTCAGCAAATTGAAAAGCCAAAAGGCCAACTCCTGCTGATGCCAGCGCCGGCCGTGCAGAAACTGGTCGAAGCTGCGTCAACTGGCGGCGGTTGTTCCGCAACCAACTGACGGCGATAAACCTGAGTATCGGAGGGGCGAGGCTTGCCTCGCCCGGCTAGTCTAACTCGACGGTTCGCTGTGATCAGGACATTCGCCCGAGCCGGAGTCGGTGAACGTCTTGCCCTCTTCAGGAATAAATTGCCAGGTGTAATGGCCGGGTGTGAGCGTCAATTTGATAACGCCAAACGTGTCCGTGTTGCGGACTTCACTGTTGGGAGTCGCAAAGCCGAGTGGATCGTGACTGCGTCCCCCGGTTCCCACTACAATCTCTCGTATTCCATTGGCTGGATCGGCGTGGCCATCAGGATCCTGGGGCGCAAAGCGTTCGTAGGAATGTTCATGCCCGGCCAGGACCAGCGCGGCATGCGCAGCGTAAAGATCCTGCCACAACGGCTTCAATTCCGGATGAATGGCGTGACTTTTGAACACGCCGCTGCTGAACAGCGCGTGATGGCCGTAAGCCAGAACGCATGCCTCGGGATGCTCGGCGAGATCCTTGCGCAGCCAGATCTCTTCGGGCGAGCCAACAGCACAGCCCCCCAATATTTTCGAGTAACAATTCGTGTTGAGAGCGACGATATGCCAGGAACCGAGGTCGTAGCTGTAATACCCCTTGCCAACGGGCCCCGCTTGCGCGCCCCAATACTCAAAATATCCATGCGCGCTCGGGTTGACGTATTCGTGGTTTCCCAGTGCCGGCTTCGTTCGCGACTTAAACTCTCCCCACGTTGTGCCAAAGCAGTTCTGAAATTCGTCGGGGCTGCCGCTTTCGTAGGCCAGGTCGCCCGCCGCGAAGACCGTTCCCGGGATTTTTTCGATGAGTTTGGCTGTAGCGCGAGCTCCATCCAAATCCTTACATCCCGCAATATCGCCCGCACCCACGAGGGTGAATGTTTTGCCGTCCGGCGAGGCCGGCGACGGGAATAGATCGACGCGCTGTTCAGTGACCGCTGGATGCGCGGTTTGCGAGCGGCCCGTACCCACCAACTGCGTGGAGAGGGTGAGCAGAAGGACGAGCCAAGCCATTCGTCCGATTAGGTGCCAGCAATCGGCAGCACTGCTTCTTTCTGTCATAATTTCATTGGCCAGAGTATCACGCCAACCGGACTTGGCGCTCCATTGACCGTTCACACCCGGCTGAATACCGTTCATTGCGGTATATGACCGTTCGCCACAAATCGCTTGGAAATCAGACTAAATCGGTCTTATTATAAATTGCACGAAATAAAGGGTTTGAACCCCAATTAGGCTTTGTTCCGGTTGACTTGGAGTGCAAAACAGAGTATCCTCTACAGTGCGACTGAAACAGTCGCATATCCTGCGGGGGCAGGAACTAGAGTGAGAAATGTTTAAGCTATCCAAGAAAGCCGATTACGGACTAATTGCCGTCAAGCATTTGGCCATGCATCGTCACGAACATGCATGCAGCGCGAACGAAATTGCGGAGGAGTACGGCATTTCTGTCACGCTGATGGCGAAAGTGCTCCAACGGTTGGCGCGGGAAGAAGTCGTGGTCGCCAAGCATGGGTCCACGGGGGGATACCAACTTGCGAAGGACCCCACACAGGTGAGCGCGCTGGACGTGATTTCGGCCATTGATGGCCCGGTGCTGATCACTTCCTGCGTGACGAGCCATGGGAATTGCGAAACGACGGAGCGATGCTCGGTTCGCGAGCCGCTCCGCAAAGTGAATGAAAGCATTTTGGGGGTATTGGGCACGGTAACGATAGCGCAGTTGAGCGAGGACCCCAATGAGCCCGCTCTTGTGGGATTGTCGGGTTCGATGCGTTCGGGTTAGTAGATGAGTGCGAGTTAGGAGACTACGGAAATGGCTGTCAAGCTGCCGATTTATATGGATAATCACGCGACCACCCCGGTTGATCCGCGGGTTGTGGAAGCGATGCTGCCGTATTTCACAGAGAAGTTCGGGAACGCCGCAAGCCGCAACCACAGCTTTGGCTGGGCCGGCGAAGAAGCCGTGGAAATCGCACGCCAGCAGATTGCTTCGCTGATCGGCGCCACGCCGAAAGAGATTATTTTCACCAGCGGCGCGACGGAATCCGACAACCTCATGATCAAGGGCATCGCGGAGATGTTCCGCGAGAAGGGCAACCACATCATCACGCAGTCGATCGAACACAAAGCGGTGCTCGATACCTGCAAGCGCCTCGAAAAAGAGGGCTTTGAAGTCACCTATTTGCCGGTGCAGAAGGACGGGCGCGTCAATCTTGATGAATTGAAAGCCGCGATCCGGCCGACAACCATCTTGATCACCATCATGTATGCCAACAATGAGATTGGCGTGATCAACCCCATCGCGGAAATCGGCAAAATCGCCAAGGAACACGGCATTTTCTTCGCCGTCGATGGCGTGCAGGCGGTGGGCAAGATTCCAGTCGACGTGCAGAAGGACAATATCGACTTGCTGGCCATTAGCGGCCACAAGATTTACGGCCCGAAGGGTGTTGGCGCACTCTACGTTCGCCGGCGCAATCCGCGCGTCCAGCTTTCCGCCATCATTGATGGCGGCGGCCATGAACGCGGCATGCGCTCGGGCACCCTCAATGTGCCTGGCATCGTCGGCCTAGGCAAAGCCTGCGAGCTTTGCCAACAGGAGATGTCGCAGGAGGCCGCCCGGCTGGGGGCTCTCCGTGACCGCCTTAAAAAGGGTTTGGAAGCCAAGCTGGATGAGGTCTATATCAACGGCTCGCTCGAACATCGGCTGCCGAATAACCTCAACATGAGCTTCGCTTACGTCGAGGGCGAATCGCTCCTGATGGGTATCAACGACATTGCGGTTTCGAGCGGTTCTGCTTGTACTTCGGCCACGCTGGAGCCCAGCTACGTGCTCAAGGCGCTGGGGGTCGGCGAAGACCTGGCGCACACCTCGATTCGCTTCGGTCTCGGCCGTTTTAACACGCAGGAGGAAGTCGACTACGTCATCGACAAGATGGTTCAGGTCGTCACTAAGCTGCGTGAGCTGTCGCCACTTTACGAGATGGCCAAGGAAGGCATCGACATCTCGAAGATGAAGTGGCAAACCGCCTAGAACCCGCATCTAATGGGGTAGGCAGGAGATAAGACCTAAGGTCTTTAGAAAAAGAGGAATACCATGGCCAGCGAAGGAACCATCCGAATTCACCGCTCGATCGGCGGCACAGGAGCCGCTTTTCGGGTGACGTTTGTACCCTATGAAGAAGGCGAAGAGGCCCCCGCCGCGGGCGAGCGCTCGTTTCACGAACTGCAGCAAGTCCGCGCCTTTCTGAAGATGATCGGCGTCGGCGCGGAGTTCATCAAGGACGCGCTTAGGCAGCTCACCGCGGGCCGCTCGGCATCCGTGCCGAACGTTTCGCTCTCGGAAAAAGCCGTGAAGAGCGCAGGCTTTGGAAATCTCGTCAATTTGGCAAGAAGCAACAGCTAAGGAGCAACAGCTAATGGCATATAGCGATAAGGTCGTCGACCACTACAACAATCCGCGCAACGTCGGAAGCATGCCGAAGGAAGACCCCAATGTGGGAACGGGGCTCGTCGGCGCTCCCGAGTGCGGCGACGTGATGAAGCTGCAGATGAAGATCAATCCTGAGACGCAGGTCATTGAAGAAGCGAAGTTCAAGACCTTCGGTTGCGGCTCGGCGATTGCCAGCTCCTCGCTCGCCACCGAGTGGGTCAAGGGCAAGACGGTCGAGGAAGCGCTCTCGATCAAGAACACGGACATCGTGCGAGAGCTGTCGCTTCCGCCGGTGAAGATTCACTGCTCCGTGCTTGCCGAAGACGCCATCAAGGCGGCCATCGGCGACTGGAAAAAGAAGCACGGCGTCGAAGTGCCGGTAGCCGAAAAGGCTGCTCACTAAGCGATTCCTTGCCGGCTAGGACGCGTCGTGTCCTTGTAGGGGCACGATATATCGTGCCCTTCCGCTGCGCCAAACTCGGCAAGACTTAATGCATTTGGGTTCTTGGAGCATCTGATCATGGCAACAGAAGTCGCCAATCCAACGACAACCATCGCGACGATCCGCCTGAGCGAGCGCGCCGCGCAGAAAATCCGCGAACTCCTCGAAAAGGAAGGCGTCTCGCCCGAAGTGGGCGGCCTTCGCGTGGGCGTGCAAGGCGGCGGCTGCTCGGGGTTGTCTTATGCCATGCGCCTCGATACGAAGGCGCGTGATCGCGACAAAGTGTTTGAGGAATTTGGCGCGCGCCTCTTCGTCGATCCCAAAAGTTTTCTCTATTTAAATGGCACAACGCTCGAATACGAAGAAACGCTGATGCGCCAGGGTTTCGCATTCCAGAATCCCAATGCCGCCAGAAGCTGCGGCTGCGGCAGTTCGTTTACGGCGTAAGGTAGGACAGGCTTCAGCCTGTCGCATTTGAGTTTTTGATTCGATTTTCGACTTTGCATAATCTTTATTTGTATTCCGGCGGGGGAATTCAAAAGGCGAGTCAGACAAGTGGTTGGCAGCCGCACCCGCCAGCCACTTTTTTTGTGCTTCTAAACGATTCGGACTAATTTTGTCGGATATCCAAAATGACCCAAGCGATGCCAGCGACGAATCCACCTCTGGTCTGTTGGAACTGCCACGAACGCGCCCAGGGAACGCACTTCTGCCCAAGCTGCGGCAAGCTGCAGCAGATACCGGGCAACGCCGATTATTTCGCGCTCTTTGAGATGCCGCGCAAGCTGTGGATCGAGATGAACTCGCTCGAGCAAAAGTTCTTGCAGCTAAGCTGGAAGCTGCATCCTGATAACTTCGTAAATGCCACTGAAACAGAACGCGAACTGTCCTTGAAGCGCAGTTCGGAGCTGAACGACGCTTACCGCACGCTTCGAGATCCCGTGGCGCGCGTCGAGTATTTGCTTGGCATAGAGCACATGCGCAAGGAAGGCGAGCACAAGCAACAAGCTCCTCCCGAACTGCTCGAAGAAGTCTTCGAGCTGAACGAATCGCTCGACGAACTGCGCGAAGCAAAATCGGCCGGATCTGATCTGGCGGCGTTGAAATCCCGCCTGGAGTCCGCGGAGAGGAATTTCGGCGAGAAGCTTGCGGAGGTGGATGCCCGGCTTCAAGCCACCGCTCGCGATTGGGATGCCGCAGTTGAGGCAAACGCGGACCAAGACGCGCGCAAGAGACTGATGTCGCGTATGAATGAGCTGCTCAATCGCCGTTCATACATCAGAAATTTAGTCGTAAACGTTCAAAAGGAGCTTTCGTAGGGGAGGGGCTTGCCCCTCCCGGCCTTGGCCATGGGACGCATCGTCGGAATCGATCTCGGCACAACTAACAGCCTCGTCGCGTTTATCGATCCGCAGACGAATCAGCCGAAGTGTATTCCGGGTCCATACGGCAGCACTTTGTGTCCGTCAGTCGTAAGCCTAGATGCGGATGGCAGCATCATTGTCGGAGAGGCCGCACGCAACCGCCTGCTCACGCAGCCCGAGCGCACGATCTATTCCGTCAAGCGCTTGATGGGGCGAGGTCCGGCCGATGTGCAAAGCGAACTGAAATTGTTTCCGTTCCGCATCGATGCGGCGAGCAAGAATGTGATCCGCGTCCAGCTTGGCGAGAAGACTTTCACTCCCCCGGAGATTTCCGCGTTCATTCTGCGCGAACTGAAGAGCTGGGCCGAATCCTTTTTAGGCGAAACGATTGACCGCGCCGTCATCACCGTGCCCGCCTATTTCAACGACGCGCAGCGCCAGGCCACCAAAGACGCCGGCAAGATCGCGGGCCTCGAAGTCTTGCGCCTTGTCAACGAGCCAACCGCCGCCGCTCTCGCCTATGGCCTGCACGAAAAGCAGCGTGGCCGCGTCGCCGTCTACGATCTCGGTGGCGGCACATTCGATATTTCCGTCCTAAAATTAATTTCCACCGCCGAAGGTGACATCTATCAAGTGCTTTCCACCAACGGCGACACGCACCTCGGCGGCGACGACATCGACAACCTGCTCCAGTCTTTCGTTCACGAACGGATACTTCAGGAAGACGCGATCGATTTTTCGCCTCACGGTGAGATCGCCCAAGAGCTGCGCAAGGCCCTGATCGCCATCAAGCATCAACTTTCCGAATCCGAGTCCGCCACGCTGCGGTTTCCGCTTCCTAGTGGAGGAGTCTTCGTCCATGAATTCACTCGGGGTGCACTGGAAGCGTTGATTCGTCCGGTCGTTGATCGCACCATGGGTCCAGTAAAGAAAGCCCTGGCAGACGCACAGACAAAAGAACCGGAACTAAAGCCCGAGACGATTGATGAAGTGGTGCTCGTCGGCGGCACAACGCGCACGCCTCTCGTCCGCCGCGTTGTGCAGGAATATTTCCACCGCGCTCCGCACACCGAATTGAACCCCGACGAAGTTGTCGCCCTCGGCGCGGCAGTGCAGGCCAACATTCTCGACCGCGGCGTAACAAACATGCTGCTTCTCGATGTCACGCCGCTTTCGCTCGGCATCGAAACCTACGGCGGCGCCGTCGCGAAAATCATTCCGCGCAATTCCACGATTCCCGCGAGCGCGCAGGAGCTCTATACCACCGGCGTCGACAATCAAACCGGTATCGACATTCATGTGCTGCAAGGTGAGCGCGAACTCGCGGAAGACTGCCGTTCCCTCGCACGCTTCACGTTGAAAACGCCGCCCGCTCCCGCCGGCCTGCCTCGCATCGAAGTGAAATTCCTGATCGATGCCAACGGCATCCTGCAAGTCGGCGCAAAAGATCTTCGCACTGGCGAGCAGCACTCCATCGAAGTCCAGCCGAGCTACGGCATCAGCGACAACGAAATCGAACGCATGCTCGAAGAATCCATCGAATACGCCGAGCAGGATTTCGCCGAGCGCCAGGTCATCGAGGCGCGCACGGAATCCGAATCGATTCTGACGGCCACCGCGAAAGCGCTCGCCAACGAGCAATCGGCGAATTTGCCGTCCGAAGAACGCGAAGCAATCGATGCCGCCATCGCCGCGTTGAAAGATGCGGCGACAAGCACGGATTACAAGCTCATTCGCAAACGCATTGACGAGCTGAATCACGCAACGGAGCATCTTGCGGAATTGCTGATGAACAGCGCCGTCACCAGCGCGCTTCAGGGCCGCAAGCTCGCCGAGGTTTAGCAGACGGCACGTTCAAGACATTCCGTCAGTTCGAGCGAAGCGAGAAATCTCTCTTCGTCTCCGCGACGACGATCAAGCGATTGAGGGAGGGAATAAATGGGCGGAAGCAATCCGTACATTGAAGAAGTCAAATACACGCCCGCCACGAAGAAATACAGAGTCACGTTTCTTCCCAGCGGCAAAACCATCGAAGTCGACCCGGAGAAAATTCCCTACGGCCACAACGGCCTTCCCGGCAGCATTCTCGATATTTCCGAGGGCATCAAAGCCGGCCTCGACCACGCGTGCGGCGGCGTGTGCGCTTGCTCGACCTGCCACGTCATCGTCCGACAGGGCATCGAATCCTGCAACGAAGCCACCGACGCTGAACTCGACGAGCTGGACATGGCCCCCGGTATTACCCCAAAATCCCGCCTCGGCTGCCAAACCGTTCCGGACGGCACGACCGACATCATCGTCGAGATTCCCGAATGGAATAAAAACTACGCCAAAGAAGCCGATCACTGAGGAGCCAAATGCCGCCGACATTCGGTTGGGAAAGCATCGAAGACATCGCTATCGGGCTGACCGACAAATTTCCGGAAACCGATCCGCTGACGGTGCGCTTCACCGACATGCACAAATGGATCACCGAGCTCCCCGGTTTTTCCGGCGATCCTGCAGCCTCCAACGAAAGCAAGCTCGAAGCTATCCAAATGGCCTGGCACGAGGAATTTCAGGACCGCCAAGCCTGAAGGTTTCCGCAGACTGGACTGAGCTGCGCGCCGTCTAGAAATCTGGCATAATCACCAAATACGGGGGAGAGAATTATGAAGACAATCCCGTGTGGCCTGCTCGCAGCATCCTTTTTCCTGCTTGGGTTTCCTTCTTTCGCACAAGAGCCCCAAGTCCCACAGACGCCCCAACACGCCCCCGACGGCGGCACTCGCGAAACCTTCGACAGCATTTTCATTCCGTCGATGCCGAATGCACCGTTCACTGCCACTGTGAAGACCGAGTGGGTTCGGCATTTGCCGGATGGCAGCAACATTACACTTAAGAATCACAGGATCGTCGTGCGCGATAGCGCTGGCCGCATCTACCAGGAACGTGCGCTCTTCGTCCCCGACGACGGCAAGCACGAGTCGACTGTACGGCAGATTGAGATCAGCGATCCGGCTGCGCATCAGATCTACGTTTGCAGAGTTGCCGAGCGCTTCTGCCGGCTTATGCAGTTTTCCCCCCGGGCCTTCGTAGCTTCCCCGGCAGTCAGCGCTCCGCCGAACACGGCTGGCGGCGCAGCGAACGTGGAAAGTCTTGGCACGCAGACGATCAGCGGGCTGGAAACCGTCGGCTCTCAGGAAACGACTCTCGTCGAGAGCGAAACGTTCGGTAACGAAGCTCCGCTCTTAGCCAAGAGGGAATTTTGGTATTCCCCGCAGCTGGGCATCAATCTCATCACCAAGCGGCAGAATCCCCAGTTCGCGTCGGAGCAAAATTTCGAGGTTACGGACATCACTTTGGGCGAGCCTGACGCAAAGCTCTTTGAACTTCCCAGCGGTTACAAAGTGATTGACCTGCGAAAACTACGGGTGTTCTCCTCGCCCCAAACTTCACCTGAAAATTGAATTTTTCGGTCGGGGGCAAGATTGCGCATCCGATGTTTGCGCAAAATGGAGCCGGCGTGCCCGCCTTGTGAAAACCGGCGCTTTTCCTTATTCTAGTAGAGTTGCAGTTCTTTCCTCGAAGGCGCTATGGTGCAACGGTTAGCACGCGGCCCTTTCAAGGCCGAAATACGGGTTCGATTCCCGTTAGCGCTACCAAATAATTTGCCGAGCATCATCATTCAAGCGGGCATGCAAAGAATCATCGGTCCCGACTACAATCCGTGCGAGAATTCTCGGGAGCGATCGGCTTGCACACCTTTCAGGAGCCGCGTTGAGCTACATTGAGAAACACCTAATCCCCGGCGAAACCCTGCAATATCAGACCAATCTGCATTGGATTGTCATGCTCGGGCACACTTGCCTGGCGGCATTTTTCGAGGCCGCGGGCATCGCGCTTCTGGTGTTGTCATGGAAAGCGAAGAAGGGCGGAGAAATTCATTCCAGCGCATTGATTTGGATCGCCGTTGCGTCGTTCCTTGTAGGGTCGATCCTCTTCGCGATCGGCCTCGTCAAGCGCAACGCGACCGTCATGGTGCTCACCAACAAGCGCGTCATCGTAAAGACCGGCTTGGCGAGCCGGCGTACTGTCGAGCTTCTCTTGTCGAGAATTGAAAGCGTTGTCGTCGAAGAGCCCGCCATGGGACGGCTGCTCGGCTACGGCACGGTGGTTATTCGCGGCACCGGCGGAACTCCCGAACCGTTCGACAACATCTCCCACCCGCTCGAATTTCGCGCCCAGGTCCAGGGCCAAATCGCCGACGGACAAAAACAAGCCTGATCAAAGTTTTCCAGTAAAGCCTGCCAGTTTGGTGTTGTTGAGCGAGGCGGAGTAAACTTATGTTTCACCTTTTCGGAGGCCGTTGATGGCAAATTTAATGCGCACTTCTAATCCAGCCCTGAGCGAAAAAGCGTTCCAAGGACAAGTGGCGTTCGGCGACGCGATGACGCTGCAAGGCACCGTGAATAAGACTGGCCTTCTTTTGCTTTGCGTAGTCGCAACGGCTGCCTGGACCTCGGGACTTTCGCATTCGGAAACGCCGCAAGCCGCAATCCCGTGGATGATCGGTGGACTCATCGGCGGATTCGTCGTCGCGCTGGTGACTATTTTCAAGCAAACTTGGGCGCCTTTCACAGCACCCCTCTACGCCCTGCTCGAGGGCTTGGCCCTCGGAGGCATCTCTGCGGTCTTCGAGAAGACCTATCACGGCATCGCCATCCAAGCCGTGGGCCTCACCTTCGGCGTGCTCTTCGTCATGCTGCTTGCTTACAAGACCGGCCTGATCCGCGCCACGCAAGGTTTTAAAGTTGGCGTGATTGCAGCGACTGGCGGCATCGTGGTTTTTTATATCGTCGAGATGGCTCTGAGTTTCTTTTTTCATTTTCAATTTGCGGCCATCAACGGCGGCGGCTTCTGGGGCATCGCTTTCAGCCTGTTCGTGGTTGTCATCGCCGCGCTGAATCTCGTCCTCGATTTCGACATGATCGAGACAGGCGTGCGCGGAGGCGCTCCCAAGTACATGGAGTGGTACGGCGCTTTTGCCATGATGGTCACGCTGGTTTGGCTCTATTTGGAAATTCTGCGCCTGCTTGCCAAAACGAACCGCAAGTAATGCGGATTGTGCGACCCTTAAAATGTCAGCTTCAACCGCGCTGAAACACTGCGTGGCGGCCCAACTGCAGTTCCCGAAAACAAACTCGCGAAATTGATCACATTGACGTGATCCGTTAAATTCGCTGCCTGAATCTCAAACGAGGCGCTCCTTTGCTCTCTGTGATACAGCTCCGCGCCTGTTGCCACATCCAGTGAGTAGTTTGGCCGCACGCGGCCCCTCTCGAAATTCACCTCGTCGATGATTGCCGCGCCGTACTGCGCGAGTAGAAAATTTGGGTCGATCGAACCGGTGTCTAACTCGACCGGCAAACCACTCCCGTATTCGCCGCCAAACGCCAGCCAAATACGCTGCGTCGCCTCGAACCGCACGCGCGAACGCAGCGTGTTCCGCTGGTCCTGTGAAACCGCGAACTTGTTTGTGTCCGTCAATCCGCTCGTGGCTTCGTCACCAAGAAACAGCCCGCCCGTGATCGGCCCTTGCCCGATGCCGGACTGGTTTGCGTAACTCAAGTAACCTGAAAAGCGGCCCCAATGGGGCACTGCAAGGCGCACTTCTTCTCCGGCGATGCGCGCCTTCGCAAAAGCAATAGGGAAGCTCACGCCGGTATCCAGCAGAGTGTCGTCGTCGGAATAGTTGTGGAAATCGCGCCGGAAGACGTTCGCATCCAGTCGTAAATTTCCGAAGAAGGATTTCGTGACGCCGATCTCATAGTAATTTGCGTGCGCAGGTTCCACTGGCAGCCGCAGCACGACCGGGTCGATGGAGTTCAACTGCGGCGAGCTGGCCAGCAGCAGATTCTCCATCGCGGGAGTTTGAAAAACGCGATCGTAAGAAGCGTGGATTAGCAGATTCAGCGAAGGCACGTAGCGCGCAACGCCTAGGCGCGGGCTTGCCGCGGATTCGTTCACGACAAATCCATAATGATCGAACCGCAGCCCCGCGCTGACGTTCCAGTTTCCGCGATGCCATTGGTCCTGCACGTACGTCGAAGGCTCGACGTCCCAACGCCGGTCGGCAAATTGAAACAGTGGAAGTGTTCCGGGATCGAACTGCGTTGGGTCGGTGATGGTGTACTGCAATGTTTCATATACCGGGCTGAAAATTCCGTCCACGCCCGCTTTCCAGTCGTGGTGCCCATGATGCCCGGCGATATCGCTGCGAACATATCCTTCGCGGTAGCCGCGATTTTGCGAAACGATCACCGGCGTCGCAAGGGAATTGGACGTCAGGGTTGCTTCCTCATCGCGCACGCTTCCGGCAAAACTAAGGAACAAATCCGAAGAAATCGTGTGCTGAAAGAAGATCTCGCCGGCTGTCTCGCTGTTTGTAATGTCCTGCCGTTGGCCCGCTTCTTCCTGGACCAGCTCATTCGGCACGAGGAAGCGCACATCATTATGGGACACCGTGACGCGCAGCCGGTCTTTGTCGGAAAAATCCCTTTCATAGGAAGCCAAAAAACCAGCGGCATTTCCGCGATTCGTAAAATTCTCGAGCACCGGAGGTTCCAGATAACGATCGGTGTGAAAACCATCACCGCTCGCCGTAAAGCGATTCTTGCCTGTGGAATAAGAAACAGACGCTGAACCTGACACGGTCGAAAAACTTCCGCCTTCGGTGTCAAACTGCCCGTGCAGACCGTTTGGCATGTCTTTCGTTGTGGTAACTTCAATGATCCCGCCAAGCTTGCGTCCGTATTCGGCCGGAAAACTGGCTGTCAACACGCGCATCGATTCCACATCGTCAGCATCGAACGCCGGAGCAAAAGCGGGAGAACGGTTCTGCGTCAGCGGTAAACCGTCAAACACGTACTGCACGTCGTATTCGGAGCCGCGCGGATGCAGAATTCCGTTGGCCTCATAGAGCCAGCCCGGCTCTTCGTTGACCAGGTCAGAGAGGTCGCGGCCCGGCTGCGCGGAAATCTCTTCGCCAATCGATTGCCGCCCGATTGAGTAGATGGCGGCCGTGCTGCTCGGATCCAAAAGCGTGGCCGAGTCGTTCACTTGCACCTGTGTCGTCACCGGCGCCACGCCCAGAGTGGCCACGATGTGCACCGGCACTTCGGAGCGAATCTCGATCAGCTTGTTCCACGGCGCAAAATTCTCGACGCTCAAGCTCAGCCTGTAAATTCCAAACGGAAGGTCCTGCGCGGTGAACCGGCCTTCCGCGCCCACCTCAAAAGTCTTGCGGAATTGGTTCGCCTCGCTTACAAGCTCCGCGGTGGCCGACAGCGCCGCTCCGTGCGGGTCGCGCACTTCGACGCGCAATTCGCCGCGCGCCCGTTGCGCGCGCGCTCCCGGAGTCAGCAGGAGGAGAAGCGCGCCCAAGAGACACAACTTCGCCACGCTCTTTTTTCCTGCCACCCACTGTGCGTTGTTCCCGGGCACGTAAATCCTTGCCGTTTAAAAAGCCGCTATTTTCACATCCAAACCGAGCCATCCAACGAATTCGCGGAGGTTGGGCGGGAAATTCTACGGTAGCATGAGTGAAGCGGATTCCCTCACGCCCGCCAATCGACACGTTGCAAAATCGCAACTCCTAGCGAGTTTCTCAAGCTTGCCGACTCCGTCGCCTTTCGGCAGAATACGTCTGGCCTTCTGAGTGATCCTCCACAATGCCGCCGCCGCGATCCAATACGTCCATTTTCACCATCGGGCATTCGAGCCTTGAGCTGGCCGAGTTCCTGACACTACTAGTCGCCCATCAAGTAAAAATCGTTGGCGACGTACGCAGCCGTCCCGGCAGTTTCCGCTTTCCGCAATTCAATCGCGAGGCGCTCGAAGCTTGCCTCGCCTCGGCAGGAATCCAGTACGAGTTCTTCGGCGAAACTCTCGGAGGCCGGCCAGCCGATCCGCGCGCTTACCATGCGGACGGCTTGGTGAATTACGAAGCGCGCCGCGGGGCGGCGGATTTTCTTGCGGGGATCGATCGAACCATCGAGCTGTCTTGCACGTCGAACATTGTGCTGATGTGCGCGGAGGAAGACCCGCTGCAGTGCCACCGTTTTCTGATGATTTGTCCCGCGCTGCTCGAACGCGGCGTGACGCCACTGCACATCCGCCGCGGCGGCGAGCTGGAATCCCAGCGCGATGCGGAGGATCGTCTTCTCAAATTGCACGATCTCGCCGCTTTTGACAGCAGTTCGCTGTTTCCTTTCGAGCGCGACGCGGCCATCAACGACGCCCTTCGCCTGCAAGCCAAGGAATTTGCTTTTCGTACTTCCGCCGAAGCCTTGGAGTATTTCTAATTACATGGAAATTGTTCTATGCACGATTGGATTCGCCGGAAAGACAGCCAAGGAATTTTTCCAGCTGCTCGAATCCGCGCAAGTGGAAAATGTCGTCGACATCCGCCAGCATCGCGAGGGCCAGCTCTCCGGATTCGCCAAGCATCCGGACCTTGCGTATTTTCTAGAAAAAGTCGCTCGTATTGGCTACTCGCATGAACTTCGGCTTGCGCCCACCCCTGAGTTGCTCAAAACCTATCGTGAGAGCAAGGACTGGCCAGCTTACGAACTTGGATTCCTGGATTTGATGAAAGAGCGAGGAATCCCGCAAGCGTTTGACGTTGCTGCATGGCCTCCAAGAGCGGCGTTGCTCTGCTCCGAACCTGGCCCTGAGAAATGTCACCGCCGCCTCGTCGCCGATTTGCTCGCCGCGGACTGGCGAGCGCAAGGTCATAACGTTGAGATCCGCCACCTCGTCGCGGCCCGCGCGAAATCCGCGAAGTCGCGGCGCAACAAGCAGCACTCCGTGCCATGACCAAGCTGCTCATCACGGAAATCACGCGCATGGGCCCTGCATTCTGCGTCATCGGCCTGCAGCGGGATAAGGATAAGATTCATTCGGTTCGTCCAGTTTCAGCAACAGCCAATAGCTGGATGCAGTTCCCCTTTCATCGCGGCGACGTGCTGCAGTGCGATCTTGCCCCGTTTGCTGCCGCCAAACCTCACATCGAGGACCGCGTCTCGACGCGCGGCTTTCAGAAAGAATCCACCGTTCCCGAGCCTGAGGTCGTTACCTACTTGCGCAAAGCCGAATTTGCAGGATCATTGCCAGATCTATTCGGTTGCGTGCTACACGAAAATAAGACCGGCAGTGGTTTGTTTGCGAAGCCTGCCGAACCAAAACGTTCCATTTGCGGAGCAGAGACGCGAAACTTGCGTCTCGAACTTTGCGCAAATGAATTGCGCGCCACGCTGGTGCTTTCCTCGGGCGAGGTTTTGCGCGATCTTCCGGTGGTGGACCGCGATTGGCGCGATTTCATCGACGCTGCACTGGCTGAAAATCGAGGAGCAAATCGGGTCGCGCGTCTCGAGCGTTTTTTGAATTCGCAATTTCATTACAAAATTATGTCCTGCCCGCACCACTTCATCCGTCTCGGTCTCACACGGCCTTATCACGATCTTTGCTGGCTCATGCTGGATACACTGTTCCCGCTTCCCAAGCAGGAATGGCTCGAGGAGTTCTGATCGTGGCGCTCAAGGATGAAATCAGATGGCGCCGCCTCGTCGAGGAGTGTTTCCGGCGGGAAGCTGGAGCGCAAGCATCCATTCCTGATTCCGCGCAAGATCTGATTGAGACCGGCGTGCTGGACTCCATGGGCTGGGTCAGTTTTCTGCGCGGATTGGAATCCGCCAGCGGTGTGAACGATTTGGGAGCCTTGCTCACAGAGCAGACTCCATCTTTTGATAGCATTTTCCATGCGTTCCGGAAAGCACAACCAGAAAATCACACTGCTGTTTCTGGATCTTCAGCCGCAGCTCAATCCGCAACACGCGTCCCGGTCATCATTGCAAGTTCGAGCGCTGCCGTTGGCTCCCGAACGATCCCTTCCGCGGATGTCGACCGCGCCTTCGGCATGCCGGACGGCAAACTTCGCCTTCGCGCTGGAATCGAATCGCTGGCCCATGTGATCGAGGGCGAGAATGAGCTCACGCTCGCCACGCGCGCCGCGGAACAGGCTCTCCATTCCGCGGCTTGCGGCGCTCAGCAACTCGACTGGATCATCGCGACCAGTGAAACGCATCTCGAATATCCTTCGCTCGCCGCGCAGCTGCACTCCCAACTCCTGGCTCGAGAAACGTGCGGCGCGCTCGACATCGGCGGCGCATGCCTTGGCTTGCTGAATGGCATGGCTGTCGCACAAGGTCTCATTACCTCCGGACAAGCGCACACCATCCTTCTTGTCAGCTCGGACGTCCATAGCCGCATGCTCAGGCCGGGCCGTGTGGCGGGAGAATTCGGCGGTCTGTTCGGCGACGGCGCAAGCGCCTTTCTTCTGCGCAACACGGACGGCAACCAGCCGAAACCCGCCTACGCCCTCGGAGAGTTTTTTTTCGGTTGTGCCGGCCAGTATGCCGGTGCGATTCGCGTAACGCACGCCGCGGCCGGACAGCTCGACGTGCTCTTCGATGGCGAAGCGCTATCTCGCGCTGCGATCACCAGACTCGAGAAGGTAATCCGGGAAACAGAGCTTCGGAGCGGCATCGCTCGCGCCAGCCTGCTCGGTTTGGCGACACATCAGCCTAACCCCCGCCTGGTCAGGCTCCTGGCCAAGCAGTTAGGACTGCCTCAGGAAATGTTCCCCCCGGTAGCGCAAAAGTTCGGGAATTTGGGCTCATCCACATGCGGGGTTGCCCTGGACGCCGTCCTGCGATCCGCTGGCGCTAACGAGCATCATGCGAGGGGCCCAATCTTCCTGGCTTCCCTCGGGCCGGGGCTTCTTTTCGGCGGCGGCTGGCTCATTTCGACCTGAAAAGCAGAACGTGTCAAAGGTGGCGACCTGTAACATTTTGTTACGGCCGCACAGAAACCCTCCTTTCTCAAGAACTGAAATACACTATAAGTCACAGATAATAAAACGCTTACATGGACGCTTCTACTGGTGGGGCACGTGCAGTCTCTTAGGCACCCGGCAAGTGGCCGGATGAAATCTTAGGAGTTCCGGGATGAGTAAGAGCACTAGCAGAGCCGAGCAAGGGTTTTCACTTCTCGAGATGGTCGTGGTCGTGATGCTTGCGTTTGTCGTAATGGCCTTCGCGGTCATCAACACCTTCAGCACCACGCAAAATGCTCGAGCCAATGCGGCGATGGACGGGGTCGTCTCGGTACTACGCCAGGGGCGCGAGCTGGCTATCGCCAAGCGCCGTAATGTGGAAGTGGCATTCATCCAGCCAAACGAAATACAGCTCACCTTGTTGACGCTCCCAGGTGAAGCCGTACCCACGCCTATTACTCCGGTTTATCTGAACGACAACGCTGGCGGCGGACTGACCTTCACATTGTTTCCCGGGCTTCCAGATACACCCATGAATTTCGGCAATTCGACGGCGATCAGCCTGCAACAGCCCACTGGCGGCGGTGCCTGGTCCGTGATGTTTACAACCTCAGGCGCGCTCGTCGGATCGTCGCAGGGGGCGGCAAGTCTCTACGCGGTGACAAATAATAATCCTGTGAATGCCTCGATCTTCATTGGCCTCACAGGGAAAACAAATACAGCTCGGGCCATCACCGTTTTTGGCGCCACGGGCCGAGTTCGCTCCTACCACTGGACGGGCGGGGCCAGCGGAAGCGTTACATCTTGGTTGGAATAGGGAGAGAAACTATATGAAACAACAGCTCAAGAGCTCTCGCCAACCGGCCGGCTTCACTCTCATCGAAGCCATGATTTCGATTCTCATTCTGTCTTTCGGCGTGCTTTCGCTGGCAGCGGTCTACGCGCAGGGCATTATGTACAGCAGCATGTCGCAATTCAACTACATCGCGGAAAAGAAGGCGGAGGAAGCGGTGGAGACGATTTTCACCGCCCGCGACACCAAGGTATTGACCTGGGCGCAAATCCAGAACATTTCCACCGGCGGAGTCTTCAAGGATGGCCCCCAGCCCTTGCTCGACCCTGGCCCGGACGGGCTGGTGGATACCGCGGACGACAATGCGGCATTGCCGGACACCATCATCATGGGACCGGGTCCTGACGGCATTCTGGGCACCGCTGACGACCAGGTGCTCAACCTCAATTCGATTATGACCCGGACGGTTGCCATTGCGCCCGTTACAGGAGAAACCAATCTCCGGCAGATCACCGTCACCATCACGTACCAATTCGGCAGAATTCAAAACACTTACACGCTCATCAGTTACATCTCGGCATTTGCGTGAGGACGGCGGGAGAAAACTCACCATGAAAAAACAGTCTGGATTCACACTTATCGAGCTCATGGTGGCGCTGGGCATCACGCTTGTCGCCCTCGCAGCGACCATGCTCGCATTCAAGGACGCCACCAACTCGAACCAGAGCGTCAGTCTCAAATCTGATCTTGCGGATAACCTTCGCGCCGGCGTGAACCTCCTCGAGCAGGATCTGATTCAGGCGGGCACGGGGATCCCCACGGCCGGCATTCCAATTCCTTATACTCCCGGCCCTGCGAATTGCCTCGGAAGCGGCGGCGCGCCGATCAACCGCCCCAATCTGACGGGCGGACTGACCTTCCCGGTGTGCAATGTGAGTCTAAATTCCGTCGAGCCAGGATGGGAACTCGGCGCCCCGCTCGTGAGCCCGGATTCCACGGCCGGCGTAAACACCGACCTCATCACCATGCTCTATGTGGACAACACCTTGGCTTTGAATGCTCGGATGATTAACGAACCGGCGCTGGGCGCCAATCCGGGCTGCCCAGCCGGATCGATCACCAACAACGGACAAACCGTGACCTTCGACCCAACATGCATCTTGTTTTCCCCCACGGGAGTGCAGATCAATCCCGGCGACTTGATCATGTTCAGCAACGGACAGGGCAACGCCATTCAGGAAGTGACCAGCGTATCCGGCCAGACTCTGCAGTTCGCCGGAGGTGATGGCTTAAATCTGAATGCCCGCACCGATCCGCAAGGTACGATGAAACAGATTGAAAACACAAACATCGTCGGCGGCGTGACCGTTCCGAACGGCACCTTTCCGCCGACCACGGCCACCCGCATCTGGATGGTGTCCTACTATCTCGACAATCTAACCGCTCCGCCGAACACGCGCCTTATTCGCCGCGTGAATTGGAATCCCGGCGTGCCCGTCGCCGAAACGATTGAAAATCTTCAGTTCAAATACAACTTTGTCGACGGCGTGACCAATCCTTCCGGCCAGCCGACCATCCCCGCGGGTGAATCGGAGAGTGAGATCCGCTCCGTCGACGTCATCGCCGGGGCGCGTTCCACGAACGCTTGGGGACAGAATCACACCTATCTTCGCGAAAATTTCATGACGCAGGTCAGCCTCCGCAGCATGGCCTACGTCAACAGGTACCAATAATGAGGAGCACAACGATGAAAGCCGTAAAAAAGCTGATGCGACGCGACTCGGGCATCGCCCTTCTTACAACCTTGCTACTCATGATGCTGATGTCCAGCTTGCTGGTCGGCTTCATCCTGCTGATCACCTCCGGGCAGAAGTTGAACGGAGTCAACAACGGTTACAGCAAGGCCTTCTACGGCGCCGAAGCGGGCATGGAGAAAATCACTGCGGACCTGGGCACGCTGTTCGATACCAACTACGCGCCCTCGGCCGCACAGATCAATGCCATTGCGGCAGCTCCTCCGACTATTCCCGGGATCCAATACCTGAGGTATGACGGAACCTCCGGTTATCAGATTGGCTACAACGTCGACGCGAACGGAAATCCTCTGGCCACGGTCACTCAGATCCAATCCGGTGCTTACCAGGGCATGAGCGCTTTGGCCACGCAGTACACGCTGACCGTGACGGCGCGTACCGTCAATAACAACGAAGCGAAGCTCCAACGCACCACGCAAACGGTCGGTATCCCCATGTTCCAGTTTGGCATCTTCTCCAGCACCGACCTCAGCTTCTTCCCCGGCCCGCCCTTTAGTTTTGGCGGACGCACGGCAACCAACGGCAACTTGTTTCTGGCCACCTCGGGCGGTCCGTTAACTCTGTCAGACCCTGTCACTGCGGTTCAGAACGTCATTCGCACGAACCTCTCGAACGGTGTCGCGACGGCCGCCTCGTATAACGCGACCGTGGACATCACCACTTCGCCCGGTACTGCATCCTATCGCGCACTTGGGCTGAACGAAGGAAGCCTGGTCGGCACGATCGGCTCGGCCATTAACCCCAATTGGACCAACATCTCTCTTGGTGCAACCAATTACGCCGGCAATTTGCGCAACGGCGCGACCGGTGCGACTGCTTTGAATCTCGGCATCGTGCTGCTCGGCAATGGCACGACACAGCCCGTGGATCTGATCCGCCGGCCGGTCAATACCAGCGAGAGCACCTCTGTTACAAACCTTCGGTATTTTGCGCAAGCCAGTCTCAAGATTCTGCTTTCCGATAACCCGACGGATATTTTGGCGTTGCCTTGTGTCTCATCCACGCCGCCGGTTAACCTGGCCCAACTTGCTTCGCCAGTTTCCACCTGGACGGCACTGGGGGGTAATCCGCAGCTGCTATATAACAAAATGACTGCCAACAACGCACTGGGATACAACACGCCCCCAGTTCCTCTGGCGGCCTCCGGCGCCGCGGTAGGCGCGACGGCCTATAGCCCCGGTGGAACCTCATCACTCACTGGAAATGGGTACTGGTTGACCACCCCGGGCGGAGCCGGTTTCGCAACTGCTTCGGGCCTGCCCATCATCCAGGGCTATATCAAAATTGATCTCCAGACCAGTTACGGCAATCCTTGCGGCACTTGGCAGGACGTAACTCTCGAAGTGCTGGGTTACGGTTATGCTGGCCGCGACATCAACCCCATGACCGGCCTGACAACGTCGCCCACTGTACAGTATGGCACCTCCGAGCCTCTTCTCGCCTTGCCGACAACTCAACTCGCCTCTCCATACAGCGGGGCGAATCAGTGCCAGGACGTCCATCCGAACGCGATTATCCGCCTCGAGCGCGTGCGGGATAACCCCTCGAATTACGTCAACACCAACACCAACACTCGATGCGGCGTAACGAACAACGCCACGCCTGCCAACCAGATATACCCCACCCAACCGGCCGATTACTGGCCTAACACGCTGTTTGATACTCGCGAGGGCAACGCACGCGACATCATCCCCGCCGGCAGTTTGGGTGCCGGCGCTAATGTCATTAACTATTCGCAGATGGTCACCCTGGGCGGCACCATGCGGTACATCGAAATCGACGCCAAAAACCTGGCAGCTTATTTCGCAGGCACTGGCGCTTACGTCGGGGGGTCTGGCCACTTGGCTTATGACCCCGTTAACGTACCGAACGATTACACGGTATATGTCTCCGACCGCCGCGGCAATTATACGGCAGGCGCGTTGACGAACGTCTGGCCCCCGACCTCTCCAAGCGGTCACGAGACAGGAGAATTCGGATGGAATGACTTCGTAAACCCTGCCAGCCCGTATGGCTGCCCCAATGGTACACAGGACACAGGCGAAGATCTCGATTCCCTCGGCGCTACGGGGTTCTACACCTATGGGGCGAACCCGACCTATACCATGGACGCCGGCGCTATCACACCCCCCGGAACTCTGACCTTGAGCCAGGTGCTCACCGGTCCTTCCCCTATCCTGGGCTTCGGCCAATATGGATTTTTCAGCACCGCGGCCCCTGGCAACCTCTACGGCACGAACACGTCGGGCGCATCTGCCAATGCCATAGCACCGAATCCGAGTTGCAACCCGGTTACCTCGCCTTCCGTTATCTGGCCCTGGGCCAACGTGATCCACGCCAATGAAGCGCGCGAAAACCCCAACCCCTTCTTCCGTCGTGCGGTCAAGATCAGGGACGGCAATAACTTGACTGGCATTGGCACATGCACTGGCAGCGGCGCCACCGCGGTAACCTGCGGTCTGGCGATTGCGACGGAGAATCCGGCGTACATCGAGGGGGACTTCAACGCCAACTCTGGTAGCAACGGCTTCAACGATCCAAACATAGCCGTCTCCGTGAACGCGGATGCGGTGACCCTGCTCTCTAACAACTTCAACGACGTGAACAGCTTCGCGTTCCCCTATGTAACCTCGAGCACGCAGCGCGATGCCGTAACCACTTATTACCGCACTGCCGTGATGGCTGGGAAGGGAGTCTCCTTCCCGCAGCCCACGACCTGCGGAACTGTGGCCTGCTACGCGGACTACGGCACCGATGGCGGCGTCCACAACTTCCTGCGCTATCTCGAAGACTGGGCTGGCCAAACGTTGAATTACCGCGGCTCGATCATTAGCATGTATTACAATCGGCAGGCCGTTGGCACATACAAGGATGGCCTATCCAACACGGTCTACCAACCGCCAAGCCGCGGCTACAACTTTGACACGGAGTTCCTGACTCCCTCTTTGTTGCCGCCGCGCACACCGCTCTTCCGCGACGTGAACACGACCGGCTTTACGCAGCTCCTTTTGCCAACTCAGTAAAACGCAGCTAACCGCTGCACCCACGACTGGCCCCGGCTCATCCGGGGCCAGTTGCTTTTTGCGGTTGCGTTTTGACGAATCAGACGCTCGAACACCACGACGAGGCACCGCCAAGTCCTACGATCCCGGGCGAGTCCGCGTTGTGAAGCTGGTGTTCACGCTAGGCGCAACACACGCCTGCAAGGGCGGCCAGCCCGGGTCGGTCGTGGGATTGCGGCAGAGCGATGTTATGGCCGGACTGACCAGCGAGGGATAAACGGTATCATCGAGCGGCTCGGCGTAGACCAGGTAGCTATGTCCAATCGGCAAGTGGCCGATTTCGTAAGTGCCGTCGAATTGTGCGGGGCCGGGCGCGGAGCAGCTCCATCCTCCGAGCGTCGCTCCGACGACCGCTCCGCTCGCCGCATCCAGGGCCACGACATGCGCGCCGAAAATTCCCGTTACGCCCGGGGGCGATGCCGGCAGGGAGAGCGGATTAGCAGGAAGGATGTGCCCGCTGATCGAACCTACGTTCACCGTGTCGGAAGGGTCCGGATACAAGACGCGCAGCCCCGTAATGTCGTCATTGCCTAGAGGCGCGTCTGGCTGTTGGGCAGTGGGACGCTGCCCCGTGAACGTCCCTGGCGCGGGCGCGAATGGATACATCATCGCGTTTAACACCGCGGAATGGCTGAAACCCAGAGTGTGGCCCAATTCATGCGTCATCAAGGATTCAAAATCGTAAGCAGCAGGTGTTGTGGCGAGCGCCGCAGGCGTCGCGAACGTGATCGTGGAACTACTTGGGTCGAAATAAATGTCGGCATCCAGGATTTGTCCAACCTGAGTTGCCGGCGCTCCAGTTCCCACCTGCACCCCGATGACGTCGGCAGTAATCGCGCGTGTGAATGCCAGAATCCCCGGCGTAAATGCGGCATCCGCCTGGTCAAAGCAAATCGAATTCACTCCATCCGCGCCGCAGGCGTTTTGCGTCGCCGTGCGCGCTATGGGCGCAAACGTTCCGGGCACGAGCGTCGTGCCGCCTACGCCCGTCCACACCGCCATCGATTGCGTAATCGCCTGTTCGATCTCGTTCAAACGGCCGGTAGCTGTCTGGCTCTGCGTCAAGATGGTCACCGGATTCGTTCCCAGCACAGTGCTCCATTGCTCCGCAATCGCGCCGGGAGCCACGATCTCGTGCGCAGCCACCGGGCACGCGGAACCCCCGGACACGTTCGCGGGCTGGCGCACATCGGGAACGATTTCGTCGAACGCATATCCGTGAGCGCCTCGGATGCCGCAAACGCCGTAGAAAATGGCGAAGATCGTCGAGATGATTCTTGGAAAGATCGGAAGTTTCTTTTGCGCTTTCATTGCTGTTCTCCTGCCGCTCACTGATTTTCTTGTCTCAAGGCCTTGTGCAATTTTTCCCTGAAAATAGCCACCGGCAGATTCCGAATTCCGCCGCGCCGGAAGGCCCTGGTTTGCGGGTCGAAAATAGGAGCCGAAGCGGAATCCTGCGTGACCATTTCCATGCCGGACTGCGGATTGCGCGCGATGCGAAAAGTTCCCTGCGACCAGCCCATAACTTGATAGGGCGCTCCGTCCCGGCTCCAAAGAAAGAGATAAACTTCTTCGCCCGCGCGGAACGCGGGAACCTCGTCTACATGGGAATGAAGATGTCCCACGTTTCCGCCGAGCATTCGCACTGTGACAACGCCAGGCAGAACTCCTTTTTCGCGCTGCACGACTTCAAACTTCGTCTCTGTCCAAATCTCGTCCTGGTGCCAAAGACTGGTGCTTCCCAGGCAGCGCAGCCGTGCCACCGCAGTGGATTCTTGCGCGAGGTCATCCAGTTTCAACCGGGCAAGTGTCGTAGCGCTCGCCACTACCGCGATCAGCACAAGCCCACCGAGAAAAAGAATCCACAAAAAACGGCGTCTCTGAACGTAGCTCATTTTTATTTACCTCGCTGTCTTCACTGGATCACCAGCGCGCCGCTGGCGGCGGTCTTGTCCAGCTTCGTGTTTTGAATGAAAAGCGTGCGCGCGCCCGGCAGAGCGCTGGGGGAAATCTGTAGAGTCAGGTGAATAATTCCGAGACCGGCGGGCTGCGCGGCGATCACCGTCACGTCGCCGGGGCCGGAAACGGTGTAAGTCATACTCGTGTCCAGGCCGCTCTCGGAAAAGACGCAGAGATCGAATGTCGAATTGCCGCTCGCTGGCGGTTGAAGCGGCAGCGGATTGCCGGAGAGCGAACAGGAATTATTCGCGACGGAAAACATGCCGAGAGCGCCAACGTTCAGGTCCACGTCGTTGCCTTGGGCGGTCACCCCGGCGGTTGTCGGGTCGACGACGACAATGTCTTCGCCAGTTGCTGCCGGAACGGCGCTGCTCAGAGCGATCACGTCATCCGACGTATTCGGTGGAGCAACGACCAAGGAGACGGCATTGGATGCTGTCCCGCCGGAGTTCTGAACCTGCACCGAAACACTTCCTGCTACGGAAACATCGGCCGCGGTGACAGGAGCCGTGCATTCTGTCGCGGTGATGCAGGTGGTCGTTCGCGCGGTTCCCGCGATCATCAAAATCGAGCCGGGCCCTGGACTGGAAGCTGTGAACCCGCTTCCCTCCACCAGCAGGGTGAAGCCGTCGGCCGCACCCGCGCAAACGCTCGCCGGATGCAGCGCAAGGATGTTGACTCCCGTTGAGATAGTCACGTTGGCCGCGCCCGACTGAGTCGTGTCGTCCGAGCTAATGGCCACTACCTGGAGAGCGTCCGGAGTTGGAGCGGAGCCCGGCGCTGTGTAGTTGCCATTGGCATCGATCGTTCCGCAGGCGCCGCTCGTCGAGCAGCCTGTCCCCTGAATTTGCCAAACCACGCTCTGGTCGCTCGTTCCCAGCACGCTGGCTGCACGGAGACGAGCACGTGGTTGATTACCGTGATCTGCGTCGATGCGGATTTCGTGGTGTCCGCCGCGCTTGTCACCGTGACGCTGACGGGATTCGGCTGAGGAATGGCTCCCGGGGCGACGTAGTCCACTTGGAGCGAGGTTCCGCTGGTAACGCTCTGGCACGGACTCGAGCCCACCACGCAGATTTGGCCGAGCGTAGTGTTTCCGCCGGGGATGCCGCTGACGCTCCAGCTCACGCCCATGTTGGTTGTGCCGAAAACTTGCGCGGTGAGCGTCACGCGGTGATTTGCCGCGAGCGTATCCGTCGTTGGAGAGAGGCTGACGTTCACGCCTGCCTGGACGGCCATCGTGGCTTGCGCTGCTTTCGTGGGATCGGCCTGCGGCGTCACTGTAACGGTGACGGCGTCTGGAGTTGGCGACGTGGTCGGAGCCGTGTAAGTGGCCGTATCGGCGATGACCGAACCGCCCGCTCCTTGCGTGGTCACAACGGTCAGTGTTCCGCAAGTGGAGGAGCTGCAACCGGGGCCGGAAAGCGACCAGGAGAGAACCGGGCTGGGATTGGAACCAAGGACGGGCGTCATGGTGGCGACGATGGATGCTGTTCCTCCGGCGGCCACGCTTTGCGGAGCAGTGACTTGCAGCGTGAAATTGCTGGTGATGACAATGGGGCAGGAGGCTTGTTTCGATGGGTCGGCGACGCTTTGCGCCGTCAATGTCGCGGTTGCCGGCAAAGGAATAATTGCTGGGGCAGTATAATTGCCGGTTGGGCTCACCGCGCCGCAAGCGGATGGGCACGTTGCCCCCGTGAGACTCCAGCGCACGGAGGCGTCTGGATGCCCGGCGCTGGCAATTGTCGCTCGGAATGGCTGCGTCGCGCCGAGTTCGACGCTGCCGGTTGGCGGGGCAATGTCGATCGAGATGTCGCTTGTGATGGTGAGTTGCGCCGTCGCGGATTTTGTCGTGTCCGCCTGGCTCGTCGCTGTTACTTGAACGGTGGTTGGATAAGGAAGATCAGCTGGCGCGGTGTACAGTCCAGCGCAAGAAATTGTTCCCATTGCTGCGCCTCCGCCAACGATGCCGTTCACGCTCCACGTCACGCTGGTGTTGCCGGTGTTTGTCACCTTCGCGGTGAAAGCCTGCGAGTTCCCGAGCAAGACCGAACCGCTTGTGGGCGTGACCGTCACCGAAATGGACTGAGGAGGTGGAGGAGGCGGCGGGTTGGTCTCGCCGCTTGTGCTGCCTCCACCACAGCCCTGTAGCAATGTGACCGCGGCGAAGAACACCATGAGTTGGCAAACAACGAGCCGCGTCGGGATCAAATTTCCGCGTCTGTCCGTCCGATTTGCTATCGTCGCGTGTGGCGTGAGAGGCCGCATGCAGTGCGGAATGCAGGCGAAGGGCCAGCGAAAGGACGAGACGAGCCTCGACTGTGAAAGCAACGACATGTCTTCGGATTACCCTTCTTTGTCATTGAAAATGAATCAGTTAAATTCCGTGCCGGGGATCGCGCAGGACTTCGCAGCCACCCAAGGGCGCTGAAACCGTGGAGTTAGGCAAGGCTGTTCATCCCCATTTGGAACTGGGGCTCCGGACCACTGTTCCAAAACGGGAGTCGGCGCGCTTGGCTGCCACCGTTGCTTTGCCCGCGGCGTTGTATTTAACTTCCGTTAAATGAACCAATTTCCCGGCGACGCCGTCTAGCAGGTGTACGGGGAGGGCGAGCGTATTCGGCTCGCACAACAGACCGCATGCAGGAGCTGGTTCTGATCCAGCCAAAAAGCATCGTTAGCCGCTCCGCGGTCGCCCAGGACGGAGAGACGAACCTGAGGCGCGAAGCTGCTCAGGCAGAACTACGCCGGGAGTTCGAGGAGCGGCTCGCGGAGTGCGGGCCGCTGGCGTATCGCGTCGCGCGCGGCGTGTTGCGTAACAGCGCGGACGCGGAAGATGTGGCGCAAGAAGCGCTGCTGCGCGCGTACCGGCGCTTTGAGCGATTGCGCGATCGCGGACGGTTCCGCGCATGGCTGGTGCGCATCGCGTTCCGGCTGGCGATTGACCGGACGCGCTCGTCGAAGCGGCGCGAGCTACGCGAAACGCTTTGGTCGCAGCCGGTGCCGCGGCCTTCGACGGAAGACTTGGCGGCGACGAGCGAGTTTCAGGGGCATCTCGACCGCGCCATGGACGAGCTTCCTGATAAGCACCGCCTTGTACTTTTACTTGCGGCCATGCAGGGGCATTCGCTGGAGGAAGTGGCGGAGATGCTCGGCCTGCCGGTCGGGACCGTGAAATCGAGATTGTTTTTTGCTCGAAAACAATTAGCGGAGAAATTGCGATGCCATGCGAAAACTATAGAGAAGCGCTGATCGATGCTGCGACAGCGGGTTCTGCGCCGTCTCGCGAACTGCGTTCGCATCTGGATGCTTGTGCGTCCTGCCGCGCGGCGTTTACTGAAGAACAGCAGCTCTTTGCTGCCATCGACACGGGCCTGCACGCCACAGCCAACGCCGATGTACCTGCCTCATTGCTCCCGCGAGTCCGAGCTAATCTGAACGAGCGACCTGCGTCGCGTCGCTCCTGGATTCCGGCTTTCGCGTGTGTTGGAATTGCCGCAGCGGTAGTCGTTGCACTCGTGCTTGCTCGCATGCCAGCGCGGAATGCCTTTAAAGCCAGCCGGCAGGCAATCGCTGCTGCGCACAACGTCCCAACTGCCCTCGGCCACTCGACTCCTACGCCGGTCGTTCCGCTCAAGACCGCGCGGACGGCTCGAAAGCACGTTCGAGGCGGGGCACTCAATGCCACTCCTGTCGGTGAAGCTTCAGGCGTTGAAGCGGAAGTGTTAATTCCCGCCGGACAGAAGCGGGCATTGGATGTTCTGCTCGCGCAACTGCGGCAAGGCGAACTTCAGACCGAAGTATTGCTTGCTGAGCGACCTGAGGAGCCCCTGAAATCATTAGAGGTGTCCCCACTGGATATATCTCCCATCGAGATCAAGCCGCTCCCGGATGTGAGTACGGAGACGGCGTCACCTGAGAACAAAACGAAACGATAGGCTATTCGAGAGATCTGAAAAGGAGTGTTCATGAAGAGAATAATTTCGGCTGCGCTGTTGGTGAGTTTCACGCTTGTAGTTCCACGGTTATGTGGACAAGAAAAGGAAAAATCCGCAAACACCGAGAAGGCCGCCGAACCCCAGAAGGTTATTACGCCTCTGCGCGTGCAGGTTGTCTTTACCGAGTTCGACGGCGACAAAAAAATCGGCAGCTTGCCCTACTCCTTTCTCGTAAGTGCAGACGACAGAGGAGCGCCCGCAGCGGTGCGCATGACTCTTCACATTCCAGTCGAGACTTCTGGTAATACGGGTGTAAAGCAGACGGAGCATTGGAACCTGAGCACCAACCTCGACGGCCGAGCGGAGATGCTTGACGACGGTCGTTTCCTCTTAAGGTTGGGCTTGGATAAGAGCTCAATCTACCTGGCTGGAGTAAATCAGAAACCATCCGCCCTTGGAGGAAACGAGATTTCCAACGGCCAGCCGATCCAGGAAGATTTTCGAACCCAGGTGAATCTGCTCATTCGCGACGGCCAGACTATCCAATCGACGGTTGCAACGGATCCCGCCACGGGGCATGTGCTCAAAGTAGATGTCACGCTGAACGTTCTTAAATAGAGCGCGGCGAGCGGTCTACGAGGCTCGCAGGATTGCTGCGAGAGCGCGATTCAATTCTGGGTGCAAGAAGCGGTAGCCAAGACTTTCCAGTTTTTTGGGCAAGACGCGCTGGCTGTGGAGGAGCAGGGCGTCGGCCATTTCGCCGAGCATCAGGCGCAGGGCGAAAGCGGGGGCGGGGAAGAGGGCTGGGCGGTGCATCACTTTGGCTAGCGTTTTCGTGAGCTCGGCGTTTTGGACTGGTTGCGGAGAGACTAAGTTGATGGGGCCTCGGACTTCTCCGTTTTCAAGGGCGAGACGCAAAATTTCGATGGCGTCATCGAGAGCGATCCAGGACATCCACTGTTCACCCGAGCCAATTTTTCCGCCGGCGAAAAAACGGAAAGGCAACATGATCTTCGGGAGCGCGCCACCGTTGAGCGTGAGAGCGACGCCGAAACGAGCGAGCACGACGCGGATGCCGATGGCTTCCGCTTTCAGGGCTTCGGCTTCCCATTCCTTTGCCATGGCGGAGACAAAGTCGTCGCCGGGCTGGCTTTCTTCGGTCAGAAATTCGTCGCCGCGATTGCCGTAGATGCCTGTTGCGGACGCAGAGATGAGGACTCTCGGGCGAGCATTCATTTTCGCCAGAGCAGTGACTAGCGCGCGTGTCGTATCCACGCGGCTGGAGCGCAATTCCGCTTTGCGCGCGGCGGACCAGCGGCCGCCGGCGATGGATGCGCCGGCGAGATTTACCACGGCGTCCGCGCCTACGGCGGCGCCACCCAGTTCTCCCGTTGCGGGATTCCACGCGACTTGAAAACCGTCGTTCTCCATATCTTTCGTGACGGTTCCTGGACGGATAAGTCTGCAAACCGTGTGGCCCGCTTTCACCAGCACGGGCACCAGCGCGCCGCCAACCAATCCGCTTGATCCTGTCACGAGAATTTTCATTGCGATTTCGCTCGATTAGCCATGACCACTTTCCGAATCCACTCTACCTAGACGCTACGCAAGCGTCTCTCATCGGTCAAGCAGTCGAAAATCTTGGAGGGGTCTTTTCGGGTGAAAAGTACGGACACATGCGGAATCCCGCGGGGGTTGGCGCTCAGCGCTCACGCTATGGCTCCGTGCTGTTTGGCGGGTTACAATTCTCTGGTGAGTGCTCCTTCGCATACAGCACGCGTCAAAGTGCTTTTCTTCGGCCGGCTGAAAGAGATTGTCGGGCGCGCCGAAGACTCGGTGGATCTTCCCGACGGAGCTTCCATTGAAACCGTCTTCTCTCACTTCGGAGAGCATCACCCTGAGTTGGCGCGCTTTCGCGCCTCTCTAGTTGCCTCGCGCAATCAAGAATTTGCGGCGTGGAGCACGCCGATCCATTCCGGAGATGAGGTTGCCTTCCTTCCGCCTGTCAGCGGCGGATAATTTTGCTCACTATGACCAAGCTGCTACAGCCCGATTTGCTGCTTCTTGTGCGCGACGCCATCGATCCGGAGACTCTGATCCGGCACGTCCGGGCTGCGGAAGATGGAGCTGTCGTCACGTTCGATGGGTGCGTGCGGAATCATTCTCACGGACGGCGGACGCTTTATCTGGACTACGAGGCTTATGAAACCATGGCGCTCGGGAAAATCCGCGAGATCGCCAGGCAAATCCACGAGAAATTTCCCATTCACCTCGTGGCTATCGCGCATCGGCTTGGGCGGCTAGAAATCGGCGAGACCAGCGTTTTTATTGCAGTCAGCTCGGCTCACCGGCCGGCCGCATTTGATGCTTGCCGTTTTGCCATCGACACGCTAAAGCGGACCGTCCCCATCTGGAAGAAAGAGTACTTCGAGGATGGGGCCGTCTGGGCGGATGGCGAGATGCCTCCAGCGGCCCCGGAGACACGGGCGGCGAAACCCGCATCCTAATGAATCAATGATCTCGACACCCCCTCGTGCGCTTGCGGCAACCGTGGCTTTTCTGGCGGCACTGTTTCTGGCAGGGAGTGTTCTCTCCCAGAACAAGCCTGACCGGCCGCCATGGGCGCAGCCGAAGCCGAATCTGCCGGCGAGTTCCTCTTCCGCGAATGCTCCAGCGCCTGTGCCGCCCACGCTGCCGTCGCCTCCACCGCCGGGGAGCATTGTGCCAACGCCTGTGCCGGCGCTGAGGCCGCCTGCGGACTCCGACGATCAGCGCGGGCAGATTAAGGTCAAGGTAGACCTGGTTAACATTTTGGCGAGCGTTCTGGACGATCACAACCGGCCTGCGCCGGATCTGCCGGTCGAAGCTTTTCAAGTGTTTGAAGAAGGCGTGCGGCAGAAGATCGAAGTGTTTGAGTCTGAGACGAAGCTGCCGCTGGACCTCGCGCTGATGATCGACGCGAGCCTAAGCGCGAACATGGAAATTGGCTTCGAGAAAGAGGCTGCAGCGCATTTCATTCGGCAGGTGTTGCGTCCGGGCGATCGGCTTTCGGTTTTCTCGTTCGACGAAAATGTCACGCAGCTTGCGGGGTTCTCGGACAACGTGCCTGCGCTACAGACCGCGGTGCGCAAAATTCCGCCTGGCTCGGGGACTTCGATCTATGATGCTATCCTTCTCGGATCGCGGGCGCTCGAGCGGCGCGGCGACGAGCGGCGCAGGGTCATTATATTGATTACGGACGCGGGAGAGACGACCAGCCGGACCGATTTTGACGCCACGAGGAAAGAAGCTGTTCGCTCGGACGCGCTGCTTTATACAATCGTGATTCGCCCGGTGAAAAATGAGAGCGGACGCAACACTGCCGGCGAGCACGCGCTCGAAACCATCACAGAGACGACGGGCGGGGACATGTTCTATCCCGATACGCCGCAGGAGTTGGACACGATTTTCGACGTAATTGATCGAGAGTTACGCACGCAATACCGGTTGGGATACTACCCAACTCCCCGAGGTCCCGCCAATACGTACCGAAATGTCGAGGTGAAGGTACTGAACGGCGATTATCACGTGCGAGCGCGGAAAACCTACCTTACCGGGCCGCAATAAGCCATAGACGGATCGCAGGTGCCATTCTAAGGTGGCCCCCCGGGGTGACCACCCCCCACCCCCTGTTTTTTGTAAGAATATCAAAACATGGAGGTTAAGTCGCAGGGATGCGCAAAGAATATCATTCTAAAGGACTTATAAATTGTTTATTTTTATATTCTTACGAGGTTGTAGCTAAATTGAGGCCTGCTTGATCCGTACACCTAGGTTCATCAAAGGAATTTGTCGCCGGCGAAGATTGAATGAGTCGAACCCTTGGCGCCGAAGCCGGACAACAACACAGAGTATTACCTAAATCAAATATTACTCCAGATCGCAAATAATTGCAAGAGAAAAATGCGTTCGGCGTGATTTACCAGCTCCCGTCGAATGCAATGGTCAAGCCGCTGCGGTAAAACCTCGACTGACGAGAGCGTTGGGCAGGTCACCCGCCGTCTCCGCATTGAGCACTAAAGGCGAAGCGGCTACTGAGGCTTTTTTATGTCCTCGCCAGCTTGTTCGATGCTGCCTTTGACGAGCTCGGTCTTCACTTCGGATTTTTGACCTGCAAGGACATCGACGTCGGTTTCAAAGGTGCGATAGCCGGGAAGCTCGATCTTAATCGTGTGCTTACCTGGGCTCACCAGAAGCGAGTGAAATCTTCCGCCGAGCTCGCTGGCGTGGCCGACGTAACTGCCATCGAGAAAGACGGCGGCGCGTTTTGGCTGGACTGAAATTTTCAGCTCCGCGGTGACATCGGGAGTTGTCGCGCCGGGAAGAAGGTGCATAGAGACTTCAATGTTCTGAATCTGGCCGGGTTCGATGACGATATCCCGCGTCAAATCCTCGTAGCCTTTCTGTTTCACGACGATATGGTGCTTGCCCGGCAATAGGGGCAGGCTCTTCTTTCCCCTAAATTCCTTCACGTAGCCGACATAATCGCCATCGACCCACACGCCAGAGTCCCTGTCCAGTTGGGTATCGCCATCAAAGGACAATGTGCCCATGACTTTGTTTTCCTGGGCCAAGAGGCGGGCTGGAACGATGGATAGGAAAAAGATGAGAAGTAGAGGTGCAGCGGATCCGAGCTTCCACATTCTAAGCATGATGTACCTCGCATTCTGGATGGGAATTTATCTTAACGCGGAAGCGAAGGAGATGCCGCAAAAAACAGCAGCGGTCGAGACGAAATATTGGGAGATCAAATTCGATTACAGCGGGTACAGCACTTTCCTGGGCACAGGTGTAGAGTGGAGGACGCACCGTTTGGCCACCAGGCTGTTGAAGCGCAACGATGCGTAACTCTCCATGAGCAAGGATTACCTCAACGCCGCCATTGAAATTGCCGAGGAAGCGGGGAAGATCCTGCGCGAGGAATTTGAGCGTCCGGTGCAGATTGCGTACAAGGGCGACGTCGATCTGGTGACGCAAGCGGACAAGCGCTCGGAGCAGGCGATTGTGGCGCGGCTGACGAAATATTTTCCCGAGCACTCGATAGCGGCGGAAGAGGGAAGCGGCCACGAAGGCGGGTCGGAATTTCGCTGGCATGTCGATCCGCTGGATGGGACCACCAATTTCGCGCATGGGTATCCTTGTTTTGCGGTTTCAATTGCGCTGGCGCAGCGAGGGGCGCTGCTGGCGGGGGTGGTTTACAACCCGTTTTATGAGGAGCTGTTTGCCGCCGCGCGGGGCGGAGGGGCGACGCTGAACGGAAAGAGGATTTTCGCTTCGAAGGTGGACACGCTCTCGACGAGTCTTCTGTGCACTGGTTTTCCGGTGCACAAACGGCTGGCAACTCCAAACATTCATTATTATTGGGATTTTACACTGCGATCGCATGGGGTGCGGCGCGACGGCTCAGCGGCGCTGGATCTGGCCAGCGTGGCGGCGGGGCGATTTGATGGGTTCTGGGAGTTCGGGCTCAAACCATGGGATACCGCTGCGGGAGTTCTGTTGATTGAGGAAGCAGGGGGTAAGGTCAGCGATTTTGCGGGGCAGCCGTATCAACTGGGCGGGCCAGTGATACTTGCCACAAACGGATTGATCCATGAAGAGGCGCGGGAAGTGGCATCGGAGATTTCCCAACGCGATCCTGCCGCGCCACTGCGGAAGTAATTGTTTCCACGCAACACAAATTCCACTTACAAAAAGCTATGAGGCTGCTTACAGTTTTCTAACGCCGCCAAAGCTAACCTTTTTTGGCAACGATACAGCGTTCGGTGTCCCTCGAAAACGATCAAAAATCGTCAGAGAAAATTGCGTTGCCATGCTTTGAGTATTGGAGAGAGAGATGCGCACGTTCCCACAGAAAAGACTTCCGGTTTTTGCGATATTGACTGCTTTGCTTTGTGCGAGTGCAGCTCCGGGACGGCTCCTTGCGGACGATGAGAAAGACAAGAACCCTGCGGCTGCCAAAACCGCGGCTGCGAAGGCGAATGCAGCCGACGCTGGCTTGACGGAGCGCGAGCGCATGCTCCTGGACCGCGTCGAACAGCTGGAAAAGCGCGTGGCGGAGCTCGAAGCGAAAGAGCCTGGGGGAGCGGCGGCGGCTGCTACGGCTGGCGCAAGTGGGGCGGCGGCTAGCGCGACTGGCACGAATACGGCTGGGGTGAGCGCGGCTTCGCCGACTTCAACCAGCTTGGCAAAGAACGGGGAGCCAGCTGCGCCAGGTACTGTAGCCGTTGCTCCGCCCAGTCAGGAGCAGACGGGCCCAAGTAACGCGGCCACTGTTGCGACAACCGGAAAGCCGGGGTATGTCGAACCCTTTTCGGATGCGGATTGGACTTGGCTGAACGGAAGCCCGCGCACCAAAGAGATTTATTGGGATTCGAAATTCTTCACCCCCGAAATCAGATTTGATACGAATTATGTCGCGGACTTTAACCATCCAAGCGACCACACGATCGGCGGATCGAGCGAACTGTTCCGGTCCTACGAGGTGCAGTTGGAGCAGCTCGGGCTGGGCGGGGACTTCCACTTTGACAACGTCCGGGGCCGGTTCATGACGCAGTATGGTATGTACTCCGCGACGACACCACGGAATGACGCTAGTCCGGCGCATGGGCAATGGGATTTGGACACTGCCTATCGCTACTTAGCCGAAGCCTATGGCGGGTACCACTTCAACGTACTGCATGGAGTGAATGTGGACGCGGGGATCTTCCTGTCTTATATCGGGCTGTTTAGTTACTACAATTTTGACAATTGGGCGTATCAACCTTCTTATGTTTCGTCGAATACCCCGTGGTTCTTTAACGGAGTGCGGGTGCAGATTTTTCCGACGGCGCATTTGAAGATTGAGCCGTGGTTTATCAATGGGTGGCAGTCGTACGCCTCAGCCAACCACATGCCGGGTGTGGGCGGGCAGATTAAATGGACTCCGAAGCCGTGGATCAACATTATTTCGAATAACTACGGAGTGGGCGAGGATGACCTCTTCATAAAGGGCCGCAGCCGGATTCACACGGACGACAGCGTAGAGGTCAAGTACTACGACAAACCAGAAAAAACGCTGGACAAGATGGCATTTTCGCTGACCGGGGACTTGGGCTGTGAATACGGCTCCGGGGTGAGCTGCTATGGCGATAGGAAAGGCGGGCCGAAGCAGAGCTTCATCGGATATATGGCGTACAACCGGTTCTGGTTCCACAGTGATTTGTTCGGAGTAACGGTCGGGGGCGGGCAAATCAACAATCCGGGACGTTATTTGGTACTCATTCCGCCGATCAACGGAGAAACCGCGATCTCCGCGGCGACGAATTCGCCATACTTCACGGGGAATCCCGGCGATCCGTATAAGGCTTGGGATTCGTCATTCACCTTTGACTATATGCCAAAACAGTACATTACATTCCGCGCCGAATATGATTACCGGCACGCCAGCGTGCCCTATTGGACGGGCGCGGGCGGGATCACGCCGCCGGGTGGAAACAACGGATCGCCGCAATACTTCGTATGCAGTAATGGCAGCTCTTCAAGCCAGCTTTCCCTGATTCCCGCGGAAGCGGCGTGCGGCGGAGGAATTAGCAGCGTTTGGTTCCCGGATCTTCGGAAGAATGAGTCGTTTATCGATCTGTCCATTCTGGTGAAATTCTAGACGCTCGAAGCGTTGGAGCGGGGGCTACGAGATTGCCAGCGCCGTCATAGGAGACCGGCGGTTTTTGCAATTCCGGCTACGAGATGGCGCCGTTACTTTCCGACGTAGCGGTTTACCGTCAAACTCGATTGAGTGAGTTCCTTGGCGTTCAGCGCGCCTTTCTTGTTTTTATCCAGTCTTTCGAATTCCGCTTCCATATATTTCATGAACTCCTGCTTGGAGACCATGCCCTTTTTGTCCGTATCCATGAGGGCCAGCAATTGGCGGACGCCGTCCTCACCCATCGCTACTCTGTCCTGCGGCTTGGGAACCGCTGCTTTTTGCGCGAATGCATTCCCAAGCATGAGCCCGGATACAAGCAAAGTAGCGATGCTGGCGATGGTCCACGGCTTTTTTGTTCGCATCAGCATGGAGGACTCCTTGGCGCGCTAGCCTGAACCGGTTGGGGAAGACGGCCCCACTTCAGATCAGGCGGATTGACCCGGAGGTGCCACTTTTACCTCCCGGTTTTGGCGAATGTACACCCAAGCGGTCCGAGCCTCGTTACGCAAATTATGAATGCAGCCAATCGAAAAATTTGAGAGCCGATGCCGGATAACATTCTTGCGGGGGATTTGTGACCGTACCGAGGATAGCTCTTCTTCCAGTAACCGGGTTGAGCAATTCGGCACGAATGCATCAGATCTTGAGTCAGCTTCACTCCAAGCATGACAACCTCGATATGCGGTATGGAGAGTGAAGACATCGTCGAAATATCGGGATTTATCGGAGGAGGCTTCTCGCCATGTATAAGGTTGTAGCGCTGGTTGCAATGTGGTTGGCACTTTTTCCGGCGTGGAGCCCTCAGAATGAGGAAGTAGCCGATTGCTACAAACGTTGCCGCGTCACGCCGCAGAACGACCCTGACATGGAGAGGCAGGAGATCGTCAATTTGGAAAGAGAAGCGGCGAATGCCATCCAGCACAACGACGGAACGTTTTTCCGGCGAGTCTATAGCGATGATTTCGCGGGGACGCTTTCGCGTGGGGAGCCCGTCAACAAGAACGGATTCATTAACGCCGTGGAGTCGACTGCAATTCGATACCAGTCTTTCAACGTGGTGGACATCAAGGTGCGGATTTTCAGGGATTCGGCGGTGGCAACGTGTCTGTGGTCGTCGCGGGGGTACGTGAGGGGGCAATTCGTGAGCAGCCAGATGCGGGCCATCCATGTGTACATAAATGGGGGAAGCGGGTGGAGAGTGATCGCTGGACAAGAGAGTCCCCTGCCGCCTTATATGTCGCAGGTTTTGTAGATTTTGTATCGGACAGAAATGGCTGGAGAATGAGTTCTGCCTAGCTTGAGTGGTACGCCAAAGAGGGAAGAACCGCGCGGTCTTGGTTATCGGCTGATCTTTTAATTTCCATCACATCATTCGTAGCGCAGGGCGATCATGGGGTCTACGCGCATGGCTCGGCGGGCGGGGACGTAGCAGGCGAGCAACGCAACGCTAACTAGGAGAATGGCTACAGCAGCGAAGGTAATCGGGTCGGCGGGCTGGACCCCATAGAGCAGACTCGAAATTAGCCTCGTCAAGGCAAAGGCACCGACTAATCCGAGAAGGACTCCCGCGAACGCGAGCTGTGCGCCGCGGCCAATTACGAGGCGCCAGATGTCGAAGGGCTGAGCGCCAAGAGCCATGCGGATGCCGATTTCGTTGGTGCGTAAGCTGACGACGTAGCTCATTACGCCGTAGATGCCCATCGCGGCCAGCACAAGCGCGAGGCCGGCGAAGACGCCGAGGAGGAAGGTGGAGAATCGGCGTGGGGAGACGGAATCGGCGAGCAAATTGTCGAGCGTCATGATGCGGGTAACGGGCAGGTTCGGATCGAATTTGTGGATTTCGCTCGCAGCGGTTTGCGCCAGTTGCGCCGGATCGGATACGGTGCGAATTACAGTGTATTGAGGCCAGCCGCCAGTGTAATAGATGTCCAACGTTGGCGCGGCGTCGAGGCCATATTGATGGACATTTCCGACTACGCCAACGATGTTGGACCAGCATGGAGTGGGGTCGAGCGAGCAGAGGTTGACGCGCTTGCCGATGGGATCGCCACGAGGCCAGAATCTGTGCGCGATCGTTTCGTTTATGACGATATTTGGGCCGGCGTAATCGTGGGCGTCCAGCGGGCGGCCCATACGCAGAGGAATTCCCAGGGCGGCAAAATAACCGGGGCTTACTCCGCGCGTTTCCGCAATGGGACGCGCTCCATTTGCAGGAAGCGGCTGGCCTTCGACGACAAATCTAGACGCAGAGCGCATCGCTGAACCGAGGGGCAGCACGTTAACACCCCCGACGGTTTTTGTTCCTGGCAGGGACTGAAGTCTTTGAGCCAACTCATCGAATTGCAGGGATTGTTTGCGGGCGAGAGCAATCTGTTGCTCAGTGGTCAATTTGTTGAGGGCGGCGGGCGGCAACTCCGGCTGGTCCACCTCCATCGTCAAGATGTGATCGCTCTGAAAACCGGGACTGACTTCCATCAGTTGATGAAAGCTACGAATCAACAAGCCGGCGCCGACCAAGGGGATGAGCGCGAGGGCAATTTCGGAGACGACCAGGAGGTTGCGGATTTTTTGGCCGGCGGCTGTGCCCGAGGTTCTTGTTCCTTCTTTCAATATGCCGTGCAGGTCTTGCTTTAGAGACTGCATCGCGGGTATTAGGCCGCAGAAGATGCCTGCTAGAAAACTCACGGCGAGCGTGAAGCTCAGCACCCGGCCATTGAGGTTTGTCGATTTTATGCTTGGGAGATCGGAGGGAACGAAAGCGGCTAGTAGGCGAAGCCCTGCAGCGGCGAGGAAGAGGCCCAGCGCACCGCCGAGAAGCGAGAGCACGGTACTTTCGGTGAGAAGCTGTCCGAGCAGGCGCGAGCGGTTTGCGCCGAGCGCTACCCGGAGGGCGATCTCTTTCTGTCGGGCCGCGTTGCGGGCGAGGAGCAAATTCACAATGTTGGCGCAGGCTATGAGCAGCACTAAGCCGACGGCGCCGAAGAGCACCAACAACGCGACGCGCATTTTTGCGGCAGAGGCGTCTTCCATCGGCTTCACGAGTACGCCCCAATTTTTGTGCGTGTCTGGAAAAGCCTGGTCCTCCTGGCGATTCAGCGCGTCGAGCTCTGCTTGGGCTTGCGCGATGGTGACGCCGGGTTTTAGGCGCGCGACGATGTTGAATTCGTGGTGGAGATGGCTGGTCAAATCGTCACCGTACTGGCTGACGGGCATCCAGATGTCCGTTGTTGGCGCCAGAGGAAACTCCGCGGGGAGAACTCCTACGAGGATGTAACCACTTCCGTCTAGCGTGAGAGTCCGCCCGACCACGGAAGGGTCTGAACCGAAATGATTTTGCCAGAAACGGTGGGTGATCAACACGACGGGGGCGCTGCCTGGCTTGTCTTCTGCCGGAGTGAACGTGCGTCCGGCGACGGGTTGAATTCCAAGCATTGGAAACAAGCTAGACGTCGCAAGACGGGCTTCCAGGCGCTCGGCCTGGCCTTCGCCGGCGAGATTAAATCCGCGGGGGATGTCCACGTACGAAGCTATCTGAGAAAAACTTTTCGCTTGGCGCTGGAAATCCTGAAAATCGCCGGAGGAGTCGGGGACTTGGGGAAAAGCGGGTAGGTAAGTATTCCAAATTTGAACGAGCGCCGACGGATCAGGGTAGGGAAGCGGACGCAGCAGGACATTTTCGACAACGCTGAAAATGGCGGTGTTGGCGCCGATAGCCAGGCCGAGCGTCAGAATCGCAATGGCGGCGAAACCGGGATTCTTTCGCAATGCTCGAAAGGCATGCCGCAGGTCCTGAAGGAGTGTCTCCATAGCTTGCCTCGATCGACGTAATGTTAGACGCGCGAGCCGGACCGCCGTTTCTTGTGGGTGGCGAGATCTTACGATGCCACAGAAGCTGGGGATAATGTTGCGATTCTCTATAATTCGCGGCCGGCTTATCGTGAAAGGCGTTGGCGGGAGGGAGTGGGCTGGAAGGCGCGAAATTCAAACTGTAGGACAGCGGGAAGATGCGCCGCGAAATAGGTCCAGTCATGGCCGCCGGGATACAAATGAAATTCGTGGGGGATGTGGCGCGATGTCAGGAGCTTGTCCAGAGCTTGGGCGCCGGCGTCGAAGCCGTAGTCGTCTTCCGTGCCGCAGTCAAAATAAATTTTTAGGCCTTTGAGATTCGCGGTGCGGGCGATTTCGATGGGGTCATTTTGTTTCCAAAATGCGGCATCGAAGGGTGAGCCAAAGGCATTGCTGAGGACGCGGAGTACGCTCAGTTGGCGAGAATCTTGTGAGCTGATATTGGGAAGCTTTTCAATCAGGGCGGCGCTAAGTGCGCCCACGGCTGCGAAGAGCTGGGGATGCTGAAAAGCGATGTGGAGAGCACCGTATCCGCCCATGGAAATGCCTGCAATACCGCGCGAATTGCGGGCTGACTCGGCGCGGTAGCGCTTCTCGACGCCCGGCATGAATTCTCTGAGGAAGAAATCTTCATAGCGACGGTGGCCGTCGCTAGAATTGATGTAGAAGCTGGCGCCTGCGGCTGGCGTCACGATCAGAAATTCACCCAGCTGGTGCTGCTCCCACAGGTCTTCGACAAGGTTCATTCCGCCGGAATGGACGAGCATCTGATCGTTGTCGCCCAGGCCGTGGAGAAGATAGAGGATGGGATAATGGCGCGTTTTCTCGGTGTCGTAGCTCGGCGGGAGAAGAACGCAGTAGGGAACGGAGCGGCGCAGGATTTTGCTGGGAAGTGAAACGCACTCGGCGCGGCCTGTAGCTTGTGCGGTTGGAGCCAGGAAAGCACTTGCAATGTAACCCAGCAGCAGCGCCCCTGGCACGGCGCGCAGGATTTTATTCATACCGCAGGGCCTCGACGGGGTTCAGCCGGGCTGCCCGCGAAGCCGGATAGAGTCCCGCCGCAAGGCTGACGGCCACCGCGAACACAATCGCTCCCAGCACAAGCCACCACGGCACGGAAAAAACATGTGCCGAGGGCAAGTTTTGGCGATGCAAATAGATATTTGTACCCCAGGTCAAGGCCCTACCAATCAGCCAGCCAAACACCACGCCAAGAATTCCGCCGAGCAGACCCATTACACCAGCTTCGACAAAAAAGAGTTGCTTGACGTCGCGATCGGCCGCACCGAGCGCCTTCAAAATACCAATCTCGCGCCGCCGCTCCAGAATGGCCATCACCAACGTGTTGATGATTCCAAGCGTCGCCACGGCCAGCGCGAGGCTGCCGAAAAGTGCGAGGAGAAGATCGAAGATGGTGAAAAACAGTCGTAAATTTTTCGTGGCATCCAAAAGAGAAAACGTGCCGAAGCCCATCGATTTGATGGCCGTTTCGATGCCCTCCACTTGTAGGGGGCTCTTTGCGCGAACCGTCAGGCTTGCGTAGCTCTGTTTTCCGTTTGCGGCGCGGACGGCATCGCGCAGATCGTTTACCTGAGCGGCGCGAAGAGTAGACGCCACGTCGAGGGGAATCAGCAAGCGTCCGCTGCCGAATCCGCCGAAGCCCGCCGCTGGTTCCGTCTCGACAATTCCGACGATGCGCAATTTTTTCTCGCGCGGGACGATAGAAAACCCGCCGGCGCCGGCATCCTCAGCATTCGTTTTGCTCCCGGCTTCGCTCGCGGAATTTTGCGGCGGCAGCGCTTCGCGCTCTGCGTAACGCACGACTAAATCCTTGCCGATCAGAGTGGCCGGCTGCGGAGACAAATCCTTTGCCAATTGGATTTGCAAAATTGCTTCATCGGCATTCTGGCTGGAAAAGAAATTACCTTGAATTCCGTCATACGCGCCAGTCTGTTGGGCGGATGCCGGTACTCCCGCTACGATTGTGGAAAAGGGAGTTCCTTTGTAGCGAACTTCGGTGGGGAAGCGGATTTGTGGATAGACTTCCACTACGTTTGGGATGCGCTCCAGCTCTTTGCGCGCATCCTCATCCAGCTCGTGCGCCGGTTTTTCTGGCGCGGGATTCGACGCCCTCCGCATGCCCTCAAAAGCCCTGCGCTGGGTGACGATGACAGTATCGAAGAGTCCAGAATTGGATAGGCGTTTTGTGGCCAGCTCTTGCAGGCCAACACCGAGAGAAAGCATGGCAACCAGCGACGCGACGCCGACCGCGACGCCGAGAGTGGTCAGGGAATTTCTTAGGACAGCCTCCCGGAGATTGCGCAACGCGAGCTCGCCGAGGTCGCCCGCCTTCATGATTTCACCCCGTCGCTGACCAGTTTGCCGTCCGCAAGCGCGACGATGCGATCCGCGAAACGCTCCGCAAGAGGCCGTTCGTGCGTCACCATGACGATGGTCATTCCGAGCCTTTGCTGAACTTCTTTCAGCAGGAGCATGATGGATTCGCCGGTGGCGCTGTCGAGATTTCCCGTCGGTTCGTCGGCAAAAAGAAGTGTCGGGCGGTTTACGAGCGCGCGTGCCAATGCGGCCCGCTGCTGCTCCCCGCCGGACATTTCGCTTGGGCGGTGGCCCAGCCGCTTTTCGAGGTGCACGCGCTCGAGCGCTTCCTGGACGCGTTTGCCGCGCTCGCTGCGGTCTACTTCGGCCAGGCGCAGAGGCAATTCCACATTTTCTTCAAGCGTCATTCGCGGGAGCAAATTAAAGGATTGAAAAACCATCCCGACGGTCAGGCTTCGGTAGCGCGCTAGTTCAAGCGAGCTCATTTCCGATAGATTTTTGCCATTCGCGAAAATCGCGCCGCCTGTCGGGCGGTCCAGCCCGGCCATCAGATTTAGCAACGTTGATTTTCCCGACCCAGAGCTGCCTAAGAGAGCCACGAACTCTGCCGAGCGTACGCCGAGCGTAACGTCGTCCACGGCGCGAATCACCGTGGAGCCCATCTCGTATTGCCGGGAAACGCGTTCGGCCCGAACAGCCACACCATTTCCTGTCGTCATCATCGCCTCTCGATGTTACTACGCATGGCGATGGCATTCAGTTACCAAAGGTATGGAGAGCCCATCCGGCTCGCCCCGTGCTTGCTCCCGCCTCACAAGAAACGCACTACAAAGATGCCCGAAGGTTCTTAGAAAATTGTCTTGACACAGGAATACGCACCTGCTAGTTTCGTAGCATACATGCTAGAAAAATAGCACATGAGCCGAAAACCCAAACCGAGCGCACTTTCCCGCCGCGAGCGTCAGATAATGGACATCCTCTATAAGCTCGAGCGCGCCTCGGTCGGCCAAGTGCTGGCAGAGATCGCCGGCAAGCTCAGCTATTCCACCGTGCGCGCACAGTTGCGGGTCCTCGAAGAGAAGGGCCACGTTCGCCATGAGGAACACGGCCTGCGCTACGTTTATGTGCCCGCCGTGCCTCGCGAAGTTGCCAGACGCTCTGCGCTACGGCATCTCGTCGAGACATTCTTCGACGGGTCCACCGAAAAAGTCGTCGCCGCACTTCTGGGCGGCGAGGTGACGCGCATCTCCACCGAGGAGCTGGACCGCATTGCTGGCCTCATCTCGATGGGACGGAAGGAGAAATAGTCATGCATTTTCTCGCCGATTCTGAATTCGGCCTCGCATTCGTACTTGTTTGTTGCATCAAGACGACTCTTCTCCTTGCCTGCGCATGGGCAATTGTCGCCACCCTGCGGCGCGCCTCCTCCGCCGTGCGCCATCACGTGTGGGCGGCCGGGATTCTGGCCATGCTCCTCTTGCCCCTGCTGGCAGTTCTCCTTCCGTCGTGGCATTCCTTCGTGTTGGGAGGCGCCGCTGCATTTTGGAGCGCGCCTCACCGGGGCGAAGCAAACTTGGCCGCGCAAACTATTCCCGCCACAATTGTCCACGTCGCGCCCGGATCGTTCGTACTGCCCACGTGGGCGAGCGCATCTGCCCTCCTGTGGGCTTTTGGCGCGTTATTTATCCTTTTCCGCCTGATTGTGGGCCTGACGCGGCTCACGTGGCTGTCAGCACGCGCAACCCATCTCTTCGAAGACGATTGGATGCGCGAAACTCTTACAATCTCCGCAGATCTGAAGATCGTCCGTTCTGTCCGCCTGCTGGAATGCAGCGAGGCACTGGCGATGCCGCTGACTTGGGGAATCTTCCATCCCGTGATTGTGCTCCCCGCGGGCGCGGCAAATTGGCCGAACGAGCGGCGGCGCATTGTTCTCTCGCACGAGCTTGCACATATCGCGCGTCACGACTGGCTTTTGCAAATCTGCGCCGAGCTGGCGCGCAGTTTCCACTGGTTCAACCCACTTGTTTGGTTGGCAGCCGCGCGGCTACGGCAGGAGAGCGAGCGCGCTTGCGATGACGCCGTCCTGCGCTCCGGCGTCGCGCCCGACGTTTACGCCAGCCAACTCCTCGATCTCGCAAGGACCCTCGGAAGCTCAGGCCGCGCCTGGTCCACTGCTCTGGCTATCGCGCGACCAACAAATCTTGAAAGGAGATTTGCTGCCATGTTGAATCCGTCGATTGATCGCCGCCAGGTATCTCCAAGAACTAAATTTCTGGTTCCGTTCCTAGCTCTTGCGTTGTTACTGCCTCTCGCCGCACTTCGCGTCTCGGCGCAAGACCGCGCCGGCAAAACGTCAGGCGTAATCCACGACCCGAGCGGCGCGGCTGTCGCCAACGCCACCATCGTCCTGTCCAATCACGCCGCCAACACGATCGACATGACCACCACGGATCGCGAAGGCAATTTCAGTTTTACGGGGCTGCCCGCCGGAAACTATGAGTTGCAGGTTCTCAAACCGGGCTTTCAAACTTACCGTCAAACGGACGTGTCGCTCGATGCCGGTCGAGAGTTCACTGCCAATATCAATTTAGAAGTTGGAGCGATCACCGAAAACGTGATGGTGGTTCCCGAGAACGGGGGAAAGCCCATTGTTACCGAGAAAAAGAACGGCAAGCCTTCGCGCCTCGGAATCGGCGGCACGGTTGAGGCCGCCAAACTCGTGAACAAGGTACAGCCGATGTACCCGGAATCCGCCAAATCGGCTGGCGTGCAGGGCACCGTCGTTCTTCACGCGGTTATCGGCATGGATGGCAAGCCGCTCTCTCTTCGCGTCATGAACGGCCAAATTGATCCGGAGCTTGCTCGCTCCGCTGTGGAAGCCGTGAGCCAGTGGCGCTACACACCGACACTTCTCAATGGGGACCCGATTGAAGTCGAGACTACCATCACCGTGAATTATTCACTGCAACCCTAGCGCAATATCGAGCCGTGCGACGATTGTTTCGAGGAATTCTTTGGGCGGGGCGCGCCACTCGCGCCGAGCTTATGTTCTTCGCCCCGCTCCCTTCTATTTTCGAGGCAAAGTTTGTAAGCCGGTTCAGGACTTCTTGGTTTCCGTTGTGGACTTCGCTGGGCTAATTTTGACTTCAGTGGCGATTCTTTGCTTATTGTCCATGTGATAGTAAACGGTGGCCATTTCTCCCTTGTTTAGAGTTCCTTCTTTCTTGGTGTCGGAGTTCAGAACAAACGTGGTGTTTTCTTCCTTGCCCTTCCATTTGTGTTCGAGAACCAGATCCGAATCCGTTACGGATGAGATGGTTCCCATTCTGTGGTAAACAGCCGGCTTGGCCTTTTCTTGTGTAGTGGTTTTGTCATTTGCGCTTTTCGGCGAGGTTGTGCGTGCAGAAATCGTTGCAACCTCTCCGCAAAAGAGCAAAGCAGCGGCGAACAAAACGGCGTATCTGATTTTCATCAACATCCTCCTTGTGTAAGTGGGCCCAACTGCTGTTTTTTAGGATGCCGATGAGAAGAATGGGGTTGGGAGGCTCTTTTCCGAAAATCTCATTTCAGCGGACCCCTTCGCGAGAGATGAATGTCTTATTTCAAATGGCCATGCTAGTTGGAGAATTCCGTCTCGTCATAGACTTTCTCGCCGCGGAGCACGTCGCTGTCGCTGGCGTTCCAGTCTTGGTTGGAAGAGATCGAGAAAGAAACGGGCGCGTCTTTATTTGGATCGGCAAGTGTGTAGAATTTCGCGCCGTTGAACGCGGTCTGGCCGGGAAGAAAGCCGCTGATTAAATTCGTCCCATCAACACTAATTTGAAAATCTGCGATGAGTGCGGGACCGCCCACGGTCACGCTGAGGTCGTAGCTGGCTTTTACACTGACGTGGTCTTTTTCAAATCGGATGCGGTAGCTGATCGGGAGATCGTCGTCGGACATAAGGGGCTCCTTCTCGAGAAATGCCGTGGCCGTATGTTGCCTCCAGTATAGGTATTCCGGCATTTTCGAAGCCACCGAAAACGTGCGTGCCTGCTTCTGGCCAGGCCGAATTGCGACACCAGACACGTTTCAGCACAATCGCGGCAGGAATTTGCCTTTCCGATGGCGCTCTTCTTCTACACTTTCTTTGATCCGAATGGGCGCGAGCTAGCGGGCTGCGGGAGGTTCGTGTGGCAACGAGCGAAAACTTCGATCTGATTGTGATCGGCTGTGGCCCAGCCGGAGAAAAAGCCGGGGCCCAGGCTGCCTATTTCGGCAAGCGAGTCGCGGTCATCGAGCGCGCAGCGGATGTCGGGGGAAGTTGTATCAACACGGGCACGGTGCCCAGCAAGACATTGCGCGAATCCGCGCTCTATTTTTCAGGATTGAAGCAGCGGGGTCTATACGGGATCGATTATTCGCTGAAGGAAAATCTGACCGTGCAGGATTTCATGCACCATGAACGCGCGGTCGTCGAAATGGAGCGGCAGCGCATTTTGAAGAATCTGGAACTGCATCGTATTGCACTTGTTCGCGGGCAGGCGGCATTTGAAGACGCGCATACCCTCACGGTCAACGGCGCGGATGGTACGCGAAGACTTCGCGGCGAGGTCATTCTGATTGCCACCGGATCGAAGCCGCATCGGCCTCCTGAGATCGCCTTCGATGACGTCCACACTTTTGATTCGGACACGTTTCTGCAAATGGATCGTATACCCAAAAGCCTCGCGGTCATTGGCGGCGGGGTCATTGGCTGCGAATACGCATCGATCTTCGTGGCGCTGGGGGTCGAAGTCACTCTGGTCGATGGCCGAGACAGGTTGTTGCCGTTCCTCGACGCGGAAATTTCTGAACGTCTTCGCGATCGGCTCACGGCGCTCGGGATGCGCTTCTTATTCAACGAGAGACCCGTAAAAGTCGAGAATTCTTCGGCCGGCGTGCGCCTCTCTATGAAGAGCGGCAAGACGCTCGAGACCGATGCGGCGCTGTTTGCCGCAGGCCGCCGCGCTGCGATTGACGGTCTCGGGCTGGAAAAGGCCGGACTCGCGATCAACGACCGAGGATATATTACCGTGGACGAAAACTATCGGACCTGTGTTTCGAATATCTACGCCGCGGGTGATGTGATTGGCTTTCCCGCGCTAGCATCGACTTCGATGGAGCAGGGCCGCGTCGCCATTTGCCACGCCTTCGGATTCAAGTACAAGCAGCGCGTTGCGTCGATGCTTCCGATGGGGATTTACACGATTCCGGAGATTTCCGCGGCGGGAGAGACAGAAGAGTCCTGCAAAGAGAAGAAAATTGATTATTGCGTGGGGCGCGCCCATTATGAGAACAACGCGCGCGGCCACATCATTGGCGATACTGCTGGGATGTTGAAGCTCATTTTCGCGCGCGCGGACCGAAAGCTGCTCGGCGTCAGCCTGATTGGAGAAATCGCCACGGAACTTATCCACATAGGGTTGATGATTCTCGACAATGGCCAGTCCATCGACGAGTTTATCGAGCAGGTTTTCAACTATCCGACGCTCAGCGAAACCTATAAGTATGCGGCTTATGACGGCCTCGGAAATTTGGCGGGGCACAAGCTGCGCGAAGGCTAGTTACTACAGTGGTATTCTGTCATGGTGAAGACCAGGGGCACGATGAGACCTCGACTTTCACTCCTCTTTCTTTCCTCGATTGCCATTGTGCCGATTCTGCTTTCTTCTCCTTCGCACACAGGGTTGGGTTCGGAGGAGCAGGAAGGTAAACGTGCCTATCTCGGATTCGACAGGAACATTTATCCTGGCGATGAAGCGATGAAAACCTTGCGGCGCGATTTCGTGTTCGCCGGCTATTGGTTGAGTCCGCCTCCTCAAGAGAAAGCCAGCACCTGGGTCGGCAAACGGGATTTTCTGCGCTCTCTGGGATTTGGCTTTCTAGCTCTCTACCGTGCCCGCGGAGAACGGGAGCTAAAAGGCGCGTCGATCGCCGAGAGTTTGGGCGAAGGGGACGCACGGGCCGCCGCGCAGGCAGCCAAGCGCGAAGGATTTTCCAGCAACACGATCATCTTTCTGGACATGGAAGATGGCGGACGTCTTTCACCCAACTATCACTCCTACATTCAGGGTTGGTTGTGGACCTTGACGCAGATTGATTACCGCGGCGGGTTTTATTGCTCGGGAATCCCCGTGAAGGAAGACGCCCAAACAACAATTACGACCGTCGACGACATCCTCGGTTTCTTTGGGCGTAAATCACGGCCGTTCACGATTTGGGCATTCAACGACGTGTGTCCGCCTTCTCCCGGGTGCACATTTCCGGGGGAAGCGCCCTCACCTGCGTTGAGTGGAAACCCCTTCGCTGAGGTTTGGCAATACGCGCAGTCGCCTCGCGCGAAAGAACGTACCGCGTACTGTGCGCCGGGTTATCACTCTGACGGAAACTGCTACGCCCCCGCCGACACCGCCCATGTGTGGTTTCTTGACTTGGACTCCGCTACTTCTGCGGATCCCTCGCACGGTCGATAGGTTTCAAACAAAAAAGGCGGCTCGACGACGCCTTTTTTGATCGAATTGACTTATTCTTTCTTCAGATTTGACCCAGGCCACCGTCGACGTGCAGCTCTTCGCCGGTGATGTAAGACGAATCGGAAGACGCCAGGAAGGCCACTGCGCCAGCAACTTCCTCGGGCTGTCCAAAGCGCTTCATCGGCACTTTTGCCGAAATGTTCTTCGCGAACTCGTCAATCGCCGCTTGCGGCAAGCCCGTGCGACCGAAGATGGGAGTCTCGATCGGTCCCGGCGCGACGGCATTGACGCGGATGCCGCGGCCTACCAGCTCTGCCGCGCTGGTGCGTGCAAGGGAACGCAGAGCTGCTTTGGTCGCCGAATAGGCGCTCGCACCCTCTGTGCCCTTGATGCCCGCCACGCTGGTATTCAGAATGATCGAAGCGCCGTCGTTGAGGAAGGGAATTGCTTTTTGGATTGTGAAATACGCGCCTTTGACGTTCGTCGCAAAGTTATCGTCGTAAATGGCCTCCGTTGTGTCTGAAAATGGCGCGAACTTTGCGACGCCCGCGTTTACAAAGAGCACATCGATCTTTCCAAATTTCTTTTCCACTGCGGAATAAATTTTATCGATATCCGCCAGCTTGGAAACATCGGCCTGAATTGCCAGCACGCCATTGCCAAGCGCCTTGGCCGCTTCGTCCAACGTCTTTTGATTGCGGCCGGCAATCACGACGTGGGCGCCTTCCTCCTGCAAACGCTTGGCCGATGCCAGCCCAATACCGCTGTTGCCGCCTGTAACTACTGCCACTTTTCCCTCGAGCCTCTTCATGATGTTCTCCTTTTGTCTCATCGCCGCGCTAAAGCCTCACCTGGGAGTCAGGCCGATTTGCCTTTCCCTTGGTTCCGATACTTAGATGACCGTCGAAATTATCGGTTGCAGCCTTTTTTGGCGGATGCGGGGTTGGCTGGCGCATCTGTGGCCGTTAAGCCACGAACCCGCTACAATGAGATGCGAAAAATGGACCGCGCACAGATTGAAAGGATTTCAAAGGCTTTAGCGGATGAGACGCGTCTCATGATCTTTGAGGCCATCGCCCGCGAGAAGCAGATGAATTGCGGCGAAATCGTGTCTCTGCAAGGGGTTACCCCAGCCACTGTCTCGCATCACCTGAAAATCCTGAATGAAGCCGGGTTGGTGGAATGCCAGAAGGACGGACAATTCGTTTACAGCCGCACGGTGCCCGGAGTGGTGCAGGAATATAGTCGCGCGCTGGCGCAAATGGCGCGCGGCAAACTGGAGCCGAGCAGACGCTGATTCACGAGTTCAGTCCGTGGGATTTCTCGGAAACTTAAAGTAAGGAAGCCGCACGCCATCTATCAAAATTTGATCCGCGCGGATATTTGTGGGTGCTTCGAATCCGGTCGTGCCACCGTTTGTGACATAGTCGTCCTGATCCACACCATCTCCGCTAACGCCTAGCCCGCCCACAAGAACGCCGTTGCGGTAGAGCCCCGCGCTTCCCGGAAAGAAAACGATGCCGCTTTTATTGACGTTCGGCGCTCCTGCCTGGAATCCCTGCGTGCAAGGATTTGCAAGATCTTGCAGATAAAGGTTGAAAAAAGGTCCGGCCGGGGACCCGTCGATGCCCGGCGGGAACAAAGGTTGTGCCCCAAAGCTTATGGTGCGATTTGTAACGGCCGTGCCCATGGGTACTTGATTCAAATCGGCGGTTGTTCGTGCAGCGCTGTTGAAATACACCATGTTTCGCGCTTTGCTTGCCGCCACATCGATGCTGAAAACCGTCGAATCTTGCATGCGTCGCAGGCCGATGATCGTGCCATCCAGGTCGGCAACCGCGATAGTCATTCGCGCCCGCGCACCTATGGGCAAACGAATCGCGGCGCGGGTTTGATCCGCGGTCGCCTCCGCGTTATCCAGAATGTTTTGAACATCTGTGGAGGTTAATCCGCCGAGAGGTCCGGCCGAAGGCGTGATCAAATCGCCTTCCGGAGGTTGTCCTGCGCTATTGGCGGGCGCAACCAGATACGCTCCGCTTCCAGCGACCGGTCCCGCCGAGACATTCGCGGGCAGCGATGTCTGTGACACGAAGGGGAGTGTGACTCCATTGATCGAGACCGCTCCCGGAGGCGCTGGTGTTGGCCCAAAGGAATCGGACGGCCCAGTGCGCGGCGTTGTCGATCCAACGAACGCAGCGTATTCAGCCACGTTGAGATCGGTCGAAGAAGTCATCACGCCTATGCCCCCAAGAACGACATTCTGATAAAAAATCGGCACGCCGCCGGGGTTCACCGCAAGCGGATCCGAATCCATTGCGTCGGCTTTTCCAGTAATCACGCCGGGTCCAAATCCACCGCCCAGCGCGAGCGCTGGAGGAATTTGGCTTTGAAAGCTTGCGTTATTCACCAGCGTGCAGCCGCGATTTGTATTCTCGATTCCGTAAAGCGCGGCAGTCGGCTGATTGGTCACGCCGGGAGGAAAATGAATTCCACTGATGAAGCGCACAGTGCGCGAGGAAAGCGGCGCCTGATCGTTGCTGAAAAACGCGCCGGTCCTTGCCAGTGCTACTGCCAAATCATTCGCGTCCAGCGTCTGCCCGAAATTTCCGATCGCCGTCGCTGGCGCGTTTTGCGTGCGATAGACGCCCAACACAAATCCAGCGCGGTCCACGACGGCCACGGCCATATCGACGTTTGCGGAATTCACGGCGGCCTGGACGATGTTCTGTACGTCAGCGATTTGTAGCGGCTCCACGGACGCGACCGGTGGCGGAGACACTGGCGTGCTGCTCCCGCCGCCGCAGCTCACCAGTAGCATCGCCAAAACTGCGGCGATCCCGAGCGCAAACAAAATGCCTAGGACCAGCGTCCTTCTGCGCCGCTTCAGCGCGAGGTGTGCCGCGACCGGCTTCCGAATCGAGTGTTCCGTCTGCATGGAGGGCATCTTCCTTAGTAGCACGCCGACTCGCCCCCCTCAATCCTTCGCGGTCCGCGCGATTCCTATCGGTGAACAATTGCGGCCCCTGCAAAGTGTTGTCGCACTGTATTCATGCAGCGCGGAAAGGGGTTGTCCGCCGCCCGCTGATGTTGTTAGCTAGAATGCGATCCCTTTTACTTGCGCAAATTCTCCCAGGCCGCAGGCATGCTCTCTTTCGTTTCGCGAAGCTATCGAAGTGACCGCTGTGCGGCTTGCGCCAGTCTTGCGTTGCTGCTCGCCTTCTTTGCGGCCGGTGGGACTCGCGCTGGACAGCAAACCCAGGGTGTGGCGGGAGGGCAAGCCTCCCTGCAGAAGTCGGCCGAGGCCGGATCAGTGCAGCGCATTCCCCGGCAGCAGGCTTTGACGACCGCCGCTCTCGACGGCGTTTTGCGCGAGGCCATATCGCCAACGGAATCGCGCCCGGTAGCCTCAGCTCAACTGACGCTTCGCAACCTGCGGACAGGACAGATTGTTCGCGCCATTCCATCCGCTGAAGGCGTCTTCCGAATTCTGCTCCTGCCGCCCGGTCACTATGAATTTCGCGTCGAAGCCAAGGGATACGCTCTCTTCTCGATCCCTGATCTTGCGCTGAACGCGAACGAAGTCACCACGCTGGAAATCTCTTTAGTGAGCACCAGTAGCGCTGAATTTCGCTCTCGCCTTCCGCGGCTTCCCGAACTCGGTCCCGCGCTTTCTCCCGGCGCATCGGCCACGCTCGGTAGTTATCGTGAGTTTCGTCATCGCCTCGATTCCGATCCGAAGTATATTGCGGAGCTCGCGCCAGAGTACTTGCCTCCCGTGGCTGATGTATTCAATGCGGTGCCCAATCGATGGGCGCTCAGTCAACCGGACTATCGCCGCTATTCGCAAAAAGGCGAATATCTTTATGTCAAGCCGCATTGGTACGACCCCTTCAATCGCAATCGCTTGAAGGGCGACGAGCCCATCTGGCCCGAACTTTTCGGCCAGCAGGTCTTCTTGAACATCACCGCTTCGTCGGAAACATTTTTCGATGGCCGCCGCGTTCCTTCGCCCAGCGGGGTAAGCGCGGCCGAGCCTGGCAGTTCTGGTTTTTTTGGCCGTGGCGAACAAGCATTTGTGGATCAGACCTTGCGTTTTAGCTTTGATCTTTTTCACGGCGACGCATCCTTCAAGCCCGTCGATTGGCGCATTCGCATCACGCCGGGGCTTAGCCTAAACGATCTCGATGTTCGCGAGCTTGGCATTGTCAGTCCCAACGTGCTTGCGGGCACCAATCGCTTCGACGACCATCTCGGCTTTCAGGAAGCTTTCGTCGAGGTGAAGCTCCACGACCTCAGCGACAATTACGATTTCGTCTCTGCACGCGCCGGAATTCAGCAATTCAACGCAGATTTTCGCGGACTCCTTTTTGTCGACGAACAGCCCGGTCTGCGCATTTTCGGCGACTGGAACAGCGATCGAATCGAATACAACGCCGCCTATTTTCAGCTCCTCGAAAAAAATACCAACAGCGACCTCAACACTTTTAACCGGCGACACCAGCAAGTACTGCTGGCAAACGTCTACGTTCAAGACTTTTTCTTTCCCGGCTACACCGCGGAGTTTGTCGGTGCCTGGAACAAGGATGACCCGAGCATCCATTACGATGACAACGGATTTCTCGTGCGGCCAGCTCCGATCGGCAACGTGATCAATCAGGGGCCAGGAGGCGGCCCTCTCGCCCACGGCATTCGCGTTGGCTATTTCGGCTGGCTGGGCAGCGGCCACATTCGCCGCATTAATCTCACGCATGCTTTTTATCAAGCGGTCGGCGAAGATACTTTCAATCCCATCGCCGGGCGGCCCGTCACGGTCAACGCGCAAATGGCCGCCGTCGAAATTTCTTACGACCGCGATTGGATTCGCTATCGCGTTTCCACGTTCTATACCTCCGGCGACGCTAACCCTCGGGATGGACGTGCGCGCGGATTCGACGCGATCGAAGATCTGCCGAATTTCGCGGGCGGATTGTTCAGCTTTTGGAATCGCGAGGACATCCGTCTTCTTGGCTCCGGCGTGTCGCTCACGACGGATGGCAGCCTGATCCCCTCGCTGCGCTCAACCAAAGAAGAAGGCCAGGCCAATTTCGTAAATCCGGGAATCTTCATCGCCAACGCTGGGGCGGATTTCGACATTACTCCCAAGCTCAAGGGGTTTGTGAATTTTAACTATCTCCGCTTCGAGCGCACCGAATCGCTCGAATATCTATTGTTCGAGTCCCCAATTCGCCACAGCATCGGCGAAGATCTTCGGCATTGGCGTGACGTATCGCCCGCCGCTCACGGAAAACATCATTCTCACGGCAGGGGCTTCCGCCTTGCAGCCCAGCGATGGGTTCAAAGACATTTATACGAGCCGCACGCTTTTTTCACTTTTCGGCTCCGCGAAGTTTACATTCTGAGGAAACGCATCGGATGATTTCGTCTCGCAAACTCGGTCGCTCTTATCTGAGGGACCTGTGCGCGCTCTAGGCATCTCTACGTTATCTTTTCTTTTTGTTCTTTTTGCCGAATCGTCCTCAAAGGTTCAGGCGAAGCCAGAGTCCTCCGCTATTCGCGGCCAATCACCGGAAGAAGCCACTCGCAAATCGTCCGGCTGCATCTCTTGCCACGCCATAACCGACGAACCGACCATGCACCCGACGAAGACGGTTTTTCTCGGTTGCACCGATTGTCACGGCGGCAATTCCTCCATATCCGTCGCAGCCGGCACGGCGCCAAATTCCGTCGAGTACAACGCCGCGAAAGAAAAAGCACACGTCCAACCGCAGGATCCCAGTTTCAAGGATCGTTCCGCTTTGCCCGAGCGCACCTACACAACATGGCTTAAGGAATCTCCTGAGTTCATCAAGTTCGTGAATCCTGGCGATCTTCGCATCGCGCCAGAAACGTGCGGCGAGGCTGGCTGCCACGCCCAGGAAGTCCGCGCCGTTTCGACCAGCATGATGACGCACACTGGTTTTCTCTGGGGCGCGGCGCTCTACAACAATGGCGGCTATCCATATAAGGATACTCATTTCGGCGAAAGCTACAACCGCGATGGCAAGCCTCAATCCATCAAGTCCTTTCCGCCTCCCACGCCCGAGGAGACGCGCGCAAAAGGGGTGCTCCCCAAACTCGAACCTCTTTTCCGCTGGGAAATTTCTCAGCCGGGGAACGTCCTCCGCGTCTTCGAGCGCGGTGGCGAAAAAAAGCCCGAGCTGGGCAATCCCAATCGCGAAGAAGATCCAGGCAAGCCTGATGACAAGCTGAGCGACCGCGGTTTTGGCACCGAGCTCCGCACCGATCCCGTTTTTCTCGGTTTACAAAAAACGCGCCTCGTCGATCCCGTGATGTCGCTGCCGGGCACCGACGATCATCCCGGGGATTATCGTGCCAGTGGCTGCAGCGCTTGTCACGTCATTTACGCGAACGATCGCGACCCGGCGCATTCCGGCGCGTACGCGCAATTCGGCCACTCTGGATTCAGCGCTTCTTCCGATCCGACCATTCCAAAGAACGAGCCTGGCCATCCCATCAAGCACGTCTTCACGCGCTCCATTCCGTCGAGCCAATGTATGGTCTGCCACATCCATCCCGGCACGAACATGCTCACCACTTACTTTGGGCTTACGTGGTGGGACAACGAAAGTGATGGCGACAAAATGTATCCGCCGCGCCAGCGCAATCTGACGGAAGAGCAGCGCTACCAATCTTTCTTGCGTAACCCTGAAGCCGCCGCTGCCCGCGGACTCTGGAGCGATGAAAAATTCCTCGAAAATCTCGGCAGCCCCGATTTCAATGCGAAATTGAAAACTACGCAATTCGCCGATTTCCACGGTCATGGTTGGGTTTTCCGTTCTGTCTTCAAGCACGACCGCAAAGGCAATTGGCTCGATAAGGATGGCAACCAAATCCCGTTTGATGACCCACAGCGCTTTTCTAAAGCGGTCCATCTTGCGGACATCCATCTTGAAAAAGGCATGCAGTGCAACGATTGCCACTTCGAGCAAGACAATCACGGCAACGGAAAAATCTACGGAGAACCGCGCGCCGCGATCGAAATCGATTGCATCGATTGCCACGGTACGATTCGTCAAAAGGCAACTCTTGTCAGCTCCGGCCCAGCCGCACCCGAAGGTGGACGTCATCTCGATGCCCTGCGCACTCCATGGGGACTTCGCCGCTTTGAGTGGCGCGATGACGGTGCACTGATTCAGCGTTCCATGTCCGAACAGAACAAGGAATGGGAAATCGTCCAAACTCTCGATTCCATCACTCCCGGCAATGTCCACTTCAGTATGAAATCATTTCGCGCCAAGTTGATGACCAAAGACGGCACCGTCGCCACGCAAATGCCGCAGGACGACGAACATCTCGCCCACGCCAATTCTTCGATGACCTGCTACTCCTGCCATACGTCCTGGACGCCCACCTGCTTCGGATGCCATTTGCAAATGACGGCCAATGCGCGCAAGCCCATGCTGCACAATGAAGGCCTCACCACTCGCAATTACACCAGCTACAATTTTCAAGTGCTTCGCGATGACATTTTCATGCTTGGAGTCGACGGCACGGTCACCGGCCACCGCATCGCTCCCGCGCGCTCTTCTTGCGCGATCCTTGTTAGTTCGCAAAACGCGAACCGCGACTGGCTCTACTACACCCAGCAAACCATCTCCGCGCCTGGTTCTTCCGGAGAAGCCTTTAGTACGTTCGTTCCGCACACTGTTCGCGCCACCGAAACGAAGCAATGCAGCGATTGCCACGTCTCCGCCGCCAACGACAACAATGCCTGGATGGCTCAGCTTTTGTTGCAAGGCACGAATTTTATGAATTTCATGGGTCGCTACATTTACGTCGCGACCGGCAATAAAGGATTGGAAGCCATCGCCGTCGCTGAGCATGACGAGCCCGAAGCCGTTTATGGCAGCGATCTCCAGCGTATCGCCTATCCCGACAACTACAAGAAGTTCGTCGCGCATGGCCGCGAGATTTCCACTTACTATCGTCACGAAGGCAACGTCCTCGATGTGCAAGCCCGCGGCGAATACGCCTACGCAGCTACCGGGTCCGGCGGCCTTCGCGTCTATGACATCGCCAACATCGACAACAAAGACTTTTCTGAACGCATCACCACCGCGCCTGTCTCTCCCATTGGCCAGCGTTTCTTCGTGCCCACAAAGGACGCCATAGCCGTCGCATCGCCAACCACCCTCGGTGTCGATCCACTTCGCCAGCAACTGCCCGATAACGAAGAGCAACCAATCCATCTTCTTTATGGTTTTCTTTACGTCGCCGATAAAGAAGAAGGCTTAGTCGTCCTCGGCAATCCCGATTTGAAATCCAGCAGCCCCGGCGTCGGCACCCTCCTCGACGGCAATCCCGCCAATAATTTTCTTAAGCGCGCCCTCGCTTTCAATCCCAACGGTGTCCTCACCGGCGCCCGCGCCATCACCATCGCCGGCACGTATGCCTACATCATCACCGACAAGTCTCTCGTCGTCATTGATCTGGATAATCCGCTCGCGCCGCGCATCACTTCTAGAATCGGCGCTCCTACTCTCAACAGTCCGCGTGCCGTGGCCGTGCAGTTCCGCTACGCCTTCGTCGCCGACAGCGACGGCCTCAAAGTTCTCGACGTCACCGACCTCGCGCAGCCTAAAGCGATCGCCAAAGCGCTTGTGCCTCTCGAAGACGCCAGGAATGTTTACGTTGCCCGTACTTACGCCTACGTCTCCGCGGGCAAACAAGGCCTCGCGATCATCGACGTGGAAAAACCGGACGCTCCAAAACTCGATCAGCTATTCTCGTCCAATGGCCAGCTCAACGACGTCAACGACGCGAAAATCGGCATGGTGGCTGGCGGCGCCTACATCTTCGTCGCGGATGGAAGAAACGGCCTGCGTATTTTGCAAATCGTTTCTCCGTGGGATGACCCCGCGCACTTTTCCGGCTTTAGTCCGCGTCCCATGCCAAAGCTCATCGCGACGGCGCGCACTCGGGGCCCCGCGCTCGCCATTTCGAAGGGCATTGACCGCGACCGGGCCGTCGATGAATCCGGCAACCAGCTTGCTGTTTTCGGCCGCCGCGGCGCTCGTCCGCTCAATCGCGCGGAAATGCAGCGACTCTATCTTCATTCCGGCAACGGCGCGTTTTATTCGGTCACCGACGAGTCCATCGATCAGCCCCGCTCTCAGCCCGATACATCTGCTTCTTCGGCCACGTCTGCTTCCTTGGATTCTTTTTTCGTTCGAGCCCGCTCATGGCTCTATTCCTTTTTCTGAGGTTGCCCAATGAATCGTCGTAAATTCCTCTCTTCCGCTTTCAAAACCGTTTCGGCCGCCGCCTGCGTCGCGCCTTTGACCGACGCGCTTCATGCGCTCACTCCGCGGCCAACTTCCGCCCTTGCGCACACTTCCAACGCTCAATCGCCCCAGCTTGCGCTCACCATGGACGATCCGAGGTTGAAGCTCGACACCAGCCTCCAATGGCAGGAGGCCAATTCCCGAATTCTCAAAGCCCTCGACAGCCGCAACATCAAAGCCGCGCTATTTGTTTGCGGCATGCGCGTCGACGAATACGAAGGTAATAAGCTCCTCTCCGCATGGGACCAGGCAGGCCACATGATCTGCAATCACTCTTACTCCCACCTGAATTATTGCGGCCCGACGAGCTACGCCGATTTCGCCGTCGATTTTTTGAAAGACGAAAAAATCATTGAACCCTACCAAAATAAAATCCCTCTGTTTCGCTACCCTTTTCTCAAAGAGGGTGACACCGCGGACAAGCGTGACCGCTTTCGCGCTCTCCTCAAGGAAAGCGGCTATCGCGTCGGCCACGTCACCATCGACACTTCGGACTGGTATATCAACGAACGCATGGGTGATCGACTCGCAAAGCAGCCAAACGCAAGCATCCAGCCTTATCGTGACTATCTCATCGCGCATCTTCTTGACCGCGCCACTTTCTACCGCCAGCTTGCCATCGATGTACTTGCGCGCGACATTCGCCACACCCTCTTGCTTCACTACAACTCGCTCAACGCCCTCGTCCTCCCAGATGTCTTGGCCGCCTTCGAGAAAACAGGTTGGCAATGGATCGACGCGTCACTCGCTTACCAGGACGAAGTTTTCCACAGCCTCCCAAAGACCCTTCCGGCCGGCGAAAGTCTTGTTTGGGCGCTGGCCAAGGAGGCCGGTCGCTTTCAGGCCCGCCTCCGTTACCCCGGCGAAGACGGGGTTTACGAGGAACCCAAAATGAACGCCTTGGGTCTTTGAAGCCTCCCCTCCCGATAGCTTGCAGCAATTTTTTCACTTTTTCTTCGCCATCGGTATCTCCTTATAGACACTCGTTTTGCTCGTTTCCGATGCACAAAAGGGTACCCATCTCCTTTCCTTTGTATCCTTTAAAGGTAGGGCACATCTAATGTAGTTATAATGGTTCGTTAACGCTTTTGACGCATAGCACCTATCAAAATAATTCGTGCGGCGGCCCCGCAGAACAGGGCTATCGTAGACTGGTAGGCAGTACTGGCACCGCACCCAGAGCGGGCATAGCTCGCATTAGGCGAGCCTTTTGAGAAGCAAGAAGGAGTACTAGAACATGCTTAAGCAGTATCTTCTGGCGAGCGATTTTGACCAGACACTCAGTTTCAACGACTCGGGAGTGGTTCTTTCCGAGCTCATCGGCTTTAGCGGGTTCCACGACAAGGTCAAAGGCCTTGCGGAGATGAACCTCGTCCAGCAGGGCGCCGAACTCAGCTACCTGATTCTTCACGACCCGGAATTCCGCCGCGTTCGCCGCGAACACCTCGTCGCGACCGGCAAGCGCATTCGTCTGAAGCACAACGTTGCCCTATTTGCGCGCGCGCTCGAAGGTCTCGCGGAAGGCTACAAATTTCATTTCAACGTCATCTCCGCCGCGCCCCAGGAGATCATCCAGTCCGCTCTAGAAGGCATCGTGCCGCCGCACAACATTTTCGGCACGCGCTTTCGCTACAACGAGTCCTCCGGCGAAGTCGAATCCATCATTCGCGCCTCAGCTGGCTGGGGCAAAATCACCATTCTCGAAGAGCGTCGCGCCGAGCTCAGCATCAGCCACGACCACATCATCTACATGGGTGACGGTAGCTCCGACCTCCCCGTCATGATGCACGTCAACCAGCACGACGGTCTCACCATCGCCGTCTCGGAAGCAAAGTTCATCTCCCGCGTCGCAAAACGCACCGTACTCAGTGACAACGCCATGAGCGTTCTTGTTCCCGTGCTTGAAAAGGTCTTAAACTGGGACTCCGCGCACATCCGCAAGCTGTTCACTTCCTACGGTCTGAATCTGCTCGAGTGGGAGAAGGTGCGCACCGACATGCTCACCATTCAGGATTCCGCCGAGCCTGTCGTGGCCGCTACCGTCAACGCGCAGTAACCTTTCACTGATAATGTAAACGGCGGCTATCCGCGGGATGGATAACCGCCCTCTTTTGCCCCTAAACTCCGGCCGCTCATTGAGGGCTGAACTTAAATTCAATCACCTCGGTGGTTTCCTTCGGCCCCGGCTCGAATTCACTTACCATCGCCGCTCGCTCGGCTTCTGCTGCCAGAACGGGATGACCGCCCACAATGTGTGTTCTCTTCACCTTGCCGTCGGGTTCTATGGTCACTTCGATTTTCACGACCCCCGAAAGATTCAGTTTTCTGGCGAGATCAGGATATTGAGGCTTTGCCAGGACTTTGACCCTCCGCTTTGCTTCTGGGATGTCTCCAATTTGCGCGCCTGCTAAAACGGATCCGATCCGTATCGCGGCGAGCCCCGCCAACAGGCACACAACTATTATTCGCTTGAAATCTTTCACGATCATTTCCTTGGAGCCGGATAGTCCGGCGAAGTTAACCCCGCTTTAGTAAATGCATTTAGCTAGCCAGAGTACTCGCAAAACTCAGCATAGAAATAATTCCTCCTACGTCCTCTGGATTCAGAAATTTACGAGAGATCCTCAATGCGAGCCACACCGCTCTCTTCCGCTCTCTCACCCGCGGATATCTCACATTCAATCGATTCAAGTTCTCGCGTCTCGATTTGAGACGGTTTCATCCCTGCTTCCTACCCTTCTTTTAATGGCATCACTACGATCCGTGCAGCGCACTTCGCTTATTTCTTCCGGGAGTTTCCTACCTCGCTTTGGCCAATCTCCTTCCTCGGTTACAATCTCTGCGTGGAGGTTCCATGTCCAAGAAATCCATTCTCATGCTCGTCGGTGATTATGTGGAAGATTATGAAGTGATGGTGCCGTTCCAGGCGCTTCAGATGGTCGGGCACACGGTTCACGCCGTTTGTCCCGGCAAGAAATCTGGCGAGTTCGTCCCCACATGTATCCATGATTTCGAAGGTGATCAAACTTATACGGAAAAGCGCGGCCACAATTTCGAGCTCAACGCTACCTTCGACCAAGTGAAACCCGAGAACTACGACGCGCTGCTCCTCCCAGGCGGCCGCTCGCCGGAATACCTTCGTCTGAACCCTCGAGTCATCGAGATCGTCCACCATTTTTCAAAAGCCAACAAACCCCTCGCCGCCATTTGCCACGCCCCGCAAATTCTGGCTGTCGCTGACGTTCTCAAAGGGAAAAAATGCAGCGCCTATCCCGCCACCGGCCCTGACGTTACCATCGCCGGCGGTACCTACGTTAGCCTCCCCATGACCGAGGCCCTCGTTGACGGCAACCTCGTCACCGGCCCGGCATGGCCCGCGCTGCATTCCTGGCTCGCCAAGCTCCTAGGCGTCCTCGGCACCCAGATTCAACCCTGATCCAAGCGATATCGCAAAGCGTTGAAGGCCGCAGCCTGAGATCTCTATCGCGTTCCGCACTTTCTAAATATCCCTCTCGCGTGGATAATTGTCGGTTCACCATTTCTCGGAAAGGGCGACTCTAGGCTCATGGCAAACATCAACACCAAGAAAGGCGTCATCGGCATTCTCACTGGCGGCGGAGACGTCCCCGGTCTGAATCCCGCAATTCGCGGCGTCACACTCCGCGCGCTTCACGAGGGCTATCAAGTCATTGGCATCCGTCACGGATGGGGTGGCCTCGTCGATATGGTCCGAGAAAAAGATTACGATAATTCCGACAATTTTCTGGTTCTCACACAGGATGTCGTCGAGCGCGCCGCCCGCACCGGCGGCACCTTCCTCCATTCCTCCCGCACGAATCCCGGCCGTGTCGGCAAATCCAGCGTTCCGGCCCACTTGAAAGAGACTTTCAACGCGGAAAAAAACGATCTCACCCCTGAAGTACTCAAGAATCTGGCTTGGCTCGGCATCGACACGCTCATTCCCATCGGCGGTGATGACACGCTCAGCTATGGCGTCCGCCTTCACAAAGAGGGCTTCAAGGTCATCGCTATCCCCAAGACGATGGACAACGACGTTCCTGGCACGGACTACTGCATTGGTTTCAGCACCTGCGTCACTCGAACATTGCAACTCGTCAATGACCTGCGCACCTCGGCCGGCTCTCATGAGCGCTTCATGGTCATCGAGGTGTTCGGCCGCTATGCCGGATACACCGCGATGCTCCCCACCATGGCTGGCGCGGCGAACCGCTGCGTCATCCCCGAGTACAAATTCGATATCGAGCGCCTGACCGAAATTCTCGTGCATGACCGCAACAGGAATCCCAGTCGCTACGCAACCGTCCTCGTTTCCGAAGGCGCCATGTTCGAAGGCGGCGAAATGATTTTTGAAAGTGATGCCGCGGACGCCTACGGCCACAAAAAGCTGGGCGGCATTGGCGATCTCGTGTCCGACCGTATAAGACAGCTCTCCGCGAAATTTAACAACGGTAAGACCGTGGATATCGTCAATCAGAAGTTAGGCTATCTCGCCCGCTGCGGTCATCCTGATGTCGTGGACTCCATCGTCCCGATGGCGTATGGCAACATCGCTCTGGAGTTGCTCCTCAAGGGCGAGCATGGCCGCCTCGTAGTTCTCCATAACGGAAGCTACGGCAATACCCCCATTGAAACCATCACCTCAACCAAAAAAGTTGTGGACATCAAAGAGCACTACAACACCGAGCGGCTCCGCCCACAATTTTCCAGCTTTCAACACAAGCCCCTCTTCATCATGGGAAGCTAATCCGTCCATGGATCGGCTCTCCCGTTCCCGCGGGGCACATTTAGGGTCTGCCTTCTGCGGCGGGCCGCCGCTTGTGCGGCAACAAATCTCAACCGGCGAGCTTGCTCCTTACGCCCGCTTCGCCATGCGAATCACGGGCAGCGACAATCCGTTTTTCAAGGGCACTTCGATCTTCTCGATGGCAACATAGCCTCTCAGCCCAAAGAGCTTCGCTCCCGTGAGCGTCGCGCCCATTTCATAGCTTGTGAAGCCCGCTGTACTGGCCGCGATTTCGCACGCCTCAAGAATCCTGCTCCCGATTCCGCGCCTCGCCCATGCCGGATGAATAAAGAACGCCCGGATCTTGGCCGCGTCGCTCTGCGGATCCAGCAGCGCGTCCTCTCTCCCGCTCCAACGATCGCTGCCATACAGAGTTTTGCGCTTGCTCCAGCCTCCGCAGCCGGCCATGGCCCATGCCTCGTCTGGGTTGCGCAACCCGGCCGCCTGCTCCGGTTCGTGTGACGCGCTCATGCCCCTGGCTTCCGCCACAAAATAAGTTCCGTCCGCGATCAACTGGCTGTCCACACCAAACACTGTTTCCAGCGCCCCCTCCATCTGTTCCAGCGTATAGTCTGCAGCCTGAAGCTTCCTTACGGACGCTTCGATCAGCCCGCGTAGCGCAGGAACATCTGCCGCCACTGCCTTTCTGATGCGAATCTTCGCTTGTTCCATTCAATTCCGGTTCGAGTTCAAAGCGGATTTTCACCGGGCGGCGCCCACCAGTCCATTGTTCGCCATCATGGTCACCAGTTGCCCAACTCTATCCCTTTGCTTTCGCCTTCAATTGTTTTGCAAGCTTCTCGATTGCTTCGGTCCTTCTGTACATCTGCACGGAAAACACTTCGGCGGTCGGCGTCTTGCCGACTTCTTCCTTCAGTTCGCTCGCCAGCTGATACAGCCGCTCGACGTCCTCACGAAACACTTTTTCATTTTGTTCCAGTGCGAGCTTCTTGGCGTTATTTGAATCGGATTTTGCCGCTGCTGCCGCTATCTCGGCTGGATTCTCAGTCTCTGCTGGCTGGGGCGGAGAAGGAAAAGGATTGTTTTTTCGCACTTGCGCGAACACCGACCTGTCCGCCGCCACAGAACAACTCGCTGCCACAACCAACGTCATCAGGAATCCGCGCCGTGTCCCCGCCATTCCTCCTCCTCTTTCGCCGCCCTCGGTCTCGTAGGGGCACGGCACGCCGTGCCCTCGGAAGCGCAAATTGTCCAATTCCAAATCTTGCCCCTTTCGGCACGGATGATTCGAGTCTCTCGGGTTCTCCAATCATCCGGCACTTCATCGCCCGCCGTTTCGCAACGCCGGCAAGGTGAAAGTCGCTCTCGTCTCTTTCCTCTTCGACCAGTCATGATACGTATGGCATTCGAAGCACCGCGACTCCGCGTGCGCTGGCCCTGGCGCATGGCAAGTTCTGCAAGATGCAATCCCCGGCAAAAGCACATCGCTCGTTTCGGTGCTCGTCAGCGCCTTCTCATGGCAGCTCACGCACGAAAACCCGCGATGCGCGTCGTGATCGAATTTCGCGTGCGGCATCCACCGCACCGTCGTTCGCGCGGGTTCCACAACAGGCAAACTATCTGGCTGCGTCCCTACCGTGACCGTGTGGCACTGTTTACAAGTCTTCCGCCACAAAAGTTCTTCCGCATCGCTAATCCGCGCTGCCACCCACTCCTTCGGTGTGTAGATTCGAACGGCCGCTTGTAACGGCTTACCCGTCAAGTCTCGTCGCGGATCCCGCGTCTCACGCAACTCGCCTGGATGCGCCGCAATATACTCGCTGAATTGTTTTTCCAGGAATGCGCGCACGACAGCCGGCTTATCATGCGGCACGCCTTCGTTGAATCGTTTGTCAAACGCCAGCGAATGGCAACCCGAGCACGCGGTCGCAAATTTCACCGGGGCCATCAATTCGCGTCCCGTCATCGGGCGGTATCCAGGCAGTGCTCCCGTGGGCGGCAAGAGATATTCCTCGCCCCCAGAATAATTGGGCTCAGCAGAAACATATCGCGCATCAGCGTATGTCCAATTCGCCGATGTCGTCCCAAACCTTGCATTATCTCCCCCAATGGCAGGTTGCGTTGCCTGTGGCCGGTGACAATCTCCACATTCCAGCTGCACGTTTGGCCCATTGGGTACGCGCCGAATCGGTTTCAAATGAATGGCGTGATTCAACTTGATCGTTCCGGGATCACTCGCAGGTTTACCGCCTTGCGAGCGCAGCGCCGCAAATTCTGGGTGTCCCTCTTCAAAGCTCTCGATATGCGCTGCGTAGCGCTGCGCGCCGACAACTTTCAAATCACCATGGCACGTGGCGCAACTCTCGTTCCTTGCGGCGACAATATTCACGCGCCCGCGATGCTCCGTGTGACAAGTGGCGCACTCAAGAGTCTCCATCTGCGTGGCGTGATGCATTGGCCCATCGTGGCATGACAAGCACGCCCTATCGCTGGCCTTCGCCGAAAACGCGCCTGCCGTCTGGACATGGCACGCCGCGCACTGCGCCTCCAGCACTGCGTGCGCCTCGCTCATGCGCCCGCTTGAATACACCCTCGAATCCCGCGCAACACCAATCCACCCGATCCAAATCAGTGCGAGCGCAGGCAGTCCCACGCTCAGCCAAAACTTCGCGCGCTTCAGCCGCGTCGGCCTCTTGAAATAATTCAGGTCGATCCGCTGCGCCAATTTCTTCGTTGTTCGTGTTCTCGCCACTCGTCACTCGCAGTTGGGTACAATTTCCCGCCTGTTTTTTCCTTGTAGGGGTGGGGTTTGCCCCACCCTCCCCCCAAATCACCAAACTTCAAGCTCGCGGCAGCTTTCTGCAAGCGCCTAAAATCAAAATCGCAAGGCCATCACCGCATGTACTGCCCCTAATAAAATCAACGCCAAAGACAGCGGAATGTGTACCAGCAGCCATCCGTGCAGCCATTGATGGAGTTGTTCCTGCCGCACCAGCTGCCGCGCTTCATCGCAAATATCTTCCAGATCCTGCAAAGTCGCCTCCGCCGATTGCGGCATCAGTGTCCGCAATCCGGCAAACGCCCCAGGCGCCTTATCTGCATTACGAAGCCGTGCCCCGCGCTGCTTCGGCTGTTCAAGAAATGGCCGCATCTCGCTAAGGTAGAACTTTCTTAGAGGTGCGCACTCTTCTTCGCTCAGAACTACGGTCTCCGCAGCTATGGCTACCGTCGCTCCGCTGTTTGTCACGGCCGACGCACGCGCCGCCGTAAATCCTCCCGCGCGCTGCTGCACTTCCTCTTTCCCCGCCTTACCTAGCCCTAGCGGCCCGCAGAGTGCCTCAATTCCACGGTCTGCCTCTTCCCGCAGCAGTGTCCGGACGTTCCCGATTTCATCGTAAATCGTCTCCAGCTTCACGTCCCCCGTCATCATCCGAGGCACATAATGCTGCAAGGCCGCGCCAAATAAGCCGCTCGCCACCGTAACAATCAAAAGCCACATCAGCACGCTCGTCAGCGTCCCGCCAAAATGAAATCCGCCATGAAACAAAATCACCGGCAAGCTCAGCATCCCGAGCCACAAATGTCCGCGCATCCAAGCTTGCGCTCTTCCCAGCCGCCACGTGGGAACTCGTTTTCGCGCGCCAAGCAGCGCCGCGAAGATCATGAAGCCAAATCCAATCACGCCGAACGTCAATCCCAGCGCGCTCCCGCCGCGCGGTCCTTCAGGCGCATGGGCGGCGTACACCGCGTATACCGCCGTCAACAGCGCCAGAATCACCAACGACGCTATCGCCCATCCCCTTTGTGTCTTATCGATCCTCACGCAGCATTTCCTCTGTGGTGGCACAGACTTCAGTCTGTGCTCTGGATCTCCCCGATCATTCGGTCTGATCTGGCACCTGACACAGTTGTCGCGTCACTTGGGCCCTCCGCCGCCCAACATCTCCGAAAAAAATGTCCGCGGGTCTACTCGATGCGCCGCATCATGCGGGCAAGCATAAACGCAGCTCGGCTCCTTCAAATGTGTGCACAAATCGCAAGAAGTAGCCTTCTGCTTCACCACTGCTTTCGTTCGCCCTGGTCGCTCCAGGTCTTCCACCATCACCTCGAACGGATGCAGATTGATGTTTCCGTAAGGACAGTTCCGCGCGCAAAGCCCGCACCCGATGCACCAGTCTTCGATTATCACTTCCAGCGAATTTCGCCGCCGAATCGCTCCCACCGGACATCCCACCATGCACAGCGGGTCGCGGCATTGCCGGCACGAAGTCGCCACCAGATATTGATCGAACCGCAAGCCTTCCCGCACCAACCGTGTGATTCCGTCATGTGCGTCAGCGCAAGCATTCACGCAAGCATCGCACCGCGTGCAATTTTCCAAATCCAGAATCAGAAGGCTCTGCGCTTCCATCAAACCCTGCGAAAGAAACTGATCGATGGGCACGCTCCGGACCGTTTGCATCCTCTGCTGGTTCTGCGCGCTGCGTTCCGCTGCAACTGCTTCCAATCCCTCGCGTACGCTCGGGAATCGCTCCACCATCTCGCGAAAATCGTCGCCCGAAATCCGCACCACTTCCACGTGGTCCAGCGCCGTACAAGTCGCCGTACGTACTCCGCCGCCCAACAATCCAATCTCCCCGAAATAATCGCCGCGGGAAAGATAAGCCAGCACCAGTTCTCCGCCGGGATACGTCTCCGAAATTTTCACGAATCCAATGCGCACCAGATAGAAACTGCCCGCCGCATCGCCTTGCCGCGCGATTACCTGCCCCGGCGCAAATCGCTGCAGCTCCACGCTGGCCTTCAAACGCTCGATAAAGTCAGGCGATAGATCCGCGAACATTGGCACGCCGCGCAAATGATTTTCGAGCGCCCGCCGCCGGTAATTCTTGTCGATCTGCGCCCGGAACGTTTTGTTCTTCAACATAATGTCCAAAACGTTGCGCAACATTTCAAACGCCACCACTTCTGTTTCCGCGATGACCGTCGCCGACCGCGGATAAAAATTCATGCAAGTCATTTCGCCGAACAAATCCCCCGGCCCCAGTTCCGCCACGGGATTTCCATACGCCAGGTCCACCGAAGCATCGATGGGGATCGTTCTATCGCGCGCCTCCTCATCGCGCGCGTCATCTTCCCGCGCCGCGAGCGTGCTCGTGAGCTTCTTAAAAAGTCCTTTCGCTCCGCCCTGCGTTTTTACATGCGCAATCGGCGCCGAAAGCGAAACCCGCGCCTTGCCTTCCAAAATATAAAAAGCCGTCGAGCCAAACTCCCCCTCGCGGCAAATAATTTCGCCTGCACGAAATCGCCTCTTGACGATCGCCCCGCGATTTAACTCCAAAAATGTCCCAGAAATGCCTTTGAATACGGGTAATTGCAAAAGCTCTTCCGCTTCGAACCCCTGCGCATCCGGTCCCGCCGCAATCGACGTGCCCACAACTGTTTTATTTGTCAGCGCACCGGTGGGACACGAAACCATACATTCTCCGCACGAAATGCACGTCGAATCGCCCATCGGCGCATTTAAATCAAACGCAATCCCCGCCGAGTAGCCCTTTCCCATCCGTCCCAGCACAAAATTATTCTTAATCTCGTCGCAGCCCCGGATGCACCGGTCACACAAAATGCAAGCATCGTGATCTACTGCGATAGCAAGCGAAGAATCATCCAGGCCCCGCGAAACGCTCCGTTTCACAAATCGTGGCTGCGTAGTTCCCGCCGCTCGCGCCAACGTCTCCAGTTCACAGTCGCCCGATTTCTCTTGCCGCGCGCACGGCGAAGGATGATCCGCCATCAAAAGTTCCAGCAAAGTCTTCCGCGCATTCAAAACTTTCTCGGAATTCGTAACCACTTTCATTCCCGGCTCAACCGGCCGCACGCACGAGGCCGTAAGCACCCGCGCTCCCGTGTCCACCACGCAAAGCCGGCAAACGCCAACCGGCGTCTCGTTCTGCAAATGGCAAAGCGTAGGAATCGCCGTCCCATTCATTCGCGCGGCATCAAACACGCTCGTCCCCGCCGCCACGCGCACAGGCAGCCCATCAATCGTGATCTCTACAAGCTCCGGCAATCTGCTAATCGTGCTCACAATCTCCTTCTTTTCCTCTTCTCTGTGCCCTCTGCGAACTCTGTGTTAAAAATCACCTTCCACCACAACCGGCCTGAAAACCTTGAGAAAAATTGCTACGGCCGAATCCCCACGCGCTGCGCTTCTCCCTCCTTCGCCGCAGCCGTAAAACAAATCCCGCTTGGACACTTTCCCTTCAATACGTGCGCGTCCACTTCCTCCCGAAAATGTTTCAGCACCGACTGCACCGGCGCGGGCACAATCTGCCCCAGCCCGCAAATCGAGGTCAGGCTCATCGCCTGGCACAACTCCTCGACCAACGCCAAGTCCGCCCGATACTGTTTTTCGGGCACTCCCCCGTGCGTCCATCGCACCAGCAAATCCGTCATCTTCTGCGAACCCACTCGGCACGGCACGCACTTTCCGCACGATTCATTCCTGTAAAACCTCACTGCATTCAACGCCATGTCCAGCATGCACGTCGTATCGTCGCAAACCACAATCGCGCCCGACCCCAGCATCGACCCCGCATCCGCCAGCGCCTTGAAGTCCAGCCGCACGTCCACCATCGACTCCGGCAAATATCCAGACGACGGCCCCGAAGGCGCAAACGCTTTCAGTTGCCGTCCGCCGCGAACTCCTCCCGCATACTCAAAGAGCACTTCGCGCATCGAAATTCCCATCGGCACTTCATAAACCCCAGGCCGCGCCGCATGCCCGCTGACTCCAACAAATTTCAGCCCGCGCGAACCGCCAGATCCCTGCGATTTGAACCACTCCACTCCGCGCGCCAAAATCTGCGGCACGTTCGCAAACGTCTCGACGTTATTAATGACCGTCGGCTTCTGCCAAAGCCCCGCCTGCCCCGGAAACGGCGGCTTATTCCGCGGTTCCGCGCGCTTCCCCTCAATCGCCTCAATCAACGCGCTCTCTTCCCCGCAAATGTATCCGCCCGGGCTGACGAAAATCTCCAAATCAAAAATCAGCTCACTCCCCAAAATGTTTTTTCCCAACAACCCCGCGTGATAACACCGCCGCAACTCTTCCCCGAGAATTTCCTCTTGCAAATGGTATTCATGCCGAATGTAAAGAATCCCCCGCCTCGCTCCCGTAACCAATGCCGCGACAATCATTCCCTCAATCACCAAATGCGGCAGGTGCGTCATGATGAAGCGGTCCTTGATCGTCCCCGGCTCGCTTTCATCCGCGTTGCATACGATATATTTCTCCGTCCCCGGCTGCTTCCGCACCAAATCCCATTTCATGCTCGTAGGAAATCCCGCCCCGCCCATTCCTCGTAATTCCGCTGCCTTAAGCTCCGCAAGCACGCCGTCCCAATCTTTCGTCGCCGCCAGTTTCCGAACAACGCCGTATCTCTCCCCGCCGCCGTAAGGGTCAGAAGCGCACTCAACTCTCGCGTGTTCCGGCTGCGGCTCCGGAATTTCTTCGCCCAAAATTGCGCGACGGGCAATCGCTTCCGCCGCAGACGCCGTCACATTCACAAATATTTCGTCGTTGATGGAAACCGCCGGCGCCTGATCGCACCGCCCCAGACACGACACATCGCGAATCATAACGTCCGCCCCGCTGCTCTTCGCAAAACGCTGTTCCATCTCCGCCCGCAATTCGCAAGCACCGTTCAAGTGGCAGCTCATGTCCGCGCAAACGCGCACGTCCGCCTTCGGCGGCGGCGCAAGATGAAAATGCGGATAAAAGCTGGCTACGCTATGAATCTGATAGAGCGGAGTCTGCGAACGCTGAGAAAGATCTTCCAGTTCCGCCTTGGGCAAGAAGCCGAAGCGAAGCTGAATAGCTCGCAAGTCGTCGAAGATCACGGCGCGGCGTCTCGCATCTGAAGGTGCCGGGCGAGTCGGTTCGCCCGGCGCGGGGCATAGTACGGATTCTCCTGCATACTACTGGCGCCCTGCCGCCCTGTAAATAGAAGCCCGTTGCCTTTTCGCGCCACGCTGCGAAAAAGGCAACGCGCCGCCGCCGCCTTCCACACGATAATGAGGCGAACGGCTCGTCTGCTATCTCGAATGCGAATCGCCCCCACATCTCTATGGCTGAGCGCGGCGCTGTGTCTCGCGCTGTCTTTCCCGTTTGCGCTCGCCGTTTGCATTTCCTCCGCAAAGGATCGCAATCCCGCGCCAAATCGCTCGATGGCAGCTTCCGCCGACGCGTCGTCCGAACCGCAAAAATATATCGGCCCCGGCTCCTGCGCCGCCACAAGCTGTCACGGCAGCGTAAAGCCCGTCGCTGGCAGCCGCATTCTCCAAAACGAATATTCCACCTGGATCATCAAGGACAAACACAGCCGCGCCTATCAGGCCCTCACCGGAGACATCGGCGAACGTATCGCCCGCATTCTGAAACTCAACACGAAAGCCGAAGACGCCCCGAAATGCCTCGCCTGTCACGCGCTCTACACCACGCCCGAACAGCGCGGCCGTCCCTTTGAACTTTCCGACGGCGTCTCCTGCGAAAATTGCCATGGCCCCGCGTCCGCATGGCTCGGTCCGCATACCACGCGCGACTGGACCCACGAAAAATCTGTCGCTCTCGGCATGGTCGACACGCGCAACGTGATCCATCGCACTGAAAAATGTCTCGGCTGTCATCTCGGCACAAAAGACAAATTTGTCGACCACGAAATGATCGCCGCCGGCCACCCCGATCTTTTCTTCGAACTGGATTCTTTTTCTGCCGTCATGCCGCGCCACTGGAAATCGCCGCGCGAATCCGCGCCCGGAAAACCCGTCGAGGATGCAGCCTGGGCCGGTGTCCGCGATTGGAGCGCCGGCCAGGCCGTCCAGCTTCGCGCCGAAATGGATCGCCTCGTGTGGCGCGCAAAAGGCGAACGCTTCGACAAAAAAGATGTCTGGCCCGAATATTCCGAGCTTTCCTGCTTTGCGTGTCATCACTCGCTCGGCCCCGCAAAAAATAGTTGGCGCCAGGCCCATGGCTTCGCCGGACGTCGTCCCGGCGATCCTCCCTGGAACAGCTCGCGCTACGCCGTCTTCCGTTTGCTCGCCAAACAAATTGATTCTGCGAACGCTCTGGAACTCGATCGCCGCATCGCCGAAGTGTCTGATGAAATGTCCAAGCTCAATCCAGATCGCAATGCCGTCGCGGCCTCCGCTTCTGCCGCTGCTCCTATTGCGCAAGAGTTTGCAGAGCAACTCGCCGCCATGCAGTACGATCAATCTTTCGTCCTGCGTATGCTGCATCAAATCTCCGACGACGCCGAAACCATTTCTCTCGCGGGCGAACGCTCCGCTGAACAAGCCGCCATGGCCACGGATTCCTTCTACATTGCCTACAGCAAAAACGCGAACCCCGCAAACGCAGACGAAGTTCGCGCCGCCATCAATGAACTTTTCCGCGAACTCGAAAATCCCTCCGCCTACAACGCCGATCAGTTCGCTGGCTCGCTCCGCAGAATCGGAAGCCTCCTCCAATAGCAAGTTCTCGCGTATTACTGCCATAATCAATTCCTGAACGGGTAGCACTGCCTCGGAAAATCGTGGCCACCTGCATGGCTGGGATAGGATCGCTGTTTGTGAATCGATTCGAAAATTGGATTTGCTCGACTTCGTTCTGGCGCGGTGTAACGCGCAAGACGGTGCTCCCATGGCTGTTGTCCGGCGTTGAATTGGGCGATCACGTTCTGGAAATCGGCGCTGGTGCGGGCGCGGCCACGGAAGAATTACGAAACCGCGTAGCCCGGGTGACGAGTCTCGAATACAGCCGCGAACTCGTCGTGAAGCTCGCCTCTCGCAGTTATCGCCAAATCGGGGACAGTTCCTTGAACGGCGTAGTGTTGCAGGGCGATGCCTGTGCCTTGCCGTTTCCCGCTCAAACGTTTTCCGCGGTCATCGCGGTGCTCATGCTGCACCACCTGAAATCTCGAGAGATACAGGACGCCACGTTCGCAGAAGTATTTCGCGTTCTGCGGCCAGGTGGCATTTTTGTTGCTCTGGACATTCCAGATGGCTGGCTGAATCGCATCGCGCATATTCGCAGCACATTTGTGCCGGTTGCGCCTGCGACTGCTTCCGGCCGCCTTGTGGCGGCCGGCTTTTCAAACGTCTCCATGAATTTTCGGACAGCCCATTTTCGATTTTTGGCTTCGCGTGCCCGGGATGTTGCCAGCCCCTGAAACGCGCTGCGTTGACGCAGCCTTGCCTTGCCCGTAGCATAAAAACATGAGCCCTTCCGCGACCCGCAAATTCCCTCCCGGTCCTGCTTTCGGGCTCAAACGTTGGTGGCAAGGCCCGCTCAGCGGCGCCGATCCGCTCGTCTATTTCTCAAATATCGTCCGCGAATACGGCGATTTCGCCGGTATTCAAATCTTGAATTTCCGTATTCTGCTGATCAACCATCCCGACCAGATCGAAGATGTCCTCGTCACGCACCCGCGAAAATTCATCAAGGGCCGCGTCCTCAAAGCCAACAAGCGCGTTTTTGGAAACGGCCTGCTCACGAGCGAAGGCGATTTCTGGCTCCGGCAGCGCCGTCTCGCGCAGCCCGCCTTTCACCGCGCGCGTATCGCCGGCTACGCCTCGACGATGGTCGAATACGCCGAGCGCCTCCTGCACGAATGGCACGACGGCGAAGAACGCGACATCCACAAAGAAATGATGCGCCTCACGCTGCAAATCGTCGGCAAAACGCTGTTCGACGCCGACGTCGAACGCGACGCGCAAGACGTCGGCAAATCCCTCGAGCTTCTTCTCGAACTCGGCGCCAATTTCCGCCGCACGATTTTCGTTCCCCAATGGCTGCCCACGCCCACGAATCTCAAGCTCAATCGCGCCATCCGCCAGATCGAAAAAATCCTCTACCGCATCATCGCGCAAAAACGTTCTTCCGGCCGCGATGCCGGCGACCTGCTCTCCATGCTCCTTGCCGCGCAAGACGATGACGGCACGCGCATGACCGATCAACAGCTTCGCGATGAGGCCATCACTCTTTTTCTCGCTGGCCACGAAACCACCGCAAACACGCTCTCCTGGACCTGGTGGCTCTTAGCGCAAAATCCCGCCGTCGAAGCCAAGCTCCACGCCGAACTAAACGCCGTCCTGGCCGGCCGCGCCCCATCCCTCGACGATTTGCCGAAACTCGCCTACACAAATCACGTCATCACCGAGTCTCTCCGCCTCTATCCGCCCGCGTGGGGCACCGCCCGCACCTGCATCGAAGACCACGAAATCGCCGGCTATTCCGTTCCCAAAAATTCCGGCGTCTCCTTCGCGCAATGGACGGTCCATCGCGACCCGCGCTGGTACGATGCCCCCGAAGAATTTCGTCCCGATCGCTGGGAAGGCGACCTGCTAAAACGTCTCCCACGCTTCGCTTACTTCCCCTTCGGCGGCGGCCCCCGCCAATGCATCGGCAATTCCTTCGCACTCATGGAAGCCGCCCTCGTTCTCGCCACCATCGCCCAGCACTACCGCTTCCGCCTGGTCGAAGGCCATCCCGTAGTCCCGCTCGCCTCCATCACCCTCCGCCCCCGCCACGGCATCCGGGTAACTCTCGAATCCCGCACCGCCAAGACTCGCACTGCCACTGACTCCCGCCAATAATGGCGGATTGCTCCCGAACTCTGAATATGAAGAAAATCATGCCATTGGCAATTTGGTGCTTGAGATTGATCTATCGAACTTCGCTCGTGAAAGACCTCTTCCACTCATGTCCCCGCAGCTCGAACATATTCTCCGGTAGAGTGCCTGCATCGGACACACTGTTGATATGAACCACCATCGCCACCCCGCCCTTGTACAGCAGGCGGATTCGCTCCGCGGCCTGAACCCCATCGAACTCTTTGAATTCATCCATGCGCACCTCCATGCCATTGAAGTACGCCTTCACGAGCTTCCCATTCTCGTCAAACCAGTAGCCGCGCGCTTGTTCCGGGTCGAGGTCACCTTCCGGACTCTCGTATCCCGCGAGCACACGAATGGTTTTTGTTCCATCCACTGTGTCCCTCTTGATCCTCCAATCAGACTCGACAAAAGTGTCGATGGCTGGAATTGGTTCAATCACTCTTAGAACCAATTGGAGAAGCCGCGCGTCGGGACCTTCTGACAACAGATAAGCCTGTTCACCATGCCTGCTCCGAACGTACTGGCTATTTCCGATCGTTGCTTCTCTCCGCCATTCCTGATCGCCCATCCAGGTATCGACATACTTTCCTTCTTCGACAGTCTCGTCATGCGCCTTGGCTTGGAACGTAGCTTGAAGCAAGTACGCTTTCCCATTCCCTGCTGCTGGGAAAGCGAGATGTCTCCCGCGCTCAAAATAATTGCACGCGCTATCGAAAGCCTCTACTCCCGCGGGCCGCACCGTCTTAAACGGCATCGTAATCCGCGACACGACCTGCACCGCCGCGCCGTCTTTCATATAGGGCTTGAATTGCATCGAGCGAATCGCTGATGCGAATGCTTCGTTCATGCCTGGGTTATCGGAAACGATTGTTCCTATGTCAAGGACTTTGCCCGTTCGATCCACGACAATTTCCGTTGTTAGCGTCCCTTCCAGCGGCCCGTCCTTGACCGGTGGCCACACCACGGTCTCCGTGGTATCTAGATTTTTTCGAAGCGAGGGTTCGTCTACCACAATCGTCCGCAACACTGAGGAGTCTCCGCCACTCGCATCCGTGCTAAAAAAGCCGGATGGAATATCCCCCAGGTCTTCAAGCGTTATCACCTTGGCGGTCACCTCGGGTGAGCCGGATTGCACCTGCCGCGCGACCATGCGCCCATGAAACTTCTCATAGTTCGTATAAAAACCGATCCATCCCAAGCCCGACCCGCCTTGGAGTAGTCCGGTGCGGTCGTTGATGCTGATCCCAGCACCCATCGCTTTTTCCACTTTTCCGTCCGTGCTCATGATTTCCCAACTAAAGTCAGTCTGGCCCATGAACGTCTTCACGTCTCCATCTTTCGCCTGTTCCAACACCTTATCGAGAGACGGAACGGGCTCGATCAACGCGACGCTGACTTCTCTGAGCCATTCGGGAAAGTAATCTCCTTCATTCTTCTGCCACTCCTGGTCGCCGTTTAGGATGGTTATTTGGTGAAACTCCGGTGATCGCAGTTCACGCTTCCACTGCGTCGGCGAAGCCCACCATATCTCCACCTCTGCGGTACGGTTCGAGCCCCGATCCTGTTCCAGGCTCGGCGCCACCACGGCTTTCAGGTGAAAGGGCTTCGTTCCTCGCTGGTTGAGGGTGCTCCGCCCCACCGCCTTTCTGATTATCTTCGTCCCATAATCGACGCAGCCTATCAGTGACAATGACAGGAGACTGACAACGAAAAATATGTTTGTGCAACTGCGCTGCGGCCGCATGTGCTGAAGTCTATATGCGAATATATCCGGCCAGCAATAGCATGAAACGTTAAAGGCTTCGATATCTCTGAATCGCTCGCGTCAATAAGTGATTGCGGCGCGTTTGCGCCAGAAGAAATAAGCGGGTAGCCCGAGCAGGAGAAGAATGATGGCGATGGCGAGATTCTTGAACTGTGAAGGATCGAGCAACGCGACGACGATGGCGTTGCCGACAATGGCGGCGGCGGCGAGTACGAAGAGAAGAGGCGTCCAGGGGTAGCCGGGGACGCGGTAGGGGATGGGCAGGCCTTTAGCGGCGCGGCGCAGCGGGAAAATGGCCGCGGCGCCGAGTCCGTAGAAAATCCAACCGATGAAGATGACTCCGCCGATTAAATCGGCGAATTTGCCGGCGCACGCGAGGACCGCGGACCATGCGCCCAGCGCCACAATCGCGGCCGCCGGCGTCTGGAAGCGCGGATGCACTTCGGCGAGTTTCATGAAGAAGAGGTTGTCATTGGCCATCGCGTAGAAAACGCGCGGGGCCGTGAGGATGACGCTGTTGGCCGCGCTAAACGTGGAGATGAGGATGGTAATCGCCACGATGATTTCGGCTTTGCGCCCGAGGACCACCCCCACCGAGGTGGAGGCGATGGTGTTGCTCGCGGTCGCTCCAGCGGGGCCGAGAGCCACTAGGTAGGCGACCACGGCGATGACGTAGAGTGCCGCGAGCGAGATCGATCCGAGCAGGAAAGCTCGCGGGAAGGCCTTCTGAGGATCGACGACTTCGCCGGCGCTGTAAGTTCCAAACTGCCAGCGCGCTGGCGAGCGGTAGCCATGGTGATGCCGGCGGAAGGTCCGTCCTTGGGAATCGCGCCTTCAGGAACGTGCAGGTGAGGTCGAAGTTGCGATAGAACTCGCGGCAGAGGCCGAGCGCCTGCGCCTTACCGCGGATGTAGCTGAGCGCGGCCTGCGCCGACTCCTGCATGACGTCGCCAAGCTGGCCGGTGATGGTGAGCTTGCCCTTGCCGTCGAGCACCTGTACCTCGGTGGTGAGAATGCTGCCGCCGACTTCGGTCCACGCCAGGCCGGTGACCAGACCCACTTCGCTCTTCTCGTGCACTTCGGAATCGCGGAACTTGGGCACGCCGAGAAACTCGATGATGTTCTGCGCGGTGATTTCTTCCTTGTGCTTCGCGCCGGCTTTGACCACGCGGCGGGCGACTTTGCGGCAGACGTTGCCGATTTCGCGCTCGAGATTGCGGACGCCGGCTTCGCGCGTGTAGTAGCGGATGATCTCGAGGATCGCGTCGTCGCTGAAGACGATGTTCTTGTCGCTCAGGCCGGTTTGCTCGCGCTGCTTCTTCACCAGATACTGGCGCGCGATCTCGAGCTTCTCCTGCTCGGTGTAGCCCTGCAGGCGGAGAACCTCCATGCGGTCTTGCAGGGCGGCGGGAATGGTGTGCAGCACGTTGGCCGTGGCGACGAAGAGGACCTGCGAGAGGTCGTAGTCGACGTCGAGATAGTGATCCTGGAAGGTGGTGTTCTGTTCGGGGTCGAGAACTTCGAGCAGCGCCGAGGCGGGATCGCCGCGGAAGTCGGAGGAGATCTTGTCGACTTCGTCGAGCAGGAAGACGGGGTTCTTGGTGCCGGCCCGCTTCATGTGCTGAATGATCTGGCCGGGCATGGCGCCGATGTAGGTGCGGCGATGGCCGCGAATCTCGGCCTCGTCGCGCACGCCGCCGAGCGAGAGGCGGACAAATTTGCGGCCGGTGGATTTGGCGATGGACATGCCGAGCGAAGTTTTGCCGACGCCCGGAGGGCCGACGAAGCAGAGAATGGAGCCTTTGGGATTCTTGACCAACTGGCGCACGGCGAGAAATTCGAGGATGCGCTCCTTGATTTTTTCAAGGCCGTAGTGGTCGGTGTTGAGAACTTTTTCGGCGTAGTCGATGGAGCGGGTCTCTTTGGAGCGCTTCTTCCACGGCACGGCGAGCAGCCAGTCAATGTAGTTGCGGCTGACGGTGGACTCGGCCGACATGGGCGGCATGGCTTCAAGCTTCTTGAGCTCCTGGATGGCCTTTTCGAGCACGTCCTTGGGCATGCCGGCGGCTTCGATCTTTTTGCGCAGCTCGTCGAACTCGCTCTTTTCGCCGCGGCCCAGCTCTTTCTGGATGGCCTTGATCTTCTCGTTGAGGTAATACTCTTTTTGCGCGCGCTCCATCTGCCGCTTGACGCGCGACTGGATGTTGCGGTCGAGGTCGAGCTTTTCAATCTCGATGTCGAGCACGTCGGCGATGCGCGCCAGGCGCGCCGCGGGATCGAAGATGGCGAGCAGCTCCTGCTTCTCTTCGATGCCGAGCTGCAGGTTGGCGGCGATGGTGTCGGAGAGCTTGGCCGGCTCGTCCATGCGCACGGTGGCGATGATGGTTTCGTAGTTGAGCGACTGCTGCAGCTTGACGTACTGCTCGAAGAGGCCGGTGACGCGCTGCATGAGCTGCTCGACGGCCGGCGTCATTTCGAATTCGCGCTTGCCGATGCGCACGGTGGCCACGAAGAAGCCGTCGCGGTCATTGACTTCGATGGACTTGGCGCGCTCTACGCCTTCGACGAGTACCTTGATGTTGCCGTCGGGCATCTTGACGCTCTGCACGATGTTGCAGATGGAGCCGACCTGGTAGATCTCCTTGGCCTTGGGCTCGTCGATGCTGGCGTCGTGCTGCGTGGCGAGAAAGATTTTGCGGTCGCCGTTGAGCGCCTCTTCAAGAGCGCGCACGCTGGACTCGCGGCCCACCACGAACGGCGTCATCATGTAGGGAAAGATCACCATGTCCCGGATGGGCATCATGGGCAGCTTGCGCGGCTCGTTTTTTTCGCGGGTCACGGTCATTCGGCCACCTGAATAGTTTTGACTCGCGCTGCCGGCCCGAAGTGCTGCGCCGGAAGCTCAGTCATGTAGGAATTGTACAGCCAAAGCTCGCGGGAGCGAAGTGTGGGGAATGGCTCCCTCGGCGTCATGACGGAAGTCATGCGGCTCAGGCGAAATGTGTGCCAAATGAGGGCCTTCTGCTGGGCGAATACGACGTGGCTACTCGGTGCAGTTTGACGCGCAACTTTTTCGAGAGCATGATGATTGAGGGAGTATTCGCTATGCCCGCCAAAGCAGCCTCAGTCTCGCGCAACCGTCAAAGTCGCCGCCAGGTCCGTCAGTAAAGCCGGCGCAAAGCCGCGCGCAAAAAAGGCGCGCATGTCGAAGCTGGAAGCCAAGCGGCTGGAGAGCTTTAAGGCGTTGATGGCGAAGTACAGAGGGAAGGCGACGTTCGCTGGATTTGATGCCTGACCTGATCGTTCTTGACTCGTCGATCCTGATCGACGATCTCCGAAGCGGCTGCCATGCCGCTCGAATTGCGGCGATCAATGGTGTGTTGCGCAACTCTTCCGTGGCGCTTGCAGAGTTGTGGCGAGGAGTTTTGAAGCCCGCGGACCGGAAGCTCCTTCTAGAGCTTGGACGGGAACATCAAATCCTGACGCCTACGCGAAACGTCTGGCTTGAGTCTGGTCAAATTCTGGCGAGAATCAGGGACGATCTGGGTTTCGGGACGGAAAAATTGCGCGATCTGCACTTCGATGCTCGGTGCCGATCGCGCTGACGGCTCGGCGCATGGCGCGCGGCTGATCACGTCGAATCGCGCGGATTTTGAGTTGATTCGGGAATATCG
>CAVYFO010000041.1:0-120346 GCA_963767755.1 uncultured Acidobacteriota bacterium | reverse complement strand
AATTTTCTTCTTCCCTCTCATACACTTACGCATTTGCGACGCAAACGTGCTCTACAGAATCTGTAGCGCACGTAGCGCAATTAACCCCCGGCTCCGATTCCGAAGGCTCCGGTAGCTCGAAGCCGAGTCCCACCTTCTTCGTCCATTCCTGTCGGAACTCCATACGGACAGACCATCCACTACGGAACTCTCGTCAAGAAGAAGTTACAGAACCGCTGCCGCTTTCCAAATTGCAAGTGTCGCGTGTACAGGCCAAAAGGATAGGGCAACCGTCCACTAACTCCTCGCTATTCCATCCTCGACGAACTTCGTTTGTCCCGCAGCGCTAATCGGAGAAGTCCCGGTACTTAAGTTACCGGTTTTCTGACTTCCATGATAGGTCTTTGTCAAGAGGGCAAAAGCTCTCCCGACGCGCTACGGAGGAGCGCGGGTGTAAAATCCTGTCTGATTCTTCGCCGCGTGCGTCGGCCTTTCAGCCGTGGTTCCTATTTCCGATAGAACCAGACTTCCATTTGCTGTCTCAGACCAGCGAGTGGTCTTGCACAGAAGATTGAGTTTGTGATCTCCTGCCAGTCTCGAAACTAATCAACGGGAGCATCCAGAGCTTGCGCTCTTTCGCCCAGTCGGTTTAACGGCAAGACCTGGCAGGCCACGCGCCGAAGAAATCCTCCTTGTATTCCGGCCGCTCTGCCACGCAGCGGTGCGGTTTTCTCTTTCTACTGTAAGGAACTCTTTTTGACGGCGATCCACGGCCACCAAGTAGGCGACGAGCTTGCGCGCCACCGCGAGCGTCGCGCGATTGGCATTGCCTTTTTGTTTCTCCTTGTCATAGAGCATAGCCAGCTCCGGGCTGTTTCGCGGGGCCATTTTTTCCGCTTCGATTAGCGTGGTCTGCAAATGTTTGTTGCGCTGCTTGGATAGGGGCGTGCGCTGCACGGTGGTGCCGGAACTCTTCTCCGCGCCGCACAGCCCACAGTAGCTGATGGCTTTCTTGATCGAAGAAAATCGCTGCACATCCCCTACTTCGAGCGCCCAGGTCAACGCCGTGATCGGTCCCACGGCGGGGATGGTCATCAATCGCTCCACGCGATCCACCTGCAACGAATCACTTTCGAGCGAGCGCACCAAGGCACTCTCGGTTTTCTGCAGACGCACCACGGTCTCGCGGCACAACCGCAGCAGCGAACGCAGCCCTTCATCGATGTCCGGGTTGGTCGCCAGCAACTCGCGGAAATAGCCGGCTTTGTGCAAGCGCTGTTTGTTGTAGCTCACACCTGCTTCCATCAGTAGCGCGCTGACCTTGATTTTCATCTGCACCATCTGCCGAACCAGCAGGTTGCGATAACGCAGCGTGCGCCGCCGTTCGCGAATGGCGGTCGAGGCCATATAGCACTCCGGCAGAAAATCGCAGCGCAGACAGTCACAAATCTTCCGGGCATCGATGCGATCGTTCTTCTTTTTTGCGGCAGCAATGGCTCGCAGCATCAGCGGATGGGCTACCTTCAGAGCGGCCGCATGTGGTTTGAGATGATCGTAGATCCAGCCCGTAAACATCGTGGCTTCCATCGCCGCCGTCCACGGCTGCGGCAGTGTTTTCATCCAGTGGTCCAGGTCGAAACGTGTGGCCGGAATCGCACCTTCAGCGTAAATCGTGCCACTGCCGTCTTTCACGCAGTAGCTGATGATCCGCTTGTGCACATCCAGTCCGATGTAACCTAAATTATGCATAGATCTCGCCTGATCTGAGGTGCAAGCCGGAATTCCGACCTCTTCAATTTTTCCTCTCGAGTGTGTTCAGCGTCGTTTGATTTGTTTTTTTCTCTAAGTCGCTCCCTGTCGTTTGTATCTCGTTGATTCCTTTCACTCGCCTGTGCATAGAAAGCTATGCACAACTTACAAGCGTAAAGCGCTGGCCAGCACCGGCTGAAATTTCCCCTGACGAGAAACGATGTTGCGCAAGCGATCCATCAAGCGCTGGAACAATCCGCGCTCCGGATACTGATCGCTATAGCTGATGCCCACTCGCCCGGCGTGCCGCCAGATCTTGGCCGCCACAAACAGAAAACGCAATCGCACCGTCACCAACGTCGTGTGCTTCAGATCATCGGCTTGCACCTTTTCTTCCCGGTTGAAGAGCATCAGCCAGCAGTTCAGGTTGTAGGCCAGCATCGCCAACTGGAAATGCACACAGTTGGCGGCCCACTGCTCGGAAGGGTGCGCCGCCAATCCCGCGTCGTTGTTGGCTTCCTTAATCAGGTTCTCGGCACCAGCGCGCTGGTTGTAAACCCACACCAGCAGGTCGATGGCGCCTTGCATGTCCGTCACAAAGACTCGATAGATGTACTCCGGGGTTGCAAACAGCTGATACTGCTCTTTCGGAGTCTCGTCCTTTTTCTGGTAGCGCAGGGCGATAAACCGCTAGGCCTTGCCCCAACCCTCGGGCTGATACTTGAACTCACATTGCTCATCAGCATCCGTCTTCGGCGAGGGCTTCCAGTGGGCCGTTTCCAGCTCTTCCAGCAAACGCGCGGTCTTGCGCGCCACCATGATGAAGGAAGCCTTGTGCTTCCCATACGCCTGGACAGCATCCCAACAATAGAACCCCGCATCAGCCCGCGCGAAAATTTTGCGCACGCAACGGGGCACGGCGGCAAAAACGGCCTCCAGATGGCGCGCAATCTGCGCACCCGTGGGCCGATCTCCGTTGCGCAACTCCCCGCCGATATATTCCCGGGTCTCGGCGACAAAGGTAAGAATCGGCTGGTAGCTCTTCTTTCCTTTATTCTTCGGGTTGTAGCTCTTGCGCGCCCCCATCTGCCGACCGTAGAGAGTGTGCACGGTCGTATCGGTATCCAGAGTGATCGAAGGCAGTTGCACGTTCGCTGCTTCCCAAACTCGTTCCCGCAGCAGGCGCTGCAGCTTCAACAGTTGCTGGGCGACGGTCACTGGCAAGGAGGTCAAGAAACGCCAGAAGGTACATTGCGGTGGTAACTTCCCCACCTGCAAGATTCCAGTCAGCATCGGATCCTGGGCCACGAAACGAAGATGGTTCAGCCGAGAGAAACCCACGTAGATGGCCAGCACCATCCCCAGCAGGAATTGGTAGATGGTCATCACGCGCGGAATGCGGTGCATGGTCAGAGTTTCTTCAATCAGTTTCTTGAAGCCCAGCTTCTCCAACATGGTCGATACGGGGAACAGACCACCATAAGGCGTAAGATTCTTGGCACCGAAGTCAAAAGGCGTGGAAGCCGCAATTTTATAGGGCTCCCGACTATCTGCCGGAAAGCCTTGTTTGGGGCGGTTTTTCTCGATATGCTGCTTTTCGTTCTTCACCATTTGGGTGACCCCCTTGAGGTTGAGTTCGTAAAACCGGGAAGTTTCGCGAACTCATTTTTACCCCATGTTTTTGGGGTCCCCAAATGGTTCCTTCAAATTTGAGCCCTACCGAAGCCCACCCCAGTGCATTATTCAGGTGTAATACATATTCTCCATGGGGGAGCCTCCTTGGTATCTCTGAATCAGCATCAGCTGAGTTCAGCTTTTGTACACCAAGCGCTCCTCCGCCGACCTATGCATTCAAACTACACATCCATGTGACGTGATTCATTTCCGTTTGATGGCTTCCATGGCGACATACTTCCGTTCTACATGTGCTTCTGTGCGCGGAGCACCTGAATGAAGAACGCAATTCTCCCCGCGAGGGCCGCCACAAGTAGGACAGCGGACGGACAGTAGTTGTTTGGGCGTGAGTTCTTTCTCGTTCATTTGTATAGAAGCTGTTGCATAACCGGGTACAAGTCGTTGAGATAGGGCTGGTTGGGATTTTTGAAATGAGCGATAAGCCAAGTCAGCAGCGCCGGGGGAGGGCCGATGGCACGGTCACGACCGTTGCTGACCGAAGCGCAATGGAAGAAAATCGCGCCCTTGCTCCCCAGGCCACCCAAGCATCGCCAAGGTGGTCGTCCGTGGATCGACAACCGGCGCGTGTTGGAAGGGATTTTGTGGATTCTGCGGAGCGGTGCTCGCTGGCAGGATCTGCCGGAGAAATATCCGCATCCCTCGACCTGCTGGCGGCGGCTGCGCGACTGGGAAGAGCAAGACGTCTGGCTGAACATCTGGCGCGTCTTCTTGAGCGAGTTGAACGAGCGCGAACAACTGGACTGGAGCGAATCGTTTCTGGACGGCAGTTTCGCTCCGGCGAAAAAAGGGGCTGCGGGGTCGGAAAAACCAAGCGGGGCAAGGGGACGAAGTGGATGGTGGTGGTCGACGGCCAGGGTGTTCCTCTGGGAGACCAACTTCACTCTGCATCCCCGGCGGAAGTCCGGCTGGCGGAAACCACGCTTGCGTCGATCCGCGTAGGCCGCCGACATGGCGCGGGTCGGCCGCGCCAGAAACCGGTGCGCGTGATCGCCGACAAGGCCTACGATAGCGATCCGCTGCGAAAGCGATTGCGACATCGTGGCATCGAGTTGATCTGCCCGCACAAAAAGAATCGCGTTCGTCCGGCTACGCAGGACGGGCGGGCCCTGCGGCGGTACCGACGAGAGTGGATTGTGGAGCGCACCATCGGCTGGCTCGGAAACTTCCGCCGCTTGGTGGTGCGTTACGACCGCTCGCTCAAAATCTACGGCGCGTTCTTTCATATCGCCTGCTTCATGATCGTCTTACGGAGAGTTGTGCAATAGCTTCTAGGTTCCGGTGCGTCGATACGCTTACCAGGAATTGGCAAGCGCGATGACAATGCTTGGGTATCTGTTGGTCGAAATTCCTAGAGGCACTTGTAGTAATTTGACAGCCTGCCGAGTTAATTCGAGTTAGCTATCCTGCAAAATTGGCAATGGACCGTGTGCTCATCTAGCGCGCAGCGTGCTTCAGTTGCCCTCATCTCAGCCTCTGCAACTGCTTGGTCTGCAAAAGCAAGAAACGCGTCAGCCTCCGCACAGTCATTACCGTCGAGATAGGTTCTCCTAATGAAATGCCTGTAGCGCCCCTCAGCTTCCCCTGAACGGATTGCCAACTCAAGCTTTTGCAATATCGGACACATCGCAGATCAGAGTATGGCGAGGCGACAGCGAGATTTGAAGCTGATTACAGCCGAGCGCTTGATTCGTGTGGCAATCAAGGATCTGGAGTTCTGGTATGTTACATGATGTCCGGTTAGGCTAACCAAGCAAATCAGGCGCCTCTCATCCACAGCCTTCGATTGTGGCTCAGTCCACAAATACCCCACATCCGCCTAACTCGGGGCGTACAATGCCAGCGGGTAACAGCTCACCCAAAGTAGGCGCACCATGAACCGAAGTAAAATCACGATTATCGCCCCCCTTAAAGCGACGTTCCTTGATGGGCCATCCGTAAGAACCTTCCACACAGGGGAAACAGTTTGGTGGGACACCGAGCAGACTTGCGACCCTGTGGAGTTCGACGTGAACAACTTTCACTTCAAGGCAGTTCGTGCGCAATTCCTCAGAAGCGTAGGAATTCCTAACTGACCGGCCATGTCAAAGCAAGTGACGGCCTGCTGTACTTCGCCCGCAGCAATCTGCTATTGGCTCGGAGTCTCACTGGTGATGTGGGGAGTGTTAAGCGTCATCGGTATCTTTTGGCGTCCACTCCATGCGTCGCCAACGGCCGCATGCCTGCTCGCAATGGCCATCGGTTGCTTCGCAAACTGGACGAGGAATCGGTCTTTCCACTGCATCATCACTAGCCCAGTATTTTTGATCGCTGGCGTCGCTTTTCTGCTCGCAGGAGCGCGAGTGATCCACCTGAACACAGTTTTGGTTTGGCAATTCGTTCTCATCGGAATCGCCCTAGCATTTCTCTTGGAATGGCGGTACGCGAAACGTTCTGCGTCTTAGCATTGAGGGCAAATCCAAACGTCAGATGATAAGCGGAATTGTCACTAAACCGCGTGTCCGGTAACGGCTAACCGGGCACTAGCTCCGTGCACCTGTTAGGGCAGCACGGACATGACGATTTTGGCGCACGTGAATCTCGTGTTTCATGCTTTAATGCAGCCACTTGAAATCCGTCGTTTCGGCCAGAAGCGATGGAACAAACAGGAGGACCTTACATGGACACCGACAATAAGCTCACAGCTCTTCGTGTCGCGCTCGTGGTGGTTGGTATCATTTTTATCCTCGGCGTGTATCCATTGACGATTCTGTGGCCGTCGGGATGGAGCTGGCACGTGGGCGGCCCTTCGATGTACTTGCAAATGATTTTGGGTGTTTACGCCACGCTCGGAGTCTTCCTGTTACTCGCAGCGCGTAACCCGCTCAAGAATTTGAGTCTCATCTGGTTCACCGCCTGGTCGAGTGCTGTGCATGGCGGCATCATGTTGGAGCAGGCTCTGGTTTACCCGGAGCATCGTGGACATTTGTCCGGCGACGTGCCGGCGTTATTGCTGATCGCCATTGTGCTCGCGATCCTAACGCCTCGTGGGGCAAAAGCAGGAGCGTAGTTGGTTTTACAACTATTCGGATCGCGGAACTCTCATTTAAGCTCAAACGGCGCTGATCCGTGATTTCGAGTCTTGATTAATCCGTAATCGTACCTGTGGGGTCCTCGTATGGCAGGGGTCCGCTTAGTTCAGATGGTGAGAGCAGGGGTTGACCTTCTGTGAATCTCAAGCTGTGTCGATTCCAGGATTTTGGACTACAAACCAATTTGACAGTCATCCGATTGCGGCTGCCGATTGAGCGAAAGACTTAACGGCCACGGCCTCATCGTCCAAGATGTGGAAGACGGTATACAGCCTTGTAATTTGCAGAAGATCGTGCACCTTGTTGGTGAGGTGGAGCAGCTTGAGTTCTCCCCCCTGCTTCCTCACACTCGTGAAAGCACCGACCAGATTGCCCAAGCCTGAGCTGTCGATGTAATTGACGTCGCCAAGATTCAATACAATGTTCTTGTGTCCTTTGGTCAAAAGGTCGCAAACCAGGCCGCGCAGTGCAGCGCTCTCTGCGCCGAGCACAATCCGGCCGCTGATGTCCACAATCGTGACGTCACCTACTTGTCGAGTGTTTGCAGTCATGTGCATTGGCAACCTCCAAAGCCACTTCAATGCTCGAAGACTTCACCATTACGACGCGATTCTTATCGTGTGCCGAGAGCTTTTCGCAACGACGGGCGAACTTCTATTCCATCTTTGCAGCCGATAAATCCCCGCTTCTTGAACTTATTCATGAACAGATTAATCCTCGGCCGGGTGGTCCCTACCATTTCCGCCAAAACTATGTCGGTTTGGTGAGGTATCTTAACGCCTTTCCGGCCCTTCTTACCCAAGTGCGCAAGCCGCAACAGGACGTGGGCCAGCCGTTGTTCAGCAGAGGAGGTCAGCAGGTCAGCCACGTGATCCCGATAGTTTTTGATGTTGGACAGGAGATGGGCCAGCAGACAACGTGAGGTCTCATTTTTGGCCCGAATCAGTTGCAGCATCTTTGCTTTCTTGATGGTGCGTATAGAGGAGGCGGTCATCGCGACAGCCGTGGACATACGAAGGGGGTAGTCTGCGAGGCAAAGTTCACCAAAGAAGTCGCCCGCTCCGAGGATCGCAGTAACCGCTGCTGGACGGTTGTCCCTTCGTGTTGAGAGCCGCACTCCCCCCTTTTGAATATAGAAAAGCGTCTCAGCGAGCTCCCCTTGCGTGTAGATTTCTTGCTTCTCCCGATAGCGCGACACTTCTCCGCCCAGGCTGGAAACTGCGGCGAACTCTCGAAGTGGGAAAGCATGCTGGCCAGTACGCTTCAAAAGTCCTCCGCTTCTGGTGAACCTGTTTCGCGCTGCGCGGGCTAAACCCTCGCCGCGTCTATAGTGTAGGCAACAAAAAAACGTCTGTCTGTTCAATTTGCTACACCCGGAACTGGCCCCCCAAAGTGCGGCGGTCCGGAATAGAAAGCGATGTTCGAGGCCACAGCAAGTTGCCTGGTGACGCGGTTACCGGACACCTGGATTTTTTGTCTTGCAGCCAAATGGCCATGGACCTGATCGTGGGCGAGCCCGACTACCTTGGTGCCTCATCGGTACTGGGGGTACTGTCTCTGCAATCCGAGCCAGCTATTTTTCATGAAAGACTGGCGTGAGCACACATGTCCCTTTTATTCTTTGGTGCAATGGCGCAAAGCCTTCGATGTGGGCCTACCCAGCGATTCGCGCACCTGGACCGTACGCGTCAGGGAGTTAGATGCACGAGTGAGGCGCATCTTGAAACATCCAGTTCTTCATTCAAAAAGGCAGCACAAGCGAGTTGAAACGCCCCAAGGCATGTGGGTCGTCTGGCAGTGTGGCCGAACTGAAGATACGTCGCGAGTTAAAGACCTGAGTGTGGGAGGTCTGTTTGTCGAAACTTTGAGGGTATGCCCCGTCGACGCGACGGTTGAACTTCATTTTCTTGTAGAAGAGGGAGAGATCTCAGCCAAGGCCACTGTGCGGTACGTTAAGGCTGGGAGTGGGCTAGGTTTGAAATTCAAGGCTGTTCGCGGTGAAGATCAGGCACGTTTCGCGACAATGATCAAAAGGCTTCTCATGCGAGGATGACGCGCAAATCGACCAACTGAATTGTCCGAAAACAACATATCCTCACGGGGGCCTTCATTCTCACTATTAGGTCAGCCGTGAGTCAACCAGACACGTTCGCCAGCTGGTACGCGCCGTTACCCGAGAAGTAAATCAAAAGTATATGTACGATTAGCCAAAAGAGAAAAAGTAAGATCCTGGTACGGGAGATGTCCGGTTACGGGTGCCGGAAGTTGCCCAAACATGGGCTATGACGATTCGAAATGAGCCAAGACAATTGGAGTCAGCCGTCAAGCAGCAAAACAATCGACTTTTCGGCCGCACCGAAACATGGAGGCAAGATGGACCCGAGGGGTGTGGCCGTCAGTCAGCCCCGCAACTAGCGGACCGTACAGACTGCCGCGGGCAAGATTGGAATATTAAAGGGACTCACGAATCTTACCAGTCTCTAGAATATCCCGTTTGATGAGTACGCCGCGTCGTTGTTCGAGCCAGACCATTTCTGCTCATACCCCGCCATCGCAGCAAGCTTCCTGAACGGGAGATCTGTTACCCAGAAGCAACCAATTACGGAGATTCCAGTTCCAACAAAACAGTTTGACGAGCTAACATTCCCCCATTCTAAGAGTCTGTACCTGAAGGGGCTATGGGCCAAATATCTCATTACGTGGAGAAGCCCAAGACCCTGGTTCTCCATATTTCTTCAGTAATACTTCTGGTGGCTGTTCCCCTTCTTTTTGTGCATTTCCACCAAGCACGGTCGTCGGCAGATCGGCTGGAAGCTACGGTAAGCGTAGTAAACGAAAGCCTTTCGCAGACACTCCGTTTGAATGGAACGACAGAGGCTTCGCGTTCTTTCATCGTGCTTGCACCGCGGCTCGAGGGCGCGCAGGTAGGGTCGATGGTAGTTACTAAACTTGTAGCTGCGGGCGTGCACGTGAAGAACGGCGACGTCTTGGTCGAATTCGATCCTCAGGCACAGATGAAAGACTACCTCGATAAGAAAGCCACTTTCGACAACCTGGTGAGCCAGGTGGCGCAGAAGCAGTCCGATGAAGACATCGCCTGCGCCAAAGACGATACGGCGATGAAGGATGCGGAAGACGAATGGCAACGCGCGCAACTCGAGATGAAGAGAAACGAAGTGGTTTCGCGCATCGACGCGGAAAAAAATAAGGAAGCCGTGGATGAAGCGGAAGCGACCTTGAAACAATTGCAGGCTACTTATCAATTGAAGCGTGCCGCGGCGCTGGCCGGGATTCGCATTCTCGAGATTCAAAGGGACCGGGCGCAGGAAGCGATGCGCTACGCTCAAGCGAATGCAGCAAAGATGACGGTACACTCGCCAATGGCAGGAGTGGTGGTCTACAACACAATCTGGCTCGGCGGGAGGATGGGCACGGTCCAGCAAGGGGATCAAGTTCGGCCCGGAGTGCCGTTCCTTCAGGTGGTCGACCCGTCCCGAATGGACGTGCGGGTGGAATTAAATCAGGTCGATTTGCTGAAGGTTCATCCCGGCCAGAAAGCGGTGATGCACCTGGATGCTTATCCGGGTTTGACGTTCCCTGCCGTTCTCGACGAGCTTTCGCCCCTTGGCCATACGGGACAATTCACGGAGATGGTGCGATCTTTTACGGCGCGATTCTCGGTGCAAGGAACAGATCCAAGACTTTTGCCAGATCTTTCGGCAGCGATGGACCTCGACCTTGGCTCGGAAAACAATGTGTTGATAGTTCCGTATCAGAGCATCGGGTTTGCGTCGGGACATGCGTTTGTGTGGCTGAAGAGCGGGAGCAGCTTTGAGAAGCGCTCGGTGGTGCTGGGCCTGAGAAATGATTTGAGCACCGTAGTGGAGTCGGGACTTGCCGAGGGAGACTTGATCCGGCGGGATGCGAGCGAAGAAGCTCGAGCGGTGGAGCAGCCATGAAAGGCTACGCTCAGAAATGGAAACCCAGAAAGAAGGCGCTTGCCGGCGGTGCTGTACTGATGGTTGGCGGGATCGTCTTTGGCGGGTTCCGCTTGGCGGACTCGGCGGTGAATTTGCCCACTGCGGATGTGAAGCGGAAGGAGTTCGTGGATTACTTGGGAATCAAGGGCGAGGTGAAAGCCGTTCGGTCGGCGGTAATTGCGGCACCCTATGGCGCGGGAGGCCTTCAGATATTGAGACTGGTTGCCAACGCCACGAAAGTGAAAAAAGGGGATTTTCTGGTGGAGTTTGACGCGACGACGGTAAAGGAGAAGCTGGCGGAGGATAAATCCGCAGTTAAGTCCGCGGAAGCGGAAATCCAGCAGTCGCGAGCGGCGGCGCGATTGAAAGAAGAGCAGGATCTAACGGACGTGATGACTGCAAAATTCGATACCGAGAAGGCGCGCATGGACGCCAGCAAGCAGGAAATCCTCTCGGCCATCGAGGGAGCGGAAGCCAAACTGAAGCTGGACGATGCCGAACAAAAACAGAAGGAAACCGAGGCAAAGCTGAAAGCGGATCACGCGGCCGGCGTCTCCGATCTTGCGAGCAAGAAACAGAAGTTGGACCAAGCTGCCTACCAAGTGGAGCTGGACGAGCACAGCCTGGGAGCGCTGACTCTGCGAGCGCCGCTGGATGGCGTGGTAGCGCTGCAAAATCACTGGCAGCCTCAAGGCAGCCCCACTCCGTTCAAGCCCGGGGACCAAGCGTGGCCGGGCGCGGACATCGCAGAGCTGCCGGATTCTTCAGCTCTGAAGATCGTGGCGCGCGTTGAAGAAGCGGAAAGAGGCCAACTGAAATTGGGTGAAGCTGCGAGCATACAGCTCGATGCCCTTCCAGATCGGACTTTCGACGCGCGCGTCACCACGATTAGCCCCACAGCCAGCCTGGACTTCACAGCGGGTTGGCCCGTGCCGCGAAACTTTTCGGTGGAACTGAGCTTGGCGGAAAGCGATCCGCGGCTCACACCAGGAATGGGAGCAACGGTTCGGATCGCGGTGAATCGCGTGGCTGATGGAATTGTGATTCCGACAACCGCTCTTTTCCGAAAGGCCGGGCGCACGGTCGTCTACAAGAGGATGGGATCGAAGTTCGAAGAAACTGACGTGGAAGTAGCGCGGCAGAGCGGCGATGAAGCTTTGATTGCGAAGGGACTGCAGCCGGGCGAACAGCTCGCCCTGAAAGATCCGACACTTGGACACTAGAACAGGATTGCTGAACCATAACCATAGAAGAAGGCGCGGAGCGGGATTACTGCTTGCCGTGGCGTTGGCCGGGAACTGCACGGCCTGCCGGCAGACGACCGTGCTGGCGGGCGATGCAGAAATTCCGACGGCAACCGTGAAGGAGGTTAATCTCCAGATAAAAGTGTTCACGAAAGGTACGCTGCGAACGGAGCAATTGAGAGCGATATCGGCGCCGGCCATAGCCGGGGGGACGTTGCAAATCATCCGGCTTGCCGCCGCGGGAACTCAGGTCCATAAAGGAGATGTGGTGCTGGAGTTCGACCCGAGCCAGCAGGAGTACAACCTAGCACAGAACCGGAGCGACCTTGCGCAGGCCGATCAGGAGATCGTAAAGGCGAAGGCTGACGCGGCGGTGCAGGCTGCGGAAGACCAGACGGCGTTGCTGAAGGCAAAATACACGGTTCGCCAGGCCGAACTGGATGTCAGCAAGAACGAAATCTTGAGCAAGATTGACGGGCAGAAAAACATTCTCGCGCTCGACGAAGCCAGGCGCGCTCTGGCGCAACTCGAACAGGACATTCGCTCACACAGCGCGTCCAATCAAGCCGCCCTCGCCATCAGCCAGGAAAAACATCATAAGGCGCAGCTGGCGATGGATCAGGCGGAGCGAAACATAAAGAACATGCGGATAACCTCTCCTATCGATGGATTGGTGGTCATCCACGGCAACCGCGATTCCACCGGGGGATTCTTCATGGATGGGATGACGCTGCCGGACTACCACGTTGGGGATCAAGTGAACCCCGGGAGTTCGATTGCGGAAGTGATCGACCGCTCTCACCTGGGGATTAACGCTCAAGTCGACGAAACCGACCGCACCAATCTCAAGCCGGGGCAGTCCGTCGACATAACCATTGATGCGCTGCCAGGCGAATCTTTCACCGGGAAAGTGCAGACAGTGGGAGGAGCCACGGCCCGCGAATTCTGGGACGACAACACCAAGCACAAGTTCGACGTGATCGTCCAATTCGATCGCGAAGATCCGCGTTTGCGCCCTGGATTCGAGGCGAAACTTAATATCCTTGGCGATCGACTCACGCACGCTGTCTCCATTCCCGCGGAAGCGATCTTTGAACATGACGGGAAGAAGGTGGTGTATTGCGAGCGTGGCAGCGGGTTTGAAATGAAGGTAGTGAAGGTCCGCGCGTTGAGCGAAGGCCAAGCAATCCTCGACGGCATCCCCGTTGGCACGAATGTGGCACTGGTGAATCCAGAGAAGAAAAACTCCGGGAAACCCAAGGGAGCTGGCGGCGCCACGCCAAGCATGGGCTCAGGCTCGAATTGAAGCAAATGGACCCGCTATGAAACTCACCTCCCTGGCACATCCCAGAACCCTGGAACAATGGTTGCCAGATCTTGCCTTCGGACTGGAGAATTTGGCCAGCCACAAGCTCCGCTCTTTGCTGACCATGCTGGGAATGATTTTCGGCGTAGCGGCGGTGGTGGCGATGCTCTCGATTGGGGCGGGAGCGCAGCAGAAAGTGATGGCTTTCATCGAGCAATTGGGCGTGCGCAATCTGATTGTGGAGGCCAAGGAAGCACGTAACGAACAGGAGCTTCAGAAAGTCCGGAAAAATTCGCCGGGCCTCACGCTCAGCGACTATCAGATTATTCGGCAGAATGTGGCGGACATAGAAGAAGGAACCCCGCGGAAGCGCTTCACGCCAACGAAGATGCTGCCGAAGCCTCAACAGGACACACCCGTCGTTTATGGTGTTGAACCGAATTATCTGGGAATAGGGCATCTCCGTGTGACGGAAGGGCGCTTTTTCGACGCTGCGGACAACGCGGATTCCGCACCGGTGTGCGTTCTGGGGGCATCGGCAAAAGACAGCCTGTTTGGCGGAGCACAGGCGGTCGGTGAATATATCAAACTTAACGAAATGTGGTGCCACGTAATCGGCGCCGTCGCGCCGCAACTCGCTTCCGAATCCGACCTTTCGGGCGTTCGAACGGAAGACTTGAACAATTTGGTGTACGCGCCGCTGAATTCGGTGCTGTACCGGCTGGAGGATTCACAAAGCTGGCTGAAGGACGAAATCGACGGCATGTACTTGCACCTGGCATCGGCGGATACAAGCGTCACGGACGCGGAAGTGGTGCGAGGAATTCTCAACTCTTCGCATCATGAAGCGGGCGACTTCAGCGTCATCGTGCCCGCCGAGCTACTGGCTCAACAGAAACGTACCGAGCAGCTGTTCAATACCGTGATGGTGGCGATCGCGTCGATATCCCTCTTGGTTGGAGGAATCGGGATCATGAACATCATGCTGGCTGCGATCTTGGAACGCACCCGCGAAATCGGAGTGCGCCGAGCGATCGGCGCAAGGCGTTGGGACATCATCAGGCAGTTTGTAATTGAGGCTACGCTCATTTCCTTTGCGGGAGGGCTGCTAGGCGTGGTGCTAGGATTCGCCATGTCGCAGCTGATTGCGTGGCTGGCCGGGTGGTCGACGGTGGTTACGATTAGTTCGATTCTTCTGGCATTTGTGGTTTCCATTTCCGTGGGGCTGATTTTTGGAATTTATCCGGCGGTGAAGGCCGCACGGCTCGACCCGGTCGAGGCTATTCGTTACGAATAAGGACGGTCAACGATCAGACAATGGGGTGGGGGTGATCGATGAGGGTGATGCACTTTTCCGTTGTCGGGATTTTGTTGTTCCTATCCTGCGCGATCGAGACGGCGCAGGCACAGCATGTTTCGCCTCTGGAAACCGTCCTGGGAATTAGCGGCAGACAAAAGCCTGCGGCGCCATTGTTTGCTCCCCGGGATTTGCAAGACCATGTCGTCGATGGAAAACTTGTGCTTTCTGTCGACGACAGCATTCGTTTAGCTCTGGCCAACAACACGGATATTCACCTGGATCATTACCAGGTGGAAACCGCGGAAGACAACCTTCGGCGCATGTATGCGCCGTTTGATCCGCTATTGACTTCCTCGTTTGGCGATCAGCGCGCGAAATCGCCGACGTCGACGCAATTGCAAGGGGCGTCCATTCTGGATACGCTGACTCAGCAAACGCAGGTCGGCTACTCGCAAACGTTTCAGACGGGGACGAATTTCCAGGGTTCTTTTCTTGCGGGTAAGAGTTCGACAAATAGCTCGTTCAATTTCCTGAATCCTTCGATCGCGACGACCCTGCAGTTCACGGTGACACAACCGCTGTTGCGAAACCGTGGCCTTTTCCCGAACCGCGCGCCGATTTTGATCGCTCAGAACAATTTGAGACAGGCTCACGCGTCATTCCTCGGGGAAGTGAACGACATCATTCTTCAGATTGTGGGCAATTACTGGAATGTCGTGCTCGCGCGGGAAAATCTATCCGTGCAGCAAAAATCCCTGGAGGAAGCCCAGAAAAGCTACGACCACGACAAAAAGGCACTCAGCCTGGGCGCATTGCCTCCTTTGGACATTTACCGCTCGGAATCGCAGGTTGCGTCGCGGCGCGTGGGAGTCATTCAAGCGGAGTACGCCGTCAAGCAGGCGGAAGATCAGTTTCGCGAGGGGATCGGCGCTGACCTTGACCCAGCGATTCGGGTGCTTGATCTTGAATTGACGGACCGGCCCGAGCAGGCGGGAGCGGCGCCGACGATCGATATTCCTACGGCTCTGGCGCGCGCACTCGCGAACCGCCCGGAGCTGGAAGCGGCACATCAGGCACTCGCAGCCGATGTGTTGAGCATCCGGCTGGCCCACAACTTTCTCAAGCCGGACCTCGAACTTTCTGGCTACTATTCCGGCAACGGGGTGGCGGGCAACGAAGCGGGTGTTTCCAACACAGGATTGGGCACGAGCTTGAACCAATCGTTCCGCTTTGCCTATCCAGCCTACGGCGCGAGCCTTTCTTTGTCGCTGCCGATAAAAAACCATAACGCGGAAGCGAATTTGGCGGATTCCCTGGTCAGCCGCCGCCACGACCAATATCAGGAGAGAGACACGACTCAGAGCATTTCGCTGGAGGTAACGAACGCCGTCCACGCGCTGGAGGCGGCCAACCTCGGGGTGGCAGCCTCTAAAGTAGCCGTGGACCTTGCGAAGGACACGCTGCATGCCGACGAACGAAAGTATGAATTGGGCGCGGAAACGGTCTTCTTCGTTCTGGACTCGCAAACTCAACTTGCGCAGGCGGAACTAAATCTAATTCAAGCCGAAGTGAATTTTCAATTGGCGGTCGCGCAGGTGGATCACGCAACGGGAGATTTGCTGGAGCATCATCATGTACAGATAATGGAACCCCCAAAATAGAATCTTGTATTGGCCAAGAGAGAGGCCATCTAGGTTTAGATGGCTGCGTGAATTCACGATTGCGCTGGGGGTCCATCTTCGAGTAGCTCATTTCGGCGATGAGCGCGCCAAAATCTGATCCCTCGCTCTTAGTCGGCATACTGGCTGAAATTATATGCCGGTCCAAAACGACCGACTCCGATTTGAGCTGCCGGGTTGCAGCCGCCCTAGCAGTGGCGATTTGCGCTGCAAATGGAAGCACCTACCTTGGCTGTTGGGATTCCGGTGAGCAACGCACAAATAACCCAGAAGTGCGGGCAATGCATATTTGATCATCCCTCATCGGCAAAGGCGATTGGCTTTTGCCCATCCAGATCCTCGCCAGATGAAAGTAGAGCGTTCGATGGCAGACCGTTATCGCGTGCAATCCGCAACGTTCGGTTGTTTAGGTATGCCCTTCCGTCTGAGCTCTTGAAATTGGGGAGCGCTCTGAGGCGTCGGTCGAGGTTGAGAATGATCTCTACAGCAGTGGAAGCCATCGCGATACAGGCTAGAAATCGTCTCTCGTGAAAGCAATGCGTGGCCTCCCTCGTATATGAAAACACGTCTATCGGGTACCTGTCTGGATAGCTCCGACCCAGCCCCCAGTTGCTGCTCATCTGAGGTTTTTTCTCTTCTGGAGCATTCACGTCGCTCATCAGAGTTGTCCTTCCACACGGCAGATCACGGCTGGGAAACTATCGTTTCGTTAGCGCTCGCGTAACGAAACTATATCGCCTTTTCCTTTCGTTATTGAGTGCAGCAATCGGCCGACGCGTTGGGTGAGGGATAACCCTCTAATCTATCGCTCACAAATATGGCATAATATGAGCGATAGAACGGCACGCTATCGCTCATGATGTGGAACTGGCAACAACCAGACTGGCCTACCTTTCAATGGGACGAAGCTCGCCTGGAAACTGCGGAAAAGCAGTTCCTCATTGGCGGAGGCATGCTCGTCGGCACTGTACGCCATCTCGGAAATGAGGAGCGCGATCAGCTCATCATCGAGGCGATGAGCACGGAAGCGGTCACAACTTCTGAAATCGAAGGTGAAATTCTGGATCGGGTTAGCGTGCAGTCCTCCATCCGCAAGCAACTGGGACTGGCTGCCGACGCGCGACGAGTTCGGCCGGCGGAGCGAGGAATCGCTGAGATAATGGTTGATCTCTACCGCTCCTTTGCTGAACCACTCTCGGAAGAAATGCTGTTTCGCTGGTATCGGATGGTGATGAGCGGCAGGCGTGACCTGAAAGATGTGGGACGGTATCGAACAGGGGCTGACCCCATGCAAGTAGTTTCCCAGACGATGCATGAACCCAGGGTGCATTTCGAGGCGCCGCCGTCATCGCGTGTGCCATCCGAAATGGCGCGATTTATGGCCTGGTTTGATCAAACGGGGCCCGGCAACAAAAAACCGCTGCCTGCCTTAACCAGAGCAGGAATTGCTCACCTGTATTTTGAATGCATCCATCCTTTTGAGGATGGCAATGGACGTATCGGACGGGCCATCTCTGAGAAAGCTTTGGCGCAGAGCCTCGGTCAGCCGACGCGCACGGCATTGGCGGCCACGATTCTTGTTCGGCGCAAGAATTACTATGAAATGCTCGAAGCGTCGAACAAACAAAACGAGATCACCAACTGGCTGGTGTGGTTTGCGGGTGTCGCCATCGAAGCGCAGCGTCGGACAATTGCAATGGTGGAATTCCTGATCGACAAAACGAAGCTGTTGGAGCGGCTTAAGGGGCAGCTCAATGAGCGGCAGGAAAAGGCACTCCTGCGGATGCTCCGGGAAGGCCCGGAAGGGTTCCGAGGGGGGCTCACTGCCGGAAAATACAGCACGATCACCGGGGCGCCACCGGCGACGACCACCCGGGACTTGGCGGATCTGGTTGCCAGAGGCGCGTTGCTTCGCGAGGGAGAACGGCGTCACGCGCGCTATCGTCTCAGTGTTCCCCTCCGGCCAGTACCACACGTGACGCTCGACGAACGAGGCGAGCTGGCAGAAAAGTAGAAGGCTACAGACGCGGATCAACTGGCTCGCTTTCTAAGGCGAGGACACCGAAGACGCATTCGTGGACGCGCCGAAGCGGTTCTTGGCGACCGAATCGCTCCAAGCGAACCAATCGGCGCACTCGCGCATCTCCAAATCGGTAGAGCCTACGCGATGCAAGGCGACACCGCCAAAGCCCAGGCGGCCAATCAGGATTTCCTAACGCTCTGGAAAGACGCCGACCCTGACATTCCAATCCTGAAAGAAGCCCAAGCGGAGTACGCGAAGCTGACGTAATTGTCAGGTCAATGCTGCCTGCCAGAGAAGCGAATTCTCTAAGTCATTGAAAATACGTTCTGGTCGCAGAGGGATGTTTCCGCACGGTGCGTAACTCGCTGAAATTGCTGGCCCGGTTCTTCTGGTTCTTGCGAGTCTAAGATTAAAGGATCTGGGCCAGCATATACAGACTCTGGGCGCACAGACCTTCTGCGGCCGTGATGTGATCTATAGCTGGACCGGTCCAGTTAGGCGCCGTTGCGCCGCATCTTGCCGAGCCGGGCAATCTAAGATGTGCGCAAACAGGCGATTCCTCCCCCCATGATTGGGCTGACTCTCGGTCACTACCAAATCCTTGCTGAAGATTGACGCGGGTGGCATGGGTGAAGTCTATCGCGCCCACGATGAGCAACTCGAGCGTTCTGACTATTTCGATCAGCGTGGATTTTCCGCCGCCCCAATCGCCGAACACTCCGATGGTCGCGGGCAGGAGACTCTCGTTCTTGACGATTGAAACGACAGCACCTGCGAGGTACTGGAATCCCAAGAGGTCTTCTGTAGACTCGTTATCTGACCACTTTGTTGGAGACCTTCCCTTAAAGCCCTTCTTTATCCGGTTAGGACAGCATACATTATAATTGCCGAAAACGTCAGATATAGTCTATTTTACAACTATAAAATATTTGTGATTGCCCAAACAGCGCGATATGATGGCTTCAACAACTATGAGCTTACAGATTAGACTTGACAACTATAGGGAGCGTGGTTTCCAAGAGTTAGAGGCCGAGATTCTCGTCCTGATGGAAGAAAGCGCGATAGCCCTGTTCACATCGTTTCCAGACCAATTCATTCTATTTGGAGGAGCCACGCTCGTGCTATTCCACGAGAGCCCTCGACTTTCCCGCGACCTGGACCTTCTAGCCTCCTCACGGCCGCTACCCAAGACAGAGGACGTTCAGGCCGTTGTTCGCTCCAGAATCCAGCCTCTTGCGGAAATTTTCGGCCTCGGGCAGCTACGATTTTCGGCAGGACATTGCAGGTCCACATTTCGTTAAGCAGTGGGTCCTCGCCAATCAAAAGCCCCTCTTCAGCATCGATCTAACTAGAATTGGAGGGAATGTCCTCGAAACCCTGATCGTCAAACAAATCATTGCCAACGCTCCCGAAAATACGGTACGGACCCCGAATACCAACTATCTTCTGTTTCAGAAATGCGAAACTTTCCTCGGTCGCCGCCATGTCAAAACTAGGGATGCCTTCGACATACTTCTCTTGCTTTCACGCGGAGCACAATTAGACAAGACCCTACGCCCGCATCTCGAAGATCTCATCGCAATGAAGGAACTCGACAAAGAATCCATCGAGGCACGCATCGAGGCTGTAACTGCAAAGCTCTGCACGGTGGAATTGCGCCCGGTGTTGCCGCTGCCGTTGTTCGAACAGCTTGCGAAGGAAGGATTCGAAGTCATTCGACAATCGCTGCGAACAGTGTTCTCGGACTGGCTCACTGAGGGACGCCGATGAACTGGACAACCATTCTAAGCGAAGAATCGCGCCGAAACTGTATCCTACGATCAGACGAATTGGCTCGCAGGTACAGACTTTCTGAAGCAGTAGTGGGCAACGCCCTGCGACGGTACGCGGCGCGAGGACTCGTCGAGCGCGTTTCCACGAAAATATATATTAACCATTTGAACAGACAATTCTCACCACGCGACCTGGTCAACTTGCTCCGTCCAGCGTCTTACATTTCTCTCGAATCAGCACTGGTCGACAAAGGTATTACGAGCCAGAGCCCGACCGTGCTCACCTGTGTCACGCCCGGATACCCGCAATCATTCCGCACAAAGTCAGTTGGAATCGTATACCGTAAGATCTCTCCTGACCTTTATTGGGGCTACGAACAGAAGGCGACCCGGTACAACAAATATCTCGTCGCCGAACCTGAAAAGGCGTTGCTCGATTGGATTTACTTGACCCGGCAGGAAGGGCTTCCTACGCCTTTCGACGAATTACAGCTCCAGTTTCTCAGCGCTGCAAAACTCAGGAAGTACGCAGAGCGGTTTCCTCGCACGGTTCAGGCAGCGATAAAGGATCTGCTGCTTGAAAAAGCTTTCCCGCTGGAAGACGCTGGCCATCCCGCACACAACAAGGGACGAGTGACATTGACGTGATGCGCGGTCAATCAACACTCTTGCCGCAAAGAACGTTTACGCTCGTTATGACCGGAGGTGTCGCGCTTCACTCGCTCCCATGGTCCAGCTGAAAGCGAAGCTCAACCGGCGCTCGATTTGTTTTGCCACGAGGGCCGACGGAGCGGAATCCATGTACATGCCAAGGGCGTCGAGATTCGATGCGAGAGTTCCACCGCTCAAGCTCTTATAAAAGGCAGTGACGACGCCGACTTGAGGATCGGCGAAGGGAGCGGTGACCTGCTGGAGATAATCAGGCTCCACGCGGACGTCGCTGGCGCTCATGACCAGGAGGTTGTATTTGGCATTTTGAGCTAACTGGCAAAGATTATTCACCTGGTCGCTTGCGCCCACATACGGGACATTCGTAATCAAGCGGATTGAGCGAGCAGGGAAATCGCCACGAAGTTTCTCGATGACCGGAATAACCGGATCGTGGGCGTCAGACACCGCAAACACGACCTCGTATTCTGGATAATCCAGACGACGGAAGCTGGCAAAATTTTCATACGCTTCATAGTCCAAGCCGCGCGCAGGTTCAAGGATGCTCGCCGGGGGCATGAAAGGATTCTTAGGTTTCGAAGTCTTGAGCGCTCCGCGGAAATGGCCAATCACACAGTAGAGCGAAAGTAGGTAATAAACGAAGGGCAGCAGCGCCAAAACGAGCACAGCAGTGGCGACAATCTGCACCTCAACTCCTCAAACTTCTGTCGTCCGTCATAGCAGAACAAATCTGCAAAATGATGCCTCGTTTTGGCTCGCGGAGTGAGATTAATAAACTCACGAACTTATCGAGTAGCCGTAGGAACGAATGGTCTCGACGGCCTGACTGCGGCTCCCTGCATCGACCTGTTTGAGGATTCGATGGATGTGATTCCTCACTGTAAATTCTGAAAGATTCAACTGAGAAGCGATTTCCTTATTTGTGAGACCTTTGGCGACCAGAGCGACCAACTGTTGCTGGCGCAAGGTGAGATCTGGCTTCGATGGCCGGTTTTGGGTAACCGTCTCGCTGGGCATTTGAGCCACGAATCGAAATAACGTTGAGCAAAGCTGGGGAGGGCAGACCGCCTCGCCGCGGAAGACGGCGCGCACAGCCGAAACCATGTCCGAAGCAGAGGCATCTTGCAGCAAATAGCCGGTTATTCCGGCACGAACGGCTGTCAGGAAGTGTTTCTCGTCGGTTTCCCTGGCGATGAGGACCATTCTAAAGGCGCTGCGATCCGCATTCGCGACCGCTGCAATCGCCGAGAGCCATGGTGCTTGCAAGGAGTCGATGATCAGCACATCGCATTGGGAATCAAGCACACTGGCGGCAGTCGCCTCAGCATAGCCACTCTGTCCAACTACGAGAAGATCGGCGCGCTTGGAAAAGAGGCGAACAAGTGCTTCGCGCAAGAGTCGATTCTCAATAAGTAGGAAGATGTGAATCGACGAACTGGGGACGAGCTCGTTCATTGAATTTGTAAACTTCCGTCGGCCACATTACTCTTTAGAGAGCAGCAGGTAAACGGAACGTTAAGAAATTTAGGTCCAGCTGTATGCGACAAGTTAATCAGTCTGCAGACTGTTGTCAAGCACAAGGTATTTCATAATATATTAATCCAGTTAAGATGTCCTGCTCTAACCTTATAGGAATTCTGATGCAATAAATGCGTATTTTGAATTTCGTATTTGGATGAGTATTTTTCTTCATATATTTTTGATCTGCGTCGAGGCACGGAAGCCTGCAACGACGCGTCGCCCTTAGCCGGCAGTTCCAGCGATGGATAGGAGACCAAACTTACGCTAGCCTGAACCCCCATGCGACCGCATGAGCTAACAATGGAGAAGCGACAGTTCAGTTGCAGCGGCGTCAAACGCACAGCTGTGTTAGGACGCAGTGAAATATATCTATTATTGCCACATTGTCACAATAGAAGATGGACGGTCCGCACGGAGCAAACTCCCACACTTTTCGCCCGTTTCGCCTGCAATTAACCCTTAAGGAATGGCGAAGAAATCGACCGTTATGTAGCCAAGGGCCAACGTGGGCACGCGAGCAACTGCACCCCCGTAGATTGAGATTGACAGGGGAAACTATAACAAGATATAGTGGCCTTGTGAATTTCAGTGCACTAAAGAAGATAACAGGATTCGCCCGCTCTTTCCTCATCCCCTCCAATCCCACGCACCGCCAATACGAAGCCCTCCGCGCCTTCTTTGTCGATCACCTGCCCGCCCAGGAGGCCGCCAAACGCTTCGGCTACACCTACGGCAGCTTCCGCATCCTCTGCCATGAATTCCGCCAGAATCCGCAACGACTGTTCTTCCAAAGCCCTCCCAAAGGCCCGCGCCACGCCCCCAAACGCGACCCCGTTCGAGAGCGCATCATCGCCCTGCGCAAACAAAACTATTCCCTCCAGGACATCCACCGAGCATTGGAGGAATCCGGACACCCGCTCAGTACCACCGCCATTTGGCACACCCTGACCGAGGAAGGATTTGCCCGCCTGCCGCGACGCGCCGACGAGGAACGGCCCTCCGCACTACGCCCCACCACCGCTGACGTGGCCGATATCCGCCAATTGGATCTGTCTCCCAGATCCTTACGCACCCGGTTTGGCGGATTGTTTCTCTTCCTGCCCTTTCTGGCTCAGATTCCCCTCGGAAAACTGCTCAGCGAAACAGACTTCCCCGGCTCGCGCATGATTCCGGCCGACGCGGCCATGCGCTCCTTGTTGGGCCTGAAGTTATTTGGCAGTGCGCGACACAGTCACGTAATGAGTTCGGTTTTCGACGAGGGGCTGGCCCTGTTCGCCGGTTTGAACGTGATCCCCAAACGCTCTTTTCTGACCGAATACAGCTGCCGGATTCCTCCCTCCTGCTATCCCGCTTTCATGAAGCAATGGTTTGTGGCCATGAACCGGCTGGGTATCGATCGCGGCGTTTCCTTTGATCTGGATTTCCACACCATTCCCTATCACGGAGACGATGCCCTGGTCGAAAAACACTATGTATCCAAGCGCAGCCGCAAGCAGAAGGGGATTCTGTTATCGATCATCTGATTCCGCGGGTTTTGGAAGTCGACAGGTTGAGGCCTTTTCCATCGAGTGAGTAAACTTCTTTCCGGCGAAGGGTTTCATCTTACTTCGCAGATATCCCACGTAGGAGTCCGACAGCGGGCAGGACAGCAACTCGTCGATGACCGGTTGGAAGTAGGCCAGAGAGCGGATCGGGGACAAGGGTAGCGCCCCGGGTGATCGCAACAACCTCCGCAGAGAACCCAGCATGAAAGCCGCTTCAATCAGATCCAGAGGGATGCCACGGAGTTGGAATTCGGCGGCGCGTTTTTGATCGTATAGTGTGGTGTGCAACGGTGTTTCCGGCAGCTCCAGGTATAGGGTTAGGACTTTGCTGACGTAGGGAGTGAGGGAATCGGTCAGAATGTGTTTCATTTTTTCCTCCGGCGTGCCGCCGCTTCCTGTTCGCTTTCCCGAACCCGGTAGCTGTCGCCTTCGATAACCGTGACATCGGCGTGATGCAGCAGACGATCCAGCATGGTGGCGATGCACGTGGCATTGGGAAAGACTTCGTTCCATTCCTTGAAGACGCGGTTAGTGGTCACGATCAGAGATTTACGTTCATAACGGCGGTTGATGACTTCAAAGAGGATGTCAGCGGCCTTGTCGTCATAGGATAAGTACCCGACTTCATCGATGCAAAGAAGAGCTACGTTGGCATAACCACGGAGTTTACGTCGGCGTCCTTCGATGCTCTCGGATTGGAGATCTTCGAGGATCGCCGGGGCCGTGCGGAACAGCACCGCGTGTCCGGCGAGCACCGCCGTATGACATATATTTTTGGCGATCATCGTTTTGCCCAAGCCGTTTCTGCCGACCAGCACTAGGTTGCGTGCTTGCAGCAAGAAGTCCAGGGTGAGGGCGCGTTCAATGACATCGCGATCGATCTGGGTCGGCCAGTTCCACTCGAAGTCGGCCAAGGGTTTGAAACTTTTAATACCCGACAAGCGCAGCCGCCGTTCCAAGCTACGGCGGGAACGATCCTGGAGCTCACTTCGGCAGAGTTCTTCCAAAAGCAGGTGGGAGGACCAGCGTGCTTTGCTCGCTCGGGCGAGGAAGTCGTCCAGGTTTTGTGGTAGGGCCCGCAGGCCGATCTGCTGAAGTTGCGCAGTCAGATCATTCTTCGTCGTCGTTTTGCTTGGCGAGTTCATCGTAGACCTCCAAGTTCTGGGGTTGCATGTGGAGAGCAGCCAGTTCCGGGTGTTGACGGAGGTCGACCGGCGCGGGTGCCTGTCGTTGTCTGGAGCGCTGGTGCTTGCGGAGGAGGAAGGCTACGGAAGAGACTCGGGGCGTACCGTGTTCCAGCGCTTCACGGATGGCGTCGCGCAACTCTCCGGGCCCGTAGGCGTCCAGCAGTTTTAGGAGTTGTGCGGATTGGCTGCCGGCCGATTCCCCGCGGGCGAAAGCCGCCTGAAGCAAGGCCTCGCTTTCCGGCAACGCCTGTTCCAAGCGTCCGCCTGGAGTCGAGCCACGGGCCTTGCGCTTTTCCTGCAGCAGTTCCTGCTGGTGAGCCGGGTCCAGCACCAGTTGACGCCGGTCGTAGGAACGGCGGTGACAAGCTAATTCATCGGTCCCATCCAAGATACGAACTTCCGAATCGGAAGCGACCAACGTGAGGGGACGCCCCACGGCGCGAGGTGGGATGGAGTAATCGTTCAGATCAAAGCGGATGTAGATGGTCTTGTCGCTGTGCACCGCACGAAGCAGATCGGTGGGGAAGGGATGTTCCGGTAAAGGAAGCAGACGGGACTGTTCTTCTTCGAACGCTTGTGCCACGGTTCGGGAATCATCTCCCGGCCAAGGACGTTGATGAGCGATTTGGTCGCGCCAGAGAAGGGCCTGACGATTGCACTCTTCCAGAGTGCTGAAGGGACGGCCAGCCCAGAAGGACTCGCGTACATAGCGCACCGCTCGCTCGACGCGACCTTTTTGATTTCCGGCGCGCACCTGACAGGGCCGGGCCAAAAAGTGGTAGTGACCACAGAGTTCGAGAAGTCGTGGATTAAAGAGGATGGCATCGCCGCGGCGTTCCAACACCACGCTCTTGAGATTATCGTAGAGGGTGATGCGGGGGCTTCCAGACCAGGCCTGGAAAGCATGGACGTGCCCGCGCAGGAAGTTCTCCATGGTTTGATCGAAGAAAAACTCCAGGTAGAGAGCACGCGAGTAAGAAAGGGTAATCAAAAAGCAGGAGAGCCGCCGGCGTGCACGGCCGACGCGAACTTCCCCGAAATGCGCCCAGTCGGCTTGCGCCTGTTCTCCGGGAAACACGCACAGTCGTAGAAACGCTTCCCGCTGCACGGGACGCAAGCGGGCCACCACGCGCCGCAACTGCACGATGCTTCCGGCATAGCCGCGATCGCGGACCATCTGAAAAATGCGTGTGGCTCGCAGTTGAGGATAGTTCTTTAAGGTCTCCCGGACGAACTCCACGTAGGGATCGGTAATGCAAGGGCGCAGGGCCTGTTCCCGATGAAACGAGTCGGTCTGCAAGGCATAGCGCACAGCGTCGTGGTGAACACCGAGTTGTTGCGCAATGGTGCCGATCTTCCAGTGTTCGGCGAAGAACAAGTGACGAATGTGAGCTTGCGTTTCCAGATTGAGCATCCTGTACCTCCATTTCAGGAATAGGGATCGATGAATCGTCCCCGGCGGCCACAAACGATGCAGCGAAGCCAACCGGAGAACGCGCGCGGCCTACTCTGGCGCTGAACGGGCGTGGGAGTTGTGGCCTGCAGCCGGATCCTGCAACGGAAAGAGGAACGATGGGAACCTTGATCCGTCACGCGGGCAGCGATCCGGCGTCGGCGATAGTCGCGCTGACGGTCCCGGTGATCGAGTCGTCCTTCGGTGCTTTGTTGGTGGCGGCGATTGGCGCGGCGTCGCTGTTGCCGATAAGCCTGTTGGCGGCACAGCGGGCTGCAGTAGCGCTGTCCCCGGTCGCAGTGGCGGCAGATCCAAAACACTTTGCCGCAAGCGCTGCCTCGGCAAAAGCGCTGACGTAAAAGGAGTTCGCAGCAGACCGCCATCCTCGCCCGCAGGCGGGACTGGACAACGGCCACTGCCCATGGCAGGGTAGAACCGATTGATTGGTTTACCCGACGAGGGTGAACGTTTGGGGACCTCGGTCGTTGCAATCGGCCGAGGTCCCACACTTCCCGCCTTGGGCTGGAAACTTACAACAGATGAATGAAGGAGGAGAGTTCTGTGCCTGCGGCACAGAAGATGACGGATCTTTTTTTACCTATTTCCCCGTTCGAACTTCCAAAAACTGCGGATTCGGATGATCGATTACAGGATTCTGGCCTTCCTGGCCCAGGACGCCGCAACGCGCGTCTTTTGCTATGCCAATGGCAGTGTTCGCAAGCAGGATCAGGACGATGAAATCTTACGCTTCGCCGAGTTCTGGAAGGAACGCACTGGAAAATGGCCCCAGGAATTGATTTTTGATTCCCGACTCACCACCCATGCCAATCTCCATCGCCTCAACCAACGGGGCATCGGTTTCATAACCCTGCGCCGGCGCTCCTACAACATGCTGCAAGAAGTCTATCGACTCCCCCTCTCGGCCTGGCGTCGCATTGAATTGCGCAGCGTGTCGCGCGAATACCGCACGCCCCGCATCTTGGACCAAACCATCACCCTCAGCGACTATACCGGGCCTCTGCGCCAAATCATCGCGGCGGACCTCGGACATGAGGAACCCACCTTCTTGCTCACCAACCAGCTCCGTCGGTCCGCCCCGGAATTGCTGGCCCGTTACGCGCAACGTATGATCATCGAAAATGGGATCTCCGATGGCATTGACTTCTTCCATATGGATGCCCTCTCTTCGGCCGTGGCCATGAAGGTCGACTGCGATCTGCAACTCACGCTGATGGCCAACAGTCTCTACCGGCTCTTGGCCTTAAAGGTTCAAAACGGGTATCGGCAGGCCCGCTCGCGTCATCTTTTTCGAGATTTCGTGGATGCCACAGCCCTGGTCACCATCGAAGAATCGGACATTGAGGTTCGCTTCCAGAAGCGTGCTCACAATCCCCTGTTGATGGCGGCTGGATTCGATCGCATGAATCAGCGCATCGCCTGGCTCGGGGGCAAACGTCTTCATTTGGTCTTCGGATAGAGCTCCGTGGTGTTAACTCAAACGGCTAACATGGGATTTCAGGCTAGGGTCAAAACTAGTGTCCACCAATGGCCTGCGCGTTTCTCACTCAATCCCAGAGTAGTTCATACCGATGGTTTGGATTTGATTCTTACGCCCAGTCCTTGCGAGTCGCATACTTCAGATGCAGGGAGTGCGCGATGGAAAAGATCATAGGGGTCCTAGTGGCAAACCTCCGCGGTGTCGAGTACTCTGCCATTACAGTCTGTCCAGCGCGAAAAGAGCTTCATGGCAAGTCCACGAGCCTGTTTCAATTTCATAGCGGCTACCGACCTGATGTACTCGGCACAAGACAGGCCGTAGTTCGCTCTACTGTCAAGCCCGCTCGGGCAGCCCCGTTCGGCATACCTCAACCGTGCTCGCTTCCGCCCCCGTTAAACTATGCTGGAATGCACTGACACTCGTCTACTCGGAGGGAAACTCGGGCCATATCCGCACCACCCTCGTCCACCCAAGACGGCACATCATCGAGCAGACTGGAACTTAGAATCTCAAATATCTGTGTCTAGCTCTTACGCCGCAAATAACCGCAAGGATTAAACGTGAGGAGGTGATTTTCTCTCGACCTGTCGAGGACAAAGTTCGTATTCGTCTTCAAAAACTCTTCGACTGCTTCCATCGGGCCCGGTCCAAATTGGGAGAGGATGGGGTGGCCGTTCACATTCGTGTCTTCGACAATGAGATAGCTGCCCATCGAAACAAGGGGAGAATACGCGCGCAGCTCTTGAGAAACATGCGTTTTGCTGTGATCGGAGTCGAGAACCACCAGAACTCGATCGTCTTCACGAACGAGACTCTTCACCCGTAGAAGAACATCTTCTGAAGCCGAGGACCCTTGGAGGTAGGTAATTCGTGGATGATCGGGTCTTGTTTTAGAAATCGGCGCTCGCTCCCGAGACACGGAATCTTCTCGGTTGTCCACGTCGATCGTAATCACTCGGCCTCTGCCCATTAAATCGCATAAGGACGCCAGGTAGTACGCGCTTCCACCCAGCTGAGTGCCCGTCTCGACAATCACATCGGGTTCGACCTCGCAGAGGATCTCTTGGTACGTCCAAAGGTCGTTCGGACACTTGCGGACCGGCACGCCCATCCATGAGGAACTCAACCAAGCCTTCCCGAAGAGTTGCGAATCAAAATACAGTTTGTGAAATTGATCGATGACGGTTTGTTCAGAAGGGGCGTCGAAGGTGAGGCGGTAATAGAGGACGTCTCGCAAATGGGCAATCTCTTGCTTCATTTTTTGAATTATTTTTTCCAACTCGTCACCTACCCCCTTGAAGCTCCCGATCCTCTGGCGGAGAGAATGACTTACTATGATTCCTTGCCCTGGGATGGGCCCGTTCGGCGCGCGGCGAAACACACCGAAGCTGTGCTGCGAGGCCGTGTTGCTTGTCGCAAGACATACGCACGATCTAGTGGGAAATATTCAGGTCATGATTCCCGGAGGTTCGGCTCTAAAGAGTCAAAGGATCGCTGTGAACTCAAAGCGGAGGGAAGACTTCAGTCGATATTTGTGTACACTGTGCGTCCTCCCTCGACGGTCCGATGGACACCCGGCGAACCGGGAAGGAATTGGCCCTGCAACTCGCTGAATCTTTCTCTCACGCGACGCACGTAGCTTTGTGTTTCCTCGTAGGGCGGAATACCCCCGCGTTTCCGGACGACGGTTTCCCCAGCGTTGTAAGCGGCCAGTGCAAAGGTCAAGTTTTGATCGAACCGATCGAGGAGAAGTCTCAGATAGCGCACACCGCCTTCGACATTCTTTCTGGGGTCGAGCGGATCGCGTACACGAAAGCGTGCCGCCGTCTCGGGCATCAATTGCATCAGCCCTAGGGCGCCTTTAGAAGATCGTGCCCTCGGGTCCCAGGCGGATTCGACTTCGATCATAGCCACCACGAGTCGGGGATCAAGCTGATATTCGATCGCCACTCTCCCGATGTACTCTTCGATGGCGGGCAGCGCGTGTTTGCGCTGTTCGATGACACGCGAAGCGGCCTCAACGCCACCGCGGTTTATGGCGGTACGCAGTTCGCGATCTTGACGGTTCACGTAGACGCAATGGCCATTCTTGTCCAGGTAGGTCGAGATCTCGGCCGCCATGAGCCGTGCACCCAAACAAGACACCAGCAGAGAAATTACAAGCAGGCGAGAAAAACAGTTGGGCCCCAAGCGCGTCGCTAGGTAGAGCTTCTCCAGGTTTTTTTTCGGTCCATGCATCTTTAGTTCTGTTTCGTCAGTATAGAGCTCTTGCCCTCGCTGTCAAGTTCGAAACGCCAAGTTTTTTCGTTCTACCCCCCATCTGCCAATCTGAATGAACCTTGGATTTCTCCGGGCCGCTCGGTATACTACGGGTCCCGCGGTTTCCTTCTGGCAGTGTGCAGCTCTTCCGGTGTTTAGTGAAGTTGGGGAATGAAATTATTTCTTCCAGGCTTCGTCTTTTTCGCGAATTCTTGCGTCTGTACGGGGTAGAAGCAGTTGACAGAGACTGATACCGATAAGCAGCTGGTGGAGCAAGTTCTCGACGGCAAGGTTGAGGCGTTCAATCTTCTCGTCTGGAGATGGCAGCGTCATCTCTACAATTTCTTGCTGCGCTTGACCGGCGATCCCGAGCTCGCCCGCGATCTCTCGCAAGAGGCGTTTCTGCGCAGCTACGAACGGTTGAAAGAGCTGCGAGACCAGGAGAAGTTTCGATCATGGTTGTTTCGTATTGCTGTCAATCTTCATCGGTCCCATCTTCGGCGTCCGACGCTGACGGTCGAAGACTCGGTCGAACTCGACAGCCTCGGTGGAACACTGGGTCAAGCTCGTCCCGGCACGCCAGAGATGCAGCTTACCCTCCGCGCTTTGGTTTCGCATCTGGCACCCGAGCACCGCGAAGTTGTGCTGCTGCGGGTCTTCCACGGCTTCCAATTCGACGAGATGGCGGCCATCCTGGGCTGTCCTGTCAGCACCGTGAAGTCCCGCCTCTACAAGGCCTTCGAAGAGCTTCGAGCCGGTCTCGAAGGCCAAAAGCCTACGGCCGGTTTTTGATTCCACATTGCTTCCCTAGCCATTGGACGCCGCTCGTCCATCCCCTCGGAGAAAGGAGACTTCAAAATGAAGTGCGACGATTTTCGGGAACTTATTTCTGAGAGAGTGGCTGGAGAGCTCTCCCAAGACCAACGAAAGGACTTCGACGCCCACGAGCAAGTCTGCTTGACGTGTCGCGACGCTGTGCGTGACTGGCAGCAGCTGGAAAACCTTTTGCGGGCAACCTGGCCCTCCGTGGACCCCCCGACTCCCTTTTTCCTTCCGGGCCCAAAGGATCAGAACCTTTGGCTTGGCACGGTTCGAAACTGGGTCTCCGTGGCGAGCATGGCTCTTGTCGGAGCGTCGATACTCTTCCTGATTGTCTCCCGGCCTTCGATTCAGTACCGGCAGCACGCCCTGTCGATCAACTTTGGCCAGACAAACTCCCGAGCGCCGGTCGCACCCGCCGAAGCCGTGAGCCAAGCAGAGGTTCGGGCGTGGGTTCAGGCCGCCGTAGAGCAATCCTTGGCTCAGCCGTCGACGCGGATTGAGCCGGCTTCCGAGGGAAGCAGTGATTTGTCGAGGGAGGAGGAGTCCAGGCGACTCGCGCGATTGGGCGTTGAGCTCGAAATGGTGAAGGAAACCCAGGGGTCCCTCTGGCAGCAAATACAACAGCATGACCTCTATTTAGAGAGTGCGCTCGAGCGCCCGTCCGAGCAGACCCGACCGAATCAAAATCCGGCCCCGAGACGTCCGTGAGGAAACCATGAAAAAAAGATATAACTTTCTGGCCGTCTGCGGCCTGATGGGTATGCTCCTTTCGCTCGGTTGGGCAGGTGCCCATGCGCAAAAAACGAAGCCTGACCTTGAAGAACTGAAAAAGCAAATCGAACTGTTCGAAACCGTTCTCAACCAGAGCCTGACGCAAGCGTTTGGCGGACCCTTTGACACGTTAGAGCGGGTACGGGGAGCGTATCTGCCGGGCTACGGTGCTGTATTCACCTTTGAGGTCAGCCTCTCGCCGTGGCAGAACATGGGACCTTTTTCTCCCCCGCCTACGGCAAAGAGCGAAGAACTGCACCGCGAGGAGGAAAATCGCCGTCGAGCGAAAGCCAAGGAGGTCACCGAGCAGGTGTTGGCCAACTTTGGCCAAATTCTTCGCCAGCTGGCCCCTGGTGAATCCGTAGCCGTCATCATCCAGACAGTCGCTGCCCACCCAGGCAAGGTGGAGAGGTCGACGATTGTTTTCTCCGTTGAAAAAAGTCTTATTGATCAGCGCCAGAACAACTCCGTCGATCAGGCGGAATTCGTCCGGAAAATCGTGACCACCGAGTATTGATGCCCATGAGCCTCGCGTCTATATCCATCGAGCACCGTCTTCTCGGAGATATTCTCCTGGATTCGGGAAAGATATCAGCGGAGGATTTGGCGCGCGCACTGGAACTGCAGGAGAAGTCCTCAGATCGCTTGGGAAAACTGCTGGTGGACCTCGGAATGGTTGCGGAGCGAGATCTGCTCGCGGCCCTCGGCCAGCAGCTTCACTTGCCGGTCATCGATGATTCCGAGTTTCCTCCGCTTCCGCCGGAAGTCAAATCTCTCTCACCGCGCTTCATGCGATCGGGGAAGTTCTTTCTCTTTGATGAGCGCGACGGCGAATTGTACGTGGCCCTTGCTGATCCTCTGGATCAAGAGACCGTGGAATCGATTCGGCTGGCCACGGGGCGGCGCCCGGTTGTGCATCTGGCGTCTGAAAATCAGATTCGCGACGCGATTGAAAAGTTCTACGGGGCGGGCACCAGCTCTTTTGGTCGCCTGGTGGAATCGTATGAGCAGTCCGAGGAGGAGATGGGCCTGTCGACTGGCGAGGAGGTCGAGCATCTTCGCGATCTGGCTCTTGAAGCGCCTGTCATCCGCCTCGTCAACCTGCTGATCTCCCGTGCCGTCGAGAGCCGTGCAAGCGACATCCACATCGAGCCCATGGAGCGGGAACTCCGTGTGCGGTTCCGCATCGACGGGGTTCTCTACCCGGTTGAAGCTCCTCCCCGGCAAATGGCAGCTGCCGTGATCAGCCGCGTCAAATTGATGGCCAAGCTCAATATCGCAGAACGCCGGCTGCCGCAGGATGGAGGGATTCGCCTCAAAGTGCTGGCAAGAGATATCGATCTTCGCGTTTCTACTCTTCCCACCATGCACGGGGAAAGCGTGGTGATGCGCATCCTCGATCGCAGTGACAAGAAACTGTTGAGCCTCGAAACACTGGGATATTCACCGAGCCTCTTGGAACGTGTGCGAAAACTGACCGCCCAGCCGCACGGAATTCTGCTGGTCACCGGCCCCACCGGCAGCGGAAAGTCGACCACGCTCTATGGTGCGTTGGGTCAAATCAATCAGACGGACAAAAAGATCCTCACGCTGGAGGACCCCATCGAGTATGAGAACGCCGGCGTAAATCAAATCCAGGTCAATGCGCAGATCGGCCTGACCTTTGCCGCAGGTCTCAGGCATATTGTTCGTCAGGATCCCGACGTGATCATGGTCGGCGAGATCCGCGATCTCGAAACTGCCGAAATCGCTATTCGTGCGGCGCTAACGGGCCACCTAGTTTTCAGTACCTTGCATACCAACGACGCGCCGAGTGCCATCACGCGTTTGATCGACATGGGTGTGGCCGCTTATCTGTTGTCTTCTTCGATTCTGGCGGTCCTGGCGCAGCGTCTCGTTCGCGTGCTCTGTCCACACTGCAAACAGCCCACAGAACTGCCGGCGGGATTGCTGCCGATGCCAGCGCCTGGGAAACTCACCGAAGCCGGCACTCGCGCTTACCGCGCCTTGGGCTGCCCCGAATGCAGACAGATCGGTTTCCGGGATCGCGTGGGTATCTTTGAGTTGATGGAAGTGAACGACGAGTTGCAACGGCTCATTGCGCGCAGCTGTGAGGCCAATGTCCTTCGCGAGGCAGCTCGGAAGAATGGCATGAAGACCCTGCGGGAGGATGGATTCGATAAAGTGCTGGCCGGGGTGACCACGGTTGAAGAAGTACTCCGCGTAACGCAAGAGGGAGCGTAGAAGCTGGATATGCCCACGTTTGCCTATCAAGCGATCGGCGTCAATGGCGGGGCGGTAAACGGCTCGCTCGAAGCTGCCGATAGAGTGAGCGCTGCCGCCGAGTTGCAGCAACGAGGCCTGCTGCCCCTTAAGGTGGCTGCCGCTAACGGAATTTCCGGCGGGTCCTGGCGCCCCAATCTTCACTGGCAACAGGGGGTTCAAAACCACAGACTGGTCTTTGCGCGCACGCTATCCTTCTTGCTCAACGCAGGGGTCCCACTCGATCGCTCCTTGACCGTCAGTGCGCAACTCAGCGAATCTCCCGCACTGCGGCAAGCCCTCCAGGAGGTGCTGCGGGCCGTCAAAGGGGGGAAAAGCCTGAGCGCGGCCCTGGAACGATATCCGAATCTCTTCCCGAATTTCTATGTGAGCCTCATTCGCGCGGGTGAAGCCAGCGGCAATCTTGGCCGGGTCTTCACCCAGTTGGCCGACTATCAAGAGTCCGTCAATGAACTGCGGAGCAATCTGGTCTCCGCCATGATCTATCCAGCTCTGTTGTTCGTGGTGGGAACAGCCTCGGTGATCTTTCTGCTGGAATTCGTGGTACCAAAATTCGCTGGCGTGTTCGAACAATCCGGGGCAGCACTTCCACTGCCCACGCAAGTCTTGCTCTCCCTGAGTGGCGCCCTCGAAAAGACCTGGTGGCTAGGCTTGATTGCTGTTCCCCTGATCTTTTTTGGCATACAACGCTACCTCGCTACGGAGCGCGGCGGCAAGCGCTTTGATCATTTCATTCTTTCCGTTCCTCGCCTGGGGTCGGTCATCGAACGGATTCAAGTATCCCGGTTTTCGAGGAGCTTAGGCACACTGCTCGAAGGCGGTGTGCCCATGGTTCGCGCGCTTGAAATTGCTCGCCAGGTCCTCGGCAACCGGAAACTCTCCGACGCCGTGAAGCATGTGCAACAGGGAGTCAAGCGGGGTGAGGGGGTGGTCCGCCCTCTCGAGGAAACCGGAGCGTTTCCAGCGTTGTCCATTCACCTGCTCGGGGTTGGCGAAGAAACCGGCCGACTGGATGCCATGTTGCTTCAGGTTGCCAATGTCTACGAGCGCGAAACGCGCACCGCCATCAAGAATCTCGTGGCCCTTTTCGAACCCTTGATGATTCTGGCCATGGGGGTGATCGTCGGCACGATTGTCGTATCCCTTCTGCTGGCTATCTACAGCATTAACGAACTACCGATGTGAGGCGAGAGATGAAGATAAAAAGACAAAAAGGTTTTACGCTCATTGAACTCTTGGTGGTATTGGCCATCCTGGCGATGCTGGCTGCGCTGGTCGTGCCACGGGTCTTTAAGAATCTGGACAAAGCGAAAGTAGACACCGCCAAAGCGCAAATCGCTGCGTTTGAATCGGCACTGGGTGCCTACCGCCTGGACGTGGGTTCCTTTCCCACAACCAATCAGGGTTTGCAGGCGCTGCGCACCCGGCCGGCCGAGGTCGAAAACTGGGATGGTCCTTATCTTCCGAAGGAGATTCCTCTCGACCCCTGGAAGCATCCCTATCTCTACGCCTGCCCCAGTGAGCATGGAGACTACGAGATCATCTCCTACGGGGCCGATGGCCTCGAAGGCGGCGAAGGAGTAAATCGAGACATCGTGAGCTGGAAGTAAGCGAGCCCGGAACAACATGCCCCTGAAACGACAATGGCGAAAGCCTCGATCAGCCGTGGCCGGTCACACCTTGCTTGAGTTGTTGGTCGTCTTGGCTCTGATCGCGGCAGCTGCGGCTCTGGTTCTCCCCGTAACGGTGCGCGCCTACTCCAGCTTCAAGTTGCGCCTGGCGGCGGCTTCGCTCGGCAAGCTCTTCCAGCAGGCCAAAAGTCGTGCGGTCTTCGAAGGCCGGACCTATCTCGTGATCTTTCCAACTTCGGCGGGGCCGGCAAACGAACTTATTTTGACGCGGGAGGACGGTCATACCTTGAATGAACTTGTTTTGCCGAGGGGGGTGGCACTCACTGGACGTCGCGGCCAGGGAGACTGGAGCGAGCAGATCGAGCCGTTGCCTTTTTATCCGGATGGCACGGGCGAAGCACTTGAGCTCGATCTCAAGAACGCGGCTCGATTTTCTCTGCGCCTGGAGGTCGACCCGCTGACTGCAAGAGCTCGCCTGTTGCCGGTCGACGAGGAGCAAGAATGAAACGGCACCGTAAATCGGCTTGTCGCGGATTCACGCTGCTCGAAGTCCTTGTTGCCACCGTCCTTCTCGCGACCGTTTTTGTGGCCGTGGTGGGATTGGCGTCGCAGTCGTTACGCAATATCACGCGAATGAAGTCCCAGGAGAGCGCGTTGCTTCATGCGCGCGAAAAGATGAATGAGGTCTTGCTGCTGGAAGAGCTGGGGCCCAGCGCACAGATGGGCGAGTGGAGCGATGGATACCGGTGGCAGATGCAGATCTCGCCGAGCGCGTACAACGACCAGTTCCGCGAGGAAAAGAGTGGACTGTTTGATATCCGGGTCGTCATTCGTTGGGGAGAGCCGGAGAGAGAAAAGTCCTACACGGTCGAAACGACCACGTGGGCGCGAAAAGTGGATCTAAATGCGAGCAAGTAACCAGGAACAAGCCGGTTTTACACTTCTCGAAGTGATGGTCTCGCTGGCCCTCATGACGGTCGTCTTGACCATTCTCCTTCTCGGATTTCGTCTGACAGAAAATGCTCGGCGCCGGGGTACAGAAAGGCTCGATGCCATGAGCGAGCGACTGGCGGAAATCGAAGCGCTCCGCGCACAAATGAACTCAGCCGTGCCTCGGATGCTCACCGAGATCGGCGATGATCAACCCGTGAAGCTCCTCAGTTTCAGGGGCACCCCGAAACAGGCGCGATTTCTGACGAGCTTATCTTGGGCCGGGGAAAGGAGCTTCGGGCAGTGGTTGGCCGCATATCACGTGGAAGCGGGGCCGGAGGGGAAGGAGCAACTTGAGGTGAGTGAAGTGGGAACCCCGGACGACCACGACCTGCTCGCCGCGCTCCTCGAACCTGGGGCACCGACGAATCACACCATGCTCCTCGGCGATCCCGCCGATCGCATCGAGCTGTCCTATCTCGAACCAGGAAAGCCAGGAAAGCTTGCCGCCTGGGTCCCGGAGTGGAGGGGGGAGGAGCGCAAGAAGTTGCCTCGCGGGGTGCAAGTGCTGTGGTCGGTCGGGAAGCAGGAGCAGGTGATGACATTTATTATACCGTCCCTGGTCGAGGCAAAATGAAACGCGCGGACAAAAATTCCCAGTCGGGCGTCGTGCTGCTGACGGTCTTGAGCGGCATTCTTATTCTGACGGTGGTGGCCTTGGCCCTGGCCAGTTCGGTGCGCGTCGGCGGAGAGGAACTGGGGAACCGAAAAGAACACCTCGAAGCCTATTACCTGGCGCGCGGCGGAGTGTATACGACAGCGGCGTTGCTGACCCATCTTTCGCCGACGCCCAAGGAAGGTTTCCTCGTGGCCGGCCAACGAAGCCTGGAATGGGAAAAGAGTCTAGGGCGGATAAAGGTAGAAATCACAGACGAGAGCGGGAAGATCGATGTCAACGAGGCCTCCGAAGAGTTGCTGGAGCGATTGCTGGTCGCTCTGGGGATCGATCTACAGTCCGCAACAAAGCTGGCCATGAGCATCCTGGATTGGCGTTCACCATCCTCTCTCGCGCGTTGGAGCAAAGCAGCGGCCGCCGGCAATCCCGTGGAGTTCAATCTTCCGCAAGCGACGGGGTCCGCCTTTCGCTCGGTGGAAGAGCTGCTCGCGGTGCCAGGTGTCACCCCGGAGATCTTCTACGGTCATTACGCCCGCCGGGACGACGGCGAGTTCGTACGTCAGCCGGGGCTTGTCGATTGCGTCACCGTAGATTCCAAGACCTCCCAGATCAATATCAATTACGCTCCCTATCCGGTCTTGCTCGCGGTTTCTGCATCAAACCGTGAACTGGCCGACGCGATTGTGGCAGCTCGTGAGAGTCAACCCATCCATTCCGTCAGTGAACTCACGAGCGAATTCCCAGTCTCCGGCGGGGCGGCCTTAGGAAACCTCACGACCCAGAGCAGCAGCCACTTCACTCTTTTGGCCACCGGTTGGGCCCGTGGGGGCATCGTTGCCAGGATCGAGGCCGTGGTCAACGTATCACCCTCCCCCGGCAACGGGCCATTCGAGATTCTTCGTTGGAAGGATTCCTATGTTCAATAAGCGTTTCTTGGGGACGAGGTTCGGAACGTGGAGCCACAAACCCAGACCATGGAAATTGCGCTCCAGCAGAAGTTCCGAACATTGGAATTTGCGGCGACCCATTCTCGGCGCGGAAATTCGGGGCTCCTCTCTCTATTTGGCGTGCGTCCATCCAGGGTTGACGAGGGTGGGATTGAGAGGTACCCAAGTCATCCCCAACTTCTCGGAGCTCAAGCCGAGAGAACTCCGGGAGAAGCTAAGGGATTTTCTCAAGCCACTCGAAGTTGATGACCCTGTTCTGGCCTTGGGCTTGCCGCGAGGCGAGGTGATCGTTCGCTTAGTGAGTCTACCTCAGCTGGCAGCAAAGTCGGTCGAAGAGGCTTTGACACTGCAAGTGGAGATGTTTAAGCCCACGGACACGGAGAGATTCTGCTGGGACGCCAGCTTCTTTCGACACGAGACGCAACTGAGTGCGAGCCTGGCCCTCGTGCCGCAGGTGACCGTCGAGCGGTTCGTGAACCTTTTCGCCGAAGCGGGCTACCCGATAACCTGTGTCACGGTGAGTCAATTTTCGCTCGTTCATCTGTACCTGCGCGGCGCGCGACAGCAGATCTCACCCCGGCTGGTCTTGCTGGACGCGAAGGGTTCTGATCTAGAGCTGGCGGTCCTCGAAGGCGAGAAATTGGTCGCTTCTCGTGCTTTCTCTCTCCTCGACAGAAATTTACCTCCGGAACGACTGGTCATCTCGGAACTCCAACAAGCGCTGTCAACCCTGCGATGGCACGAAGGTGAGAAACCCTCGATCCTGATCTCCGGCGCTGTTCCGGAGCCGGTCGAGGAGGCCCTCGGCACACTCGGGACGGTCGAGCACTTCGCGGCCAAGCTTGAGAGCGCGGGGATAACTGCGGAGTGTCATGTCGGTGAATTCTTGGGGGCCGTTGCGGTTGCCGCGGCAGGCATTGGTCGAGGCCGCCGTCACTATCGAGTCAACCTAGTTCCGCGTGAGCTCAGGCCGTCCGGCCGCCGGTGGCAACGGCTGCCAACGTATGCGCTCTTGGGGGCAAACGCGGCGCTGCTGCTCGCCATCGGATTGCGCACCCCAGTTCAAAATTTGGTCCTGCTCCACCAATATCACGAAGAAATTGCGCGTCTAAAGCCACAGACGGATGAAATGAAGGCGGTACTCGAGAAGGACAAGAAGCTGCGGCAAACGCTCATCCTCCTCGAGGAGTTCGAACAGCGCGGCCGGCAACCACTCGAAGCCCTTGAGGAAGTCGCCAAGCGACTTCCTGCTGACGCCTCGCTAAATCTGTTTACCTTGCGAAAGAACCAAATCGAACTGGCCGGTGCAGCGAAATCGGCTTCGAATCTTGTGTCCTTGTTCCAGGCTTCTCCGCAATTTGAAGAAGTGAAGTTCGATGGCGCCCTGACAGAAGACTCTTCTGGAATGGAGAGGTTTCGGTTGGAAATGCGCACGAAAGATAAGAAATGAACCTCGAACCAAGAGAAAAAGGGTTTCTAATCGCCGGAGTTCTGGGGGCTCTCGTTTTCTTGCTCTTGGAATTTGTTGCTCTGCCACAGTGGGGCACCGCGGCGAGCTCCTCAAGCAGCCTGTTCCTGGCACAAAAAGAGTTGCGCTATAGCCGGGAACTTCTCGCTTCGAAGCAATTGCGTGAGCGGGAACTGGTCCTGCGAGGTCGCCTCGAAGAGGAGCAACACCGACTCCTGTCAGCCCCGGATAGCAATCAGGCGGGCGCTCAACTGCAAGGGTGGCTCGCCGATCACGCGAAGGAACAACAGCTCGGACTCGTGCGCAGCGAGTTTCTCGCACCCGCTGAGGTGGGCGACAACTATCTTCAAATACCCGTGCGGCTAGAGCTCACGGGCCGCATCACCCAGCTCACGCAGTTCTTGACGGGGGTCACCAGCGGCGAACGCATTGCCGAGGTCGAGGAGCTGCAGATTAGCGGCGGCGGCGATAAGGAAAAGCGTGTTCACTGTGTCGTGGTGATTGCGGCGCTGATGGCAAAATCGAAATGAGGGAGACGAATGAATAGGCGAACGTGGATCATCCAACTTCTCGCTGTCGCTAGCTTAGTCGGACTTGGCTGGAAGGTAGTGAGAGACTGGCGACAATATGCCGCCCACAATGGTCCGCAGGCACACGAGATGCATCCGCTCGGCGGCGTGTCGGTTCCCCCTCCGCTCCCCGCAGCCGATTACACCGCTATTGCGCGACAGAATCCCTTCGACGCAGATCGCAATGATGTCATAGCCGAGCCAGTACAAGCCAAATCGGCCGGCCCTTTGCCGCTCGTCTATGGGTCGCTGATTCTCGGGGACAGCCGCACGGCTCTCTTGGGTCGAGAGCAGTCATCCAAAGCAGAGCGCGTGGCAGAGGGCGCCACTTTCGACGGTTACCGCTTGCTCCGCGTGCTCCGAGAGTCCGTCGTTCTTGAATCGAGCGCCGGGCAGCAAGAGATTATGTTTTATAACGCCATGGAACGATTGCGCCGGCAAGCCGTGAAAACCTCTGCAAATGCCAAGCCAGCCACACCAGCGCCCGGAGCCGCTCCCGGCACCGGAACGAATCCACCAACCGTTGCGGTGACCACTGTGGAACCGGCCGCCCCTGATACGTCTCGACCAGCGCAGACGACAACAGCGCAACGGGCTGCGCCCGCAGGAAAAGAATGGGTGAATACACCGTTTGGCCCGATGTTATTTGACAAAAAGAAACCATGACAAGACAACCTGAGAGGGGCGCACCGAGCCGGCTGAAGACTATGATCCTACTCCAAACCCATCTCCCTTCCTGGCGCCTCGGGTCGCGCCTTCTGCTTAGCGCGGCGCTTCTCGCCGGGGGGCCGGATTCTGCCGGGGCGAAAGCTCCAGCGTCCTCTCCGCCACCACAAGTCGAAAACCAATCGAAGGTCCAGAAAACCCCATCTTTGGAGTCTCCGTCTCCGGGTCCTACGATGGCACAACCCCAGGTGCGCGTGATGACCCCCTTTGTAGCAATGAACTTCACGGCTCCTTCGCTGTCGGCATCGGCATGGCCGACAGCCGAGACCCAGCAGCCGGCGCCGGCGAAGCCAACACCTCCGCCGTCCTCCGCTGGAACTCCGGCGCCAAATTCCACGACTAGCCCGGCACAGCAAACGCAAGCCCCTCGCCCGGACCAGCAACCAGCCGAACCTGCAAAGCCTGTTCCACCACCTGCGACCGGGGGGCAAGCAATTCCTCCGGCGGGCCCCACGCCCACAGCCACTGCCGCTCCGCCCCAGGCGACAGTGGAAAATGCGGCCGAGGGTAGCGTAGCCCTCAATTTAGAGAACGCGGACCTCTATCAAGTTCTCCGGATTATCGGGACTGAATTGAAGATCAACTACGTCGTCGACCCCAACGTCAAAGGCACGGTGACCATCAACACGTCCACGACAGTCTCCCGGAGCAGTCTTTTCTCCCTTCTGGAATCCATATTGCAGATCAATGGTGCGGCCATGGTAAAGGCCGAAGGTTATTACCGCGTCGTACCGATAGCGGAGGCGAAGCTCTCCGCTTTGCCGCTGGAATTTGCCAAGACGCCAGGCGCTGCACCCGCTCCGGGCGATACGCTCGTCTTGCAGGTGATCACCCTGAAATTCGTTTCCGCCGCGGAGATGAGCAAGATATTGGCACCCTTTGTCACTCCGGCCGGGGAGATCGTCGTCAATGACTACAGCAATTTCCTGCTCGTAGTTGAAACTCCAGCAAAACTAAAACAAATCAGCGAAATCGTCGACGTATTCGATAGTCCCACCTTTATCCGGCAACGCGTTCAGCTCTTCCGCATCGTCAACAATTCTACGAAGACTCTGATTCCGGAATTGCAGGACGTTTTCGCGGGATACGCTCTCTCGAAGAATTCCGCAATTCGGTTCGTTCCCATCGAGAGTTTGAACGCCGTCTTGGCGATCAGTCCGTCTCCCGATGTGTTTAAGGACGTCGAAGAATGGATCCACCGGCTCGATGAGCCTCCACTGCACGATGTCGGGGTACAGAATTTTGTTTATGCGGTGCAGAACGCCAAAGCGAGCGATCTTCGCGATATCCTCATCGAACTTTATGGGGGTGAGGTTCCGAAGCCCCAGGCGTTGCCGCAGCCCACAACTCCTCCAAACCCCATGGTCCCGCGCGAAGTGCAAGAAGATCAACTACGGGCACAGCTGCCGCCAGCTCCCGAGCGCGTTCAGGGGCAGATTCGCTTCATCGCCGATACCAAAAACAATATCCTCATTGTTCAAGCCACGGCTCACGATTACGAGATCGTGAAACGTACGCTCAACCAGCTGGATATCCTGCCGCGGCAGGTGCTCATCGACGCGAAGATTTATGAAGTCGATCTGACGGGGGATCTATCCTTCGGCGTCTCTGCTTTTCTACAGAACAATCCGCCCTCGACGCCCAATGCCACCTTGGGCCAAATCTTAGCCGGGGCTGCGGGAGGTACCTTCCAGGCGCAAACCTTTGCGACCATTGGAGCCACCCGCTCATTGCAACTTTTTCTGAATGCGACCGATAATCGCTCACGGGTTCGCACACTTTCCGCTCCGTCCATTCTGGTCACGGACAACACCAGCGCCCGCATCCAGGTGGGTGCGGAAGTTCCCACTCCTATCGGGTCGGCTCTTACGCCGATTCAGGCGAGCGGCACAAGCGTATTTGCCCAGACGATTCAATACCAGGACACCGGAGTCATTCTCACAGTCCTGCCCCACATCAACGCTAGCGGCATCGTGATGCTTACCATTACGCAGGAGGTGAGCACTGCCGTTCCAAATACCACCTCGCAGATCGTGGCACCGGTGATCGACAAGAACTCCTTTCAGACCTCCGTCATCCTGAGCGATGGAGAGCCTCTCGCATTAGGTGGGATTATCACTACATCGATAAATTATTCGACGAACCGGGTCCCGATCTTGGGGAACATCCCAGGTTTGGGCGCTCTTTTTGGGAATACGAGCAAGAACACGACCCGCACGGAGTTGATCCTGCTGTTGACTCCCCACGTGGTTCAGGATGTTCCGCAGGCAGCGGCTAGCACCAAAGACTTCCTGGGCAAGATGCGTGAAGTGAAGAAGGCGATGGGAGACCTGAAGTAAGGCTCCGGCAAGGCGCGCTCGTCCGCACGGGCCACCAAAACGATCCAAACCTATTTGAGATCCGTTCTGTCCCATGAAGAATCATATCGATGCCGCTGGCTGGACGGCGCGGCATCGGTCGACTCGTCGATCGAGTTGGAATACTATTCCCCTATTGGTTTTTTTCGGGAAACGGTTACCTTGGGTATCGGCAGAATTTTGTAGAAGCTTTCCAGGAAACCTCCGGGGTGAGCTGCTGTAGGGTAAACCGCACGAACAGTTCCTGTGGGGAAAGAAAAGAATCGGGCCCCCGCGTCAACTTCAGTACCGCCCGAGCCCATCACCTGTCAGCTGTTTCTAGGGGCGCGCAAATAGAGCCTGAGGGGGAAGAGTTTGCTGGTGATTTTCCTAAACGGCATGAAAAGCCAGATCTGGACGGCGTGGATGGCCACGCTGCCGATTCAGGATCTGCAGCGCAATGCGATTTTCATCTAGTCTCTGTCAAATTTGGCGGCATGGCTGCGCCAGCAACAGCTCATCCGACGACATGTGGGGGAAGCTGACCGATCCCTTCTAGCCACCGCTGGCACCTGTCTTCCTGCCAGAGCGACTATATGTGGCGCTTGCTTACGATGAAGATTAGAAATCACACGAAGACTAAAACCAAAACGCAAAATGGGTCGAAATCGGGGCGGTGCGTTGCCAAGAAGGAGTGCGGCAGTACGGAGTATCAAAATATCGCTTGACAAGGTTCGACATTCACTTGTACAAACTCTGTAGTTTGGGTGGGTACCATCCGTCGTACCAAACAAGTGTTACCTTATGAGCGAGTCTATTCAAAATTTGGCTAGTGACCACCTGGGGCGTGTTGTAGAGTTGCAGCCCTGGACAACCTTTTTTTTCTTCTGCTGCGAAAATTTTGTGCTGTAAAAACTTAAGGAGATGAATTCGATGAACCGACTACGTCTGGGCCTCTTTGTACCTTTTGCATTGATTCTCGCGGTTATGCTTCCAGGTCGTGCAGCTGCGCAGTGCGTATCCCACTATGCGAATGGGTTCACCGGAGCAGTTTACCTCAACAATGAAGGTCTTACCGAACGCCCGGCGGACATTGCGATAACCACCGGAGCTGCTAACTGCTTCTCAAGTGGTAACGTAATCAGTGTTACTTACAGCGGAATTTTGAGTCTCCCAACGACGCTTACAAACACCAGCTCGAACAACATTGTGATCAGCAATCCGAACTCCGCTACGGACGGTGCTCTTGTGCTCGGTGTTACGACGACTTCCGGCATAAGCTCTTCGGGACCGCAGACGGTCATTCAGATGAACATCCTGGGAGCGACGACGGATCCCATGGCATCCATTACTCTTCAGAACCTGAGGTTCAATGTCACTGGTTTGGCAGGAACAGTAGCGGCGGCCGCTCCGCTCAACTCTTTCGTTTCGGGCAGTTCCGCGGGTTTGACGGCTGTTTCCAGCCTGCAGGTTGGCTCGGTGTATCCCACGATAGATCTTACAAAGTCGAGCGTCGCTACGGGACTGGGTATTCAGAGTGCTTCTGGTCCGTTGACGACCCAAGCGATCGCTCATTTTCAAACTGCGGCAGCTTGGCCCACCTCCCCGTTCAGGCTTGCGATTGCAAAACCCGCCTATCCGACGGGATGCGGCGCGCCGCCTGCGGTTGCTTGCACGGATACGGTGGACATTGCGACAGGTGACACCACGTTGGTCGTTGACATAGATAACATCCCTTCTGGCGTGGCGGTTACGTTGCCTTCTACGCTGTCGATTTGGGGCGGCGCAGCGACTCCGACATTTCAGTGGAAACTAAGGTCCACCTCTGGCGCCGCCGGCACTGTTATCGGGATTTATGACACCGTGGTTGCCCCTGCTGGCGCAGCAGTTGTGAACTTGACGATGAAGACTGGTGCAGTCGCGGCAGATGCCACTCCCGGCTCCGTTGGTCCTCCTGTTGTCGCAGCAACCCCGATCACGATTGGCGTCAATATCAGTTCCGCCTCAGGGAACGGCACGGCCACGATTCGCATGGTCTTCGGTCCAGGCCAAGCTGCGGCGTTCACGGGTGACGACACCACGGTGGCGCCTTCTGGAGCACCCGTGTACATCGCTTCCATCTCGACCGCAGGCGTAGGCCGGGAAATCATCACCGACAGCGTCATAAATCCAGTAACTGGGGTCGACACTGCGCCCACGAACTTCTTTACCGTTCAACCGACACAGTCCGTGCTGCTCTTCCAGTACGCCACTGACCTCGACGGCTATGGAACCGGTTTGGCTGTTGCAAACACGGGTAACGATAACGGCATATTCACCACGCCCACGACAAAGGGTCAGACCGGGTCGGTTACTTTCTATCTCTTCAACTCCGGCTCTACGACGCCCATTGTCTACCAGGCGACTGCTGCCCTGTTACCAGGGAATGTGTACGCAAATTCCATCGACGGGATATTGGAGGCTTCTGGCAATAGCGCACTCGTGGGCAAATTCTCTGGTTATGTCATTGCCCTCTGCCAGTTTGACTATGGCCATGGCTTCGACATCGTCGTCAACCCGAATGGCGTGGGCACGGCGATCAACGCTCTGTACCTAGGCAGCAGCGTGCGCCTAGATCAGCCCAATTCCGGGCTCGGTCAATAACGACTGAAGCACAAGCGGCAGTCTAACAACTAGACGTAGGCAAGGACGACGGGAGCACTGGATCCGGATCCAGTGCTCCCGTTTTGTCCATTGACGTGCCACTTCACATAGATATTGCCTTTCTCTAGCTGGATCTCTGCCGATTCTTGTAAAGGGAGCGCCCTTGAGGCTCAAGGGTGTGATAGATTAACCAGAGGTGAAGCTTAGAGGTGCTCGGATGTGCAAGAGTCGAACAAAGTCTTTTTATCTTGTTGCTCTTCTTGTTCTTTTTGTTGCCCCTGCCTTTCGGGCGCAGGTACCTGGTGAAGCTTCTCCGGCGGAAGCGCTGAGGGCACGCGTAGTTCTGTACTACGGAACCTTAGAGAAGGGCCAAAAAACTGCAGCCATGGAACTAGTCGCGCCGGAATCAAAGAACGACTTCTTCCACATGAACTACGATGGACTTGTAGAATTTCGGGTCCTGGATGTGCGGTTGTCGGATGCCGGGGATACCGCCACAGTCCGTCTTCTGCGCACGGATAAGTTCGTTGGCTTCCCGGTACCGTTCGAGCGCGAGACCGTCGAAAAGTGGAAAAGGCTGGATGGCGAATGGTATATTCTGCTGCCGAATCTGTCGGAGAAGAAAGTGGTGGACACTCCATTCGGAAAGATGACGCTCGGTGGACGGGGCGAGAATTCGCAGCAAGCTACGCCTCCCATTACGGCGCAGGTGCCACAGAGCATGGTGACCCCGGAACAGGCCAGGAAGGCTCTCCAAAAAGCTATGTTGGCATCGAGCAAAGAGAAACCAGAAGATAACGAGAAGAAGCCCGAGGACAAGAAACCCGCAGCCCAGGCCGTGCCGAAACCAAATCCCCAGAACTGATTTTCTGTTGTCTGTCGATGTTCGCCATAAAGCTACACTGCTTTGGGCAAAGCGAGAGGAGGGATGGATTCTCGCTCGCCAGACCCACCGCCGCTTGTCGAATAATTAATCGTTCCGTAGTTATTGATGTCGTAAACTCGCTACCGCAATCTGCAGCAGCCCGCAGTTTCGCTGCCGGCTCGCCGAGGAGGCACACCTCTCCTGGCCGGGCTACGAGTTCCATCCGTTTTTGCGATCACCGCGTTCAGCGTAGCTTTGCCTAGCCTCAGATCCGCCACCACTTTCTTTAGACAATGGTTTTCATCCTGAAGCTGCGGCAATGGTTGCGCCTGGTTCACGTCTTACGAGGCTTGCGAGGGCACGAAAGGCAGTTTTCGTGTCGGAAATGGGCAATCGCACGGAAGAGGAAAAGCACCTAGTGAACGAGGGCAGAAGCGCCCAAACGAGCCAGGAGGTGGTTACCATCAGCAACACGATTTCCCGGGTTGCTATGACCCGTCGGAACGGCGCAGATTCAACGGGTCATCAGCATAACTAGCTTCAGCTCATCAGCAAAGTCGAGGAGATCCTCAGGAACTGATCGAGTAGCCGTAGGCTCGAATGGTTTCTACTGCCTGACTGCGGCTCCCGGCGTCCACCTGTTTCAAGATTCGATGGATGTGATTTCTCACCGTAAACTCAGAAAGATTTAGGTGAGAAGCGATTTCCTTATTGGTGAGACCTTTGGCGACAAGAGCGACCAATTGCTGCTGGCGCAGAGTCAGATCGGGTTTCGAAGTCGCGTTCTGGACCGGCAGCTCCCTGCCCATTTGCGCAACGAGTCGGAAAAGCGTGGAACAAAGCTGGGGAGGACACACGGCCTCTCGGCGGAAGACGGCACGAATACACGCTACGACGTCCGAGGCAGATGCATCTTGCAACAAATAGCCGGTTACCCCGGAACGCACGGCGGCCAGGAAATGTTTCTCGTCGGATTTCCTCGCGATTACGACGGTTCTGAAGGAAGCAGGATCGCCATCTTCGAGAGCGGTAATTGCCGAGAGCCAGGGTATCTGCAAAGAGTCAACGATCAGGACATCGCATTTAGAATCAAGCACAGTGAGCGCCGTCGCCTCAGCATAGCCACTCTGTCCAACTACGAGAAGATCGGCGCGTTTAGAAAAGAGCCGGACGAGCGCTTCACGCAGTAGACGGTTCTCAATCAATAGGAATGTGCGAATGGACGAACTGGGGACGAGCTCGCTCATGGGTTCCATCAGTTTCTGCTCGGCAAAGCGCTCGGCAAAGAAACGCCAATGAAACTAATCCTAAAAAATGGGTCGCCAAGTTGCCGAATCGAAAATAGACCAAGTTCCTCGTTACTGTCAAGAAAAACGGCATCTACATTCTTGCGTGTTGTCCGATAAACAACGGCTCGAAATGCCGTTGGTCGGCTTCGCGGAGGAGGCGTGCGGTAGCGGTTCGAGGCACGACTCCAATCGAGTGGAATCTGCCGGACCCCGTTATGAATTACACCCAATAGGAGTAATCTAGGGATAATAACGTCCTCATCTCTAGCGGCATCGAATGCTGCGTTTCCCCGGACGGATGCTGTTTTGCCCCCACTGGGGTTGCTGGACCCTCGACAAAGACGAAAGGTCCTGAGCCAGCGTCGTCTTTGGCCGACAGTTCAGACGATCGAAACTAGAGCGAATTGCGATAGGTCAAAATTGGTATTCACCCAGGTTCGGTTGGTACCTAACCCTATTCCCAATTAGTTCCTACCGATAGTTTCTTTTTGAATCTTACGCTAACTTCCAGAAAAATCGAAACTTATACGGCAGGGAGCAACTCATGGAAAAAGCCATCCGGGTCCTCGTGGCAAATCGACCGCGTCTCTTGCGGGAGACTATTCTTACAACTTTCGCAGATCAACCAGATATTGAAATTGTCGGTGAGGTCGCCGACGATTCGGAAATTATGGAGTGTGTGAAGAGGACCCTGCCAAATTTCGTGGTCATCGCGCTCGACCAACCGGGCAGACGGCCGCGAGTCTGTGATGAGCTGCTCCGTGAGCACCCGGAGGTGCGCGTCATCGCCGTTGCCCCAGCGAATAATTACATCGTTTATTACTGGGCCTCTCTCGATATTCATTCGAGTAGTATTGAGGCGTCCGAAGAAGGCATGCTGAGCGCTTTGCGAAACTCTATGGTCACGAACAGAACGAACTAAAAAATACCATGCCCAGCACGAGAGTGAACTAATGGTGAATCTCAAAATAATGAGGGACGTCCTCCCGAGTCTCGCGTTGGCGGTTTTGGTCTGCGCGCCTACTTTCGCCCAGCAGCAAGCCGAAAGGCCTCAGGGGTCGCGCGTCCAAATTAGAAACGACTACGGCGTGGAGCAGACCCCAGACTTAAGCCAGGAAAACCTGAATCGAGTGGCGGCGTCGGCGACTCAAATTCGAACAGTCTTGGTTAAGGATGAAGGGTTGCTCGTCGAATTGAAGCGCTGGGTAGCAAAAGAAGCTACCGACAATGGCCAAGTGGTCGAAGATTCTGCATTGACGGATGAAGCCATTTTCGACCGTTTGGAACGAGACTTGACGTTTCGCTCAGTGGCGACGCGGCTTTTGCAGCGCTATGGCTACTTGCTGCCCACCCCCAATCCCGATTCGGACTTTGCGAAAGAAAACGAATTAGTGCTTAAGGAGCGGGCGCGTCGGCTGGTTCAAGTTGAAGCGCAGGAAGATTCAGAGTCTCTTAAGCCGCAAAGAAGCGATCAAACTCTCGAACGCACTGCAACATGCGATCCTCGCCGTGACCAGGATTGTCCGTCGCAGCCGCCCGCGAATCGCCGCCAAAATATGCGCGCTCCCAATGGCACGACGGCCCCTGAAACAAACCCACAGACGTCGCCCCAGCAAGAACCCTTGCAGAGCCCCTCTCGCATCCTTCAAGCGGATGGATTACCTCAGGATCAGTCTGCCAATCCGCTGAACCCTGCTGGGACCGAAGATTTATCCGCGAATCTACAATTGACGTCCGGTTCGCTCAAGCGAGACTCGAATCCTTCGTTGGCTTCTCCGACTCAGGGTCTCGGAGCGATCGACAACCTGCCGTCCGGCCGCAACTTGCCCTCTTCCTCGCTTGAGCGCGGCGATAATCCGGGAACGGCAACTGGCAGAAACGGATTCGAGCAGCCCTTGCGCACAAGGATACCTTGGGGAGAAACGAACGAAGAAGCAGACATGACTCCCGTGAGAATGGTTCACCGTGCCAATCCCTATGCGGACATCCCCTCTCTCTATGACATGTATGTGCAGGCTTCAACTCGACAGCGCCCTCTCGAGCGATTCGGATTGGACGTCTTTCGCAATAGCGTAAGCGACCCGCAAGCCATTCCCATGGATCTTCCTGTTGGCCCTGATTACGTCCTTGGTCCAGGCGATAGTCTCGAAATTGATCTTTGGGGCGGAGTCTCCCAACGATTATTCCGACTGGTGGATAGGGAAGGACGTGTGTCGCTGCCCGAAGCGGGGCCCATCCTGGTCAGCGGGCGAAACCTGGGTGATGTGCAGGCGGCGGTACAACAAGTGCTGAGAACGGAGTACCGTGACGTTTCCGCGGACGTTTCCCTGGCTCGCTTGCGAACGGTTCGCGTCTACGTGGTGGGCGACGTTGCATCGCCCGGCGCGTACGACATCAGCTCGCTCTCGACTCCCTTGAACGCTCTGTTCGCCGCGGGCGGCGTAACGCTTCGCGGTTCTTTGCGCGCGCTCAAACACTATCGCGGCAAGGAGCTTGTCGAAGAGGTCGACGCTTACGATTTGCTCTTGCACGGAGTCCGTTCCGGCATGGGCCGTTTGGAAAACGGCGACACTCTGCTGGTTCCTTCCATCGGGCCTCAGGTCACCGTGGACGGGATGGTGCGGCGTCCCGCGATTTACGAGCTGCACGGCGAGACTTCTCTGGAAGACGTGCTGGAACTCGCCGGTGGAATCCTGCCCACGGCGACACTTCGGCATATCGAGGTTCAGCGCGTTGAAGCTCACGAGAAGCGCACCATGCTTGCTCTCGACCTTTCCCCCTCCGAGGACGCGGATTCCGCGCGAAAAAAACTCGACGCGTTCAAAGTCAACGACGGCGACGAAATTCATATTTTCCCCATTGCTCCCTACAACGAAGACGCAATTTATCTGCAAGGGCACGTATTGCGTCCAGGTCGCTATTCCTACAAACAAGGGATGAGGTTGTCTGACCTGATTGGCTCGTATAAGGATCTATTGCCGGAACCGGCGGCGCATTACGCAGAGATCGTCCGCCTGAATCCGCCCGACTTTCACCCCAGCGTCGAGAGTTTCGATCTCTCTGCGGCTCTTGCAGATCCAGCTTCGGCGCCCAAACTCGAACCGCTCGACACCGTTCGCGTCTTCAGCCGCTACGATTTTCAGCCTGCTCCGGAAATTTGGGTTGGCGGAGAAGTTCGCGAGCCGGGGAAGTACCGCACCTCCGGCCAAGCTCATTTGCGTGACGCCGTATATCTGGCCGGCGGAGTCACACAGGACGCATCTCTGGACTCCGCGCAACTATTCCGCACCGAGCCGGACGGCACGCTGAAAATTCTGAGCGTCGATCTCCGTGAAGCGCTGGCCGGAGATCCGATGGACAACATTTTGCTGCAGCCCCGGGACCGCCTGCTTATCCACCGCAATCCCGCGCGAGTCGATCCCCCGACGGTTTACATCACCGGTGAAGTGGCCAAGCCCGGACGCTATCCCCTCACCACGAACATGCACCTCGAAGATCTGGTTCGTGTCGCTGGCGGATTGAAGCGCAGCGCCGACAGGCAAAGTGCGGATCTCTCCCGTTTCGACTCGAACGCTTCGCGCACAACTCCGAGCGATCGCCTGGAGGTCAACCTAAAGGCGGCCATGAGCGGAGATTCGAACAACGACGTACCGCTCCGCGACGGAGACGTTCTTACGATTCGCCAGCTTCCGCGCTGGACCGACATTGGAGCGTCAATGGCAGTGCGCGGCGAGGTCTTACATCCGGGTACGTACGGCATTGAGCCCGGTGAGCGGCTGAGTTCCGTCTTAGCTCGTAGCGGAGGTTTTGATTCGGAAGCCTATCCATACGGAGCCGTGCTGATGAGGCGCGAGGTGCGCGATTTGGAGATGAAGTCCCATCTGGTGCTCGTCCAGCGGGTGAAGGCAGAGGAGGTGACGCTAAAAGCCCTGCCCGAAACAGATGCGGATCAGAAGAACGCTAAGTTGACGGCCATCGGTCAGACCGAAGCAACCCTCACTCAATTGGAAACCAACCTTCCCATCGGTCGTGTGGTCATCCGTATTTCCCCGGACTTGAAAAAGTGGCAAAACACCGCGGCGGATGTCCAAGTTCGCGATGGCGACGTACTTTTTGTTCCCAAGAAAGCCGGCTACGTGATGATCAGCGGCCAGGTATTCAATCCCACGGCCATCGGGTATCGGCCAGGCCACAGCGCCCAGTGGTATCTCAGCCAAGCCGGCGGCTTGACGCCGCTCGCGGATAAGAAAGCAGTGTTCGTGATCCGTGCCGACGGCTCGGTAATCTCGGCGAAGAACAATGGCGATGGCTGGTGGGCCGGCGATCCTATGCGCGCGACCCTGCGAGCTGGGGACACTGTCGTTGTACCCGAAAAGGCGCCAAAGATCGGCGGTCGCAATTGGGCGCTGATCATGCAATCTGCGTCCGTGGCTTCGTCGGTGGCTTTGGCAGTGGCGTATATACATCCGTGAAGAAGGATTTTCATGATGCGGGGGTATTTCATCGTGCTGGCGATTAGCTGGGCTGCGTCGAGTCTTACGCTGACGGCGGCTCATTCTTTTGCGGCAATTCCCCAGGCACAGGAGCAGAGCGGAGGGGAGGCGCCGCAGGGCAGCACGGGTACCAAAATAAAAGATGCATCTAGGCGCAAGAAAAGCGCAAGCGATCCCCAGCCCGATTCAGCCGATCCACCACCGCATACCGTCAAAGGTCTGACAAAGGAATTCTTGCTGGACCAAAAGCAGATTTTGACCAGCCCTTCGAAGCTTCAACTCTCGGACGTTCAGTGGTTAGTCCCTCTCAGTGGAATCACCGCGGGGCTCTTCGTGACCGACACGGACTTCAGCAAAAATCTGTCGCACAACCCTACGACACTTAGCCACTACAACACAGCTTCTGACATCGGAATTGGTGCGCTCATCGGAGGAGCGGGCGGGATGTGGCTGCTGGGCCACGTCAAGCACAACGACCACTGGAGCGAGACCGGGTTTCTTGCAGGTGAGGCCGCTCTCAATAGCCTCGTAGAAGTAGAAGCTCTGAAGTATTCCCTCGGGCGCGAACGTCCGTTCCAGGGCAACGGGACCGGTCCGTTTTTTCAAAGCGGCACGTCTTTCCCTTCGGAGCACGCGGCACTGGCGTGGTCTGTTGCGGGAGTGGTCGCACATGAATATCCAGGACCATTGATGAAAATCCTGGCCTACGGGCTTGCCTCCTTCGTCGACTACTCGCGGATTCATGCTCGCCAGCATTTTCCCTCCGACGTTTTCGTCGGCAGCATGATGGGTAACTTCATCGGCCAGAATATCTATAGCCGAAATCATGATCCCGAATTAGGCGGCGAGGCTTGGAAATCCCTCAGTCAAATTTTTCGCAACGATGGAGACCTCACGGCGAGCAATATGGGCTCGCCGTATGTCCCGATCGATAGCTGGGTTTATTCCGCATTTGACCGTCTCGCGGCAATGGGTGATGTCCGCAGCGCAATGCTCGGCATGCGCCCTTGGACCCGCTTGGAATGCGCTCGGCTTCTCAACGAAGCTGAAAATAGGAGCGTTGCGGAGAGCAGTTCATCGGAAGCCGCGCGAACCTATACCCAACTGTCGGAGGAATTTGCCGGCGAATTGCAAGAAATGAGCGAAGGCCGGAATAGAGTGGCGAAAGTGGAATCGGTCTACACAAGCGTCACTGGAATCTCCGGCCAGCCCCTCACCGATGGATTCAACTTTGGACAGACGAGCATTAATGATTACGGAAGGCCCTACCAGGAGGGGTTCAATTCCGCCGATGGCTTCTCCGCTTGGGGGGCCGAAGGGCATTTCGTCGTCTATGTGCGCGCGGAATACGAGCACTCCCCATCAGCTCCCGCTCTATCCCAAAGCGCCCGAGAATTCATATCCACCAGCAACGGTCTTCCTTCAGTTGCTCCTGCAACGCCATCCGCCGCCGTGAATCGCTTTCAATTGTTGGACTCCTATCTAGGTTTGAATTTTTCAAATTGGCAAATCACGTTCGGTCCGCAAACCTTATGGTGGGGCCCCAGCTTGGGCGGGCCATTGATGTTCAGTGATAACGCCACGCCCGTGAATATGCTTCGCATCAATCGCGTCTCACCGTTTAAACTCCCCAGCATTTTAGGTTGGCTGGGACCGTGGCGCATGGAGACGTTTCTCGGACAGCTTACAGGGCATGATTTCGTCTACCATACCAACACGGGCCTCGTCGGCGAGTTTGGCCAATCTCTGAATCGCCAACCCTTTTTAGATGGTGCCAGATTCAGTCTTAAGCCGTTACCTGATTTTGAGCTCGGCTTCTCTTTTACGGCGGTTTTTGCAGGCGGTCCGACTCCGTTGACTGCCCAAACCTTTTATAGGACCTTCTCCATTGCGCCGCAATGCGCCGTTTGCAGCTCAAGACCTGGCCCTGGGGACCGTCGTTCAGGGCTCGATTTTACGTTGAGAATCCCGCATGTCAGAGAGGGGTTGAATTTCTACACCGAGGCCTTCGTCGAAGATGAATATTCGCCTATCGCGTACTGGCGGAATGCTGCAAGTTGGTCTGGGTTATACCTGGCCCAAGTTCCCAAACTGAATAAGTTGGATTTCCGAGTCGAAGCCGGCTATACGGACCTCCCCAGCGGCCTTGAAAATGGCACTTCTCAATCCCACTATCCTTCCGGGGTTTTCTACTCAAACCCCCTATACCCCGACGGCTCCTACACCAATGATGAAAATCTGCTCGGAAATTGGATGGGCAGAGAGAGTCAAGGCGTTCAGGCATGGAGTAACTATCGATTCAGTCCGCGAAGTTTTATTCAAGCCAGCTTCCGACATCAAAAGGTGAGTCATCAATTTATGCCCGGTGGGGGCTCGCTTACGGATGCGGCGTTGAGCGCTAACGTGTGGCTCCGCAGCGATTTGAGCGTATCCGGCTCTGTTCAGTACGAACGTTGGTTATATCCGATCATCACCCCCGGAGCCCAGACCAACGTGACGACCTCTTTGCAGTTGGTTTTCTGGCCGGAGTCTTGGAAAGAGTAGATCGAGATCGATGGGTGAGGTGGTGAAGAGAAATTTCGGTAATGATAGCGGATGAGAGCGCAAGAAAGGACAAGCCTCAGGAGAAACGTGACGCAGACAGCCGCCAAGACGCAGATTGAAGCCGAAATACAGCCGGTTAATGGGGAAGCTCAACTCCAAGAGATTTCCTTCGAAGAAGTGCGCGAGCGGCAGGCGAAACTTCTCCGCTTGCTTTGGGATGCTCGGCGAGATCTTTTTCGAGCTGCTGCAATCGCTTTGGTCGCCTCGACTCTAATCGCGTTCTTGATCCCCCCATCCTATACCTCGACTGCTCAGCTCATGCCGCCAGACGAGCAGTCTTCCTCTGGGTTGGCGATGATGGCCGCTATGGCCTCGAAAGTTGCCGGGGGGCTCGGATCGGTGGCTGGCGATTTGCTCGGAATGAAAAGTTCTGGCGCTCTTTTCGTCGGCATGCTTAGAAGCCAGACCACGCAGGACCGCCTGATTCAAGACTTCGGACTACAAAAAGTTTACGGCCTTTACGGGAAAACATCGATAACGGATGCACGGACAAAACTAGATGAAAATACTTCGATATCGGAAGATCGCAAGAGCGGCATTATCTCCATTAGCGTTACCGACCACGATAAGAAACGCGCCGCTGCTCTCGCCAACGGTTACGTCGACCAATTGAATTCTTTGGTAGCGGAGCTTTCGACTTCCGCCGCACATCGCGAGCGCGTCTTCCTCGAAGGACGCTTGAAAGTTGCAAAGAGTGATCTCGACGATGCTGCCAGCCAGCTTGCTCAGTTTTCCAGCAAGAACAATACCTTGGATATCCAGTCGGAAGGCAAAGCCATGCTCGACGCGGCGGGGACGCTTGCAGGCCAGATGATCGTCGCACAGTCGGAGCTTGAGGGACTCCGCCAGATCTATACTGACAATAATCCTCGTGTCCGCGCCTTGAACGCGCGCGTCGGGGAGCTCCGCAAACAACTCGACAAGCTTGGCGGCGCGCAAGCGAGTGGCGAAACTGGCGGCGCCGGGAATCGCACCACTGCAATAGACGCCGATCCGCCGCAAGCGCCAGCTGCCGACGTAGTGTCGTCAGGCAAAATCGGTGACATGCCCTTTCCCACGATCCGCAATCTGCCTTTGCTCGGCGCGAAATACGGGGATTATTACCGGCGCGCGAAAATCCAAGAAACCGTTTTCGAGATGCTCACTGAGCAATACGAACTCGCCAAGGTGGAAGAGGCCAAAGAAACCCCCAGCGTGAAAGTATTGGATCCGGCGCAAGTTCCGGAGAAGAAATCGTTCCCTCCTCGACTGCTGATCATGTTTGTAGGAACCTTTCTCGTTTTTTCGATGTCCGTGGTTTGGGTGCTCGGCGCAGAGCAGTGGCGCGCTACGGATCCGAGCGACCCGCGCAAGATTCTTGCGAAAGAAGTGGCCGCTGCGTTGAAAACTCAAGCCCATCGGTTTTCGCGAAACGGCGCCGGGTCAAGCGCCGGGAAAGATAAGAATTTAGACCAGCTCGACGATCCGCAGCCGCCAGCAGCGGGGCCGGTAGATCAGTAGAGTTGTCTCTAATGCACAGAAATATAAAGGGTTAGGTCACATATCGCCCTGTAAGTGACGGGGCGAAGCTGTAGGAAGGCAATGCCAAACACATCGATAGAGTTGCCCTTGGCGACGCGCGTGGCGGGGGCGGAAACCTTCGCTGGTGATCATCTCGAAGCGTACGTGGAGGCTCGGTGGTATGCCGCATATACGCGTGCAAACCACGAACGGCGCGTCGCAGAACAGCTTAGGGAGCGCGGCGTCGAGAATTTTCTGCCGCAATACGAGTCGGTACGCAAATGGAAAGACCGGCGCGTGCGTCTCTACCTGCCGCTCTTTCCAGGATATGTCTTTGTGCACCTGGCTCTCGAAAACCGCCTCCGAGTCCTCGAGGTTCCGGGGGTAGCATGCCTAGTGGGTTTTGCGGGAAAGCCGGTGGCGGTACCTGAAGAGGAATTCACTAGGATTCGCGGATTTTTGAAAGTGGGCCTGAGGGCCAAGCCACATCCTTATTTGACGGTTGGGCGGCGCGTGCAAGTGAGGTCCGGGCCGCTGGCGGGGATGCAGGGAATCCTGCTCCGGCGAAAGGGGAACTTCCGATTGGTCATGTCGATGGAACTAATCCAGCGGGCGGTGGCCGTCGAAGTGGCTGAAGATATTTTGGAGGAACTCACCTAAGGACTACGCCACGGGCGTTCGAGGCTGCGTCCGAGCTCGCCGCTGAAGGTGAACGCGATCGCAAGAGAGTTTCCCTCCTGGTTCCTGTATGGAACCCCCGGGCTCGGAGGTAGCGGAGGGCTCTGACCTCGCGAAGCGGGAATCTACTTCTGAGGAGCGGCTGCTAGCGACGAATAAAAACTCCAGTGGATCACAGTAGGATCAGTACCACATCGATGGATCGCAAGGAAAAAATTGTTCTATTGAAGAATGCCATGGCGAACGTGGTCCGTGGAACTGCGGGCGCTTTGGTGGCCGTTATCTTACCTCCTTTTCTAACCCGACTCATGTCATCTGATGCGTTCGGTGCGTGGTCGCTGGTATTGCAACTGAGCGCCTTCGTCGGGTACCTTGATTTCGGGATTCAAACGGCGATTGGCCGATTCGTTGCTCATACTGGGGAGAGCGGGGATACCGAACATCGCGACCGCATCGTGAGCACTTCCATGGCCGTGCTGGTCGCGGCTGGCGCTCTGGGTATCGCGGGGACCGCAGGGCTGGCCCTCCTGATACCGCGCGTCTTTCATCAAGTGCCTCCATTGCTGCTGAGGGACTCCCGGTGGGCGCTGGTACTGGTCGGCGGTTCCCTGGCCGTGGGTTTGCCTTGTTCTTTAATCAACGGCATTTTTGCAGGGATTCAACGTTATGAGATTCCCGCTGCGGTTATTGGAGGCTCCCGACTACTGAGTGCACTGTTTGTCATATTGATCGTCAGGCGTGGCGGCGATATAACCCAGATGGGCGCAGCCGTGGCGGCGGTCAATCTGGCGTCCTATGGAGTGCAATACTTGCTCTACCGCAAGATGGCACCCAGAGTGCAGTTCTCCTCCAACCTTGTTTCTCGGCGAGCGGGCCGAGAACTTTTTGATTACTCCTTTAGCCTTAGCGTCTGGTCCGTTGCGATGTTGATGGTGAGCGGGCTTGATGTTTCTCTGGTGGCACATTTCGAATTTGAAAAGGTAGCCTATTACTCCGTTGCCGCGACTTTGATTGTCTTCTTGACCGGTGTGCAGAACGCTCTGTTCAACGTCATGATCCCTTCAACGGCTGTGATGCAGGCGCGAGCGAGCTCGATCCAGTTGGGTCAAGTCATGATCACAGCTACCCGATACGGCAGCTTCATCCTTCTTCTGATGGGACTGCCCCTGCTGCTAGCTGCGAAGGGCATATTGGCGATGTGGGTCGGACCGAGGTACGCAGAGCAAGGTGCGCAAATTCTCGAAGTGCTGACAATTGCGAACATGATCCGGCTCACCGCGGTACCGTACGTTATGATTCTCATCGGGACTGGACAACAGCGTCTGGTGACAGTGACACCTCTCCTCGAGGGAGGTTCAAATCTGATCGCGAGCGCGATCGGTGGTTTCCTTTTCGGGGGCATTGGAGTTGCCATCGGGACGCTGGTGGGCGCGGTGGTCGGCGTATCCGGCAACCTATTCTATAACATGCGGCGAACGATGGAAGTCAGGTTTCGAATCGCGGATTATGTGCGAGACGGACTCCTGCGGCCGCTGGTGTGTGCACTGCCGCTGCTTGCCGTTGATCTTGGCTTACGTTTTTCAGGTTCTTCTGTTCCGGCAGCCGGTTATGCGGCGATTGGCGCCGCGGTGATGGTGACGTTATTTCTTCTCTGGCGGTATGGCTTGGTGGGCTCCGAGCGAGCGAGACTACGGACAAGCCATTTTGCGCCCGAGGGATGAGAGCATCGGTGAGAGTTATGTGGGAGAAACTCGAAAGATTCTGGCACGCTCCGCTCCTAAATAAGATGCATGCTCTCAGCACCTTCTATTACAGGATGAAAGGAATCGTCTTCTACCGATTCCTCTTCAAGGAGTTCGGAAAGAACTCTTGCATTCGAAGGCCGCTGCTGATCCTCAACCCCGCTTTTATCAGTATAGGGGAGAGAGTTTCGATCCGGGATGGTGTCCGGTTGGAGCTTGTTCGATCCAGTGACCGCAGAGTTCCTTGCCTCTCGATAGAAAGTGATACGAACATCGAGCAAAACGTTCATATTGTTTGCCATAGTCGCATCCGGATCGGCAGCAGGGTGTCCGTGACAGGCCACTGTTCTATTGTGGATGTTACTCATCCATACAGCGACGTACATGGGACGACAAAGATAGGGGCGAGCATCAAGGATGAAGATTCATTTGTGGAGATTGGCGACGGGTCCTTCATAGGCTTTGGTTCCGTGATTCTTCCGAACGTAAGAATCGGAGTCCAGGTTGTGATTGGAGCGAATTCCGTAGTGACCGCCGACATTCCGGACTATTCAGTTGCAGCGGGTTCGCCTGCCATAGTGCTCAAGCGCTACGATTGGGAAAAACAGGCTTGGGTAAGTACTGCGCCACACGCGGCCAGCCGAACCGATGGGTCATGAGCGTCGAACTGAAGCAGTGTCCCCTATGCGAGAGTGAGAAATTCGAACCAGCTTACTTTGCAAAGGACAGGCATTATGGAATCTCCGGAATGTACAGGATCGTGCGGTGCCAAGAATGTTCATTGATGTTCTTGAATCCCATGTACTCGGATCGAGAATTGAGCGCCCTATACCCGGAAGATTACTATGCGTACCAAGATAGCTTTACCCGTTCTCGTTGGAAGGAAATTGTCAAGAGCTTGTTATGCCTCCGGATTGCTACCCGGGACCCCACATTCGCATCGCCGGGCAGGATACTTGATTTAGGATGCGGGACCGGATGGTGCCTGCGCGAAATGCGCGATAAGGGATGGGATGTTTATGGTGTGGAAATTAATTTCGCTGCCGGTGAACTCGGCCGCAAAGAAGCAGGGTTGAATATTCTGACAGGCACGCTCGAACAGGCAGGTTTTTCTTCAGATTTCTTCGATTACGTGCGTGCAAATCACTCTTTCGAACATATCTCATGTCCCAACGAAACTCTTGATGAAATCCGGCGAATTCTGCGGCCTGGCGGAAGGCTAATGATTGGAGTGCCGAATGTGGGTGGACTGAACGCGAGGATATTTCGGCAGTACTGGTGGTATCTGGGAGCGCCGGTGCATCCCTTCACGTACTCGGTGAGAACGTTACCGCAACTGTTGAAAAAGCATCGCTTCGAGGTCCTCGAGGTCACTTACAACTCTGACTTTACGGGTCTTCTCGGCAGCTCTCAGATATGGGCCAACAGGAAGAACGGGAGAAAATCAACAGAAGGTGTGTTGATCAACAATCCCGTTCTCAGGGTCCTCTCCCACTGGACGTCAAAGTGCGTTGATTTATTGAACGCAGGAGATGCCATTGAGGTCATTGCTCGAAAAGGCGGCGAGCAGGTATGAAAGTGCTTGTGACGGGTGGCGCCGGATTCGTCGGTACTCACCTGACGCGGCGACTCCTGCGCGAAGGCTATGCTGTATCGGTCCTGGACAACTTCAGTTCTCAAGTGCATGGCGAGGCCCAGGAGTTGGCCCGAGATCTTACTCGTGACGTAGAACTATTCCGCGGCGATGTCCGAGATCCAGATTTGGTTGCTCGCGCGCTGGACAACCAGGATGTAGTCGTGCATCTGGCAGCAGAAACCGGTACCGGGCAATCGATGTACGAAATCTTCCGGTATCAGAGCGTGAATATCGGTGGAACGGCGACGATTCTCGATTTCCTGGTGAATCGCCCGACCAGTCGGGTGAGCAAGATTGTGGTTGCTTCCTCAAGGGCGGTCTACGGCGAAGGAAAATACCGATGTGACGAACACGGGGTCGTCTATCCAGGCTCGCGCGCTCTGGGGGACTTGCAGGCAGGCCGATATGAGCCGCGCTGCCCGGTGTGCGGGGAAGCTTGCATTTCAGAACCCACACCTGAGGATTCTCCGCTTAACCCTCTTTCATTCTATGGCCTCACAAAGCAGGTTCAAGAACAGATGGTTCTACTGTTTGCGCGGACAAAGGGATTTTCAGGGTATGCGCTCCGGTACCAGAATGTTTATGGGCCGGGACAATCTCTGCACAATCCTTATACTGGCATTCTCGCCATATTTTCCAATTTGGCGCGAACAAATTCGCCCATTCAGATCTTTGAAGACGGACAAGCGAGCAGGGATTTCGTGTATGTGGAAGACGCCGTGGAAGCGACCTGGCGCTGTGTGGGCCCGGGCGCGAACTCTGTCGAATCTCTTAACGCCGGAACTGGCCGGAGGACGACCGTGATCGAGGTTGCTGAGGAAATTGTCCGGCATTTCGGGAGCAGATCCAAGATATCCATTACCGGGGCTTTCCGCCAGGGCGACATCCGCCACAACCTTGCTGATCTCGCGCGAATTCGTGAAGGAGTCGGTTATTCTCCCCAATTCACTTTTTCTGATGGGCTAAAGCGTTTCCTAACTTGGGCGGAAGTGCAGGAGGCCGAGCCTGGCGGATACGAGTCGTCCCTAGAGGAGATGCGGGAGCGGGGGCTCTTTCATGGGTAGCAGCGACAAAGTGGTTGGCGTCGTCACGGTCACGTACAACAGCGGCAGCGTGATCGATGATTTCATGAATTCGATTCTGAAGCAGACGTACGGGGATTTCATTCTTTATGTCGTCGACAATGCCTCGTCGGACGACACGCTGAGGCGACTCGCCGAGTACCGGGATGTTCGGATCGTGCCGATCCCGAACGAAGTCAATGCTGGCGTGGCGGAGGGAAACAATATCGGTATCCAGGCCGCGCTGAAGGATGGATGCGGTTTTGTGCTGCTCATCAACAACGACACGCTGTTCGAGCCGAATCTCATCTCAAAACTGGCGGATGGGCTGCGAGAACATGAGGGCGACATGGCTGTTCCAAAGATACTGTTTTTTGATGACCCGAAGAAAATATGGTGCGCGGGCGGGTACTTTAATGCGTTGCGCGGGACAGGTAGCCACTTCGGACTCGGCCGCAAAGATGACGGACGTTTTGATCGCGCAAAGGCTGTCGGCTACAGCCCCACTTGCTGCATGTTGATTAAGCGTGAAGTCTTCGATCGCGTAGGACTTATGGATCCAAGCTATTTTCTCTATTTTGACGACACCGATTTTTGCCTGCGTGCTTACAGGGCTGGAGTGAAACTCTTTTATCTGCCCTCGGCCCGACTAAGGCACAAGGTAAGCAGCCTCACCGGCGGTAATTCGAGCTCCAGCATTCGATATATCACTCGAAATCATGTTTACTACCTGCTGAAGCATTATTCTCGGTGGCAGATTTTCCTCTACTTTCCTGTGTTTTATATCTACATTCTGGGGAAATACCTGCTTCTTTTGCGTCGTCCGAGGTTGTTTTGGACGGCTCAAAAAGCGTTCTGGGAAGGCATTTCCCTTTTCTTGGCCAATTTGGAGCGATCGAAGCGGACGCTGGAGCCGACAGGTGTTCCGTGAGCCGTGCTCCAGACCCATGCCTGAAGCAGGAACACGAAGTTGGAGGACGGTTTGACGGCGACACCCATAGCGGTCCAAGCAAACGGCCAAGAGACTGCTGTTCTAAGCATGTTGCCGGTGACAACGATAGGGGGAGATAGGGTTCTCATGCCGACAGTGCCGCTTATTAAGTCGATGTATGCGCGCTACGTGTTTGGAAGCCAGGGCATGAAATTTCCGCCCTTTTCGCCGAGTCTCGCGAAGATGGTCAGAAACAGCGGGGATCCTGTCCGCTACGGAAGCTATGCACTGGCTATTGCGGGAATTGACCGCGAGAGGATATCGGGTGCATTCGCAGAAGTAGGAGTTTGGCGGGGCAATACCAGCCGCCTAATCCATCTACAGGCGCCGCATCGCACCCTGCACTTGTTTGATACGTTCAAGGGATTTCCGAGCAGTGATCTAGAGAATGCCAAGCCGACGGATGCCATCCGATTCCGCGAGACCAGTGTGGAGGCTGTCAAATCGCACCTGGGGAACGCGGAGAATGTGGTATTCCACGTCGGACGCTTTCCGGACACCGCGGAGGCGCTTCGAGAGGAGATCTTTTCTCTTGTCTTGCTCGATCTTGACATCTACAAACCAACCTTGGCAGCGCTTGATTTTTTCTATCCTCGCATGAGCCGGGGAGGATACTGCTTCATTCACGACTACAATTCCCCTGAATCAGACGCCGCAATTAAACGGGCGGCAATCTCCTTCTTTTGCGATAAACCGGAACTGCTAATTGAGCTGCCAGATACCTGGGGAAGTGTGATGTTTCGCAAGATCTAATAATTGTTGGCCAAGAGAAGAGGGGGCTAGCACTCTTTGACGGAAGTGGCTCGAATAACAGTGAACGGCGCGAACGCGATCGCTGAAAGGGATGAGGGGTCATTTCTCCAGATCTGTCTCTTTCTTTTCATGTCCTTACTCACGGGTGAAAAGACGAGGTTTGTTCAGATATGCCTTTTTCTCTTTATCGCATTGTGCCCCATCCAGGATTTCGTACTTCAAGGAACTCCGTTGCGCAGCCTCGGCGCCGGTCCATGTATTTTTCCTCTTCTTGCGATTGCTGTTGTCGAGGGAGCGCAGTGGCTGCTTTCGAGAAAGATGAGGGTCAGTCGAGGTGTGGTGATTTGCTTCGCGTATGTTCTAGTCACCGCGGTGTACGGATTATTGCTGTTCGGAGTCCGGAGTCATGGTGAGAATTTACTCTGGAAAGGGACTACGATTTTTATCTCCCTCGCGGCAATCATTTTTGCTGTCACTCTAGATTATGACGAGAGCCCGGTCGTGCGCTCGGCCATCTATGTTGCCTTTACTTTAGTGCTTGTCGGCTTTTTGTTCGGCAATTCGAATCCATTGGGGCTGCCCGCGTTAGCTGAGAACGGAATGCTGCATTTCACTCAATTATTCGATCCGAGACCAAGAGGGTTTGCCAGCGAGCCGAGCCAATTTTCGCTCACAGCGGTCATTCTAGGCCTGCTTTCAGTTCATGTGGCGCGATCGCGCGCCGGAAAGACTTCTCTGTTCCTTCTGACCCTTGGTCTCCTAATCGCATCCGGGTCCAAAGGCGGAATATTAACTCTTTTTATTTGTGTGATTATTTTGTGCATTATGAGGTGGCATTCGAAATGGTATCATTTCATACTATTACTCTTCGTTTTATTTCCGTTAGGCTTGGTTCTGATTTGGCTGATTCCGAATTTATTTCCAGAGGAGTCGCTCGCATTTTCGGGGACGATCCCTACGCGATTCTCGATGATCATTTGCGCGCTCACGACGGTCATCCACGATCCATTTGGGGTGGGCTTGACCGGGTTTCTTCCAGCGGTGGCAAAGTACCTTCCCGGCGCGATGTCCTCATTGCAGTCCATCTTCCCGTTCCCACTGAATTTCGATGAGGTATCAGAGTATCTGGTGTCTAGCGATATGGTGAGTACCAAAAGCTTCTTTTTTGACCAATTGATGCGCTTTGGCATCCCATTTGCGGTGTTCTTCATTATGTTCATAGTTGGTTTGCTTAAGCGTTTAGCTGCGGAAAGGCAGAGGATTTTGCTCATCGCTATCCTGGCTTCTACAATCGCCATTCTGACTTACGCTCCGGGTACGGGCAACTTCGCCGTTCCCATCGTATTCGGTGTTGCACTCAATGAGGTAAGGAATGGACCGAATCCTCGTCGTTGCGAGTGATTATCCGTATCCTCCGCATCATGGCTCGGCGGTCCACACGTGGAGTCTTCTTTTGAGCCTGAAGCAACTCGGATACGCCTTGGATCTTATTGCCACGGTTAGAAGCCGTCCCAAGCAAGAGCATGTCGACGTGGTCAAAGAGATCGTGGAGCACATGTGGATCATCGAAAGGAACAGAGGCATTTCCGCTGCGCTGTCGTCAGTCCCTTTTCAGGTCCGAAGCCGGAAGGCGCTTCGACATGTTCCTCTCAGGAAACCATACGAGGCGGTAGTGCTAAAGTCCGACTATGTGGCGCCCATTCTCGAAAATCTGCTCCTGAATGCCAAGGTACGTATCCTCATTGCGGACGGTGAAGCGCGCTATTTTAAAGAGCTGAGCAGATGCGCCAATAGCTGGTGGGAACGTTGCTTTTATCGGGCTGAAGCCCTCAAGTTTCGGAGGTTTTCTCCGTGGATCAGATCCAAGTGTGATCTGCTGTGGTTCGTATCAGATTGGGAGAGGACCCTTCATGTGCGGGAGCATTCCGAGGATTCGCTCAAATCAGTTTTTCTGCCACCTGACCCGGGGGTCAATCGGATGTGTCCGTACTCAGGAGACGGCAAAGAGGCACTCTTCATTGGAAGTTTGACAATCCCTCTTAATGTCGAAGGCCTTGAATGGTACGTTGAAAATATCCACCCTACCTTGTCTAACATCCAAGGATATTCATTGACAATAGCCGGCCGAACCGATGGCACTTCGCTTCCCGCAGTTAACAAAATAGTTAAGCAATATTCAAATATCGCTTTCTATGCTGACCCAGAAGAGCTAGGCGGTTTATACAAGCGTGCTGCCGTGTTTGTAAATCCTGTGCTTCGGGGAGCCGGAATCAAGCTCAAAACTATCCATGCGTTGCAAGCGGGTGTGCCCGTCGTTAGCACTTCGATTGGAATCGAGGGTACCGGCTTGATGGACGGTAAACATCTCCTTGTGGCTGATTCGGCTCATAACTTTGTTCGTGGTGTGACGACTCTTCTCGGAGATAGATCACTCGGAGAAAGACTGGTTCATTCTGCCCAGTCATTTCTGGCCGAGACCTACGACCACGAACGAAACATAGAGCGGTCGCTTTCGTCTGTTTTATCCGTGCAGCCCGACGTTGCCGGATGAGAAATTAGGACGGAAGAGATGCCAGCTTCGGCACGCCTGACTGGCTGACGCTCATCGCGAGGCACCGCGCTAAGCCTACCCTTTTTACGAAGTTTTCGAGTTGCTTCCGTAGGAAGATATAGCTTATGGGGTGTCTGTGTTGAGGTGGGAAACTTACTCGGATCCAGAGGCAATTGCGGATGCTGCCATTTTTCTGGATCCGTCCGAAGTGGAGGCTCTCCGAGACGGGATTCGACGGCGGGTTCAGGACCACTCCTTGCGGGACGAAACGCGCTCGATGGGTCTTGAACGTGCGCGGCAGTTTTCCTGAGGTGAAACGGCCCGAAGGACACGGGCGATGCTTCGAACCGCAAGGGCTGAGGCAGTCGTCTTTCTACCAAAGGATCGGAGGCCGGTGGTTTCAGTGCACAAACCTGATCCAGCGCGCCTGATTGTTAACTATACGGAGAGTTAAGATAAGAGCAATCCTCAACTCTGTCATCGAGGGCGGGGACTGGCCCCGCCAAACGCAGTGGCCAGGTTTGGGGATTGGAGAGCAGCGGACAAATGTACGACATCATCGGATCAGTCGTCGTTTATCGTAATCCGGCAAGACAGATTCGAGAGGCGATTACAAGCTTCTTGAATACGGAACTGAGCGTTAGGTTGTATGTAGTCGATAATTCCCCGGATGACCGCGTGCGTGAGCTCTGCCGCGATAAGAGGGTCATCTATCTTTTTAGCGGTCGGAACCTTGGATTTGGCGCCGGCCACAACATAGCAATTAAGGCTTCGCAGGGAGAAACGGACTACCACGTGGTGCTAAATCCGGACGTTTATTTTAAGTGCGGCGTTCTTGAAAAGTTGCTTAACTTCGCGCGCCCCAGGCCGGACATTGGCTTGGTCATGCCGAAGGTGCTAAATCCAGACGGGTCGATTCAGCATCTCTGCAAGCTCCTTCCCACTCCGTCAGACCTCTTTCTCCGGCGCTTTCTTCCGCGAGTCCTCAAACCTTTGGCGGAAGATCGCTTGACCCGGTACGAATTCCGTGACCAAGACTACGACTCGATTCTGTCCGTTCCCGTGCTCTCAGGCTGTTTCATGATGATTAACTGCGCAGCGCTCTCGCAGGTGGGCGTATTCGATGAGCGCTATTTCCTGTACCTGGAGGATGTGGACCTTTGCCGAAGGATTTATCAGCATTTCAAGACGATTTACTTTCCTCAAGTCGCGGTCTACCACGGGTATGAAAGAGGTTCCTATCGTAGTGTTCGTCTCATGATGCACCATATCATATCGGCGTTGCGGTACTTCCAAAAGTGGGGATGGTATAGCGACAGGGAACGTACCGACATCAACCAGAAAGCAACTGCTAACTTCTCAGTGGAATAGCAAATGGAAACTCTGACGGATTTTCTCGCTTCACCGGCAATTGCCCCGAATATCCAAACAGGCCGTTTTGGTGAGGGCCCGGGAAGAGCTTATTGCGGAGCGCAGCATCGAAGGCACAGTCCGGGTATGCGAATCGGTGCGATGAAAAACTAAGCCCTGAGGATCCGACGCATCGACTGGCCTTCGAAGATAAAAGAGCACCTCGTATTTGATGGCGCAGTACCCATGTAGACGCCAGCATTTTAGGGATATGACCACATTGAATCGGCGGTTTCATCCCATTTCCACTGTGAGTCGGGAGGAGCACTGGAGCTCATGGTTTATCAGCTAGTGTTTGTGGGCGGTCTGTTCTTATCCGTGGTGTCCACCTGGTATGTGCGGAATTTGGCAAACTCCAAGGGGTGGATCGACGTTCCGGTGTCCGACAGACACGTGCACACCATTCCTGTGCCCAGACTCGGCGGAGTGGCCATCTATTTTTCATTCATGAGCGTGGTGATTCTCGCCATGGTCGTTTACCGGGTGCTGGGAATCGCGTCGCCAATGCACGCAAAGGCGATGGTGGGCCTTCTGGGACCCGCCCTACTGGTTTTTCTTTTGGGTTTGTTCGACGATCTGTATTCCGTGAGGCCACTCTGGAAATTCGCAACGCAAGCTGTGGCGGCGATTTGGCTCTACTCTAGTGGCTATGGAATCCACAATCTGGGATTGATTCATGGCGGACACGTGCTCGGTTGGGTTTATTGCCTCCCGCTGACCATACTTTGGGTACTGCTGATTACAAATGCATTCAATCTCATCGACGGATTGGACGGTTTGGCTGCGGGATCAGGGTTCTTCTCCACGGTGGTTGTTTTTGTGATGTCCCTCGTTGAGCCAAACCCGCTCGTAACATTCCTTACGATCGTGCTAGCGGGTGCGACGCTGGGTTTCTTGCGATTCAATTTTCATCCCGCGACCATTTTCTTGGGCGATTCCGGAAGTTTGTTCATTGGGTTCATGTTAGCAGCGCTAGCCTTAGCAGGATCGGAGAAAGCGCCCACGATCGTGGCCGTAGCCATTCCCGTGGTATCGCTGGGCTTACCCATTCTCGATGTTGCCCTCGCCGTGGCGCGCCGTTTTCTAGCGGGTAAACCCCTGTTTGTGGGCGACAGGCACCACATTCACCACAAATTGCTGAAGCGTGGGTTGTCACAGCGATCTGCCGTGTTCACCCTCTACGCAGTAACGGCTGGATTTGGATTCTTAAGTTTGGTCTTGCTTCAGCAGCGAAGAGCCATCGCGTTGGTTCTTGCCGTTGCGGGGATCGGAATCTTTCTTGGAGTGCAGCAACTACGCTATCAGGAGTTTGCAGAGTTGCTCTCGATCCTGCAGCGCGTAAGCCGGCGCCGCCAAATCTTGGCCAATCATGTGGCCATTCGCCAAGCCGCGGAAAGACTGAAAGAGTGTCAGGATCTCGGCATGATGTGCCAGATATTACGGGACACCCTTGAGCCGATAGGATTTGACGCGGTCTGTTTTCGAAAGTCGGGGCTGAACGGTTTTTCCTCCTCTATCCTTGAGCCTATGCGCTATTCGCCCGATGGGTCATGGCTTTATTCTTGGTTCGGGGGCGAGATCGCGGAACCACCTTGGGAACTGAAACTGGAGCTGATTGCCGGCTCATCGAATCATTGGGGCTACTTTTCATTGATACGCATGTGCAGCGAGACTCCCTTACCACTCGACCTAAATATGTTGACCGAAGAGTTCCGCCGCTCGCTTTCTGGAGCGATCGAACGGGCCACGACTCGCCTCGAAGGATTGGAGAGGATGGGCGAGGACGGAGGAAATGGAAAGGCTCATGCAACCGCGGCTGCAACCCTGGGGGACTAAAAATATAAACGAAGGCACGCGTCAGCCGAGAATTCCGAGAATGGTCAGTTCATCTGCAAGCTGAGCCATAACCTGGTACAGGCCCTTTCGGTTCGGGATTCTATCTTCAGCAGGCGTCTTGTGGTAAAGGCCGATCAGTCTAGATGACTTTGCCGCCCAATCCGGGGGAAAATGAAGGCGGTGTTCGGATCTTCTCCTTTGAGGGCCCCATGGCTCTTTTCCATTTTCGTCAGGTGGAACACCCTCTGAGGCCCTATCCACAAGCGCGGAAACGAAGAAGTTTCGTCGGAGATTTCTGGCGCATCCAGAGAAAATGAGCCGTAAGAGAGATTTGTGATGCCGCCCATGGTCCGTCTCGCCACCGGCATCCGGGCATTGCGGGACACATGTATCAAACAGAATTGGTGGCTAGCGCCTTTGCGCGTCATGGTGAATTTGGGTGTTTGGGTCGCCACTTTCCTTACAAACCGGATCTGCTGACGCGAACTCGATTCTTGAGTCCGGAGGGCAGAGTTGACGCCGCTCGAAGAGCCACAAAGGGAAGGAGCTCTGTTATCCATCGAACAGAACTCGTGTGGCTCCGGGTCGGGAGAAAAACTTGAAACAGAGATGGAAGAGGAAATCGAGTTCCCAGAACGGATGAGAGCGGCGGCTGGCTTGCCGAGCACAGAGGAGAGTTCCGACTCAATTCGGACGCGCTCTTGTCCGAAGTGCTACTTATGCGAGAGAAAAGGGCAACTTCTCTACGAGAACTTGACCGATCGGCTCTTCGGGGCGCCCGGAGAGTGGAATTTGAGACGATGCCCCAATCCGAAGTGTGGAATAGTTTGGCTGGATCCGACGCCGCTGGAGGAAGATATTAGCAAGGCTTACCGCACGTATTACACCCACGAGCCTGACGTTCCTTCTCAAGATAATTCGGCTCGGCGTCTCCAATCTCGGATACGGATGGGCTACCTACGGACGAGATATCGTTACCACCAAGACAGCCAAACTCGATGGGACCCATTTTTTGCACTTCTGGCTTATCTGGATCCGGTGCGGCGTGCAAATTTTGACTTTAGTGTTTTCTACCTGAAGTCACAACCGCATGGTCGGCTCCTTGAACTGGGCTGCGGCAACGGCCGGAAGCTTAAGTCGATGAAGGAACTCGGGTGGCAAGTTGAGGGAGTCGATTTCGATCCAGCGGCGGTAGGGCAGGCGAGGGAGAGAGGCATCAATGTGCACCTTGGAACGCTGGCCGATCAAAAGTTCCCGGATGAAAAGTTTGATGCAATCACGGCGAGTCATTTTATTGAGCATCTCCCCGACCCCCTCGGAACATTGCAAGAGTGCCGAAGGGTCCTGACGCCGGGCGGGTTACTGGTGCTGCTCACTCCGAACGCAGCAAGCTGGGGACATCGCATCTATCATGAGGATTGGCGCGGCCTGGAGCCGCCGAGGCACATTCATCTCTTCACTCCTTCTTCTCTGGCGGTGATGTGTCGCCTGGCCGGCCTCAACGTCAGGCTGTGTCGCTCGACAGTGCGAGGCAGCGGCATGCTTTTGGCGAGCAGGCTCCTCCGGCGCGCAGCCAAAGGTGACTCAACTCGTTTTCCCGCCTGGCCCCTTAGGCTATGGGAAGAGTTGAGAACGCTAGCGCAGTGGGCAGGGTCATTTGTGGACTCTCAAGCGGGAGAAGAGGTTTTGTTAATTTCCAGGAAGTAAGTTGCCAGAATGAGAGAGAAAACAAGGTAGGGCTCACTCTGGGGAAGTGGCGGCAGAACAAGGTTAGCCTACCTCGGCAGCCGGTAAGTTTCAGAAGCCACTCTGCGATTTAGATTCGAAGGCGGGTTCTTGGTCGACACGTTGCGACACAAAAGGGTTTTTCGCGCTCAGGTAGAGCAAAAAAATCGGCCTGTAGATAGATGGCTCCAGTGCCACTATTCGGAATACTAGAGAATTACTAGAAGTTTATGGTAATTTGGCGAGCTTCCTCTCTTTTGAAACCATTTGGGAAGTCAGGCGAGCCGAGGGCCACACATTTTCTCCTACCGTCGAAAAGCCAATGACCTTAACCTTATTCGGGAATCGACCGATTTACTTCGAACACGTCAAACCACATCACCTCGCAATGCTGGCCGGATGTCCTTTAGGGCGCGCATGAAACCCTCCCTAGACATCGTCATCGTAAACTGGAATGCAGGGCGGAGCTTGGGAGTCTGCCTCGATTGCGTCCGCGACACGAAGCGGGATGGCTTTGAACTCAAACGAGTCGTCGTAGTCGATAACGCTTCATCGGACAGTTCAGTTGACAATCTCCACTTTCCCGATCTGCCCTTGTCACTTCTGCGGAATGCCGAGAATCGAGGTTTCGCTGCTGCATCGAACCAGGGCGCGCGTGGCAGTTCCGCCGACTATCTGCTCTTTTTGAATCCTGACATACGTGTACTCGACGATTCCTTTCAGATTCCGATTCAGTTTATGGAAGAACCAAGAAACGCAGGCGTGGGCATCTGCGGGATTCAACTCCTCGACGAAGAAAGCAAGGTAAGTCTAAGTTGCTCCTGGTTTCCAACACCTAACATTCTTTTCTGTCACATGCTTGGTCTCGATCGATTATTCCCAAAACAGTTCAAGGGGCACTTTCTTGGTCACCAGGATCATCTCAAATCCGGGCAAGTTGACCAGCTCATGGGAGCCCTCTTCCTGGTGCGTCATAAATTATTTGAATCGATGGGTGGATTTGACGAGCGATTTTTCGTCTATTTTGAAGATTTAGATTTCTCTTATCGCGCGCATCAAACAGGATGGCAGTCCTATTACCTTGCAACGGCTCGGGCCTATCACGAGGGCAGCGGCTGCTCTCGCCAGGTGAAGGGCAGGCGCCTCTATTACTCTCTCCGCAGCCGAATCCTCTACTGTTACAAGCACTTCGGGCGGGCGGCCGCTACAGGAGTCATGCTGGGGACAGTTCTGGTTGAGCCTTTTTCCCGACTGGTTCTCGCCGTCGCACACAAATCGGTGCTCGAAATGCAAGAGACCGTCGAAGCCTACACCATGTTGTGGAGAGTACTTCCTTCTTTGCTGAGAAACCATCGCGGAAATGCTAAGCCTGAAGGGCCTTCGCCGGAAGCGGTCGGCTCTATTCCCGCCGAATAGGCCGGTTTAGATCTTTTCCTGCCTTCTCTATCTCAGTGGTTTAGCGGCGAAGGTGGCGCGTGTCCAGGCGTCTTGGCTGAGGAGCGTTTTAGATGAACACATGGCTGGTGATCGCGTCGTACCGAGATGATGAAGATGTCGCGAGGCTCCTAAGTCAGGTGCATGGATGCAACCAGACACTCATCGACCGGATCCTGGTGGTTGACTCTGAGGGGACGGGAACGATACCGAAACTGATCGCTGATAGAGGTTGGAGCGACGTACTATACAGATCTTACGACTGGAACCTTGGTTCTGGTGCGAACCTGTGCGAACGGCTGCGCATCGCTCAAGAGGCAGGAGCGGACTTCGCTTACGCGCTCAATCATGATGGGAATTTTGATGCTGGCGTTTTATCTTCATTGCTAACGGCAGCTGAGCCCCAGGAGAATCTCGGCGTTGCGTACCCCCTGAGTTATCTCACCAGTGCTTGCGCATACAATCTGACTGGCACTCGCGAATTGCCGCTGCCTGCCAAGCTCGTTTCGTCACGGCCTTCCGAATCGCTGATCGACGTGTTCTGGAGCAGCAGCAATGGAGCTTTATACTCGATGGAACCTGTGAAGCGAGGCATCCTGCCATGGAGTTCCATGTGGATGGCATGGGAGGATCTCGAGTACGGATGGAGGCTCTCGAGCTTCGGGTACCGGCAGGTCATTATTTGCGATGCCATATATCCCGATAACTATCAGTATAAGAAGGTTTGGTTCGGCAGGACGGTGGACAAACCAGCGTGGCGAACATACTACAATGCCAGAAATCTGATCCTGGCGATCCGACGGTCGCGCAACCATCCACTTTACTATGCAGTTGTGGCCTATAGGCTTTTGCTGGAATTCGGGCTGATTCTCTTGGTCAGAGACAGCAAATGGGAGCGAATCAAGTGTTTGCTGAGGGGCGCGGTGGACGGTTTGAGAAGTGCGATTGACTGCTGTTCTGGAGAGATTGGAAAAAGCGAACACTTCGGGTTCCAGTCCTCCCCACAATCTCCGAAACCATGACGGAAGCGTGGAGTTAACAGCAGAACTCTCAGTGGTTGTCCGACGATCCGGCAGAAGGTGCAGGACACCGAGCAAGAAGATGAGATCAAAAAGGTCATTTGAGAACGGAAGAGCTTCCGGGCCGCATCCCACGAACGATACGTTGACTTCGCATCCATTGTGCCATCGTGCGTTTCGGGGCTTTGGTCTCTAGCGACAAGTTCGCCGACCAGAGGCGCAACGAGCGCATCCTATCTCCAGCTGCCGCACCCCGTGTCCAATGCTCTCTCAGGCTTCTTACTGCGATGATGAACGAAAAATGTTTTGCAAAGAGCTACTGGAGCGCGGCTGTGCTTAGAATATTCTCGGTGAATTTGCCACATTCTTTGCCGAAGACTTCGACCATTCGAGCATGCAAGTTTCCTGCTTTCGCCTTTTCGGGCTCCGAAACGCCTTACTGTACGCAAGCACTGGGGAGAGTCTTGTAGCAGAAGCCTCTCGAACCTTCACGGGTTTTTCTCAATGACAATCAGGGAGTGCACTTCTAGTTCCTATGTGCGGCATAGCTGGCTATTGGCACACAAAAGATATTATTGAGGACCCGCTCGATGTTCTAAATCGAATGGGCGCGGCCCTTGCCCATCGCGGCCCTGACGACTCCGGCATCTTCCACGACTTTGGAGCCGGAATCGGTTTGGCATTTCGGAGACTGTCGATTCTTGACCTCTCGCGAGAAGGTCATCAACCGATGCATTCCGCTTCGGGCCGTTACGTGATCGTCTTCAACGGCGAGATCTACAATTTTGAAGAAATACGTGCTGAGCTCGGCGCGCACGAATGGCGTGGACGTTCGGACACGGAAGTCATGCTTGAGGCGTTCGAGCGCTGGGACGTCGACGGTGCGGTTCAGCGCTTCGTCGGCATGTTTGCCTTTGCGCTCTGGGATCGCCAAGAAAGAAGACTTCATCTTGTTCGAGACCGCCTCGGAATCAAGCCACTCTACTATGGCCGTGCAGGCAACGCCTTCATCTTCGCATCGGAGCTCAAAGCCATTTGGCAGCATCCTGGCTTCGACGGAGAAATCGACCGCGACGCGCTTGCTCTCTATCTGCGGCACAACTATGTGCCCTCACCCTACTGCATCTACAAAGGACTCCATAAGCTCGAACCGGGTTGCATCTTGAGGCTCGACGCTGCGACCGCCCCCCCGCAAATTCTGCGCTATTGGTGCGCGGAGGAAGTTGCTCGGAGAGGACAGCAATCGCCACTGAAAGTCAGTGATAGAGAGGCAGTCGAGCAGCTGCATCAGCTTCTCCTTCGAGCGGTGCGGCTTCGCATGATTTCCGACGTTCCCCTCGGTGCATTCCTTTCTGGCGGCGTTGATTCCACCACCGTTGTCGCCTTGATGCAGGCACAGAGTCCGCGACCCATAAAGACTTTCACGATCGGGTTCCATGAAGAGGGCTACAACGAAGCCATCGAAGCCAAAAGAGTCGCGAATCATCTCGGGACGGATCACAGCGAGCTCTATCTCAACTCGAAAGAAGTTCTAGATGTAGTTCCCATGCTACCTGCGATGTACGATGAGCCATTCTCGGATTCCTCGCAACTTCCAACCTATCTTGTTTCGAAGCTGGCTCGCCGCGACGTCACGGTGAGCCTTTCGGGTGACGGCGGAGACGAACTCTTTGGGGGCTACAATCGCCATGCTCTGGTCACGCGCGTTTGGAATTTCCTGCGTCCCATACCCGGGCCCATTCGGGGCTTGGCAGCGTTTATGCTCCAAGCAGTCCCTCCGGACAGCATGAACACTTTTTTTCGCGTGCTCCGTCCGCTGCTGCCCAAAACACTTCACTATGGAGCTCCGGGTGACAAGGCAAATAAACTTGCCACCTTCTTTTCATGCGGCAGCCCCCAGGCACTTTACTACCGCGCGCTCTCTCACTGGGACAGCCCCTCCGATGTTGTTCTCGGCTCCCGCGAGCCGAATACGGTTCAGGAACGCATCGCTGTTCTATCCACAAATTCGACCATCGAGGAAGTCATGATGCTGACGGATTTGGTCAACTATCTGCCTGACGACATTCTTACCAAACTGGATCGTGCGAGCATGGCCGTCAGCCTGGAAGCGCGAGTTCCCCTCTTGGATCACAGGATTGTCGAATTTGCCTGGAAACTGCCACTCCGCGTAAAGATCCACAAAGGTGAGAAAAAGTGGATCCTGCGTCAAGTCCTTCAGAAATATGTCCCAGCCGAGTTCCTGAAACGGCCCAAGATGGGGTTCGGTGTGCCTATTGGCCGTTGGTTAAGGGGTCCGTTGCGAAATTGGGCCGAAAGCCTGCTCTCGGAACAGAGTTTGTCGGGCCACGGTCTGTTTGATGTCCAACCCATCCGCAAAAAATGGTGCGAGCATCTCTCCGGCAACCGCAATTGGCAGTACTTACTTTGGGACGTATTGGTCTTCCAGGACTGGTTTTTCCAGCATAGATCAGCTCGTCGATCTTCCTGCCCTGTTAGCCCCAGAGAAGTAACGATGACAAAGGCAGCACCGCTGTAGATCCTCTGAGTTTTCGGGGGTGTTTGTAAGTTCCGGAATGAGCTGCATCACCCCTGCCCCAAAGTGATGCCGAACAAGATGCCATACGTCGAACAGCTCGAATTGAGAGCTGGTAGGAAGAAGCAATTCGCAGCAGAGCGGTGATGGCGTCGTAGGAGAACACCCGTTGGCGTATTGCGCAGACGAAGTCGATCTTATCCGAATATGAAACTACTTTTTCTGACTACCGATGATTCCTCCTTTTGGTCTCATCGATTGACGTTGGTACGCGTCGCAAAGGCGGGAGGCGCCGATGTTGTCATCATGACGCGGCCTGGAGAGCACTGTTCGCTTCTGGAGAAAGAGGGCTTCAGGGTGATCGCCTGGAGCATTTCGAGAAAAAGTCTGAACCCTATTCGGGAGCTCCGTAGTTTCTTCCAGGTGTTAAGAACGTATCGGGACGAGCGACCAGACTTGGTTCACCATATTGCACTGAAGCCGATTGTTTACGGGGCTCTCGCTGCTCGCTTGTGCGGATGTATCCCGGCTGTCAACACGGTAACTGGCTTGGGCCCTGTCTTCACCAGAACCAATCTACTTAGCAAAGTCCTGCAGAGCTTACTCATCAAGGTACTGGCTCTGTGTTTCGGAGCGGCAAACGGAAGAGTCATCGTCCAGAACGATGACGACCGAGATTTGCTACTGGAGAAGAGAATTGTGGCCCCGGAGAAAAACATTCTCATCCCAGGTTTTGGCATTAACACGGAACAATTTGTGCCTTGCCCCGAACCGAAAGGTGAGTTTCTCGTTATTTTGCCGGGGAGGATGTTATGGGAGAAAGGCGTACGCGAATTCGTGGAGGCCGCGAAAGAGTTACGTAAACGGGGTGTTGTGGCGCGCATGGTGCTTGTCGGAGCGCCGGATCCGGATAATGCGGGCTGCATTCCCGAAAGTCAACTCAGGCGGTGGGCAGAAACGGGAAATGTCGAGTGGTGGGGCCAGCAGACGGACATGCCGACTATTATTTGCAGATCGCATTTGGTTTGTTTGCCATCCTACCGTGAGGGCCTACCTAAGGTCTTGCTCGAAGCGGGAGCATGTGGGAGAGCGATTGTGACCACGAACGCACCCGGCTGCTCCTATGTGGTTAAACACGGTGAGAACGGTCTTCTGGTTCCGATTAGAGACTCACGCGCGCTTGCCGACGCCATTCAGGAGCTATTACAGGACAGTTCCCGGAGACAGCAAATGGGTGTGTTGGGACGCCAGCGAGCGGCAGCGGAGTTCTCCGAGGCGAGAATCACCCGTCAAATGCTCGATATATATGTAGAACTCATGAATGGCCGATGGCGCTTCGATGGGAATTCTCGTGACGGAATATTGGAGATGTTAACCAATAGATGAAAGAGAATCTCCGCGATCACCCAATGTGTTCTAATTTAGCGTGCATTTATTCTCGAACCTGATGGCAACGAATACTTGAGCTCATGGTTTATCTTCTAGCGTTTCTGAGCTGTCTGTTTCTATCTCTTGTTTCCACCCGGTATGTTCGGGGGGTTGCAAACGCAAGAGGGTGGACCCACGTCCCGATGTCAGACAGGCACATGCACACCATTCCTGTTCCAAGACTCGGCGGGGTGGCCATCTACGTTTCATTCATGAGTGTGGTGATCCTGGCCATGGTGGTTTACCGCCTGCTGGCAATCGCGTCGCCACTGCACGCAGAGGCCATCGTGGGGCTCCTTGGACCAGCACTTGTCGTTTTCCTCCTGGGCTTATTCGACGATCTGCGCACGTTGAATCCATACTGGAAATTCGCAATCCAGACCGTCGCGGCGATCTGGCTCTATGCGGGAGGCTACGGGATTCACCATCTGGGACTGATTCATGGCGGCCGAGTACTTGGCTGGATGTATTGCCTGCCCTTGACCATCCTGTGGGTCTTGTTGATTACAAACGCCTTCAATCTTATCGATGGACTGGACGGATTGGCTGCAGGATCAGCGCTGTTCTCCACCGCGATTGTTCTTGTTATGTCACTCGTTGTGCCAAACCCCCTTGTAGCCTTTCTGACGATCACGTTGGCGGGGGCGACGTTAGGTTTCTTGCGATTCAACTTCCACCCAGCGTCCATCTTTCTCGGTGACTCCGGAAGTTTATTCATCGGATTCATGCTGGCGGCGCTGGCCCTTGCCGGATCGCAGAAAGCGCCGACAATTGTCGCGGTAGCGATTCCTCTCGTATCGCTGGGCTTACCTGTGGTCGATGTTGCCCTTGCGGTTGTGCGCCGTTTTCTCGCAGGAAAACCTTTGTTTGAGGGCGACAAGAATCATATTCACCATAAACTACTCAAGCTCGGGCTGTCTCAGCGAGATGCCGTACTAAGTCTCTACGCAGTAACGGCTGGATTTGGATTCTTGAGCTTGGTCTTGCTTCAGCAGCGAAGAGCCATCGCGCTGGTACTTGCAGTCGCGGGAATTGGGATTTTTCTGGGAGTGCAGCAATTGCGCTATCAGGAATTTGCAGAGCTGCTCTCGGTGCTGCAACGCGTGACCCGGCGTCGCCAAATCTTGGCCAACCATGTGGCCATCCGTCGGGCGGCGGAAAGGCTGAACGAATGCCACGATCTCGGCTCGATGTGCCGGATTCTACGGGATACGCTTGGACCGATCGGATTTGACGCAGTCCGTTTTCTCCCGTCGGGCAAGAATCGTTCTTGCTCTTCCAACCTGCAGCCCATGCACTATTTGCCCGATGGCACTTTGCTCTTTTCCTGGTTCGAGCGCGAAATTGCCGAAACACCCTGGGAACTGAAACTAGAATTGATTGCCGACTCAAGGAATCGGTGGGGATACATTTCTTTGATCCGCATGTCCAGTGAGAATCCCTTACTCCTCGACCTAAATATGTTGAACGATGGGTTCCGCAGCTCTCTCTGTGGAGCGATCGAGCGCTCCACAACTCGTCTGGAAGAATTGGGGGAGATTGGGGATGACAGGGTAAATAGAAAGACTCATGCGATCGTGGTCGGAGCCATGGCGGATTGAAGGCACAAATAAAAGCTCATTCAACCGGAAGGTTCGACAATCTGTCGGTTTGTACGCTGGTTCATGCGGGACATTGCTCGAATGCTGAATCTCCAACCACATCAAGACCATCAAGACCATAAGGAGTCGATATGAAGGGTGTTGTGCTTGCGGGCGGAACGGGAAGTCGGCTCAATCCACTCACGAAGGTCACAAATAAGCACTTACTTCCCGTGTATGACAAACCGATGGTGTACTATCCAATCCAGACGCTCGTCAACGCAGGTATTCGGGAAATCCTTTTGGTGACCGGTGGGAAAAACGCCGGCGACTTTCTGCGGCTACTTGGAAATGGGCGAGATTTTGGCTTGAAACATCTGAACTACACCTACCAGGAGGGCGAAGGTGGAATCGCAGAAGCACTTTGCTTGGCGGAAGATTTCGCTGAGGGTAATCCGGTCTGCGTCGTACTGGGCGACAACATTATCGAAATGAATATTTGTAGAGCTGTCGAGGCATTCGAGCGACAAAAATACGGGGCTAAAATTCTTTTGAAGGAAGTTCCGGATGCCGAGAGATTTGGAGTCGCAGAGATCAAAGGAAGTTATGTTGTCGGCATCGAGGAAAAACCCAGAATGCCGAAGTCCAATTATGCGGTAATCGGAGTCTATTTGTACGATTGCACTGTATTCGAGAAAATTCGGCGCTTGAAACCTTCTGGTCGCGGAGAGATGGAAATTACGGACGTCAACAACTTTTATGTTCAGGAAGGAAGTTTGACTTACGAAGCTCTCGAAGGCTGGTGGACCGACGCCGGGACATTCGAATCACTTCTTCGGGCCAATAATCTTGTGGCCAAAACGGGAGCCAATAAAATTAGTGATGAAGTTGGCGCTACCACGGTTGCCGCTCGGAAAGTGAGCGAATGAAGATTTAAGTAATGGGCGATGCGGAGTTCATTGGTTCCAACTTCATTGGCTATGTGCTTCCATCAGGAAGTATACAGGGGCATTTCCCGTGCGATTGTTTCTGATAGAGACGAGAAGGCTTCCATGCGTGCTCAAGCTCCTCAAGAATTGAGGCCTGGACGTCCTTTGAAATGAAACCAGTAATCCTGCTGTCTGGGAAGGACGGCCAGCTTCTAAGGGAGATCGTACAGCGCGCCGTCGCGTGCTCCAAGAAGAACAACTTCCCGCCGCCGAGAAGATCAATTCCATCTTTGAAACCCACACCGATCTGATCAAGCGCGGTAAAGTGCAAACACCGATGGAGTTCGGCGACAAGGTTTTCCTCGCAGAAAGCACCCAAGGGCTGATCACACATTACAAAGTGTTGAAGAGGAATCCTGGCGATGATCAACAAGTGGAACCTTCTTGGGAACGCCACAAGGAAGTGTTCGGCCACGCCCCAGAATTGTACGGTTCCGATCACGGCTTTGTCAGCGAGACGAATGTGAAACCGTGCAAGCGAAACGGTGTCAAAGTGGTGTGCATTCCGCAGCGTGGCGGGAAGCAAACTGCAAAGCGCGGAACGTACGAGAGGAGTCCTGCTTTCAGGGAAGGGCAGCGCTTTCGAGCCGGCATCGAAGGGCGCATCTCGGTGCTGTTCCGTGGCCGCGACATGAAGCGCTGTCTCGTCGAGCGTCACCAGCGCTTTGAATGGTTGGTACGTGCGGCTGAGCTTGCCAACAACTGATGCGAATTGCTGCTTTGCTAACCAAACGAACGCGTCCCAAACGAAAAGCAGCGTAACACTATCGTTCTGCTTTCTCTTAATCTCTTCGTGGTAGCGCTGGCGTATTTTTCTTAAACCGCAGTCTTCACTCGATCCTGAAAAACTGCAGGTCCCGTGGTCCGCACTCGCCTCAACTGGTGACGGTAAATCCTCGAAATCTCTGTTACGCAACGATTTGTGTTGCCAAAATGAGAGTTTCGCGACAAAAACTAGCTACATCCGCCGGCCAAAACAAGAGGTCCGACCACTGCTTATCGCTGATGGGGCGGCACATCCGAGAGTACCTCAAGCGGAAATAGGCAAATCGACGGCATAAGGCATCAACGAGGAAGGTCCTGAATGGGTCGCCGTGGAAGCGAAGACAATCGACGCGGCCCTTCCCACTTTAAATGAAAGGTAATCTCTCTCTGCTTGTTGAAATAAATTAATTCGGCGATGTAAGGAAGATTGCCCTGCCATTAAGAAAAACTTAAGATCCAAGAAAGATTCTACGTGCTTACCATACGATCGAAAGCACCACTCCGTATTAGCTTCGCCGGTGGGGGGACCGATGTGCCCCCATATCCTGAGAGGGAAGGTGGTTGCATTCTGAATGCGACCATCGATAGCTTCGCCTGGGGTAGCCTGCGACCTCGTCAGGATGCAAAGATCAAACTGGAATCCGCCGATTTAGGAATATGTCTCGACTATACGGTATCCAGTGAAATGGTTCTCAATGGAGAGCTCGATCTGGTGAAAGCGGCGATCAAGAGACTCGGGGCAAATAATTCGAATGGTTTCGAGGTCTTTCTCCATTGTGATGCCCCACCGGGTTCGGGTTTAGGATCTTCCTCTGCTTTGATGGTTGCTTTAGTGGGGCTGGTCAAAGAGTTTAAGAATCTCCCTCTAACCCCGTACGAGATAGCGGACCTCGCTTATATTATCGAACGGGAAGATCTCGAAATAAAAGGTGGCTTGCAGGATCAGTACGCAGCCACATTCGGAGGCGTTAACTTCATCGAGTTTCTGAAGGATCGAGTCATCGTGAATCCACTCCGGGTAGGCAACGATACGATGAACGAACTTGAGCACAATTTGTTGCTTTGCTATACGGGAAATACACGCCGCTCGGATGAAATTATCAGGGATCAAACTGCGAGGTTCGAGGCGCACGATAACGACACGATAGGGGCTCTTGACCAGCAGAAGCACCTTGCGATCGAAATGAAAAATGCACTCCTCCGCGGCAGGCTCGACGATTTCGGGGATTTGCTGCACACGGCTTGGGAGTCGAAAAAGAAGATCTCGCCCCGCATTAGCAACTCACGAATAGATGAGATTTATGAGGAAGCACGCAATCACGGCGCAATAGGTGGAAAAATCACAGGTGCCGGCGGTGGAGGTTATTTGTTGTTGTACTGTCTATTCGACAAGAAGCACCGCGTTGCGGAGCGGCTTAGGAAATTGGGCGCGGTTCCATCCGAATTTGCTTTTGAAAGGAATGGCATGCAGACCTGGAGGGTGCATGAAGCAAAGTCCGGACTTTGAGCAACGGGTCGTTAGGAGTATCCAAGACAGCCTGGATGTGAAGAGTAGGCTTCTACAGGATCAAGAGTTTCACGCACTCATCATTACCGTTGGTCATCGGATGGCGGAAGCCCTCCAAAAAGGGAATAGGATCTTCTATTTTGGCAACGGTGGAAGTGCAGCGGATGCGCAGCATCTCGGAGCTGAACTGACTGGGCGCTATCTGCGAGATCGGCCAGGACTTCCGGGAATTGCCTTGACTGTGAACTCATCTGCGATAACGGCGATAGCCAACGACTATTCATACGAGATGGTTTTTGCACGGCAGTTGCAGGCATTGTCAAATAAAGGTGATGTCGCTGTCGGAATCAGTACAAGCGGCAATTCGCCAAACGTTTTAAACGCCATGCAAGTAGGCCGTGAGCGAGAATTGCTGACAATTGGCATGACCGGTAAGAGCGGAGGTAAGCTGAAAGGTGCGGTAGACTACTGCATCTGTATTCCTTCCGTGCAGACTCCGAGAATCCAAGAATCACACATCCTTACCGGGCATATTCTTTGTGAGATCATCGAAGAAGTTCTTTTTTATGAAGGCAGTCTTTCTTGACCGTGACGGTGTTATTAACCGTAAAGCGGCCGACGGGGAGTACATAACGAATTGGCTCGAGGTCGAGATCCTACAAGGAGCTCTCGACGCCGCCGTGGCTCTCGATCGAGCCGGTTATCTTATCTTCGTTGTTACCAATCAACGGGGCGTGTCGACCGGGAAAATTCGGCAAGCGGACTTAAATGAAATTCACAGACGGATGAGACAAGAATTTGTGAATGCTGGTGCGAGCATTACCGAGATTTATTGCTGTCCACACGACGTCGAAGTAAACTGCCAATGCCGAAAACCTAAACCGGGAATGTTGTTTCAGGCTGCCAGGGAATACAATCTCAATTTGGCCGATAGCTGGATCGTTGGAGACTCTCCGAGTGACATCCAGGCGGGGTTCACCGCAGGCTGTAAGACAGCACAAATCGTCGATCTTCCGCCTTCGGAAATGCTTGAGACTCGGCCTGACATTGCCGCTGAAAGTCTTCGAGCGGCTGTCACCCAAATTTTAGAATGGGATTCAAAAAGCCATGATCTTTGATCGGCTAACTCATTGCATTAAGCAAGTCAAAGGAAGTTGCTCTTGCAAGCAGTGATTCTTGCCGGCGGACTTGGGACCCGCCTGCGACCGTTCACAGAACACATTCCTAAAGCGATGGTTCCAGTTGGAGGCAGACCTTTCCTGGAACACCAGATTCTTCTTTTGAGGAATCAAGGAATTGAAGACATTCTTCTGCTGGTTGGCTATCGAGCTGAACAGATCAGAGAGTTCTTTGGTGACGGATCGAAGTACGCCGTTCGCATATCGTATTCGCATGAAAAGGCACCCCTAGGGACGGGCGGCGCGTTAAGACTAGCCCGGCCCAAGTTGCAGAGCAACTTTCTATTGTTGAACGGAGATACTTATTTGCCAATAGATTACCGCGACCCGATTAATTGTTTTCTAAGCGTGCGACCGTGTGGCCTTGTCGTTGCATCCAAGAATGACGAATTTCCTTCGAAGCGCAATCTCGCAGTTTCCCCTGACATGAAAGTGATCGATAATGACCCGAAATGCGAACACCTAACCCATATCCACGCTGGCGCAGTGATTTTCAGCAATCGTATCTTGCACATTATTCCGGAATCGCAAGCCTATTCCCTTGAGAATGACCTTTTTCCAGAGCTGACCGCCAGGAGGTCCTTATGGGCGTACGAGACGGACGTACCTTATTACGACATGGGTACGCACGACGGTTTAAAAAGACTCGAAGGGTTCCTTGAGCCTGCCGCATGTTCGCATCCAGAACTTTCTCGATCGAAACAATGAGACCCCAGATGTGCGGTGAGAAAGAAAGAGCCGACGATGGTCAGTCACCCCAAGAGCTCTATCTAGATCTCATGAAGAAGTGCCTCACACGACTCCTTTTTCCTGAAAAATACTCACGGATTATGCGGCCGAAGACTTTGCCGCGAAGAATAGCCTGGCGATGGCTTCAACCCTTACTCGCACATTTCCGAGTGGATATTGTTCAGCGAGTGCCCGCGGATCCCGAGGCACGGCAAGAAGGACTCGATTGGCCGTTTGAGGCAGAGACAATGATTGGTCTCAAGCGCCTGAACAACCTTGAGGCATGTATTACTGACGTAATTCGTCAAGGCATACCGGGAGATCTGATTGAGACCGGCGTATGGCGAGGAGGAGCGTCGATCTTCATGCGGGCAGTATTGAAAGCCTATCGTGATCAAGAGAGGCTAGTTTGGTTAGCCGACTCCTTCCAGGGGCTCCCGAAACCGAATGCGAAAAAGTACCCCGCGGATGCAGGCGATACGCTGTGGAAGGTTGCCACGTTAGCAGTTTCAGTCGAAGAGGTTAAAGAAAACTTCAGGCGCTATAGTCTACTGGACGGACAGGTGCGATTCCTAGTCGGCTGGTTCCGCGACGTGCTTCCTGAGGCGCCGATTGAGCGCCTTGCGGTACTGCGCCTCGACGGTGATATGTATGAATCCACCATGGATGCGCTCACCCACTTATATCCGAAACTATCCCTGGGAGGATATGTGATCATTGATGATTATGCTTTGGCGAATTGCAGAGCAGCGGTCGAAGATTTCCGCACCCGGAACGGAATTATGGAGCCCATGCAAGCCATCGATCAGATCGCAAAATTTTGGCAACGGCTCACGTGATCCATCAAGCTGAATACGTCGGGAAAACTGTGAATGGAGAACCACAAGAGTTCAGAAGGGTCTGGAGGCCCTTGGTGCGTCCCCTATTCTTCGGCCTTCTGTGCCGATACGCGAACGGGGCGTACCGTGAACCTTCTCAAAAATGTCCGGAAGCCACTGCGCAGCCCAATTCAAGTCCTTGGGAACGAACAACCTACCGAATTTATGCAAATGGCTCTGCACGTCCCGGCGTGCGGAGAGGATTCAAGCGCAGGACCGGACCGGAATTTCCTCAGTCGAACTCACACAGCTTTTCCGGGCGTAACCGCAAGACCAGCCGAGCTTCGAGACCTTGACGGAAACCATTCAGGAGCGCCACGATTTTTGAGACAGACTCTTTTGTCGGCATCGTCCGGTTCCCAGCCCCTCGAACTTCGGTCGGCATGTTTGAAGGAAGAACAACACTACCGTTGGCCTCGAATTCTCCTGGAGATGCGGTCGTCTACACTCTGGACCTCCCACAGAACGACGCCGCGCGGTATCTCCGGGCCTGGCGGTAGACCCGCGTTGGCCACTAGATGAAGCACCGTATTAAGGCTTTAAGTGGCGGCGCGGGCATTCCGGTCAAAGTTTTATTCTTGAATTAGAGCTAGTCGCGGGCCCAAGGCTCGAGAACTACACGCGGTCGTGTGAGTAGCAATTAAGGGGGCAAGAGGATGTCTAGCAGGGTCAAACTTAGTACTCTAGCGTTTCTTCTGTTCGCTCTGGCGTTTTTGGCACCGAATGCCACGGGGCAGGGGTCTCCGTTTGAGTCTACCATTACCCAGAAACGGCTTGCGACAACCATTCCTGGCTTGACAAACCTCAGAACCGTTCGGTCAGCTTCGGTAGTGGCCTTTTGCAACTTTCCGGGAAACAGTGTCCCTTGCAGCCATAAAGCAACCGCGGACACGGTCAAAACGCCCGGAACCTCTTGCCCGCCTTCGACGCAGGTAACTCTTGTCGAGACAGATTCCTGCGTCGGCACAACCGATTCACGGGGCAGTTGGGTTGCCTGGGTTCCAGCGGGCGATCATGATTTTACGACCACCGTCAGCGCTGGACGGCCATTCGACCCGCACACGGAGAGCGAGGGGATTCCCACGGCGTTGAATCGTCCGATGGGAAGTCTCACGACAACAAACCTGAATGCACTCGGTGAAAGTTTGACGACTGACAATCCTTGTGAGATGGATGGGCAAATTTACCTCAGCTTGGGGGGCTGCTATACGAGTATCCAGGCCGCCATCACAGCTTTGAACGGCGCTACCGGCGTGATTTTCGTTCCGCCAGGGATTTGGTCCTCGGCGTCGACGATTACTATAACGGCGAGCGGCCAGCATCTGCTGTGCTCGGGGATAGGCTCGACGGTCATCAGCTACACAGGAAGTTCCGCAATAGCCGCGGTCATCGACGTCGGGACGGCATCGACGAATGGCCCAAACCAATTGGACGAGGTGAGCATCAACGGCTGCACAATTTCAGGCAATGCAAACGTTCAATATGGCATCCGTCTCCGTGGCGTTCATCACTCAGATTTTTCACACAACAACCTCATTAACATTACGACTTCGGGGATCTACACGAATTACGCTGTGATGGACCAATTCAACGATGAGCACACATCCTTCAACGAACAAGTCTTCACGGTTCAGCCTCAGAGCTGCCTTTACTTCGACGGAACCGCGGACCTCAGGACTACGGGCGCTCAGGTAGATCATCCTATCTGCGAAGGAGTTTCCGGCACCGGCATCGTTATGAACTATTGTACTATCTGTAAAATTAGTACGGGGACTTCCGAGCAGAACGACAAAGGGATCACACTCTCGACTGCCTGCGACGAAGATGAGATCGACAACATGGACTTGGAGAGCAATACAACTTCGGACCTCGAGAACAGCGGATCGCAGATCACGATCATCGGCGGCGTCAGCTTGTCGCTCACTCACATTCTCTCTACCGCATCGAGGACACGCATCATTGGAGGGCTTTACAACAGCATTGCCCTTGATTCGGGAGCGATTAATACAACCCTTCTCGGGCTCAGCTACAACAACTACGGCGATGGCACGTTTACGGACAACGGCACAGCCACCACGAAGATAGATATCACAAACGCAAACACCGGCGTCAAGGACACGAATTACACCGGGTCAACGAATTTCCTGACCATCGGTACGGTGACGAATTGCGTGCAAAACATGGCTTCTCCTGCTGATTGTGGGTCGGCTCCAGTGGGAGTTTTTGCCGTTCCGTCGAGCCAGACCACTTATATGGTCAACACAACCGCCGTAACAAACAGCAGCCGGATTCACATACAGCAGATTACGGACAATACCGGCATACCGTCTTCGCCAACCTGCAGCGCGACGGTTGCCAATCCTCTTCCGTCTGGCCGGACCGCTGGCACAAGCTTCACGTTTGCACTCACGTCGGTTGCTGCTATAACATGCTTCGAGTATTGGATGGACAACTAGGTGGATTCATTTCGTTTACAGCTCGGAAAAGGCCCGGGCAGCCTCTATGCGGGTTTATCCTAGCAGCCCCCATTCCTAGACCGCAATTTCCTTTCGCCCTGTGTCCGCAAAGGGAAACTGAAAAGTACCCGCTTCCAGCCGCTAATACCAGCTCGCCCAACCATCCCTATCCCAGTACAAGCTCTTCACTCGGTCACTGCGGCGGTTATAGAACACCAGGGCGTGACCGGAGCAGGGGTCGCAGCGAATTACGTGTTCCCCCATCACCGATAACCCGCCCAAGGAGCGACGCAGGTCGCACACCACCGTGCACAGGTGCACTTTGATTCCCGCCAGAAAAGTCAGCATCCTTCTTTACTCCCTTATGGCTCCAGGGCTCCAAATACCCCTCGCAAGGTTGGCTCCTCCACGCGCTGGCTGATGCGCAGCCGGGGTCCGTCCCGAAGCACTAGCGGGAGTTTACTGCGAGTGCCCTCCCGAAGCCTTGCGCATTTTCACTAAATCATTCCCTCCGTAGAACTTAAACGGGTTTTCTCCTCTTGGATTATGTATTACCCCCTATTTTCAGGCTTACACTTCTGATATTTGTCGCATTTTATGCTTGACAATGATTGCTAGCTTGTTTATGTATTACCCTTGATGGCGAGCCTCATCAAAAAGAAAAAGGGCAACCGCCTCTACTACTACCTCGTCGAAAGCGCTCGCGTCGACGGCAAACCCCGCATCGTTCATCAGGCCTATCTCGGCACCGCCGAAAAAGTCGCCGAACTCATCGAGCAAAAGTCCGCCCCGGTTCCCCTCTCCGCCACGTTGCGAGACTTCGGCCTCCCCGGCGCCTTGTGGCTGGCTGCCAAACAGTCCGGCGTGTGGCCGCTGCTCGAATCCCTGTGGCCTGCTCCGCGTTCCGGACCCGCTCCCGGTCACTATCTCCTGCTCGCGGCCATTCACCGCATCTGTGATCCCGGTCCGAAAACCGAAGTCAGTAGCTGGTACGAGCGGACCCTCCTTGCTTCCGAGTGGGGTTTCCCTTCCGAGCGCTTTACCTCACAAGCCTTCTGGGATGCCTTCGAACAGATTCTTCCGGAGTCCAGTGAGACTCTGACTCATGCGGAGGATCCCCTCGATCAAGCGCACTTGCGTTTACTTGGTCTGTGGAAAGAGAAGCACCTGGTCGGCCGTCGACTACTGGCCTACGATACCACCAACTTCTACACCTACATTGCTAGCACCAACACGCGGAACCACCTGGCGCAGCGCGGACACAACAAACAAGGTCGCCACAACTTGCGCCAAATAGGCCTAAGTTATGTTCTGGACGGAGAGAGCGGGTTGAGCCTATGCCACCACGTGTACCCGGGCAACGTAGCCGATGTCGAAGAGTTCTCCGTCGCGTTGGCACGCATCCTGCGACTGCTGGATCAAAATCAGCTGACCCGCGACACAGTCACGCTGGTCTTTGACAAGGGCACGGCCGCCCTGGACAACACCGTGCAACTGCAAGAGGCGGGGGTGGGATGGATTTCCGCCCTGCCCTGGAATCAAGCGCCGCCGGAGTTACGCGAGCGCGCCACTGAAGAGCTGCCGCCGTGCAGCGCCGAACAGCCCGGTGTGCGAGCTGTGGCCGAGAAGCTGCTGGTGCACGGCCAGGAATATCTCGCGGTGGTGAAGTATTCGGCGCCTTTTGCCGCCGAGCAACTGCACAGCGTGACCACCAGCATCAGCCGCACGCTGCAGTCCCTGCGACGTTTCTCGAAAGAATTGAATAAACCTCGTTCGCGTTGGACCGAGGAAGGTATCACGCGCAAGATTCAGACGTGGCTTTCCGGCCAATTCCTGGCGGACTTAATTCGCTATCAATTGGAATCTCGCGACGGCTATTGGCGGCTTCAGTTTGATTTCGATCAGGCCGCGTTTGAGCGCCTGCTCGGTCGTCGCTTAGGCCGCACGGTGCTGCTCACCAACCGCATGGACTGGACGGCGGAACAAGTTGTAACCGGTTATGACGGCCAGCAACAAGTCGAGCGCGTCTTCCGCGGCCTGAAAGACGGAGAGTGGCTCGCTTGGGGACCAATGCATCACTGGACCGACCGCAAGATCCGCATCCATGCGTTTTACTGCATGCTGGGCATCTCTCTGTTGCAGTATGTGCATCGCCAGGCCAAAGCCGCTTGGAGTGATCTTTCGATGGAGCAACTCATTGAAGAGTTGCAACGGATACAGCAGTTCGTTCTGCTCTACCCACGGCAAGGCGAGAAAGGTTTCCCTCGCGCTGCCTATGTGCTCTCGAAACAAACTTTGGCGCAGCAGGCGTTGGCCAAGGCACTGAAGCTGGACGAGCTGCAGATTACCCACCGTGGGTAATACCAAACCCACACTATAAACTGCACAAAAAGGAACTCTTAGAAATCTATCGACTCCGCCGGCAGTAAACTACCGCTAGATCCAGATCGCTCGGCAGGCCTGCATCCCCCTCACTGCCGAGAGCGAAGCTCGCCCCCTCCAGCAACGCCGGGGTTCGCTATCTTCTGTTCTTCCCGACCTGCCGGCAGCTTGCGTTGCCGCCAATAGAACAGCCTCCTCGAGCCGGAGTTGCCGGCAAATCTCCCCGATCGATATGTCGCTCCGGGCAGCCTCCCCGATCATCCTCTGCCAGAAACGTCTCTTCTCAGCATCCTGTTTTTCTGATGATCCGACACTCCCGCCGCAGCACATGCGCACACCCTCCATCTGCATCTCCTTGAGTGAGACTTCGTCCTGCAAAGGTAAGAGATGCAAATCCTGCGCCGCTTCGCGGCGTGCTGTTTCTCAGATCAGATTTTGGGGAGAAGTGAAGCGCTTGAAGCAGGCGGGACAACGGCACAAGGTTACTGACTTACTGAGGGGGAGTGAAAGGAAGACCAAACTATTCTTGCTGAAGTACGAGGGGGGCAGTTCCTTGAGCTGAGGTTTAGGCGTGAAACATGCAGGCAGTTTGACTTCAGTAGAAATTTTGAGTGAATCGCGAGCGCAATTTCCCAGAGGTAGTTGCATAGTAGTTGTGAATTTTTATTCCTCGACGTGCGCAGGAAAGCGTACAATTTTTGATTAGTTTTGGGCCAGCAGGTTCCGGCCTCAGAACTCGATGTCCCTTCTGTTTCAGGCCCCTAGAACGCTGTATCCCAAAGGTATGATGAAGACCTCGAATCCTTCGGCGTACTCAGTTGTTCTCTTGGTCTTTTCTGTGCTGGTGTGCTCTCCGAGCACCATCCACGCGCAATGCACAAGGAGTTGTGGATCAAGTGGCTCGAACCCAGCTTCCGGTCAGTTGACCCCTGGTCAACTTATCCCACTTTATAATGTAGTCACACCTAGCAGCGTAATTGAGGACGTGAGCGGGAATCTCTACTTCACCGTTTATGGACTTTATGCCGGTGGTGTCGACTCCCTGGGAGCAGTAATCAAACTGGATCCGACGGGTAAGGCAACTCTCCTGTACAGCTTCCCAGGCGGACCAAGCGGCGCATATCCGGAAGCACCATTGATCTTGGACTCAACCGGCAATCTCTACGGCACAACCACCCAAGGTGGTGCGTCCAATTGCGTGCTTGCATCTATCATTGTTGGCTGTGGTGTAGTCTTCAAATTGGATTCAGCAGGAAATGAGACCGTGCTCCATAACTTCACAAATGGAGCGGACGGAGCATATCCCGCCTCACCGTTGCTCCTGGCTTCGGATGGCAACCTTTACGGGAGCACTTCTTACGGTGGCGTCGGTCACTGCGGGGGTGTTGTGTCGGGGGCGGGCGATAGCGCATCCGGGTGCGGTGTGGTCTTTAAAATGGATTTGAGCGGCAATGAGACCACCTTATATCAATTTACTGGTGAGGCGGACGGCGCGTCTCCTCAGGCTGTGCTTCGGGACAATGATGGAAACCTTTATGGGACTACCGCTGCGGGTGGTATGGGTTGCTTCAGCTTCGTCCCGGGATGCGGCGTGCTCTTCAAGATCGATCCGAGCGGCAATGAGACGGTGCTTCACGATTTCTCAACGGATGGGGATAACACCTACGCCGGAAATTTGCTTATGGACGCTTCCGGAAATCTGTACACAACTACGTACACAACTACCTCCGGCACGCAAAACTACGGTCAAGTGCTCAAGTTCGATCTCAGTGGCAACGAGACGGTACTCTTTACATTCACGGGGGGCGTGAACGGTGCAAATCCGACGTCGCCCCTCGTGCTGGACTCGGCTGGAAATTTCTATGGGGCCACTTCTCAGGGTGGCTACCTCCAACCACCATGCTCCAGCTCTTCCGGCTGTGGTGTTGTGTTCAAGATCGATCCGAGTGGCAACGAGACTGTCTTGTATCGATTCACTGGAGGAGCCGACGGGTCGTCTCCCAGTGGAGCTTTGTTGCTGGACGGTAGTGGGAACCTGTACGGCAGTACCGCAACCTCAATCTTCATGATCTACCAGGCCACCGCAGGCACGGTTCTGACAGGCACTCCCATATTCTCGCTAGCGGCTGGCGCCTATCCTCCTGGTCAGACCGTCGCCATCAGCGATGCAACCCCCGGTGCCACCATCTACTACACCACTGACGGTACCACTCCGACCACCTCAGCTGCAATTTATCAGGGTCCGATTACAGTCAATTCGTCCCAAACCATCCAATCCTTTGCGGTGGCCATGGGCACTTCCAATAGCTTGATCGCTTCCGCAGCGTACACGATTTTCTTGCCGGACTTCTCGTTGACCGCTGCTTACGGCAGACTGACTACGGCCGCCGGAGCGCAAGTAACTGATGTAATCACAATCGCTCCTCAAAATGTTCTCTCCGTGGGAACTATTGAACTTTCCTGTACGGTTTTCGGACCCCCACCCCTGCCGGTCTGCGGTCTTAACCCTGCGTCCGTGTCCTTCGCCAATCCATCATCCGCGTCAACGCTCACGATAGCGGTCCCGTCGACGGCAGCAATGATTGCGCCATCCATCGACCGACACCTCTCTCAGTCGCGATATGCCTCATTGATTCTTCTCACCGCCATGAATCTGATCCTTTGCCGTTGGACGAAAGAACCTGCCCTCAGGTACGTCGCAGTTTGCTGCTTCTTCCTGATCATCCTCGTGCAAGTGGGGTGTGGCGGGAGTGGCACCATGACCGTTCAACATCCTTCACAGAATTATACAGTCACAGTCACAGGAACGTCTTCGCCTGCGATTCAGCACTCCATTCAGGTAACAGTGAACGTCCCGTAACTGGAGTCCTTCAGGGTTTTGGCGTCGGCAAATTCGGCAAAGGTTCCGTGCTTCAGATCTTCTGCTAGAAATGCGCTGGGTTGGATGCGAAAAAGAGCTTTTGAGTTTCCGCAGCGTCAACCGCGGTGTACGCCGCCGCATTGACGATTATTTCCGGTCGGATCTCGCGGACCGTCCGCCGAATGGTGTTTCTGTCGAGGAGATCAAGTTCATGCCGACGGGCGCCACTACTTCTCCTATTGCTGGCAATAGACGCAAAAGCTCTGCACCAACTTGGCCGAATAATCGTCGAATCAACCAGGCAGAATCGTCGTGGCGTCGTGCTCCGCGATTCTTCTGGCACAACGCGTTTGAGCCTTTTTTGTCATGGGTTCCGGTGGGCCGATAACAACATGGGAATTTGGATCGCCGGTGAACTGTCCGCATTCTCCTGGTCTACGCTCGATTACGTACCCGGCTGCGCGTACTGCACCAGCAGTTACCGGGGTTGAGGTTTTCTGGACAACACCCGGTAACTCATTGATGAGCGGCCTGGGTGGACTTGAACCACCGACCTCGCCCTTATCAGTATTGCGGTCCCTGGTTTCGGAGCGTCATTCTTCGCGATACCGGATGCGGTCCGGCTCGACAATCCCAAAGCTGATGCTTTGGCGAGAGTTGCAGCAAGACGGGGACGACGTGCTTCAAAAGTGCAACAAGCGTTGGCTTGTCTTGGGACTCAGGCCGAAAGACCACGATTCCGGGATGGGATTTTGGAGGGTATGCTTGGACATTCGCGAAATCCAAGTCCAACGTCATCAACACGCGATCTTCCGTGCAGCAACGCTCGGAGAGCACCGAATCGCTGGCACCCGAGAGTTTCTCGTCGGAGACCGTATCAGCTTCGAAACCTGCCCCACGAAGGATCGACACGTATTCTGTTGGAAGATTCTCGTCGACTTTGAACTTCAAGCTTTGATTTCCAGCGGCAAATTCACCGTGCCCTCGCGCGTCAACTCAGCCGCATACGCCAATGCCGCATCGATATCAGGAGTCGCTAGCCGCTGCGGGGGATAGAACTCGGGGAAGGGCTCCCTACAAGTATCTCGTTTAGTCCGGTTTCTTTGAGACCCTGAAGTGCTGCGTCATATTTCCACTCTTACTGTTTGCGGTTCTCGGCCGCATAGTGGGCTTGCAGGTACAGAATGATTTTCTTCGTGTTCTCCTCAGGAATCCCAGCGCCGAAGGCTTTGTTCATCTTGTTCACCTCGGCCTCCCATGTTGCGGCGGGGAGCGGAGGTTGCATCGTGATGTAACGGGGGCTGTGGCAGGTGTTGCAGTAAATCTGGACGTCCTGACGGCCATCCCCGAGGGTGAGCTCCAAAGCAGGCACCGGGTACGCTGAAACCTGAAAGTTCGAATCCGGCAAAAGCTCGATCGGCGCCGTCTGCTGCACGCTTCCGAGTTCCGCTGGAGAGTAGAAGCCTTTTTTCAGATCGGCATAAATGACGCCTGCCGCCATGACCAAGCCGCACGTCAGAAAAAAATCGCCTGGGTTCTTCTCTTCATGGGGATTCTCCTTTTAAATCGCATTTCCCACGACGATTTCCTGCCGCTCGATCCGATTCCAGAGGTACCCTCCTGGATTCCAGACCGGCTCATCGGGCTGCGTGTTGTTTTTTTCATCCGTCGCGCGCACCGCCATCGAATAACGCCCCGGCGACTTTGCGATCCACGACAACTCCCAGGTGCGAAAGGAGTATGCGCCATGGTCCTCTCCGAGTTTTGCCGACATCCAGGTTTTTCCGTCGTCATCAGAGACTTCCACACGGTTCACGCGGCCAAACCCACTGAAAGCGATACCCCGCAGGGCAACGTTCATTCCAGCCGGGATCTTCGAAGATCCATCGGGCGAGATGACGAAAGATCGCACCGGAAACCGCTCGATCGGCACAGTTCTTAGCTTGCCTGCCTTCACATCGTCTGGCGTCGTGTTCCCGCGGGGCGTATCCGGCACGCGGTATCCGGTCTTCATCCAAAAGTTTTCGTCTGGCGCGTTCAGAACGCGAATCCAGGTCAGACATTTGGTCCAATAGGTCGCAAAATATCCGGGAACGACCAGTCGCACCGGAAATGGTTTAGTGCTCGCCATTTCTGCCCGCAATTACCTTCCAGCGTGCAATGGCCACCCCGCCGGCGATGCACACAAGGGGCATAATGGGCGCACGAAAACGAGCTTCACTCATCGGACCGCCGGATATCAAGACGAAATAGAATACGAGGGCTACAAACAGCGCCCCAATCTCACGTGGAATACGGCACAGGCCCGCGAGCCCGAGAACATAGTAGAGGACCAGTTGCATTCCGAGCAACGGAACAGCTAGAGCAGCAGTTGGATATTGCCGAAGGAGCCGCAGTGTCGACGGGATGAGCCCTTGATCTGCCGCACGGTAGAGGAGCCCCCCGTTTTCGGGATAAAGCCGCAAGAGTTTCAGCAGCGCAGTAGCCGCTGGATCGAGCAGGACGACGGTACATCCACGAACGTAAATCTGCCAGAGCGAGAGCCAATGCTGAGAGATAATCCGTCGGGATTCAGCGTTCTGGAATTGAAAAACTCGCGCCTGGGGCCAGTTGCGTTGCTCTGGGTGTGCACGGAAATACACATCTTCACTGCCATAACCAAGTTCTTGTTGTGTTAGTGATAGGCTCTTGTGCTCCAGTTTAGCTTTAACGGCTGCGCCGAAATAAAAGTACAGATTGAAATCGGTAATTGCGGAAAAGCCGGCGTAACCAGCAATTTTGTCGTTGCGAACAATCCAGGGCACCAAGGTCATCGTAAACAGTAGAACAAACGCGATTGCTCGTGGAATACGCTGAGCCCATGACAGCTGGCGCGGAAAAAGAAAGAAGAGAGGCGCGAGCCATAGGCCCAGAAAAAGCGAGACCGGCCTCGTATAGGTCGCCATGCCCAGAGCGAGGGCGGAACCGACCAACCTAATGACAGTCGGCTTCAGCAGAAACCGAATCGTGAGCCATGCGAACAACAGCAACTGCGCCGCGAAGAACAGATCAGTAAGCAGTTTCTCCGAATAAAGGAACCCGACTGGCTCAAAGCAGTAAAGCAGTACAGCCCACCAAGCCGCTTTTGAGGATGGGACTAGTTCACTCGTGATTCTCCAAATCAACCACGCTGCCCCCGCTGCCAGTGAGAGGTTTTCGAGTATGGCGATAAGAAGCAGGTGATGACTGGCAACTGCAGGTAGAAGCAGTAATGGATAACCTGGGGTTCTCACAATTTCAGGTATGCCGCCTACCGAAAACGACCCGTGCATCAGGGATTGAGCGGGTATCACGTAACCCAATGTATCTGGGCTCATGAAACCATGGGCTCCGTCTAGATGCCAAACGAGAAGGGCGAACAGAAGTCTCGAAAGAACAGTTACAGTTAGCAATGACCAGGGGGCGCTTATCGAGATTTCAGGCCCGGTACCATGGATGAAGCGGCGGAGCGCAGCCGAGGCCCTAAGCGAGAGCATCGTTGTAAGGTCTGTGGCAAATGCCAGTGAGAGATCTTGATTCAGGTACGCTCATTTCTACCACAGGGAACTGTACCTGTAATTTCCGACTTGGACCATTCGCCTGCTCATCGTATTTAGAGTTTCTTCTTTCGAACATGTCGTGCGCCCGCTGCCACGCTAATGCTCTCCGACTCGGAACCAAGCGTCATCTCGAAGTTGATTTCGAGAGCATCCGAAAGGGGAACGTTCATGGCTTGATTAACTTCTCAAACCCTGTTTTCTCGATTTCGATGAGATACGGGCCAGAAGGGAGATTTAGTGCTCGCCCGAGTTGTTGGTCGCACCTCCATAACGAGAATTTGTCCGGATATCGAGGGCGCCGACTTTCGCATCGGCAATGACAGCTTTGGAGGGGTCGGCTACGCCGCCTGAGACCAAGGCATATGCGGATGGGGCGCCGAGAGTACGGGTGGAAGAGATGAGAAGGAGCAACAGGAAGGCAGGGACTCTGCGCATAGTTTGAAACTGCCAGCCCGCGAAGTTCTTGGGAGCGTTCGAACGGCCGAAGTATACTACCGCCTTGCTCGTTTCGGAAGTAGCGGGTGGATGGGCGAAGGCTAAAGCCCATTCTAAGTTGGAGCGCCTCTCCACTGGACTAAAGTCCAGCAACCCCCTACACAAGCAGGGGCTCCCACCACAAAGCGTATCCGGTGAGAAAAGATGTGAGTGTTGTTTGGTGAGCTCACGATTGGTGACGTCAGTAATTTTTATAATCAGCAAGAAACTTTAAGCCGGGGGTAGCTTGACGGGTGGTGGGCTGGCGCCGGCACATTCGAATCGTTGTGGCGCGCGAATCATCTCGCAGCGAAAAGAGGTGCTAATATTATGGGCGGCGAATCGCAAGTAGCGACCGAGGCCGGCCAGGAAGAGGCGAGATGAAAATCTTGGTGACAGGGGGCGCAGGGTTTATTGGGTCGAATTTCATTCGCTACGTTCTCGGGGCAGGTAATGGTCATACCATCATTAATTATGACAAGCTGACCTATGCGGGCAATCTTGCAAATCTAGATTCGGTCGCTGAGGATCCGAACTACCGATTTGTGAGAGGAGATATCTGCGATGCCGCCGCGGTGGAAGCGGCTATGTTTGGGTGTGAGGCGGTGGTCCATTTCGCGGCGGAGTCCCACGTGGATCGCAGCATCTACGAGCCCGCGCCGGTAATTGAAACAAACGTGACCGGCACATTCGTTCTTCTCGAAGCCGCACGAAGAAATGGACTCGAGCGATTCGTCCATATTTCAACCGACGAAGTGTACGGTGACTTGAGCCCCGAAACCATTGCTGACGAGGGGTCACCGTTGCGGCCCAGCAGCCCGTATTCGGCCTCGAAAGCGGCTGCCGATCTTCTCGTGGGATCCTTTGTGCGTACGTACGAATTCCCGGCACTGATAACGCGCTCTTCGAATAACTATGGCCCGTATCAATTTCCTGAAAAATTTCTGCCTTTGATGATCACAAACGCACTGAACGACCGACCTCTGCCAATATATGGCGACGGAAAGCAAGAACGAGATTGGTTGCACGTCGAAGACAACTGCCGGGGGATTTTGGCGGTCCTCGAACGCGGCCGCCCTGGGGAAGTCTACAATCTCGGTGGGGAAGACGTCGAAGAAAATCTGGTCATGGCGCAGCGGATTTTGGGGATCCTGTCGAAGCCGACATCCCTCCTCTCCTACGTGAAAGACCGTCCGGGTCACGATCGGCGATACGCTCTCCATTCGAAGAAGGCTGAATTGGAACTTGCATGGAAACCGAACATTTCTCTTGAGGATGGTTTGCGGCAAACTATCCAGTGGTACAAGTCTAACGCTGATTGGCTGGCCGGTGTTCAGGGAGGCGAGTACCGCGCCTACTACGAAAAGTACTACGAGAATCGCGGGTCTTCTCTCCATGCTATCGCGAACCTGGGGGCGAAACGCCACCCCTGATGCCTCTCGATCGCAACCTTCTTCGTAGCGCTGGTGGAGTGATTGGCAGCTCTCCTACAGCCGACCGATTCTCCTTGGTTTCCTAAGCGATGGCTAGCTTCGAGAAAATCGAAACTTCACTGCCCGGTGTTTGGGAGCTTCGCCCACGAATCTTCCGGGATTCGCGCGGTTTCTTTATGGAGACCTACCATAGTGCTGCGTTTGCTGAGTTGGGAATCCGGGACTCTTTTGTTCAGGACAATCACTCCTGCTCGCGGAAAGGTACGCTGCGCGGGCTTCATTATCAATTGCGGCGTCCTCAAGCGAAACTCTGCCGAGTGGTGGAAGGGGAAGCACTCGATGTCGCGCTGGACATCCGGCTGGGTTCGCCGCACTTCGGAAAATGGGCCAGTGTCCACCTCACCGCGAGTAACCAGTATCAGATTTTCATCCCAGCTGGGTTTGCGCACGGTTTCTTGGCGCTCACCGAGCCAGTGCAGTTTCTTTATAAATGCAGCGACTTTTACGCTGGAGGGGATGAGTTCGGCGTCTTGTGGAGCGACCCGGATCTCAAAATCTGCTGGGGTAAGGAGAATCCTCTCGTTTCCGAGAAAGACTCTAAACTTCCAACCCTAGCGTCAATCCCCAGAGAATTTCTGCCAATCTACCGAGGAACATGAAGTTCAGAATTCTACTGACTGGAAAGACTGGCCAAGTTGGCGCTGAACTCATGGCGCTTCTTCCGCGCTTGGGCGAAGGAGTGGCGTTGGATCGCCAGCAATTGGATCTTAGAAAGCCTGAACAAATTCGCCGTGCCATTCGGGACACGCGGCCGAACGTAATCGTCAATGCGGCCGCTTATACCTCGGTGGATCAGGCGGAAAAGGATCAGGCGGAGGCTCGCCGCATCAACGCCGATGCTCCGGCATTGATGGCCGAGGAGGCCAAAAGAATCGGTGCGCTCCTGGTGCATTATTCTACCGACTATGTCTTTGACGGCGCGAAAAACTCCCCCTACAACGAGGACGATCCGCCAAACCCGATCAATGTCTACGGGGAGACTAAACTCGCCGGAGAAGAAGCCATTCGAGGGATAGGGCTTCCTCACCTGATCCTTCGGACCTCCTGGGTGTATGGCACGCGTGGGAAGAACTTCTTACTCACGATATTGCGACTTGCTACGGAGCGCGAAGAGTTGAGGATTGTGCGTGACCAGGTCGGCGCGCCTACCTGGAGCCGCGACATCGCCAAGGCCACCACAGATGTTTTATTGCAACTCTCAGAACGAGGTGAGGATGCTTTTTTGAGATATTCGGGGATCTACCACATGACCGCGGAGGGCAAGACAAGTTGGTTCGAATTTGCTGAATCCATTCTTGAAGAAGCTTCAAGAACGCCGCGAGCCGGTACCTGGTATGCAAGAGCGACGGGTGGGCACCCGTTGATCACACGCCGCGTTATCCCGATCGGGACGCAAGACTATCCGACTCCGGCCCGCCGCCCTGCCTATTCCATACTTTCAAACTTCCGCCTGAAGCAAGATTTTAGGTTGGAACTGCCTGACTGGCATACGCAATTGAGCTTGGCGTTCGCCGAGAGCTAGATCAAAAGGCTCCCCATCGATGGTTACCTGGGAGTTGCGGTACTTGTTTCCTCCGAGCCAGTTGAGGCTACTCAGGCGGGCGATTTCCCTCCTAATGTGCCTTTGCGCCTCCCACAATATTTTCATGAGACAGAGCCACCACGCAAAACGCCGACGCAATCAAAGCGTATGCAAGGTCACGAGTAATGTTCCAAGGTGCGCCTAGCCAACGCAGCGAAAATTACCATTGCCGCGCGGCCGCGAACCTTAGAAAAGTTCCGCATTTTCTTTCAAAAGGGATTTAGGAAGGACGAACTCGCGCGTCCATTTGGGTGCCGGTCGCGGCAGTTCGAGTCCTGCGCGATGATTTTAGGCCAAGCCCGCTTTAGAAAGAGGCAAGTCACGGATGCGCTTGCCGGTTGCGGCAAAAATGGCGTTACACAGCGCCGGCGCAAACGCCGGCAACCCCGGCTCGCCCACCCCTCCGGGAGGTGCATCGCTTGGCACAATGTGCACGCGCACTTCGCGCGGCGCCGTATTCATCCGCGCCATCGGGTAAGTGTCAAAGTTGGATTGGTCGATCACGCCGTTCGTCGCCGTAATCGCTCCATATAACGCCACGCTCGTCCCCATCACTGCCGCGCCTTCAAACTGATTCCTCACCATGTCCGGGTTCACAACCGTGCCCGCATCCAGCGCCGTATCCACGCTGTCGACATGCACGCGCCCAGCATCGTCGATGTGCATCTGAACAACGGAGGCGGCGTACGTCAAGAAGCTCCGGTGGAACGCGAGCCCCATGCCGGCTCCGTTGCCCTGCTTTTTCTTTCCCCAGCCCGCTTTCTGCGCGGCGATTTCCACGACGCGCTTGAATCTCGCCGTGTCAATCGGATATTCGGCATAATCCTGGCCGTAATTCGTGTAATCCTTCGGCAGCTCGCTCTTCGGAATAATGCGGTCCGGCCCCAGCAGCGCTAGCGCGTACTCGACAGGGTCTTTTCCCGCCGCGTAGGCGAGCTCATCCTCGAATGACTGGATCCCAAACGCATGATAAATGTTCGCCACCGAGCGCAGCCAGCCGATGCGCACATGCGCCGTCGCGGGTCCGTTTTCCGATCGCTGATTCGCTATCGCAAACGGAAGATCACTAAAGCCCAGCCCGAGCTCGCCCGGATCGGAATAAACAGCGCTAGCATTGAACGTTGAGCCGATAGGAGGAAATACTGTCCGCTGCAGCCACGCCGTCGGCTTTCCATCCGCGCCCAGCGCCGCTTTCATGTACATCGCGGAAACCGAATGGTACGTATCAAACTTGATGTCGTCTTCGCGGCTCCAAACTACCTTCACGGGCTTCCCGGTCTTTTTCGAAAGCACAGCTGCTTCCACCGCAAAGTCCGGAAACGATTTCCGCCCAAAGGCCCCGCCCAGCAGCGTCACGTGCACCGTCACGTCTTCCTTCTTCGCTCCCACCGCCGCCGCGATCGCATCTCGTGCGCCGACCGGACTTTGCGTCGGTGCCCAGGCTTCCACTTTTCCGTCGCGATAAACCGCCAATGCCGCCGGCGGCTCCATCGGCGCATGCGCCAGCAGCGGCGCGTAGTACTCTGCCTCGACAATTTTTCCGCCCTTTGCAAATGCCGCGTCCACGTCGCCAAGCTCGCGCACAACTTTTCCTGGCTTCCGTGCCGTTTCCTGCAATTCCTTCTTGTACGGAGCTGAACTGAATACCTCGTGAGGGCTGTTCCCCCACTCAATCTTCAATTGTTTTTTTCCTTGAAACGCCGCCCAAGTGCTGTCCGCAATCACGGCAACTCCACCCAGCGCCTGGAAAAGCACTGGTGGCTTAAACGTCTCGATGGTCGCCGTCTGCTTCACACCGGCCACCTTCAGCGCCGCCGAATCGTCTAGCGATTTCACCGTGCTACCCATCACCGGCGGATGCGCGATGCTCGCATACAACATCCCGTCCATCCGCGTGTCCTGCCCGTACTTGGCCTTCCCCGTGCACATCGCCCTCAAATCGTAACCAGCCGCGGACTTTCCGATGTAGCGCCACTCACTTGGCGGCTTCAGCTTCAGCTCTTCTTTCTTCGGCACTTCCAATTTCGAAGCCGCCATCGCCAATTCGCCATACCCAATCTTTTTCCCCGACGCTTTGTGATAGACATGGTGCAATTCTGTCGAGCACTCCGTTTCCGGCACGCCCCATTTCTGCGCTGCGGCGCGCACCAACATTAGCCGCGCCGTCGCCCCCGCTTCGCGCAACGGCACAAAAAAGCTCACCACCGAGTGCGACCCATCCGTATCCTGATCGCCGTACTCCTCGCTCCCGATCGCCTGCACCACTTTCACCCGCGACCAATCCGCATCCAATTCATCCGCAACGATGCGCGGCAGGGATGTCCGCACTCCGTTCCCCATCTCCGACCGATGCGCCACGATATACGCCGTCCCATCCGTGTCGATCGCCAAATAAACGCCCGGCCGCAGCGGCGCTTCTGCTGCCGGCGGAAATGGATCGCCCGCGCTCCCGCTGACTCCCGCCGCGAAAAGTCCTTCCGGCATCACGGAAACGCCGAGCACAAAGGCGCCCGCTCCCAGCACCCCCTTCAAAAATTCGCGCCGGCCGTTTCCCAGCAGATCGCCGTTTTTATGCATATTTTCGATTCGAATCATGATGCCTCCGCCGCCCATGCCCGCTATCCGTGATGGGCTCCAGGCCCAACATCCTACCGCTAATCCCCGCGCATCGAACCCCGTGCCGGCTAGGGCTCCGACCACTCGCCAAGCGAGCGTCGCAAATCCACAAGCTGGCCGAGATGATAGGAGTTGTGATCGGCAAGAAGCAGCGCTTCGCGCAAAATCGTTTGCCCTTGTCCATGAGGTATTTTTGCGAAAAGATCGTTCCGCGCGTTTTGCACCAGCCGCACCATGTCTTGCAAGTCGCGCTGGAACACCGCTACGCTATCGTCCCACGCTTTCTCGTTGGGGGGTATCGGCACCTTCGGCCAGTATCCGTCTGGAAAATTCGGCGAGACGTGTTTCGGATTTCTGCTGAACTCCAAAATGTCCCACTGCGCGAGCCTCACGTGTTCGAGCAGTTGCCAGCCCGTATGCGGCAGCCCATTTGCGAAAATCCCGCGTTTCCCCGCGGGGAAACCTTCCAGCGCGTCCATGAAATGTACGTGCGCGCCCCCGCCCTTCAGCAGATACACCACCTGCTCGCGCAAAGCGGCGTCCGAACTTCGCGCTTTCTTCGACGGCGTTCCCTTGGCCTTCTTCTTTGGCAGTGTTTTCTTTTTCATACTGTTTTCTCGCAGACCATCACCTGCTGCGGCATCCCCACCACTTGATGCAAGCTAGTCTTCGCAAATCCGCCGTTTCGAAACATCGTTTCATATTCCGAAAACGTATACGCATCCCCCGCATCGGTCCCCACAAGCATGTTCATACTAAAGGCCGCTGCTGCTGGGGGCGTCACGCGGTCCTCGTTCGGCACGAATTCCAGGGTCACCGCTTTTCCGCCCGTTTTCAGCGCCGTGTGCACCCGCGTCATCAACTTCTCGCAGGTGGCCTGATCGAAATGGTGAAAAATATTCGTCAGCAGCACGAAATCGTATCCGCTTCCCAGGTCCGCTTCAAACGCGCTTCCCGGTCTCGTCGTATAGCGCTCGAAAACGCCGGCTTTGTGCGCATTTTCTTCCGCTATCGCCAGCACCGACGGCCAATCCACCGCAACGATCTGCGCATTCGGATTTTTCTTCGCAATCGTGATCCCGTAATTCCCGTGTCCCGCCGCGATATCCAGCACATTGCAAGCCTTTCCATTCTCGGCGCCGATAAGCCCCGCGATAAAGTTGGCCGCCGGTATCGTCAACGGCGCCATTGATCTCGCAAACGCCACCCAAACCTCATCCTGGGGTTGGGTATTGTCTCCTTGCGGCCCCGCCGTTCCTCCCTTGCGCACCGCCTCTGTCAACGCCTCCACATTCTTCTTATGCCAGCCGCTGGCAAGAAATCCCGTCACCGTGCAAAGACAAGTCGGTGATCGCCGGTCCAGAAAAAGTGCCGACTCTTCCGTCAACCCATAGCGCCCATTTTCCTTCGTCAAGAAACCCATAATCGTCAAAAAATCGCAAAGAATCCGCAAGCCGCGCTCGGCAGCACCCGTTTTCGCCGCCAGAAGACCCGAAGTATTCGCTCCACTGCCAATCGCAGTAAAAACGTCCAGCTCTATCCCCGTTTTCAAAGCTTCCGTATGCTGAAACGCATTCATCGTCATGAAAATCCGTTCCGGCGTCGGCCGGTTCGTCGTCGTGGGTGTCGCCATCTGGTGAGCCTCCGTCTTCAATTTTCGTTCGCTCAAATATACACCGCCCGCACCCAATGTTCTCCACTTCAATTCCATTGCCGCCGCCCCGCCTGGGCTGGCATACTTTCTCTCCCCGCGCTCCTGCGAGGCGCACTTATGAAACGCGAATACCACCGCTGGCATTCTCCCCGCCTGGGGCTCGACCTCGGCGTCATCGTCCACGGCCACTGGGGCCAGCCCATTCTCGGCTTTCCCACCAGCGCCGGCGACGAAACCGAACTCGAAGGCCAAAGCATGATCGGCGCCCTCGCCGATTTCATCGAAGGTGGCAAAATCAAAGTCTTCAGCATCAATTCCATCAACGGCCTCAGCTTTTACAACAAAGGCGCGCACCCATTCCACCGCAGTTACGTCCAATCCGTCTTCGATTCCTACCTTCGCGAAGAGGTCGTTCCCTTCATCTGGGACAATTGCCAAAGCCCCGGCATCGCCATCTCCACCATGGGCGCTTCCTTCGGCGCCTATCACGCAGCCAACTCGCTCTTCAAACATCCCGACGTCATCAAGCGCTGCTTCGCCATGTCCGGCGTCTACGACGTCCGCAATTTCATGGATGGCATGTACGACGACAATTTCTATTTCAACAATCCTGTCGATTACCTCGCGAACATGAGTGATCCGTGGTTCTACGACCAAATCCGCACCTGCGACATCCATCTCACTACCGGCACCGGCCAGTGGGAAAACAGCGGCCCCACCTATCGCCTCTCCGAAATTCTCTCGCACAAAGGTATTCAGCATTCGCTCGACAATTGGGGCCCCGAAGGCGGCCACGACTGGCCCTACTGGAAGCATCAAATGCGCGAATACGTCACTCGCCTGTTTTGAACTATCCTATCGTTTGCTTGGGAAGTGCTTCGGAAGGGGGTTCCCATGGACGCAAAATCCGCGGCGAAGGAATGTTTTCAATCCGCGCGCGACGGCCTGATCGCTCTCAGTCACCGAATTCACGCCCATCCCGAACTAGGCTTTGAAGAAGAGAAAAGCTCCTCCTGGCTCTGCGATTCGCTCGCCGACTCCGGCTTCACTGTAGAAAAAGGCATCTGCGATCTTCCCACCGCATTCCGTGCCCGCGCTGGTTCCGGCCCTCTTCACATCGCCATTTGTGCCGAATACGACTCCCTTCCCGGCATCGGCCACGCCTGTGGCCACAACATCATCGCCGCCTCGGCGGTCGGCGCCGCGCTCGCCGCTGCCAAAGTCGCTGACGAAGTCGGCCTCACCATCAGTGTCATCGGCACGCCCGCCGAGGAAGTCGGCAACGCCAGCGGCAAAATCCTCCTCCTCGAACGCGGCGGTTTCGCTGGCATCCACGCCTCCATGATGGTTCACCCCGCCCCCTTCGATATGGTCCAGGCCAAAATCATCGCCGCCTCCATGTTCGAAGTTCATTGCACCGGCAAGGAGTCCCACGCCTCTGCTTTTCCCGAGCTCGGTGTCAATGCCGCCGACGCCCTCACCATCGCCCAAACCGCGATCGGCCTCCTCCGCCAGCACATCCGTTCGACCGATCGCATCCATGGCATCGTCACCAACGGCGGCGCCGCACCCAACGTCGTTCCCGCCCATACTTCCGCCAAATACATCATTCGCTCCGAAACCCTCGATCAGCTCGCCGAACTCCGCCCCAAAGTCTATCGTTGCTTCGAAGCCGGAGCCCTAGCCACCGGCGCCAAAATTTCCATTACCGGAGGCGACAAGCCCTACGCCGAAATGCGCCACAATGCGCCGATGGCCGACTTCTATCGCAAAAATTCCGAAGCCTTGGGCCGCTCCTATCCCAACATGGGCGAATGGGAAACCCGCCCCACCGGTTCCACCGACATGGGCAACGTCTCCCTCGCCATGCCCTCTATCCACCCCATGATCGGCATCAACTCCTTGCCCGCCGTCAACCACCAGCCCGAATTCACCGCCCATTGCATTACTCCAGACGCCGACAAAGCCCTCGAGGACGGCGCCCTGGCCATGGCCTGGACCTGCATCGACTTGGCACTAAATCACGACGCGCGCGAAAATTTGATGACGCGCCAATAACGGCGGCTTGCTCCGCACAAGCTTATTGCATCGAGTTTTTCTCGGTCTCGATGCTGGCAGGGACGATGTCAGCTATAGAGACCGCAGGAGTTGGCGTAATGAAGTCAAGGTTGGTCAGATGTGTCTGGGTTTTTGTATTAACGATTGCGCCCGCGTCGCTGTGCGGTCAAGAACACGGAGACGTTCAGCTCTGGCTCACCAATGCCGACAAATCCGCCGTCTTCGAGAAGCAGCCGCCCTCCTTGCATTTTTCAAAGATCAAAACCAAGGCCCCTGATCCCATCCGGAACCCTGCGATTGAGATCGACGATCACAAGAAATTTCAGAGCATCGATGGTTTTGGATTTGCTCTGACCGGCGGCAGCGCCCAGCACCTCATCCACATGGACTCTGTAAAGCGCGCAGCGCTGCTGCATGAGCTCTTCGGAGTCGACGGCAACGCTATCGGCATCAGCTATCTCAGAGTCAGCATCGGCTCGTCCGACCTGAACGATCACGTCTATTCCTACGATGACCTGCCGGCGGGCCAAACCGATCCAGAACTCGCCAAATTCAGCCTTGATCCCGACCGAGCCGAAGTCATTCCCGTCTTGAAAGAAATTCTGGCCATCAACCCGAAAATCGAAATTCTCGGCTCGCCCTGGTCTGCGCCCCCGTGGATGAAAACAAATGACAACGTGAAAGGCGGAAAGCTAAAACCCGAGTTTTATGGCGCCTACGCAAACTATTTCGTGAAATACATCCAGGGCATGAGAGCCGCAGGCGTCAGAATCTCCGCGATCACGGTTCAGAATGAACCTCTCAACCCTAAAAACACTCCCAGCATGGTGATGCCCGCCGCCGAAGAAGCGGACTTCATCAAGAATAATCTCGGCCCCGCCTTCAAAGGCGCCCATATTCGCACAAAGATTATTCTTTACGACCATAACTGTAACGTTCCCGAGTACCCGCTCTCGATTCTCAAGGATCCCCGCGCCAATCGTTACGTGGACGGCTCCGGCTTCCATCTCTACGAGGGAAAGATTGATGCCATGTCTGCGGTGCACGACGCATTCCCGCGCAAGAATCTTTATTTTACGGAGTACATGGCCGTCGAGCCTACGGAGCCTTCCAGAATCTCCATCGCGAAACCGGTCGAGGGAACATTCATTGGCGCCCTCCAGAACTGGAGCCGCAACGTTCTTCTCTGGAATCTCGCCGCCAACTCCAAATTTGAACCTCATACCAATAACGGAGGCTGCCCGATCTGTCAGGGAGCCGTGACCATCGATGGGAATGAAGTCACCCGAAACCTGGCGTACTATGCCATGGCGCACTTCTCAAAATTTGTTCGGCCGGGTTCCGTCCGCGTCCGTTCCACTTCTTCGCCAGCACTTCCAAACGTAGCGTTCAAAGCGCCCGGCGGAAAAGTTGTCCTGATTGTTGTAAATCACGCCAGGGCGGAGCAAACTTTCGATGTTTTGTACCGCGGCAGGACGTTCAAGACAGAGTTGAAATCGGGGTCCGTCGGAACGTATGTCTGGTAGAAGAGAAGCTGTCATGCGGTCGAGGAGGCGGCAAGTGAAATGGAAAATGGCTGTTTCGGGTTGTGGCACGGCGCTCCTGCTGGCATTCGCGGGGTCGGTGGTTGCTCCGTTTGCCCTTGCCGCGCAAACAGAAATGCCGCTCGAAGCCACGCATCTGAGATGCGAATACAGGATCGATCCGTTGGGGATGGATGTCGCAAAGCCGCGATTCAGCTGGGAATTGAGCACGGCCGAAAAAGGAGTCATGCAGACAAGCTATGAGGTGCGCGTAGCGGCATCCGAAGCGGAGCTAACAAAAGGAAAAGTGATTTGGGAGAGCGGGAAGCAAGCGTCGGACGCCTCGATTCAGGTGGAATACGGAGGGCCAGCGCTTGTAAGCGAGCGAATCTATTACTGGGACGTGCGGGTAGCCGATAATCGCGGCCACATATCCGATTGGAGCAAGCCCGCCCACTGGGAAATGGGCCTGCTCGATCCCGCCGATTGGAAAGCCAAATGGATTACGCCGGATCTGGTGGAAGATGAAGCGAAGTCGAACCCTTCGCCGATGTTGCGCGGCGAATTCTCGGTGAAGAAAAAAATTGAGCGGGCGCGTCTCTACGCGACCGCAATGGGTCTTTACGAGTTGTCGCTAAATGGCAAGCGCGTCGGCGACCAATATTTCACGCCCGGCTGGACCTCGTACGATTTCCGCTACCAATATCAGACCTACGATGTGACCAGCATGCTGAAGAGCGGAGAAAACTGCATCGGCGCAAGGTTGGGCGATGGCTGGTTCCGCGGCCGGCTCGCTTGGGGCAGTATGAGAAACTCTTACGGAAAGAAATTGGCGCTGCTCGCGCAACTTGTCGTCACCTACACCAACGGAACGCAGGAAATTATCGGCACCGATGACAAATGGAAAGCGGCAACCGGCGCCATCCTCGAATCCGACATTTATAACGGCGAGACCTACGACGCCCGCCTCGAGCGAACGGGTTGGAACGAACCAGGCTACAACGAGGCCGAGTGGAAAGGTGTGACCGTCATTGACGCGCCCAAAGCGATGCTTGTGGCGCCAGCCGGGCCTCCGGTAAAAGAAATCGAAGAAATTAAGCCCGTGAAAGTGTTTCGCACTCCGGCAGGCGATACCGTCCTCGACATGGGACAAAACATGGTCGGCTGGATGAAATTCCGTCTGACGGCTCCGGCGGGAACAACCGTCACTTTGCGCCATGCGGAAGTGCTCGACAAAGAAGGCAACTTCTACACGGAGAACCTCCGCTCCGCTAAAGAAACCATTCGCTACACCAGCAAAGGCACCGGAACGGAGACTTTCGAGCCTCACTTCACCTTTCAAGGATTCCGCTACGTCGCCGTGAGCGGTTGGCCCGGCGAAGTGAATCCGGATGACTTCGCCGGAGTCGTTGTGCATTCCGCCATGGAACGCACCGGCACCTTTGAAACCTCGAATCCCATGCTCAATCAACTCGAGCACAACATCATCTGGGGACAGAAAGGGAATTTCCTAGATGTGCCAACGGATTGCCCGCAGCGCGACGAGCGCCTCGGTTGGACCGGAGACGCCGAAGTCTTCGCGCCCACGGCATCTTTTAATTTTGACACGGCGGGCTTTTACACCAAGTGGCTCAAAGATGTCGCGCTCGATCAGGAAGACGACGGCGCAGTACCCTTCGTGATTCCGAACGTCCTGTCGCACAAAACGCGGAAGGGCGAAGCGGCCGCAGCGGGCTGGGCGGACGTGTCCGTCGTCGTTCCGTGGACGACCTATCAAGCCTTCGGCGACAAGCGCATCCTGGAAGTGCAATACCCCAGCATGAAGGCCTGGGTCGAGTACATGCGGCATCAAGCCGGCGACCGCTATCTTTGGAATACTGGATTCAGTTTCGGCGATTGGCTGGCCTTCGCCACAACGGAGTCGGATTATCCCGGCGCAACAACAGACAAAGACCTGATTCAGACAGCCTATTTCGCTCGTTCGACAGAACTGTTGGCAAAGACCGCGCAAGTTCTGGGCAAGACAGACGACGCCGCGGAATACGCTGCGTTGGAAAACAAAATCACCAGCGCGTTCCAAAGGGAATTTGTCACTCCAAACGGCAGGCTCGCTTCCAACACGCAAACTGCTTACGCGTTGGCGCTCGCTTTCGGGCTGCTCCCGGAATCAGAGCGCGCCGAAGCCGCCGCGCGCCTGGCCGCCGATGTCAGAAAATTCGGCCACTTGACCACGGGATTTTTGGGCACGCCGTTGCTGTGCCAGACGCTGAGCGATTATGGCTATCTGGACGAAGCGTACATGCTCCTGAACCATAAAGAATATCCCTCCTGGCTCTATCCCGTGACGAAAGGCGCCACCACCATCTGGGAGCGTTGGGACGGCATCAAGCCAGACGGAACTTTCCAGAGCCCATCCATGAACTCCTTCAATCACTACGCCTACGGAGCAATCGGTGATTGGATGTACCGCGTTGTGGCGGGGATCGAGCTCGATGAATCTGCTCCCGGCTACAAGCATATTTCCCTTCAACCGCATCCCGGCGGTGGATTGACCCACGCCGGTGCCGCCGTCGATAGCATGTACGGCCGCGTATCTTCAGGCTGGGCAATCGCTGATAGAAAGCTGACCGTTACGATCGAAGTGCCGCCGAACACGACCGCGACGGTGCGTTTGCCGAATGCAAAGCTCGAAGAAGTGAGCGAAGGGGGAAAACCGCTCACTGGCCGCGCGAACATTTCGCACGCGCGCCAAGCAGGTGACGCGGTCGTGCTGGATGTCGGCTCGGGAAAGTATATTTTCGAGAGCGCGTACTCGGCAACGAAATAGAAGTGCCAAGCGCGTCAGACTGGAGAGTTGAAAGCGAGGGAATGACAACCTGCAGAAACGGAAAAATAGCCAACCTAGGCGAGCCCGAGATGCGAGAGCTGATAATGGCCTTTGGAAATGACTTGATCGTCGTCGATCCACACGTCGCAGTTGCGAGTCAGGACATCGACATGGGTCTTCGATTTCCAATCCGCATGCGTCTGGCTCCCATAAGGGTCGCCGAAGGCAATGTGCACACCCGGGAATTTTTCGTCCTGCAGCAGAATGCCGATCATCGAAGATAAGCCGAGGTTAGTGCCAAAAGCGAGTTCGCCCACGCGGTCGCTGTTTTCGTCGGTGTGACAGTATTGCCAGAATTCTTCTTCCAGGTCCTTGCGCGCGCAATCGACGCCAGTCAACCGTGCGCCCTCGATTTTCAACACGAGCGGCGTCGTTTGCAGATCGCCATACTTGCCGTTGAAGTGGTCGCCCGCAGTCGCGTCGCAAACAAACGTGCCATCAACGGTCGCCGGCGTCGTGAAAACTTCGCCTGCCGGTAGATTGGACCAGTAGCGTGGGCTGATCAATCCGCTGGTTTTTACCCAGTCCATCCCGCGATCGAAATGGGCAGCGATTGAGGTGCCCGCTTCGGTTTTTACAGTGAGCGTTTCGGCGCGCAGCATCCTTTCGCGCAGCTTGTCGCTCAAACGGTCCACCATGCGGTAATCCGCGCGCATTCCTTGCTGCATGATTTCCGGCGTCACGCCGACCATGTGCGCGTAGCGAATCTGGCGCCTTTCGACGACACGAACGATCGCCATGCGGGCGCCGAGTTCGCCCGGCTGCGGCGTCATGCACATCACACCGGCATCGGCGGTTTCGAGGGCTTGCAGTACGTCCGCAGGAGCCGCCGTCATGGGACGAGGTCCAAAGTCCTCGAGAAGCAAACCCGTGTATTTCGCGTGCCGATCTTCAATAGCGGCGGCAATACTAGCCGCAACGGAGCGGCTGGCTTCATCTGCGATGAGCGCGACGTGCTCGCCGGGCCGTACGCTGAGACAGGTTTCCACGGCGTTTCGCGCGCCGGGCATCAACTGTGGGTCTGGAAGGCCAAAGTACATCTATTTATCTTACCAATTCTCGCAAAAGTTTCCAGGTGCTCATCCTACGCGGAACTCCTCGAGAGTAAACCCGGCGTCTTTGAGAATGCGGAGGAATAATCCCTTAGGCAGATCCTTGCCGCGATGCACGGGTACGGCGAGCGTTTTTCTCTCCGGGTGTTTCGGTATCAGATGGAATCTCGCCTGTCGCGCTTCCACCTGGCCGTTGGCGCACATGAAGCGAACTAATTCGCGAGCGTTAGGCATGCCTCATCGGTTGTCATTCGATGGCGACGGAGACAGTTTCGGAATAGATGGTGCGGGCGGTGGGAATCGGTTTGCCATCTCTTTTGCACTCGATTATGTAGAGACGAATTCCCTCGAGCATGCTGGTTTTTGCTAGTTCGATGGAGTCGCCAAGGCCATATACGCCCGGCAGATCTTCGCTGTAGGCGTAGTACTGCCCATCCTCTTTTTCGATCGAAGTCGGATAGGTGCAGCGTGTCACTAAGTTAAATCCTAACTGGCAAAGAGTGGCGAATCAAGGTATTGCTGTTCGCTCCAGTTACGCGGCGACAATCCGTGGCGATACGCGGAAGGCAGGGACTTGGCCGCCGCCGCTCGTCACGTTCGCCAGGCCGGTCGCGCTTAGGCGGGTGAGGAAGCCGGCGACTTTTCCGCGGAAGAGGTACGGCGCGAAATCGACGAGCATATCCCGGTATTCGACTTTGCCGATTTGGGCGATGTACGGAAATACCTCGCGGCGAATGGGGATGCGTTCCTGAACAATCCAGACGCCATTTTTTGCAGAGAGCGCGCGGCCAATTGCGGCGTCCCAATCGGCTTCGCTGGTTTCCCAGCCGAGCGTTACGCCCGAGCCGCCGTATTCGTCGCTGGGTTTGAGGACGAGATTTTCGCGCTCCTTCTCGATGAATGCCAGAAGCTCGATGGTCTGGCCATAGCGGGCGGTTTTCACGTCGGCCACGACGCGCGTCCAGGGAATATGGCGGCGAATGAGTTCACGTTCGTCGTGGGAAAAAAGCGCGCCATTTTGTTCATCCGTAAGGACAGCGAAGAACGCTTTCACGTGGGGAATTTTGCAGCGGAAATTGTTGGCCACGCAGACGGCGTTGGCCGTGTAGGCTTTGACGAGAGCCGCGCACTCCGCGGGTTTTGCCACGATGTCATTGATCAGGATGCGGCGGTAAACCAGATCGATTTTTTTGCCGTGGGTGAAAAGCCGCTGACCATCGAAGCGGAGCTCGCGCGGGTCGGCGATGACCGTGGGCACGCCCATTTTTTCGAAGCGGGCTTTCAAAATCTCGAACTCGCTCCAGGTGGGAACTTCGTTCCAGTCCACAATGGCCATCTGCGGTTGCCTAGTTGAGCCACCCCAGTCCATATAACTCATTACCAGTGCATCGAGCAGCCTGGCGCTGAGCGGATAGCTATGGACCGAATAGTGCTGCGCAAATCTTCCCATCACCGGAAGCTCGCGAAAAATGTCCGCGAGAGTTTCCGCGTACCCTGCGCCCGCAGGAGATTCTCCGTTGTATTCGGCAAACTTCAGGGATTCCGGCAGCAGGAATGCGTCGAGACGCGAGGCAGTGCTGGCGCGGCCATAGGAGACTGGAAGACGCACCAGTCTTTCTTCTTCCAAGCGCAAATGAAATTGCGCGAAGAGATGTTCGTCTGCAAGCGCGGCCATCACCACTCGCTCGCCCAGGTCCGCGATGGTTTCCGCAACGGCGCGCACGCGCTCTTCCTCTTCGGGTGAGAGAAAAAAGGGCGCAGGAAAGGGCAGTGTACGCGGTCGCCAAACGTGAGGTTCGCGCGGCGAAGTCTCTTGAAGAAGTCTTCCGGCAGAGTGGGAACGCGCAGAAGCGTGGCTTTCAGGATTTCCGTCCAATCCTCGGCAGGATTGGGAGGAGTGATGGAAGGGCTCGGAGCGCTGGTCATTTCGTTTTGAGTCCCGGCGCTGCTGAAGACGTGGTGGTCGCCGACGATTGACCCGCGGCTATGCTCCTGGGCGCGCCGGTAAATCCACTTGGAGTGCCCATGCCGAGCATCTCTTCCCAGCGGGGCCAGGGATTGGAAGCCTCGCCGCTCAGCGCGCGATCGACCACCAGGCGGGCCATTTTGTCGACGACATGCTCAAAATAGAATTCAGTGATGCGGTCGCGCTCGAAATCCGGAGCTGGATTCAGAAAATCGATCGCATACGGAATGCCGTCCTGGATGGCGAATTCGATGGTATTCATTTCGTACCCGAGAGCCTGATTGATGATCTGCGCGTCCTTCACGATGCGAGCACCCAGCTCGGAAGACAAGTACCTGTGATCGACGAGATATTTACGCTCCTTGGGATCGTAGTGAACGGGCAAAATATCGGATTTTCCGAAGGTAAAGCACCGAACGTATTGCGTGAAGTCGATAAATTCCTGGAGGGTCATGCAGTATGGCGACGTTTTGTCATAGGCGGCGAGCAGTTCTTCCTTATTGTGGACCTTGTAGACATGTTTCCAGCCACCGCCGGAAAAAGGCTTGAGAATCGCGGGACGGCCGACGTAATCGAGAAGCCCATCCCAATCCACGGGATAGGAAAGATTGTGGAGAGATTCCGAAGTGATATCGACGTCGCTCGGATAGCCCTTCTGCGGCAGCAGAATCGTTTTCGGATCGCAATGCCCAGCTTCGAGGCCACCGCATAATTGAAGAATTTGTCGTCGGCGGTCCACCAGAACGGATTGTTGATGACGTAAGTTCCCTGGAGAACGGCGTGCTTAAGGTAGCCGCGATAATATTCGACTTCGTGCGAGATGCGGTCAACGATAACGCTGTAGCCGGAAGGTTCGCCCATGTGCGTGCCGCCAAGCTTCGCGAATTCGGCGGCCACGCCATCTTTCTTGCCAAGCTCATTGACGCGCACGATAAAGGCCGGAGGAAAGCTGTATTCACGCCCGCAAAGAAGGCCAACTTTTTTATGAAGCCGCTCCTACTGTTGGAACAGAGACCTGGTGCTGAGCCGAAGCCGCTAATTGATTGCGTGGGCCGATGAAGTTCGTTGCTCACCGACCCCGCGAGTTTCCGCGACAATGTGCCGCACGACGGACTTCAGGTCGCCGGTTTGCTGATAGACGCGCAGTTGGCGCTCCGCGCTGGTGCCGTCTTTAGAATGGTGTGGACGTATTCGACGGCGCTGCGGCTGCCGAGATCGTCTACCACGTCGTCTACAAATTCGAGCAGTTCTAGGGCGAGTTCGCGCATGGGAACTTCGGCTTGCTTACCAAAATCGATGAGCTTGCCTTCGATTCCATAGCGGGCGGCGCGCCACTTGTTTTCTTCGATCAAGGCGCGGCGATAAAGCCGGTAACTCTGATTGCGCTCGTAGAGGCGATAGAGCTTCACGACGATGGCTTGCGTGAGAGCGGCAATGGAAACCGCTTCTTCGACCTTGGTGGTCACGTCGAACATCCGGAACTCAAGAGTCCCGAAGACAGGATGCGGACGGACGTCCCACCAGATTTTCTTTCCGTTGTCGATGCAGTTGAGTTTCATCAGCAAATTCACGAAATCCTCGTAGGCGCTCCACGACTCGAACTGTTCGGGAATGCCGGTGCGTGGGAAACGGCGAAAGACCGTGGTGCGGAAAGACTTCAAGCCGGTGTTGCGGCCCATCCAGAAAGGCGAGCTGGTCGAAAGCGCCAGCAAGTGCGGCAGGAAATAGCGGACCATGTTCATCATGTCGATGGTGGTCTGCTTGTCGGGCATGGCCACGTGAACGTGCATGCCGAAGATTAGAAGCGAGCGGGCCAGTTGTTGAAGTTCCTCGACGATATGTTCATAGCGTTCGCCAGGCGAGATGACCTGATCGATCCAACTGGAAAACGGATGAGTGCCTGCTGCAGCGACTTGCAATCCCGCGCGCTCGGCGGCGGCCACAAGCTCGCCACGCGTGCGATGCATTTCTATGCGCAGCTCGCCGACGTTCTCGCAGATGCGCGTGCCGGTCTCGACGATGGATTGGTGCATTTCGTTTTTCACTTGGTCGACGATGTCCGGAGACGCGGCGGAAACAAGCTGCATGACGTGCGACCGCAGCGCGCAAGTAGCAGGGTCAATAATCTGGAACTCCTCTTCGACACCGATGGTGAAGCGGTGAGCCATGAGGTGGCCCTCCGGATGAACTTGGCGTTACTGGGGACTTCTAAGGCGGTATCATACCCCGCCGGAATCAGAATATACACCTTCACGTGCAGGATGCAGCGAGCCAGTTTCCGGTTAGCCCGTGATTCGGTCAGAATCGCCGGACATAGGCTAGTTTGACTGTCGGAATCGCCGAGCAGTTATTGTGGACATTTCGCTGTCCAGCTGCGGACGACACAATGTGCAAAAACGACAAAGATCGTGGAACGCTCAGAGTCGGGCGGCTTGGTCTAGGAGCGTTCGACTTTGGGCGCCGACTGAGCTCCTAGCGGTTCGCGGAAAGGATCCATCGGAATCGGTGCGTACTCGACCTCGATGATCTCGAGATGTTCCGTCTTCGCGGGCGCGCGCAGGTTCACGCGGTCGCCGGGGCTCGCCTTCATCAGCGCATTGGCGAGAGGCGAGCGCCAGCTGATGTAGCCGCGGTCGAGGTCCACTTCGTCGATGCCGACGATCGAGACGACGTGTTCGAGGCCGGCGGCGTCCTTGTAGGTCACGGTTGCGCCGAAGAAGACGCGCGTAGCGGCTGACCCCGGGCGCGGAGCGGCGGGATCGACGACCACGGCCGCGTCAATGCGTTTCGTGAGAAAGCGAATCCGCGAATCGATCTGGCCTAACCGTCGTTTGCCGTAGAGGTAGTCGGCGTTTTCACTGCGGTCCCCGTTATTAGCAGCCCACGCCACCACCTCTACCACCGCGGGCCGCTCGTGCCTCAGTAGGAACACATGCTCGTCTTTCAATCGCTGCATTCCGGCGGGCGTGATGTAGTTCTTGAGCGTCGGGCCCGCTGGCTCCGGTCGAGGTCCTCGGAGTGGCCGCTTTTCTCGCATTTGCCAATCTGCCATGGGATTTCGTGTACACGCCGATGACCAATTATCGGAAGGTCCGCGCCTCGGTCCCGATGATTCCTCGCACGGTGAAGGTGACGTACACGGGCTAAATGTCGAATTATACATCGATCTTTCCTGTGGCACTCTTAGAAAATGCGGTGACCCGTCCGATTGCATATCAAGGCCGAGGAGTATGCGGTTCACCTAAGCGATGAGTTGATGAGGAGGAGGATTTCCAATGGATTGTTTGTGTTCGAGCTTTAGGCTCACACTCCTTCAGCGTGGTTTGTCAGGTAACCTTATCTTACCGATTAGGTAAGAGTAGCCCGTGACTCGGGCACCACACTTCGAGTTGCCGATGCTGACTCCGTTAGGCCGTTACATAATTGCGTTTTTGACTTAAGTGACTACAATGCGTCGACGAAGCCTGGAGGGAAACAATGTTGAGGGCGTTCGGGCCGCGGGTGACAGGCGTAGCTTTATCTCTGGCATCGCCGCTGCTGGATTGGGCGCGCTATCTTGCTCCAGCCTTGGACGATTGTATCGGCCTTTGCGCAGACACCGGTCGTCACAAAGACCAGTCTGGTTGATGTGCATCACACATCGTCCCCCCTTTTTACTTATCCAGAATCGTGAGCGAATCATTAACGCGGGCGGCGGTCGGATGATCCCGCTTTTTTGAGCTGGACTCCGGAGCTGATGATCGCAGCAATGGACAAAAGCGGCGTCTCGACGGCTGTTCTTTCCCTTGCCCCGGTTGCATTCTGGTACGGAGACCGCGAGGCAGCGGCTCGAATGTCGCACCGAGTAAATGAATACGCTGCTGACTTGTGCGAAATCACCCGGGCCGCTTTGGTCACTTCGCCATAATTCCCCTTCCGAATACCGACGCCAGCCTCCGTGAGATCGAGTACGCCTATAGTGTGCTCAAGGCGGATGGCATTACTCTTCTCACCAGCTACTACTATAAATGGCTGGGTCATCCTGATTACCAGCCAGTTTTCGAAGAGCTGAACCGACGCAGGGCCGTGGTCTTCGTGCATCCCACCATTCCACGATGTTGTTTTATGTTGCTGCCTTATGTCTCCCTGAAACACACTCACTTTAATAAGATACCGCCCTGGCAGTTATGCAACTCGAAGTTTTTATGGGGCACGTTTGCGAAATTCAGGGACATTCAGTTCATCTTCACGCACGCGGGGGCGGAGACGTGCCGACTGGCGCTGGTCTGTATGCACCAATATGGTCCCAAGAACATCGCCGAGAAAGCACCCGACGGGATCGAATACGAACTCAGACGCCTCTATTACGACATCGCTGGCACCGCCTATCGGCCAGCGATTGCGGCGCTCACAAGTCTCGTACCAATGACACAGGATCCCGTTCGGCAGCGACAATCCTTTGTACCGCTCGCCGAAACGGCTGAAGGCATGACGCACGTCGGCTTTTCAGCCGCCGATCTCCACTCATCGGCCGCGACAACGCACTCGCGCTACTGCCACGACTCAAAACAAGTTAAGGGTTTGCAAATTCGCTCCGTTGCGCGACTGAGGCTGAATTTCTGTCTTCGGACTGCGGAGGCAGCACTCGTCTCTCAGTGGGCGAGTGGTCGGCCACCCTTCCCTTACCGGGTTTTGGAAGAGTACCCCGTCAACCGGGAGAAATCTCTCCCCAAGCCGGGGCATTACGGCTTGCCCTCGGCGCCTCAAAGCGGCTTTCGTGTGTCCTGCGCCCCTTTGGAGTTCAGGTCGCGAGAGGGATAGCCGGGTCGGCAATGCGCAGCAGGCAGCAGACTTTGGTCATCCTGCTGCAGACCATATCGTCGCACCTCGCGAATGATGAGATCCCACGTATCCTCCGGCAAGGCTCTGGCAGCGTGTTGCGTCAGCAGCTCTTGCAGGTGGGTCAGGTGAAAAACTTTGTCTCTGCATCGGCCACTTCCGTTATGCCGTCGGTAAACATCAAAAACAGATCCTGCGGCGAATATATGACGCGCTCTCACCAGCAGTAGGCAGCCGCCCGCGGGGATCAGTCCCAGCGGGAAGCTGCTCCATGGAGAGCTGGGCCGTGTCCCGGCTGCCGTGCCGATAATGGAGGATCGGCGGATGGCCGGCCAACGCGTATTCGGCTGCACTCGGGAGCCATCGAAGCGGAGCAGGGCCAGGGGCGGCAGACATCTCCAGGGCCTCTTTGCAGATTTGGCACCACTCGGTCCACACTTTCAAGCGCCCGCCGTGACTGGCATTTGGCGGAGTTGCGCGGCGAGTCGCATGGCCGTCTTCAACATCCCCATCAGCTGGCCGGCGGGCAGGCCGTGGCCGGAGATATCGGCGACGTAGGCCACCAACCCGCCATCGCTCTCGATAACTGAAAGTTCATCAACATCGAACCCGCCCATTTCTGCGCGAGGAATCGATTTGCCGTAGAGCCCTGAAACTCGCGCTTCGAAAGGAGACGGTCGGAACCAGGGTCGCCCTGAATGCCGTGCGCCAAAGAAAGCTCGGTGTTAATGCCTGCACACTAGCCAAGCCTTCGTGTGAGCGAAGAACAGCAGAAATCGGGTCCCGAAACCGATAGCAATCAAGATCCCGATCGCATCGAGTACTGCACACGCCGCTCTACTGCAACGGGGACCGGGAGAGGCGGCGAAACATGCGAGGCCCGGTAGCCCAGCCAAGCGGTCACGAAAACCAGCAGAAGCAGAAAGAAGGGGATCAGCCGAACTCTTTTGATTCTCGGGAGCCGCGAGCCCACGCCGCTGCCGCACCTATTAAGACGGGCGAAAAGAGACCGCCGCTCGACACGGGAAGCATGGAACAGCAATAGATCGAACGCGAAACCGCCAGCGGCGCCGACGAAGAAGAACCCCCACCAAAAGCAATCTCCCACCCCTTCCCCAGCGGCACCACGCGCCAGTAGGGGCTGAAGGGCGCTGGGAAAGGCCGAGGCCAAGCCAGCCAACAACGTTCGGAGCTTCTTTTTCATCGGTACTTCCCGGGCGGTTCCGCATATCGCTGGGAGACCCAGCGTCAAGCGAAGGCTTCGACCAATCGTCAGCCCGGGAATCCGAGCAAGAGGGCGAAGACGAGAATGGACAGATCATTTATTGAACTGTTACCAGAAACGCATGAAGATCACAAGCGGGTGCCTAATTTGAATGGCCGATCTTCGATTTGATTGGCATTCCTGAAACCCGGAAATCTCTGGCGGTAGTTAGAAAACGAGCTATGTGGAACAGCGCCGTTCCGCGCGAGACATACTCCTAGCGAGTGGTCGGCTTAACTGGCCAATCGTGATGCCCGCGCGAGCTTAAACCTCGCAGAATCTAAATTTTGAAGCGCGTGCACAGATCATGTTAGTTAAGCCGAAAATAACCGGCCAAACTGTTTGATTCAATGACAGTTACGGTGTCAAACGGCGTGGACTGGTTAATTCGAGCAAACCCAACGTCATCCTCCCCTCGACCTGTTCGGTGGCCAGGATGCCAGCGCGCTTTTAGGCTTTCTCATTATCTCAGAACCTTTCCGCCACCAATGGGATTGTTTGCGCGTAGGCGAACGGCGATTTTGTGTGTATAATCAGGCCCACTTGCTCAGGGAATAGGTGGCTCTTGAGTTCCGCGCAAACTCCAAACCTTTGGGTTCCCGTCTGTTGCGAGCGCGTCATGCGCTACAACTTGTTCCGCCAAAGCGACGGTTCCGCGTATGGGGCGCTGGTCTGCGCGGTGTGCAACAAGAACATCACCCTTGAGCTGAACAGTTCGGCGATCTGAGCGCGTACGGCGAAGGCGCCCGGGTGCTCAGCCTGCTTGGCACCCCCAAGC
>CAVYFO010000040.1:0-42689 GCA_963767755.1 uncultured Acidobacteriota bacterium | reverse complement strand
AAGCGCGACACTTGTGGCCATCCTGGCCGCCGAGTTTCAAGCCTTTACCAAATGATTGTGCGCCGCCATGCCGGAGGCCGCGGGCATGGTCCCGTCGTCCCCCATTCTCATTCGAAAAGTTGGCTTCGCTCCCAAGGGACTGGCGCTCTACGCAAAAAATAAGAATTACCTAAAACGCATCGACATCACCCGATCACCGTACATTCCATTCCCAGCAGATGCCCAAGCTTTACTAGTTTTCTAGAGATGTGGCCAATGCCGATGGCGCAATGATGCGCAGGACCCTCGGCGTTCCAAGCGTTCATGAAATTTCTCGCTCCATCGGAAAGCGATACCGGCTGTTGGTGTTGCCAATTTCCAGAATGGGGCCCGGTTCAGAAATGGCCTCGGCCGCCAGTAATTTGAGTATTCCGTCAGCCCTCTGAACAACCGCAAGCAACGTTACGGGACCATGCTTGACGGACATCTCGACGGACAGCCCGCGTCCGACTTTGCCGTGATACACGCTCAACGGGCGAACCTTGGCCCTGCCCTGAGCGATGGCGATGTGGCCTGGTCCATCGTGTCCCATGAGGATTACATCGTCGTTGAAATCGACGGCATAATACTCCGTGAAGGAACCGCCGACTCCGAAACCATCCATAATTTTCATGGCCTGAGCGTTTTTGATCTCGCACTCACCAGCCACGGGAATTCCTCTTGCCGTCAGCAGAGTGGCGCCGAGGATGATGGAGCTGATGGCATCCGCGTTTTCATTGTCTCCCACTCCCTTGTAGTAATAGGCGAGAGACCCTAATTTGTGAATCTCCACGACACGATCCAGCGCAACCGAAGTGCGAGCGGCGCGGTCCAACTCAAGCGCTGCGCAGTCCGCTTGTACGTCGAACCCCTCGCGGAAATGCCGGACCCGCGCACTGACCTCCTCTTTGGAAACTCTCGTGCGCAACTCCGCGAGTTCGTCTACTTCGACGATTTCAATGTGGCCTCCAAAAAATGCACATTGCTGCGTCAAATCGGAATAAATATCGAGCATTCCGTTGTAGTAGTGGCCCATAATGCCGAGGCGGTTGTGTTCCATTTGATGCACCACACGGCCCGCATCGATCCACTCTTCAATTTCTTTTCGGGCGGCGGCGTCATTTTCGAGCATCCCTGTCACCTGGAAAAACGGAATGCGGCAGCGATTTAAGACGTTGGCGATCTCCGGAACCGAGCAGGCCTGACAATACGCTAACCATTCGCCGGTCATCTTGGTGCGGTCGCCCATCTTATTAAAGGAGTCGTAGTCGATGGCGGCGCCGGGAGCTAAATTCAGGAGAATGACAGGAACTTTGGCTCGTCGCACAACGGGAAGCACGGTAGAGGAAAGGGCGTAAGTTGTTATATAAAGAAAAATCAGATCAACATCTGCCTGCCGCAGCTGATGTCCGGCAGCAAATGCCTTTTCGGCTGTATCAATTAAACCAAGATTTACAACGCTTACGCCGGACTGCCCGATGAGTTGGGCGGCGCGCGCGATGTAGCCCTTTAACCGTTCTTCGAGCCCGGCAAATTGAGGCCAGTAAGCATCCAGGCCGATGCCAAACAATCCGATAGTGAATCCATCGCCCTGTTGCCCGTCCATGATCAGCGCCTCCGGAGCAACTGCGCACTCATCAGCGACGCCGGAGAGTTATAGCACATAAAACTTCGACGCCATGGTTGTGATTATTGAAAGCACTGGGGAAGGGGAATATAGTCTGGCTGTCATGACCGCAGCGTGAATGAATCCGAATGAGGGAGGATGGCGTTTGATTTTCAGACTGTGCAGCAAGATGTCCGTGAGCCTGCTTCTCTGCCTACTCGTTTCGTCTTTTTCCCATTGCCAAGCGCCGGATGCGTCTAAGTTAGCCGTGCGCTGGGACAAGGTGCTTCGAGTCTCAAAAACCACGCCCACACTCCAGGTGGTGGTAAATCCACCTCTGCGTCGCGGAACTTCCGTCCACGACAATGCTTTTCGCGCACTGCATGATTTGCAGGCCGACTATGTCCGCTATGTTCCATGGCTTCCCTATCCTAAGTTAGGAGTCGCGGAGCTCGAGCCCCCCGTCGATGGCAAAACTTCTTGGGATTTTTCAATCATTGATCCGATGACGATTGATTTTCTTGATGCTACCAAGGGTCACGCCGTTATTCTGAACTTCAGTACGATTCCCCAGTGGATGTACAAGACCGACAAACCGGTCACTTACCCGAGGGACCCCAACCAGGTCACATGGAATTACGAGCAAGGAACCGAGCTGCGCGATCCAAGCGCACACGAGGTGGGAGATTACTACGCCCGCCTCCTAGCGTGGTATACGAAGGGAAGTTTCACAGACGAACTCGAGAAGAAGCACGAATCGGGCTACCACTACTCGATTCCCTACTGGGAGGTACTCAACGAGGTGGATTTCGAACACCAGATGTCCGTCGAAACGTATACGAAGATTTACGATTCCGTGGTCGCGGCCATGCGTGGAGTCGAACCAAGCACCAAGTTTGTGGGTGCGGCACTGGCTGCCCCATCGCAAAATCCGCATTTTTTCGAATATTTCCTAGAACACAAGAATCACAAGGAAGGCGTGCCTCTCGACTACATCTCTTACCATTTCTACGCCGTTCCGAATTCCGGCGAGACTCCGGACATTGAACAATATACATTTTTCGCCCAGGCAGATGGTTTTTTGAATGTGGTTCGTTACATCGAAGCGATACGGCAGCGGCTTTCTCCCGAAACCGGGACGATGATTAATGAGATCGGCGCAATTTCCGCCGAGGACCTGTCGCAGGGCGAACCGGGTCATGTCGAAAAGCCGATACCCAACTCATACTGGCATCTCGCAGGGGCGATGTACGCATACATTTTTGGCGAATTATCCCGGCTTGGAATCGACGTTGCCGGCGAATCGCAACTCGTTGGGTATCCTACGCAATTCCCGAGCGTGTCCATGGTGGATTGGGAGACGGGCAAGCCAAATGCAAGATTTTGGGTTCTGCGGCTGCTGAAAGACAACTTTGGGCCGGGCGATAAAATTGTGGAAACTTCCTTCAACAATCCTGACGTTTACGCACTACCGATCGTGACGCGCGCTGACAAACACCGCGTGTTGCTTGTAAATAAGCGCGAGCGACAAATCACGATTGACATGTCCGGCGCATCGGGCGCGAGGTTGGAATTCGTGGACATGAGCACCGGATCGCAACCGTCTAAGGCGACTAGACTGGGCGCGGACAGGGTGATTCTGGGCGGATACAGTGTTGCTGTCGTTACGTTTCCTTGAAACGCGGATTCATCACGGGCTTTTTCGAGGAGAATTGCCATGCCTAGGGTTGCCTTTCGCCTGGGTATCAAAGAAGACGATTTAATCCTTCTTTCTCTTGGCCGCTGCGAGATTTCTGTTTGAGTCGTAACTCCCTCATTTCGCAAGAACATGATTAAGCTTTTTCCTGTGTTGGCGCTCATGGCATCCAGCACAAAGCGTGATCAGGTTTTCGGCGCTATCATCCCCGAGGCGGCCACGTGCTTTTTGATGATGGACCTGTAGGTTGCTAGTCGCACCGCAATCCTGACAACGCCACCCATCTCGCCTTAGAACCTGCACGCAAAGTTGCTTATACGAGCCCGCTTTGAGCCGTATGCGACGTCGTTTTGGCCCTAATCCCGACATGGAGTTGCTTCAATCCCTTTTAGAAAGCCACATTGCAGCTCGCGCGGAAGCAAGTCGTAGAGCCCGCGCAAGGACAACATCAAGGCTTCGGGCTCTTCTTCCTGCAGATTTGAGCCTGCAAGAAAGTCGGCGCAGATCATCTCCAGGCAATAACCACGGGACTTATCACTGCCCAGCATCAACGCAGACGCTTCAAGGGCTTGCTCAACCACCGGGATCTGACTCTTATAGAGTTTGAAATAGATGATTTCCCAGACATCTGTATCTTTGCCCGTAAGATGTCGTTGGACTTCGTTCTTGAATCCTTCTTTTGGCATCTCTTTGGCTCTGTGCAACCAGGTTGCACTGTCAAAGCCCTCGCCGTCACGGCGCGCCACTTTGACCAACTCGATGGCTTTGCTCCAGCCAACCTCCCGAAGCTGTTGCTTTGGGATTCGCGTCAATCTCTCGTGGATCGCCATCAAGTAATAAGCCTTGCGGCGGGACCCGGGAAAGCGTCGTTCGAGAAATTCGTCGAACGAGTTCAATCGCTCTACCCTCCAATACTGTTTCGCACGGACCTCGCACAGACACTGGCCTAATTCGACAAAATGTACATCTTTCTCCCGCTCTTTGGTTTTCTCCCAGGACAAAATCTCGTCGATTTTGCTCAGCACAGTAAGGGCCCGGCGGTGGTTGATTTCTGGCAGCACGGCCCTTTGCCCGTTAGTCCACAAGCTCGTCAAGCCAATTAAGGTCGCTCGCTCCCGCTTTGCGGATAAGATTTGCATCGACAAGTTGCTGGTTATTGAGACAAAGCCCCAGATGGGAGCAGCTAAGGCAACCGTTCTGGGGAAAACGGATACCGCTGTGAGAAGCAAACCGACCGGATTCGATTTGGCCAGCCGTTGTTTCAACGAGGCAACCGAATTCCCGGCGTTGATCTTCTGAGATCGATGCCTTCAGATACTGGATCTCGGGCTGATGTTTTCGCACGAACACCACAAACGCAACATCGGAAATACCGGTGATCCATGAATAGCAGATTAACTGAGGATCGAGCGAAAGCAGTCCGTGTGGGTCATCTGGATAGCGACCAGTGGTTGTCTTCCAGTCGATTAGCCGACGGGCGCGTCAGCGTTTGTGCGGCTATGGAAGCACAAAGTGAGGATGTCAGAGTTTGACATTCGTGGATGGCGCGAATAGATTTGGAACAGCGAGGATGGGAGCGAAGAGGCCAGTCGTGGACCAAATGAACGTCTCGATCACGGATCAGCTCGCCGGCTACGTCCGGAAGAAGGTCAAGAGCGGGCGATATAACAATGCCAGCGAAGTGGTTCGTGACGCCTTGCGCCGCATGGAGGAAGAAGACCAGCGCGCGCTGCGGCTGGCGAAGCCCAGTGCGGAAGACATCCTGACCGACCTAACGAAGGAGCAGCTTGACGCGGTTCGCAGGCGTGTTCGCGAGGGCATTGCAAACCTCGAGGCGGGAGAATTGACCGAGTACGAGGGACGAGAAGGGCTGAGGAAGCTCGCGGATGGGGTGAAGGTGCGCGGGCGCAAGCTGCTCGCGAAGCAAACGCCGAGCAAGTAATGCGCTACCGTATTTCAGCGGGCGCAGAGCGGGACCTGGACGAGATTTTTCTGTATTGGGCCAACCGGGTGAGTGCGGAGATTGCGGACCGAGTCGTGGACAGGATCACGGAGCGGTTTTGGCTGCTTGGGGAACATCCCGCCGCGGGCCGGGGCGCGGATGAGATGGCTAGAGGCGTTAAGTGTTTTCCAGCAGGGAGCTATCTTATCCAGGGTGGATTTATCCAGGCACTTAACGACCATAAAACATAAATAGTTATAGTTTGCTCTGGACTTTTCTGTTCCGCTTCAGTATGCTCACGGCGCAATGCATCCCGAGAAGGTTGACTCTGCATGGCGTCCGGAACTCCGCGAGACGGTGGTCCGGCTGGTTCGTTCCGACGAACAGCCCCGCTACCAGGAACTCATGCGCGAGCACCACTACCTGGGCCATTTGCCCAAGATCGGAGAAACGCTGTGGTACGTGGCGAGCTGGCGGGAGCAATGGGTTGCGCTGTTGAGCTTTTCGGCCTCGGCACTGAAGTGCGCCCCGCGCGATGGCTGGATTGGTTGGACCCTGCGCCAGCACTATGGCCGCTTGAAACTGGTGGTCAACAATAGCCGCTTTCTGATTCTTCCCGACTGGCACCTGTTCAATTGGGGGTCGCGCCTTCTCGCTCTCTGTCAAAGGCGTTTGGGGAGGGATTGGGAAGAAGCGTTCGGGCACGGTGTGGTGTTGCTGGAAACCTTTGTCGACCCGCAGCGTCATCGCGGGACGGTGTACCGGGCGGCGAACTGGATTTATGTAGGGAACACCCGAGGGTTTCGCCGGACCCACGCGGGATACACGGCCAAGGCGCAATCTCCCAAGATGGTTTTTCTCCAACCGCTGCGGTGCGACGCCCGCACAGTCTTGTGCGGCGCGATTCTTTCCCCACCGTATCGCCTAGGAGGCACGAGCATGAGGCTCACCGCTGATCAGATGCGCTCTCTCCCTTCGTTCTTTTCGCAGATTCCCGATCCGCGCCGGACGCAAGGGCGGCGACATCGTTTGTCCACCGTCGTGGGGATAGCCGCGGGGGCCGTACTCTGCGGGATGCGCGGGTACAAGGCCATTTCCGATTGGGCCCAAAGCCTGGGGCAGAAATCGCGGGAGCGCTTCGGTTGCCGTCGTGAACAGGGCCAGTATGTGGTGCCCAGCGAGTCCAGCATCCGCAACGTGCTCATCCGCGTCACGCCCGCCGATCTGGATGGCGCTTTGCAACGCTGGAACCAACGCTATGGCGCAGGGGATGAAAGTCTGGCGATCGATGGCAAGACCATGTGCAACGCTCTGGATGAGCAAGGCCGGCAAACGCACGTGATGAGTGTGGTCGGTCAGCAAAGCAAGATCTGCTACACCCAAAAAAAGTCGGTACCCTGCCCGTAGAGGGGAAGGCCAAGGAAGAGGTCAAACGCACGAACGAGATCAAGACGGCGATCCCGCTGCTGGATTCCATCGATATTGAGGGGAAAGATGTCAGTGCCGATGCCCTGCTGACCCAACGCGAACTGGCGACTTACCTGGTCGAGAAGCGCCAGGCCCACTACTCTTTCACGGTGAAAGGAAACCAACCCGGTCTTCTGGAAGCCTTGGAGTTCTATTTTCGGGATCGCGGCCAACCGCATTTTGTCGAGCCTACCCCGGCGGACCACGGACGCATCGAAACGCGCAAGATCTGGACGACCACGGAACTCAACGGGTATCTCGATTTTCCTCATGTGGGCCAAGCGTTCGTCATTGAGCGGCACAGCGCGAACAAGAAGACGGGCAAGCCTTCTCTGCAAATCTCCTACGGCCTCACCAGCCGCCCGGCGGAACAAGCCGGTCCGCAACGCGTGCTGCGGGTCAACCGCGGGCACTGGGCGATCGAGAGTTGCCACTACATGATCGACTGGAACTATGATGAGGACCGCAGTCGCATCCGCACCGGCCATGGCCCGGAAAACATCACCCGGCTTCGTCGTTTCGCCATCGGGGTGCTCAAATCCAAGGGCCGAGGGAACGTGGCGGAGAAGATGCGACGTCTGACGCGCAACGTGCGTTTGGTATTCGACTACCTGCGGATGAGCGAGAACTCTTGCGCCTGTCACGTGAAATAGGCGTCATGGGAAAGGAACGACCCACTTCTTCCTGGACTCCTGGTGCGCCGCAGAGGGAACACCTATCGGCGCGCAGCAAGGCTCTGCGCTGCCGAAGACCTGCTGGTCGGCTGAGGAATCAAAAACGATCGCGCAGCACAGTGGAATGATGACGGGAACCGCCAAGATCATAAATTTCCGCGGCGGCCCTTAGAACAAATTTACCGTGCTATCTTATCTATTACCGCAAGACGCGCGGATGCGTGGATATCATCCACATATTTCACGGCGCTCGGGAGCAGAGAGACGCGTTCCAGACGGCGGGAAAGCGCGGATGAGGGCCCTGAGGTCCGGCTCTTCGTACTGTTTGGCACTCGTGGCCACGGCCGCTACAGTTCCCCTGAGTTCGCCGGGAAGGCATTCGTCAACGAGGATCTTCATTTGCCGAAGCGAGCCAAGAGAAGGGACTTAGCCTCTTCCAAGGCGGCGATGGCTTGCTCGCGGGCCACTCCAGGATATTGTTTCAGGAATTCATCCAACGTTTCTCCGCCTTCCAAATAATCAAGCAGCGTCTGAAAAGGGACGCGGGTGCCGCGAAAAACTAGTTCTCCGCTGTGGATGTCAGGATCCTGGACAATCACGCTTTCAGAGGCGGTAGCCATCGTGCTTCTCTTGATCGACAGCCAATCATCTCACTGGGCAGAGAAAAGTGTTCCGAAAAGTGCAATCGCACGACAGCAGAACAAATGTAACCCGCACACGCAGAACCGGCGCGGGCGGCACCCGCCGTTTTCAAGACGAAATCGTGCATGCGGGAAAAGGGCGGCCCACCCTTTCAAGAACCAAGACTGAAAGAGTGGGGCACCCCGACAAGAAAATTCAGATTCAAAATCATTCCAGGGAATTTAGGATGTGCCACCCGTCTTGGAAGTTTACGGCAAAAAGGGGGAATTGCGGAGCGGGGGAGATGGAACTGCAAGAGGACTGAGCGATTGCGCATCACTTGTCAGGAGAAATCACGGAGAAAACAAAAGCGCGCGCGCCTGGTGTGCTGAAAGGCGCAAGCTTTTTCCTGGTCATCATGCTCAAAGGCGGGAGCAGGGCTCCCGCACTCCAAGATAGGACGGCGCCCCAGATTCCGGTCTTTTGTGCGCTTGACGTTATGACTTATAAGGCATATCGTATAAGTCATGGCATGGAGGGTGGACTTCTACGAGGACGCCCAGGGCAATGCGCCCTTAGAAGACTTCCTGGACGGCCTGCCAAAGAAGCAGCGAGCCAAGGTCCTTGGGCTGATTGAGAAGTTGAAAGAGTACGGGCCTACGCTGCCTTTCCCCTACTCCTCGCAAGTTGAAGGAAAGGTGCGAGAACTCAGAACGCGATTTGGGAAGACGCGGCTCCGTATTCTGTACTTCGCGGATGCTGACCAGGAATTTAAGTTGTTGCATGGAGTTGTGAAGGACACAGAGAAATTGGAAAGGTCCGACATCCAGAAGGCTGAAGCCAGAATGAGCGATCACGCCCAAAGGCTGGCGGCCAACAAAAGAGAAAAATCGAAGAAGCCGGACAAGGACTGAGGGGAGAGAAACAATGGCTACACGTTTGGATCGCTATTTTAAGCGGCAGATGCAGGACCCGGAGATGCGGAAGCTGGTGGAAAGAGAACTCGCGCATCTGGAGGTGGGTATTCAGATCGCGCGGCTGCGAGAAGAGCAGAACCTAAACCAGACACAGCTTGCGGCACGGGCGGGCATGAACGCGTCAAAAATCTCGCTGATTGAAACGTCGCCGAAGAATGTGACGCTCGGTACGCTTGCAAGACTGGCTCGCGCGCTTAACAGAGGAATCAAGATTGAGTTCGTCCCGCTGAGGGGAAAGGGCACAAGGACTGTGTAATTCGGGGACTGAGAGAGGATTGCGGTCCCTCCGATAAAGATAGTGATCTTAGGTCAGGTAGGCGTTTCATATTCACCTCTGTTTAATATTCCACTGCATAAACCTAACGTCTCGATGCTTTGGAAGTCAATTCAGTTCCTGGGAATACATGACAAGTGGTCCTCGCGCGGATCATTTGCGTAAGATGATAAGTAAGGCCGATACTTATGGCCATGGAGTTAGAGCTTGGAAGCCAGATGATTTCGACGGGAGCGTCGATCGCAAGTTACGCTGATTATTGATAATTGTTGATAACGAGCCACTTTGGCGGTTGGTGATTCACGCGAATCAGGAGTCACGGAATCGCACCGTCGAGGGCGGAAGGGTGTATGCTTCAAATTTCTGAGTCAAGAGATGGGAGGCCGGAATGAAAATAGAAATTGTGCACTGCCCGACCTGAGGGAATAACAAGGTTAAGGTCGCGAGTCTCGTGAACCTCATCAAGGAACGACTGGGCGTGGGAGCGGTGCTTACGCCTGGCAAGACAGGTCAGTTCGAGGTGCTGGCGGACGGCGAGAAGATTGCGGAGCGAGGCGGGAATTGGTTCACGCGGAGCTTTGGCGCGGGCTATCCCGACCTGGAAAGCGTGGTCGAGCAGCTCGAGAATCGCCGAGCGAGCGGCGCGGGTGGATAAGCGCAAGTTACCGGACTGATTCCAAGTAAATGATTCCGGTTCAATGGAAGAACTCACTTAGTTGCGGCGGTATCCAACCTCAAAAATCTGGCGGCGTTGTTGTAGAGGATGTCGCGTTTTTGTTCGGGCGTGAGGTAATCGGCGTTTTGGATGATGCTGATGGAATAGGGCATCAACTTGGGCCAGAGGACCTGGTCAGTGCCGAACATGACGCGGTCCTCGAAGCCGGCATCGACGAGGCGCTCGATGTAGCGATTGACTTCTTTGAGCGGATAGCTCCAGATGAGGCCGGCGACATCGACGTAAACGTGGGAGTTGGCTTGAAGGAGGGTGAGCATGTTGTCGATCATGGGATAGCCGGCGTGCATTACTTGAACGCGAAGCTTTGGATGGCGCGCGAGGAGTTCCTCGAGGAGAAGCGGATTGCCCATGGAGCCGCGGAATTTCGGCATCATGACGTTGGCGCGGCCTGAGCCGCCGGTGCCCATGTGGATGGCGACGGGAATGTCGAGTTGTTCAGCGAGGGCGAAGTATTGGTCAACGCTGGGGTCGCTGGGAGAGATTCCTTCGTATTGCAAGCCGATTTCGCCCATTACCTTGAAGCCGCCAGTGGTGAAGTCGGTGCGAAGTTCGTCGAGGGGAACACGCGCGCCGTTGCCCATGCCTGCGGTGAAGGACGTGCCGGGGATGACGCGGCCGGGGGCTGCGTCTTTCCATTTCTGGACGCTCTTGGGATCGCCAAAGACAACGGCGGTGACGTTGAGGCGCTCCATCTCCGCGATTACATCTTTCATGTATTCGCCGGGAGCGGCGGGATAGAGAGCCGGAGTGCATTGCTCTTTGACCCAGCCGAATGGCGCTTCTTTTTCTTTGGGATCGGAAGCGGTGAATTTGGAGGTGTTGGGGCACATAGGTGCGAGGCCGGGAAAGTTTCCGTCCATGGCGTGGACGTGGACGTCGATCACCGGGGGAACTTTGGCGTCGGTGTTTTGCGCGAAAGATGCTGTTGCGCAAGAGGAAAGCAGTAGAGCGGAAGACAAAAATCGCCAGATGCGTGCTGACATTAGGAATCTCCTTGTTGGCGCGGGCTTGATTTTGATCGCCAGTGGTATATCACATTTGTTGAGTTCCCGGCGGCGTAGACGATCCTCAGTCCGGCTTTTTGAATAAGAAAAATACGGCTCGAAAATTGTCACCGCGAGCGAGAGGCCCAGTGGGAGTTGCGCGGGTTCCAAGCGTCAGTTAGCCGAGCGTGGTGGTGGTGTCATCGTCAGGCTATTGCGGGCAGGAGGCGCCGGAGTCGATCCAGATTTTTAGTTGGGCGGCGGTTTCGGCGCGAGTTAGGGGAGGGAGGGTGCGGCCGTCGCCGGGGTGCCAGGCCCAGCCGACGAGGTCGTCGTTGGCGATGTGGTCGTAGAGAGCGGAGAGGGAGCGGTTGCCGTTTTGGTTGGGGTCTTTGATCTGGCGGCAGAGTTGGGCTGGGGAGCGGCCGACGAAAACCATTTTTAGTTCGGTTGTGGGAAGAGACCACTTGGGATCGCCGGGAGGCATGTGGGCGCCAGGGAGATTGGCGGTTTGGTGGCAGGTGTCGCAGCGCATGCCGTAGACGCCGTGGCCGTCTTTGCCGCGCTTTACGTTTTGGATGTGGACGTGGCTGTCGTCGCCTTGAAGCGGGGCATCGCCGGCGGGATGGCAATTCTGGCAGCGCGGGGAGGTGAGGACTCGATAGACCTGAAGAAAAGCGGCGCGGGAGGCTTCGGCGTCGGGCTTGGGGACGCGGGCTTGCAAGGAAACGGCGATGGCGGCGGCTGCAGATGCGACAAAGAGAAAGGCGAGAGTTCGCTGGAGCGCGGGAATGGGCGGAATAATTTTGCCGGAACCTTTCTTTTTATTCGCAGAAAAAGTGCTCATGGACTCGCTCCTTCTCGTTCGTTCTCCAGACTCGTTTGCTTTTTAGGCGTAATCGCTTGAGCGAATCGGCAGGCGGCGGATACGTCTGCCCGTTGCGGCGAAGAGCGCGTTAGCCAGAGCGGGGGCGACGGGAGGAACGCCGGGTTCGCCGACGCCGGTGGGGCTTTCGGTGCTCGGAACGAGATGGACTTCAATTACCGGAGATTCGAAGATGCGGAGCATGGGGTAGTCGTTGAAATTGCCTTGCTGGACGCGGCCGTCTTTCAGGGTGATTTCGGTTTTCAGCGCGGCGGTGAGGCCGAAGATGATTCCGCCTTCCATTTGGGCGCGGACGGTATCGGGATTGATGACGATGCCGCAATCGAGGGCACAGACGACGCGATGGACGCGGACTTCGCCGGATTTGTCGACGCTGGCTTCCACAACTTGCGCGACGTAGCTATCGAAAGAAAAATGCGTGGCGATGCCGCGGCCTACTCCTGGCGGGAGCTTCGAGCCCCAATTGGCTTTTTGCGCGGCGAGTTCGAGGACGGCGCGCATGCGAGGCTGGTTGGCGAGAAGCTTGCGGCGAAGTTCGTAGGGATCTTTGCCGCCGGCGTGGGCGACTTCGTCGAAGAAAGCTTCGACGGAAAAGCCGGTGTGCGAATGGCCGACGGAGCGCCACCACTGGACGGGGACGCCGATCTGCGGCGTGTGCAGGTCGACCTGGAGATTGGGAAGGCCGTAAAGGATATCGGCGGCGCCTTCAACGGAAGTGCTGTCAACGCCGTCCTTGATGGCGAAGGCGGCGAATGGCGTGCCCATCATGATGGATTGGCCGACGATGGTGTGCGTCCAGGCGATAGGGTCGCCGTTGGCGTCGAGGCCGGCGACGAAACGATCGTGCCACATGGGGCGATACCAGCCGCCGCGCGTGTCGTCTTCGCGGGTCCAGACAACTTTGACGGGAGCGTTGGCGACCTTGGCGACGTGAGCCGCTTCGACGACAAAATCGGAAGCCGGATTGGCGCGCCGGCCGAAGCCGCCTCCGAGAAGCGTGGTGTGAAGCTGGACTTTTTCGGGAGGGAGGCCGACTACCTGCGCGGCGCTGGCGCGGTCCACGGTTTCAAACTGCGAGCCGGTCCAGATTTCGCAGGAATCGGCGCGAAGGTCGACGACACAGTTCAGCGGCTCCATGCAAGCGTGGGCGAGATAGGGGACGTCGTATTCGGCGGTGATGGTTTTTGCGGCGGATTTTAGGGCGGCTTCGGGATCACCGGTTTTCTTGGCGATAGCGCCGGGTTTGAGAGCGGTTTCGGCGAAATCGTGGAGCATTTTTTCGGTGGATAAATTCTGATTGGGGCCGAGATCCCAGTCGATGACGAGTTTTTCGCGGCCGAGTTTTGCGGGCCAGAATTTTTCGGCGATTACGGCTACGCCGGAGGGGATTTGCTCGACGGCTTTTACGCCAGGGACTTTCAGGGCTTCGGTGGCGTCGAGTTTGGCTACCTTGCCGCCGAAAACCGGCGGGCGCGCGACGACGGCGGTGAGCATTCCTGGGAGTTTTACGTCCAAGCCGAATTGCGCGGTGCCGTTTACTTTGGAGGGAGTGTCGAGGCGGCGCGTGGATTTGCCGATTAGAGTGAAATCCTTGGGAGGCTTCAGCGGGACGTTTGTTGGTGGAGTTAGTTGTGCGGCGGCGTCGGCGAGCGAGCCGTAGGTTGCGCGCTTGGCAGTGGCGGAGTGAATGACGACGCCTTTTTCGACGCGGCAGGTTGCGGGTTCGACGCCCCATTTTGTAGCAGCTGCTTGGACGAGCATGACGCGCGCGATGGCGCCCATTTCGCGGTAGCGTTTCCATTCGGCCGGAGAAGTGGTGCTGCCGCCGGTCATCTGAACTCCGAAGACGGGGTGATTGTAAACTTTATCGACGGGAGCGGCTTCGACGCGGATGTTCGACCAATTGGCTTCGAGTTCTTCGTTTAGGAGCATCGGCAGAGAAGTGTAGATGCCTTGTCCCATTTCGGAATGCGCGGAAATCACGGTGACGGATTCGTCGGTGCCGATGCGGACGAAGGCGTTGAGGGCGAACTGTTTTCCTTCGGCGGCTGTTGCGAGGCTTGAGCTGCCCGGGAGCGGGGAATAAAGACTGACCAACAATCCGCCGCCGATGGCCGCGCCTGTTTTGATGAAGTCGCGGCGTCCTACTGCCGTACGGGCGCTCATTTCGGCCTCCGTTCGCTCTGGAGCTCGGCAGCTCGGTGGATGGCTTTGCGAATTCTGGAGTAGGTTCCGCAGCGACAGATATTTCCGCCCATAGCCTCGTCTATGTCTTTATCAGTGGGCTTGGGATTTTCTGCGAGCAGGACCGCGGCGCTCATGATTTGGCCGGATTGGCAGTAGCCGCATTGCGGGACGTCCAGTTCGATCCAGGCGCGCTGTAGAGGATGCGTCAGATTGGAAGAGAGGCCTTCGATCGTGGTGACACGCTTGCCCTCGACGCGCGAGAGCGGCGAGACGCAGGAGCGAATGGCTTGGCCGTCGAGATGAACGGTGCATGCGCCGCAGAGAGCCATGCCGCAGCCGAATTTCGTGCCGGTCATGCCGAGAGAATCGCGCAGGACCCAGAGGAGCGGGGTCGAGGGATCGTCGTCGACCTGCACCGGCTTGCCGTTCACATGGAAACTTGTCATGTAGGCCCTTTCCGTCACGAACGAGGAATTTGCTGACCGCTTGGATGGCATTATAGCTCTCAAGGTTACGACGGGCGTGGTGAAAATCCGCGGATTTTCGGCAGGCTCCCGCCGCGACAACGAATCGCAATAATCCAGGATTGGCACTTTTCGAATGGGATTGACATGCCCGGAGCCGCACCGTAGCATCGGCTCTATCTTTCGGCTGAGCGATGACTCGGCCGCCCTCGCAGCGGAGGATCCCATGAGTCTTCGCGATTTTATTGCCAAACAGTGGATTGACGTTATCGATTGGACGGAGCCTGAGGATGGCATTCTCGCTTACCGCTATCCAATGCAGGACCGTGAGATCCAGAACGGCGGCAAGCTCACGGTGCGCGAGTCGCAGCTGGCGGTTTTTGTGAATGAAGGGAAAGTGGCGGACGCGTTTGGACCGGGGCTCTATACGCTGAATACGAACACGCTGCCGATTCTGACTTATCTGAAGAATTGGGATAAGAAGTTTCAGTCGCCGTTCAAGTCAGACGTCTACTTTTTCTCGTCGCGGATTCAGACCGACCAGCATTGGGGCACGCAAAATCCGATTACGATTCGGGATAAGGAGTTCGGCGCGATTCGCTTGCGCGGATTCGGAATTTATTCGTATCACATCACCGACGCGAAATCGTTTTATTCGAAGATCAGCGGGACGCGGGACGTTTATCAAGTGGCTGATCTCGAAGGGCAGTTGCGGAACACCATCATCGCAAAAATGACGGATGCCTTTGCGCAAAGCCAAGTGCCATTTCTGGATATGGCGGCCAGCCAGGGAGCTGTTGCCGAAAAAATTAGCGAGCAGCTGAAGCCAGCTTTCTCGGATTACGGTCTGACGCTCGATAGTTTTGTGGTTGAAAATCTCTCGCTGCCGGACGAATTGCAGAAAGCGCTCGACCAGCGCATCAGCATGAACGTGCTCGGAGATATGGGCAAGTTCACGCAGTATCAGGTCGCGCAGGCGATTCCGATAGCCGCCGCAAATGAAGGGAGTGGTGGAGTTGGAATTGGCGCGGGGCTTGGTGCGGGCGTGGCGATGGGGCAGGCGATGATGGACGCGGTGAAGCAGTCCACATCGGGGGCTGCTGGAGGTGGGGGCGCGGCGCCGGCCGCGGCCGCGGGTGCTGCGTCCGCAACCACAAAATTCTGCAGCGAGTGCGGCAAACCCATCCCGCGCACGAGCAAGTTCTGCCCGGAGTGCGGGAAGCCCCAGGTGTAGCAGCGGTGAGGCAGGCATGAGCGGAATCGAGTGGGTGGTCGAGGCGTTCGGTTGCACGTCGGAATCGCTGCGCGACCCGCGCGCGATGGAAACACTTTTCCATGGCATGATTCGCGGGATGAAGCTGCGCCCGGTCGGAGAAACGCAATGGCATCAGTTTCCCGGGACGGGCGGGATCACGGGGCTGTGCTTGCTCGCCGAATCGCACATCGCTTGCCACACTTTTCCGGAGCACAATTCGCTCTGCTTAAATCTGTTTTGTTGCGTGCCGCGCGCGGAATGGAATTTTGAGGCGGCGCTGCAGCAGCTTTTTTATGCCAGAACAGTTTCCGTGAGGCGGCTGGCGCGGCCTTATGAAGTGGCGCGCCAGCAAGCGGCGAGCGATTAGGCGGCGATTCGAGTTCGGAGCGATGAAATTTTTGTGCAACAGATGAGCAACGGACGATGACTCAGCCCGTCTCGAACTGTCCGAACTGCGGCGCAAAAATTGTCTTCAAGTGGTCCAGCAGCGTGCAGACAGTCTGTCCTTACTGCAAAAGCATTCTGGTGCGAACGGACGTCGATTTGAAGAAAGTCGGGCAAGTGGCGGATCTTCCGCCGGACAGTTCGCCGATCCAGCTGAATACGGAAGGTATCTATCGCAATAAAGCGTTCGTGGTGATTGGGCGCATTTTGTACGAGTACGATCAGGGCGGCTGGAACGAATGGCACATCACAATGAACGACGGCACGAGCGCGTGGCTTTCCGATGCGCAGAATGAGTATGCGATTTCTTTTGCCACAAACACGACGGGCCTGCCGGGCGCGAGGCAAATTCAGGTCGGGCAAAAATACAACTGGGACAAGCAGAGCTATACCCTGGCAGTGATTACGCCGGCGCATTACCGCGGCGTCGAGGGTGAATTGCCCTTTCAATATTGGGACAAGACCGACGTTACGTTTGCCGATCTGCGCAGCGAGACGGGCAAATTCGCCACGCTCGACTACAGTGACGAGCAGCCGGCGCTTTACCTCGGTGAATTTGTGGAGTTCGACGAGCTCAAGCTGAAAAATCTGCGCCGTTTTGAGGGCTGGTGATGAGCACAAGCACGCCGCCGCTTTCGAATCCGCCGAAGCCGCAAGTGAAGGCGTTGAACTGTCCGCAATGCGGCGCGGCGATCGTGCTGCGTTCGCTGGGGAACGCGGAAACCGTGGTTTGCGCGAGTTGCCATTCGATATTGGATGCGAAAGATCCGAATCTGCAGATCCTGCAAAAATTCAACGTCATCACCGGAGAGGTGCCGCCACTGATTCCGCTGGGGACGCGCGGCAAAATTCGCGGCACGGATTATGAGGTGATCGGATTTCAGCGGCGCAGCATTACCGTCGAGGGAGTTCGCTACGACTGGCACGAGTATGTGCTCTTTAATCCGTATAAACCCACGCGCTATCTGACGGAATATCAGGGCCACTGGAACGACATCAGCGTTTGCAAAGAGCTGCCTATCGTCCAGTTCGCCTCCGTCAATTACTTGGGCGAAATTTACAAGCACTTTCAGACCGCGGAAGCGAATACGAATTACGTGCTGGGCGAGTTTCCGTGGCAGGTGCGCGTCGGCGAGCACGCCACGGTGACCGATTACGTCAAGCCGCCCCGCGTGCTGTCATCGGAAAAGATGGCCAACGAAGTGACCTGGTCCATTGGCGAATACATGTATGGCGCCGATATCTGGAAGGCGTTTAGTTTGCCGGGGCAAGCGCCGGAAGCGGTCGGCGTTTATGAGAATCAACCATCGCCGGTCAGCGAAAATGTGAAAGGCATCTGGTCGGCGTTCCTGGCGTTTGCGATTTTTCTTCTTGTGCTGCTTGCGGGATTCGATCTGGCTTCGAAGAAGACGACGGTCTTCGACTCGAGCTATACATTGAACGCGGGCGAACCAAAAGGCGAAGCATCGTTTGTGACCGATGTTTTCAATTTGGAGGGGCGCACTTCGAACGTGGAGGTTACGACTTCGGCCAATGTCGATAACTCCTGGATTTATCTGAACTACGCTCTGATTAGCGAAGACACGGGCCGCGCGTGGGACTTCGGCCGGGAAGTCAGCTATTACCACGGTTACGACAGCGATGGTTCTTGGACCGAAGGCAGCCAGAAGGACAGCGTCGTGATACCGAGCGTTCCGGCTGGACACTATTATTTGCGCATCGAGCCTGAAGTGGATCCCAGACATCCTCCCCTTGTCTATACGGTTGAAGTGAGGCGAGACGTCACTGTGCCCGGATTGTTCGGAGTCGCTTTTCTGGCGTTGCTCATTCCGGCGATTGCGATTACGTGGCGTTCGATGAGTTTTGAGCGCGCGCGGTGGGCCGAGAGCGATCATCCGCCCATTCACATCGGGAATTCGGAGGATTAAAAGATGTTCAGAAAGCTTTATCTCGGTTATGGATTACTGGTCCTCGGGGGCACCTGCTTTGCGCAATACAGCGGCTGGAGTCTCGACAGGATCAGCCAGCTAAAAAATGTTCCCAAGTCCGTTCGTGACAATCCCGGTTCCTATCGTTCCGTTTACGGCTTCTATCACCATTACACCGGAGGCAAATAAGATGAACCTCGTTCCGCTCGGCAATATTATTGCAGCGCTGGCGTTCGCCTTTCTCGGCATGCTGATTTTCATCATCGCGTTTTTGGTGATGGACAAATTGACGCCGTATCATCTTTGGAAGGAAATCGTTCAGGAGCACAACATGGCGCTGGCCATCCTCGTCGGGGCCATGTCGATCGGCATTTGCATCATCATTGCCTCCGCGATTCATTAGCGCATGGGCATTCTGCTCTTCATCTCGGTGCTGCTGGTGGCGGCGTGCGGGCTCATCTACGAGCTTGTTGCGGGCACGCTTGCAAGCTACTTGGTGGGCGACAGCGTGTTCCAGTTCTCAACCATCATTGGCACTTATCTTTTCGCAATGGGAATCGGTAGTGCTCTTTCGCGCTATTTGAATCGCGGGCTCGTGCAGCGATTCGTGTGGATCGAGCTGATGATTGGCGTGATCGGGGGATTTTCTTCCGCGCTTTTGATGATGGCTTTCGCGTTCACACAGGGATTCGAGCTGATTCTCTATGCCATCGTGGTTGTGATGGGTGTCCTCGTCGGCCTGGAAATCCCGTTGCTCATGCGCATCGTGCGCGACCGCTATCAATTCCGCGACGTGATCGCCCACGTCCTCACATTCGATTATCTGGGGGCGCTTGGCGCGTCTCTTTTGTTTCCAATTCTGCTCGTGCCGCGACTTGGGCTGGTCCGCTCGGCCATGCTCTTTGGTCTTGTGAACGCGGGCGTCGCGCTTTGGAGCACCTACTTATTTTCCAATCAGATTCCGGATACGCGAGCTCTCCGTGCCATGTGCCTCCTCGTTTTATGCGGGCTGGGAATCGGGATGGTGGAAGCTCGCCACATCACGGCCACCGCTGAGGACAATATCTACGCCGACGACATCATTTTTGCGAAGGACACGCGTTACCAGCATCTAGTGCTGACACGCTTTAAGGACGACATTCGTCTTTTTCTCAACAGCCATTTGCAATTCAGTTCTCGCGATGAATACCGTTACCATGAGGCGCTCATCCATCCAGGGCTTGCGGCTGTTCCCGTGCCTCATCGTGTTCTCGTGCTCGGCGGCGGCGACGGGCTGGCGGTGCGAGAAATTCTGAAATATCCGCAAATCGAAAGCATCACTCTGGTCGACCTCGATCCGGAGATGACCAAACTGTTTTCATCGCATCCGATGCTTACGAAACTCAATAACAAATCTCTTCTTGCTCCGCGCGTTCACGTGATCAACGCCGATGCTTTTCCCTGGGTCGATTCGAACACCGACAGTTTTGATTTCATCGTCATCGATTTTCCCGACCCCACGAATTATTCTCTCGGCAAGCTGTACACTACCGCCTTTTATCGCGCTGTCGCTCGCCATCTCAGCGTGCAAGGCATGATGGTCGTACAAAGCACTTCGCCGATGTTTGCTCGAGATTCTTTTTGGTGCATCGCGCAAACGATCAAGCAGGCCGGCCTCGAAACGTATCCATATCATGTCTATGTTCCGAGTTTCGGCGAGTGGGGATTCGTTCTCGCTTCCTTCCACGAGTACACTCCGCCTACTTCTCTTCCGAACGGCCTCCGCTTCATCAATCTCGAGGGGTTGCCAGCGCTGTTCCAATTTCCTCCGGACATGGCTCCGCTCCCGATGCCCGCCAACCATCTGAACGATCAGGTGCTTGTCCGCGCGTACGACAACGATTGGAAGGACATCAGTCATTGAAGGTTGGACGGCGCAAATTTCTCCGGGGCGGAAGCGCCGCCCTCGTTGGACTCTCGCTCAAGTCGGACCGGCCCATTGCGGGCTCGTTCGTCAACGATTCTTTTCAGATGGGCCACATGTTGCGCGACCACGCTTCTTTTCCCCCGCCGAAGCGCGTCGAGAAATTTGCCGTCGTCATCGTGGGCGGAGGGATTGCTGGTCTCAGTGCGGCGTGGCGTTTGCGAAAGCGCGGTTTCACGGATTTCGTTGTACTGGAAATGAATCCGCAGGCGGGAGGAAATGCGCGCTGGGGCGAGAACGAGATCAGCGCGTATCCCTGGGCCGCGCATTACGTGCCGGTTCCCGGCCCCAAGGCTGTGTATGTCCGCGAGCTGTTCGAAGATCTTGGGGTGCTAAAGAACGGCGAGTGGAATGAGCGCTATCTCTGCTTTGCGCCGCAGGAGCGGCTTTTTCTCTACGGCCGCTGGCAAGAGGGCATCGAGCCCGCCGTCGGTCTCACGCAAAAAGGCCGCAACCAGTTTCAGCATCTTGAGGATCTTTTCGCAAAATTCCGCGCAACCGGCGAATTTACCATTCCGCTCGAACTCGGCCGCACCACGAAATTCCAGGATCTGGATCGACTTTCTTTTTCTGATTGGCTGCAACAACAGGGCTGCGATTCGCGGCTCGTCAATTGGTACATGAACTACGCCTGCCGCGACGATTACGGCGCGCTCGCGAAAGACACCTCAGCGTGGGCTGGGCTGCACTATTTTTGCTCGAGGGAAGTCGAGGAAAAAGGTCCGCTCACGTGGCCGGAAGGAAATGGCTGGATTACGCGGCGGCTTCTCGAACGCGTCGGTGAAAATGTCCGCACCAATGAAATGGTCCATCACATCGCGGAAATAAAGCGCGGCTACAGCGTTTTCTCGGGCGACACGGAATTTCAGTGCGAATTTGTGATTTTTGCAGCCCCCACTTTTCTGGCGCCGTATCTCATCGAGGGTTTTCCGCGTTTGCAAGATTTTGTGTATTCACCGTGGCTCACAGCCAATCTGACGCTTGAGCGCATTCCCGATTCCCGCGGCGCTGAACCGACCTGGGACACGGTGTTTCTGGACTCGCCGACTCTCGGTTACGTTGATGACACACATCAAAGTGTGTACACGCACATCGATCGCACGGTGTGGACTTTTTATTGGTCTCTCGTCGATGGCACGCCGGTGCAAAACCGCCAACTTCTCCTCGAAAAGGACTGGAACTACTGGAAGGAAGCCATTCTCCACGACCTCGAGCGCGTCCACTCCGACATTCGGCAGTGTGTTTCGCGCATCGATGTGATGCGCATGGGCCACGCCATGATTCGCCCCGCCGTCGGCTCGATTTTTTCAGAAGAGCGCTTGCGTCTCGCCCAGCCCCGCCGCGATTCTCGCCTTATCTTCGCCAACTCCGATCTCAGCAGCATCTCCATTTTCGAAGAAGCTCAATATCACGGCGTAATCGCGGCTCAGGCCGTTCTCGAACGCCTCCACGGCCACCGTTAGGCAGGCGAAGCGCGCAATTCAGAAGTTGGAATCCTCAAATAAATTTCATGCATCCAATCTAATTAAGCGTGCGTACTATAGGAGTAGATTCACGCGCACTTTTTTGGGAAGGCAGAATGTTGCTTCGAAACAAGCCCGAACTGACTTACGCCGACGTCACTCCGAAAGAAATCTACCTCAACCGGAGGAAATTTCTGAAAGCAATGGGCATCGCCGGAGCCGCTGCATTTGCGGGCAATAAACTCCTCGACCTCGTCGCCCCATCGCAAATTGCTTATGCTGGCGTGAAGTTCCCCAATCTGGTCAAGAGCCCGTTCAGCACCACGGAAACAGAAACTTCCTACGAGGCCGTGACGCACTACAACAATTTCTATGAATTCGGCGTCGACAAAAGCGATCCAGCGAAGAACGCGCAGAAATTTCGCACTTCTCCGTGGACCGTGTCCGTGGAGGGCGAGGTCCAGACCAAGCGCAAGTTCAGCATGGACGAAATCCTGAAACTCGCTCCGCTGGAAGAGCGCATTTACCGGCACCGCTGCGTGGAAGGCTGGTCGATCGTCGTGCCGTGGATCGGTTTTTCTTTCAGTACGATCGCAAAGCTGGTGCAGCCGACGGAGAAGGCAAAATTTGTCGCCTTCCAATCATTCTATGATCCCGGCGAAATGCCCGAGGCTAAATATTCCGGAATAGAGCTTCCTTATGTGGAGGGGTTGCGCCTCGATGAAGCCATGAATCCGCTGACGCTGCTCTGCGTCGGGATGTACGGCGAATCGCTTCCGAATCAGGACGGTGCGCCGGTGCGTATGGTGATTCCCTGGAAATACGGCTTCAAGAGCATCAAGTCCATCGTCAAGATTAAGTTCGTCTCGAAGCAGCCGGACACGACCTGGAATCTCCAGAACTCACATGAATACGGCTTCTATTCCAACGTGAATCCCAACGTCGATCACCCGCGTTGGTCGCAGGCCACCGAACGCCGCCTGGGAGACATTTTTCGCCGCAAGACGCTCATGTTCAACGGCTATCAAGATCAAGTTGCCAGCATGTACGCGGGCATGGACCTGAGAAAGTATTACTGAGGCTGGTTTCCGGCGTGCCCTCGATCCTCTCTAACAAATGGACTAAGCGCGCTCTGTTTCCGATTTGCCTTGTGCCCTTCGGCATTCTTGTGTGGCAGGCTTTCACCGGCAACCTCGGTCCAAATCCAGTTGAGACTCTTCAACACACCACCGGCGATTGGACTTTGCGCTTCTTGGTCTTCACCCTTTGCATCACGCCGCTGCGCAAACTCCTCAAGCTCCCCGATCTGATTCGCCTTCGCCGCATGCTCGGCCTTTTTGCCTTTTTCTACGCTTGCCTGCACTTTCTCGTCTACCTCGGCCCTGACCAGAATTTCAGCTTGGCGGCTATGGGGAAAGATGTGTACAAGCGCCCCTTCATCACCGTGGGCTTTACAGCGTTCGTGCTCCTGATTCCATTGGCGTTGACTTCTACCGCGGGCTGGATTCGCCGGCTCGGCGGGCGGCGCTGGCAAATGCTCCATCGTTTGATTTACATCTGCGCAATTTGCGGCGTGATTCATTACTACTGGATGGTGAAGTCCGCAGTTATTCGGCCTTTGACTTACGGTGCCATCGTGGCCGTGCTTTTGCTGTGGCGTTTAGGTGATTGGCTGATTCGCCGGGGCCGCTCGATTCGCGCGGCTGCCGAGACGCAGCGGGCTTCCGCGACTGGATAGTCGCGAGTAGGTAAGATTGAAGAGCTGCTGACCGGTGCTTAATGAACCTTTGTAGCATCCCCGCTGCCCGGTGTGGACAATTCACCGAACTCCAACCCCCAGAAATGCGGCGCAGGGGTCAGGAACTCCACGCCAATCCGCTGCCCTCGTTCGCAGGGCTCGCCCTGGTACACCACCCGGCACTCCTGCTCTTCCAAGGTCTCCGGGTTCGTCAAGACGAGCATCTCGCCGTTGTCGATCTCGTGCTTCAGCATCAGCAGGCCGCCGTGCGCATTCACGACAACTGTTTCGCACGACTCCTTAAACTTTTTCCCATTATGCGCGCGGCCTTGCGCTTGCAATCGCATCTTGTGAAAGGCCCGCCCGCTGCGCCTGTGTGTTGGAGAGGTTGTTCCGTTCATACCGCCATCATCGGCCTCTTCGCGAAACAAGGTCCACTGGCCCTCAGGACAGGTGTTCCCCAGAAGCAACCGCTGGCCGCTCTCTGGCAAACGGGCGGCGGCGTAGCCGGCTGATTCGCAGGCATAGGCAGACAGACGGGATGAACTTGAGGTAGGCTGGTTTTATGCATATTTACGCCGCAATTTATCACTTGCAATCTGCAAGTAATACGGACAAAATCTTTTCGGGGCTGCTGCCGCTTCCACTCTCGCTGGTTCAAAGGAGCTTCGCATGAGCAAAGTACGAGTTCTCGTCGGTACACGCAAAGGCGCGTTCCTACTGACGTCCGACGGAAAACGCCAAAGCTGGGAAGTCTCCGGCCCGCACTTTGCCGGGTGGGAGATCTACCACATGAAGGGATCGCCGGCCGACCCCAATCGCATCTTCGCATCACAGACCAGCGGTTGGTTCGGCCAGGTGATTCAACGCTCCGACGACGGCGGCAAAACCTGGATTCAGCCCGGCACGCCGCCAGGCGAGCCGACCACCGGTCCCGGCGGAATGCCCAAGGGCGAGAGCAACAAATTTGTCTATGACGACTCCAAGGAAACAGGCAAACCGCTCATCACCCATCAGTGGTATGACGGAACCCAGAAACCCTGGGTGTTCAAGCGCGTGTGGCATATTGAACCATCGCTCAGCGATCCGGACACCGTCTATGCCGGGGTAGAAGACGCCGCTATATTCCGCTCCACGGACGGCGGCAAGAGCTGGCATGAACTTTCCGGGCTGCGCGGTCATGGCACTGGTCCACGCTGGCAGCCGGGCGCCGGCGGCATGTGTCTCCACACGATTATCTTGGATCCTAAAAATCCCAAACGAATTTATGCTGCCATTTCCGCCGCGGGCGCGTTCCGCACCGACGACGGCGGCGAGACTTGGCGACCCATCAACAAGGGGCTTTATTCAAAGTACATCCCCGAGCCGACTGCCGAGGTCGGCCACTGCGTTCACCGCATCGCCCTGCACCCTTCGCGTCCCGATGTGCTCTTCATGCAAAAACATTGGGACGTCATGCGCACCGATAATGCCGGCGACTCCTGGGAAAAAATCAGCGGCAATTTGCCGACCGATTTTGGTTTTGTGATCGACGTGAACGCCCACGAGCCGGATACCGTCTACGTCGTTCCCATCAAGAGCGACGGCGAACATTTCCCTCTCGACGGAAAGCTGCGCGTCTACCGAAGCAAATCCGGCGGCAACGAATGGCAAGAACTTGGCAAAGGTCTGCCGCAGCGCGATTGCTACGTCAACGTCCTGCGCGACGCCATGGCCGTTGATTCGCTCGATAAGAGTGGCATCTATTTCGGCACCACTGGCGGCCAGGTCTACGTTTCGCCCGATGGCGGAGACAATTGGTCTGCGATCGTCCACGATCTTCCAGCCGTGCTTTCTGTCGAGGTCCAGACGCTCGCATGATTCGCGTGATCCTACCGCCGCACTTGCGAGGGCTGGCGCGTATCAGCGGCGAGGTCGAACTCGAGATCGCTGGCCCGGTCACGCAGCGCTCCGTGCTCGATGCGCTCGAAGCGCGCTACCCGATGCTCAGCGGGACGATTCGCGATCACGTCACGCAGCAACGCCGCCCGTTCTTGCGCTTCTTCGCCTGCGGTGAAGATTGGTCACACGAAGAGCCAAACACGACTCTTCCGGAGGCCATTGCGTCTGGCGCCGAGCCGCTGCTCATCGTCGGCGCCATCGCCGGCGGCTAGAAGTCAGCAATCGTCAGGTACAGAGGATTTAGATGGGGCGCCATCGCCCAAGCCACGGGACGATTGCTGATTTCACTGACACAGATTTTCCGATTTTTCAGCGGCTTCCTTCACCAGGAAGCCCATCTTGGGGTGGGAGGCCTCCAGATCCACGCCCAGGCCATAACTTCGAAGCACCTCGGAAGTTGTCGGTCCGATGGATGCCTTCATCACATTTTGTAAGCCGGACTTGAGCTCGTCGTGCTTCCCGGACTCGTCCGCAATTCGAAACAGATGAACGATCTGGACTCCGGAGGTAAAAAGCGCAATGTCGATGTGGCCTCGAATGATTGAGTCCATCGCCGCCAGGAGCGGGCCCTTATCCTCCGGAAAATCCCATTGATAGACTGGCACGGGCGTAACGCGGGCCCCGCGCATTCTCAGGCCCTCGAGAAGTTCAGGATTGGGAATGCCGTATTCCTGTACGGCGACACATTTGTCGCGCAAATCCAGTTTGTGGTCGTCAATCGCCTGAAGAACTTCTCTCCACGTGTTTGGCTCTGGCGCGGTGAGTGCTATCGGCACGTTCCACTCTCGCAGCACGGCGACGGGCTTCGGCCCGCGCGCTACAACTACAACGCTTCTCAATGCCTCGAAAAACTTCTCCACCGGATGTGCGGTTTTCACCACATCGGAAAGCGCTCTCGCTCCAACGCCCGTTAAGAAAATCACTACATCCAGATTTCCTCCGAAAAGAGAATCCGCGAACCGCAAAGCTTCTGGATTGGAAGAGCGCGGCACTTCGCGCATTGCTGCTGCATGCACTGGTTTCCCGCCGTATGTTTCGATGAGCCGGCTCATTTCTTTCCCACGCCGGCTCTCGAGAGTCAGCACCGTTCTGCCTTGGAAATTTGTGGCATTCATTCTCGGGCGCTTTCCTCTTCTACGATATCTCCGCCGAGGCAGAAATGGGAACTCCGCGCACTCGTCTTTTCGAGCAGCAGGAACCGGCGAGGTGCTTCTCAGCCCGCGATAGCCGAAGCCGAAGGCAGGAATGTGCTTGAAGGCCGCCAAGTGGCAAGTCCCGCGGTGGATGCCGCTATAAATAACGGATCGTTCGTCGGCCTTTGTCGCTCGTCTTCTTCCTCAATTTGGGATGAACGAATGAGGTTTGCAATCACGTCCGGAAGGGATTCATCGCATTGCACGGTCGCCAGAATCTCTTTACCGGCGATCGCATGGGCGCCTGTGCGTCCGCCCACATATACAGCCACGGCATCTACTAGTTTTCCGTCAATTTTAGTCTTGAAACCGCGAAGGCCGATGTCTGCGGCCTCATGATTGCCGCACCCCGCAGGGCATCCCGACCAGTGAATGGTAAGAGGGTTAACGTCCGCGCCCATCTTTTCGTGGAGCGCCTGAGAAAGTGCCACCGCACGGCTCTTCGTTTCAATGAGAGCCAGATTGCAGTAGTCCGTGCCGATACATGCCACCAGACCGCGGACAAAAGGAGAGGGGCGGGGCGAGAATTCCTCAAGCAGAGGCTCGTTGAGAAGCTTCGTCACACGGTCGGCTGGAACATTGGGAAGAACCGCATTCTGTCCGGTCGTGAGACGCAGCTCTCCATTGCCATACACGTCGGCGAGACGTCCAAGTTCATCAAGTTGATTGGGATTCACCCGGCCGGTTGGAACGCACAGGCCCACAGCCGCCAGCCCCTTCTGTTTCTGAGGAGTAATTCCAATATAGTCAGAATGTTGCGAACCACGCATATCTCTTCCTTGAAAGGCGAGTTCATAGCCCATTCGCGCCGTAAGTTCCGCGCGTAATTTTTGGATTCCCCATTTTTCAACCAGAAAGGCAAAGCGGCACTTCGAGCGGGCGTCACGCGAACCGTGATCCCGGAAAATCCCGACGAGTTCTAACACGGCTGCCGTGGCTTGGTAGATTTCGACGAACACGTTCAATGGCGAAGCGATTGTGAATCCCCCCGAGCCCATCTTTCCGCCGACAAGAATATTAAATCCTGTCCGTGTACCCTTCTTTGCAGGGACAAGCGCAACATCCTGCGACTCATTGTGCGTACAGTTGTCCATGCATCCGGTAACGGTGATGTTGAACTTGCGTGGCAAGTTCGTGAATTCCGGATTGCCACTGCTCCCGACGATGATGCGATCCAGTTCATGCACGACAGGAGAAGCGTCGAACAGCTCGTGCGTCGTCAAACCCGCGAGGGCGCATCCGTTTATGTTTCGCACGTTGTCAACGCCGGTCTGTAGCGAGCGAAGGTCCACTCCACGCAGCTTTTCCCAGATTGTCGGCAAACATTCGAGCGTGAATCCGCGCAATTCAATCTGCTGCCGCGTCGTAATGTCCAGGACGCTATTGCCCAGGCGGCGTGAGAGCTCGGCGATGGCGTGCAATTGACTGCTCTTCACAAATCCGTTGGGCATGCGGACTCGCATCATGAATTTGCCCGGCGTAGGCCGACGATAGAAAACACCAAGCCATTTGAGCAATTCCTTCTCCGCGGGTGTCAGGCATTCAGCGCCTCTTTGGATAATCTCCGGCAAGTGCTTCGCGATGCGCAGGCCATCTCCGCCCACCGAGGCCTTATAACCTTCGATAGCATTGGTGCCAGGGCTGATGTGGCTAACGCGTGCGCTTTCGGCCCCGGTCCCAATGCACGTAGAATCTCGCGTCATGACGGCTCCTGCGAGTGCAGCTTCTCACCGGTATGAACCTGAATTCTTATTGTCGCTGCGGCGACCGGTCGGAATCCTGAGTCATCTTGAGTCTTGGGAAGTGGGACAACAAACGCATCTTTTTGATTCGCCGCATTGATAATTGTGGGGGCTGCGCAACGTCGTAACGCGGCTTGCCAAGGGAGTGGCTTATAAGCTCGCCAGCAAACCTAGAATTCAAGCCGCATTTGAAATGCGATCATTCGCGGCGTGCTATCCCCGCCCAATCCCACGCCGAGCAAGCCCGTTGGTGGCGACGTTGTGTACGTCAGAGCTCCGAATCCGGTTTGTGTCGAGGGCCGTCCGGGGATTCCCGCAAGCACCATGCTTGGCAGCCCGAAATTCGGATGGTTAAACACATTGAAAAATTGCGCCTCGAACCGCAATTTCAAATGTTCCGTCAGCGGAAACGATTTTGTCAGGTAAAAGTCGCTCCACGTAAAGTCCGGGCCACGAAGTGCATTGCGGCCGAGATTCCCGAACTGGCAATTTTCCGCGCTATCCCCGCCGGCGCATGCACCAGTGCTGGGGTCAACAGCCGACACAAACGCATTCGGATTCAGCCATTGCACGGTTCCCGGTTGCGTGACGCCCGGAATCGTCTTGTGCTCATACAGCGGCACCCCCGGAACGACGCTCGCGAACTGCGGCCCGCTGCCGTTCACAATTCCATTTCCGTTCGCCGAATAAGGCGTGCTCAACACCGAAAACGGAATCCCGCTATGCCAAAAAAACGTTCCTGAAATTTGCCATCCATTCAGCGCGTACCCCAAACCGCGGTTTCGCACCTTGATCGGCAGAGCATAAACATATTGCGCATTCAGATTGTTCCGGATGTCGTAATCGCAAGGACCATAGTCGCGCGCTAAATCTCCGGGCAGAGGCGAAAGAATTCCTCCCGCGGAAAACTGCAAAAATCCGCCGTTCGAAACGGTGTCCATGCAACGGCTCCACGTGTAATTCACCTGCCCCGTCAATCCATTTCCGAAGCGTTTTTCCGCAGTCATCTGCAATCCGTCATAATGGCTGTTCGCGCCGGTCGAAAATTGCGTCACGGCGCCAAATCGCGGATCAGTGGATTGCTCGTACGCAAACGGCGCGAAGCATCCATCGCACACGGTTTGATAACCATTGACCTGCGTCAGATAGGGTTGGTTGACTGCCCGCGTTCCCACGTACTGCGCTTGAATTTTTCCGCTAGCTCCGAGCTGATGTTCCAATCCCAGACTCCATTCCATGAAGTACGGCGCGTGCAATTCTCCATCAGGCACTGCCGTCATGGCCACAGGCGGAAGACACGTGGTAGGATTTGCTTGCGAAGATGCGCAGGAAAGCTGGCTCCGCGGAAATCCGTATGTGAACATCTCATTCGCCGCCACGGTGGCGCCAACCGCGCTGTTAGGCACTCCCGGCGCAATGGCCGTGCAGCCAAACACCGCATCGCAACCCGCGCTTCCCGCTCTTCCCACGGTTCCAAGAACTCCGCCCTGAAAAGTTTGAACATAAGGCGGATTGACGCCAACGATATCCGCGACACTGCCAGGCAAAATGTCGCTGAATATCCCAAATCCCGCGCGCAAAAGGGTCTTCGAAGGCAGCTGCCACGCAACCGCCGTTCTCGGTTGGAGAATTGCCAGCGGCGTTGAAGAAAACACGTTCCCGAGATGCGTTTGGATCGCCGCATCGAGCGGCTGATTCACATCGTGTGAAATGGATGCAAACGACCCACCAAGACGCGCAATCTGTTCATGGGGATTTAACGGATTCGAATTGAATGTATCGCGGATTCCAAACGTCCATGTCAGCTTCCTCGTAACTTTCCACGTGTCTTGCGCATACAAATCAAGATTCAGAAAGTTAAATGGTTCGTTGGATGTCGTGGGAAAAGTCTCCGTGGCCGTCGAAGCGACCCCGTAAATGTATTGCTGTAAATTTGTGTACGTGACCGTCGGCACCGAACCTTCGCCAAAATCATAATCATTTAGCCGGAAAATCCGCGTGTTCGTCCCAAAGCGGAGTTCGTGCCCGCCGTGGCTCCACGCCAAATTGTCATTGATAAAGAAACGCGTCGCCCGCCTTCCCTGAACCCACGTATTGTCCAGTCCTCCCAATGGGGTGAAAGGGGCACTCGCGCCAATCCCTTGGAGCACAATGGGAAAGGTCGATAGCGTCTGCTGCAAATCGGCCGGCCCGAACAGACTCGCGTACCATGAAAACGCCGGGTTGAAATAGTTCACCAGATTCTGCGAAAACACATGCGTGTATCCCGCCGCGAACGAATACAGCGGCTGCGGCGAAATGGCGTCAAACAATGGATTGATCGGGTCGGTGTACGCCGCCTGCAACCCGTTGTCCGTCTGAAACCGGTACCACGTCGTGTCCTTCTCATTGATGTTGTAATCGATGCGAACCGTTTGTACCTGTTCGTGGTCGTCGCTCGAGTGCGAAACGCTCTGCCGGTTCGCGCATCCATTTCCATCATTTTCAATCGCCGCCGCGCCGCCACCCGCGTCGAACGGGCATCCCAGCACGGCCAGGGGTGTTCCGTTGGTGTTTCCGTAGAGCGAAAACATCCTTTTGTAAAAAGGAACCAAATCCGGCGCCGCCGCATAGCACGATCCCGGCGCACAGCCAGTGGTTTGGCCCGTCGCAAGCTGCTGCAATACAAAACTCTGAAACCCGGGAGTCGGAACCGTCGCCTCCGTCACGATCGGCAACGCAATCCGCACCCATTCGCTGTCGAAAAAGAAAAACAATTTGTCGCGAACGATCGGCCCGCCCAGGCTGCCGCCAAAATGGTTCACCGTCGAGCGCGGCTTGTGATTCCCCACCGTCGAGTTCGTAAAGAAATCAGCCGCATTGAACCGAGACCCGTTCCACAGCTCATACAAATTCCCGTGAAACTGGTTCGACCCCGATTTCGTGACGTAATTGACCTGCGAAGCCCCATACCGTCCCTGATCCACCGAATACGAAAGCGTATTGACCGTCACTTCCGCTATCGAATTCAGTCCCAAGACCAGATTCGTGGACAGCCCACTATTCAGATTCGTCAGCGGATCGTTCGTCTCCAGTCCGTCGACAATGTACCCGTTCGATAGCGCCGGCAATCCATTGAACTCCACGTTCCCGTATCCATTCGAGCTCCCCACAAAATCATTCCCGCTTCCCGCCGTATTGATCAGCGCTCCCGGAGCAAATTGCAATGGATACGTCAAATCGCCGCCCGGGTTCGGAAGATTCTCGAGTGACTTTGCGTTCAGCGTCGTCGCCGTAGTCGCATTTTCGGGGTTCAGGATGGTTGCGTCGCCTCTGACCTCGATGCTTTCTTTCGCCCGTGCCACCTGCAGGGTAAAATTCACTGTCTGCTTCTGTCCCAACCCCGCGGAGACCGCATCATTCTCCTGCGCTTCAAATCCTTCTGCTTCCACTTTCACCACGTACGTGCCCGGCAGCAATTGCGTGAAGCTGAATCGCCCCGATTCATCTGTCGTCGCGCTCCGCCGCAATCCCGTCGCCGTGTTGACAGCTGTCACGCCCGCCCCTGGCACCCCCGCTCCGCTTGCATCGCTCACTTCCCCGACGATCGCGCTCGTCGTTTCCCCCTGTCCAAGCGCCCCCATCGGCGCGAGCAGCCCTCCCGCCAAATAGAAAATTGCGCCAAGACATATCGAAATCCCGGTTCTCATCCTGAATGACAATCTATCTTCCTCGCGAGGATTCGCCTGGCTGCTCGCGCATACCGAGCCAGGCGCCCGAGGGGTGTCGCACATCCCGCCCGAATTTCCAGGATGTTTACTATAGTTAAGAAAAGTAGGTAATACAAGTAAATAATACAGGTGAAGCTAGCTTATGTGCCGTGTTGAAACACCTACAGGCATTCTTTGGACCTTGGCTCTTTGAATCACTCGCTACCTCTGCCGCGCCACCGTTCTCGGGCGAGTCTGCATTCGTTGACTTGCCTTAAATCGCACCCTAAGATGAGCGCAAATGTCGGATTCCGCCCCCGAATCTGGGAAGTCCATCTCCCATTACCGCATCATCGAGAAGCTCGGTGGCGGCGGAATGGGTGTTGTTTACGAAGCGGAAGACCTAACCCTCGGGCGCCATGTAGCTCTTAAGTTCCTGCCGCGAGAGTTGGCAACGGACGCAAGAGCGCTGGAACGCTTCAGGCTTGAGGCCCGTGCTGCTTCTTCGCTGAACCACCCCAACATTTGCACCGTGCACGAAATTGCCGAAGAGGGCGGAAGCACTTTCATCGTCATGGAACTGATGGAAGGAGCCACGCTGAAATATCGCATCGCCGGCAGACCTTTGCCTCTCGACGAACTCTTGAACTTCTCCATCGAAATCGCGGATGCGCTGGACGCCGCGCACTCCAAAGGCATCATTCACCGCGATATCAAGCCCGCCAACATTTTCGTTACCAAGCGCGGCTCTGCCAAGATTCTGGATTTCGGGCTTGCGAAATTAATTCCCTCGGCTTCTTCCGGTGAAGTCGCAGACGGCGATACGGTCACGATCGAGGAACATTTGCTGACGCAGCCCGACACCACCGTCGGCACCGCCGCTTATATGTCCCCCGAACAAGCCCTGGGCAAAGAACTTGACTCGCGTACCGACCTTTTTTCTTCGGGTATTACGCTCTACGAAATGGCAACCGGCACCCGCCCCTTTCATGGCAACACTTTGGCGAACCTTTTTGACGCAATTCTCCACCGAACTCCGATCGCGCCCACTCTCCTCAATCCTAACGTCCCTGCAAGACTCGAAGACATCATTAGCAAAGCCCTCGAAAAAGATCCCGCTTTTCGCTACCAGCACGCTTCGGACATGCGCAGCGAGCTGAAGCGTCTCAAACGCGACATCGAATCGGCCCAACGTACTTCCCGGCCGGCGGAGCCAACCGTTCTTCAGCATGGCGTTGCTCCAGCAACTACGCAGGGCGGGCTGACCGCGAAAACAAGGAGGCGGTATTTTCTCCAGATCGCTGCAGGCGGCATTCTGCTTTTATTGCTTGTACTCGCGGTTGTTATGTCCAGAGGGGGCGAGACCTGGCAGAGAATCTTCGGCCCGGACATTCCGCATCAAAAGAATCTCGTTGTGCTGCCTTTTAGAGCACTCGATAGCCAGCCGGGCGAACAAGCCTATTGCGATGGATTTACGGAGACGGTCACCGCGAAACTGGCGCATCTGGAATCTTTGCAGGTGCCTCTGGCACGAGAAGTACGAAGCCACCATGTGAGTAGCATTCAAGAAGCGAGAAACCAGTTTGGTGCAAACCTCGTGCTGGACGCCAGCTGGCAACGCTCGCAGGATTCTGCCCGCATCAATCTAAGCCTCGTGGATGCCAAGACGGGCGAGCAGCTTCGCACCGAGACAATTACTGCGCCGGTGAACGATTTATTCCGCCTGCAAGACCAGGTCGTGCTCAAAGCCTCCCACATGCTCGAGCTCCAGCTGTCTCCCGGCAATACTTCATCTCTGGTCTCTCACGGAACGGATGTCCTGACGGCGTACGACTTCTACGTCCAGGGAATTGGTTACCTGCAGCGCTACGAGCGGCCGGAGAATGTGGAAACCTCCATCAGCCTGTTCCAGCATGCCATTAAACAAGACTCCAACTACGCTCAAGCGCAAGCCGCCGTGGCTCAAGCCTATTGGTACAAATACAGTGCGACCAAGGACCCACAATGGGCTGAAGCTGCGAAAAACGCCGTCAAGGCTGCTCGGGATCTGAATAGTCAGTTGCCAGAAGTACAGTTGGCTATCGCTGACTTTAACCTTAGAACGGGCGCTTATGCGGATGCCGTTTCAGGTTTTCAGCGCGCGATTGCCCTGGACGAGGAAAACGTGAATGCCTACTTGGGCCTTGGAAACGCATACGATTCGTTGGGGCGGACCGCGGATGCGGAACAGGCGCTTCGGCATGCCATTGCGATGAGTCCGCAGTGTTGGGCTTGTTACAACCAGTTGGGCATTTTTTTGAACCGGCATGCCCGTTACACGGAAGCCGCGGAAGCGTGGCAAAAAGTTACGGAGCTGACTCCGGACAACGTCTGGGGTTACATGAACGTTGGCGCGGTTTACCTGTCCATTGGACAATTTGAAAAGGCGGACGAATACTTTCTTCGCGGTCTCCAGCTCGCGCCCGACAATGCCGATTTATACTCCAACGCCGGGACCGCGAGTTTTTTCCTGGGCCGTTTTGAAGAAGACGTGGCCTATTGCAAGAAAGCTCTGGAGATCATGCCGCAGAAGTACGACTACTGGGGCAATCTCGCCGACGGCTACCGCTTGATCCCAGGCCAGTCCGGCAACGCTGCCGCGGCCTACAAGCAGGCCATCCACCTTGCGGAGATGCAGTTGAAGATTAATCCGATCGACTCGGATGTGCTGAGTTCGCTGGCCACGTACTATGCGCGAACCAATGATCCCGTGCGTGCTCGCAACTATCTAGAGAGAGCCCTCAAAGAGAAACCCGATGATGTCGACGTTCTCCGCATCGCATCCCTCGTCTATCTCGAAGCCGGCAATCGCCAGGAGGCCATGCGCTGGCTCCAAAAGGCCGTCAGCGCCGGCTACGCCAGAGAACAACTTCTTGCCAATCCCGAGCTAACAAGCCTACACTCGGACCCACAGTTCGAACGTCTCGCAAAGGAAGCCAAGTCCTACCAATAGCAAATTTCCGCATTTCGCCAGGGCAACACTTCCTTCGTGCCACGTCGAACTTTCCCGAAAGGGTTTCACCCCTTCCCACAGGTTCGCAGATCGAATTTAAGGAGGTCCTCATGTCCGCCCAGCTAGGTCCTATGACCAATTGCAAGAATATCGTGGTTTACACAATCGTCGCCGCCCTCCTTAACATCTTCTTGGGCTCGAGCACAAACGCGGCCACAACTTGGACGATAACGATAACGGCAGTCGGCAATAACCCATTGAACTACGCCGTAGATCCCCCCTCCGGCGGTTGCCCTTACCAGCCCCAGCAAGACCCAAAAAATTTATATATCTGCAAGGGCGACACCGTCCAATGGCAAGCAATAACTGCTGGAGACGATCCCACCAAGAGATTTAACAAGCTCACGATCTTTCAGGATGACTTTGTTCTATTGGGCAAAGACGGATATCCGGAGGAAGGTTTTCAGGCGTCGAACGGAAATCTTACAGAGGGAGGAATGACCGATCCAACCGCTGTTCTATACGTGCCGCATGAGTACCACGTGTTCGTTTTCGATAAAGTAACAAAACTAAGATATCGTGAGGATCCGAAAATTATCATTGGAGGCACATCGCTAGAAGTTCTAATAAAGGATTTGCAAATGGACTGCACAAAACTTCGCGCCGCGATTGATCTTGATGTGCCTGTGAATGAAGACAAAAAGAAATTGATGAGAGACCAAGCCGACAAAGTTTGCGATCAAGTCGAAACGCTCAAAAAATTCCTGCCACCAGGTAGGCCCTGATAACTCTGGGATGGCAATCCCACATCGCCGCTCGGCGGCCCAGTAGCCTTCTCACCAACAGCAAGTAAGGCTCTCGCCTGGACTGCTCGGCGAGAGCTTCGCGAAATGCGCTACTACAAATCAAAAACGGCATAGCCCTTGTTCTTCTGAGCTCTATCGTGTTCACCTCACTGCTACGCTTGTCTGGGGGCACGCCCCGCCCTAGAATAGAAACTAGCAGCCGAGCGCCGTTTTACAGGTCCGCATTCATTCCGCTGCCACATACATACGTTTCAAGCTTTTTGACTTTATTCGAAAGGATTTATAGTCCCCGAGAGCTCATGACGAACCTTGCTGAATTTATAGAAGGTAATCGCGACAACCATTTGGCTGAACTCTGCGAATTCTTGCGTATCCCCAGTGTCAGCGCCAAGAGCGAACACAAGCCGGATATCGAGCGCGCCGCCCGCTGGGTCGCGGATCATCTACGTGCCGCTGGCTTCCAAAAAATTGAAATTGTACCGACAAATCTCCACCCCCTCGTCTACGCCGAATCTCTCGAAGCTCCCGGCAAACCAACCATCCTCTTTTACGGCCATTACGATGTCCAGCCCGCGGAGCCGCTCGATCTTTGGACTTCGCCCGCCTTCGAACCCACGGTTCGCAACGGCAATCTCTTCGGTCGCGGAACCGCGGATGATAAAGGCCAGGTCCACATCCATTTGAAAGCGCTCGAATCCATCCAGAAAGTGAATGGCAAGCTTCCCATCAACGTAAAAGTTCTGATCGAAGGCGAAGAAGAAGTCGGCAGCGTCAGCCTGTGGGACTATGTACAAAAAAACAAGGAGAAGCTCAAGGCAGACGCGCTCGTCGTTTCCGACACATCGATGCTCGCCAAGGGCGTGCCCTCCATCACCTATGGTTTGCGCGGCTTGAATTATTATCAAATCGAACTGACCGGCCCGGTCCGCGACCTTCATTCCGGCGTGTACGGCGGCGCCGTGCCGAATCCTCTAACGATTCTCGCCGAGCTATTCGCCAAACTGCACGACAAGAATTTCCGCGTTGCCGTTCCGGGCTTCTACGATAAAGTCGCAAAAATTTCCGCGCCCGAACGCAAAGCCTTGAATGCCCTGCCCTGGAAGAAAAAAGCATTCGAAGAAGCTGTCGGCGCTCCGGGCTACTTTGGAGAAAAGGGCTTCACGATTGTCGAGCAGCTTTGGACTCGTCCAACCTTCGAGCTGAACGGCATGTGGGGCGGCTATCAAGGCGAGGGAGCGAAGACCGTCATTCCGTCCAAAGCTTATGCGAAATTCTCCACGCGCCTCGTTCCCAATCAGGAGCCGCAAAAAATTGCGGCTCTCGTTGAAAAGCATATTCGCAAACTTTTGCCCAAGACCGTCAAGTGCAAATTCGACGTGCTGAGCACCGGCAAACCGTGGGTCGCGCCGTTCCACGCGCCCATTTTCAAAATCGCGCAAGGCGCCCTCGAAAAGGGCTTCGGAAAAAAGGCCGTCTTCATTCGGGAGGGCGGCTCCATCCCTTTCGTCACGCAGATGCACGACACCTTCAAAGTTCCTTGCGTGCTCCTCGGTTTCGGTCTCCCCGATGAAAACGCGCACGCTCCGGACGAGCACATAGCTCTCGAAAACTATTTCGGTGGAATCAAAGCCATCGCCCACTTTTATACGGACCTCGCCGCGCTCTAATCGCGCTATTCGATGGCTCCTCTGCCCCTGTGTGGAACTTCTCGCTGCGGCCGGCCGGGCGAATGGTCATCCCTTCAAATCGCCCGCACCCGCTGTTTTTGCGGGTTATTCACAGGTCGCTCGCAAAAAGCCCCATTTTTCCAGCCTTTTTTGCTATTTTTCCTTGCGTTCTACTCTCACCTTGGCTATAGTCCCGAACGGCCCGAGTTTTTCCGCAGCTAATCAGGGGTAGTTCACTCGCGGCCTGCCCCATTCGAATCGGGGTGGAAAGTAAATACAGGAGGATAAGCAGACTAGATGGCAGCCAAGCCAATGAGCAAGAGCAAGATCGTGTCGTACATCGCCGAGAAGTGCGGCACACCCAAGAAAACCGCGGCGCTCTTTTTCGAAGAGCTATTCAAACTCGCGGTGAAGGAATGCAAGGGCGGCGCGGGCAAGTTCGTGATTCCGAACATCGGCCGCGCCGTGAAAGCGCACCGCAAGGCGCGCATGGGCCGCAACCCCCAGACGGGCGAGGCCATCAAGATCAAGGCCAAGACGGTGGTTCGCCTCCGTCCGGCGAAGGCGTTCAAGGACGCCGTACTGAAGTAACGGAAGTAGATTCCCTGATTCGCAGGGAGAGGGCCCGGACACTGCGCAAAAGAATTGGCGCGCGCTCAGATTAGAAGTTGAGCATCGCCGCTTCGGACCGCGCTAGGTGCCTGGGGGGTGTCCCGATTGAATTTGCCCCGTATGACCTGAGCGATCAGGTCATACGGGGTTTTTGTTTCCGTCGCTGAAAAATTTCCTACACCACCGGGCGATTCCGGCGGAAGATTTTACCTTGAAATTCCAGCGGCAGATTTCGCAAAAGATTCCACGGCCGAAATCGCCAGAGGTCGCACCGAACGCAGTCGCTAGAGGGTCTTTACGTAGGCGACGACGTCTTTGATTTGCTGGGCGTCCAGGACGTCTTTGAACGGTGGCATCAGCGAGTCGCCATTCTCGATCCACGTTGTTAGATTTTCCGTGGTCACCTTTTTGTTGCTTACGCTAAAGGTGCCGCGTTTGGAGAGCCCTTTGAGGCCAGGGCCGATTTTCCGGTTAGTGCTATCCGCAAAATGGCAGATCGAGCATTTCTGATCGAAAAGATCCTTGCCCTTGGCAACGGAGCCCGACGATTTGCTTGCCGCAGCCGTCTTTTCCTGCGCTTTTGCTGGCGGATCTTGGCCAACACGGCTACGCATGTGCTCAACAACGCGATTCCAAGCAATAGATAATTTCGCTTCACGTCTCCCCCTCATCTTCCTAACAAAATGCGCCTCTATCTTCTCTTTTTATCGGCATAATTTCCACTCCGGGCGCCCGGCACAAAGTACAGGTTCTCCCGGCGCACCGATGGAACTCTCGTACTTTTGACCTTGCCAAGACCATGTGTTAACTCTAGTCCATGAGCCAGGAAACCCTCACACGAGCCTGGGAAATCCTTCAAGACGCGTATCAGGCCCAAATGGAAGGCGACTACGATAGGGCCGTCGAACTGTATCAATCCTCGCTGGAGCTGCACCCGACAGCGGAAGCGTACACGTTTCTTGGCTCGACCTATCATTTTCAGGGCCGCATCGAAGACGCCATCGCGGAGTGCAAACGCGCGATCGAAGTCGATCCGGAATTCGGCAATCCCTACAACGACATCGGAGCCTATCTCATCGAGCTGGGGCGTTTTGACGACGCGATTCCCTGGCTCGAACGCGCGACTGAAGCGCGACGCTATGAGCCGCGCCATTTTCCGCACTACAACCTGGGGCCGCGCGTATCTCGGTAAAGAAATGTACGGCCGCGCCATGAGATGTTTCCAGGAGGCGCTCGAAGTCGAGCCGCGGTATTCGCTGGCGCGGCAGGCTCTCGCTTCCCTTCGCCGCATGGTTAACTGAAACAGCCGATCGCTCACGGCACGAAGTTAGAAATTCAAATCCAGACAAGGCGTTCGGCGAAAATCCTGCGCTGCTCAGCGTCATGAGGCGGCTTCCTGCGCGGTGGGCTTGACGATGCGATCGTAGATGAGGAGCAGGAGAGCGGTGATGAAGCCGACGGCGCTGATGGCCCACCAGGCGTGAGCGGGTTGGTGCTGAACTTCTCCGAAGTGGTGCATCATCCCGCCGCCGAACCACCCTCCTACGAGTGAGCCGATGCCGAGCGGGAGAAAAGCGAAGCCCATGTAAGTGCCTTGCTGGCCGGGAGGCGCGAGGCGCGAAATGTAAGCGTAGTAGGGGGGCTGTTGGATGATTTCGCCGATGGCGAGGACGGCGATCGAGACGACGGCGCCGGTGAGAGTCGGCCAGAACGACAAAACTACCCACGACATGGAAGTAATCACCGTCCCGAGAATAACGGCGTGGAACGGGGGAATTTTACGAGCAATGTAATTCACGATGAAGGTGAAGCAGACCACTATGGCTGCATCGGTCATGAGAATAAGTTGGACGCGGGCATGTGGGTCCACATAGGTATGGAGGAAACCTGGCAGACTGGTGTATTGCTGCCAGTAGACGATCCAATAGCCGGTGAAAATCAGAAGGAAAATCAGGAAACGCGGCGGCCAGAGAATCGCGAGGAAGTTTCGCACGACTTGAAGAAGGCTGGGCGCGGGCACGTCGCCCGGTTTGCGCGGATCGCGGAAGAAAAAGAAGACCAGGAAAACATCGCGAAGACGCTGAGCGCGGAGACTTGAAAAACCCTCTCGAGGCCGAGGTGCCTTTGAGCCCAATCCGCGACGAAGGGGCCGGCAGTGCCGCCGATATTCACCATGGTGTAGTAAATCGAGTAGCCGAGGGTGCGGACATTTTCCTGGAAGCACGGGCGGTGGTGCCGACGACGCTCGGCTTTACAAGGGCGATGCCGAGGGCGGGAAGTAGCAGGATGACGCCGACAAATAGCGTGAGGGGGACGGCGTTGCGAACGGGGCAAGCCAGGACGCTCCAATCGAGCCAATCAGAAAATACGCGGCCGCCAGAATCAAATAGGCCATCGAAAGCGCGCGGCGAAAGCCGAGCTTGTCCGCGACGGCGCCGCCAAAAATCGCCAGGAACCAAACCATGCCGCCGAAGAAGCCGGTGAGCGAGTCCGTGAGCTCGGTGGAAAAAGCAAGGCGTTCATGGAGATAGAGGGCCAGGGAGGAAAACGCACCGTAATAGGAAAGCCGCTCGAAGATTTCGCTGGTGTTGGCGACCCAGAAAGGGCGCTCGAAACCGTCGCGAATTTCCTGGAGCCGCAGACTAACGCTCATCGATCCCCCATGGTGAAGTGCGCCCCCAGAGCGAAGGAGTCCTGGGAATAGAGCGCGGGGATTGTAAAGGAGAATGGGCGAGAAAGAAGCAAGGAAGTAGCGACGTAAGGAAGTAAGGATAAAGACGATCGGCGAGGCGCCGAGCATGTGTTGGCCACTCGGGACAAGCACCCTTTGCGACAAGGCCGGAACTTTTGATTGGAGGGTATGCGGTTAGGAATGGGACCCCCCCCCGGGGTTTTTTCGGAACTGTTCATTCTAAAGAGTTTTAAGTCTTTTGTTTCGAAAGTGCGGATTTCACACGAGTTACAGGCGTATTTTTCGTAAGTGCGGATTCTGCGCGAGTTAGCGGGCATGTGACGACGCGGGTCTAAAGACCCGCCACTACACAATCTGCGAGGACCCAGGCTAAAGCCCGGCACCTACGAAGGCAATAGGAGAGCTAAACGGAGGCAGAGCTAAACGGAGGCAGAGAATACGTAAAGATTCGGGAGAGGGAGAAATGGGGTGGGGGTGGGAGGCGGATCGGGGCGCGCGCTTTCTCTTCGTTCGCTTCGAGGCTTAGGGCAAAGGCGAAACATACGGAATGGTAGCAGGGTGTTGGCGATTTGTCAACTACTTTCTTAGGTTACTTCATTGGTATTCGAACGAGAAGGGCGGATTCGAACGGAGGTGGCGGAAGTCGCGAGGTTTGAGGGATTTGGACTAGGAGTAACGGGTTTGTTACGGCTGTGGAAAGGTGTGGAAAAGTGCTCCGGCCGCCTTCCTAACCCAGCTATTTGCTGGACGCTCGATATTTGCAGATTTCTTGTGAACCCGGTAGACTAATCATCTAGATTATTAACCTAGGTTGTTCGAGGGGAGCCTGGCGATGCGCACGGTGGGGATATTTGAGGCGAAGCAGAAGCTATCCGAGTTGGTGGAGAGGGCGTCGCGGGGAGAGCGAATCCGGATTACGCGGCGGGGCAAAGTGGCGGCGGAAATCGGGCCGGCGCAGGAATTGGTCGACCTCAAAGAGTTGTTCGCCAAGATGGATGAAATTCGGAAGCGCGCCAAGCCTCTTCCAAAGGGCGTGACCATAAAGGATTTGATCGAGGAGGGCCGGATGTGAGCGGCTTTGTACTGGACGTGTCTCTAACAGCCGCATGGTTTATTCGGATCCCGAAACAGATTACGCCTTGAATGTCAGAAACAGATTGGCAGTAGGCTTAATTGCTCTCGTTCCGTCTATTTGGGCCATTGAAATGGCAAATACGCTTGTGAAAGCGGTGCGCCGCGGAACGCTTACAGAAGAGGCGGTGGAAAACGGTCTGCAGCAGCTTGAGATTTTGGTTATATCGGGTTCGCGAATCTCGGTTGATTCAAATTTGAGATCGGTGCGCGAAGCGTACGCCGTGGCCCGGCGGTATCAGGTGTCTGCTTACGATGGTTTCTATTTGCAGCTGGCGATCGACGCAGGACTTCCGCTTGCGACGCTGGATAAAGGGTTGCGGGCGGCCGCGGTGAAGGCTGGGGTGACATTGCTGAAATGAAGTGGGCATGGCGGCGATGCGGCGGAGAACGGCTGCATGCTGCTTGGCTGTGAGGAATCGATTGGGAGAGGGCATTGCACATGAAAAACCTTTTTGAAGCAGCGAGAGTGGAAGAATTGAAGCAGCGAATCGGGCAGATGCAGCCGAACAGCGAGCGGCAGTGGGGCAAGATGAGTCCGGCGCAAGCATTGGAACATTGTTCCCGAGGCGTGGAGATGGCGCTGGGGGACAAGAATCCACCGAGCGCGCCGATAGGGTTGATCCTGGGATGGATGGTGAAGCCGAAGGTAATGGGCAACGATGAACCGCTCCGGCGGAATTCGCCGACGATGAAGGAACTTGTGGTGCAGGAGGAAGGGGACCTGGGATAGAACGCACGCGGTTGTGCGGCTTGATCGACCGGTTTGCCGCGGCCGGCCCCGCAGGGTGCACGACGCATCCCCATAGCTTTTTTGGGCGGCTAACTCCTGACGAATGGGCGATCTTGATGTACAAGCATGTGGACCATCACCTGCGGCAGTTTGGGGTTTAGCGCCGGCG
>CAVYFO010000039.1:0-31265 GCA_963767755.1 uncultured Acidobacteriota bacterium | reverse complement strand
GGTTTTCCTCTAAGCTCTGCGAAGCGAAAGTGATGGCGACGGTTCGCCGCAGCCGAAAATTAAGTCCCAGGAAATGGCTGCGAAAAAATGTCCCTATAGAAAAATGGGGGGTGAGTTTGCTAAAGTAGCGGGGTCAGTTTCAGCAGGTAGTTCAGTGAGCCTCAGTTCCAGGAATTTCCCAGCCCAAGGTTCTGGAAGGCGCTATTTTTGTGCTCGTAAGGGTGTCCCCATGTCCCGTTCGGCGGAAACAGCTTCTTAAAACTACTCGGCACAGGCTTTTGGGCTGGCGTCGCGCGGTGGCGCATCCAGTAACTTCTTTCTCCCTCTGGGTTAAGTGCAGCGTCCGCCCATGATGCTCACATCAGGCTCAAGTCATGGCTTCGCGCCTCCACGTCGTCGAACCTTACTCTCTCTCCCTCGAGATTTCATACACCGTCGCCGTTTTCGGCGGCGGCTAACCAATTTCCTTTCGTTCCGCTCTAGCATCCTCGTGGCGTACGTCATTACACGTCCGACCGGGGGCGCGGGCTTTACGCTTCCCAAAGCCGTGCAACAGGTATCGCTTTCCGCACCCTCGAATCAGCAGTCCGAAGTGCTCACTACTGCAATCAGCTCGAGGAATAGCCCTGCGGGAGGAACCATTGCAAGCTCCTATTTAACTCCTTCTGCGGCATCTGCTGCGGCCCCCATACTGATTGGTGGCTACATGCTGGACGACGGGCCTCATGCCGTCGCCGAGGCGCCGGACATCGTTCTTCATGATGCAGAACGCAATCAGGATCTCCATGTCCGGGTTTTTTATCCTGAGGAACCTGGTCCGTACCCCGTTATTGTTTTTTCCGCTGATGCAAGTGGCCCGCCGTGCTGCGATGCCCTGACACGCCATTGGGCGGGCTATGGTTATGTGACCCTTCAGATTATGGACACGGAGTCCACTTCCGAGCCGCGCAGCGCCAACGAAGAGACCGTCAGCTATCTGAAAGCAGATCGCGGCGCGCCGAATGAGCCCGCGCCGTGGCAAAGCAGTCCGCCTGAGATTTCATTTCTCCTGGACTCGCTGGCTAGCCTGCAAAATCGCATTCCTGCACTTGCCGGCAAAATCGATGCGGACCATATCGGCGTTGGTGGGCATTCGATGGGCGCGTTCGCCGCGGATGCCATCGCTGGAGCGCTCGTAAATCTGCCCGGCCACCGTGCTGCCTGCTTCGCCGATCCGCGTGTGCAAGCTGTTCTGTTGCTTTCTCCGCAAGGACCCGGCGAATTTGGCCTTACAAGCAATTCCTGGGAAAACGTCAGGCTGCCGCTTCTGAGCATTACCGGCTCACTCGATGTGGGTGCTGGTCAGCAGAGCCCACAATGGAGAGAGATTCCCTTCGAGCGCAGCCAGCCAGGGGATAAATATCAGGTTTTCATCCAGGGCGCGGGCCACCTCTCTTTTATTTCGGCGAAGACAGTCTCGTCGGGGCGCGCTACACTTTACGAGCCCATCCTCGGCTACACCAACTCTGCGGCGTTGGCCTTTTGGGACGCCTATCTGAAGGCCGATCCCAAAGCAAAATGGTATCTTCAGTCGAGCGCGCTTCCGGATTTCAGCCATGGTGCCGTAAAACTGACGCGCCGCTGACTTGTTGAATGAGGCATTCCTCAGCTTTTCCACACGTTTGCATGGGGGAGTCCTTCCGTACCATTGACGCTGTTACCAGCCGCTTTAGAAACTGAATGCAGTATGGCCCGCTATTCCGCTTTTCTTGGGCGCAGGGTTGAGGTGCAATACCGCGCCGGAGACATCCTTTTGCCCGCATCGGGCACGTTTGTGGCTGATTCCGGCCGTTCGATCTTTCTTGAGCAGAGCTTCGAACAGCGCGGCTTGCAGCGGAATTTCCGGTGGGAAATTCCCTACCAATACATTGTTCGCCTTGAAGAAAAAGCCGAGCCGGCAGATACTTCCGCAGCCGCGCCGGGCTCTTCCGCGGCTACGGCTAAGAAGGCTGAGGTATCACCTTCCAGTGCCGATCAAAAAGCCCGCAATTCGTCCAGTGCAACATCCTCGGGAGGCGCGCCCGCGATCCTCCCGCTCCAGAATCGTCCGAAGACCGCCTGACCGGGCGTGTCTTCTCATCGCGACTCCTGCTGGTTGATTCGGTTACAATCGGACCGCAAGAACCATCATTTTCGCCATCGCCGCACCGATAGAAACGCGGCCGCGCACAGGAGGCTATTGTGACCCCCGATGACAGCCCCAAGACCAGCGTCAGCTCTGGAGCAAACCTCAGTTCAACAAGAAAAATCGGCCCCGGCTCGAAACTGGGATTGATCGGTCTGGGGCTGATGGGGCGGCCCATGGGGCTGAACCTGTTGAGGGCAGGCTTTTCGCTGACTGTTTGGAACCGGACAGCCTCGCGTGCCGAGTCGCTGGTGGCCGCTGGCGCAAAGCTTGCGAATTCACCACGAGAAGTGGCTGCGAACTCGGAAGTGCTCATCACGATCGTTAGCGATCCGCCCGCCCTTGAGGAAGTGCTTTGGGGCAAGGCTGGTTCCGGCCAGGGAGGCGGCGCTCTCGCGGCGCTCCGGCCTGGCAGCATTTACATCGATTCCAGCACTGTTTCGCCTGCCTTGGCCCGGAAGATTGCGGCCGCTTGCGGTGAGCGCCACGTCGACTTTCTGGATGCGCCCGTGACCGGCGGCACTTGGGGCGCTGAAAAAGGGGAGCTAGTTTTCATGGTGGGCGGCGAAGCCCAAGTGATCAAGGATGCAGAACCGGTGTTCAGCGTCATGGGCAAGCGTTGGTTCCATCTCGGGCCCAATAGCGCCGGACAGACGATTAAGCTGGCGATGAACCTCATTCTCGCGCTGGAGGTTGACGCACTGGCCGAGGGCTTGGCGTTGGTCACGGCTGCCGGCTTGCCCGGAGAAAAACTCGTGGAAGTCCTGCAATCCAGCATGGGACGTGCCGCCGTGCTGGACGTCAAGGCTCCCCTGCTCCTCAAAGGGGAGTATCCACCCAGCTTTCCCCTGCGGCTGATGCATAAGGATGTTGGGCTGGCGCTTGATCTTGCCGAACAGTTGGGTGTGGTGCTGCCCGCCGGTGCGGCGGCTTATTCGACGTACTCTGCCGTCAAAGCCGCCGCGGCAGAAGATTTGGACTATGCCGGCGTGATGAAGTTTTGGCAGCGTTGAGCTAGTTTTGCAGTTTGTGTTGGCCTACGAGAAGAAGTTAGGTACTCCAGACGTGCTTTGGGACCGAACCTAAATCATTAATTATCAGCTACTTTGCTTGCAAGAGGGAGGGAAGGAGAGGGAATGGCGTGGCATCAGCCGGGCTAGCCGGGAAGCTCAAACGGACCGAGCCGCTGCGTGACGATCAAGATCGAGCGCGAGATTCTGGTCCAGGACCACTGCCGCATAACGCGAGCAGGTCTGCCTCTCAGCGGCCGCCCAGGCCGATAAAGCCGGCTGGACGGACCGGCAGGCGGTCTGCAGCTTGGTCATAAAGCCGTAGTAACAACTTACTTCACGTAGCCAGGGTGTAGCTTTCTTGATATTCGGCGAAAGCTCATCGCATAGTCCGAGCAGCTTCCCAAAATCATTGGGCCCTATCGCTTCGGCTTCCACACCCGTGGCAGTGCGCAGAGCGTCGGAAAGAGGCTGATTGGCGGTGGTCAGCCAAATCATGCGCCACTGGCTCACGGCGAATTGCGCGAGGGCGGCTAGTGAGAACACGAGGATGAGCGCGACTGTCATGGTCATTGCTTGAGGGGAGAGAATGACAGGGGAATTGATAGCGCCCTATAGAACCGCCGTACCATAGGACGGGTACTGTCCCCGCGGCCAGCCGGAGTGCAGCAACGTTCCGCAACGGGCCGCTCCACTCGCCCCCTCGCGCCAACCCCATACAGCTACGTTGTTTACACGTAAGTGACTTTCTTGCCGCCGCATTCACGAATGTTCTTGACCACCCGGTGCCCGCATCTTAGCGTGAGGGATAACGTCAATCGCCTGAGTAGCCCCTTTCATGAACACCGGGAAGAATTTGCCAAGCTTGCCTCTCGATGGCTCCAACGATCAGCAGATCGTTGAGAACTTGCGCAAGATTGAGCGGCGGGATTGGTGGGTTTGGGCTAACTCCATCTTCGTCATGCTGCTCCTTACCGGAGCCCTGATTTCTTTTACTTTGCCTTCTTTCTATCGGGGAGCAGCGCCGCTGCGGATGGCCCCTCTCTTCAGGATGAAGGTCACGGAAGCCGTTTATGGGTTGGTGGCCCTCGTCGTTCTTTTCAATCTTTACACGATCTACCAGCAGGTGCTCATCAAACGACTTCGACGCCAGCTCGCGGAAAAACAGCATCATACTTTGATTTTGCGCGAACTCGCGATGATCGACGCCCTCACGGGGCTCTACAACCGGAGATTCGCCGAGCAGCGCCTTACCGCGGAGGTCGCTCGCTCCGCGCGCAAAGGCCACCCCCTCAGCGTCGTCCTGATGGACCTGAATGATTTTAAGGAGATCAACGATACCTGCGGCCACCCCGCCGGCGATTTGGTCTTGCAGGAATTCGCGGCCGCGCTCAATCGGGTGGTTCGAAGTGGCGACCTCGCGGTTCGCATGGGCGGCGACGAGTTCCTGCTGATTCTTCCTGAATGCAATCATGCGCAATTGAAGCTCGTTCTAGACCGGCTCGGTCCTCTCGAAGTAGCCTGGGAAGGCCGGAAGCTCTCGATCAAGTATTCTGTGGGTTGGAAGGAATACACTCCTGGGGATCAACCGGATACGATGCTCGCCGCCGCCGATCAGACGCTCTATGAGAACAAGCGCGCTTCCAAAAATGCGCCCGTTCGAGAAGTTGTTCCTGTCTGAGTTTTCGAGCTTCCACTTTTCAAATTTCCATTCCCGTACCATTTCATCGGTTCGTGTCGAGTTGCTGGCCCACCTTCCCATATTCCAGGCACAATTGTCTGCTCGTATCCCGATGATCGCACGAAACGAGATGTTGTATCAGACCGCCGATGAGACACCGAGGTGCATCATTGTCCGAACGCCACGCCACCATCAGCGGGAACTCTTCTCGCCAGAATGCACCACCGTGCGATCCGGCTCGCTCATTCATGACGACATCCGCACCTGCATCGCGCAGCGCGTCCGCCCACCTCCTTGCGTTCCCGAGGAAGAACGGCTCCTGTGTGCCAGCGACAAGGTATGTGCGCGCAAGCGGACTCGGCATAACGCCAGGCGGCTTGTAACCGCCGCCAGGCGAGGCGCAGAAAACCGCACCGTAGACATGTGGATGCCGAATCCCAAGAGCCAGGGCCAGCTCCCCACCCGCAGATACGCCGAACACCGCGGTGCGTTCAGTGGGCAGCGCCACGCCAAACCGCGACTCCGTCCATCGGCGAACGTCCTCGACGAAGAACTTCTCGTGTGCCGCGAACCGCACCGGCTCAAAGCCCGGTGAGTACTCATGGAGCCGCAGCGTCTCATCGGTCAGCCCATGTACACCGACGATCATTGTGGACGGTAGGTCGGCCTTCTCGAGCAACCGGCCCCACTTCGAGATTCGCTGACCGTCGCCGGCGAAGACGATTGCTTCGGGAGGGTCCGGTGGAACGTACACCGTGACCTGCCTTCCACCGTCGTACTCGAACGTCTCGGTGACAAACTCTCCCGAGACTGCGCCGGTGGGATTGGCGGGCGCTCCGTCGGACTCACTTAGGCGCTGCTCAAGAACAACTTCACAGTTGAGGTTTGATGGTGTAGTTCCACTCGGGCAAGGTTTCATGGCGCTGCAATCGCAGTGAGGCGAGTTGGTCGGGAGTTGGTTTGAGGCCACAGGGATAGTTGCGGCGGTCCAGGTAAGCAGTGACGGTAAGGCCGGTTTGAGTTTTTGTGGTTCGGGTATAGTTGAGGATTTTCTGGTAGGAGTCGAGCGGTTCACCAGCCCAGTTTCGTGACACCTCGGAAAAAAGACGATGCTCGATGGGGTTCCATTTGGAAGCGCCGGGTGGATAGTGGGCCACGGTGACGGACAGAGCAAAAGAGTTGGCCAGTTGAGACTGGAGCTCGGTTTTCCAGGCATAGCAGCGATAGCCGTTGCTGCCGCCGGTATCGGCCAGAATGAGAATCTGGCGCGAGCCGGAGTAGCGCTGGGAACCTTCCTGGTACCACCAGTGGGCGATGGCGTGAGCGGCGAATGCGGGAGTGTCGTGGGACACACCCACGACAAAAGTTCCACGGTTTTCGGTGAGGTCATAAATCCCATAGGGAATGGCGACCCCGATGGAGTCTGTGCGGAAGTCGTGATCGAAAACACGGCACGGACGGCATTCCCAACGCCGGCCTGGATTTTTGAAATTGCCGACCAGTTCGCGTTTCTTGGTATCCACGCTGATGATGGGCAGGTGACATCGCTGGAAGCGCCCGCGCAACTCGGTGAGATATTCGAACTGGAGGTTGCGATGGGGGCTGGAGCTGGTAGAGATCTGCTTGTGATTGACGCGTAGCGAATAGCCCATCTGCTGGAGTAAGCGCGCGATGGTGTTCGGAGAGACGGAGATGCCGAGCGGAAGCAGTACCTCGGCGATCCTGGTGGTACTGCGACGGGACCAGCGTAAGCCCGTCATGGGATCGCCGGCGGTGTCGTGTTCCAGCAAACGGTGAAGAACATCGATTATGCCTGGCGTTTTTTTTCGTGGACTGGCGGCCACCGCCTTTACGGCGCGTCCCCGCGCTGACCACATCCTGGTCGAGCAGTTGCTGCCGGCCACGGGCAACGGTGTGGGCGTCTAAACCGAGGAAATCGCCGAGCAAGGTGTCGCCACCATGACCCACGCGGATGGACTCCAAGCCAGCAAACAAGCGGCGTTGCTGTTCGTCGAGCAGTCCATAGAACAGGACAATGGCGGCCTTGAGTTCGTCGGGGGAGACCTGGAGGGCCACCGAATGAACCGCCAAAGGCACTGCTTGAGCGCTGCGGCGAGCCAAGATTTGGTTGCGACGATCGGTCGGATCGATTGCGATGTAGAGAAACTGGCCATCGATTTCGGTTCGACTCAAACGCCCTTGCAGCACGAGATGGCGCAAAGGCTCCTGAACTTCGGCATGCAAGACATCGGCAAGCTCATGGGCGTAATAGCCGTTGGAGGAGCCCAGGACGAAGGCTTCCACGGTGGACAACAGGGTTCCATAGCGCGAGAACCAAACCGCCTCGTGCGACCACAGTCCGCGATCATCAAAGCGGGCGATCTTTGGCAGCGTATAGAAGCGCCCGCGATGCGTATAACTGGCGAGGTAGCCGAGTTGCTTCAGCTTGCGGAATACCGTGACAGCCGTATCGGTGCCAAGCACGCGTTTGAGTTCCGGCAATTCCGCGATCTTGTGGCGGTGAAGATGCTGGCGGAGGACGGAAGAGTCGAATGTGGTGGGTCGCATAATGTTATAATTCCGACTGTTTGCTCCTTTAAATAAGAATTATAACATAACTGAAGAAGGGTATATTTGGACCAAGCTGTAATCTCTTATCCCAATGGATATTGGATTCCGAAGATCTCGCCCGTCGAGAGGTGACAACTCGAAGCGTCGGAGAAATGTATAAGTTCACGTCAGCAATGGATTATTATTGTTGCGCGGTCCCTTAGCTCGCGGTTGAGGTGATTGAGCGCTTGCTTCTTCATGGCCTTGCCCTCATTTATAGAACTATCGTCGCCCCGTTCCGCCGTCCCGTCTGTAAGAATTACAGATGAGATGGCCGGGACGCCAGATAAATGATTCTATTTACGGCCGCCTACAATACAAGGCTTGCAGGGACTTATGCCCGCGTTGATATAGAATGCTTCCGGCGTTCGGCCTCTTCGGTGCGAGGCATTTTAATTATCCTCGAGATCGAGTGGGCGCGGCTCCATTACAGCTAGGCATTGGGATTAGGAGGTTTCGAGAATGTTGTTGGGAAGAAACTCATTCCTGCCCGCGTGCGCGCTCTCCATCGTAATGGCGTTGGGGGTAGCGGTAGCCGTGCCGCAGTCGAGCGGCTTGGGCATTTTTACGAACGAGGGCAGCGTCGGTGTGACTCCGCCGGGTTGCAAGGCCCAATACGATTCGGCGAAAGGCGAGTACACCATTACGGGCGGCGGAGCGAATATGTGGGCCGCCACGGACGCGTTTTATTTCGTATGGAAAAAAGTGTCTGGCGACGTGAGTCTCACGGCCGACATTAAATGGGTTGGGACTAGCGCCGCTGAACACCGCAAAGCGGTCCTGATCATCAGGCAAAGTCTCGATCCCGGATCGGCCTATGCCGATGCCGTTTCCCATGGCAACGGCCTGACTTCGCTGCAGTTTCGCGGCGCGGCCAACGAACAGACTTACCAAGTCGTTGCAGCGGAAGATGGCCCCTCGCGCCTGCGCATCGTGCGAAAGAGCACTGGCATCATGATGTTTTCCGGCAAGCCTGGTGAAGAGTTGAAAGCGACCGGTCCCGTGGAATACATCTCTCTGAAGGATCCGGTTTACGTCGGCCTCGGCGTGTGCTCCCACGTTGCTACAACGCTGGAAACCGCGATCTTTTCGAACGTGGAGCTCGAAGAAACCGCGCCAGCTAAGTAACTCCGGGCAGCCGGGAGTAGATCGTCTATGATGCGGCCGGCAGCTCGCTTTAGCTGAAGGTATCGGGAGCTCACCCTCCGCTAATTGCGGGGACGATCGACACTACCGCTCCGGCCGGAAGCGCCGTCATCAATTCTCCTGTGTATCGAACGTTCTCGTTCCCCACGAAAATATTCACATGGCGCCGGGTTTCGCCGCTCTCCGTCAGAACCCTGTCACGCAGCCCCGGGTAGACAACGAAGAGGGCCAGCAAAGCTTCGCGTACGTTCACCCCTTCTTTCACCTCAACGTGCACTTCACTCCGATCCTCTGTGAATTCGCGTAGTGGACCTGGTATATGGAAAATGACTTGCATCATCGCGGGTTCCCGCGCTTCACTTTTTTCGCATGCACGGACTTCCATTTTGTGGAGGGCTTCGCGTTCGAGTACCGCTTCGGAGTTGGCCCTCCCTCCATCTGGATGACGGCCGCCTTCACACACAGAATTTGCGGCAATCCATCCAGTATTTTCTTCCAGCTCTTTCCTTCGTCTCTCGATGCGTAGAGCTTTCCGCTCCGCGTCCCGAAATAAATCCCTGCCGGATCCAGCGAATCGGGTGACATCGCATCTCGTAGGATGGTTTCGTACGCCCCCGTTTGAGGAAGCCCACGGGTCAAAGCCTCCCACGAACCTCCGGCATTTCGCGTGCGATAAACTCGCAAATGGCCGTCGGGCGTGCAGCGGAACTCATCCGACTCCACTGGCAGAATGTATACGCAGTCCGGATCGTGGGGGTGCATCACCATCGCGAATCCAAAGTCCGAGGGCAGCCCGTGCGCGATGTCCTGCCACGAATCGCCGCGGTTGTCGGAGCGATAAATCCCCCAGTGATTTTGCAGGAACAAACGCTCGGGGCGAGATTCATGGAGCACAATCTTATGCACGCACTGGCCAAACTCTGGAAACTTCTCCGGCGTGAAGACAACGCGTATGCCACTATTACGCGCCTGCCATGTTGCCCCTCCGTCTTCGGTGCGGTAGAACCCACCTGAAGACACCGCCACATACATGAGCAGTGGATTGTGCTGGTCCGGGACAATGGTGTGGAGTAACAGCCCGCCGTTGCTGGGCATCCAGCGTGGCCGGTGGGGATGATCGTAGAGCCCATGTGCAAGACACCACGATTCGCCTCCGTCCCGCGATTCAAAGAGAGCCGCCGGCTCCACGCCGCAATAAAGCGTCTTGGGTTCGTTTTCGCGGCCCATGCAGATTTGCCAAATGTTTTTTAAGGAAGCGCCTGAATCGGTGGGAAACCGGATGTTCGCCTCAAGCGGATTGGTCCAGGTCCTCCCGAAGTCATCGCTCGAGCGCAAAAAAGTTCCCCACATCACATTATTTGTAGAAATCCACAAGCGGTGCTGGCCATTCCGCGCGTCGTAGGCCATCGCAAATACGCCTTGGCCGTGAAAATAGGGTCCGGCGACATCCCATCGCTTGCGGTCGTGCGATGAGCGAAGCAGAAACGCCCCTTTGTTCGTGCCCACCATGAGCAGCACGTCTCCGTTTTTCACGGCGAGGTGTTCCATTCCCCGAAGAACAAGCGTTCGCGGGCCCCGCGTTTCTTCCGATGGATGTGGTTGTCGGCTCTGCAACAACGCGCCTTGTAGTGCCTCCAACGCCGCGCGCACTTCGCTAGCCCGCTGATAGCGTCCGGCGGGCTCTTTCGCCAGACAGCGCAAAATCACTGCTGCTAAGCCATGCGGAACGGCGGCCGGAAGGGGCGGAGGCGGCTCCCGCAGAATCGCCGAGCTGATCTCGAATCCAGTTTTCCCGCGAAACGGCTGGACCGCTGCCGCTCCTTCGTAGAGCAGGATTCCAAGCGCCCACAAATCGCTCAGGTGGTCGCCCTTTTGCCCGCGCAAGACTTCCGGCGCCATGTAGGGCAGCGTACCAACGAGCTTGCTCTCCAGGGAATCGTGGGAAAGTGTCAACTCGCCGACTTCTTCGGTGGCCAGCCGCGTGGCCAGCCCGAAATCCAGGACTTTTACGCGCCCTTCCGGGGTGATCATCACGTTTGAGCTCTTGACGTCGCGATGCACGATTCCGCGCTCGTGCGCGTGAGCCAGGGCATCGGCAATCTGCACACCGTGCCGCATCAGGGTTTCCGTCGAGAGGGCTGTCGTCGAAACCAGGTCGCTCAGCGAGCGCCCCTCGATCAGCTCCATCACCACATAGAAGTCTTTGCCGGTCTGCCCGAGCTGATAAATCGTGCAAATGTTTGGGTGGCTTAGGGATGAGGCCGTTTGGGCCTCACGCAGCAAGTGATCGCGGCCAACCTTGTCGATCACTCCGGGAGCGAGCAGCTTAAGTGCCACGTCGCGATTCAACACTTCATCTCGCGCGCGATACACCACACCCATGCCACCTTCGCCTAGCTGGGCGATGATTCTATAGTGGTCGAGCGTTTGTCCAATCATGGTTGCGGCCAATGGGTCATCGTATCACGCCCTCTTCTCCAAACTGGGAGGCGCCCATCCACCATTCGGCGAGTGGACCGCAACCAGCCCTCTCAGAAGCTGGGACGAAGACTGCGCCTGTACCGTAGCCTTCCCCATCTGGTAGACTGCCTTCCAAAATTCGCGGCCTTCCAAAGACTTCATGCGGGGGGTGCATTCCCGCCAAGAAGGGCAATTCCCCCGTCTCCTGACAAGGACAAATTCATGCCTACCGTCGCGTCCATCATGGCTGAGCTGAAAAAGAAGGGCTCAGAGAAAACGCGCAAGATTTACGCGCGTCACGGCATGGCCACCGGCAAGATGTTCGGCGTCAGCGTTGCCGATCTCAAAGTCATCGCCAAAACAATCAAAGGGCAGCAGGCGATCGCCTGCGAGCTTTATGCAACGGGGAACCTCGACGCGATGTATCTCGCCGGGATGGTCGCGGACGGCTTTCAAATGACCACGAAAGAGTTGAATGCCTGGGCCGAGGGCGCTGCGAATTTGCAGATGATCTCCGAATACACCGTTCCCCGGGTGACCGTTGAAAATCCGAACGGCCGCGAACTGGCGCTGCAATGGATGAAATCGAAGAAGGAGCACGTTGCCGCATCTGGTTGGTGCACCTACTCGGGGCTCCTCGCGACGAAACCCGACAAGGACTTGAACCTTCCCGGAATCGAAAAGCTGCTCGAGACCGTCGTCAATGGAATCAACGACCCGCGGAACCGCGTGCGCTATACGATGAATGGCTTTGTGATCGCGGTCGGAGCCTATGTGAAGCCTTTATTGAAACAAGCGAAGGCGGCGGCCAAGCAGATTGGCGCTGTGTCGGTGGACGTGGGCGATACCGCCTGCAAAGTGCCGCTTGCCACTGCATACATCGAGAAAATCGAAGCCGCCGGCCGCGTCGGCCAGAAGCGAAAAACAATTCGCTGCTAGCCCGAAGTCGAACCGCACACGCCGCTCTTAGCCCGCCCCACTTTTAAGGATTTAATTCCCCGGCTGGTATTCGCGTTCGGTGTGTCCCTTCAGTTGCGAGGGATAGAAATAGACTTCGCGCAGATTGCCCGTGGCGTAGCGTTCGGCTTCATCATTGAAATGGGGCGACGACGGATGCCCACTCTCGCCACCGGCCGTCACGGCCCGAGCCCGAACTTTTTCACCGAACTCCACCACGGCCACAAAACTGTTTCCGCTGGTCCCATACCACTTTTTCGTCCCCGGATACGGCCGCGCACCAAACGACGCGAGCGAGCCCCACATCGACGAGGTGAACCCAACCGGAATGCTAGCCCCTGCGTCGCTGAAAGTCGGAGAGATATCGTCATTCAGCCGCTGGAATCGGTTAATGTCGCCCCACGGCGTTTTCCAGGATCCGAAATCCGCCGCAAGCCTGTCAGTTGCATCCGACAGCGATTGCAGTAGCAATTCCGCAGGCACTTTCGAGCAAATGTAGTCGCTGAGGTATACGCCCTCTTTTCTTGCTTCGCCACCCACGCGTTTGCGAATTTCCTCCCCCCAGAACACAGCGAGAGACGTGGGTACTGAACCCACTCCCCAACGCAGATCCCACGCGCGCAACGCGGCAGTCTGATCGGCTAACTTCGTCTTCAGCGCGTCATCCGCCGTCGCATTGTCCCAAGCCTTCAACAAACAGGGAATCGGCTTCTCAAACCACATCAAATAGCTGTCGTATGCCGCCGCAATCAGCGAATCCACCGTGAAATCTTTTTTATCCTGCAAAACGCGGATGGCGTGCAATCCCCGCGCCGTTTCTCCGCCCGTCTCCACATAAACCGGAAAATCTTCTTTCTTCGGACTGCTCGCCCCTGCCGCCGACCACGGCCAATTATTTGAGTTGTATAGCCATCCGCTCTTCGGATTCAGCAAATGCGGCGTCTCATCTATCGAAAGCAGCCCGTGCCATTCCGTCGCCGGATTACTTCCGTCCACCGGCTTCGTCCAATCAAATTGGGTGTCGCGCCTCGGAATGAAATTCCCGTGAAAGTACGCGATATCCCCATCGGCATCCGCAAAAATTGTGTTGTTCGAAGAATTGGTGTGCAACTCCATCGTCGGCCGGAACGACTTGTAAGTCGTCGCTTTCGTCCGCGTATAGGACTGCGTCAGCGCCTTCACGTGCGCGACCATCAGCCGGATGCTCACCCACTTCCCGTACTGCTCTCCAATGATCGGCCCGTGATGTGTGCGGTACACCGTAAACTTTTTTTCCGCCATCCCATTCGCGGTTTTGTAGGGCACAGTGATTTCTTTCGCGATGACTGGCCGCTCCTCGTTCCCGTACTTATAAAAAAACTTGCCGCCTTCCTTCTCCACCGTCTCGAGATACCAGGTAATCGCGTTCACTCCGCTCGACGTGTGCATCCATCCCGCTTTGTCGTTGAATCCCTGGTACACGAAAAATTGCCCCCACGTTACCGCGCCGTATGCATCCAACCCTTCATCGCTCGTCATCTGCAATTCCGACCGAAAGAAAAACGACGTGTGCGGATTGATCAGCAGCAGGGCATGATGATCCGCCGTGTTCGAAGGCGCAATCGCCATCCCGTTCGAACCGCTCGGCTCCTCGGTCTCGTCGTCATCCGCCGAAGCTCCCGCGCTTACGGGAGTTTTTCCATAGAACGCTTCGAGCTGCGGCAGGTCCACTCGCTCGATGTCGCCGCCGATGCTGCCCTCCGTAAAACTCAACGCCATCCACGGCTCGAATCGCTTTATCACTCGCGGTTTCACCTCTGGGTGCTTGAGGAGATAAAAGTTCAATCCATCCGCCCACGCATCCATCAATTTTTTCAGCCACTCCGGGCTCCCCGCATATTCCTTCTTAAGTTCGACGGGATCGATAAACAGCTTCATCCGCAAATCCTGGTAAATCTTGCTCTCGCCCTCCGCCTCCGCCAGCCGCCCCATCGCATTGATATAATTCGTCTCGACGCGGTTGAAATCGTCTTCCGCCTGCGCATAAATCATGCCGAATACCGCGTCGGCATCCGTCTTTCCATGAACGTGCGCGATTCCCCAGTCGTCGCGAATAATTGTGACGCTCGCCGCCTCTCGCTCCCATCGCGCCGTTTCTGCATTCTTGGCTGCTTGAGCCGCGGTTGTCGCCCCGCGCGCAGTCCGAGCCTCCAAAACCTGCGAACCGAAAGAACAAGCCGCCATCGCAAGCACAAAACCGAACACAGCTTTCTTCATGATTGCCTCGAATAAAATGGAAAAACTGCCCGCCGCCGCGTCACGCTATTGCGCAAACCATTTTGAACTCCCGCGACAGCGTAGCATCATACTCCGCTCAACCGAGCAGGGCAGCAATCAACTCTTCCCCGCGGCTCACTCATCGTGTAGATTTCTTCTTTTCATGCGCCTGCTACTTGCATTTCTCGCACTCTCGGCCTCCGGCAACTTACTCGCAGCGCCTCCGCCCGACGGCATTCCTCGTGATCTCGCGCGCCAACGTGCCGCGCAACTCTCTGACATACGCTATCATCTGGTCTTCTCTCTCATTCCTCACGCGCCTTCTACTTCCGGCCACGAAGATCTCCGATTTCATTCCAACTCTTCCGCCGCCGTTCTTCTGGATTTTCGCGAAGGCACCCTGACAAAACTCACGGTCAACAACGTCCCCATCCCCGCAAAAATTGATAACGGCCACATCGAGCTCCCCGCCAGTGCCATCCAAGCTGGCGAAAACACTGTCTCCATCGATTTCACTGCTCCCGTCGCTCCAGCCGGAAAAGCCATCACGCGCTTCGAAGACAAAGACGACAACACCGAATATCTCTACACGCTCTTCGTCCCCATGGACGCCGAAATGGCTTTTCCCTGTTTCGATCAGCCCGATCTTAAAGCCCGTTTTCATCTTGTGCTCGCCGCCCCCGAAAACTGGACCATCATTTCCAACACGCCCATCGAATCCCAATCACCTGCCGATGCTTCAGGCCAGCGCCTCACGAGTTTTTCCGAAACTCGCCCCATCAGCACCTATCTTTTCGCCTTCGCTGCCGGCCCCTTCCGCAAAGTTCACGAAACCGCCGGCCTTCCCGGCCTCTACGTCCGTTTATCGCAATTCAAAAAAGCCGAAGCGGAGGCTCCCGAAGTCCAGCAAGTCACCGCGCAGGGCATCGACTATCTCTCCACATTTTTCGCGCAGCCCTTTCCGTTTCCAAAATACGATCTCGTCCTCATCCCCGGCTTCGCTTACGGCGGCATGGAGCACGCCGGCGCCACTTTCCTCCGCGAAGAATCCGTTCTCTTCCGCACCGCCCCCACTCACAGCGACCATCTCAATCGCGACATCCTCCTTCTTCACGAACTCACGCATCAATGGTTCGGCGACTTCACCACCATGCGCTGGTTCGACGACCTCTGGCTCAAGGAAGGCTTCGCGCAATACATGGCCTATCAAGCCCTCGCCGCTCTCCAGCCCAACGAAAATATTTGGAAGCGCTTCTATCTCTCCATCAAGCCCGCTGCCTATGGCATCGACTCCACCAAAGGCACCACTCCCATCTACCAAAATATCGAAAACCTCAAAGACGCCAAGTCCGCCTACGGTGCCATCGTCTATTCCAAAGCCCCCGGCGTGATCAAGCAACTCGCTTTCGTCCTCGGCGAAGAAAAATTTCGCGATGGCCTGCGCCTTTATCTGAAACAACACGCTTATGCCAACGCCGAATGGAGCGATCTGGTCCATGCATTCGAGCAAGTTTCCGGAAAGTCGCTGCAATCTTGGGCCGCCATGTGGATTCGCCATCGCGGCATGCCCCAGGTGGAGGTCTCCTGGTCCTGCGACACGCAAAATCGCATCGATCATTTCACCCTGACACAACGCGATGTTCTCGATGAAGGCGGCGTCTGGCCCATCGCGATGCAAGTCCTGCTCGCTTATCCCAACGGCGCTCCCGTTCGCCTCCGCGCGCAACTGGACACGCAAAGCGCCGCTCTGCCCGATGCCATCGCGAAATCTTGCCCGGAGTATGTTTTCCTAAATGATCAGGACTTCGCCTATGGTCGCTTCCTCCTCGATAGTCGCAGCCGCAAAGCCGTCCTCGCTCATCTCGGCGAGGTCCCCGGCGTTTTTGATCGCGCTCTTCTCTGGGGCTCGCTCTGGGATTCCGTCCGCGAAGCCGATCTTGCCCCGCGCGACTACCTGGAGCTCGCGCTGCGCCTACTTCCCGCCGAAACTGACGAAGAGCTGTCGCAAAGCCTCATCGGCCACGTTACCACCGGCCTGCACCGCTACGTCAGTGACGCCAGCCGCGCGCAATTCGTGCCAAAGTTTGAAACCCTCGCGGCGGATCACATGCTGCATTCCAATCAGCAGGATTTCCGCATCATCTGGTTCCGTGCTCTTCGCGCCGTCGCCGAAACTCCGCAGGGCCGAGCCCAACTCAAAGATCTCCTCAGTGGCAAACTCACCGTCCCTGGTGTCGCTCTCCGTCCTCTCGACCGCTGGACTATGCTTACCGCGCTGATCGCGCTCAACGACCCCGACGCCGATACCCTCCTCGCCGCCGAAGAGAAGCGCGACTCGTCCGGCGATGGCCAGAAGTACGCCTACATGGCGCAAGCCGCCCGCCCGGACGCCGCCACCAAGGAAAAATATTTCCACGATTATCTCCACAATCCGTCTCGCCCCGAAGATTGGATCGCGCAAAGCCTCGGCGCCTTCAATTACTGGAACCAGTCCGCGCTCACCTTCCCCTACCTGAAGCCCGCTCTCGAAGCTCTTCCGCAAGTCAAACGCGACCGCAAAATCTTTTTCCTTCTTGGCTGGCTCAACGCCTTCATCGGCGGCCAGCAATCCCCGGCCGCGCAAGCGCAGGTCCGCGATTTTCTGGCCTCCACTCCTCTCGACAAAGATCTCCAACTGAAAATTCTAGAAGTCTCCGACGAACTCGACCGCACCGTAAAAATCCGCGCACGTTACCCTTGACGGCTGCAATTCGCAATCGTTGCTCGGTAAGTCGATTCGTTAGTCTGTCGCCGAAATGATGGCTCGCTAAATTAAAGTTCCGTTCCCCAGTGACGGTCCAAGTGCGGCTTCAGCCGCGGTTGTTTCCTTCTTCGCGCATTCTCAGGACACGGAAAACTATTCAAGTGGTATGCTCTACCTCTGCCGCGGAAAGAAAACGGCAGCCACGCCGTGGCCTCCGGCCTTTGGCGATGGTGCGCGCCTCAATCCTTCTGGAATTTCGGATCGGGGCGACCCGGAGTTTGCTTCCGGTCTCCGGCCAATCCGCCGGGCAGATTCTTCAAATCCGTCACGCGAAGTTTTGGAGGCTTCATGCGAGCTATGTCCTCGAAGGTCGGTTCTCTGGTTCTGTTTGTCGCACTCGCCGTTGCGGCTTCGATTGGCTGGACCAAGCCCAGGCCCGTCAGCACGTCGCCGGACAAGGCCCAAATCGAGCGCGGCCGCTATCTCGTCGAGGATGTGGCCATGTGCGGCGAATGCCACACGCCGCGCAACGCGCGCGGCGAACTCAATCGCAACGCGTGGCTGCAAGGCGCTCCCATCTGGATCATGCCCGTTAAAAATATTCCGAATTGGGCGGAGCAGGCGCCCGCCTTGGCTGGCTTCCCGAGCTTCACGGAGGAGGAAGGCGAGCGCGTCCTCGAGCGCGGCATCGGACCGGAAGGCGAAACCTTGCGCCCGCCGATGCACATCTACCACATGAGCCATGAAGATGCGGTCGCCATCATTGCTTATTTGAAGTCTCTCCCGCTGGTACAACACTAGCCCGGGGCGAACCCTAGATTTTTTCATCCATGCGCAAACTTTGGCTGACCGGGGGTGTTTTCTCGGCGTTGATTTGTCTTTGGACGAGATCTACTCTCTTGGTTAGCGCCCAAACCAGCCCTTCCGCTAGGGCCGCAATCCAGAAGGAGACAGTCGTGACCGCTCACGCAAGCGGAACCTTTGAAGTAAAATTGACGCCGCAAACCGCCGGCCCCGAGTCCCCCGACGACGCCTCGAAAGCCGGCAGTATCGGCCGAATGTCCATCGCCAAACAGTTTCACGGCGACCTACAAGGCACCAGCAGAGGTCAGATGCTCGCCGCAAGCACATCCACTAAGGGCTCCGCAGGTTACGTCGCCATCGAGGAAGTCAGCGGAACGCTGCAAGGCCGCTCCGGTACCTTCCTCCTCCAGCACAGCGGCACAATGGATCGCGGCGCACCCCATCTCATCATTACCGTGGTGCCCGATTCAGGCACCGGCCAGCTCGTCGGCCTTTCCGGTGCCATGACCATCAAGATCGATGCCGGCAAGCATTCCTACGACTTCGAGTACACGTTAACCAAACTTGATTGAAGGCTGGCAGCTGTGGTGTTTGGTGTGCCATGGGGGCAGCACCCGACTATTCACTTAGGCTCTCTCGTGTCGCTCAGGTTCTGCGTTTAGCGCCCTCTTAGCTGCGTCGCAACTCCCGACCGCCTTTGTGGAACGCCGGACGCGGAGACACGTCGCGCTGACACGCGGCAATTTCAGCACTCTTTGGAAGTCCATCTAAATCCTATATTTTCAAATGCTTACAGCCGGTCATTCGGCCGATCTCTGCGGCAGCCGGCATGCACTTCCTTGGCTCGAGTATGGAGCACCAACGCACGACCCGAGGGCTGCCAACATGTCAGCCAAAAACTACGCCACGAACTCCCGCCATCCCGCCGCAGCAATTTTTCTCGCGGCACTTACGCTATCTTTTTGGGCTGCCGATCGCATCTGGCCCCGCCACTTGCCGCTCGCTTTCGAGCGGCGAATGCTCCGCCCGAAAATCAGCGACCACCGGCTGGTTTTACCCTTCTCGAACGACGTGGCTTGCGCCGAAATCGCTTCGTTCGACGACCAACTGGAAGCTTTCCTGCGTTTCGAGTATCTACGCGGCCGCGACCCGGACGATGCCGCGAAAATGTTTTTGACGGCGAGCCACGAAGGAAGGCGCGTCTCTTACAAAATATTTCTGCTCGTTCCAAACGATCAGCTCACCGCGCCTCCACGTCTCAATCAGATGAAATCGCATGGACTCATCGCTCACTACGAACTTGTCGCGTGGACGCAGCAGGATCTCGCTTTTGCGCAGCAGCAAAGTCGTATGTTTGAAATTGCCTACAACATGGCGACACAGCAAAAGTTGGAAACGCTTTCTTCGTTTCAACTTCAGCCCGCGCTCGCGGATTTTCTCGTTTTCAAATCGCAGACGGACTGGCGCGTCGTCGGACAGAGCAGCAGCGCGCCGCAGCCGCTTACGCACCGGCAAGCGTTGCGCCTCGCTTCGGACATTATCGACGTCGCGCATTTTTACAATCTTCCGCTGGATTATTTTCTTGGCGTCGGAGCAATGGAAAACAATTACATGAACGTCGATGGGGATCTGGCGCATGCCGTTTGGAAAAAGCGAGCGGAACGCGGCGACATCGTTCTCGAACGCGGCCACAAGCGCGTGCTTGTGAGCGACTACTCGATCGGCGCCTGGCAGATTTCGCGCGAAACGCTTCGCGCCGCGCACCAGCTCTATTTGAAAGACAAGCGCGACTACACCAAGCTGCCGGAGCGGCTGCGTCCTTCCCGCGAACTCGACGTGAATTCCGTAAACAGCGAAGTGCTCACTACCTATGCAGGGCTTGAGTTGCGCGACCTTCTTGACCGATTTGGCGGGAATGTCGATCAGGCAATCGGGGCTTACAACGGCGGAGTACGAAATCCAAATCCCAGGTATGCCGCAAGCGTGAAAAATGCTGCGCTCTATGCACGGCGAGTTCTCGAACATGCTCCATTGGCGGCCGGAAAATCTCGCGAAGCGATTTTGCCCAATGGCACCGTGCTCTAGCGAGGGGCCGCTAATCTGTGACGCGCTGCCCCGCTTGCGGATTTCTATTTGTGGAAGCTTAACTGCGTTTCATCGGGCCTGCCCGAACGGTCAGGTTCCTGAATCGCATGAACCTGTACGTTTTCGATGTTGCTGCGGCTCGCCGCGTGCGCCTAAATTGTTGAGTGCAGGTTCTCCAGTTCACAAAATGAAATCAATCTTGGGAACAACCGCAAGCAAACCAAAACCTTCGCCACTCGAGGGCTCGGGCCAATTTCGCGTCCAGCCGGAAGGTTCCAGTCCACTGCAAATTTCGAGCAGCGAATGGTGGCTGTGGCTCTCCGCATTGGTGGTCACCGTGCTGTCGGGTGCCGCGTTTCTACTGTCTTCGGTCCATTCTTTCTTCCGACACGCGGATTATTTTTATGAGATTCGATCGGATCAGGCGCGCTGGGCGACGCTTTGTCTGATCCTGATCTTTAACGGATGGCTCGTGTACCGGCAATGGCTGTTCCGGCGCGTGCGGAAAAGATTCAGCGCTCAGGCCGTCGATGGGCAAACGCCCCCGCAGATTTTTTCTGAAGCGAGCGGAACCGATCCGGTCACTGGTTTGTACACGCGAGCCGCGCTTGAGCAGCATCTGGGTAAAGAATTGGCGCGAGCGCGCCGGCAAAACACGGCGCTCAGCCTCGCCACGGTCCATGTGGAAGAGTTTTCGCAGCTTGCCAAGCAATATGGAAAGCCCGCGGTGGACGCGGCGCTCAAGGAGCTTGCCCGGCGGTTAAAAAGGGCCAGCCGCGGCTCGGATATTGCCGCGCGGCTGAATGACGAGGATTTTCTGCTGCTGCTTCCTGAATGCGGCGTGAACGAGGTCAAGCAGGTCTTGAACCGCCTCGGCTCCGTCGAAATAAATTCATCGGGACAGAAAACACAGCTTAACATCACCACCGGATGGGTCGATTATCAGGCCGGCGAGTTGCCGGCGAATTTCCTCAAGCGCGCCGCCGATCTTCTGCACCTTTACGATACGGCGGCCCACGACAGTTTCTCGACAACTCTCTCTACTCACTAGTTTTGTCCCCGAAAGACGGCTTGCGATTTCCAGGGTCCGTCCGGGCAGGGCAAGCCCCGCCCCTACATAAGCATGCCTGGTGCGTTAACACTGCATACCCCGGGACCGTCTTGCATGCCAGCAAGACGAACTTGCGAGGTGCTAAATGAACGTGCGCTCTGCAAAAACTACGGGCTTCTTGCTGCTTTCGCTGATGCTTTTGCCTGTGTTGTGTTTCTCGCGTGGCGGAATTCCGTGGCCATCCGGACCCGGCTCGGTGTCGGAAATCGGGGCTATGCATATTGCGCGGGCCAGCCAGAGTTCGACGCTGCTTCCGGACGGCAAAGTGCTCATCGCGGGGGGATTCGCAGGAAGCGGCGGCGAGTACGACCCGTATCGCACGACCGAACTTTACGATCCGGGCTCCGGAACGTTCGAGCTTGCCGCGAGCATGTCTATCGGGCGCTCCGGTCATACGGCTACGCTCTTGAAGAACGGGAAAGTGCTCATGGTTGGCGGATGGACGGGGCGCTATGACATTCGCCAGTCCGCTGAACTATATGATCCGGCCACCAACACTTTTGCACCGACAGGCGATTTGGTCGTTGAGCGCGCGGGAAGCACGGCCACGCTGCTGGTTGACGGACGCGTTTTGATCGCGGGTGGAGGGGATCGCGAAGAAAATGCGCTCGCGAGCGCCGAAATCTACGATCCCGCGACGGGAAAGTTTTCATTGACCGGGAACATGGTTGAGCCGCGTGGCGCATTCACGGCGACGGCTTTGAAAGATGGCAGAGTGTTGATTGTGGGCGGAAGTTCCGGGCATTATCGTTCACAGAACGTTTATCGATCCGCAGAAATCTACGATCCCGCTACCGGCAAATTTACCTTAACCGGAGATATGAGCGCGGGCCGCCACAAACACGCGGCGATTTTGCTTCGCAGCGGAAGAGTTCTAATCGTGGGCGGTTCCGATAACCGCGACTGGCACGGTGAGTATGCGAGCGCGGAGATTTACGATCCGGCTTCCGGGAGCTTCAGCAGTACCGGCGCGATGAGCACTGCACGCTTCAAATTGCCCGCAGCCGTAGCGCTGCTTCCAAATGGCAAAGTGCTCGTTGCGGGTGGTGGGCCCTTTGCAGAGCTGTACGAGGAAGCTACCGGCACATTCACGAAAGTCCCCGGATCGTTGGGAGCCGCGCGGTTCTTTGCTTCTGTCACTTCGCTTCCCGGCGGCAAAGCGTTGATCGCCGGAGGCTACGCGGAGAGCGGTGGCAGTCTTCCTGCGACGGCTGCGGCATGGCTCTATCAGCCACGATAAACTGCTCCTACCCAAGCGAACAACTTCGCTGGCCATAAAGCGAGTGTGGCGGCGAATCAGCGTGCGAATTTGCTTCGCTGAATCGGTAGTTCCCTCTAAAATCCTCAGGGCGACGCACTGGATGAGGCGTCCGGGAGTCTTCTCAGAGGGAGCGGCGATGAAAGCGGCGCAAAAGGCGAAAACTCCGAAAGTTCTGGTGATCGACGTCGGCGGGACGAATGTGAAGCTGCTGGCGACGGGGCAAAAAGAGCCGCGAAAATATCCGTCCGGGCCGAAGATGACGCCGCACAAAATGGTGGCGCTGGTGAAGAAGGCTGTCACCGACTGGGAGTTCGACTGTATAACGCTCGGCTATCCTGGGCCGATCATCAATGGGCATCCGCTGCGCGAGCCGCACAATTTGGGCGGCGGCTGGGTGGGATTCGATTTTAAGAAGGCATTTGGGTGTCCGGTAAAAATCATCAATGATGCGGCGATGCAGGCGCTGGGAAGTTATAAAGGCGGGCGGATGCTTTTTCTTGGATTGGGCACGGGACTGGGGTCGGCGATGATCGTCGACGGAATTTTGCAGCCGATGGAAGTGGCGCATTTGGCGTACAAGAATGGCAGGAGCTATGAGGATTATCTGGGGTTGCGTGGGCTGGAACGAATGGGGAAGAAAAAATGGCGGCGGTATGTGGCCAAAGTTACCAAGAAACTGAAGACTGCACTGGACGCGGATTACGTGGTGCTGGGGGAGGAAACTGCAAGAAATTGAAGGATCTGCCTGCGGGGGCGCGCCTTGGGGATAATGAGAATGCTTTTTTGGGGGGATTTCGATTGTGGCAGAAGGGTCCGGTGGCGAATCCTTTTTGATCGGTTCGTTTCGCGCTGACGGTCACACGCGGGCTGACGGAGAAGAGCTTTTGGGCGTGGGGATTCTCGGAAAAGCGGGAGCAGGGCTCCCGCACTCCATAACAAGACAGTACCCGGCCGGCCCGCAACTTCCAATCTCGCGCTCGCGCTTGTATATTTTCCACGCACTTTCAGGAGGCATTTCATGGAAATGTGGTCGCGGCGCAAATTTTTTCTGACATCGCTGGCGAGCAGCATTGCTGCCGGCACTAGCAAACTTTTTGCTGGCTCGCCGCCGACGGAGGCGGGCGGGCTCTCATCGGCAGGGACGGTTGCGCCGGGCTTGCCTGCGCCGGGGACGCGGCCGATTATTATTTCGAGCGCGAACGGATTGCATGCTTTGGATCAGGGCATGGAGATTTTGAAGACGGGCGGAGACACGCTGGACGCTGTGGTCGCGGCTGTAACGGTTGTGGAAGACGACCCCAACGACGATTCGGTGGGTTATGGAGGGTTGCCCAATGAAGAGGGCGAAGTTGAGCTGGATGCTTGCGTGATGCATGGCCCGACGCATCGCGCCGGGTCCGTTGCTGCTCTCCGGAGGATCAAAAACGCGGCGCGGCTCGCGCAGACGGTGATGGAGAAGACGAATCACGTGATGATCGTGGGCGAAGGAGCGCACCGGTTCGCGGTGGACGAAGGATTTGAAGATGTGAACATGCTGACCGAGCATTCGCGGAAGCTGTGGCTGGCGTGGAAGGCCTCGTCTTCGGTGAACTGGCGGCCGGGGATCGATAGCCCGGAATGGAAAGAGCAGCTCTCGGAGATTTTTGGCGAGGACGAAAAATCGATCGCTTATGCGGAGCGTGTGATCGCGCATCCGCCGACGGGGACGATTCCGTGCATGGCGGTGAATGAAAAGGGAGATATTTCCGCGACCACAACGACGGCAGGATTGGCGTGGAAAATTCCGGGGCGCGTGGGCGATTCACCGATCATCGGCGCGGGATGCTTTGTGGATAACGAAGTGGGCGCGGCGGGCTCGACCGGAAAGGGCGAGGAGAACATCAAGATTGCGGGCGGGCACACAATCGTGGAGATGATGCGGCGCGGGAAGTCGCCGGATGAGGCTTGCCTGGAAGCGCTGGCGCGCGTGGCGCACAATTACAACAACGACAAGAAAAAACTCGCGACATTTCATATTTTCTTTTATGCGTTGAATAAAGATGGCGTGCATGGCGCAGCTTCGCTGTGGCGAAATCATTACGAGGAGAAGCAACACGCGGTGTATGCGGTGCACGACGGGACGCAGGCGCGGCTTGCGGAGTGCAAAGCGTACTTCGATGAAATCAATGTGCACGGATAGCGCGAGCAGATAAAATCGATTTATGGACCAAGCGAACATTCTAATTATCGGCGGCGGCGTTGTCGGGTGCGCCATCGCACGTGCGGTTTCCGCGCGATGGCAGGACGTTTTTCTCGTCGAACAAAATCCAAAGCTGGGCATGGCGACGAGTTCGCGCAATAGCGGCGTGATTCACTCCGGAATTTATTATCCGAAGAATTCCTTGAAGGCGCGGCATTGCATCGAGGGTAACCGGCTGACGTATGAATTTTGCAAGGAGCATAATGTGCCGTTTCGCCATACGGGGAAGATCGTGGTGGCGGCGAATGCGCATGAAGAGGCGGACCTGGCGGCGCTGAAAAAGAAAGGCGAAGACAACGGCGTTGAAGGGTTGCGACTGATTGGTCCGGGGGAGATTCGCAAGCGCGAGCCACATATTGCGGGTGCGGCGGCGATCGAGGTTCCCTCGACGGGGATTGTTTCTTCCGAAGATTTGGTGCACGCATACGCTCGTGTGGCGGCGGGTCAGGGCGCTGAGATTGTTACGCATGCGCGGGTCGTTTCGCTGGAGCCGGTGGCGGGCGCGGTGCGCGTGGGGTTGCGTATCGGTGATGAAGAAGATGTCCAGGACGAAATGATCGAGGCGCACTGCGTGATCAATGCGGCGGGGCTTTATTCGGATGAAATTGCAGCGATGCTGGGAAATAAGTCGTGGAAGATTTATCCGGTGCGGGGAGAATATTGCGAGGTGCGCGGGCCGCGGGCTTCGCTGATCAATGATCTGGTTTATCCGCTGCCGCACCACGACGGGTTGAGTCTCGGCGTGCACTTCACGAAAACGCTGTGGGGAACATTTTTGCTCGGGCCGACGGCGACATACGTCGACGCGAAAGACAATTACGAGAGAGGGCGGATGCCGATCGCGGCGTTCGCGGAGAGCGCGAAGACGCTTTTGCCGGAGGTCGAGGAGAAGGATTTGCAGCTGGGGTATTCGGGATTGCGGCCGAAGCTGGTGCCGCCTACGGAGCAGGGGATCGCGGATTTTGTGATTGAGAGCGATCCGGGCGTGCCGCAGGCGATTCAGTTGGTGGGGATCGAGTCGCCGGGTTTGACCGCCGCCCCGTCTATTGCGGAACATGTGGCGGAGTTGGCGAAGGAAATTCTGGGATAAAACCGCAGGAAAACAATTTTATACAGAGAGCGCAGAGACCACAGAGGACACAGAGAAGACATACGTTCTCTCTGCTTGGTCCAAGCTGATGATTTTTATCCGGTGATAGCAACTCTGAAAAGCGTAAGTTTCCCTACTCTGAGAAGGAAAGTTCTGGGGGTCGCCAAGTCTATTTCTTCCCCCAAGCCCGTCACTTTGACTCCGTCTATTTCGACCGCTCCCTGCTTTATCAGGCGTTCCATTTCGCTTCGGGACGTTTGTGCAAGGCGGGTCAGCAGTTTTAGGAGTTTTATTCGGGTTGTGTCGGCAATCAGTTCGGAGCGCCACGCTGCAAGAGGCACCTCTTTCTCTTGTAGATCGGTCGGCGCTTCTTTGCCCCTGAATCGCTGCGTGAAGCTCTGTCTCGCAGACTCGGCGGCTAGGCTGCCGTGGAAGCTTTTGACCACATCTTGGGCGAGACGCATTTTCACGTCCATGGGATGAGCGGCGCCCCTGGCGACTTCCTTTTTGAGCGCGGCGTTTTCGGCAGGCGTACGGTCGGTAACGAGATCGTAGTAGGTCCACATGAGATCGTCGGGGATGGACATGATTTTGCCGAAGATTTCGGCGGGCGGCTCGGTGATGCCAATGTAGTTGCCGAGGCTCTTGGACATTTTGCGCTGGCCGTCGAGGCCGACGAGGATGGGCATGGTGAAGGCCACTTGGCCTTTGAGGCCGTACTCGCGCTGGATGTCGCGGTGGACTAGAATGTTGAACTTTTGTTCGGTCGCGCCGAGCTCGACGTCGGACTTGAGCTGAACGGCATCGACGGCGGTGAGCAGGGGATAAAGCAGCTCGTGCACGGAAATGGGCTGGCTATTCTTGAGCCGCGAGCGAAAATCTTCGCGCTCGAGCATGCGGGCAAGACTGTAGTGGCCGCAAAGGCGGACGATGTCGTAGCTGGAAAGCTTGTCGAGCCACTCGGAGTTGTAGCGGACTTCGGTTTTTTGCGGATCCAGGAGCTTGAAAACCTGCGCGAGATAAGTCTTGGCGTTGGCGTCCACTTCTTCGCGCGAGAGCGGTGGGCGTGTTTCGGAGCGGCCCGTGGGATCGCCGATCATGGCGGAAAAATCACCGATGAGGAAAATCGCGGTGTGGCCGAGATCTTGAAAATGTTTGAGTTTGCGAAGGACCACGGTGTGGCCGAGATGGATGTCAGGCGCTGTGGGGTCCACACCGAGATAGACACGCAACGGCTTGCCGGCCTTCAGGGATTTTTCGAGTTTCGCTTTCAGCTCCGGCTCGGGGATTATTTCGGCGGCGCCTTTTCTGAGGTAGACGAGCTGTTCTTCGACGGGTTTGAATTTGGTTTCTGACATTTTCCTAATTCGTTTGAATGACGCGGCGGCCTTCGATTTTGTAACGGCCCTCGAGGACGATTCGAACGGCTTCGGAATAAATTCGGTGTTCCTCCTGCAGGATTCGCGTCGAGAGAGCCTCTTCTGTGTCGCTGTCTTTTACCGGCACAACCGATTGGAGAACGATGGGGCCGGCATCGAGATTTTCGTCGACAAAATGCACCGTGCAGCCGGCGAATTTGACGCCGTATTCGAGCGCTTGGCGTTGCGATTCGAGGCCGGGAAACGATGGCAGCAGCGACGGGTGAATATTCAGGATGCGATCCGGAAACGCGGCCACAAAATACGGGGAAAGGAGACGCATGTAACCGGCGAGGCAGACCAGGTCGACTTTTTGCTCGTTCAGGACCGCGACGACTTGACGGTCATACGCTTCGCGCTCCAAACCTTTTGATGGAATCACACGAGTAGCGATGCCGCGACCTTTGGCACGCTCGACGCCCGGCGCGCCTTCGCGATTGCTGATCACGATGGCGATTTCCGCGCTCGGGATTCGTCCGGACGCGATACTGTCCGCGAGGGCTTCGAAATTCGAGCCGCGGCCGCTCAATAGCACGCCTATGCGCTTCTTCATAAACAAAAAACGTTAACACAACCGCGGGTGCGCGCAAAACGCACGCGAAACCAAAGCGCGAGCAAATGCGTCGCAATGTGTGCGCTGTGGCGTTAGAATGCCGGGGCGCTGAAGTCAACTCGAATTGGAAAGCGACCACGATGAACAGAGTCTGGAAAAGTGCCTGGGGCGAACTGGGGCGAGCGACAATTTTTGCAGGATTGAGCGTTTTGTGTGCCGGGATTGCTGGAGCGCAGACGAGCGCGCCGAAAACCGCGAAGAACTCCGGAGCGAACACCGCGTGGCGCGACCCAGCGGAGCCTCTGACTGGCAGGCCGCATCCGAAGATTCTGCCGCGGCCTGCGGGACGCATTGCACGGGCGTCGGTCGATGAAAAGTCCATGCGCGCGCTGATTCACGAACTGGTGGGTTGCGGAACGCGGCTGACGCTTTCTTCGTGGACGGATCCGAAACGAGGAGCGGGTTGTGGGCGCGACAAAATCGTGGCGCGATTCAACGAAATTGCGAAGGATTCCGGAGGCAGGCTGCAAGTCGTGGTGGACAAATTCGAGTCCACTTCCGCGCGAACGGGAGAAAAGCCGATTCCGCTCGAGAATGTGTACGCGATTCTTCCGGGAACCGACGAGAAGCTGGCGAAGACCATTTTCATCGTTTCCGGGCATTTTGATTCGCGGCCTTCGAACGTGATGGACCCGCAAGCGGACGCTCCGGGTGCAGATGACGACGCATCTGGCGTCGCAGTGAGCGTGGAGTGCGCGCGATTGCTGAGCAAAGCTGGGCTAAACGGGCGCGGGAAATATCGCGCGACGATTTTGTTCGCGGCGGTTTCCGGGGAAGAGCAGGGGCTCCTGGGAAGCTCGCATCTGGTGGACTGGGTGAAACAACAGGGCTACACAGTCGGTGGGATGTTTACGGACGATATTGTGGGCGCTGATACGGCGCCGGGCCGGCCGCATCGGGTGCGGGTTTTCTCCGGCAATGGCGAACTCGAAGACTGCGATTCGTCTTCGCGCGAGTTGGCGCGCACGATTGAAGAGATTGACGGGCGTTCGGCGATTCGTATGATTTTTCGCGTGGACCGCTACGGGCGCGGCGGTGATCATTATCCGTTTTACAAGGCAGGAGATCCGGCGGTGCGATTCACGGAACCGCTCGAAGATTACAACCATCAGCATCAGACGCCACGCACGGAAAACGGCGTCGAATACGGAGACTTTGAGAAGTATTTGAACTTTACGTTTATGGGAGACGTGGCGCGCGACAACGCGGAAGCGTTGCGGCAGTTGGCGATGGCTCCGGCGGCGCCAACAGATGCGAAGCTGGGCGGAGCGGTGACACCGGATGCAAAGGTCTCGTGGTCGGCCGACGATGACTCGGAGCGTGCTGGGTTTGAGATTTTGTGGCGTGAGACGACCGAATCGCGATGGAATGTCTATGATTTCGTGACGGCGCCGGGCCAGACGGTTTTGAAGGGCGTTTCCACCGATAACCACTTTTTTGCGATTCGGTCCGTCGGAAAGAATGGAGCGCGTTCGATTGCAGTCGTAACGGAAATACAGAGGCGTCCGCCTCCACTGCCAAGTAATGCGCCGAAGCAATAGCGCAGCGGTGAGCCGCCAGTTAAGAAGGAGGAATGACACATGGGGGCTTGGGGTGTTGGTACGTTCGAAAACGATGATGCTTGCGACTATGCCGCAGAAGTCGCCAGTAGTTCCGATCTCTCAAAAATTGAGGCGTCGCTTGATGTCGTCCGGAAGGCCGGCGGCGCATACGTAGAAGCACCACAAGCCGCAGAAGCGTTAGCAGCTGCGGATATCGTTGCAAGGTTACGAGGCAATTTCGGGAAGTGCGATGCCTACACGGAAGCAGTCGACAAGTGGGCTGCCAAGATGAAGCTCACCCCTTCAAACGCTTTTGGTGGAGAAAGCGCGCCAAGCAATCCAGCGCGTCCTAACAGAGCCTTCTGAACTTCTCGAACTTTGGGGCGAATCCGCCGAAATTGAGGCCTGGAAGTCCGATGTGAACGGTGTGCTTGGAAGACTCTAACCCCTTTCTGCGCGCATTGCTGGGTCGCGTGAGCTCGCGGCCTTAAATTGTGCTGAACATGAGCCTACATACAGTGCAGCGTGCTGCGCCTTTAACTGTACCGAGAGCCGCGGGACAATGTGTTATGGCTTTGGTGGGGCGGCGGGCTGGGCGAAGGTGATGAAGTGGCCGGCGGGATCCTGGACCGCGAATTCGCGCATACCGTAGAACGCGGTGCGCTCGGGCATGGTCTTGGGGACGTCTTTCATCGCGGCTAGGACGGCGTTCAGGTCGTCGACTTCCATGTAGAGAAATGTGGGACCCTTGCGCGCTGCATCGGCCATTGCGGCTGGCGCGTCCGCTTCCACGCTCGCGTAGGTCTGATACATCACTTCGGCAGAACCTTTTTGGAAGGCGACAAAGCCAAGCTTTTCGCCGTGGGGGACCTCGATTGTTTTTGTGAAACCGAGCCGATCGATCCAGAAGTGGAGTTGGGGTTCGATTTCGTCGACGAGTAGAACAGCCATGATGCGCTTGACATTCATCGGCCTATCTCCTCATTTGCCGTTGCGTGCTGTGCTAGTCTTGTTTAGACTAGAGGAGAATACGCAAGGCACCTTTGTTTGTCAAGGAGGCAATCATGAGCGGGAAGAAACGACAACTGAGGGACTTGATCTCGATAGGACCGGCCATGTTGCGAGATTTCGAGCTGCTGGGGATTCGCACCGTCGCTCAACTGGCGAAACAGGATCCGGGGCGGATGTACGCCAAGATGGAGAGGGCGACGGGGAAACGGCAGGATCCTTGTGTGCTGGACACATTCTGTGCGGCGGTGGCGCAGGCTAGGAACCCTCGGCTGGCGGCGGAGAAATGTCAGTGGTGGTGGTGGAGTAGAAAGAGGAAGAAACGACGCAAGGATGTAAGGCGGTAATGAAAAAGAAGCGGAAAGCGGCCGCGCAGAAGCTGACCACGCCGGATCTGGTGCTTTTGAGTTTGCTGGCGGAGAGGCCGATGCATGGGTACCAAGCGAATGCGGAATTGGAGCGGCGCGAGATACGAGATTGGGCGGGGATTTCGCGGCCGCAGGTGTATTACTCACTGGAGAAACTCTCGCGCACGGGGATGCTCCGCTCTCTTGAAACGAATGAGCCGGCTTCTGGGCCAGAGCGCAGCAGTTTTGAAACGACGGCCAAAGGACGAGCGGCTCTCGCTGATGCACTGGAACGGGAAGACTGGACGACGCGGCGCGATCGGCCGCCGTTTTTGACTTGGGTGGCGCTTTCCTGGCAGGCGCGGCAGGGAGTATTTCAGCAGCAACTTCAGCGACGCGTGAAATTTCTAGAGCGCGCATTGGCGCGGGAGCAAGAAACGCTGGCCTCTATTCTGGAAGAAGTGGGGCATCCGTATCACGAGGCCGTGTGGATGGTGAGCTTGATGATCGAGCAGTTTCGGACGGAACTGCGATGGCTGAAGCAAGTGGCAAGGGAAGTGAAGAAGCGAGGACGAGCGAGAAATCCGGAGTATGCCTAAGTGAAACGAACCCCTAAGTGGTTATGCGGAGAGGCAAAAGGATCTACAGAAAGAACGCCGAGACCACAGAGAGGACGGAGACAGGAAAGACAGGCAGTAATGCTGGTCTCGCCGAATGAATT
>CAVYFO010000038.1:0-170259 GCA_963767755.1 uncultured Acidobacteriota bacterium | reverse complement strand
GGCGTGTAGCTCAGCTGGGAGAGCACCTGCTTTGCAAGCAGGGGGTCGCAGGTTCGAACCCTGTCACGTCCACCAAATTCTTATTTTTCTCCGAGATTTAGTTGGTGCAATGCGCGTTGGTCCGTCCGGACGCAGCTTTGTTTGGTCTGAGCTGCTTCGGGCAAAGGACCGCTGGCTTTTACTGCTGGACCGGGGGGCGAGTGGCCTCCCGGTCCATTTTGGGCTATTGCGGTTCGATGACCACGAAGCGAGTTGCCGAACCCCGCTTTACCAACAGCAACACGGACTGATCATGGGAACCGGAAAGGGCCTCGTTATACTCCGCCACATTTCGGACGGGTTTGCGGTTGACTTCCTGGATGATGTCGCCGCGCTCGAGATCGGCGGCAGCGGCCGCACTGGAAGGATCCACGGAAGTGACAACGACCCCGGGTGTGGTTGCGGGAATCGCGAGGTCGTGCGCGATGGAGGACGTTAGATTCTGTACCTGGACGCCTTGAAGTGCTTTTGTAACGCTTTCAGAGCCTGTGGAGGTGGATGCCGTTTCAGAAAGTTCATCGAGCGTGACATCCACGTCTCGCGTTCTGGCCATTGCGTGAAACTTTGAGATGGACCACGGAGCCCGGCGTGAGCTCGGCGATGTGAACGCTCAGATCCTCGGGGGTGTTCACAGGCTGGCCGTTCAAATCGAGAATGATGTCGCCGCGCTCGATACCTGCTTTTGCAGCTGGACTTCCCGGAGTGACTTCCGCCACCAAAGCGCCTCCGCCCTGACTCAGGCCGAAGGCTTTGGCCATGTCCGCATCGACGCCCTGGACGGCCACGCCCAAATGGCCACGGACCACTTTTCCGTGGTTCACGATTTGTTCCATCACGTTGCGAGCCATATCGATCGGAATGGCGAAACCGATGCCCTGATTGCCGCCGCTGCCGCCGGTGACGATGGCGGTGTTAATGCCAATCAAATCGCCGTGCATATCCAGAAGCGCGCCGCCGGAATTCCCGGGGTTGATGGCCGCGTCGGTTTGAATGAAGTCTTCATACTGCTCGATGGTGCCGTTCAGTGCGCGTCCAGTGGCGCTGACGATTCCCATGGTGGCTGTTTCGCCCACGCTAAAGGGATCGCCGATGGCAAAGACCACGTCGCCGACCTTTAGCCGCGAGGAATCACCGAGAGTCAGGGAAGGGAGTTGCCTAGCATCAATCTTGAGGACCGCGATATCCGTGCGAGGATCGGTGCCTACGAGTTTGGCTTTATATTTCTTTTTGTCCTGGGTGAACACTTCGATGTCGGAGGCCCCTGATATGACGTGGTTGTTTGTCAGAAGATAGCCATCGGGATTCACAATGACGCCGGAGCCGAGGCTGTATTCGCGTTCCGTTTGCGGCGCGGCTTGCTGGTTGCCAAACTGATCCCCAAAGAAATGCTGAAAAAATGGATCGTCAAAGGAGAAGCCTTGGGAATCGTTTTGCTGTTTGACCAGTTTGGTCGACGAAATATTGACGACGGCCGGCAACGCAGGATCAATGATCGAGGAGTATCCGTTTTTGAAGTCCGCGAGGCTCACGGGCGCGGGGCTGCTATCGATCTTCAGGGGAACCTTGCTGGCGACGGGAATGCTTCTGCCGATTTGCGGTACAAGCAGGAAAGCAAAGAGCCCGAGAAGAAGTAAAACCAAAATCGAAATTACGGCAACGCCGACACGCCCAAGGTTTGTCCTGGGCCCTGGTTTGACCGGGACGAGGTGCCATGGATGCATATCTGAATGGGTACTTCGCATGTTACTTCTCCTGTTTTGATCTTTGGGATGAAAAATCTAGCATCGTGCTTTTTCGTTTGCGGGAACATCCCCTGCCGGTGCCCGTGTTTCCGTTGACATTCTGACCAACCCAAAAATCGCTGCGCGGCGGGAGACAAGGGCGCTCAGCGAAAGCGAAGCGGGCCGCGATGTTTGAGGAAGAGAAGTTGCAGGCTCGCCCTCGCAAATAATCCAAGAGGGACGGCGTGCTCTGACGTGTGCTACCCGCAACAGAAGCAGTTTTTTCGCCAGCCGGCATACGCCTCCTTGAGGCGGCCGAAACGAAGAGCCGGGCGCACCGCTGGGCAGGGAAAGCTCAGGACGATTGGGGCAACAACAGCGCTCCTCGACAAGAGGAATACCACCTGTGCACAGCGGCGGAGACCCTCGTTCCGCGCGTCTACTTTATGAGACGTATCGTATTGCGATATGGTTGCCCTGGGCTGCCCCGTGCCATATATCGTAATGCGATAGGAAAGGCCGCTGAGAGGCTTCCGGGCAGTTCTTCTCAAAGGATGCTTCCATTGGTCCTATAAGCGAAAAGCGGGTGCCACAAAAGCTAGCACAGATGCGACCTACCTATCGTGCTACCAACTCTCCCGGCCACGGGTTCAATTGCGAATTTTGCGGGTAGGGACCGCGGCGGCGATTTCCCTCCGTTGGGAGGTGCCCAAAGCGTTGATATTGCAGTCGTCCGATCCATCGAGACATTCGCTCAAGTTGTGGTCGCGGATTGCGCTCGCCACTTCCGACTGCTCCTCACCGCTCAGCCGAGATCGGTCGCATTCGCCCATGGCCTCGAGGCAATTCTGGAGATTGCGATCTCGATTGGCGTCCGCCACTCTTTGTTTCTCATCGGCGGTAAGGGGTTTCTCATTGCAGTCTCCCGTGCCGTCCAGGCAAGTCTGCAGGTTGTGGATCCGCGCCGCCTCTGCAACCTGCTGCCGCTCTGAGTCGTCGAGCTGCGTGAGGTCGCACTCGCTCATGACGTCCATGCAGTTCTGGAAATTGCGATCGCGATTTGCCTCGGCCATATCTTGCCGCTGCTCAGTATCCAATTGCTTGGCATCACAGTCGGAGAATCCGTTCAAGCACTCAAGCAAATTGCGGTCCCGGACAGCGCTACGGACGGCTTGCTTTTCTTGAGGGGTCAAGGTGGTCTGGTCGCAAGTGGAGAATTCGTCCATGCAGTTGGCGAATGCCTGAGAGTGCGCGGGCTTGGCGCTCTGTGCGGCCGCGCGCGATGGCGCACCACCCGATATAAGCAATGCGGCGAAAATCCATCCGGCGAATTTCATAAACTCCTCCAAGAGTCAAAGCGGAAAAAATCAAGGGGCGGGGATACTAAGCGGGGACAAGGGCCCGCCCGTATAGATAGACGCATGCGTTTCGGTAAGGGTTGTCCGCGGCGCCAGAAATATATCGCACTACGATATAAATGAAAACGAAGCCGCGCCGCCTGGCGCCTGCAGCATCTGGATGTCGTACGCCCGCATCTAAGTGGGTGGAAGGCAGCAAAATGTATGAAAGGAACGAGAGTTTAGCTGTTGAAGCAGCCAGCCGGCAAAGCCGACCGCCCGCGAAGAATCCCGCAATCTTAGAATCAGGGAGAAGCTCGAAGCGCCCGGCGGTTTCTGCAGACTTCTCCGGCGGTATGCTGGAAAACAACCGGATGAAACGTCCAAAAGGGGTCATGGATATTTTTCTTTCGGTGGTCATCCATGGTCTGGTTCTTGCCGCCGCGATTTTGATTCCCTTGTTTTTCAGCAATGCTCTAAATTTCCATCCCTTGGAAATAACCTATTTGATAGCCCCACCCCCGCCGCCGGCTCCTCCGTCACCCGCAGCAGCACGCCCGCTTCCGCAGCCAAGGCACTTCTTCTCGAACAAACAGCTTTATGCGCCTCGCGTCATTCCACAGCAGGTGGCCATGGTGAAGGATATTCCTCGCGCGCCGCAAACAAGCGCCGGCGTTCCGGGAGGTATTGTTGGTGGCATTCCCGGAGGACAATTAGGAGGGGTGATGGGCGGACTTTTGGGCGGGACGGCCCACGTAACTCCGCCACCCCCTGCAAAATTGACCGTGCATCGCGGACCCTACAAAGTGGGAGGCAGGGTCCAGCCGCCAAGGATCATCGATGAAGTGCAACCTCAATACCCGGTGATCGCGAAGGAGGCTCGCGTGCAGGGCAATGTGCTGATTGACAGCGTGATCAACACGCAGGGCGACGTCACGCAAATGAAACTCGTCAGTGGGAATCCGCTTCTGGTTCAAGCGGCTTTCAACGCGGTCCGGCAATGGAAGTACCAGCCGACTCTGCTCAACGGCACTCCCATCTCCGTCGAAATGGAAGTAACCGTTCACTTCAGTCTTGCGAGCTGATGTGCGCCTGTCGGCGACCGACGCAATGGGCGCTTTGGCCGGCCACCCCGAGGCTCGCTGAACCTTCAATCAGCGGCTCTACTCACTTGGTGCCGTTGCCTCAGCCTGCTTTTCTTCTCTTGGTCTTTCGATCGCCTCGAGCTGTTGATCGACGATGTCTACTAATTTGGCCGCAGCGTCGGTGGAAATAAATCCGGCGTGGACGGCCGCTTCGATCGAGTTTTTTTCTGCAGTTGCGAGCCGAAGCCGCGCCGTCTTCATCTCCGCTTCCGCTCGGCTGGTATCTCGGCCATATAGCTCGGCTACTTGCGCGTGGAGGGCGGCGACCTGGTCGTCCAGCTCTGCTCGCAGTTTTTCGTAAACTGGCCCCGAGATGACGCGCGTGCTGAACAGGTCTTCGAGCTCTGTCTGCCGCGCTGAAGCCGCTATTTGCCGGACTCTGGCGAGCGTGAATTCATCCTGAGTTTCGGCCGCCGAGAGACGGAGCATGCGAATCAGAGGACCAATGGTCAAGCCCTGAACGATGATGGAAAACGCGACGACCCCGAAAGTGAGAGCCAATATCTTTTCCCGGTCTGGGAACTCACGGCCAAGACTCAGGGCCAGCGCAAGCGAGAGCGAGCCATGCAGTCCGCCCCAAACCAAAACATGCTGCCAGCGAAGCGGGATTTTTTCAGAGAAAAGATTGCTGAGAGGAACGAGAGCATAAACGGAAATGGCGCGGCCCAAGAGTACGGCGAGGACCGCGAGAAGAATGGTGGACCAAACGTTGAGCAGTTCCCGGATGTGTACTTCCAGGCCGATCAGAAGGAAAACAAGCGAATTGATGACGAAAGCCGCGTACTCCCAGAAGGACCACAGCGCGAGCCGCGTGCGCACGCTCATGCCCCCACGGGTGCCGAGATTGCCGACGGTGACCCCACTGACGACCGTGGCGATGACTCCCGATAGGTGAAATTGGTGCGCGGCGAGATACGAACTATAGGCAAGGATCGTAGTAATGGTGATCTCGATTTGCGGCTCGTCGATCCTCTTCGTAATCTTGCTGGCCGCGTAGCCCAGGACGAACCCGATGATGCCGCCGCCCACGACCGACTGTATAAAGTTTCCGATTCCGCTTGCAATGCTCAGATTGCCGGTGAGAATGCCCGCGAGCAGGATTTGAAATAGAACGACGGCCGTGCCGTCGTTGAAGAGACTCTCGCCCTCGACGATTACCGACAGCCGTTTGGCGATGGCCAGATCCTTGAAAATGGCCAGCACGGAGATGGGGTCGGTCGCAGAAATGATCGCTCCGAACAGCAGAGCGGTGGCAATGGGAAGTCCGATCTCCCAGTGCAGAGCGAAGCCCGTAATCAGCGTGGCAGCCAATACGCCGAGGTTTGCCAGCAATAGGAGCGGCACCTTATTCGCGAGAAGTTGGCGAAGATTGATCTTGAGGCTTCCTTCGAATAATAAGGGAGGCAGAAAGAGGATGAGAATCACTTGGGGATTAAGCCAGTCTGGCCGGTTGCTCTGATAGATCTTCTCGACGATAGGAAAACGCAACGAACCAAGCGCTAAGCCGCCCAGCACAAGCGCCACGGTGTAAGGAATGCGCAACCGCGAGGCCAATATAGCGATCAGGGAAGCAGCGATCAGCAGCCAAATCAGGAATTCGATCGCGGAAGTTGGCGTCATCATTCTCCTTTGCAGGCCAACGAGGTGCTGGGGCTGAATATAGCATCCGAGTCTCCCCGCGGGGAGCGGGAACGGATGGAAGAGTAAGACCGCGGATTAAGCGCTCATCAAGTACAGCGTGGGCTGTGATTCCTCTGCCGGGCGCGCCCACTCCCAATAGTGCACCAGGATGGAATAAACGAGCAGCCCGATCTCTCCTTCACCCCAAAATAGATAGCGCAAAGATTGCATCATCAAATTCTGACGAGTAAGTTCGAGAAAGATGCTTTGCGGCTCAATCAGCTCGCTCAGATAAGCGATGCTGTTGGCAATGGCCACCGCCCCGCGGACATCAATGACGAAATTCTCTCCCTCGCGTCGCACGGAAAGCCGCAGCGGCGCTACGAACTCACTCCGATTGTCGATCAGGTGGACATGAAGGAAGGCGAGCGGCCCGGTGACCTGGTAATGACTGCGAATCTCATTCATCTTGACGGGCCGCGCGGAAGCCGTGTAACTCTCCAAGGGCACAAGATTGACTTTTTTGCCGGCGATCAATGGCCAAAGCGCGGCGGAGGCCTCGTCCGCGAACAGGACCTCGGAGACGCGCAGTTCCTTTGAGCGGGAATAGCGGCTAATGGCGCTCAGAATGAGCACCGCAAAAACAAACGCCGCCGAAATGTAAACACCCTCGGGCCGTTCGATGATGTTGGCCGTCAACGTATACGCAAATACCAAACTGACCATGAGAAAATAGCCGGTTTCAAACCACGCGCGAATTTTGCGTTCAGATTTCTCGCGGGTTTCCCGCCAGAGGCTGATAGTCACCGCTACCGCGGCGGAAAGTATCAATACCAGAACTCCCGTTGCGTAGGCGCCCCCCTGCGCATCCACACTGGCATGGAAAATTTTGGTAACCAGCACATTGATCCCGAAAAGCACGACGACCAGCGGCCGGCGATAGGAAACCCACCGCGGAGCCATACCGAAACGCGGAAGATAGCGCGGAATCAAATTGATCAGACCCGTCATCGCGGACGCGCCCGCGAACCACAGAATCAGGATTGTGGAAATGTCGTAAACGGTTCCAAACCCGCCGCGTTGCATGCTCCGTTGAGAACCTCGATGGTGGGGCCGCGCCACGCAAAGTATGGAGTTGCGTCGAATTGGGATACATTTGGGACTGCTTCAGTTCGGAGGAATCATGCGCAGAACACCTCGAGCCCTGGCTCTGATCACCAGGATGTTTTCGTCTGCCCTTTTCGTGTGGCTCGTTTCTGGAACACCGGCACTGGCTCAAAAGCCAACGAAAGAGGCGCCTACGGCGATTGCCGGCGCACCCGTGCAGGTGCACGGGAAGACTCTGTTCGTAATTCAAGAGGGATTTTTCTCGTTCACGCCCGCGGACCGGGCCAACGCAATAGCTGCAAGGATTGTACAGCTCTCCAAGGAACCCAAAGCGCGCATCGAAGGCCTCCGCGTCTACGACGAAGAAACCACGTCGGAGATAGCGGACGCTGACGTCGTCATCATGACCATCACCAACGAGGATGCAAGAGCAGCCGGCGAATCCCGGCAACTGCTTGCGCAGGATGACGCCAAGAAAATTCGAGAGGCTGCTGAGTCCCTCCGGCGGGAACACAGCGTGCGCACGATTACGATTGCCGTTTTGTGGGGAGTCGTCGCCACTTTTGCCCTCCTCTTGATCTTTAAGTTGCTCGGCATTCTCTTCCGCAAAGTTTATTCGAAGGTCCGGTCTTGGCACGGCAAGTACATTCGCACCATACGCATTCAGCGGTTGGAACTCCTTCCTGCCGAACGGATCACGGCAATGCTTGTGGTTGCTGCGCGCACCCTTCGGGTCCTGCTGATGTTCGCACTGGGTTACGCCTATGTGTCGTTTACGTTCAGCCTGTTTCCGTCCACGCGGGGTTACGCCGATCTTCTTCTGGGGTATGTCTTGTATCCCTTGCGAGCGGTTTGGCAAGCCGCTATAGACTTCGTGCCCAGCCTTTTCTTCATCGCCGTCATTCTAGCGGTGGCCTACTACCTCTCGAGGGTCATTCGTTTTTTCTTTACACAGTTGGAAAAGCAGACCATTTCCGTCTCGGGGTTCTATCCGGAGTGGGCTCAACCCACGTATAAGATCGTTAGACTTCTCGTGATTTCGTTTACCCTGGTCGTCATCTTTCCCTACCTGCCGGGGGCTAAATCCCCGGCCTTTCAGGGACTCTCTATCTTTTTCGGCGTTCTGTTTTCGCTCGGTTCCAGCTCGGCCGTGGCCAACGTTGTGGCTGGCACGGTCTTGACATACACGCGCGCCTTCCAAATCGGCGACCGCGTGAAAGTCGGAGACGCCGTTGGCGATGTTTTGGGAAGAAATTTTCTCGTTACCTCCATCCGTACCATTAAGAACGAGGAGATCTCCATTCCTAATTCAATGGTCCTCGGGAGCCATATCATAAATTTCAGTGCCGCGGCGCGGGAACAAGGATTGATCCTCCATACCAGCGTTACAATCGGGTATGACGCTCCGTGGCGCACCGTCCATCAACTCCTGATTGACGCCGCTAGCTCGACCGAAAATCTTCTCCCGGAGCCGAGACCCTTTGTCCTGCAAACCAGCCTCGACGATTTTTATGTGAGTTATCAACTAAACGCCTATACGAACAAACCCGCCATCATGGCGCGCACCTACTCCGACCTGCACCAGAACATTCAGGACAAGTTCAACCAAGCGGGGGTCGAGATTATGTCTCCTCATTACCACGGAGTGCGAGACGGCAATGCGATCGCTATCCCGCCGGATTACGTCTCGAAGTCCTACGCGCCGCCGGCGTTTCGAGTGGAACTGCAGGATGGTGCCGCTCCGGCCGGAGCGGCGGTAATGCCAGGATGATCGCGCGAAGCCCATACGCTGGAGAAACTGGTACCGGTGCTCTTGGGTTCTTCAAATATATCGTGATACGATATAAGTGGTATCGAGCCCAGGAGTGAGACCGCTCATGCAAGAGCGCCGGAAAAGAAATTCCGCCTGCCTTCGGAAGGGACGAGTACAAATGCCGTTCCCCGACGCGCCGTTTTGAATTTCCACGCAGAGGGCGCGTCGGATGAAAGCGCATTGCAACCCGGTGCCGCCACGCGACCGTCCCATGTGGTATGGCGAAGGGGCCATGCGGGAACCAATTTGTTTTTGAGGTGCTTCGCGGCGGCTTAGGAGGCCGGCCCGAACTATTTGTCCATGAAGATCACTGATCCATTGCAAGAGATCGACGGCATCCTGACGCGGACGGACATGCAGGCAAGTGTTCGAGCGCGAAGCGTGCTGTGGACTTTTCCCCCGGAACCCGTAGAAACAGATCAGTCTGCGGCTCCCTGGTGGTTGTGGTGGAACCTTCTCAGTCTCGACGCGCCGGCAGTCGCCATCGTTTGGGCGGCGCTGTTCGCCCGCGCGAGCGGCGCCAAGTTGCCGGCAAGCGAAGCGATTGCCCTGGTTCTTTCCGTTTGGGTCATCTACACGAGCGACCGTCTGCTGGATGGCTGGACCGCGAGGAATTGCGCGGGGCTCCAATTTCGCCATCTCTTCTGCGACCGGCATCGATTCGTCCTCGGCGCATCCGTCGTCGCTGCAAGCGGTCTTGTTCTCTGGCTGATGACAGCGAATTCGCTCGCAGTGGAAGAAATCGCTGGTATAAAGCTCGGCGTAATCGTGGTCCTCTATATGGCCGCGATCCACGCGAGCCGCTCTCGACTCGGTTGGGTATTGTCCAAGGAAATATCGGTGGGACTTCTCTTCACATTAGGCGTGACTTTGCCGCTTTGGTCGCGCTCCGTCCGATTTCCCTGGCACGAGTTTCTTCCCTGGACGTTTTTCGGCTTGCTGTGCTTCTTGAACTGCTTATCCATCGAGTTTTGGGAAAACCATCGTGAGTCCAGTGGCTGGAAACAGCGGCCTCATCCTCTGGTACGCTGGGCCGCTCCGCGTATCGATGCCCTAGCGGCGGCACTTGCGGTTGCCGCTTTGGCGGCATGTTTCCTGCAACAGGCGGCTGGGACTTCCCAGCCTGCCCTGCTGGCGATGTGTGCCGCCGCGCTGCTGCTTCTTTTCCTGAATCTTTTGAGATCGAAGCTTTCGGCCGCAGCGTTACGCGTCCTTGCCGACCTCGCGCTCTTTGCTCCAGCGTTGGCGGCACTCCTGATCCGAGGTTGACAAAGCGTGCCTCAAATCCAGTCACTGCCGATGAATTGCGATGGAATCGCCCGCTACTACGAACCGCTCGAACATCTTTCCTTTGGCAAGTCTTTGGAAAGAACCCGCTTCGCGTTCCTGGGAGAGACCCGGGCGGCCAGGCGAGCCATTCTTTGCGGCGGCGGAGACGGCCGCTTTCTCGCCCGTCTGCTGTGCGCCAATCCGGGCGTCGAGGTGGATTTTGTCGATCTAAGCTCTAAGATGATCGAACTTGCGGAACACCGCGTAGCAGCTATGGGCCGCGCTTTCCGGGATCGGGTCACATTTCACGCTGGGGACGTGCGCGAATTCAAGCCGCGTCGCGAAGGGTACGACTTGATCGTCACGAATTTTTTTTTGGATTGTTTCGCCGAGCAGGAGCTTGCGCAAGTCGTCGCCCGCCTCGCCGGCAACGCCGCACCCCAAGCGCGCTGGATCGTCTCTGATTTCCGTGAAGCGGAAGGAACGCTCGGCCGCCTTTGGACCACAGCCGTTATCCGCGGCCTGTATGCCGCTTTCCGGATGACCACTGGTCTTCGCGTAAGTCGGCTGCCGGACTATGCGGCGGCGCTCACTGAAAGGGGTTTCCTCTTGCGTTGTGAAGAGACGGCTCTCGGTGGTCTTCTGTTTTCGTCGCTCTGGGAAGGCTTCGCGGCAAGACCCGCTCTCGCGCATCCCAGTGGCGTTCTGGAAATGGCAGGCCGCTAACTGGCACACCCATGTTCTTGTTCAATTTGAATTTTGTTACGCTCTAATCATGCTGCTCGAACATTTAGGCCTCATCGGCAATTGCCAGTTCTCCGCGCTTGTAGATCGCAGCGGCGAGATGGTTTGGTGTTGCCTGCCACGCTTTGATTCGGAACCGGTATTTTCCACGCTGCTCGATGAAAAAGACGGCGGCAAATTCTTGGTAGGCCCGGCAGATGGAGAAGAGGGCGAGCAAACCTACATCGAAAACACCAACATCCTCGAGACTCGTTTCACCACGCCGTCCGGCTCATTTCGCGTGCTGGACTTCGCCCCCCGCTTCACTCTGTACGACCGCACTTTTCGTCCGACCCAGCTCTTCCGCATTGTCGAGCCCCTCGAAGGCACCCCGCGCATCCGCGTAGTTTGCGATCCGCGCCTTGGCTGGTCCAAGCGTGTTCCCACACGCACGGCCGGCTCGAATCACGTGCGCTTCGAGGGCTACAGCAGCCAACTCCGCCTCACAACCGACATCCCCATCTCCTATCTCAGCGACCAATCCTTTACGCTCACCGGCCGCCAGCATTTGATTTTGACCTGGGGCGCTCCCATCGAAGAATCCCTGCGCCTCCTCTCGGAACGCTTCCTGGGCGAAACGCAACGCTATTGGCAGCGCTGGGTAAAGCAATGCAACGTCCCCCCGCTCTATCAGGACGCGGTGATTCGCTCCGCCCTCGCGCTGAAATTGCATTGCTTTGAAGACACCGGCGCGATTATCGCCGCCATGACCACTTCGATCCCCGAGTCGGCCGGCAGCGGCCGCACCTGGGATTACCGTTATTGCTGGCTCCGCGACGCCTACTATTCTTTGGGCGCGTTCCGCCTTCTCGGCCAATTCGATGAGCGCGAGGACTTCATCCACTATCTTCTTAATATTGCTGGCGGCGCTCCCGACCTGAATCTTCACCCGCTCTACCGCGTCGACGGCACTTCCGGCCTCGACGAGCGCATCCTCGAAAGTTGGCCGGGCTTCAACAGTGACGGCCCCGTCCGCGTTGGAAACGGCGCAGCCAAGCACACACAAAATGACGTCTTCGGAGAAATGGTCCTGGCGCTAGTCCCCATTTTTATCGACGAACGCTTCGCCAACGATCGCTCCAAAGCCGCTCTCAAATTAATCGAAGGCCTCGCGCGAAAAGCCATTTCGGTGGCCGGCAAGCCCGACGCCGGCATCTGGGAATACCGCACCGAATGGAAGCCGCAGACATTTTCCAATCTTATGTGTTGGGCGGGAGCCGACCGCATGGCTCGTGTCGCTGCCCTCCACGCTCCGAGCATCGAGTACGAGTTTCGCTCCGCCAGTGAACAAATTCGGGAAGACATCCTGGCCAAAGCTTGGTGCCCGCAACTCAACAGTTTCGCTGGCACGTATGGCGGCCAGGATCTTGACGCTTCGCTGCTACAAATGGCTTACCTAAGATTTCTCCCCGCCGGAGACGCGCGGCTCTCCGGCACGATCCAATCCATCCAGCGTGGCCTATCTCACGACGGCTGGCTCTATCGTTACAAACTCGACGATGGATTTGGCTCGCCCACCGTCGCCTTCATCATCTGCACTTTCTGGTTGGTAGAAGCCCTCGCTGACACTGGCCACACCTCCGAAGCCAAAGCCGTCATGGATCGCGTCCATTCCACGCTCTCCGGTCTGGGCCTCTTGTCCGAGGACTACGATACTTCTCACATGCGCATGTGGGGCAACTTCCCGCAAGCCTATTCTCATGTGGGCCTCATCCACGCAGCCTTTGCCGCCTCCCCCGAATGGGTGGATGTGCTGTAAGCCGTCCCACATTTCAATCTTCGGCAGACCGCACCAATTACGGGCCGCCACGCGGCTCATGACTCGACGCTTTCCGTTTCCATCTGTGACGAGAATCACATAAAACTGTAGCCGCTATCACCGAAAGCCAACGCTAAGACTGCCCATACTCACGCGTGGAGAATTTCTATGGTGATAGTGCACGCTAGTAAACGAATTGATTTCAAGAACGTTCTCTTTCTGACGGACTTCTCCGAGCCATCCTGCGATGCTTTGCCCTTCGCTACGGCCATCGCCCGCGGCTACGGCTCACGGGTTCATGCCGTCCACGTTCTCGTCCCGTCCACGTACGCCTACATGTCCCCTGAATCCGCCGTCAGTTTCCTGGACGACCAGGAAGAATGGGCCAGGACGGAGATGGCCCGCTTAGATTCACAGCTGAGCGGCCTTCAGCGCGAAGACATCATTGAACGCGGCAACGATCTTTGGGAAGTGGCCAGCCGCCTCATGAAAGAGCGCGAAATCGATCTCATCGTGATGGGCACGCACGGCCGGACGGGTTTGAAGAAGGCTCTCCTTGGCTCTTACGCGGAGGAAGTGTTCCGTCGTTCGCGCGTTCCCGTTCTGATGAGCGGGCCCCAAGCGCGCGTGGGCGCCCATAGCGGCGGACGTTTCCGCAGCGTTCTTTTTGCAACCGATTTCAACGACGTTTCCTCGGTAGCCGCTCCTTACGCTGTGTCTCTCGCACAGGAAAATCAGTCGCAATTGATTCTCCTTCATGTCCTACCCCAGCCAAGACCGGGTAAAGCGATCAAGACTGCCGATCTTTCCGTCGCAGAAGCCATCCATAAACTCGAGGACCTCGTTCCTCAGGAAGCCCGGCAGTGGTGCCGGCCGCGGTCCCTGGTCGAGCACGGTGACCCCGCCGCTCGAATTCTGGCTGCCGCCAAAGAAAACGGAGCAGACCTGATCGTTCTCGGAATCCGTGGACTGGATAAGTTGGGGAGAATCTCGACACGGGTGCAAAAGGATATCGCCTACAACGTAGTTGCTCGCGCGCAATGTCCAGTGCTGACTGTCCGCGGCTGATGTCGGTCCAGCTGTGCGTCATTGGAGCTTGAAAGCGCCCTGGAGGGTCGCCATGATTAAGAAGACAAAAGAAGGCTATCAGGTAGTTTCCAGCAAAGGCAGAAACCTCGGCGGGCCGCACAAAACTCTCGAAGCGGCGAAGAAGCGCCTGCGGCAGGTCGAATTCTTCAAGCACCGCAAAGCGTAATCGGCATAAATTGCTGTATGTTGATTGCTCCCGGCCCGTTTCGTGAGACGAGCGAACCCATCCGTCCAAATTCGTGAATGAAACGGATACTGCCCCCCCGCGACCACCGCTAGTCCGCTCCAAGCGACTCCAGCGCCGGCCGGTTCGAGATCATAAGATTTGAACCATGCAGCGCGACAAGATGGTTGCTCTTGAATTCGCTGAGCGTGCGCGTCACGGTTTCGCGCGTCGTTCCAATCAGCGCGGCAATCTCTTCATGTGTCAGGGGCAGCTTGACTTGCGTGCCTTGCTCGGTCTCCTTCCCGTTGGCTGACCAATCGAGCAGAAGCCTGGCCAGTTTCTCCGGCGCGGAAGAGGACAATCCGACCGTCCGCAGTTGGTTGCAGGCCCCTTGATACAGGGAGGTCATCTGCCGCATGACGTTTTGATAGGCTTCCGGATGCTTGGCGATGAAGCGCAGAAAATCCTCTCTGCGAATGTATGCCACCTGGCACGGTCGAATCGTTTCCGCGGTCACTTCGTAGGGCACGCCGGAAAGCGTGGCCATCAATCCCAGCACTTCGCCGGGCCTTGCGATCCTCAGGATGAGAGTCTTGCCTCCGCTCGAGCTGATGGAAAGCTTCACCTCGCCCGCACATAGCACAAAAATCCCGCGAGGCTCCTGCTTCTCGAGGAACAGCACCGCGCCTTCCGGGTACGTTGTGGACGATCGAATCTCATCGAAGTCTTTCAAGGCAGGTGTCGAAAGCTGGCAAAAATAACCATTTCCCTTCGACTTGCAGGTTTGGCAGTGCTCATTCGCTTCGAATCCGTAGGGACCTTTCATTTCAGACTCCTTCGTTTGCCTCAGTCTCAACCTCTCGCGTGATCCGTTCAGCAAAGTATTTCGTGAGGGGACAATCCGCCAATACTTCAGCCCCGCTCAGTTTGCGAATTTCCCGAAGCAGCGCGATCCCGCGGCCATCCATGAATGTCACACCGCGCAAGTCCAGCCGGAGCCTCTTCAGTCCCAGCTCCGCATGGATTGCCTGCCATGCCCGGTGGCACTCATCTACCCACGGCCCGATGACTTTGCCTTCCAGCCGCATCGTCACCACACTCTCCGTCGGCTCCGCCGAAATTCTCAGCACACTTCCATCAATGCACTTTGTGCGCCACGTCACCAAGCAATGTGTTCTAGCGTGCAGGGGGCTGGATAATGCACAGAAAATTGGGGTTAAGTTTTGTGATTCGAGTTACAACGCAGTATGGCGAGAGGACATTCCCAAAGTGGCGAGACGCTATTTCGTCTCCGAGACTAAATGTAGTCCTTGCGCGTAATCCGAAGCTTTTTCATTTTGGAATTAAGCGTGGTTCGTTTTAGGCCCAACCGCTCGGCCGCTCCCTTCGGTCCGCCAATCATCCCTTTAGCTTCGCGTAAGATGCGAAGGATGTGTTCGCGCTCCGCGTTTTCAAAGTTTGGATCCAAGCCACTGGCAGGCTCGTCGAGGGTTTTCAGTTCAGAAAGCGGGGCCCGAAGGACTGGGCCCTGGGTCAGGATCACCGCTCGTTCCATGAAGTTCTCCAGCTCCCTCACGTTGCCGGGCCAGCTCCAATTGCGCAACACCTCCATCGTTTCGGCCGGCACTGTCACAATCTGCCGGTTCATCCGGCGTGAGTGCTTATGGACAAAATAGTTCACGAGAACAGGTATGTCCTCGCGGCGCTCGCGAAGTGAAGGGATTTCGATCGGGAAAACTCTCAGTCGGTAGTACAGGTCGCTTCGAAATTCGTGGCTGGCTACCATTTTGGTCAGATTCCTGTTTGTGGCGGCAATCAGACGAACGTTTACGGGAATAGTTTTCGTACCCCCCAGCCTGTCGAACTCCCGTTCTTGCAGTGCCCGCAGTATTTTCGGCTGCAGCTCTAGGGGCAAATCCCCGATCTCATCCAGGAACAGCGTCCCCTCATGGGCCAATTCCAGCCGCCCGATCTTTTGCGAAATCGCCCCGGTGAACGCTCCTTTTTCATGCCCGAACAATTCGCTTTCGAGCAGACCCGCGGGAATCGCGGAACAATTCAATTTCACAAACGTCCGATGGCTCCGTGGACTCAATTCGTGAATCGCCCGCGCGATTAATTCCTTACCCGTCCCTGTTTCTCCCAGAATCAGCACTGTCGCTTCTTCGCGCGCCACTGTCTCGACTTGCTTCAAAACTCTCTTTAGCGCCCGGCTCTCTCCAATAATTTCCTCGAACCGATATTCCGTCTGCAGCTCTTCCTCGAGATAGCGCCTCTCCAGCTCGCCGCGCCGCAAAGCTTCTTCATCTAGTTTCTTTTGCGTGAGGTCGCGGACGACGGCCAGGACGGCTGCGCCTTCCAGATCTGCGATAGGGCCAAGCATGATGTCCACAGGAAATTCGGTCCCGTCTTTGCGCCGGGCATAAAGCTCAAGTCCCGCTCCCATGGTTCTTACTCGCGCCTTGTTTGTGTACTCCTCGCGGCGCGCTGGATGCGTGCGGCGAAATTTTTCCGGAATCAGAAGCTCGACGCTTTGGCCAAGAAGTTCGGTGCGGTCATACCCAAAAAATCTGTCGACTTGGGCGTTGGCTTCCGTGATTTTCCCATCCGCGTCGACAACCAATACCGCGTCCGGCGAAAACTCAAACAGGGATCGCAAGCGCGCCTCGCTCCGGCGCAGAGCTTCCTCGGCCTTCTTCCGGGGGGATACGTCTCGAACTACGGTCAGCACATACGAACTTCCGTTGGCCTCAACCGGGCTGAGCATAATGTCGACAGGGAACTCGCTCCCATCTTTCCGCAAACCATAGAGTTCCAGCCCGGCTCCCATCGGACGAATGTGTGGCTGCACGGCGTAATCGTTGCGGTGCTTGGGATGAGTGGAACGAAAACGCTCGGGAACCAAGACTTCGACGGGCAGACCGACAAGATCCCGGCGTTGATAGCCGAACATGCTCTCGGCTTGGCTGTTGGCGCGTCCGATGATGCCGGCCTGATTCGTCACGAAGACGGCGTCCGGAGAAAACTCAAATAGCTTTTCGAACAAGCTTTCGATGGGAGCGCTGTTCGGGGCGAAGGGCGCTTTTTCGCTCACGTTGCCGCCACCTCTGGTCTGGACGCGATTGGGAAATAAGCCACGACGAGAATAGCGGCGAGCGAGGTGTGCAAAAGAGAACAATTTCGCATCGATATCCGCGTAGTGGCCGACTGGGTGAGTATATCTCATTAGCGCAAACCATTGCCGACCAGGCGGATAGCTCGGAGAGTGACCCGCAACACGGCAGGTTGTGACGTTGGTCACTGAAGCCAACTCGCCCGGCACCGACACTAGCTCTTGTGGGGAAGTTTCTTATGAGCAAGGATAATCGCGATTTACTGGCAGTGCTTAAAGCCGAACTGGACTTCGTCGAGAAAGGCGGCTACCGTCACACGGCCCGCGCCGCTTGGCGTCCCCAATTCATTTTTCAAGACTCCCCAACCTGTTTGAATTTCGATCCCGCTCTGCCTCCGAAACTCTGCAGCGATTGCATTCTGATGCAGGTCGTACCTGAAGAGCTGCGCCAAAGAAAGATCGCTTGCCGTTATATCCCCTTGAATGAGAAAGGCGAGACGATCGACTACTTCTATCGCTTCGGGACTCGGGATGAATTGGAAGCGGCTCTTAGGAAATGGCTCCGCTCCACCATCGAGCGTATCGAGAAAGCCGAGCCCACTGACAGATCAGATGAAATTGAGATTCATGTCAAAGCAAGAGTGGCGCCGGAGATATGAGCGACGAAGGAAGAATTGGTGACTTTCGATGATTTCCACCTGCGCAAATCCCGCCTGCCAGGCTCTGTTTGACTACCGCCAGGGCGAGCTATTCCGCTTTCACAAGTCCCACCGGCCCGATGAACGACCGCCCAATACGCATTCCGTCCAGCATTTTTGGCTCTGCGGAAAATGCTCGAAACTGTACACCCTCGTCTACTCGGAAGAACTCGGTGTCTTTCTCCAAGCTCCTCACGAAATAGCCGTATCGGCAGAAACCGTCCAGTTCGTCGCCGCCGCCTAGCGTCCTTTGTCTGCATCTTCCTGCTTGGTCCAACGCGCACCGCAAAACGCGCGGGGCAGGCACCCTTCTTCCCGATTGCGAAGATGGATGCCATGCCCCGCTTTTCGCTCCACTACTTTTCTACGCTCTGAGGTCCCTCAGTTTCTCGCTCAGCTCCGAACCGTCAAAACCGGGCATGCCGCCTGCGCAACAACCTTGTGTACCGTTGCGATCGGCAGATGCGTTGCCGCCCCCGGCACGCCTTCTTCCGGCTTCACTCCCAGCACAATCAAGTCTGGTTCACGAAGGCGCGCCATCTCCAGGATTTTTTCCGCCGGATTGCCCTCTTCGACAAAGTATTCCGGCTTGCACCACTCCTCGGCTTCGACCGGAACCAGCTTTTGAAGCAGTCCTTTTATCGACTTCTTGACGTCGAAATCCATCACCAGGTCGTTGGCATCCTGCCCCGGAACGACATGCAACAGCACCAGCCGCGCCTGAAACTCCTCCGCCAGCGAAACTGCGTAGGCTGCCGCATTCTGTGATGGCGAGGAGAGGTCCGTCGCATACAAAATCTCGCGCATCTGTCCATGGGGTTCTCTCGACGGATCGGCATGGGGCCCAATCGTCATCACCGGACATGTCGCGGTTCGCAAAATCTCTTCCGCCGTGGATCCAAGCAGAAGCTTTACAATCCCCGTCCGCCCTCGCGTGCCAATCACCACGAGATCGGTGTGATATTTTTCAATGGCCGCTTGCAGGCCGGTGTGGATGCCCCCCTCCTCTATCAGCACTTCCGTGGGAATTCCCGCAAACGTGCTCCGCAATCGTTCACGGCGCATTTGGTCGCGGGCTTCTGCCGCCGCGCTATCGGCAGCCCAGGTCTCGGGCGGAGTCATGGGGTTAACAACAGGTGGATGTACGTGCAAGGCGACCAATTTCGCCTCGTAATGCTTAGCGATCTCTTCAATGTAAGGAATCGCTCTGTCAGCCGCTTCGGAAAAGTCCGTCGCAAACAAGATGTTCTGAAATCCTGCAGCGGTTTTACCGGTAGCGGTTTTTGCTGTTGCGGCTTTCATGGGTCCCTCCTCTTGACTCCATACTCCTCGCCATTCAGAGGCTGACGCTGTGACGCTCATCACCTCGCGCAGTGATGCATTTCGCTTTCTCAAAACCTCGGCGCAGCCATACTTTTCTTGACAATTGGAAATCTGCGCAGCCTCACCGCGCAAGCCCAAAGCAACGCGAGCACTGCTTCCCATCGTGATGCCAACTGGTCTTTTGGTAGCGCCCACTCTTTCTCATCATTCTGGCTAAGCTGCCGATGAAAAGCGATACTGCTCTGTTAGACTCTTGCACCGTTTCCATGACCGCGCCTTGTCAAATCTCCGGCCACTCCCCGATGATGAGCTTTTTCTCGCCTGCCTCCGTCGCCCTCATCGGCGCCACCGACCGCGAAGGCAGCGTCGGCGCCACCACACTTCGCAACCTCCTCCAGGCCGGTTACAAAGGCCGCGTCCACCCCGTCAACCCCAAGCGCCAGGAAATTTTCGGTGCCCGCTGCTATCCCACAATCGCCGCAGTTCCGGAAGCCAGTTGAATTAGCCGTCGTCGTCACGCCCGCGCCCACCGTCCCCGCCCTGGTCGCCGAATGTGTCGCAGCCGGCGTCAAAGCTATCGTCGTCATCTCCGCCGGCTTCAAAGAAATGGGCGCCGACGGCGCCGCCCTCGAGCGCTCCATCCAAGCCGAACTTCGCAAAGGCGCAACCCGCCTCATCGGCCCCAATTGCCTCGGCATCATGAATCCCTTGGCTCGGCCTCAACGCCACCTTCGCCCACGACATCGCCCGCCCCGGCAGCGTCGCCTTCCTCAGCCAAAGCGGCGCGCTCCTCACCGCCATTCTCGATTGGAGCCTCTCCGAGCACGTCGGCTTCAGCGCCATCGTTTCCACCGGCTCCATGCTCGACGTCGGCTGGGGCGATCTCCTCTCCTTCTTCGGCGAAGACGAAAAAACCGCAAAGCATCCTTCTCTACATGGAATCCATCGGCGACGCGCGCGCCTTTCTTTCCGCGGCCCGCGAAGTATCGTTCAGCAAACCCATCATCGTCATCAAAGCCGGCCGCTCCGAAGCCGCATCCAAAGCCGCCGCCTCCCACACCGGCGCCATGACTGGCAGCGACGAAGTCTACGACGCCGCTTTCCGCCGCTGCGGCGTCCTTCGCGTCGACCGCATTGCCGAACTCTTCCACATGGCCGACGTTCTCGGCAAGCAGCCCCGCCCTCGCGGCCCTCGCCTCACCATTCTCACCAACGCCGGCGGTCCTGGCGTCCTCGCCACCGACACTTTGATAGCGCATCGGCGGCGAGCTCGCTCCGCTTTCTGAATCCGCGCATCGCGCTCTCGACGCTTTCCTCCCACCGCACTGGAGCCACGCCAATCCCATCGACATCCTCGGCGACGCCGACCCGCAGCGTTACGCCCGCGCCACCGAAATCGCCATCAACGATCCCAATTCCGATGGCCTCCTCGCCATTCTCGCCCCCCAAGGCATGACCGACCCCGCCCAAGTCGCCGAAGAACTGAAATCCCACGCCAAAGTCCATGGCAAACCCGTCCTCGCCAGTTGGATGGGCGGTGCCGCCGTCGAACCCGGCATCAGCATCCTCAACGCCGCCGGCATCCCCGCCTTCTCCTATCCCGATTCCGCCGCCCGCGCCTTCAAGTCCATGTGGAACTACACCTACAATCTCCGCGGCCTCTACGAAACGCCTTTTCCCGCCGACGATCCCGCCGTCCTCAGCGGCCGCAAAGAAAAAGCCCGCCAGTTGATCAACGCCGTCGCGTCTTCCGGCAGGCCGCTTCTCACCGAATTCGAGTCCAAAGAAATCCTCAAGCTCTACGGCATCCCGACCGTGCCCACGCTCCTCGCCAAGACCGAAGACGAAGCCGCCGCCCAAGCCAAGACTCTCGGCTTCCCCGTCGTCCTCAAACTCCACTCCGAAACCGTTACCCACAAGACCGACGTAGGCGGTGTGCAGCTAAATTTGGAAAATGACCAGCAAGTCCGCGCACGCCTATCGCTCCATCGAATCTTCAGTCCGCGCCAAAGCCGGCCCCGCCGCCTTCCAGGGTGTCACCGTCCAGCCCATGATCCGCGCCGAAGGCTACGAACTCATCCTCGGCAGCTCCATCGACGCCCAGTTCGGCCCCGTCATTCTTTTCGGCTCCGGCGGCCAGCTCGTCGAAGTCTATCGCGACCGCGCCCTCGCCCTTCCTCCTCTGAATTCCACTCTCGCCGCCCGCCTAATGGAGCAGACCAAAATCCTCAAAGCCCTTCGCGGCGTCCGCGGCCGCAAACCCGTCGATCTTCCCGCCCTCGAAACCTTCTTGTCCGCTTCAGCGAACTAGTCGTCGAACAGCCCCGCCTCCGCGAAATCGATATCAACCCTGTCCTCGCCTCCGCCGATCATCTTCTCGCCCTCGACGCCCGCATGGTTCTCTTCCCCTCCGACGTCCCCGACGCCCAGCTCCCCCGCCCCGCCATTCGCCCCTACCCCTCGCAATACATCTCCCGTTGGCAAATGCCCGACTCGAGCGGCGCAAACGTCGCCACCGAAGTCACCATCCGCCCCATCCGCCCCGAAGACGAACCCCTCATGGTCGCCTTCCACCACACCCTCTCGGACAGCTCCGTCTACCTCCGCTATTTCCAGGTCCAAAAACTCGACTCCCGCATCGCCCACGAAAATCTCATCCGCCGCTGCTGCGTCGATTACGGCCGCGAAATCGCCCTCGTCGTAGACCGCGTGAATCCGCAATCTCGCGAACATGAAATCCTGGCCGTCGGCCGTCTCACCCGCCCTCTCGGTCGCGAAGAAGCCGAACTAGGCGTCCTAGTCACCGATCGCCACCAGGGCTCCGGCCTCGGCCGCGAACTCGTCGCCCGCCTAATCGATATCGCCCGCGCCGAAAAAATCCCCGCCATCGTTGCCCACATCCTCTCCCAAAACGCCCCCATGCTAGCCCTCGCCCGCCGCTTCCACTTCACCTCTTCCCCCGCCGACGACCCTTCCTCCCTCACCGCCGTCCTCCACCTCCAAGGCTAGCCGTGCCAATGCACCGTCCGGACTTTCGCTCAACAACTGTCCCGCACCTCGTAAGCAAGACTCTTGACAAGCGCCATGATACTGTATATAGTACTACGAGCGTTAGGGGGGCATTCATGGCAGCCGCTTGGGAGAGAGGGTGGGAACGGTTAAATGGGTCCCGAAGAAAGGCTACGGGAGGAGATCCTCGATATTTCCCGGCGCAGGAAGAACGTCACGCTAGATGAGATCCTGCGAGTTGTGAGGGCATTGGAGGGAACGCACGCAGTCAAAACCCGGTCCACGGGCCACGGAATACTTATCCGCGTCGACAGCCATATTTTCCACATTTGTACCCACCACAAAGGCGGCAAGCAGGTGAAGGCGGCCTACGTGGATGATTTCCTCGATGCAATGAGCGAATTGGGGCTGTACGAGGACTAATCTATGAGAACTCTCGAACACTACTTGAAACTTCCTTACACAACCGTCGTCCGTCAGGATGACGATGGCGATTTCGTTGCTCGAATTGAGGAACTGCCCGGATGCATTGCCCATGGCGCTTCTCCTAAAGAAGCGTTCGACAACGTTCAAGATGTCAAGAAAGCGTGGCTAGAAGAATCCATTAATGCAGATCTACCCATCCCTGAACCCGCAGAGGCCGAAGCGAGACTCCCCAGCGGCAAATGGGTCCAACGAGTGCCCCGAACTCTCCATAGAAAACTGGTGCGTTGCGCGGCAAGAGAAGGAGTAAGCCTTAATCAATGGGTGGTTTCTGTCCTTGCCGAGGCGGTCGGCTTCCGCGAGGGTCATGCAGGCGGGGCGATTACTGCCCGTGCGCCCCGAGAGACAGGGATGAGTATCCTACTCGGCCATCCATATAATTTTTCAGAATGCGACGAGTCCGATAACAACCCATGGGAAGTCTTTCAGGCCGACGTTAAGCCCACGACAGTCTTTCACGGCGGAATCGTAGAGAGTCTAAGAAACGTTCATTGTGCGCTTTTGCCCAAGAAGGGCAGAAAACCAGAGGCGTTGAAGGATGCCGAGAAAAAGGAAGCCAACCAATACTTCGCGTTTGAACACTGAGGAATACGGGAAGTTTCTTCGGAGACTTGACGTGGTCGCTGTCGGCCTCGAAGAGATCTCGGCCAAGCTAGACCGGCTTTGACTCGCGCGCCTCAGATCAAAAAAAGACAACGGAGTCAGGAAGGTCGCCACTACGTATCAAGTCGAGAGTCTGATCGACGACCATTTTGACCTTATGGCTACATTTAAGTTTTTCTACATGAACCGTGAGACGAAAGAATCCCCCTTAGTAATCGTGTGTAGTTTCCGTTCTCACTTCCATGGAGAAAAGCCCCTATCCAGAGAGTTCGTCCAACGATTCGCCAACTCAGAGTTTAGGCTGATCGTCTGGCCCTATTTTAGGCAGTTTATGTTCGACACTACTGCCCGAATGGCGATCCCTCCCATGACCATTCCTTTAACCGACGAGAGCGAGTCACAAGAAGATGTTTGAGACACGATTAGAGGGACATCGAGGGAACAGCTTAAGCCGCACGACCCGCGCCTCTTCGCAATGCCGCGTCCACGCGTTACTTCGGCTGAGTTTCCTTGTGCATTCAAGTCCGTTGGGACCAGCGATGTACGGGATGGCTGAATTCAATAACTTGAAACGCGGTGCCAAGTGAGCACAAAGGTGGGACTAGCTGCGAATGCCGAAGGCGAGGATTCCCACAATGAATCGCCGCCGCAGCTAGAAACTACGTCTGAGTCTAACGCTACATCAGCCGCTCCAGAGGTCAAGGCACCCCCCACTGGGGCACTTTTGTTCGAACGGCAAGCACACAGGAAATAAAAGAACGAGTGTGCAGAGAAACCTCAGAAATCCTAACCTTAAATGGACTGGGTCACGTATGTCCCCTAGCTTTGCTCGAACCGGAGAATAGCATCGACAATTTCGACCTCGACAAAGTCTTTAATGCGTTGGTCGAAAATAACCCTCAAAAAAGCAAGGATGTCGTTCTCTTCCTTCTTAGCAGGGGAGGCGACGCGGAGCCAGCGTACCAGATTAGCAAGCTATGCAAATCTTTTGCGGGCAACAAGTTCACAGCGGTCATACCACGTCAGGCGAAATCTGCCGCCACCCTGGTTGCAATCGGTGCCGATGAAATCCACATGGGCCCGCTTGGCCAGCTGGGCCCAATAGACCCCCAGATTGGAGGGTTGCCAGCCCTGGGCGTGAGCCAGGCGCTCAAAACGATCGCCTCCGTCGCAGAGCAATTCCCGGGCAGCGCAGAGATGTTCGCGAGGTATCTGCAGATGGCGCTGACAGTTGAGCAAATTGGATATTGCGATCGCATTAGCGAGTCTGCTGTGCAATACGCCGTTCGCCTGTTATCAATCAAACCAAGCCTCGCAGGCAAAGCGCCCACCATAGCTAAGCAGCTTGTGCACGAGTATAAGGACCACGGATTCGTCATCGACTTAGCAGAGGCCAGACAGCTTCTTGGAGACGACTGGATTCTCACGGATACCCCTGAATTGAAGGCAGCAGAGGCGATCTACTCGCTATTCGATATGATTAACTTCTTCCTGCGAATCGCGAAGACCAAGAGAATGGTCATCGCGGGCGGATTGACCTTGCCTTCTGGTGTTCTACTTCTTGACGCAAAAACGCGATGATGTCGCTCAGCCGGTGCGCGATGCTCGGATCCAGTGAAAGATGGTGAGCGGCCAATCCTCGGCGCGTGGCCAACGTTCGAATCCATAGTAGTATTTTGGGTGGCCCATCCTTGCGGGTTTTGCAAGGGTGGGTCGGACTGCTGCTAGCTCTTCGAAATGGTCGGACTTTTGACTTTTCCACACATTTCCACAGCCATATCAACTCAATCACTCCCCCGCCAACTCCCTTCAATCCCTCAACTTCCGCCACCCCGATTCGAACCCGCCCCCGCCGTTCGAATGGCAATAAAGTAACACAAATAATGTATTGACAATCAGCCAACATCCTGCTATCATTCCCTATGTTTCGCCTTTACCCTGAGCAACGAAGCCAGCCGCGAAGAACTCGCCACGTTCCTCCTCCGATCTCCGTCCCAAGTCCTTCTTTTCCGATTGCCTGTGCTCTCCGTGTCTCTGCGTTCAGCTCTCCGAATCTTTCGCCCTTCGACTTCAAACTTCCAACCTTGAACTGTTGTTTTCCTAAGTCCCATAGAATCACGTTCTTTGCCGACTCCTGTCATCTAGCTCTCATCGAATCACATTCTTACAAAAAACAGGGGGAGGGGAGGGAAGTCCGAGTCGTCAACCATGCGGCCCAATTAGTTCCTTCTTTATCCACAGCGAGTAAACATGGCCCACACAGCAACGCCCGCAACTCCATTCCGCTCAATGGTTTACTTCATACTTCCCATCACACCCGGGGTGTGGGGTATCGCTCAGGACCATCACGTCTTCATCCAGGGACCGGTCACAATTCACCAGTCACCATTTTCCAGAACTTCTACCCTCCCGCCTCTGATTTACGGCATAATCCCGCCGCACAGGGGCACATCACCGTCCGCATTGCCAAGCGGACGCACTTCATTCCACGCGCGGGGAGGATTCAGTGACTGATCGTCCATGGAGTTCCACGGCTCCTCCGGAGGAATTTCGCACCTACATTTCCGCGGAGGAAACCCTAAAAGAATTTACGATCCGCGCGGTCATCCTCGGCTCGCTGTTTGGTTTGCTCTTTGGCGCCGTCACCGTCTACGTCGGTCTTCGCGCCGGGCTCACCGTCTCCGCATCCATCCCCATCGCCGTCCTCTCCATCAGCATCTTGCGCGCGTTCGGCCGCTCAACGATTCTCGAGAACAACATCGTCCAGACGACCGGCTCAGCCGGCGAATCGCTCGCCGCCGGCGTCATGTTCACGATTCCCGCACTCATCTTTCTTGGCTTCGGCTCCGAGTTCACCTTCTGGCGGATTTTTCCCCTGGCGCTCCTCGGCGGATGGCTCGGCGTTCTCCTCATGGTTCCGCTGCGCCGCCAGCTCATCGTCAAAGAGCACGGCAACCTCACCTTTCCCGAAGGCACTGCCTGTGCCGATGTACTTGTAGCAGGCGAACGTGGCGGCTCCTTTGCCGGGCGCGTCTTCTGGGGGCTCGGCCTCGGCGGCGTTTACACCGTCTTCATGAACATTTTCCAGGCCTGGCCTTCGCAGCCGGAAACCCAGCCCAAATGGTTTCCCGGCGCATCCTTCCGCGCCAACGTCACCTCCGAATATCTCGGCGTCGGCTACATCATCGGTCCCCGCGTTGCCGGACTTCTTTTTGCGGGAGGCATCATCTCCTGGCTCGTCGTGATTCCCGCAATCAAATTCTTCGGCCAGCTTTCCGGCGGCCACGCCATCTACCCCGGCACAATCCCTATTCCAAATATGTCTCCGGATCAACTCTGGACCACTTACATTCGGCCGATGGGCGCGGGCGCCGTCGCCGCCGCAGGCATCATCACGCTGGTGCGCACCTTGCCCACCATCCTTTCCGCTCTGCGCTCCGGCCTCAAAGATGTTCGCGCCCAGGGCGGCGGCCATTCCTCAGCCTCCAGCCGCATCGACGAGGATATGCCCATGCGCACTGTGATCCTGGGTTCGATCGTGATCATCGTGATGCTTTGGGTTTTGCTCACCTTCCATCCCATGAAGGGTGCCGGGACGTTCTGGTATCAGAATCTCTTTGCAGCCGTTTTCATCGTCGTTTTCGGATTTCTATTTGTCACCGTCGCCGCCCGCATCAGCGGACTCCTCGGCAATTCTTCCAACCCGGTCAGTGGTATGAGCATCGCCACGCTGATGGCCACTTGCGCCATTTTTTTCCTCGCCGGCTGGACCGCTCCAAATTATGCCGCCCTCGCGCTCATGATCGGCGGGGTGGTCTGCATCGCCGCCGCCATTGCCGGCGCCACTTCGCAAGACTTGAAAACCGGCTATCTCGTCGGCGCGACTCCTTATCGCCAGCAGTGGGCGCTCCTCGTCGGCGTCACGGTTTCGACATTCGCCATCGGCGCCACACTCAACTTGATGAACGTCGGCCTCGAAAAATATGCGCCGACCCAAATTGCCGTCAATATCGCCGCGCTTCCCTCCGGCGTGAAAGTCGAACGCGGCGGCTTCGAGTATCGCGGCAAAACCTACACGCTGATCAACTCTCTCGGCTCGAACGTCATCCCCGACGGCGAATATCTCTACGACAGCGATTCAAAGCAGATCGAAATTCAATGGGCGCCCGGCATCGGCAGCGACAAAGCTCCCGCTCCGCAAGCGCGCCTTATGGCCACGGTCATCAACGGCATTTTGAATCAGAAGCTTCCCTGGCGGCTCGTTCTGATGGGCGTCGCTCTGGTCATCGCCGTCGAAGTGCTAGGCGTCCGCTCCCTCGCATTCGCCGTCGGCTCGTATCTCTCCATCGCCACCACGGCCACGATGTTCGCGGGTGGCCTTGTTCGCTGGCTCGTCGAAGTTTCCTCAAAAGAAAAGAAGGACGAAGGAGAAGCCAGCCCCGGCGCGCTTTTTTCCAGTGGCCTGATCGCGGCGGGCGGTGTTTTTGGTCTGCTTGGAATTGTCATCAATCTTTTTCAGGATCCGGAAATCGCCACGCACGTCCCCGGCTGGTTCGCCCACATTTTGAACCTGCCCTGGCGGCCCGACCTGTTCTCGCTCGGCCCGAGGTTCTGGCCATTGCTTGCTCCCAACGACAAGTTGCCGGTGCCCACGCATATTCAGTCGCTGTTCGGCGTCGTGATGTTCGCGTTACTGGCCGCCTCGCTCTTCCATTTCGCCCGCAAAAAGCTCAACTAAGTGCTGACGCAAAAATAACTTTCCTACAATAGTCGTTTCTTGATCATTAAAAAGCGATTGGCAAATGGCTGTTTCGTACGGCTTGGTTGCTTCCTGATCAATGAAGAAGCGGTCTGTGCGTTCTCCAGCCGTTGTGGACGTCCGTCTGTTTGTTTTGTTATAGTGTCGATAGAGAGATGCTCTTTAGTCGGTACTATAACATTATGAGACCAACCTTCTTTCACGCCGATGTCTTGCGTCAGTACCTGCTCCAAGACAAGATGGCCACCCTCGATGAACTCAAGCGCGCGCTCGGTACCCAGGTCGACCTGACCGTCTTCCGAAAACTCAAACAACTCGACTATCTCACCAGCTATTCCCATCGCGCTCGCTTCTACACGCTTCGTCAAATCCCCCGCTTCGCCGCCGATGGACTTTGGTCTCTGGAGGGAGTGTGGTTCTCCCGTCACGGTACGCTGCTCGCCACCGCCGAGGTCTGGGTGCAGCACTCCTCTCCGGGCTATTTTGCCGAAGAACTGGCCGAGTGCCTGCATGTCGAAGTGCGGACGCGCTGTATCACCTCGTCGAGCAGCGCAGGATAGCACGGTAATTGGTGTCCGGCCTGTTTCTCTATTGCTTCATCGATCCGGTCCGCCGCCGCCGACAATCCTGGCACGCCGCAGCGTCCAGTCCGTTCCCACCCTGGTGAATGCGTCGCGACTGGAGATTTCTCCGGACGAACTAAAAGCCGCGATCCTCCTGTTTTATAGCCTGCTCGACGAACAGCAGCGTCGGCTCTATGCCGGACTGGAATCCTCAAACTGGGCATGGCGGGGATCATCAACTGGCCGAGTTTCTTAATCTGGACACGCATACCGTAGCTCGCGGACGACAGCAGCTCTTCATCAGGATGTAGCCCTCGCTGGGGTTCGCAAAGTGGTGGCGGACGCCAACGGACCGAAAAAAAAACGTCGAAATAGTCGACGCCATCGAAATCCTGTTGGAACACGATACCGCGGGAGATCCCATCACCGGACTTAAATGGACCCGCAGACCCCCAGAAGATCGCCCAACTCCTCGAGCAAGTCGATATCCCTGTCTTCGCCAATACCGTGGCCCGCCTATTGCACAGCATGAACTTCTCTCTACGCGCCAATCACAAGAATCTTGCCTCCGCCGCCAGCCCCTTCCGCGACCAACAGTTCCAATATATCTCCTCGCTTCGCCATAGCTTTCAGCGTCACGGTCTTCCGATGATCAGCGTGGATACCAAAAAGCGCGAACTAATTGGCGATTTCAACAACGCCGGGGTCAAGTGGGATCGCTCTCCGGTGCTGGTCAACGACCACGACTTCCGTTCCGATTCCACCGGTGTGGCCATTCCTTACGGCATCTACGATCTGTTGGCCAATCGCGGCTCCGTCTTTCTCGGAGTCTCTCACGATACCTCCGCATTCGCCGCTCATTCCATCGCCGGCTGGTGGAAACGGGAAGGCGCACTCCGTTACCGTCGCGCCCGCCAACTCCTCATTCTCGCCGACACCGGTGGCAGCAATAGTTGTCGACGCCATGCCTGGAAGACCGAACTCCAAGCGCAGCTCTCCAACCCCTTTGCTCTGGCCGTGACTGTTGCTCACTATCCGACGGGCGCTTCCAAATGGAATCCCATCGAACATCGCTTGTTTTCCGAAATTTCCAAGAACTGGGCCGCCGAACCGTTGAACAGCTATCAGAAGATTCTCAACTTCCTTCGCACCACCACAACCAAGACCGGTTTGGCAGTGTCCGCCTACCTCGACCGTGCTCACTATCCTACCGGCCTCGATGCCGATCCCGCACTCTTTCGCTCACTTCGTCTTCGCCCCCATAAGACACTGCCCGCTTGGAACTACACGATCACTCCAATCTGTGAAGTTATTTTGCGTGGGCCCTAGAGCCCATAAACGTAGAAAAACTAAGCACAAAGCGCAGGAATTGGCCGGGAAACACCGCTTTGACGGGCGCCTTCCAACGCCGTAAACTTTGGATGTGCCTTCCGTATTCAACCCCCGCCGCTATAACTTCGATTGGCGCGGTTTCATCACGCCCGGCGTAAAACTCCTGGTGCTACTGCTCCGGTGTCTTCCTCATCCAGACGCTCATCATGTTATTCCTGGGTGTGGGGGCAGCGTCCTGGGTCAATCACTACTTTGGCCTCGTCGCCCTCGGACCAGTGCCCGGACTCCGGCTGTGGCAGCCGTTCACATACATTTTTCTCCACGGCGGCTTGTTCCACTTGCTGATCAACATGCTGTTTCTCTGGATGTTTGGCCGCGAACTGGAGCTGGTATGGGGGAAAAAGCGTTTTCTGAATTTCTTTTTTCTTTGCGGCGTCGGCGCGGGCCTGATTGAAATTGTAGTGAAAGTTATCCCCATGAGTTGGGGCCACTGCCGTCGGACGTTCCGACGATTGGCGCATCGGGCGCGATTTTCGGAATTCTGATGGCGAACGCGATTTTATTTCCCGACCGGCGCATCTGGCTTTTTCCTCTGCCAGTGACGATTCCGATGCGACCGTATGTTGCGGTGATGGGCGCGATTGAATTTTTCTCGACGCTGGGAGCGGGCGGCGACGCCGTCGCGCACGTCTGCCATCTCGGGGGCATCCGGTGGGTTACATTTATTTGCGGCGCGGATCTTTCCTCTACAGCGTGCGCAACAGCGTCTCGGATTGGCAGCACAAGCGCAACCGCAAGCGCTTCGACGTCTATATCAACAAGCACAAGAACGAGCCGCCCTCCCGCCCCGACCGCTGGATCAATTGATGGGAATTTCCGGCAAGCGGGGTTCGGCGCGAATTTTCTTAGGCGCCGCCGCCGATAATGTGGAACTTCATGAAGTTGGTGGTGCCGCGAATGCCCATGGGCGTGCCGGCGACGATGCCGATAACGTCGCCCTTTCGAACGAGGCGTTCCTCGAGGAGGCGTTTTTCGGTGATGGCGGCAAGGCCATCAATTTTGCGGGTGTCGGGAATGTGGCGCGGCATCACGCCCCAGATGAGCGCCATGCGGCGGCGCGTGTCGGCTTCCGGCGAAAAAGCGATGATGGGCGCGGCGGGGCGGTAACACGAAACAAGGCGCGCGGTGAAACCACTGTGCGTAAAGACGGCGATCAACTTCATGCGCAGTTCGTGAGAGGCGTGGCAAACCAACTCCGCGACAGTTTCCGCGACCTTCAATTTTTCCTGGGGCACGCGCGGCGGTGGGGATTCCCAATCGCTGGCTTCCGCGTCCTCGATGATGCGCGCCATCATGCTCACGGCTTCGACGGGATATTTTCCCGAAGCTGTTTCCGCGGTCAGCATGAGGGCGTCCGTCCGTCAAACATCGCGTTGGCCACGTCGGAAGCTTCCGCGCGAGTGGGCCGGGGATTTTCGGTCATGGATTCGAGCATTTGCGTGGCGGTGATTACGGGGCGCGGAAGTCGGGCGCGCGCGGTCGATGACCTTCTTTTGGACTACAGGAACGCGCTCGGGACTCATCTCGACGCCGAGATCACCGCGCGCGACCATCACGCCATCGGCCACGTGCAGGATCGCGTCCAGATTATCGATGGCCTCGGGCTTTTCGAGCTTGGCGATGACCGGCGTGTTATTTCCGGCCCGCCGTATTAGCGATTTTCGAGGAGCAATTTCGGGCCGCCGCACAAAACTCACGGCGACGTAATTCGCGCCGTGATCGAGAGCAAAAGCCAGATCCACGCGATCTTTTGACGTGAACGAGGGAACGCTTAATTCGATGCCTGGCAGATTGATCCCTTTATGTTCGCAGAATTCACCCCCGTTTACGACCACGCAGGAAACAAAAGGCACCGCGCACGTGTGGCCAGCACGCGCAATTCGATCAATCCATCGGAGAGCAAAATGCGGTCGCCACGATGGACCTCGCGCGGCAGCATCTTGAATGTGGTGGAGACACCCGACGCGTTACCGATGCGCTGACGCCCGTTTCGATCATTAATTGTCCCCAGCGCGCAGCGTAACCGGCAGCCCGCCTTCGAGCGCACCCGTGCGAATTTTTTGGCCGCTTCAAATCGGCGATGATGCACAGGGGTTTTTTGTAGGCTTGATCGCCGCCGCGCGAATGCGACGACACGGTCTTGGCGTGCGTCTTCGTGCGTTCCGTGCGAGAAATTCAGGCGCGCAACATCCATCCCGGCACGGATCAAGCCGTTCGGATCATTTTTATGCGTTCGGAATTACTCGCCGGGCCGAGCGTGCAGACGATCTTGGAGCGCCGAAAGCTCATGAATTTTTTGAAGTGTCTTGCTTTGCGAATCCTATTTGTATTTCTTCGACCTTCACAAACGATGTACGTCTATACAATTAATTTTTTTTTTTCGATAATTTACAGATCCTTTTTTTTTTTCGACACCTTTGCGGAACGAATCGAGTGGGAGCCGCTCGTCATCGGCGGGCATGAGTGAGGCACCGTCGAAGCTTCGGTAAGCGGAAAGGGAAGCAGCCCATAGGCCTGCACGTTGTGGAGCCGAAGTTGCGCCGAATCCGTAGCGCCGGTGGACATCAAGGGCATCGCCCGCGAGCTCCGGGAAACACTTGAGCCGCTGACCTGTTCGATCGTGTGATAGAAGACGGCGAATCGAGCGAAGAAGGAGGCGCAGGCGAGCCCGGGATCAGGCCGCCACTTCGAAGCGGATTTGAGGGTGCCGACATTCCACCAGGGTGGTCATATTCGGAAATCACCGTTTGAATGGCGTCTCCGGGCAGGAGCCGCATCCGAAGGTTGGCGCGCGCCTCGGAGGGCACCACGTTCGCGCGCACGCCGGCTTGCAGCATGGTCGGCGCGATCGTGTCGCGAATCATCGAATTCCAGACCGGGCTTTCATGTCCGAAAAAAAACGCTTGGCGGCCAGCTCTTTCCCCCCTCCGCGGTTTCGAGGGCGCGCATCCATTTTCCGGTTTCGTCGGGTTCCACTTTGCTCAGTGCTTCGAAATACCGCTCGAACGATCGCGGTCAGGTTCACCGGGGGCTAAATAGGCGCCGATCTTTCCCACCGCCGCAGCCAGATGCACCACGGCATTATCCCAGGGACGACAGGTACGGACGCATGCCCAGACGTTCCCCGTGGCAATCACTGTTACGTTTGCAGGTACCTTCTCGCTGGCCTGGATGCCGACGTACTGCACCTTGCCGTCTTTCCAGGTCACGCGGCCTTCTTCGTTCAGCGCGAATCCCGCGGCAAATTTATCCCAATACTTCGCGATGGCGGGCTTGATACTGGCTTCGCCGCCCTGCTCTTCATCGTCATCGGCCAGGAAGATCACGTCGCGATCAAGCGCCACGCCGCCACGCTTCAGCGCGACGATCGCCGCCAGGTTGGCAGCCAGCATGCCCTTGTCGTCAATCGTGCCCCGGCCATAGATGTAGCCGTCTTTCATCACAGCGGCGAACGGGTCCACGCTCCATTTGTCACGCGAGACGCCCACCACGTCCAGGTGCGCCAGCAGCAGCAAAGCGCGCGAGGGGTTGGGGACGGCGGAGCTGCTTAGCCGGGCGACTAATGCGCTGCGACCGGGAGCCAGAGGCAGAGATTCAGAGGGGATACCTTCTTTCGCCAGAATGGCAGCGATGTACTTTGCGGCGGCTTCTTCGTTGCCAGGGGGATTGGTGGTGTTGATTTTGACGAGATCGGCGAGCCAGCCTTCCGCTTCCTTGGCCAGTGCGGTGGTGTCTCCGAGGGGAGAGCGCGTGTCCTGAACCATGGGCATGGCGGTGGATGGTAGCTGAGCGCTGAGGGCAAGTCCGGCAAGCAAAGAGAGCATCGACAAGGCCACTGCAGGCGCAAATAAGCGCATTTTGTGGTTCCCATTCACAGAGCGATCCTCCATCTTAGATGCGGCCCAAGCCATGGCGACAGGCGCAGCAAACGTTTTGCAGTTAACGCGCTTCATACTAACATGCAGGTGTGGGGGCACGTCCGCAGTGTTGGCGGCGCGTTGCGTAAACTCAAATGTGACGCGGCCGTCCCTGGCGAGGGATAAAGCGCGGCCTTGGCGGGCGGGACGATTTCGCAAGCGAATCGAGGGGTGAGATGAAGAAGATTGTTTCTCTGATATTGCTGACATTTTCCGCGGCTTTAATCATCCCGGTGCTCTCCGGCGGGCCCGCAGGCGCGCAAGAACCCACGGGCCCACAAGGCGCGGCGACACCGCCGAAGCAGGCGGTACCGCAGAGTCCGGCTACGACTCAGCAACAGGCTCCGCAGGCGGGGGTGAGCATCGCGGTGGAAGTTCCGGTGGTGACGCTGGATGTGGTGGCCACCACGCAAAACGGGGACATCCTGACGGGATTAAAGAGAGAAAATTTTAAGATCACCGATGACGGGGTGGCGCAGACAATCACCAACTTCGGACCGACGGATGCGCCGATTACGACGGTGCTGCTTTTGGAATTCAGCAGCCGCGGCTGGGGCGGTATATTCGCCATGTACGCGAAGTATTGGTCTCAGTATCTGTTTCCGCAGCTCAAACCGCAAGATTGGGTGGCGCTGGAAACTTTCGACATGAAAACACGGCTGGAAGTGGACTTCACGCAGAACAAGGAAGAAGTGATGGATGGGCTGCGACGTCTCTATTTTCCGGGGTTCAGCGAGTCGAACGTTTTCGATGCTCTTTTGGAAACGACGGACAGGCTGAAAGACGTGAGGGGAAAGAAGTCCATCATTCTGCTTGCCAGCGGCGTCGATACATTCTCAAAACACAACCTCGATCAGACCATAAAGCAGCTGCGCCAAACCGATGTGACGATTTTTTGCGTGGGATTGGGACAGGTGTTTCAGAACGCCGTGGACGTGAATAGAATCGGCGGGATGGGCAGCTTGCAGCGCATGAACTACCTGCAAGCAGAGAATCAACTAAAGACGTTCGCACACGAGACGGGTGGCCAGGCGTGGTTCCCACAATTCGAGGGCGAAATGCCAGGAATCTTCCAAGATGTCACGGCCTTTCTGCGGCATCAGTACAGCATTTCGTACACGCCGACGAATGGGGCGAAGGACGGGAAATTTCATAAGGTGAAGATCGAACTGGTGCAGCCGGACGGGAGCCCGCTGGTGGTGGTGAATCAGAAGGGAAAGAAGCAGAAGTACGTGGTGTATGCGCGCGAAGGGTACGAGGCGCAGGCGACCGGCACGGCGGACTGAGATTTGAGTCTCTGGCGTTTCTGCGACGCGTTGATCGGCTAGTAGCCGCGCGTGAGATCGACCTGGTTGAACATTTCGCGGCCGTCGAACCACCGTTCCAGCAAATCCATCAAGAGAACGGTTTCGCGCTGCCAGAGGCGGTCGCTGACGGCGCTGGTGTGCGGCGTAATGAAGAGATTCGGGGTTTTCCAGAGAGGGCTGTCCGGGCGGGAGCGGTTCGACGGAAGTTACGTCTATGGCGGCGCCGGCCAGGGCGCCAGTTTCCAGAGCGTGGATAAGAGCGGCTTCGTCCAAGAGAGAGCCGCGGCCGATGTTGATTAGGCGGGTGCCGGGCTTCATGCTGGCGATTTGCGCGGCGCCGATCATGCGGCGTGTCTCGGAACGTTTCCGGCGCAGCGATGACGACGTAATCGGCGTGCGGGAGAGCTTCTTCGAGTTGCGAGACGGGAATTATTTTTTCGGCGAGCGAGGCGTCGCCTTCGCCGGAACGCGTTACGCCCCACACGACGCATGTCGAAGGCGCGAGCGCGTTTGGCGAGTTCTTGGCCGATCGAGCCGAATCCCACGATTAAGAGAACGTGACCGTTGAGTTCCGTGAAACGCGGGGGCTTGTCCCACATTTCCTGCTGGCCCCAGTGCGAACGATCCTGGTGACGCACGGAATCCGGAAAATTGCGAGCGAGCGCGATGAGGAGGCCCAGGGTGTGCTCGGCCATAGGAGTGGAGAAAACGCCGCTGGGATTGGTAACGAGGATTCCGGAATCGCAGCAGTTCGGGATACGATAATTGCGCGATGCCCGCCGCGGTCGAATGAATCCATTTCAATTTGCTCGCCCAGGGAAATTGATTCGGGCGGATCGAATAACCGACAAAGATGTCCGTGTCGGGCAGTTCGGCATCCAGGCGATCGTAATTCGGCAGATGCACGACGCGCATTTCGGGGAAGCGCCGCTGCACGGCGCGGCCCATTTCCTCCGGCGGACGCCAGAGGTTGAATGGGTGCCAGACGCAGATGAGCAGCTTGGTTTGCGCTGGTGTGGTGCGGCGCGGATTACTTTTGTATTTTTCGGAATGTTTTTTTTTTTTTTTTTTTTTTTTTAAAAAAAATATTACCGGTGCCATGTTATTTTTGTGCGCCCAGATCCTCGCTTGCCTAACCATCAGTCTTTTTTTGGCCTCGGACCAATTTTTTTTTTTTTTTTTAAAAAAAAAAAAAAAAAAAAAAATAGGATTCTTCTTTCTTTTTGTCGGTGTTCGGTGCTCATGTTGCTGCGCCATCTCAGCGATCTCCTCTTGGCGCCTCGCGGGGATGCGCAAATCGTGGCCAGTCATTTCCGTGGTTCGGGCATGGTTGAGGATGCCGAGCATGGTGGGAGCGATGTCGCGCAACGAGCCGCCGGGCTGAGCAGCTGCGGCGTCTTCGGTGACCAGAATGAACGGAACAGGATTTGTGGTGTGATAGGTGTGCGGGCCGCCGGTTACGGGATCGATCATCGTTTCGGCGTTGCCGTGATCGGCGGTGATGATCCAGGCGCCGCCGCGCGGCTGGAGCGCTTGAAAAATTGCGGCCGAGGCATTCGTCGACCGTTTCGACGGCTTTGATCGCGGCTTCGAGCTTGCCGGAATGGCCGACCATGTCGGCGTTGGCGAAATTCATGATGATGGCGTCGAAATCGCCTTTTTCGATGGCTTTCACGACCGCGTCGGCGACTCCTGCGGCGGACATTTCCGGTTTGAGGTCGTAGGTGGCGACTTTCGGCGAGGGCACCAGAATGCGCTCCTCGCCGCGGAAGGGCTTTTCGACGCCGCCATTGAAAAAATAAGTGACGTGCGCGTATTTTTCGGTTTCGGCAACGCGCAGATTTTTGTAATGCAGCTCGCCAAAAACTTGCGCGAGGATGTGCTCGAGTTTTTCCGGCGCGATGGACGTAGCGCAGCCAGGGCCACGTCTTTTCGTACTGCGTCATGGCGACGTAGAAGAGATTCTTCGGGCGCCTCGGATCGGCGAATTTCTTGAAGCCGGGTTCGGCGATGGCGCGCGTCATTTGGCGGGCGCGGTCGGCGCGGAAATTGAAGAAAATCACGGCGTCGTCGTCGCGGATCGCGGCGCGCGGGGCGGCGGGCGGCCGGCGCCGTGCGCCTCTGGCGATCGACGACGGGAACGATGAATTCGTCGGTGACGCCTTTTTCGTAGCTGGAAGCGCATCGCCGCGATCGGATCGATGAACGTGCTTCGGCTTGGCCGTGAACGATGGCGCGATAGGCTTTCTCGATGCGCTCCCAACGATTGTCGCGGTCCATCGCGTAATAGCGGCCGTTGACGGACGCGATCCGGCCGACGCCGAGTTCGCGCATTTTCTGCTCGAGTTGCTGCAGGAATCCCATGCCGCTTTCGGGGGCGTGTCGCGGCCGTCCGTGAAGCAGTGGACGAAAACGCGCTCGACTTGGTTTTCGCGCGCCATGCGCAGCAGCGCGAACAGATGCTGGATGTGCGAATGCACGCCGCCGTCGCTGACCAGGCCCAGGAGATGAAGCTGGCGCGCGCGGCCGCGCTCCATGGCTTCGAGTAGCAGGGGCTGGCGAAAAATTCGCCGCTCGCGATCATCACGTCGATGCGCGTCATGTCCATCTGGACGATGCGGCCCGCGCCCATGTTCATGTGGCCGACTTCGCTGTTGCCCATTTGCCCTTCGGGCAAGCCGACGAAGGGACCGGAGGTCTGGATCAGCGTGTTGGGAAATTCCTTAGGAGGTCGTCGTAATTCGGCTTGCGAGCGAGGGCAATCGCGTTGCCCTTTGTTTCGGCGCGGTAGCCCCAGCCGTCGAGCACGGTGAGTACGATCGGTTTTGGTCGTTTGGTCATGATGTTTGCGTGAAGGCTAACGGGCTGCGATCTCCTTTAAGGCGGCGAGAAGACGATCCACTTCATCCGCGGTGTTGTAGTGGACGATGCCGACACGGAGAAGGCCACCCTTCTCTTCGACGCCGAGGCGTTCGGTGAGATTGAGCGCGTAGTAGTTGCCGTCCCAGGTGAAGATGCCGCGCTCGCCGAGATATTTGGCGATGTCGATCGGCTTGTGATTTCCCAGGCAAACCGAAATCGTTGGAGCAGCGATCGGCGAAACGCTTCGTAGCTCGATGATGCGGAAAAATTGCAGGCCAGGAATCGCGAGCAGGCCGTCGATGAGTTGCGCGAGCAAAGTCATTTCGTGCTGGCGCGTGACTTTGTAGGCGGAGAGCAGCGCGCTGCGGCGATCTTTCGCCGCTGGGATCGATGCGGCGGCCGAGTTCGTCGATATACTCGACGGCGGCGGCGACGCCTGCGATGCTTCGTGAGTTTGCGTGCCGTTTCCCAGCGATCGGGAAGTGCTCGCGCGGGGCGGACCTTGTATGGACGAAAGTGCAGGAGCTGCTCGCGTTGCCGTAAAGCGTCCCATGTGCGGACCGAAGAATTTGTAGGGCGAGCAGGCGAGAAAATCGCAATCGAGGGCGCGGACGTCGATCGGGCCGTGGGGCGCGTAATGGACGGCGTCGATGAACATCAGCGCGCCGGCGGCGTGGGCGAGCTTGGTGATCTCGGCGACGGGATTGATTGTGCCGACGGCGTTTGAGGCGTAACCGACGGCGACGAGCTTTGTCTTCGAGTGATCTTGCGGTTTAGGTCGTCGAGATCGAGCGTGCAATCGGCTTCGTGAATATCGACCTGGCGAATCACGATGCCTTTTTCTTCGAGGGCGCGCCAGGGGGCGACGTTGGCGTCGTGGTCGAGAGTGGTGACGATGATTTCGCCGCCGGCGTTGAGTTCTCGACCGATCGCGCGGGACAAGGCGAACGTGATGGTCGTCATGTTCTGGCCGAAGATGACTTCGTCTTTGTCGCAATGGAAAAAATCGGCCATGGCTTCGCGGGCGGAGGCGATGATGGCGTCGGTGCTGCGGCTGGTGGCGAAGGCGCCGCAGGTATTCGCGTTGGAGCGCAGAAATAATTTTGGACTGCGTCCATCACTTGGCGGGGAACCTGCGTGCCCGCGGGGCCATCGAGAAATGCAGCGGGGTGGCCGTTCACCTGCAATTGTAGCGAGGGGAATTGCGCGCGGACCCAGGCGATGTCCAGCGGTTGGTTTCGTTCCCTGCATGACTGGCGTGCTCATCGGTTTCTCCGCGGTAGTTTCTCACAGGGCGGGCCCGGGATGAAGCCGGGTGCGGGCGTGATAGCATTTGGGAGGTTGTTCCTACTCATGCCGCTTGGCGCCGGCTAGTAATCAAATGAGTGACTGGAACTGGTGTCGCTTTGCGCTAAGTTTTCCATGAGGTGCATAGTGCCCGAAGACTTACGGTGAGCGGGCGGACGCGTGTCGTTCGCGAGCCGCAGCGGAGGGTTTATGACCGCGAGACGATTTATAAGATTTTGGATGAGGGTTTGTTTGTCATGTTGGGTTTTCCGTCGATGGCCAGCCGTTTGTGATTCCGACGATGTTCGCGCGGATTGGGGATGCGATTTATTTTCATGGGTCCGCGGCTAGCCGGATGTTGCGAAATGTGGGCGAGGGGATTTGTTTGTGTGACGGTCACGCTGATGGATGGGATGGTGCTGGCGCGATCGCTTTTTAATCATTCGATGAATTATCGGTCCATCGTGGCGCTGGGGAAAGCGACGCTTGTGGACGCGCCCCAGGAAAAGCTTGAAGCGCTTCGCGCATTCACGGAAAAGATTCTCCCCGGGCGCTGGCAAGATGCACGTTCGCCAAATGAAAAAGAGCTGAAGGCCACTAGTATTTTGCGGCTGCCATCACGGAAGTGTCCGCGAAAGTGCGCGTTGGGCCGCCCGAGGATGATGCTCCCGATTATGCTTTGCCAATCTGGGCGGGCGTGATTCCGCTGGCGTCGTGGCTGGTGCGCCAGTTCGCGATGAAAGGTGCGATCTCGGAATTCCTTTGCCCGATTATGCGGCCACTATACGCGTTGAAGTGAAAATGAATCGGGCGAACAGGACTATTGGCGGACGGCACGCAGGAAATCGGCGAGGAGGCCGTAGCCGGTAGCTTCGATGCCGGGGTTGTGTTCGACGAGCGAGAGACCGAAGACGTCGAGATCAGAAGCGGATGGCGGAGCTGCTGCCTTCGAGATTGGCGAGCGGGTCGGATGCGAGGAGCAATTCGGGCTGGACGCTGCAATCGACGCCGGCGCCGCGGCGCTCAACCCGCGACAGACGAGCTTGTAACGCATTCCCCCAGGAATTTCGCACGGAGCGAATTTTTTCTTCGCTGAGATCGCGAATGCCGGTGCGGCGCACCTGATCGAGCTTGAGCGGCACGCCGAGGAAGAACGATCGCGAGGCGCGGCGACTTTCACAGCGGCATCCCATCCATCCAAGTCAGCAGAGGGATCGGTTTCGGCGATTCCCAGTTTGCCTGCGCGCGGCGCACAGCGTCGTCGAACGGCGCGGCCTTTTTCGATTTCAGTGAGCACGACGTTGGTGGTGGAGTTGAGCACGCCGGAGAAACCGCGCAAATCTGTGGCGGGCAGGCCGAGCGGGAAAAGCGAAAAAATCGGGACGCCGTCCATCACGGTGGATTCGTAAAGAAAGAGCGGCGATCTTTTTCTTCGGCGAGCGCGGTGAGTTCAGCGAATGCGTGAACGACGGGGCCTTTGTTGGCGGTGATGGCGTGCGCGCCGAGTTCGAGCGCGGCTTTTTGATGTGATCGATGGCGGGCTCGCCGGTGGGCGACGTTGAGCGAACTGGTTTCGAAGACGACGTCGGCGCGGGCGCGTTCGATCCATTCGCGGATGTTGTGCGGCCGCGTTCGCAGAGATCCGGCGTGGGCCAATGATCGTATTTATGAGAACGGCGAGCGGATTGAGGCCGTCGGGATCGGTGACCCAGCCGTTGCGGCGCGTGGCGATGCCGGTGAGGCGCCAGCGGATGTCGTAGCGGCGGCGAAGTTCGGTTTCTTTGGCGATGAGGATGCGCAGAAAGGAACGGATCAGCGTTGCCGAAGCCGACGATGGAGAGGTTGTAGGAGGGCACAAGGCTAAGTCTCCGAGAAGATGAAGTAATGACGCAACGAAGTAATGACGTGATGATTTTGGCGTCGTGCTTCCAGCGTTTGATTGTAAACGACGCGCGAAAATCGTTGGGAGATTCTCGTGATCGACCGGCATTGCATTGCTTTTGTGGTGCCGGTGTTTGGTCTAAACCCCGCGTTCTGGGGTGCGAAACGCAGCTACAGGGTGGCGATATTTGTGTCCGCGATATGGATCTAGTGTGATTAGTCGTCGCGGCGGAGAGTTTTGTTGCGGCGGAGGTGATTAGGTCGGACTTGGACCTGGAGGACTTTTCCCTACGACGATGATGGCTTCATCGGCTTGCTTCCATTGTTTGAGTTCGATGGCTTTTCGGACGGCGGGAATTGTTGCTGACGGCGTAGCCGGTGTAGAAGCCGGGGGCGTAGATCTGATGCTTGAACCAGGGGCGATTCGGCAGGCCCTCTGGCGGTGAAGAAGTCGGCGCTCGCTTTCGATGAGGAGCGCGGTTCACTTCGGTGAGCGATGCGGACGCGAGCACGGTGTTTCCGTTGGCGATCGACGTGTTCGTAGAGCTTTGTGATATGCGGCGGCGCTGTGAGAGAGCGTGTCGGCGGCATTGTCGAGCGGCGCGAAATTTAAAAATGTGGGCACGGTTTCCCAGGCCGGAGGCGCGGCGAGCGGCTCTTTTCGGATCGGTCGTCGCGGTGAAGACGCCTTCTTCGAGTTCGCGATTGCGTTCGAGCGCGTCTTCGACGAGTATTTTGTTGTTCGAGCGCTTTAGCTCCTTGATGTACTTCTGGATCGTCTCCGCGAAATCGCTGAATTCGAACGGCAGCAATTCGGCATCGGCCAGCCGCATCACCGCTGGTGCCGCCGGTTTGCGCCAGAGCGCGGCCGTAGACGAAAGTCGTGTCCTCGAAATGCGTGTACCAGTAGAAATCGTCGTAGACGGAGTGGTAGACGCCGCCGCCGTCTTCGCCGCCGAATCCGAGGTTGAGCGAGGCAACGCCCAGATGGTGCAGGAAACGGCGTGTAGTCCGAGCCGGAGCCGAGCGCGCCCATGCGCAGATCGGCTCGCTTGCGGATTTCCTGACGGCCTTCGGGCGCGTGGGCGATCTCGCGCAACTGATCGCTTCCACACGGAAAGCTTCGTTTCGGGATCCTCGATGTCGCGCGCCACGCCGTTGACGAATTTTTCGAGCGTGTGCGAGCCCTGCATCAGATAGCCGCGGCTGTTGCTGTCTGTGTTGATGTAGGCGACGGCGTGCTTGCGCAGCTCCTCGGCGTGCGTCTCGACCCATTCCGTGAGCCCAGCAGCCCGGGCTCTTCGCCGTCCCAGACAGTAAATGATCGTGCGCTTGGGCTTCCATCCCTGCTTAACAAATCCGCCCAGCGCGCGCGCCTCTTCCAGCTCGCGGCTGCCCGGAGACCGGATCCTCCGCGCCGTTCACCCAGGCATCGTGATGGTTGCCGCGAATGACCCATTCATCGGGATATTCGCGAGCCGGGAATCCTCGCGATGATGTCGTAGATCGGCTTCATATCCCAGTTCGACTTCACCTTCAGGTGGACCTTCGCCGGGCCCGGCCCGATGTGGTACGTGATGCGGCAGCCCGCCGCGCCATGCCGCGGGCGCCACGGCCCGGTAGCGCGGCCAGCAGCGGCTGCGCGTCGCCGTAGGAGATCGGCAGCACGGGAATCTTGGTGATCGTCGGAGCTTCCTTCATGGCCAGGCGCTTCGCGTCCTTGGTGGCGCCGACGCCCGGCGTCAGCGGATCGCCGGGATAGAGCGGCATGTCCATCACGCTGCCGCGCTGCACGCCGTCTTTCGGCCGCCCGGGCCTTCGGGAAATACATCGCCCTTGACATAGCCGTCTTCGTGCGGATCGGAATAGATGAGGCAGCCGATGGCGCCATGCTCGGCGGCAACTTTCGGCTTGATGCCGCGCCAGGATCCGTCGTACGCGCGATCACGATCGCGCCTTTCACGGAAACGCCCATGCGCTCGAGCTCTCGTAATCCTCCGGCACGCCGAAATTGACGTAGACCAGCGGCGCGGTCACGTCGCCATCGATCGAGTAGGCGTTGTACGGAGGAAGCTGCTCGGCCTGTCTGGTTCGACGTGGGGTCACCTGCACCGCCGGTTCCTGTAGCTTTGCGGTGAACTCGGTCTCCGTGACAATTCGACAACGCGCTCTTTGGGCGTGGGAAAAAGCACTCGAATTTCGATGTGGGCGTCGAGCCCCAATTCTTTGATTTGGCGAGAATCCACTCGGCATTGTCTTTGTCGTACGGCGAGCCGACGTGGTGCGGCCGCGCGGCGAGCCGCTGCATGTTTTCGCGCATGATCTTCGGCTTCGGTAGCGCGCGCATTTTTTCTTCCCACTGCTTTTCTGTGCGCGAAGATTCAACGGAATAGCCGGCGAGCGGCTTCTCGTCCGCGACAACGTGCGCCCCGATCGGCGCCAGGGAAATGCTTGCGAAGACAATCGATGCAATCAGACCACTGCGGTTCATAGGCCCCCCTCTTTTGGCGCAGGTATTTTGCCTGAAGTGGGCAGCGATTGGAAACGTTTGTTGAGAATTTATCAACGCCGTTTGGATTTCCCAAGAAAGCCCAAGTCTTGGGAATGGCTCACGAAAGGAATAAATTCCATGCCGCCGATTGAGGAGCTTTTCGACAGCGAACTGGCCACCAGTAGGGCTATGCCCGCTGGAGAGTGAGAAGCGTGATCTCAGGTGGCACGCCGATGCGGACAGGCGCGCCTACGGTGCCAAGGCCGCGATTCACGTAGATCGAAGCCAATGCAGAAGTGCCGTTGGGGAATAACGAGCCGCGGTTTTTGTCCACCCGCGAAGCCGTAGAAGAGGCTCGGTCGTTGGGGGCCGGCGCAAACATCGGGCGCTTATACGGGCCAGCGATATAGTCCGTGATGAACCGCGCAGGGCTGAGCCGGTGGTCCAGAATTTCAACCTAAATCTGCCCTCCGTGGGTGTGGCCGGCGACGCTCAGTTCGATGCCCAGCTCCGCGGCGCGATTAAAAGAGTTCGGATTGTGGGACAGGAGAATGTTGGGCATATCGCGGCGAACCAGGGGTTCTATGCCTTGGAGCATTTCCACTCTACGCCCGCCCGGCGTGCGTTCGCGCTGGTAATCGACACCGATGAGGTTGAACGGCGTCCCCTTAAACTCGATTTTCGCATTCTGCTGGCGCAACAATCGCATTCCGCACTGCGCGAAAAGTATCTGCGCTTTTTCTTCCGCGCGAGCATAAATTTCGTGATTGCCATTGCAGCCCCAAACCCCGAGCGGGGCGCGAAGCCGGCGCACTTCATCAATGCAATCGGCGATAGGGTCGCTGGGGCCTGTGATGAAGTCGCCGGTTGCGAGAGCGAGGTCCGCGCCCAGATCGTTGGCCATATCGACGGCGCGGCGCACCTGCAAGCGCGGCATGTAACTGCTCAGATGGATGTCGCTGATCTGGACGATCTTCATGCCCTCGAGGCCGGCGGGCAGATTGGGTATCGGAATTTCTACCTTGCGGACTTGATAGTCGAGACGCTCGGCGGCAAAACCGTACACTGCGGTCAGAAACGGCCCAGCCCCGGCGAGAGCGGTGGCTGTCTTGAAGAAGTAGCGACGCGAGGGGTTGGGGATGAGTTCCGCAACTGCTGGCGCCGAAGCGCCCGGCGCGGTCATTGCAGGCGTCTGTGCCATCGCGCGTGCAGCGGAGACTTGCGAAGGAGCCCGATTCGTTTTGAGCCGGTAGGCGGCGTGGAGCCAACCCCAAATTCGATCGATGGCCCGCACAGCTTTTACCACGAGGTAAGCGAAGAGCGCGCTGAAGAACCACAATCCCGCAAAAACTGTGACCATATTCCCGGTCGGAACGAGGTAGCCATGCCGGCCCATGCGGAAACTGTCCGCCGTCTCGACGATACTCAGCAGAAGTATGGTTACGTAAATTAAACGCGCCGCGACCCGCAGGCCCTGGCTTCCCCAATTTGAGGTCACACGCCAGACGGCGCGGTACCAGAAGCGCTGCGAAAGAAACAACAGGACCAGAGCTCCCAAGCCAATTGCGCTGCGCAGCAGAATCCAAGTCCAATTCAAGTGGAGTATCCCCCCGCCGCAAAATACAAGTTTAGCACGCTTGCTCTGCGGGATTTGGCAGAATGCGGGGGAGCATCCTGTGTAAGATGAAACCGGCCATGGGGACAGGTTTTCGTGTATCCAAAGCGGAAACACTTGGCTGCCCGGGCCGTCAGAGAGTAAGTGCCTGCCAAAACCAGCCTAAAGCAGGCCCGGCCGCATGTTCGCATGCAAGGAAAGATGAGGAGAGCATCGATGAAGAAAATGAGTGTGTGTGGGGCCCTGCTTTTTGCCGTGGTGCTCGGAGCGATGCCTGCGCTCGCGCAGGAAGCAAAGAAGGACGCGGCGCCAAAACCGGTGGCGAGCACTTCGCAAGCCGTCTTGGATTCCTGGAACGACATCGGCAGGAAGTTAATTGCCATCGCCGAGGATTTGCCGGAAGACAAGTACGACTACAAACCGAATCCGGCTTCGCGGACGTTTGTGGCGCAGCTGCTGCACGCTTCCGCTTCCATGTATTTTTTCACGGATAATGCGGTTGGCAAGAAAGCACGGTTTAGCGATGATCCAAAACGCGATGAATTAAAGACGAAGGAGCAGGTCGTGGCGTTCGTCAAAAAATGCGTTGGGGACGGGGCGGACCTGATCAAAGCAAAGGGCGACGATGGCATGGCGGGAACCGTGGTGCTGGGCAATCAGACCTACCGACTTTCGGACCTCGCCTATTCATTGATCGAGCATTCGGGAGAGCACTACGGGCAGCTCGTGGTGTATTACCGGATCAATGGGATGGTGCCGCCGGAGTCGCGGCCCAAGAAATAAGCATCGTGATGTCGAACCTTTAGAAAATTGAAACCGCTTGAATGGGCTCGGAGTCTTGACTTCGCGCCCGTTCTCTTTTGTGTGCTAGAGAATTCTAGGAACTTGCGGCACCGGCCGCGCCATTTTCAAGCAGCGCTTTCAGTTGCGCGGGATCGCTGGTCGGTGGCAGGCAGGTTTGCCCGGCGCAGACGATGGCCAGAGCTTTCTCTGCCGGGAGATGCGGCAAGGTTTCCTTGAGAGCGCCGGCGAGATGGATTTGCGGCGTTTCGGGAGTTACACGCAGAACGGATTTGCCGAAACGGTGGACTTGGTGTGCGGAGGCTTCGAGAGCTTGCGCAGCGGGATCGTCGGGGCGCCCTGTGATGACGACTTGCAACGGGTGGCGCGCGAAGAGTGTTGCGGCGAGGCCGTACGTTGCGGCAAACATTCCGTATTGTGGCGCAATCCCGGCGAACGCTTCGAGCGTTTTTTTCGCAAAATCGTAATAACACTTGTCGCCAGTGAACGCGTGCATGCGAATCAACGCGATGGCCGCGACAGAATTGGCACCCGGAGTGGGCGAATCCTGGAAGGGCTTGCGGCGAACATCGAGTCCGCCCATCGGCGCGGCGTCGGATGGCCGGTCGAAAAAGCCACCGCCTTCTGCATCGCCGTAACGAGCGATCGCGAGGTCCATCGTCTTTTGCGCGGCGGCAAAATAGCGAGGATCGAGCGTCGCTTCGTAAGCATCCAACAGACCAAGCACGCTGAACACCTGATCGTCGAGTGAACCATCAAGCGCGGGCCCGCCAATACGGTGGGCAAACCCGCGTGATTCGCTCCACGCCTCCGCGAGCATGCGGTCCAGCGTCTTCAACGCAAAACCTCGCGAAGTCTCGCGCACTGACCCGTCCAGTACCCCAGCCGCGTCGAGATAAGCCGAAACAAACATTGCGTTCCACGAGACGTACATTGTCTTATCAACGAAAGGCGTTGGCCGAGGCACGCGTGCCGCTAGCAACTTTCCTTTGCCTTTCGCGATCATGAGACGCACGGACGCCTCGTCGAGACCGAGTCGCTGGGCAATGTCCCCGGCGTCGCGCGCGATCCACAAAACATTTTTTGCGGGATTATGGTGCATCTCCCCGTGGGGTTCGACGTCGTAGTAGAGCTCCATGACGCGAGCTTCGTCCGGCGGTAGCGCCGCTCGCAGCTCTTCGAGCGTCCACGTGAAATAGTCACCGTCATCGTCAAGGGAATAATCCGCATCCTGGCTGGCGTAAAAGCCGCCTTTTTCTTGGTCGGACAACACTTCGTTCACCCAGCCAACGATACCTTCCGCCGTTTCGCGCAAAAAGGGATTCTGAGTCACTTGCCAGCTGTGCAGGTAATTGCGCAGCAGTTCTGAATTGTCGTAAGACATTTTCTCGAAGTGGGGAACGAGCCAGCGTTCATCGACCGAATAGCGATGAAAACCTCCGGCGAGTTGATCGTAAACGCCGCCGCGCGCCATTTTTTCGAGGGTGGTCTCGACCATCGCCAGAAGGTGCTTTTCTTTTGTTTGCTGGTAGCGCTCGAGAACCAGGTCAATGACGGAGGAGTGTGGAAATTTCGGCGCGTGGCCAAAGCCGCCGTTCTTGATGTCAAATTGTTGCGTGACCGAGGCGATTTGCGCATCGACGACGCCGGGGTCGAACTCCGCGCGCGCGCCCGTGAACATTTCTGCTTGTGCCACAGCATCGGCCAAATGATCAGCAGCGCGGACAAGGTCGGCTCGCTTGTTCTTGTACGAATCCGCAACCGCCAGAAGAATGCGGCGAAAGCCGGGCCGGCCCATCTGGTCTCCCGGCGGAAAATACGTGCCGCCGAAAAAAGGCTTTCCATTTGGCAGCAAGAATCCTGTCAGTGGCCAACCGCCTTGGCCGGAGATGGCGCTGACGGCGGATTGATAGCGCGCATCGACGTCCGGACGCTCGTCGCGGTCCACCTTCACGGCGACAAAATTCTCGTTTATGATTTTGGCGATTTCGGAGTTTTCGTAGCTCTCACGATCGATGACATGGCACCAGTGGCACCATACGGCCCCGATATCCAGAAGGATGGGTTTGTCTTCCGATGCCGCACGGGCGAACGCGGGATCGCCCCACTCGTGCCAGTCGATGGGCTGGTGCGCCGCCGAGCGCAGATAGGGGCTCGCGGAATCTTTCAAGCGGTTTTCAGGATGCGAAGCCACGAAATTCCTTTCAGGTTGCGAAGCACTTGAGGTAGGCGACGTACCAGAGAGAGCCCAACTTGCGGTGACAAAGAAACACGAGACGCCGCACCGCCTACTGCACGATGTTTCCGGGACCGGTGTCGCGCGGGTCGATCGGCTTGCGCCCGGCAAATCCCTCATCTTGTCGATGGTAAAAACGGATGCGATCCTCGCCAAGCTTCCAGCACAGATAGACGTCTTCGTTATCGATCACGGCGGGAAAATCCAGCAAGCCCACGTCCAGGTCTTTGATGAGGCAGCCCGTCTCGAGGATGCGGTTTAACGCGGTCTTTAGAGATACGGCAAGCTGCTGATGCTCGACGCGCACCGCGGCCAATTTTTCGTACGGCACGATCACGCCGCCCATCATCATGATTCGCGCGGAAACCGCCGAGAGATCGTTCTCGAGGCCGGACAATTTCTTACGGCAGTCCATGGCCTCCACGAGAAATGGTTCAAGATCCTTGCGCGCGCGCTCCGCCTCCGTCAGCGTGAAGAGCCGCGGCTCAGGCTCGGGCGAGTCGTCCTGGCCTTCCCCTTCTTCCTCGTCGTCTTCGTTGTCTTCTTCGTCGTCCGCCATGGGAGTGCCTGTTCGTTATCCGGATTTTGTTTCCGGCTTCATTCGATGCTAACTCAAAGTCACCGTGGGGTCGAGCGCGATGCACTCACGGAGAACCGGCGCAAAGGTAGCTTTCCATTACCCGCCGATAAAGACCATGGTACGAGAGGGGGGCACGAAATCGGGGGCGTTGATGCGGTGTCCTTCTTCCTTCTCATCAACCACAGACCGGATATAAGTGGTTACGTCTTCGTCGGTGGCCCCTTCGCGCAGCAGCCCGCGCAAGTCATGATCATCCTTGCTGAAGAGGCAGGTGCGCAGCTTTCCGTCGGCGGTCAGGCGAATGCGCGAGCAGTGGCCGCAGAAAGGCTGCGTTACCGGCGCGATCAGGCCGATTTCGCCGGGAGCGCCGTCGGCGAAACGGTATTTGCGTGCCGTTTCGCTGCGCTCGTGCGGGATTTGCACCAGTGGCCACCGAGCATGGATGCGCTGGTGCACTTCCGCAGCTGGCACGACAAGATTGCGAGTCCAAGTGCGGTCGGCATCCAGTGGCATGAACTCGATGAAGCGCATGATCACGCCGCGATCGCGCGCAAATTCCGCGAACGATTCCACCTCGTCATCATTGAGCCCGCGAACCAACACGGCGTTGACTTTCGCCGGCGCCAGCCGGGATTTCTGCGCGACGTCAATCCCGTGCATCACGGTGTCAAAGGATTTGGTGCGCGTGATGCGTTCAAATTTTCCGCGATCGAGCGAATCGAGGCTGATATTGATGCGGCGCAGCCCTGCGTCAATCAGCCGTTCGCAGCGGTCCGCCAAGAGGTGGCCGTTGGTGGTCATCGAGAGATCTTCGACGCCAAGCGCATGAAGCCGGGCGATGTAGTCCTCAACGCCTGCACGCACTAGGGGCTCGCCGCCGGTGATCCGAATCTTGCGAATCCCGAGGCTCAGAAAAATGTGCGCCAGCCGGTCCAGTTCGGGCCAGGAAAGGATTTCGTCGTGATCGCGATAATTTTCCGGATCGGCCGAGCGGCAGTACACGCACCGGAAATTGCAGCGGTCCGTGATGGAAATCCTCAGGTCGGTAATTTGCCGCCCGAATTTGTCCTGAAGGGTCATAGCACGTTTACGCGAGACGAATATCTGGCCGGACGCGAGTCCTCGACTTTTATTGCAGCCGTAAAATGAAATCGCCCGATCCGAATGCTTGGATGCGGGCGCGCGACGGAAATCCGTATTTTTCCGTCAGCTCGCTCCTTTCCAAGCACGGGAGGCCCGGGCGTTTCCACCCGAACCCTCAGCCCTGCGGCTCCCATACATTGCCGCGAAAGCATCGTCCCAGGGCCCTAGGCTTTCTCTCCCGTAGGCCGCAGGGATCGGAGTTCGCCTCTAGTCTATGCCTGTGCGAAAAAGAGTGCAATTCAGGAGTCGTGCGGTGCCAACTGCATTCGGAGAGGGCCCCAGCCGGTTTTGCTTCTATAGCCGCCAGCAAAATGAACTTTTTGCCGGGGTGCTCCCGCACCCCGAAATCCGGCAACGCCCTGAGACATCCGCGATTCCTGCCACGCAGTGTGTGATAGAGTTTTTGTCACGCCATGCGGATCTTCGTTCTCGGCGCCGGCGCCACCGGCTCCCTTTTGGCAGAACTGCTCCAACGTCAAGGACATACTGTCTGGTGTGGCGACCGTGATCCTGCTCGCGCTCGCCGCTTTTTAGGCGAGAGAAGCACGATCGCCGTTGCGGAAGTGAACGCCAGAAACATGCTCGGCATTGTCCGAGCGGCACGCGGGTGCCAGCTCATCGTCAACGCTTCGGCAAGCGTCTTCAATCAGATCGTGATGCGGGCCGCGCTCCGTCTGCGCGCCCACTATGTCGACCTGAGTTCGCACCTTACACGGAACCCTTTTAAGTCCGAACAATTCTCCTTTGCCAAACGCTTCGAAGAAAAAAACAGAGCCGCACTGATCAACGCCGGCGCGGCTCCCGGCTTGACGAACCTCCTCGTCAAGCGCTCCGCGGAAATGTTGGACGAAGTCCGTTCCGTGCAGATCCGGCTCTACGAAAGCACCGAAAGCGACGATCCCATCTCCCAATGGTCGCCGGAAGTCTCTTTTGACGAAGCCATTTCGCACCCTCGCGTCTACCGCCAAGGAAAATTCCGAATGGAAAAACGCTTCGCCGAACTTGAGAAATTCCGCTTTCCCGATCCCATTGGATACGCCAACGTCGTTCTAGCCGCGCAGGATGAGGTCGCCACGCTTCCTTATTCCATTCCCATGCGCGACATGGACGTGAAAATCGGCGGCAACGAATTTGACCGGCTGCGCCGCTGGTACAAACAGGGGAAATTGTCTAAATCGCGCGGCATTATACGCCAGCGCTTTCCGCAGACTTCTTCGCCCCGCGCGATCGCCAAGCTGATTCGCCAGGGCATCCTGCAAAATGCGAAGTTTTCTGCGGCGGTCCTGGTGCGGGGTGTAAAGCGCGGCGCAAAGGAAGACCAACATTTGCTGATCCGGACGGACGCGATGTTTCCGACGCTCTATCAAATCCGCCAGCAGGGCCGCTACACCACGCCGGTTGCTTATGCCACCGCTCACGCTGCGGCGCTCTTCATCAAATATTTTCGGCGTGAGGAGGCTGGCGTCTTCGCTCCAGAAATGCTCCCCGCCGAAACGCGCCGCGAAATCATCTCGGGAATTCGCGCTCACAGCGTGAGAATCACGCACAAGACGACCGCCATCAAATACGATGGCGAGCACGAAGAAGAAATCTGATCCGTTGCGCTCGAGTAACGCTCTGATTCGCCAGCAGGCTTGCCGGCGGTTATGGCCTGGCTTCGAACACCAGATTAAACGGTGTCTGCGTGGCGCGGCGGAATCGCGTGAAGCCGCCGCTGGTCACGACTTCCTTCAAGCGCTTCTCGCCTGCCTGGGCTCCGAGCGCCAGCCCTACTTCCTGCGAGAGTGACGCCGGAGTGCACAAAAGTGTGGACGCCCCGTAAAACGCGCGTCCAATAGGATTGAGATTGTCCTCCAGCTTGTCACCCGCAAATGGCTCCACGATCATCCACGTCCCATCCTTTTTCAGTCTGCCGTGCACGTGCGCCGAAGCCCCTGCGGGATCACCCATGTCGTGCAAGCAATCGAAAAAGGTCACAAAGTCGTAGTCTTTCCCTGGAAAGGATTTTGCGCTGGCCACTTCAAACTTGATGCGATCGCCGACTCCGGCGTCGCGCGCGCGCTGCGTGGCGGTTTCGATCGACTTGTCGTGGTAATCGAAACCGGAAAATTCCGATTTAGGGTAAGACTTCGCCATCAGAATCGTCGAGGCGCCCAATCCGCAGCCCACATCGGCTACTCGCGCACCGGTTTTCAATTTTTCGTCAACACCTTCGAGCGCGGGAATCCAAGCCGCTACCAGATTTGAAGCGTAGCCCGGGCGAAAGAACCGTTCCGTGCCGACAAAAAGCTCGGGGTGGTGTTCGTGCCAGCCCATTCCTTCGCCCGTCTTGAATTTTTCCGTGAGCGACTCTTCCGCTTTGATCGCCGCGAGCGCCGTTTGAAATGCTCCCGGCAGGAATACCGGGCTGCTTTCATCGGCCATGGCAAAGGCTTGTTCTTCGCTCAGATGGAATTTCCCCGTCGTCGCGTCGTACGTGACGTACCCGCCGGCAGCTTGCGCGCTCAACCACTCACGAATATAGCGTTCATTGGTTGCGGTGCGTTTCGCAAGTTCCGCGGGCGTTTGCGGCCCGCCGACTGCGAGGCCCTTGAAAAGGCCAAGCTTGTCCCCGATGCGTATCAAAGCCGCGTTAAATGTGGCGCCAAAATCCACGATCGCTTTCACAAGAAATTCATGAAGCTTGTCCTGATCAATCGCCATCGATTCCTCCGCAAATAAAAATTAAGCGGTTCAGCAATTTCCCATGATTCTAGACTCGCGGCGCGACAAGTGGCAAGCCAGTTTCGCAGTTCGCTCAGCAGCAGCGGTTGGGCCGCGAATAGCGGCGATTAATCTGTTCTACATAGAATTCTTCAGCGGTCAGCGCGCGCTGTTTTGTATTTTGTCTGTCTTTTGCGGATAAATAGCGCTCATAGGCTGCGTCGCCGCACCACTCCCGCAGGCCGCGCCAGAACACGCGCAGCGAGCGACGCACAAATATTGCGGTGTGCCGCATCAATCGTCTCCGTGCGCGGCGCCTGAAAATCCCGGCGCCCATTGCGTTGCGACGTACGGCGCTTCGTGCAGCACAGGTTCCCGGCGGCGGCTCAAAATCCCGTACCACTGCGCGGCCGCTTCGACGAGCAGAACAAGAATCATCAACGCAAGCGTTGCCGTCACCACGGCATCAAGCCTCTGATTGAAAATGAGTCGGTGTGTCTCGGCGATTTTCGCAACTGGAATTTGCCCGGCAGCGATCCGCGCGGCGAGCGAATTGGCTTTCGAGAGAAATCCCAGATCGGGATTCGCGGCGAAGATTTTCTGATAGCTCGCCGTCATCGTCACCGCAACCAGCCATGCTGCGGGGACGAGCGTTACCCAAATCCAGCGCAGCCGTTTCATCTTGAGCAGAATCGAGGTGGCCACGACCAGCGCCACTGTGGCCAACAACTGATTCGCGATCCCAAAGAGCGGCCACAACGAATTAATTCCACCCAACGGGTCGACGACGCCTTGGTATAGAAAATAGCCCCACGCTCCCACGATGAGCGCGCTCGAAAGCAAAATCCCGGGCATCCATCCCATGCGCCCAAGCGGCTTCCAGATTCGTCCGCCGAGCTCCTGCACCATGAAGCGGCCTACGCGCGTCCCGGCGTCCAGCACGGTGAGGATGAACAGCGCTTCAAACATGATCGCGAAGTGATACCAGATGCTGAGCAACCTCTCGCCGCCGATCGTGGTCGAAAATATCTGCGCCATGCCAACCGCCAGTGAAGGCGCGCCGCCCGCGCGATTGAGCAACGTCTGCTCGCCCACGGAGTGCGCAAGATTGGTCATGGTTTGCGCGTCCAGATGGTACCCCCATCCGCTGATCGTAGCGGCAGCCGCATCCGCCGTTTTCCCCACGATGCTTGCAGGGCTGTTGATCGCGAAGTACACGCCGGGCGGCATCGCGCAAGCCGCGACCATGGCCATCACGCCGACGAAGGACTCGAGCAGCATCGCGCCATAGCCGATCAGCCGCGAATGGCTCTCGCGGAGAATCATTTTGGGAGTCGTGCCGGACGAGATTAGCGAGTGAAATCCGCTGATCGCCCCACAAGCGATGGTGATAAAACAAAATGGAAAAATCTTCCCGGCGAACACAGGGCCGTTGCCATCGATAAATCGCGTTAGAGGCGGCATCATCATTTGCGGACGGACGAGCAGAATTCCGGCCGCAAGAGAAAAAATGGCTCCGGTCTTGATGAATGCGCTCAGATAATCGCGCGGTGCCAGCAACAGCCAAACGGGAACAACTGCGGCGGCGAAACCGTACGCAATGATCAGAAACGCCAGTGACACGCCGCCAAAGGTGAATGCGCGCGACCACGATGGCGATGCCGCCACCCACTGTCCGGCCACCACCACAAAGAGCACCAGCGCTACTCCGAACGCCGAAGCTTCCAAAACGCGTCCCGGCCGCAAAAACCGCAAGTAAACTCCAAGCAGCAGCGCGATGGGAATTGTCATTGCCAGCGTAAACGTCGCCCAAGGTGAGGATTTCAGCGCGTTCACCACGACGAGCGCGACCACCGCCAGCAAAATCACCATGATCGCCAGCACGGCAAGCTGCGCGATCAATCCGCCGCGCGCGCTCACTTCTTCGCGCGCCATTTGGCCGAGCGTCTTTCCTCCGCGCCGGATCGAACAAAATAAAATGATGAAATCTTGCACGCATCCCGCCAGCGCAGCGCCCACGATCAGCCACAGCGTGCCCGGCAAATAACCGAACTGCGCGGCCAGCGTCGGGCCGATCAAGGGGCCCGGTCCGGCAATCGCCGCAAAATGGTGGCCGAAGAGAACCCACTTGTTCGTGGGCACAAAGTCGCGCCCGTCATCATGGATCTCGGCTGGAGTGGCGCGCGTGTCATCCAGCAACAGAAGCCGCGCCGCGATGAAGGAAGAATACAAACGGTACGCGACCATATAGCAACAAACGGCCGCAACGACAAACCAGGTGGCATGCAACGGCTCGCCGCGGTGCAAAGCGATCGCTCCCAGGGCTCCGGCTCCTGCAATGGCTACGGCGAGCCATACGACAAATTTAAAAGCGCGCTTCATTTTCTGGAGCTAGCACAGCTAATGCGGTACGTAGAATCGCAGAGCAGTTCGCTCTTAACTTACGAAATTCCATGGGCGATATGCTCCTCGCTTCAGGCGGGCGGAAACGACACATCGGTCCGCGGCATCGTATTCGAGTGGCGTAGGTTCGTCAATCGGCGCGCGTCTCGCCGCGCTGGCGAACGCTTTTGCAATATTGCTTGTGCCACGCTCGAGCCGGTATAGAATGCTTCCACTCGAGTGAAACGTTTGTTTCAAGGAGTCTCCATGCGCACAGCCCGGACGTGGTTCAACGTGTGCCTGAGCGTCGCCGTCTTTCTTCTGATTTCTCCAATCGCTGGCGCTCAGCAAAAAGCAGAATTACCCCATCCAAAAACGCTGCCCGAGCTGCAAAAAGCGATGAAAGACGTTCTCGACAAAGATCACGTCCCCGGAGCAGGTGTCGCCCTCGTGTCGAATGGCCAACTGCTATGGTGCGGCGGGCTTGGCAAGGCGGACGTCGCCACGGGCCGCGACATTACCTGTGACACAGAATTTCGCGTCGGCTCGATCAGCAAATCGTTTGTGGCGCTTGCCCTCTTGAAACTCCAGGAAGAAGGAAAAATCAACCTCGAGTCGCGTCTAAAAGATGTTGCGCCAGAAATCCCGCTCAAAAATCGCTGGGCGTCCACCAATCCTGTACGCATCGTAAATCTGCTCGAACACACCGCGGGTTTTGACGACATGGAAGCAGCCGAGGTCTATAACTTCAAGGATCCTTACAATTTTCCGCTTCTCGAAGTTTTCACACGATTCCGAGAGCCGCAAGAGGTTCGTTGGCCGCCGAGCACGCGCATGTCGTATTCCAATCCGGGCTACGGCATCGCCGGCTACCTCATCGAAAAAGTGAGCGGCATTCCATTCGATCAATACATTCGCGAAAACATCCTTCGTCCGCTCGGCATGGCGAACGCCGATTTTCCATTCACCGATGCAAACAAGGCTCTGCTCGCCACCGCTTACGACGGCAATCCGGCGCAAGTTGTCGGCTATCCCTACATCTATCTGCGGCCTGCTGGCGACTTGAAAGCTTCCCCCGGTGAACTTGCCAAACTTGTGCAATTTTTCCTCAGCCGCGGAAAAGTTGGTGAAGTTCAGATCGTCAAGCCCGAGTCCATCGTCCGCATGGAATCGGTGGAAACGACTCTCGCCGCGAGAAGCGGCTTGCGTCTCGGCTACGGCCTCGCGAATTACACCTCAGTCGCCGGCGGTGTCGTAACTCACGGCCACGATGGCGGCATCGACGGCTTCATCTCCACCTATCGCTACATGCCCGAACAAAATTGGGGTTACGTGGTTTTGCTGAACGGCACAGAGTCGTACCAGGCGCTGCTGGATCTGAACCGGCTGGCCATCGATTTCCTCTCGAAAGATTTTCCGAAGCCGCAACAGCCTGCAGTTCCGATGCAGCCTGCCGGACTGGAAAAATTTGTTGGCTACTACGCGCCGAGCGCCCCGCGCTCGCAGTTGTTTTCCTTCATGGAAGATCTATCCGGCGGCGTTCGCGTCCGCGTCATCAATGGGCAGCTCACGCGCTCCGGTCTCTTTGGCAAGCCTGAAGCAATGATCCCGGTCGGCAAAAATCTCTTTCGCGGTGAAAAGGAGCCGGAAGCAACCACGATTTTCGTTACCAACCCCGCGGGTGAAATGGTTCTCTCCGGACAGGGATTGGACGGTTTTTCTTATGGCATCCGGAGCAGCATTCTCGGGCCCTATGCGCAGATCGCGTTGCTTGTCCTTTGCATCGTGCTCATGGCGACGTCCCTGCTCTTCGCCATCGTTTGGATCTTGCGAAAACTTTTCGGTGCCATGAAAGGCGTGCAACACTTGGCCGTTCGCGCAATTCCGCTCCTCGCCACGCTCAGTTTCCTCGCCCTCTTCTTCTGCACGACGAAGCTCGGCGGCGCCGATACGGGAAAGCTCACCCTTTGGACCTTCGGAATTTTCGCGCTGAGTATCCTGTTCCCGCTTCTATCGCTCTATGGACTCTTGCTCGCCGTCCGTGTTCCAAAGAACGAGATCAACGCCGCCGCGCGTATTCACTCCTTCCTCGTCTCCTTAGCCTGCTGCGTGCTCGCCGTCTTCATCGCTTCCTGGCACCTCATAGGCCTCCGCCTCTGGGCGCCGTGAGCGCGGCATTTGTGAAGTCCCGCTATTCCACGCAGCCGTAGAAGCGGTTCGCGGAATCAAGAATGCGCGCGAGCTGGTCGTGCGGCCTTTTCTCGGTGGACGGCAAAATATCCCACCCTGTGAACACCGCGACCATGTCGTACTCTGGCACGACGAATAATTGCTGACCGCCGAATCCGCGCGCCGCCCATGCTATGTCGTCCGGCGCGCTCCCAAAATTTTGCAGCCACCACAAATAGCCGTATTTCCAATCGCTGGCGGGAACGGCCACATGAGCCGCAAGAGAATCTTTGACCCAGAACGAGGAAACGATCTCCTTCCCCTCCCACATCCCGCCCTTCAGATAAAGCTGGCCGATTTTTGCGAGTTCGTGCGCCGAGAGATATAGCCCGCCCTCCGTATCCGGCAATCCAGTGGGAGTGCGCTTCCAGAAATAACGCATGCCCAGCGGTTTGAACAGGTGCTCGTCCGCGTAGTCATCGATATTTTTTCCGGTGACCTTTTTGAAGATGTGCGCCAGAAGTTCCGTCTCGCCGCTGTTGTACACGAACGTCTTGCCCGGCTCCTCGGCCATCGGCTGGTCGATGACGTACTGCGCCCAGTCGTGGCTCGCCTCCATGATCTCCACGGAGTTTTTCGGATCGTCGTATGGCACATCTTCGTGCCATTCAAAGCCTGCGGTCATCGTCAACAAATCGCGAATCGTGATCCGTTTCTTGCGATCATCCATGTTAGTGATTTTGTGGCCCGAGAAATATTTCAAGATGGGCGTGTCCAGTCCGTCCGTGAAGTCATCGCGCGTCCTGGCGATTCCGATGATCACCGATGTAACCGTCTTCGTAACCGACTGCATCGTGTGCATGTCGCTGCCCTGGTAATACGGATGGAATTTCGTGCTGAAATAATTGTACGGGCCTTGCGGATCGTGATTCAGCGGGCCTTCTGTCTTTGCGCGTTCGCCATAAATCTGCCCGTAATCGTGCTGGTAGGTTTTGTCGTAAACGGCTGTGCCGCAGCGCAGGATGAGCATGCTATCCACCAACCCGTATTTACCGCTGGCCACGTCGGCGTCTAATGCCGCCAGTTTTTCCGCACTGATGCCGAATTCTTTCGGCGTTGCCGTCGGCCAGTCTTTTACCGCGCCATGGTCCTGCGCGTGCGCGCGGGTACTAGCGCCGAACGGAATGAGCAATGCCAGCGCCGCTGCCACGGCAGTTTTTCTCACAATCTTCATCTTGCTCGAAAAATGCCTGGCTCTTTTTTTCATCGATTCCTCGCTTCGTTTTGAATTTCAATCGTCCAGAGAAGTAAATTTCAGCAGTGGGTAAAGGTCTCGAAATATTTTTGCAACGTCGCGCGGGAAAGTTGCCCGTGTAGCGGCTGCCGTCTTGAGTTTGGCTCGAACGATCCATCCTTGCAGTTTCTTCCAATCCTCGGCCTCGGTCGGCCAGCCATCGCGCTGTTTCCACTCTCCCTTTTGCGCGGTGTACCAGTAACTCTCATAGCGCCGGCCAAGCCGCTTCTTTTGTTGTGCCGCCCATTTCGGCCGGGCGAGGGCGTGCGGCTCCGCAATTTTGCCCACTGCCGATTCCTTGCGCTTCGAGCCGCAATAAATACGGAAGCCGACCGTCACCGCGTCGGCGGAAATGCCCGTATACAACTGCCCGGTCTCGCCTTCACCGGGAAGTGGAACAGAAAATTTCAGGTACATCTGCGCGCGATAAGGCGTTTTGTCCTTCGCAAATCGAATGTCGCGATTGATGCGCGAGAAATTCGCGCCCGTGCGCCCAGTCGTGTCGAAGCGTGAATCGAGTTGCAGCACCGCGGAGCTGAGTTCTTCCAGCAACCTACGCAAAGGTTTCACGACGAATTGCTGGTACCGCTCACGGTTCGCGTCCATCCACACTTTGCGATTGTTGCGCGCCAATTCGCGGAAAAATTGAAACGTATCGCGCGTGAAAATCGGCTCGATTTTCGCCATAAAGGCCCTCGATGCTCTTTGGTCGGGACAAGAGTACACGATTCCCCCTCTGCGTCAATCGGCCTATTCCACGCCCTTTATGCAATGAACTCTTGCATCTGTCGGCATGACCAAAGCAATAGTGGGACAGACATTCTTGCCTCTCTTTTTCTTTTCCTCAGCAACCGCAGGGCCGTCTTTTCCTCGACTCCTGAAGAAACACCCGCGAATTTCTGCCCCGCCACTTTGGCGCTTGCGGCTTGGTGCGGCGGGCGCTAGTCTGCCCGCATGAGCCAAATCACGCCTACCGACAGAACGCGAGTCCGCCGGAAACCGGACCGCGCCAACTACGATCGCGACACAATTTACGCCATCCTAGACCAGGCGTTCGTCTGCCACGTCGGCTTCATCGCCGACGGAATGCCCGTTGTCGTTCCGACAAATTACGTTCGCGTCGGCGACAAACTTTTTCTCCACGGTTCGACAGCAAGCCGTCTCATGAAAACGCTCGGAAGCGGCGCGCCTTTTTGCCTCAGCGTGACCTTACTCGACGGAATTGTTTTTTCGCCCACCGCCACGGGCCACTCCGTGAATTACCGCTCCGTGGTCGTAATGGCCAAAGCCGAACCCATCGAGGATCCCGCCGCGAAGCTGGCCGCCATGCGCGACTTCGTCGAGTACGTCCTCCGCGGCCGCTGGGCGACCGTCCGTCCGCCAAGCGACCAGGAGCTGAAAGGCACAATGGTCTTGTCCGTCCCGCTCGTCGAGGCGTCCGCAAAAATACGCACTGGCTTCGCAGTCGACGACGCCAAGGAATATGCCAGTGGAGCGTGGACGGGCGTCCTGCCATTCAAGTGGACCCCAGGCGAGCCGGTGCGCGACCCGCGAGCCGACGCGGCAGCCCCCGTGCCGGAGAACGTCCAGCATTATTCCAGGCCCCAGTAGCTCGCCTTCGACGCGGTAGAAGGCCGACTAAGCAAATTTCGATTTACGGTGCAACACGCCAGCCGTAGGAAGAAATGACCTGGTTACGCCGATGGAAAACACGCGGGAGCATAAACATGAAACCGATAAAGGTCCTGGTGATCGTTCTCGTAAGCCTGTTGCCGATCTTTCTGGACGCTGACTCTGCTAAGCCCGCTTTGCAAGTCGTGGTGCTCGGTTCTGGCGGCCCGCGCGCGTTCGGCAGGGCCGGATCAAGTTTCCTCGTGCTCGTCGAAGGGACGCCGCGGATTTTGGTGGATGCCGGACCTGGAGCTTTCCTGCGGATCGGCGAATTGGATCTGGACTTGGAAAATGTAGATACGGTTTTGCTCACCCATCTTCATATCGATCACAGTGGAGACCTGGCTGCTTTTTTCAATGCGCGAGCGCTAACCAGTGACGGACCAATTTCCTACCGGATTTTTGGGCCAGACGCGGAGGGACTATTCCCCAAGACTTCGCGATTTGTGGATCTGCTGGTCGGAAGGGATGGCGCCTTTGCGTATCAAAAAACGTTTGGCGCGCCCGAATCCTTCACGGTTCGCGACCTGCCAATCAGCTTGAACTCCGTGCGCACCAAAATTGTGGATGACGACGGCCTAGTCGTGGAAGAAATCGCCACCCACCACGGCGACTGTCCGTCAGTCGCCTATCGAATTTCTTACAAGGGCGCGTCGGTGGTCTTCTCTGGTGACATGGACGCATCGGCGCTGCCAAATCTCGTGCAACTCGCGAAGAATGCCGATTTGCTCATTTTCAATTGCGCCGTGCTCGACCCTCCGGGTTCGCCTCCGCAGTTGTACGATCTGCACACTCCGCCGAAGAAAATTGGCGAGGCCGCGCGCGCGAGCGGAGTAAAAAGCCTCCTGCTGAGCCATCTCGCCCCCGACGTGGAAGGTCAGGAGGCTGCGGTGAGGAAATCCATCGCCAAGTCTTACGCCGGCCCGATAAGGTTCGCCAGCGATAAGTTGCGCGTCCCCATCGGGATGTGAACGGACTCGGCCACCACCAAAGGCAGCATTTGAAGTCGGCTTGGATTGCGGCGAGTCGAGCCGCGGGTCTTCCACAGATTTCCACTGATTAAATTGTTGACGGGAGTGGACTTAACCGTGTAGCGTAATAGGGTTTCGCGGGTAACGGATTGGCACCTAACTGCATCTATATAGATGTACTTAGAGTCAGGGCGACGTACTCTGAGGGCGAGAAGCGGGCGAAATACAAGTCGAGCGGCAAGCGGGCATCGCGGCACAGCGCAGAGGATTTCACAAAAAGACGATCGATCGCGTGGGGCGATTTCCCCATGGTTTTTTGGTGACCGCAGAGGATTCTGCTGCGCAAGCGTGGCATACTGCCCGCGCCCCTGCACAAGGATTTCGCCGGCGCCGACCGGCATTTTGAGGGATTGCTAGCAAAAGCTTGGAGGAATTCGTGGCAGCAGTGGGTCTTGAAGAAAAATATGATGCGGTAAAGCAGCTCATTGCCGTAGGCAAAGAGCGCGGCTACCTGCTTTACGACGAAGTGAACGATTCGCTTCCGGCGGAGGTCCATTCCTCGGAAGAAATCGACGACCTTCTCACTACATTCGAGCGAAACGGCATCGAGATTTACGAGGACCAGGCGTCCGCGAAGGCCGCGCGCGCGGTCGAAGTGTCCGCGGAAGCCGGTGACCGCGACGCCATCGTCAAGGATGATGCGCATTCCGATGAAGGCGGCAGCGACCTGGATTTGACGCCTGGCTCTCTCGAAAAAACGAACGACCCCGTGCGCATGTACTTGCGAGAGATGGGCACCGTACCGCTCCTCACGCGCGAAGGCGAAGTTACCATCGCGAAGCGCATCGAGCGCGGCCAATTGGTGGTGATGAAGTCCATCACACGTTCGCCGATCGTGATCAAGGAATTGATCGCCGTGGGCGAGGATTTGCGCAAGGGCGCGCGGTCGATCAAAGAAATCGTCCAGTTTGACGACGAAGAGCTTACCGAAGAAAAAATCGCCAACAAGACGAAGCAGACGCTGAAGTACATCGACAAGATCGCGAAACTCTACGATTTGGCGCTGAAGCAAGCGGAGAAGCTCGATAACACGGCGAAAGCCAAGAAGCGGCCGTATATCAAAGCGAAGTGGGCCGTGGCCCGGACGCGCGTCGAGATTTCACTGGAAATTCGCGGCATCGATTTCAACCCCTTTGAGAAAAAGCGCCTGATCGACAAGATGCGCGGCACGGTCGAGCGCTTGCAATCGCTGGAGCGCGAAGCGGGCCGGCTGGAGCGCCGCGTGGACGCCGCCAAAGGTGACGTCGCCGCCGAAGCGCGCAAGGAACTGCGCACGCGCCGGACCGAGCTGAAAGACATCGAAGACGCCAGCGAAGTCGGACTGACTGAACTGAAGCGCACGCTCACCTTTATTCACCGCGGGGAAGCCGAAGCCGAACAGGCAAAGAAAGAATTGATCGAAGCCAACCTCCGGTTGGTCGTTTCAATCGCCAAAAAATATACCAACCGCGGCTTGCAGTTTCTCGACCTGATTCAGGAAGGCAACATCGGCTTGATGAAAGCCGTGGACAAATTCGAGTGGCGCCGCGGATACAAGTTTTCGACGTACGCAACCTGGTGGATTCGCCAAGCGATTACGCGCGCGATTGCCGACCAGGCGCGCACCATCCGCATCCCCGTGCACATGATCGAAACGATCAACAAGCTGGTGCGCACGAGCCGCCAGTTGGTGCAGGAACTGGGGCGCGAACCTACCAGCGAAGAAATCGCCAAGCGCATGGACATCCCCGTGTCCAAGGTGCGCAAGATTTTGAAGATTGCGCAAGAGCCGATTTCCCTCGAAACGCCGATTGGCGAAGAAGAGGATTCGCACCTCGGGGATTTCATCGAGGACAAGGCCGTGGTTTCGCCGTCCGACGCAGTGATCAACCTGAATTTGAAGGAACAGACGTCTTCGGTGTTGAAGACACTGACCCCGCGCGAAGAAAAAGTCATCAAGATGCGTTTCGGGCTCGACGATGGCAGCGAGCACACGCTCGAAGAAGTCGGGCAATCGTTCGCCGTGACCCGCGAGCGCATCCGCCAGATCGAAGCAAAAGCGCTGCGCAAGCTGCGCCATCCGTCGCGTTCGCGCAAACTGCGAGCCTTCCTGGAAGGCCCTTCGCGCGACTATTTATAGAAAGCGCGGAAACTCGAAAAACGAAATTCGGCACTTGAGGAACGCAACGCCCCGATTTGTTCGGGGCGTTTTTATTTTGAGAGTGGATGTGGCTTCAAAACTCAGCGCAGACGGGCGATTAACTCGTCTTTGGGCACACCATTCCACAGGCTGACGCGTGTCAGGAGGTCGTTTAGCGTTCCCTTTGCGAGTACATCATGATCGGGAATAGTGAGGTTGTGCTCACCTAATTCGCCTCGCTTGCGAACGCGAACATGGCTGCCCTTTTGTCGGACCACTTCATACCCAAGGGAGACCAGCAGACGGATAAGCTCCCGGCCGCTAATCTGAGGCAGCCGGGGCATGAACTGGCTTCAATTCCGAAACGACGAGGATGTCGATGTCGGAGGCGGGCACGCGGTCTTCAAAATGCAGTGTCACGGCCTCGCGAATATTCTTGTAAAGCTCGTCGACAGTTTTCCCTTGCGTGAAGATATCTTCTCCGATTCCTCGGGCACACCAAAAATCACCGTCGTTATACACTTCGACTTTTACCAACATAGACTTATTTTATAACGGTTCCGCTCCACGAGCCACCGATGCTTTCATTTCGACATGAAGCTGTCGGGCGGGACGCTGGAAAAGCGGGTGAGGATGCGAATGGAAGAAGTGATGGCGAAAATGAGAAAACCCACAAGAAAGCAAAGGAGCAACACGGCGCCCGCCGGCCCTGTGGGATGCAGATTCTGCCCGATGGCGTAGTTGACGGCGGTAGTGGCGACCAGAAGCAGGGCACAGCCGAACCAGGCGAAATAGCGGTTCAGGAAGGCCAGTGTTTCGTCTCGGCGCTCTGGTGCCAGCCAATATTCTTTATGGGGAAGATTGATCATCGCCGTGGGTATTTTGGAGAAAATCGCCGGAACCCCGAAAGTCAAGAACCCGGCAATCACCACGGCTCCGGCGAAAAACTCGAAGAAGAGGGATTTCGGTTGCCAGCCGTTTGCCACGCCGCGCGCATTAAAATGGGACGCAACCACGTCTGGTAATTGCGCGTAAATCGACCAGAAATAGATAGCTGCCAAAGTGGCTAGCACGACGAATATAGCCTTTGGTAGCCTCGAATCCTGCATGGAGTCCTCTGCATCCAGCTTATGAGGCTGAAGGGCACCCAGCAAGCCGGACGAAGCGGCGTTTGTCATATCGAGAACTGCGCAAAAGTCGCAAAATTTTTGGAGGTGCCGTTTGCAAGGGTAATCATGCGTTCCGCAAATCGAGGCCAAAATTAGCGCGCGTCCGGACGGAAAATTTGCAAAGGAGATGTTTGTGGCGAGCAGGAAGCATACTAAAATGATGGCCCAGCCCCTAAACTAAACATGAAACCGATACAGAAGATTGCGGCAATCGCCTTGGTGCTGCTCCTGGCAATGAGCATCTACGGATTGCTGCGCACCAGGCCGACGGCCGGGACCGTCCTCACCGGGAACTCCGCGAACTCTGCGGCTTCCACACAGACCCAATTAGTGGATCAATCGACACTGCTAAGAGCACAGGCATTTGCGAAAATGCCGGCCAGTCCTGAAGAAGAACCGTTCGCCCAGGAAGCGCTTCGCCTTGCCGACCAGCAAATGGATATGGTCTATGCGGCCGCGGAGCGCGAAGTCGAAGAGAACCCGCCCGCGTTGAGTGCGCAAGCAAAGGAGATTAAGGCGCGATTGAATAGAGCTGAAGATGCTCTCGACGCGGATAACGCACTGGTAGCACGGCTTACCGCGGAGGATGCCAAGGCCACCGGATCTAGAAAGGATGCGTTGGATGATCAGCTCGTCCTGGCCACGGCCCATCAAGAGGAACACCAGGACGAAGTGGACGACGCCAAGGAGGACTTGGAGCGCGCAGGAGGTGATCCGAAGAGCCGCATCGAGGCCATGATGGAAGAGCACAAAGCCTCTTCGCAAGCCACGGATGCCCTGCACGTAAACGTCAACACGGCGCCGGAACAACGCGGCTTGATTCACCGCCTCGAGGGATGGCTGGCGCTCCATCAAAAGCAGCTTCAGTTGTGGCAAGCAAAACAAGCGGCGGAGACGGCGGCCGCTTCCCTTGCGGTGAAGCACAATGCGCTCGAGGCGGAACTCGATGCTGTGAAAAAAAGCGTTTCACCAGCCAACGGACTGCAAAACACCAATCAGACGTCCGCGAACGGTCCGGCTCAGCAGCAGCTCACCCACGACCAGTCCATCGCGCTGGTTCAGGAGACGAAAAGGCGCTCGGCACAACAAAAGAGACTGGCATCTTTGGATAAGCGCATCGACCAACAGAAACAGCTCGCTGACAACTACGGCAAGTGGATCGGAGTTGTGGCGGCAGAACAGAAAATCGTGGTCCACGGCGCCCTCATTGGCCTCTCGATCATTTTGGGCATCCTGCTGATTGCCGTATTTTTCGATAACTGGTTGGAACGGCTGCTCGGTAAGACTTCTCTCGATCGCAGGCAGATGCAGACATTGCGCGGGGTGACGCGAGTCTCGCTGCAAGTGGCGGCGGTGCTCTTCATTTTGCTGGTGATTTTCGGGCCGCCGGGGCAGCTGGGGACCATACTTGGATTAGCGGGTGCGGGATTGACGGTCGCGCTTAAAGATTTCATCGTTGGTTTCCTGGGTTGGTTCGTGCTGATGGGCAAGAATGGAATCCGCCTTGGAGATTGGGTGGAAATTAACGGCGTTACCGGCGAAGTCGTCGAGCTAGGCATGTTTCACACTGTGCTGCTGGAGACAGGTAATTGGACGGACTCAGGCCATCCCACTGGCCGCCGCGTTACCTTTACAAACAGTTTTTCGATTGAAGGCCACTACTTCAACTTTTCCACTTCTGGACAGTGGCTTTGGGACGAACTCCAAGTGGTGTTGCCGGCCGGGCGGGATCCTTACCCCATTGTTGATGCCATCCAGAAGATCGTGCTGGAAGCGACGGGGGAGACCGCGAAACAAGCCGAGAAAGAATGGCAAGGAGTCGCGCGCTCGAAGGATACAGAGCACACCTTGACCGCGGCGCCTGCCATCAACGTGAAGCCAGTCGTCGGCGGCGTGGAAATCGCCGTGAGATATATCACGCGGGCGAACGAGCGCTACCAACTCCGCGCAAAGTTAAATCAGGCAGCCGTCGATTTGCTGGCGCAGGACGGTGTTCCGCAGACGGCCGATAAGGCGGCGCTGGTGTCAAAACCCGCATAAAGATATTCCCTTCAACCCGCGAGGCGATATGCGCGACGTCAGTAGTCGACAGCCAAGTGCCAGCGGACGGCGGCCTGATTCGCAGCCTCCAACACACGCTCGAACTCTTTCAGGTTACTTATTGTCAGGTCTGATTCCGACGGCTCGAGCTTTTCGAGATGGCTAACGAGCCCTCTCACAGTATTTAATCCCTCCTCAGCGCTAAACCATCTTTCCGCGGGAAGTGTGATGCCCATACTTTCGACGCTCTCTCCGTGACCGTTCAGAAACGAGTTGACTTCTGACCGGCTCACACTAAAAAAAGTGAGCAAAGGCACGACGCCGATCTTTCTTACCACGCTCTCAAGAAAGCCGCTCTTCCTGGCGAGGAGCTTACCGTTGACATGAATATCGAGGTTGGGAATGTTTTTCTCGAGGACGATGCAAAAGGACGGCATGGGGCCTCCGAACGAGCAGGGTCTTCAGATACTACCTCATGAGCTGGCGGGCGCGGGAGGCGGAAAGAGTCGCGCCCGTGTAGAGCAGCGCAAGAAGCGCATAGCCCGCAACCAAACCGGCGCTTTGCGCGATAATCCCGAGAGCAAAACTCATGAAAAGTTGCACCACCGTCGTGAGGATGGCCATCGCGGATTGCGTGCGGCCCATGAAGTGGCGCGGGACAATAGCCATGAGTCCGGACTGCGCTGTGACTCCGCCAACGGCGCGGCAAAGCCCGAAAATAACTTGTAATGTTACGGCGCCCGTGAGAAACGCGACGAAGGGTGTCGCGATATGGCCGATAGCAAGAACGGCGCACGCCGCAACATAGAGAGGCATGCGCGCCGAGCTGCGAAGCTGGCTGGCGATGAGGCCGCCGGTGATCGCGCCGATGGCCCAGCCAGCTTCGAGAAAGCCAAGGCCGCGCGCGCCAGCACGCAGAATGTCGTTCACGAGCGCAACGAGAACGACGTTGGCGCTGACAACGCCTGCCATCATGATGGCGTGAGTGACGCCCAGCGAACGGACGAGCGGCTCTTTCTTCAAGTAGGCGAAACCTTCCTTGAGATCGGCGTAGACGGCGAGGGATAAACCCGCTTCGGCGACTTCGGGATTTTCTCCGGACTCCAAAGCTTCCGCGGTGGCTTCCGTCGCTTCGGAATATTCGCGCGGATATTTCAGATGGTCGCGCGGCGAGACGTAACCGCTGCGAGTGCGGTAGAGGCAAAACGCGGAGACGAAGTATGTGAGGCCGTCGATGCAAAGAATGCCCGCGATGCCGGCGCGGTCATAGAGGAAGCCAACCAAGGCGCCAGCGATGAGCATGCCGCTTTGCACGCCGATGAGGACCGCCGCGTTTGCGCCGGTAAACTGGCTGGCGGGAATCACTTCCTGGACGAGGGCGTTGACGGTGGCCCAGTACATTGCGGAACCCGTGCCGGTAATCAGCGTCATCGCGTAAAGATGCCATAGATGCAGATCGCCGCTCCATGCGATATAGGAAGTAAGAAGAACAAAGATGCCGCGAGCCAGGTCGAGAGAGATGCCGAGATAACGGCGATCGAAGCGGTCGATCAGCACGCCCCCGAGAAACGGAATGAAAAGCCCGGGCAGCGTAACGACGATGACCTGCAGGCTTACTTTGACTGTAGAGTGCGTGGCGGCCATGATGTACCAGCTCACGCCGACAAAGTTCATGCCGCTGCCAAAGAGCGACACGAACATGGCCACAAAGAAATAGCGGAAGCCGCGCTGCGCCCAGATCAGCTTCCAGTCCACACGGTGTGTTATTGCGGTTGCCATCGAGCCCTCTAGCTTACTATCGTAGGCGCGCGGATTTGGGTGCGGATCAGCGAGCGGTTTACATCTGTTTACATCCGGGGAATCGGGGACGGAGATTCATGGGTAACGAATTGAAATGCACGGTGCGGTTTGGGAAAGAAAAGTCCGAAGGCAAGGCGCTATTGGAAACGAGCGAAGTGCTTTTTCGCGGCGAGTTCCGGTTGAAGATTCCGTTTGCCACGATCAAGTCGGCGAAAGCGGTTGATGGCGAGTTGCATTTGCAGACCGCGAATGGATTGGCGATATTCGAGATTGGTCCCGCTGCGGAGAAATGGCGCGAGAAAATCTTTCATCCGAAATCACGGGTCGAAAAAATTGGTTTAAAGCCCGGCGCGAAAATTTCGCTAATTGGCCAGTTCGATGCGGACTTTCTCGATGAATTAAACCCACTTGCAGCCTCCTTGACCAGAGACAAAATGGCCGCCGGCTCGGACACAATTTTCTTCGCGGCCGATTCGCTGAAAACACTTTCTTCCGTAGCGCAAATCGCCGAGTCCATGAAGGGCGCCATGGCACTGTGGATTATTTATCCCAAGGGCCAAAAGAGCATCACGGAGAACGACGTAATCGGCGCCGGCCGAAAAAAAGGACTGAAGGATGTGAAAGTCGTCGGCTTCTCTGCCACGCATACCGCGCTAAGATTTGTCCTCCCGCTCGAGAAACGTTAGGCGGCCAGTTTAATTCCTAATCAAGGTCAACAAGCTTTTTGTTCGGACCCAGGACCTTCCAGGCGGTCGCGCAGGTGGCGACGCGCATCGCCGTCATGCGTGCGGGCAAATTTGTTGAAGCCGCCCTTGCGGAGCAAGTCCTTCATGCGCAAGTAGATGCGTATACCCGTGAGGTGCTGGCCGCTGTCCCATCCTTGCCCGCGCGATAGGCGTCGGATTCCCTCCATGCCTGTATCATATCCCTCACCCTTAAGATACTGCCCCCTCACGCGAACAAGCTCTTCCTAACAATCTCCGCCCGAATAGGCTAGAATCCGCGCATTGAAATCTTTGATGTAGCCCCTGCGTAGTCAGTTAGCAGAGAACGATTCGCAACCTCGTGGTGGAGGATTATCCGATGGCAACGACAACGGCCGTTTCCCCGGCGGCGCCTGAGCCGCAGCCCCAGATGAGCGCAATCAGCCGAATGTTCGGGGTGCTGTTTTCGCCGCAGAAGACGTTTGAAGATATTGTCAGGAAGCCCAGCTGGTTGATTCCGATTGTCGTGCTAACCATCCTGAGCATTGGGGTGAGCTTCGCGCTGATCCACCGCGTCAATTGGAGGGACTACATCGGCCAGCAGATTGAGAAGAGCCCCCAGGCGTCTCAGCTATCGCCGGAGCAGAAGGAGCAACGTATCGACGTGGGCGTGAAGTTCACTGTGCCGTTTACATACGCGATTGGCACGTGCGGACCGATCCTAGCCGCGCTCATCTTTGCGCTTGTCTTTTGGGGAGCGTATTCGCTGCTTGGCGGGGCGAGCACGAACTTTTCGACGGCAGTTGGGATTACCGCACATGCGCTGATGACCGGGCTGGTGAGCAGCCCGCTGTTGATACTGATTTTGTATTTGAAAGACCCGAGTACGATCGACGTTGAAAATCCAATTGCCTCGAATCTGGCAGCCATCTTGCCGGATGACTCGGCGAAATGGCTGGTGGCCCTCTGCAAGTCGTTTGACGTGTTTACGTTCTGGACTTTGATCCTTCTGGCGATCGGGTTTGCAGCGACTAGCCCGAAGAAGCTGAAGGGCGCGAAGCCGTACGTCATCGCGTTCAGCGTGTGGGCGGCTTTCGTAGCCGTGCGGGTGGGATTCGCGTTCATCTTCTCCTGATACACTCGAAGGGTGAATTTTTCTTTTGAAGTAGCGAAGGCGGATCCGACCGGTGCGCGTCGCGGAGTGTTGAATACGCCGCACGGGGCGGTGCAGACGCCGTTCTTCATGCCGGTGGGGACGCAGGCGACCGTGAAGGGCCTGCGCAACGAGGCGCTGGAAGAGCTGGGCGCCGAAATCATTCTTGCCAATACCTATCATTTGTATCTGCGGCCGGGACATGAAGCCGTGCGCAAGCTTGGCGGCTTGCATAAATTCATGTCGTGGCCGCGCGCGATTTTGACGGACTCCGGCGGCTTTCAAGTGTTTAGCCTTTCCGAATTGCGCAAAGTAACGGACGAGGGCGTGCGGTTTCGCTCGCATCTGGATGGGTCGGAGCATGTGCTTACGCCGGAGAAGGCTGGGGAGATTCAAATGGCGCTGGGCTCGGACATTGCCATGGTCTTGGACGAATGCATCGAGACGCCTGCGCCGCGGGACAAAGCGGAATCGGCCGTCGCGCGCACAACCGCATGGGCTGCACGGGCGCGAAAGTATTTTCTCGAACAAGCCAGCCGGAATGGTGAATTGGCGCAGTGGCAATTCGGGATTGTGCAGGGAGCGACGTTCGCCGATTTGCGGCGTGCAAGTGCGCAGCAACTTCTTGAACTGGATTTCCCGGGATATGCCGTCGGTGGACTTGCCGTTGGGGAGCCGCACGCTTTGACGTGCGAAATGACGGGCGAAGTGACCGCGCTTTTGCCGCGCGAGCGGCCGCGCTATTTGATGGGCGTTGGAAAGCCGGAACAGATCGCAGACTACGTCGCGCTTGGCATCGACATGATGGATTGCGTGCTGCCGACGCGAGCGGCGCGGCATGCTTGCCTCTATACGAGCGAAGGCCGTGTGCTTATTAAGAATGCGCGCTACGCAGTGGACCAACGTGCGCCTGACCCCAATTGCTCGTGTTCGGTTTGCCGGCGATATACACGCGCGTATCTTCGTCATCTTTTCGCCGCGGGAGAGCTCACGGCGGCGATTCTGGCGACCCACCACAATGTCCACTTTTACCTTGACTTAATGAGGCAAATCCGCGAGGCTATCGGGTTTGGGAACCTAGCGAATTTCTCTTCTGAGATGCACGCGCGCTATGCTGTAGGTCCGGAGTAATAGCGGGCCGGGATAGCGTCCGAGATTCTTCAAGTGCGGTCCGGTTTGCACCGAGGCCGACCTGCGCGGCGACACGAGCAGAGAATCCGGCGGGCAGTGAGAGCGGTGAACTTAAACCCGCTACGCTGATGCCATCTTTTGAGGCGCGGCGCGGGCGCGATTTTCTTGAAAGGAATGGAGCACTTCTTGATGATGTTTGCGGCGATTTTATTTCAGGCTTCGGGGCCGGCGAGCTTTCTGGGCAATCCGCTGGTGATGATGATTGTGGTGATGGGAATTTTCTACGTCATGCTGATATTGCCCCAGCAGCGGCAGCGCAAGAAGACCCAGGCCATGCTTGCAGCCCTCAAGACTGGAGACAAAGTCGTGACCGGCAGCGGGATCTACGGAACGATCAATGGGATTGATGGCGATACGGTCATCCTCAAAATCGCGGACTCCGGCTCGGCTCCGGTGAAAATACGCATCGCGCGTTCGGCGATTGCCCAGGTGGAGGCATTGGAAGATGCGAAATAAAGCCGCCCGGAGCCGGAACACGCGCTTAACTTCCTGACCATGAACCCAAATCTGAAGTGGAAAGCAGTTTTCATCGTTGTTGTGATTATCGGCTGCATCTATGGCCTTATCGGACTCCCGACGTTCCCCACGTCCATTACGGGGTTGAAAGATAACTTCACCCACCAGATTAAGCTCGGACTGGACTTGCAGGGCGGCACGCAACTAGTAATTCAGGTGCAAGTGCAGGAGGCCATCGCGCAAGAGACGGACCAGATGGTGGAGCGGGTGACCACTTGGCTGCGCGGCAAGAATATCAGTTATGACGAAGTGCGCCGGGTGGACGATACGCACATCCTGGTGCAAAACGTGGATCCCAACCATCTGGCGGATTTTCGTGACTACGTGGAGCAACAGTTCGGCAACGTGTGGGATATGGCGCCGGCGGCAGGCAGTCCGAATGGATACACACTGACGATGAGGGCAGGGGCCGTCGCTCAGATCCAGCAAACCACGATGACGCAGACGCTCGAGACCATCGATCGCCGGGTGAACGCTCTTGGCTTGACGGAGCCGACGATTCAACTGCGCGGGGGAGCCAATAGCAACGAGATTCTCATACAGCTGCCGGGTGAAGGCGATCCTTCGCGGGTGAAGGCGGTTATTCAAGAGGGCGGACAACTGGAACTGCGGTTGGTGGAAGATCCGGTTGTGTATACGTCGGAAGCAGATGCGCTGAGCAAGCACGGGGGCGTATTGCCAGCTGGTACTGAGCTTGTTCCGGGGCGTGTGGAATCCAGCGGGGCTCCCGGGGCGCCGCCGGCAGGTGAAGGTTGGTACATCCTGAGCCGCGGGGCTGTCGTTACCGGACGGGATCTTCGCAGCGCGACGGAAAATCGCAACACGAATAACCCCGGTCAATGGGTCGTGGACTTTACGCTTTCAGCGGAAGCCGCCAGCCGATTTGGACCCTTCACGCAGCAAAATATTGGCCGGCAAATGGCCGTCGTGCTCGATCATCGCGTCTATACGGCACCGGTTATCAACGGGCGGATCGATGATTCGGGAATGATAGAGGGCAATTTCAGCCAGGACTCGGCGCACGATCTGGCGCTGGTCTTGCGCGCGGGAGCGCTTCCGGCATCCATCAAGTATTTGGCAGAGCACACGGTCGGGCCGTCGCTGGGCGCCGATTCGATCCGGCACGGCGTACAAGCTTCCATTTTGAGCTTGGTCGTGGTGATGATCTTCATGCTTTTCTACTACCGGGTTTCCGGAGCAAACGCGGTTCTCGCGCTGATCCTAAACTTGGTTATCCTGCTGGCGGCGCTGGCTTACTTTGGCGCGGTGCTCACTTTGCCTGGCATAGCCGGCGTGATCCTGACGATTGGTATGGGTGTGGACTCGAACGTTCTGGTGTTCGAGCGAATTCGCGAGGAATTGCGTAACGGCAAGTCGGCGCCGTCGGCTGTGGATGCGGGGTTCGATAAAGCGTTTCTGACCATTATCGATACCCACGTTACGACCGTGGTTTCCGCGTTCTTTCTGTTTATTTTTGGGAGCGGGCCGATCAAGGGATTCGCCATTACCCTGACCGTGGGCTTGATCGCTAACGTCTTTACCGCCATCTATGTGTCGAAGACGATTTTCCATTACCACTTGGAGAAGATGGACCGTCAGGCGGAATTGAGCATTTAGGCGGTGCGGGGCTGTACTAGGACGCATAGGGCCAAAGATTTGCAAGAACGGGACGGCGGAGTAGTGGTTATTTCCCGCGGAAACTCCCAAGATGGTCTGGGAGGCCGTGGGAACAAACTCGAGGACGCTGGAGTCTAAGAAAGGGAAGTCATATCCGCATGATCGAGTTATTCAAGACGCCCGACATTGATTGGATGGGCAAAGCCAAGTATTTCTATGCGCTTAGCGCCATTTTGCTGATTGCTGGATGGACTTCCGTGTTCCTGAAGGGCGGGCCGGCCGGGGGCGGGTTGCCCTATAGCATCGACTTCAAGGGCGGCACGAACGTGGACGTGCGGTTTGCGCAGCCGCCCAATATTGAAAAGCTCCGCAGCGGATTGACGGCGCAGGGCCTTGGGGATAGCGAAATTCAGTCCATCGGCGATATTGCCAATCCGAGCGCGAACGAGGTGCTGATCTTCGTTGGACAAAAAGGCGGTAGTGAGGAAGCGGGAGAAGTCAGCAAGACGCGGATTCTGAATGCGCTGAATACGATCTACGGTGTTCACAATTCCACGAAGCCCGATTTCAATGCCGCTACTCCGGCCTTGCTGGCCGCTTTTCTGACGCAGCACGATCCGCTTCTTCTTTCTACCAATGCTGGCGACCGCTACCAGGTGCTGGCAAAAAATATTCTGGATTATCGCGACTCGACGGCGCAGGGTGTGCTAACGAATTTCGACGCGCTTTCGAGCGTCAGCGGCGTCACTCCCGCTGTGCTTAACGTGCTCAAGGACAACTATGCTCTGGGCTCGTTTGCGATACGCGGAGTGGAGATCGTCGGCCCCAAAGTTGGCGGCGAACTTCGACGCCAGGCGATTTACGTTACCCTCTATGCTTTAGGGGGTATGCTGGTATATATTGCCTTTCGATTCGAGCTGGTTTATGGGGCAGCCGCGGTCCTGGCGGTGTTTCACGACGTTTTGATCACGCTGGGCTTTTTCTCGCTTTTACATTTCGAGATTTCGCTGACGGTCATCGCGGCTTTGCTGACGCTGGTTGGTTATTCGATGAACGATACAATCGTGATTTTCGACCGCATCCGGGAGAATAATCGACTTCTGCGTCGGCAGCCGTTCATTGAAATTGTGAACAAGTCCATTAACCAGACTTTGTCGCGAACGATACTTACCAGCGGATTGACCTTCCTTACCGTGCTCGTGCTGTTCCTGATGGGCGGCCAGGTGCTCCGTGCTTTCTCCTTTGCTCTGGTGGTGGGGATTGTGGTAGGAACGTACTCCAGCTTTGGTATTGCAGCACCGCTAGTCGTCGCGTGGAATCAATGGCGCGGCGGCCAAGGTGTTGTGGCTAGCACCGGACCCGCAGCCGGAAATAAAACCCGAGGAAGTGAAGGCGCTCCAGGGCGCCTGGCTCCCGCCGGGAGGAGGTAGGATCCATGTTTGAAGATATGGTGCTGTCAGGGAAGACGAAGAGGACCAACAAACCTTGGACGGTGGCGCTGTCGCTGGCGATCCAGGCTCTCCTCGTTGGAATCCTGATCCTCATTCCGCTGATTTACACAGAAGCGCTGCCGAAGACGATGATGGCGACGATGCTGACCGCTCCGCCACCCCCACCTCCCCCGCCACCCCCTCCGCCTCCCGCGGTGGTCGTACACATCAAGCCGCAAGTTCACTTGATGGATGCGGGCAAACTGCTGCAGCCGAAAGAGATTCCTAAGGACGTCAAGATTATTAAAGAAGACGCGCCCGATATGGCCGGCGTGACAGGTGGAGTTCCCGGCGGTGTGCCTGGCGGTTCGATGGGCGGCGTGATTGGCGGCGTGATTGGTGGAATGGGTGGAGCTCCACCACCGCCGAAGCCGAACGTATCGCGCATTCGCCAGGGCGGGAACGTGACTGCGGCCATGCTCATCAACCGAGTCCAGCCGATGTATCCGCCGCTGGCGCGGCAGACGCGCATTTCCGGAACGGTGCGCCTGCATGCAATCATCGGGAAGAATGGCGCGGTGCAGCAACTCGAAGTCATTTCCGGGCATCCACTGCTGGTACAGGCCGCGCTGGATGCGGTGCGGCAGTGGCGTTATCGTCCGACTCTTCTGAACGGTGAGCCGGTCGAAGTCGATACCACGATCGACGTGATTTTCTCTCTGAACCAGTAAGCGGTCTGGTGCGCCCGTCGTGGGACAGGCGCGCTGGTCCGGGTGAAAAGCTTGGCAAACTCTCGCGTTGGCTCCGGGGAACCCGGACCATCAGAACTAAGGAGCAAAACGAATGGTAGCGACTCTGTTTATGAACGCGGCCCTGTTCCTGCAATCCCCGTCAACTTCCTGGGATCTGCGGAGCATGTGGTCTTCCATGAGCACCCTTCCCAGGATCGTCGTCGGGATCCTATTCATTCTCTCGATTTATTCGTTCGGCGTAATGATTGACCGTGCACTGATGTACAGCGCGGCCCGCAAGCAGTCGCGGGTTTTCGTGCAGCAGGTTGCCGGAGCGCTCAAGGAAGGCAAGCTGGACGAAGCGATCGCGATCGCCGAGCGGAACAAGAAAAGCCATATCGCCAAAGTCGTGGCCACGGGCCTTTCGGAATTCCAATCCGCTTCGCAGCAAGTTACCGACGCCGACGTGATCGAAGCGGCCAAGCGCGGTCTGGAGCGCTCCGTCGCTATCGTTCACGCGGAAATGAAGCGCGGCCTTTCGGCGCTGGCGACCATCGGGTCGACGGCACCGTTCGTCGGACTATTCGGCACGGTTATCGGCATCTTGAACGCATTTAAGGGCATTGAAACCAGTCACGCCACGGGGTTGTCCGCAGTCGCCGGCGGTATCGCTGAAGCGCTGGTCACCACGGCTCTCGGTCTTCTCGTGGCTGTCCCCGCCGTGTGGGCCTACAACTATTTCAGCAATAAGGTCGAGGCTTTCGACGTGGAAATGGACAACTCCTCGATGGAGTTGATCAACTATTTCATTTTGCGTCGCGGCGCGAAGAAGTAAGGCAGGTAACCCATGGGGTACAAACCAAAAGTTGGAAGTCAGATGTCGACGCCAAACGTCATCCCGATGGCGGACATCATGCTTGTCCTGCTGATCATTTTCATGGTGGTCACGCCGATGTTGCAGAAGACCTTGCCGGTGGATATGGCCAGGGTCAACAATGCACGGGAAATGCAGGATGCGGATAAGGATGACGCGGTGATCGTGGCAGTCACGCGAGACGGAACAATCTACCTGAAGAATACCAAGATATCGAAGGACGATATCACGGGGCAGGTCAAGGATTTGCTTGCCAATCGTCTCGATAAGACCGTCTACGTAAAGAGCGACGCGAGGGCCAAGTATGGCGACGTTGTCGCGGTGGTGGACGAAATCCGCTCCGCGGGCGTCGATCAACTCGGCCTCTTGACCGAGCAGAATGAACAACGCAGGACACCGCCTCCGCCACTAGGTACTTCGCCATCGGCCGATTGAAGCCGGTGGAAAGATGTGCCGCTGAGGCGAGTAGACTTCGCACCATTCGTTTACTGAGTCTGAACGGCCGCGCCGGATCCCACCTGGCGCGGCTTGATGGCCTGCAAGGCTCGCGCTGGGCAGGCCGATAGGAGAATTTCAATGGGAATGTCAGTTGGAGAAAGTAAGGGCGGTGCGATGGCGGAAATGAACGTCGTTCCGCTGATCGATATTTTGCTCGTGCTGCTGATCATTTTCATGGTCATCACTCCGCTCACTCCGCACGGCTTGGACGCGCTCGTTCCGCAGCCCAATCCGAACAAGAATCAGGAGCAGGAGCTGGAGAACAAGACCATCGTGGTGCAGGTGCTCCCGAACAACAAGCTGAAGATCAATCAAGAAGATACGACCTGGGATGCGCTTGGTCCTCGTCTCGAAACGGTCTTCAAGGATCGCGCCGATAAGACCGCGTTCGTCAAAGGCGACAGCGACGTGCTGTTTATGGAGGTCGCCCGCGCCATCGATATTATGCGCGGCGCCGGGATCGACCATATCGGGTTGGTCACGGCCAAGCTCGAGGCCGGGCAGTAAGCTGTCGCAGGCGGTTTGTGCGGCGCGGCGGCAGCTAGGCTGGCGCAGGGTGTGAGAGTCCTCCTCGCGGGGAAATCTGCTACGTGCGAGGTGGCTCATGGGAATTTCGCTTGGCGGTGCAAGGGGCGGAACGATCGCGGAAATCAATGTGGTTCCGTTGATCGATATCCTGCTGGTGCTTCTGGTCATCTTCATGGCGATTCGCCCTTCGGCCGAGTTCGGCCTTGCGGTGGACTTGCCAGAGCAGGTGGCGACGCCTGCGAGAGCGCTCGAGGGTGTAGTTGTTGTCCAGGTTCTCGGCGACGGCACTCTGCGGATTAATCAGGATTTGGTGCAATGGTAGGATCTCAGCGGCCGGCTCGTGGAAATCTTCAAGATGCGAGCCAGCCGCGTGGCTTTTGTCCGCGGTGACCGAGCGCTTGAATTCGGCATGGTCGCCCCGGCGATCGATGTAATGCGAGGGTCGGGAATTACGACGGTGGGGTTGATAACTCCGGAACTCGCAAACGCTCGCTAAATAGTGTAGATTTGCCCCTCGCAGGGCGGACGTGAATCCTAGCAGGGATGGATGTCTTCGATGACTGATGCATCAGATCGTATTGCACGCCGGACCGCTTCTCTGGCAGCGTTGTTAATGCTCGTGTTCGCAGTCTCGGGCTGCAACAAGCTCAAGGCTCGCGATCTGTTAAACAAGGGCGTGGTGGCCTTCAAGGCTGGCCAGTCGGACGCCGCGATCGAGGATTTCAAGCGCGCCTCCGAGCTCGATCCAAACCTGATGACGGCGCGGCTCTACCTGGCCACCGCTTATGCCAGTTTGTACATTCCCGGCGCGCCTTCCGCAGAAAATAAAGCGCGCGGCGAACAGGCCATCAAGGAATTCCAAGACATTCTGACAACCGACCCCAATAATCTGAATGCTATCGACGGTATCGGCTCGCTGCTCTTTCAAATGGCAGGCACGCCGCCGATTGACGAGAAAGGGTTCGAGAATTCGAAGACCTACCACGAGCGCCATATCCAAATTAAACCGGACGATCCCGAGCCCTACTATTGGATCGGTGTGATCGATTGGACGCTGGCATGGCGCGGCAACGGGGAAATGCGGCTGGACTATAACAAGAACAATATTCGGAAGCAGATTAAGGACATGGATCCGCTGCCCGCTTCCGTGCGTACGGAGTACGCCACCAAGTACGGACCGCTCGTAGAGGAGGGAATTACAGACCTGCAGAAGGCAATTTCGCTCCGGCCGGACTACGACGACGCCATGGCCTATCTGAGCCTCCTGTATCGCCGCAAGGCCGACATGGTGGAAAGCGCGGATGAGCGCGCCTCCCTGGAGAAGCAAGCGGATGACCTCCTGGACAAGATCAAGGAGATCAAGCAGAAGCGGTTAGAGCAACAGCAACAAGCGTCCTGAGTCCCATTGCGGATTCGGCGGCACGAACCTCAGTCTTCTTCATTTAAGGACGCCCGCTTGGGCGTCCTTTTCGTTTTTGGTGACATTTTTCTACGCGGCTGGCCTGCTCGCGCTCTAAGCCATTTCAGGCTAAACTAGGATATGCCGTCGCCTAGTAATGTTCCGTTGAGCTTCCAGCGCGACCGCGCCCTGCGGCAACTGGAAGCCCGCTTCGAAGAGCTCCTCGAAAAACTTCGCAAGAACCGCCCCTCCGAAGACCCTTGGGTCGTCCGCCGCGCTTACGAAATTGCTTCCGAGCGGCATCGCGACCAGTTCCGCAGCTCCGGCGACCTGTACATTTCCCATCTCCTTGAGGTCGCCCATATTCTCGCCGACATGCGCATGGACGCCACGACGCTCACCGCCGCTCTCCTTCACGACGCCATCGAAGACACCGAATATCCCGTGGCGCGGATTGAAGAGCGCTTCGGACCGGACGTGGCGCACCTTGTGGAGGGCGTCACAAAAATCGGCCGTCTCAACATGACGGCTCCGGAAACGCGCCAGGCGGAAAACGTCCGCAAGATGCTTCTGGCGATGGTCAACGATGTGCGCGTCGTCCTCGTCAAACTGGCAGACCGCCTCCACAACATGCGCACGCTCGAATACCTTTCGCCGGAGAAGCAGCAGCGCATTTCCCGCGAGACTTTGGATATTTATGCTCCGATCGCGCACCGCCTCGGTATGGGAGTCATTCGCGGCGAGCTCGAAGATCTGTCCTTCCGCTTTCTTGAGCCGGAGGCCTTTCTCGCGCTGCAAAAAGAAGTTACCGACAAAAGCCCCGTGCACCAACGGTTTTTGGAAGAAGTTCAGGGCACGATTCGCACGAAGCTCGTTGAGAACGGCATTCCCGCGGAGTTGGAAGCCCGCGTCAAAGGCCTCTATTCACTGCACGGCAAAATCCTGCGTCAGCAGACCAGTCTCGAACAGGTGTATGACCTCCTCGCCGTCCGCGTGATTACGGATACGGAGCGAAACTGCTACGCGGCACTCGGCGTGATGCATCACATTTGGCGCCCGGTTCCCGGCCGCTTTAAAGATTACATTGCCATGCCGCGGCCGAACCTTTATCAATCGCTGCACACGACGGTTTTGCATGGCGGACAGCCCTTTGAAGTGCAGATTCGGACGCAAGAAATGCACCGCATCGCGGAAGAAGGCGTCGCGGCCCATTGGAAGTACAAAGGCGGGCAACCGGCCACTGGAGATGACGACCAGCGCATCGCCTGGATGCGGCAGCTCATTGAGTGGTCGCAAGAGCTTCAAGAACCCGGCGAGTTTCTTTCCACGCTCAAGGTGGATTTGGCGCCTGTCGAAGTGTACGCCTTCACTCCTAAAGGCCGCGTTCTGGAGATGCCGCGCGGAGCGACTCCAGTTGACTTTGCGTATTCTGTCCACACGGAAGTGGGGCATCAATGTGTGGGCGCCAAAGTGAATGGCCTGATGGTTTCGTTGCGTCATGAAATTGTCAGCGGCGACGTGGTCGAAATTCTCACACAGAAAAATCACACTCCGAGCCGGGACTGGCTGAGCTTCGTCAAGTCCTCGCACGCGCGCAGCAAGATCCGCCAATGGCTAAATTTCCACGAGCGCGAAGAAGCCACGGACATGGGAAAGAAGCTGCTTGAGAAGGAATCCCGGCACTTCGCGCGCGGCCTGAAGAAAATTCCGCAAGCGGATTGGGACAAACTTATCGGTGATTACGGTCTTTCGAAACAGGAAGATGTCTATGCCGCTGTCGGTTTCGGCAAATACTCTGCTCGCCAAGTGCTCTCCCGATTGCTGGGCGAACCGGAGAAGGCTGCGGAAGCCGAAACAGAAGATTCAAAGCCGACGCTCGTCAAGACCGTTAAACGCATGCTCGGTTTTGGCGAAGCTCCGCTGATCGTCAAGGGCCATGACGATCTGCTGGTCTATCGCGCGAAATGCTGCAATCCGATACCGGGCGACGACATTGTGGGCTACATCACTCGCGGCCGGGGAGTTGCTGTGCATACGCGGGCTTGCCCGAATGTGCAGAACCTGATGTATCAGACGGAGCGCCGCATCGCGGTGGAGTGGGGCAGCGGAACCGCCGCGACATTCCCCGTCCGGCTTTCCATCCGGGGGAAAGACCGCGCCGGCCTGCTGGCGGAAATCACCGCGGTCATTAGCGGAGCAGGTTCGAATATCCAGAGTCTCGAGAGCCGCCCCGACCGGCAGAATGCCCGCATTGAAGCCAGCCTCGACATCGTGGACCGGCGCCAACTCGAAACCATTCTCGCGAACATCAGGAAAGTCTCCGGAGTCTTCGGAGTCGACCGTGTCTATCAGGTGTAGTGTTTCCTTGGCGATCCACAGGCAGCTGCCTTGATCTTTAAGTTGCCCGCCCGGGGCAGTTTGCGGCTTGTTCTGCCATCACAACGCTCAGTGATTGCATTCGCTTGGGAATGAGGTAACTCTCGACCTGTACTTTCAGCCGGGTATTATCCAAGCACAGCTCCGCGTTTCCTTGTTTGTCTCCTCTAGAATGGAACTATGCGGCATCCACGATTGCTTCTCGGTGTGTGTGTCCTATTTGCGGCAGGTTGCCACCAGCATCCCCTGACGGACTACCGTCCGCTGGATCAAGCAGGAATGTGGTCTAGCGACATTGAGCAGCTCAAAGGGCTAAACGTCACCGACTCGGAAATCGCCCAGGTCATTAAGCTGAAACATGCGGGGCTTAGCGATGACACCTGCGTGGAGCTGATTAGCGCCGCGCATCTCCACAAGGTCCTTTTCATCAGCGCGCAATCTGCGGCTGACTTGGCCGGCGCCGGATTCACCGAGCAACAGATCCTCGACATCGCGCACGCGGGCCAATTGGACTCGATCAGCATTGACGCTGTCACGCTCAAGCTCATCGGGCTTTCGGACTCCACGGTGCAACTCGTTCTCCACAAGCATTTGACCGGCCAGCCGGTCATGGCCAGCGCGGAAATCTCGGAGCTCAAGAATACCGGTTTGACCGAACGTCAAATCCTTGAACGCATTAATTCCGGAATGACCGACGAACAGGCCCGGAAGGAAATCACGGCACGCGAGCGGTCTCGCGATCACGCCAACACTTCTTTCGTACGTGTTCGTGGACGCAAACCGCGTTAGCGCACGCGGTTGCTCGGCACCACTGGGCGGCATTCTTCATTTTTGCTTCTTCCTATTTCTCTCGCTACAATCGATTTGCTTTGGCGTACCGGCTCCATCTCCGCCTGCTCGTTTGTCCGTTTGTCATGGCGGCGGGTTTTTGGATGGCTTCCTGTGCCGCGACACTCGGGCCGGGTTACTCGATCGAGAAACAAGAAATCCGCGTTCAGTTTGACGCCAGTCCCAATCCAATAATTCGCGTCGACTCGGACTTCCAGCTTCGCAACACGGGCAACCAGCCGCTTTCTTCACTGGAAGTGCGCCTCTCCGGACGCCGACGCTTTCGCATTGCTCGATCGGAGGCCATTTGGGACGGCGCGTCGCTTTCCGAAGAAAACGTGCCGTCTATTCCTCGAAATACGCTTCTCTCGCTTCCTCGGACATGGGACGTCGGAGAGCGCCACACTTTGCATCTCTACTCTGAGTTTCAAACTCCGGCCGCCGACGAGCCCGGCTATAGTTTTTCCTCCGATGCCTTCTTTCTTCCTTCCGAGGGGTGGGCGCCGGAATTGCTTCCCTCGGCAGGATTATTTGCTACTGGCGGAGTTCCTCCAGACAAGTGGCTTTTGCAAGTCCGCGTGCCTGACGGATTTCTCGTACACACCAGTGGGCGTTCGATGAAAACATCGCGCCACGGTCCCGAGCTCACCATCCAATCCGTGCAGCGTCCCGACGATCACTATCCTTTCGTTGTTGCCGGGCGCTACAAACAAACTATTTTGGACACCGCGGCGGGCAAGGTTCTCCTCTGGACGCGCACCGAAGAAGAGGTTTCGCGTTTGAACCAATCCGCTGATGCGCTGGTTCTTACCATTCGAGCCTACGACGCAACCTTCGGCACGCGAGGCCCGAAGGGGCAGCCGCTGTGGATCGTGGAATGCCCGTTGGTGGCGGGCTGTTTTACGGCCAATGCGTCTTCTTACGCCAAACTGTTGAGTGCGGAGCCGGGTACTGTTTCTTCCGAGCTTGCCTCGGCGGACACGCTGATGATTGATCTTAGCGGGGGAGCCCCAAAACTGGCTGCGGTCGCGCCCGGGTTGGCAGCAAGCTGGCTGGGCTATGGCCAGAATCCAGCTTTCTACGAGCAGGAGCCTCCGCTATCGGCGCTACCGGCTTTCGCCTCCGCACTCGGCGAAGAAGCCATCGAGGGGCCTTCCTCCCGCGCCGAGACAATCCGCCGCGCGTTGCGTATGATTCCCAAGAGCCCCGGCGGGCGAAAAAAAGAAGACGAACCGGTTCTGCGCGCCAAAAGCTTTTTATTCTTTTTTGGACTTCAGGATCGTTACGGGCGGGATGCCTTCCGCCGTGCCATCGACCACATGCTCTCCGCTCGTCAAGGACGCGGTTTCAATCTCAACGATTTGATCGCCGCGTTTGAAGAGGAAACTCATCAAAATGTCGCCGAGTTCGAACGCTTGTGGATGAAGCATCCGGGAGTTCCCGAAGAGTTTCGCGCGCGTTACGAAGATGCATCTGCAGCGAGTGCCATCACTTCCAAGGAGACCATGCCATGAGAGAAATTGTTCTGACGGATCGCGGTCCAAAACCCATTGGCCCATATTCCCAGGCCATCAAGGTCAACGGACTTCTTTTTGTTTCCGGACAAGTTTCCATTGATCCGAAGACCAATGAGTTTGTGCCCGGGGATATTCGCCAGCAAACGGAACGCACGCTCGAAAACGTGAAAGGCATCGTCGAAGCGGCAGGCAGCAAGCTGGGGCACGTTGTCAAGACGACGGTATTTCTGAAGAACATCAGCGACTTCGCCGTGATGAACGAAATCTACGGACGCTACTTTTCCAGCGCGGCTCCGGCGCGCTCGACTGTCGAGGTCGCGCGCCTGCCTAAGGACGCACTTGTTGAAATGGAAGTGATTGCGACGATCTGAATTGCGCAAGAGGAGCCGGTGAATTACGGCCGGTCTGGGCTCTCCAAAGCTTCTTGGACGGCAAAGAAGGTAATCAGGGCCACGCCTCCAGCCGCGAACCATACAAATCTGCTCTGGCCGGCGCTTACAGGCGGTTTGCCATACCCCTTGCCGCCTGCTCCCTGCGTCGGAGGCTGGCTCTGCGCTTCTTCTTTCGCTGAAGGATCCAGAACGATGCGGTATGCGCTTCCTTCAGGTATTACGCGTGAATCGTCGCCCACTGTGATCGTCAGCGTCCCGCGCACGCATTTCACCAGCAACTGCTTCTCGCCCAAGATCGTCACTTGACCGATAGTTGGTTCGTCAGACTTCGGTTTGATTATCGCCGTTAAAGCATTCAGCCCGAATGCATTCGCCGTCGCAGTCGAGAAGGTCGCCGTACCGCGAAGCAGCGTGGCTCGCGGCATACCATTTTCTTCACTGACCGTGGCTGCCGAGGACGCGGAAAGTTGAAATCGTGCGGCGCCAGCGCGCAACTGCACGCTCCCGGGATTCGCGGTGCTCAAACTATCTCCCGCGAAGATGGTCGTGCCAACCGCCGCGCCCGTCCCGCTCACGCTCGCGCCGTCGGAGGCCACTACGGTTCCCAGGGAGCTCGTGGTCGCGCCCCAGACCGGCGTCGTCAATAAACAAGTCGCCAGGAACACGGCAACAATTTCGCGCCAACGCGCCATGGAAGCCTCCAAGAGGGCTATTCGAAGAATACTCACACGCTTTCCCGGCGTCAATAAAGAATCGGCCGTCGAGCCCAGAAACATGTGGCCTCCAGCCTGCCGCCTGCGCTGGCTGTAGCAGGCTTCCGCTGCTACAATGCAAGCCAACACATGGCTGACTGGAAACAGATCACCGCCCGCATTCGCCGGGCTCGCACTGGCAAGGACCCGGTCGGGCAGCTATCCAATTTGTATGAAAAAACGCGCGATGCGATGGTCGCGTTTGAGCTGGCCCGCTTTTTCGAAACCTCCGGACAAAATAGGGAAGCCGCGAAATGGTATCTTGCCGCCGCTGAGCGTTTTCGCAGGGCCGATTGGAAAACCAAGGCGCAGGAAGCCGCCGTCAGGCTCGGTGCGGAAATTGCGCCTGGGGATTCAGCGCCATCGTCAAACGATTTTCAATTGAGGCCGTCTCCCGTTGCCGATCTGCCGACGGTATCCTCCGAGAAAGAAGATTCCGCCGCGTCAGAATCGTCGGCGTTGCCTGCTGAGTCTGGGGGAGAGACTCCCTCGGCGATAACTGCCGGCGAAGCTCCTGATTCACTAGACAAAAAAAGACGCCGCCGGGGCCGTCGTGGCGGTCGCAACAGACGCAAGGCCGCTCCTCTCAAAGGTTCCGCATCTCCATCCGTGACTGTTACTTCCGAGCCTTCATCTCGCGCGAAAGGTTTGCCCTCGAGAGTTTTCGATGAACCTGCAGAGCCAAGAGCTCCGCGAATCACGGACGGCCGTTCCATCCCGGCGCTCCCGGTCGAGCCAGTGGAGTCAATTGGCGAGCCGGGCGGGCCAAGCGTGCGCGGCCGTTCCGGAGATCCTGGCCTTTCTTCCCGATTGTCTCTTCTCGAAATGCAGCTCCGCCGATTGTTGACTTGTCCTCCCGTGAAGCTGAATGACGCGGATCACGCGCCGGTCGGTCCTGGAGTTTTCGTGCTCACCGATTCCGATCTCACGAGCTACTACTACGTCGAAGACTGCCAGACTCTGCGCATCGCCGTCGGAAATCTTTTGCGCGGAGGTTCAAGCCGGCACACCGCGGATTCCATTAAGCCGAGGCTTGCGGAGCATCTCGGCATCCCCGAATCGCGCGTCACAAAATATCTCGCCGATCATTGCGTCGTGCGCTGGCTCCAGCTGGATGAAGGCGCCTCACACTTCGCGCATTTTGTGATTGCCGTCATACGTCCTACACTGAATGACTAGGAGCTTGTCGGAGAGAAGTTCGCGACGAAGTCCAAGGCATCGGGTTTATCGATAAACATGGTGGGATTGTTGGGGTAATGGCTTGGTGAGCCGTATTCGGCCTCTGACAGTCTTACTGCACTGCTGTAGAGTGCAAAGGGAGACCGCGGGTTTGGCACTGTTAAGTGCTCAAAGGCTGCATTTTCCATCCTGACCGGAAGAGCTTCAACAGATTGTGCGTGGCACAAATAAGTCTCCACTCGCTGCGCACATTCCCTAAGCCGCGAAAGCTGAACCGGCGAAATCCTCGTCCCTCTTTGATGTATCCAAAAACAGGTTCGACGATTTGTTTCCGCATCTTGTAGAGGGCTTTACCGGCCTCCGTCTTCAGTTTGTCTCGCATCTGCTGTAAGGCCGAACTTCCTTTCGGCCCTCCCTCCACGGGAACGTCCTGGCTCTCGCCGTGCTGCTGTCGTTCTGTGGCCACATGCAGGTCGATGCCTTGCAAGCTTTCCGCGGTGACGTTGGCCTCGCTCCAGTAACCCGTGTCGGCACTGGCCACTTGTGGTTTGCCATGCACGTTCTCGATCACCTGTTGGAGCATCGGCACCAACTGCTGTTTGTCGTTGGTTTGTTGCGTGATCTCTGCTGCCACGATGATTTGTGCCGCGCTATCCACCGCCGCCTGAGCATTGTAGGCCTGCACGAAACTCCCCTTGTGCGCTCCATCCGGCATAATCCGACTTTCCGGATCGGTGAAATTCCGCTGCGCCGAAGATTCTGGTTTAGCCTCCTCGGGGTTAGGAACCTGAGGAGCCCGCCCTCGCGGCTTTTGCCCGGTCTGTTTCTCTTGCTCCTGCCGTGCGGCGATCTTGGCTTCCGCCTCCGCTTTCTGCTCCTGCGCTTTTTGCGGGGCTTCGGCCTCTAAAGCCTCCTTAGCTTCCCGAATCTTTTTCAGCCGACTCTCCCGCCGCGCCAATTCCGCTGGCAATTCATCGCCTCGCTGGCCTTTCCCGTATTGCCGATCTTCGGCCTCGTCCACTTCCTCCGCATGGCGCAGCAGGGCTTCCACTTCGGCCCGCAGTTTCTGCTCGGCTTCCCCCATCCGCCCGTAGCTCATGGCTTTGTGTTTGCTCGCATTCGCCTGCATCTTGGTGCCATCGATGGCTACGTGCCCCAGCTTTACTAATCCGGCCTTCTGGCACAATTGCAAGGCCTGCACAAACAGTTCTCCCAGCTTGGCCAGATGCTGTTTCCGAAAATTCGCTATGGTGTCGTGATCCGGATGCTGGTCCGCCGCCAGATAGCGGAACGCCACATCCTCATAGGTCTCCCGCTCGATGGCTCGCGAACTAGCCACTCCCACGCAATAGCCATACAGCAGCAAGCGCGTCATCAACAGCGGGTGGTATCCCGCTTGCCCCCGGCCATCCGGACGATCGTAGGTAGAATAGATGGCCGACAGGTCCAGCTGTTCCGTTACGTCGGCGAGGAACCTCGCCAAGTGCCCTTCGGGAAGCCATTGTTGCAAGGAGGGAGCTAAGAGAAGCGGTTGATCCAACGTGCAGGCTCGGAATTGGAAGCTCATGCACGCATACTAACGAAGCCTCTGAAGAAAGGAAATAGTTCACCGCAAAAAATCTCGCTATCCGACCAATTTTAGGAGATTTCTCTCCGACACCCTCCTAGCTGCCGCCTAATGACTTCCCGCTGCGAAGCATTCCCAATCGGGAACCAGCGGTTCCCAAAATGCGCGAAGTTCTAGCCCGTTCGGTCTAGAGGTTACCCCTCCCTGATCCCTCCTGAACTACCATTCGCTGCCCCCGGCGACCGTTTGACCCGTATTTATGACCGTTCGCTGCTTCCTGCTGGCCTTCCCCCCTCTTTACCGTCAAACTATAGGAGCACAAAGACTTATTGGACGTACCGATGGTAAATAGTACGGTAATGAGAGCCCGGGGGCTGTTAGGGGCTAGATTTTCATCCAATTAAGCGGGCAGTTGGGCTTCATTTTTTGAAAGCGAGGGTAGAGTTTTATGCCGAATCGTGTAGGGACGCAGATCCTGAGAACGTTCGACTGGGCGCTGTGCAAAACCGCCGCGGCCACTTTCAACACCATTCAATACTTCAACAAGCGCAATCCGAATCCTTCTGTCACTCCGCAGTGGTCCGATAAGCCGCTGCTCAAGTCCTGGGAAAAGACCAAGCCCACGCTCGGCTTTCCCCGGCAGACCGATTCCCTCTGCCCTGCATGCGTCAAAGAGGCGCGTGAAGCGATCATCGCCGGCAAAAAAGACTGGCGCGATCTGATGCACGAGAAAGTCGGCGAAATCAAGGCGCAGATTATCGAGCGCGACAATCAGATTTGGATGGTCAAAGACTGTCCCATTCACGGCCACTATGAAGACATGATGGCCATCGATGCCAAGTTCCTCGATTGGATCGAAAAGCAGTTCCCCGGCCGCGATATTCCCGCGCACAACGACGAAGACCTTCACAAGCACGGATCTTCGACCGTTCGCTACGGCCGCGGCTCCGTTCTCACCGTCGACCTCACCAACCGCTGCAACATGATGTGCGATCCCTGCTTCATGGACGCCAACCAGGTTGGCTATGTCCACGAACTCGGCTGGGATGAAGTTAAAGAAATCTTGGACAACGCGCTCAAGATCAAGCCGCGCCGCCAGATGTCCGTGCAATTCTCCGGCGGCGAACCGACCATGAGCCCGCTCTTCCTCGACGCCGTCTCCTACGCCCGCAAGATCGGCTACAACAGCGTGCAGGCCGCCACGAACGGCATCGAATTCGCCAAGAGCAAGGAATTTTGCAAGAAAGCCTTCGATGCAGGTATGCGCTACGCCTACCTGCAGTTCGACGGCATCGGCAATGACGCCAACAGCCATCGCCAAATCGGCAACCTCTTTGACGTGAAGCTCCGCGCTATCGAAAACATGCACGAAGCCGGCATCGAAATCGTGCTCGTCGTCACCATCGTCAACAATGTAAACAACGACCAGGTCGGCTCCGTGGTGAAATTCGCGATGGAAAACCCCAAGAAGATCGCTTTCGTCAGCTTCCAGCCAGTTTCGTTCACCGGTCGCGACGAAGACATCACTCCGGAACGCCGGCTCCGTCAGCGCTATACGCTTTCGCATCTCGCGAAAGACGTCAGCGCCCAGGTCGGCAAAGTCGAGCCTACGCGCGATTGGTTCCCCATCTCATTCATCAGCACCTTTGCGGGCTTTGCCGACATGGTCAAGGGCAACGAATCCCAATGGGGTTCGCTGTCCTGTGGCTGCCATCCGAACTGCGGCGTGGGCACCGCTATGATGATCAACAAGGACACCAAGGAATGGGCGCCCGTCCCGCGCTTCCTCGATGCCGTCCAGCTCACCAAGGACGTCACTGCTATCACCGACGCGGCTCGCGGCAAAAAATTCTCCAACTTCATGATGGCTATGGCCCTCCTCAAGAACTATCACCCGTTCCGTGGGCCTAAGGGCTTGACACTTAGCGCGCTTTTCAAGAAGTTCGACAAGACTTGGGCGCTGACGAAGAAGTCCACTGTGAAGTACGGCCGCACTTCTCCTGACCGCACGTACGAAGACGCCATGAAGCGCCGCCAGACCGATCCCTGGAACTTCCTCTTCATCGCCGGCATGTGGTTCCAGGATCTTTTCAACTACGACTTCCGCCGCACCGAAATGTGCATCATCCCCTATGCCACGCAGCAAGGCGAAATCTCCTTCTGCGCGTACAACACCGGTGTTGGCTGGCGCCAAATCATCGAGAACATGCACAAGAACGCGACCGTCGCCGAATGGTACAAGAGCCACGGCAAGCACGAAATCTACGCCAAGGGCAAGAGCGTCAATCTCCAGAGCTTCGAACACTCCCTGAAGATCGACGCCGATGACGCCGCCCGTGTCCGCCACCTCGAACACGACATTCCGCTGACCGCCGCGGAAGAAGATCGCGCTCGCCGCAAGAAGGCGTTCGAGGAACAAGCCAAAGTACGGGCCATCTACGAAGAACTCGTCCTCAAGAAGCCCCAGCCGACCGTCGTTCAAATCGGCACGGTGCAGGACATTGCCAAAGCGACCCCGGCCAACTTCGCCAATGCAGGCAAGCCGGTGAGCATTGCTCCGGCTGCCAGCGGTAGTGGCAACTCCGCTCCGAATGGCAATGGTCATTCCAATGGTAACGGCCAATCGAACGGCAACGGCGCAGCCAAGACCGAGTCTGCCGAAGCCGCTGTCGCTGGCGACTAAACGTCTCGGAGGGGCACGGCATGCCGTGCCCCTCTTCGCATCGAGTATCCTGCCAACTCCGCAGAAATCATCTGGCTCCGGGCAACCGGAGCCAGATGCATTTACACTGTAGGGGCGGGGCTTGCCCTGCCCACTTCCACGCCTGCCCAAACGGGCGCCGCAAAGGGGCTCCTCTCGATGAACACGCTCTCCGGTCGCATCGCCCTGGTCACCGGCGCAAGCCGCGGTCTCGGCAAAGCCATGGCCATAGCGTTAGCCGAAGCCGGCGCCGACATCGCCGTCAACTACCACCAGCAATCCGCAGCCGCTGAATCCGTCGCGCAGTCCATTCGCGCCCTAGGCCGCAAAGCCGTTCCCATTCAGGCGGACGTATCTGTCTCCGCCGAAGTCGAGCGCCTCGTCTCGACCGCCGAGCAGCAACTCGGTCCCGTTGGCATCCTCGTCAACAACGCCGGCATCGCCAAAATCCTACCAGCCGAGCAAGTCACGGAAGAAATGTGGAACGAATTTATCCGCGTGAATCTGACCTCGGTTTTTCTCGTCACACAGCGCGTGCTCCCGGGGATGCGTGCCGCCCGTTGGGGCCGTCTCATCCATCTTTCGTCCATTGCGGCGCAGTACGGCGGCATTGTCGGCCCCCACTACTCGGCCACCAAGGCCGGCATACTGGGCCTGATGCGCTCCTACGCCTCGCAGTACGCCAAAGAGGGCATCACTTCTAATGCCATCGCCCCCGCACTGGTCGACACCGATATGACCGCCGCCATCCCGAAAGACTATGTCTCACGCATTCCCGTCGGCCACTCCGGCTCGCCCGAGGAGGTCGGCCGCGTCGCCGTCCTTCTCGCCCAAAGCTCCTTCATCACCGGCCAAACCATCAACCCCAACGGCGGCCTTTACATGAGCTAACTCAGGCTCGCACTTAAAATTGACGCCCCAAAAATCGAGCGCTAGACTTCCTACATGGCCAGAATGGCTCTTCGCGAAGCGACAACGCAGCGGCTGGCATCCCGCTCTTACCGATTTACGGTGATTTTTCAGCCTCTCGCTGGTGAGATCCAATCGGCCAAGAGCAACGGCCAGTCGCTTTCGCGGAGGCGGCCAAAAGACACCGTCGAGCGCGGTTATCAAGTGACTGTTCCGATGCTGCCCGGTCTGATCACCTACGGCCGCACGCTTGGTGAAGCTCGCGAGATGGCCGCCGACGCCATCCGCGTTCATTTGGAGGGTCTGCGCAAGGACGGCGAACCTATACCCGATGAATCGACAACTCGGACAGAAAAGCTGCGCGTAGCAATCAGTGCCTAGATATCTCCGCGCTTGCCCGTTTTGAAACCGCGGGAAGTATTACGAGCTTTGTTGAGGGCTGGTTTTGAGATTCATCATCAGGCGGGGAGCTACGCGCAATTGCGGCATCCTCAAAAGCAGCACCTGAGAGTGACCGTTCCGAGGCACGACCGTTTTGACCTTCCGTTGCCTGTTCTGAAGAGCATTTTTCGGCAGGCGGAGATGGCAGTAGAAGAATTTCTCGATCTTTTGTAACGTAGTCGTTAAGGAAAAAGCCTAGCCATGCCTATCTACGAATACGTCTGCGACAACTGCCAAGCGCAGTTCGAAAAAATCGTCATCAACAAGCAGCAAGAAATCGCCTGCCCCAAGTGCGCTAGCAAAAAAGCCACCATCCAGCTTTCCGTTTTCGCCACAGGTGGCTCGGGTGGATCCTCCGCTCCTTCGGGTGGTTCTTCGAGCGGTGGAGGTGGCTGCTGCGGCGGCGGTTGCGGCTGCCACTAAGCCTCAGGAGTTCTTGCCTCCACATCCGTCCTGCGATACGCTTTCGCCCCACTTACCATCATGGCGCGCACGGACAAGCTGCTCGACCGAATTCTCAGAGGAGATTCCGACGCCAACATTCCCTTTTCCGGAATGCTGCGGCTTCTCAAACTTCTCGGATTTGAAGAGCGCATCAAAGGCAGCCACCACATCTTCTTCCGCAGCGGAGTCGTCGAAATTCTTAATCTTCAGCGATTCGGCAGTAAATGCAAGCCCTACCAGGTCAAACAGGTCCGGAATGTTATAATCAACTATCGCTTGGCCGGAGAAGCCGATGACTAAATACGAAATCATCATTTACTGGAGCCAGACAGACGAAGCCTTCATCGCTGAAGTCCCCGAGCTTCCTGGCTGCGCCGCGGACGGAAAAAGCCACAAAGAAGCGCTCGCCAACGTCGAAATCATCATCAAGGAATGGATCGAAACCGCACAAGAACTCGGTCGTCCGATCCCTGCTCCTCGTGGTCGTCTCGCTTTTGCCTGAGCCTCGAATCGGTCGACCTCTGAAGTCCATGTCTATCCACTCCCCAGAAGAACTCCAAAAACTCCGCGCCTGCGGCCAAATCGTCGCCAAAGCTCTCCGCGCCATGTCCAACGCCGTCCGTCCCGGGGTTACCACGGCTGAACTCTCCGCCATCGCCTCGCGCATCCTTCAGGAAAACGGCGCGCAATCCTCTCCGCCGCTCATCTACAATTTTCCCGGCGACGTTTGCATCAGCGTGAACGACGAAGTCGTCCACGGCATCCCCGGCCCGCGCACCATCCAACCCGGCGACCTCGTAAAACTGGATCTCACCGCCGCAAAAGACGGCTACCACACGGACTCCGCCGTCACCGTCCAAGTCCCGCCCGCGCAAGAAAAATCCCGCGAACTCGCCCACTGCGCCGAACGCGCCTTCCGCCAGGCCCTCGCCGCCGCCCGCCCCGGCAATCGCACCAAAGACATTGGCCGCGCCGTCGAGCGCGAAGTCCGCCGCCGCGGCTTCCACGTCATCCGCGAACTCGGCGGCCACGGCGTTGGCCGCACCATCCACGAAGAGCCCAGCGTCCCCAACTACGCCGATCCTCTCGCCCGCCACACGCTCACCGAAGGCCTGGTCATCACCATCGAACCCATCATCGCCGCCACCACCGGCCGCGTCTCCCTCGACCGCGACGGCTGGACCGTCCGCACCGCCGACGGCAGTCTCTCCGCTCACTATGAGCACACCATCGTCATCACCAGGCGCGATCCCATCCTGCTCACCGCCGAGTAGCCACGCCTTCGCCGGCCCCTCATCCCGCAAATAGCTCTGAGCCATTTTCTTCGCGCTCGAATTGAGCCGGGAAACAGTGCGGCGTACGCCGGGCACCTTGTTCGCAAGCCGAAAATCCGCTTGACATACGAAGCTCTTACTAGTAAGGTCTTCGTATTATGCGCGACGCCGACCTCCCTCGCCCCACCAACGCCGAGCTCGAAATCCTCACTGTCCTCTGGAGCATCGGCCCCTCCACCGTCCGCGGCGTCTACGATGTCATTCGCCGTCGCCGTCCCGCGCAATACAGCACTATCCTGAAATTCATGCAGATCATGGCCGAAAAGGGCCTCGTACGTCGCGACGAGTCGGAGCGCGCCCATGTCTACTCCGCCTCTAAAGCCCGCGAATGGACCCAACGCCAGCTCGCCGGTGATCTCCTTGAACGTGCTTTCAGCGGCTCGGCCAAAGCGCTCCTGATCGGCGCGCTCTCTTCGCGGAAGTCCACGAAGAAAGAACTCGCCGAACTACGCGAGCTGCTCGATCAATTCCGGGAGCCGCGCAAATGACCCTCCTCGAAAAGTTCGTCGCCTCTCCATTTGCCGCAGCCATCGGCTGGACTTTGCTTCATTCTCTGTGGGAAGGCACGCTTCTCGCGGTGTTGCTTGTAGCTATACTACTCGCCACTCGATCGCCGCGCGCCCGCTATGCCGCTGCCTGTGCAGCGCTTTTACTGATGTTGGGCGGATTCACCATCACGCTGATTCATTTCATTCCTCAAGGGGCGCATGGCTTGCAACATTTCACACCTCCCGCCGTCCCCGGATGGAATCCTCCGGCCGCCAAAGGTGCCGCAAATTTCTGGAAGCCTAGTCTTGCCGCCATCGCGCCCTGGCTCGCTCCATTTTGGATTTCAGGTGTCCTCACCCTTTACCTGCGTAGTCTCGCCGGTTGCCTATCCGTTCAGAGATTCCGCCGTCGCGGAGTGTGCAGCGCGCAAAACCTCTGGCAAACGGAGCTCCTTCGCTTGAGCGCCCGTTTGCGGTTTTCCCGCCCTGTGCTCTTGCTCGAGTCCTCGTTGGCCGACGTGCCCATGGTTCTCGGCCATTTCAAACCATTAATCCTCATCCCGGTTGGACTGTTCGCCGGTCTCTCTCCCGCTCAGGTCGAAGCCATCTTGCTCCATGAGTTGGCACACATTCGCCGCCATGATTACCTGATCAACGTCCTCCAGCGCCTGGTCGAGGGCCTCTTCTTTTATCACCCGGCCGTGTGGTGGATCTCTCACATCATGCGAACCGAGCGCGAATGTTGTTGCGACGATCTGGTCGTCTCTGTCACGGGTAACCCGCACGAATACGCTCGCACTCTCGCCGCTCTCGAACAGTTCCGTTTACCCGGCCGCGAACCGGCCATCGCTCTTACAGGAGGACGCCTCGTGAAACGCATCCGCCGTTTGCTCTATCCCCAAATCTCGAATACCTCATCTACCCCGTGGCTTGCCGCTGCAATTTTGATCGTGGCGGGGGTCGTTTCGTTGGCCGCTTGGCCGGCAGACCGCGCGCCGCACATTTCGTCTCTCGATCGGGCCAGCCAGGATTCGAGCAAGACGCCCACGTCGCTAGACGAGAACAGCGCTCATCAAAAAGCGCTGCTTGACGAGAAAAAAGCAACCCGCAACTCCTACACCAAATGGCTGAACGAAGACGTCGTCTACATCATCGACGACGCCGAACGCGCCGCCTTCGAAACTCTCACCACCAACGAAGAGCGCGACAAGTTCATCGAGCAGTTTTGGGCGCGCCGCAACCCCAGTCCCGGCTCTTCCACCAATAAATTCAAGGAAGAGCACTACCGCCGCATCGCCTACGCCAACCAGCGCTTCGTTACTGCCTCGGGTACGCCAGGCTGGCAAACCGATCGCGGCCACATCTACATCGTCTACGGCCCGCCCGACGAGATCGACTCCCATCTCAAGGACGAAGGCGGCTCCCCGAAGCCCGCCATCGAAGTCTGGACCTACCGCCGCATCGAAGGCCTCGGCAACAACGACACCATCACCTTTATAGACCGCACCGGCCGCGGCGACTATCATCTCGCCCCCGGCAATGCCCACTGATAAGAAGCCATTGCTCCATCCGTGGGTCTGCCAGCGCAGACGGCAATCAATAGTCCTCGGCTAAGAACCGCCGCCGGTTTCCCCCGCGGCGTTCTTTCCCCTTGACTTCTATGGGAGCCAGCGTATTATGGCTTTTAGGTAAATCTGCGCAATTCGTGAGTTAAAGTCCTTCGATCCTTATCATTTCCGATGAGATTGGGCGAGCCCCGTAGCATCAGGCTAGATCAGAATCGCATACAAGAGGGCACCACGTTCGCTCCGCGCAAGCTCTTTAGAATCAGCATCTCCAAGGCTGCCCGTAAGTGCTGATTCTAAATGACTAACAGAAAAGTTAAGTCATTTAGAATCAGTGTTTACGAAGAAACAGGGGAGGGGGCTGGTTAGTGTTAACCAAGCGCGGGGCGACTTGGGGGCCCCGGCGGGGGCGCGGCAATGACTTCAGCTCCTGCTCGTAAGCCGGGCGTGTCGAGCAGCGCAACGTATAGCTTGGAGGGGCCCCTACCTGGCTGCCGCCAGCCGCCGCATTAGATCCTGCTTCTTCTCCAGCAGCCCGCGCATCTCCGTGATGGGAGGGTTGGCCTCGATGCTCCGCTGGACGTCGGCCAGCTCCCGTTCGGCTTGCCGGTGCTGCAAGGCCTCGACGCAACTGAGCGCCTCTTCCCAGGTCGGCTCGCTGGCCTCCTCGAAAAGAATCTCGAATAGAATGCGCCGGTCGCGTTCTTCCAGTTGCGCGGCAACTTCCGTGGCTTGCATCGGGTCATCGGACAGACAAGCAACGATCAACGCTGCGAAGACTTTTTCGGTCTCGAGCCCGTGATGGAGCTGCGCCGCCTGAAGTTGTTGCGCCAGCTCGCGCCGAAATCCTTCGGCCTCCGAGAGCATGCGAATCAGCCGCCGCTCGACAGGCTTCGCCGAGCGGCCCACTAATTCCGGCTGAATCTTTAGTTCGCTGTGGCGCTGCGCCGCCGCTTTGCTCAACGCCGCGCGCAAAACCGGCTCATCGAGCCGCAGCTGTTGCGCGATTCGCGTCGCCCATTCCGAGCGAAGAATCGTATTTGGAATCTTCTGGACATAGGGAAGGAGAAAATTCACCGCGCGCCGTTTTCCTTCGCCGGTCGTCAAATCCATCTTCCGCGCGCGAGCTATCAAATAGTCCACATACGGCGGCGCATCTTTCAGCAGCTTCATATATTCCTCGACGCCCTTTTCACGGATGAACAAATCCGGATCGGCTTTCTTGTCGCCGACGGGCGGCAGCGCCAGCACGCGCACCTCGAAATCCTGTTCAAGCAGCAGCGACACGGACCGCTCCGTCGCCGCCTGCCCCGCGTTATCGGGGTCGTAGTTCACAATCACGCGCTTCGTAAAGCGGCTCAGCAATTTTATCTGTGGCTCCGCAAGGCTCGTACCACAGCTCGCCACCACGTTGCTGATACCCGCGCGCGCCACGGCGATTGCATCCATGTAGCCTTCGACCAGCACCGCAAAATCCGACCGCCGCAGCGCCTCCTTGGCGCGGTCCATGTGGTAGAGCACGTTGCTTTTCGAGTAGATCGGCGTTTCCGGCGAGTTCATGTACTTCGGCATCTCATCGCCCAGCGCCCGTCCGCCAAATGCCACGATCTTTCCCGAATCATTCGCGATCGGGAACATGATCCGCCGGCGAAAACGGTCGAACAATCGGCCGCCCTGTTCGCCGCGCGAAATCAGCCCGGATTCGACCAACAGTTTCTCTGGATATTTCTGCTTGAGGAAACGCAGCAAAGCATCACCGTCGCTCGGCGCATAGCCAATGCCGAAGCGGTCAATCGCCTTGTTATCGAGCCCGCGATCCTCTAAGTAAGCCCGCGCCGCTTTCCCTTCGAGCGTCCCGGAAATCTGTTTTGTGAAAAAAGTCTGCGCCTCGCGGTGCATTTCGACGAGCGTCGCACGCTGCTGATTTTCTTGCCGCTCTTCCGGCGACCGTTCCCGAGGCCGCGGAATCGCGATTCCGCACTTCTCAGCGACGGTCCGCACCGCTTCCGGAAACGCGGACTTCTCCATGTCCATTACAAAATTGAAAACGTCGCCGCCCTTGCCGCAACCAAAGCAATAAAAAATCTGCTTCAGCGGCGACACTGTGAACGAAGGAGTTTTTTCCTGATGAAACGGGCAAAGCCCGCTGAAGTCCTTGCCAGTTTTCTTCAGGCGCACGTATTCGCCCACCACGCGAACTATGTCCGCCTGCTGCTTCACCCGCTCCGCAAATGATCCCGCTTCCGCCATGAGGGCCTATGATCGTAATTCTACAACGGTGATGGCCTTGCCGCCGTGTTCCTCGGTCTCAAAGGAAGTGCGCTGGACCAATGGATGCGTTTTCAAGAACTCGGCTAGGCGACGACGCAGAGCTCCAGTTCCGTGGCCGTGAATGATGCGCACGCGCGTTTGATGGGCAAGCGTGGCTTCGTCGAGATATTTGTCCACGCGCTCCGTCGCTTCTTCCACGCGCATGCCGATTACGTTTATTTCGCCGGAAGCTGTGCCCTCACCACGCTGCGATGTCACCGTGATATTTCGCGATGCCGCTGGAACTGAATGTGGCGTGGACGCGCCTTCTATACCAATGATTTCATCGGCAGCGACTTTCATGCGCAGCGGACCAGCTTCAATCTCAGCGGACGAACCATCCAGACGGCGAAAAATGACCGGCTTACCGAAGCCTCGAACGCGAATGCGCGCTCCGGATTGCAGCGTCTCCGCGCGGACCCGTTCCTGGCTCGCAGAGCTCGTGCCCAGATCCCCTTGCGACTCGGAAATAGTTTGCACCACTGCGACGTTCAACTCTTCGCGCGCCTCGCTGCGGATTTCCTGGCCTTTGCGCCTCGCGGTTTTTTCGAGCGACGCACGCAGTTCGCGTTCCTTGACTGCTTCGATCACGAGGGCCACATTTTCATCGAAGCGTTTTTGCATGTCGGCGAACTGTGCTTCGAGTTCCTTGATCCGCCTTTGCTGGCGTTCCACCCATTCGGTGCGCAGCTTCTTGCGTTCCTCTTCGAGCGCGTGCCTCTCTGCGGCCATTTGCTGCTGCATGCGATCGAGCTCATCGCGGCTGCGATGCAAATACGCGATCAAATCGGCGGCTTCGCGCGATTCTGGCGTCAGCAAAGACCGCGCTCGCTCAATGACCGAAGCCGCAATTCCTAACCGCTGCGCAATGGCGATACCGCTGGACCCGCCCGGAACGCCGACCATCAGCCGGTACGTCGGCCGCAAATTGACATCGTCAAATTCAACGGCGGCGTTCACGACGCCGGGCGTCGTCGAAGCGTAGGCTTTCAAACGATCATGATGCGTGGTCGCCAGCACGATGCAATTCTTCGCGCGAAATTCATCCAGCAGCGCCACTGCCAGCGCCGCGCCCTCTTCCGGCGCGGTCCCCGTGCCCATCTCGTCGACGAGCGCTAGCGACTGCGGCGTGGCCAGTTCCAGCATGGTCTTCAAATTCAGCATGTGCGCGGAAAACGTAGACAAGTCCGCTGCAATGGATTGTTCATCACCAATATCGACGAGCACGCGGTCGAAAATCGGCAGCACCGCTCGTTGCGCGGTCACGGGAATGCCGGATTGCGCGGCGAGCGCCGCCAATCCCGTGGTTTTTAGAGCGACCGTCTTTCCCCCAGTGTTCGGCCCGCTGATGACCAGAACTTTTTCGGCGCCGCCCAGCGCAAGCGTCATCGGTACAATCATTCGATCTTCCCGCCGCAGCTTGTCTTCGAGCACCGGATGCCGCGCATCGACTAATCGCAATTCGGATGCATCAGAAAATTCCGGCATGGTCGCATCGAAATCGCGGGCAAACCGTCCGCGGGCAAAAATGCCGTCGAGCTCCGCGATTGTTTCCGCCGCGTCAACCAACGCGCCTCGAACCAGCTGAAGCCGTTCGGTAAGTCCATGCAGAATTCTTAGGATTTCCGCGGCTTCATCTTCGGCAAGCTCGGTAAGTTCGTTATTCGCTTCAACGGTCTCAAGGGGCTCCAGAAATATGGTTTGTCCAGTTCCGCTTGCACCGTGCACGATTCCAGGAACGCTTCTGCGGCTCTCCGCGCGCACGGGAATCACGAATCGTTCATTGCGCAGCGTGACGTAATCCTCCCCGGCTTCCGCATTGCGCGACCGTAGGATTTGCTTCAGCGTTTTTTGGATGGACTCGCGCGTCTGCATTATGCTTGCGCGAATGCGCCGCAGCGCGGGCGAGGCATCGTCGCTGATTTCGCCATTCGGGAGCACGCATCGCCGAATGGCTGTCAAAGCATCGCGAAAATCTCCGAGCGAAGCCGCGCGAGCAGACAACAAAGGACATTTCGCCGCCTCTTCGCGAAATTGTACGCGCAGCCAGCCTGCGGTCTCCAGAAGCGAAGCCGCGTCCAACAGTTCTTTCGGTTCGAGCACAACTCCAGGCCCTTCGATTTTCTTGATCCACGCTTGCGGATCGGCCAGTCCGCCGAATCCCAACTCGCCGCCCCCGCGCAGCCATTCGCGCACTTCGCAAATCAACACGAACGCCGCTTCGAGCGCCCCGCGGTCCGTGCCAAACTCCAGCGCATCCACCGCACGCCGGCCCGGCGCGCACGTCGTCCTCAGCCGCAGCAGTTCACGCAGCTTGTCAAACTCGAGTACGTCTTGGGCCGTTCGCGGCATTTGTCCTTCGGTACCTGAAAAATCTCCTCTGACGCTCCTTCTTTATTTTTCGCCGACGGCCGGAGGCGCAGCCGCAGGAACTGCTTCGTTGAACTCTTCCATCATCGCCACACAAAGCCCGTTCAGCGTATCGGCAGCTTCGTGATTCGTTCCGCCTTGGTTGTTGCTCAAGAACGAAAAAATCAGCCGCCGGCCGTCCGGCAATTCGGCGAAACCGGAAAGCGTCCGAACATGTTCGACCGAGCCGGTCTTGGCGTGAATTCTCCCAGCAGCAATTGTGCCTTTCATGCGGTCCTGCAACGAGCCGTCGATTCCCGCGACGGGCAGTGAATCATAATAGGGCGCGAACCACGTCTGCCCTTGCGCGTACTTCAGCAAAGTCACGACAGCTCGCGGCGTCGCTAAATCGTGCCTTGAGAGTCCCGAACCGTCCGTTTGGATGACGTCGCCGGGCGCGATTCCCGCGGCGGCATAAAAGTCCTGCGGAACTTTTGCGAGATCCTCCGGAGTGCTCCACAGTCCATTTTGCCGAGCCACCGTTCTCAACAGCATTTCCGTGTGCAGGTTTTGGCTGATTTTGTTGATGAGTTTCACGGAGTCACCAAGCGGGACCGACACATGCTCCGCGAGAATTTCGCGCGGCGTCGAATCCGAGTCGGGCACATGGACCGCGCGGACTTTTCCGTCGATCTTCACACCCCGTTCGGCTAGCAGCCCCGCCAAGAGTGAAGCCGCATGTTGCGCGGGCTCCTCGATGGCCAGCACGAGCTTCCGCGGCGCGCTTTTCGCAGGAAGAGTGCCCCGCACAACGAGGAGATTCGAGCCGGGGTCTCGTGTTAAGGTCAAATCCGATTTAACCTCCGCGGCAGAGGTGATCACCTCGTTTTGCACTCTGAAATCCGGCGTCGGTGGCGCGACGGAAGACACGACGGGATCGCCCATTTTGTCGCCCGGGGTCAGCGTAAGCGTGACCGTGTTGTCATTCACAACGATGGCGGAAATCGCAGCGCCGTATTCCCAAACCATGTCGCCGATTTCCCAGCCGTCCGGGTAGCGCCCCGGCGGAAAATAACTGTCATCGCCGATCACATCGCCCGCGATTTCCGTAACGCCGCGAGCCACCAGCGCGTCGGCAAATTCGGTCAGAACCTTTTCCGGCGGCCCATCAAACTCTTCCTTCAAATCGAAAGGGAATTTGCGGTTCGAGAGATTCGGATCACCGCGACCGAGCAAAATTAGGTCTCCAGAAAGCGTGCCGTCCGGCGAAATCGTGCCGCGCGTTTCGAGAGTAGTGTGAAACCTGTAGTCTGGACCGAGTTTGGCGAGCGCCAGCGCCGTCGTGAAGAGCTTCATGTTCGAAGCCGGAACAAAATAGCTGTCGGGATTTTTCTCGTACAGCGTTTCGCCCGTCTTTGCGTCTACGATCAGCAGCCCCCAATCTCCTTTGCTCGCTGGCGCGGCGCCGAGCAGAGCGTCCGCTCGCGCGCCAAATCTTGAGGCTGCGGCTGCATCGTTAGCCGAAAGTTGCACATGCTTTGCGCCCTGTTCTGCCGCGCAGCAACTCTGTTCGCGCGCTACATTCGATTGTGCGAGTGCCACAGACACAGCCAAAAGGCTCGAGGCCACCGCCGCTGCCGCAGCAATCCATTTACCGTTTTTTCGTATGCCCATTTCTTGTTTGCCTGTAAATCGCCGCGGTTGAAAGTATAGTCGAAAGCTGGCGCAACATTTGGAGTGCCGGAGGCATCTAGGTATAGGTAGAATGTTTTCGAAGTAGGCCCCTCACAAACTGCTGGTTGCGCCCAGACTACGGGCAACTTATGATTGTCTAGCCCAGTAAATTTCAACGAGGTGAAATTTGATCAAGCAGATTAGCTCTTGTCTAATGGCCCTGGCGATGATCGCCCCGCCTCTCCTGGCGCAAGTCGACCGGAAGGAAGCGGACCGCCTCGAAAATTGCGGCACAGTAATCAAGGAAGTCATGGATATTCCCGACGACATTCCCGAGGATCTCATCGACAAAGCCGAATGCATTATCGTTTATCCCTCTGTGCTAAAAGCTGCCTTTATCGTTGGAGGCAGTTACGGGCGCGGAGCGATGACCTGCCGCACGGGTGAACACTACACGGGCCCGTGGAGCGCACCTTCCATGATGGCACTCGAAGGCGGCAGCCTTGGCTTTCAAATCGGCGGGCAGGCCACGGACTTCGTTCTGCTGGTCATGAATCCGCGCGGCGCGCACTCCATCCTGAAGAACAAAGTGAAGCTGGGGGCGGATGCTTCCGTTGCTGCTGGTCCCAAAGGACGCGCGGCGGACGCTTCGACGGATGCCAGCTTGCGGGCCGAGGTACTCAGCTATTCGCGCTCGCGGGGATTATTTGCTGGCATCTCCTTAGAGGGCTCGACGGTTCGTCCGGACAATGACGCCAACGAGCGTGTCTACGGGAAAAGGCTGAGCGCGCAGGACATCATATTTAAGGGCGCAGTCCCGGTACCTCCGGCGGCTCAACAGATGATCGCTTACCTCAATCGGAAATCTCCGAAAAATCTTTCCGATCCTAACTCTCTGCGGGAATAGGGCGACAGAACCGCGAGGTTTGACGAAGCCCCGGCGATGGCCGGGGCTTTTTTTTCAGAGTAACGAGGAGAGTGCTTGACACGGCCACATTTATGACCTACAGTCATTTATGAACAATGGTCAAGAAAGCACATCTGAAAGCTCCTCCCTCTCTCCGTCCTTCAGCGAGCTCGCGGCACGGACGCCGCGAGCGGCGTACCGTCGAAACGCGCGAGCGCCTCTTTCGGGCGGCACTGGATCTCTTTGCCAAAAAAGGGTTTAACGAGTCGACCGTGGAAGATATCACGGAGGCCGCAGACGTCGGCAAGGGCACCTTTTTTAACTATTTCCCCAGCAAGGATCACATCCTCTTGGCTTTCGGAGAGATGCAGCTTGCGAAACTGCAGGCCGCCATCGAGGAAGCCCGCCGGACCCATGAACCCATGCCGCAGTTCCTGCGCTCGCTGGGCGTTCGCATGACGCAGGAACCCACTCGGCACCCCGGGATCATCCGGACACTTCTCCAAGCCTATCTCTCGACCACCCCGGTCCGTGAAGCGATGCTTGATTTGCAGAAACGCGTCCACGATCTGCACACCGAGATTGTTCGGCTGGGCCAGGAACATGGCGAAATCCGCAATGATCTGCCGGCAGCCGAGATCGCGCACGTATTTAGGCAAACAATCTTCGGAACGCTCTTGATGTGGTCGCTTCATGGCGACGCGACTTTGCACGCTCGCATCGAGTCTGCGTTCAACGTGCTGTGGTCCGGACTGGCCCCGCGCACTATGGCCAGCTCTCTGCCAGAAATCGCACCCGCCGAAGTTCCGTTTTTTACTTGTGGGGATTGATTTTATGAAACGCAAAGGCATCGTCATCCTGATTTTGGTGGCTGCCATTCTGGGCGGCACGGCAGTTTACGCAACATGGTTTCGGCACGACAACGCGCTGAGGGGATCGGGCACGGTAGAAGCTCGCGACATCCGTGTCGGCTCGGAAGTCGGCGGGCGTATCGATAAAGTTCTGGTGCGCGAGGGTGATACGGTGAACCCCGGCCAGATCATGATTACATTCGATGACAAGGAATTGCTGGCCTCGCTCGATCAGACGCGAGCCGCGGCCGAAAAAGCAGAACGCGGATACCGGAAAGAGGACATCGATGAAGCGCGCGCCGAGGCAGCGCAGGCGAGAGCCGATTATGAGCTGCGCCAGCGCGGTTACCGGAAGGAAGACATCGACTCGGCGCAATCTGACGTGGAACGTGCGGCGGCCGATGAAGTACGCACGCGGCTCGATTTTCAGCGGTACGACGCACTGGCGAAAAAGGATCTGGTCTCGAAGCAGCAGCGAGATACGGCAGAAGCGGACTGGAAGATGGCTTTGGCGCAGCAGCAGAGCTTGCAGCATAAGCTCACCGAGTTGAAGCGTGGCTACCGCCCGGAGGAAATTGCTTCGGCCAAGGCAAATTACGAGGAAAAGCTGGCGACGCTTGAGAAATACGAGCGCGGCAATCGGCGCGAGGACGTTGAAGCGGCCAAAGCGGCGTACGCCTACGACCAAGCGAGGTTTCGTGAGCGGCAAGTTATCGCGCCATCGGAGGCCACCGTTGAAGTGCTTGACGTCCGGCCCGGGGACTTGATTGCGCCCAATACGCCGATCGCCACGCTTTTGGAGAAAGACCAAATTTATGTTCGAATTTATATTCCGGAGACGGAGTACGGGCGCATTCATCTCGGGCAGAAAGCGGAAGTGCGCGTGGATTCTTTTCCGAATACGGTTTTTGAGGGGGTGGTCGAGCAGATCAATCAACAAGCCGAATTTCTCCCTCGCAACGTGGAAACGCGCAATGAACGCGTACATGAAGTTTTCGGCGTAAAGATACGCATCAACGATCCCGCCGGCCACATTCTAGCGGGCATGGCCGCAGACGTAACTTTGAAAGCGGGCAGCTAGACCGTGACCACCGCCCCGCAAACTCCGGCGGACGCATGCATTTCCGCGGAACATCTTGTCCGGCGATTCGGCCATTTCACGGCGGTCGATGACGTCAGCTTTCGAGTGGAAAAGGGCGAAATCTTCGGCTTTCTGGGCCCCAACGGCAGCGGAAAAACAACCGTCATCAAGATGCTCACGGGTCTCTTGCCACTCAACGCAGGCTCCGCTTGGGTTGAAGGGCTCGACGTCCGCACGGATTCGGAAGCCATTCGCGAGCGCATCGGCTATATGTCACAAAATTACAGTCTTTATTACGATTTGACGGTGGCTGAGAATTTGCAATTCTATGGCCGCATTTATGGGCTGGATGCCGCTCGGCTGAAGCGGCGAATCGACGAAACTGTCGAATTAAACGGCCTCGCGCCCTATTTGAACAAGCTATCCGCGCAGCTTTCGGGAGGATGGAAGCAGCGGCTGGCGCTTGGCTGCGCGATGCTGCACGAGCCGAAGCTTCTGTTTCTGGACGAACCAACGGCGGGCATCGATCCGGTGGCGCGGCGCGAGCTTTGGGATTTGCTCTTCGATCTCTCCGGGCGCGGCATGACTTTTTTCGTGACCACGCACTACATGGATGAGGCGGAGCGCTGCAACCACGTCGCGTACATTTATTTCGGAAAAATTATCGCTGACGGGACTCCCCGGGCGCTGAAGGAACTTCCGCAGATCCAGCCCATCGGGACGAGGCGGGTGGGAATCGTCACACCGGACGCAACTCGCGCCTTGCGCATCGCACGTACAATTCCCGCGATTCGCAGCGCCACCATTTATGGCGATTCCATCCACGCGCTCGTCGAGAAGGATTTCAATTTAGACGAGCTCGGCGCGCTGTTTGCAAAGCAGGACGTTTCCGTCTCCGATATTCGGCCGCTCACGCCAAGCCTCGAGGATGTGTTCGTAGAGCTGTCCGCTCAGCATCAGACTTCGCAGGAGGCCGTTCGTGCCTAACGCCTTCCGCGGCTTTGGCGCGGTCTTTTATAAAGAAGTTCTGCACGTGCGCCGCGATTTCGCGACGCTGTTCTTTTCGCTGATCATTCCGATTGTGCAGATGGTGCTCCTCGGCTTCGGCATCGACACCAACATCCGCCAGATCAACACCGTGGTCTTCAACGCGGACAACCGGCGGCAAAGCCGGGAATTGATCGACAGACTGACAAATTCGGATACCTTCCACGTCATCCGCTATGTGGAAAGCGACAAAGCAATGAATGAGGCAATCGTCAGCGGCGACGCGCGGGTCGGCATCAAGATCCCCGTCGATTATTCCGACCGCCTTCTTCATGGCCAGAGCGCACAAGTTCTCGTGCTCATCGATGGCTCGGACTCCTCGGTTGCCGGAATTGCCATCAACGTGACGAATTCCATTGGGCTTGACGAATCGCTTCGCCGCGTCCTCCCGGCAGGCGCTTCCTTTGCCGTGGACATGCGGCCTGAACTTCTTTTTAATCCCGATTCGCGCTCTCCAAATTTCTTCCTTCCGGGTCTCACGGCGATCCTACTGCTGAACGTCACCACATTTCTGACGGCGTTCGCTATCGTTCGAGAAAAAGAACGCGGCACCCTCGAGCAGCTATTTGTGACACCCGTGCAGCCTTACGGGTTGCTGCTTGGCAAGCTGCTTCCGTATTTTGCGATTGGCTTTTTCGAGCTTTGTCTTATTGTCACGGCCATGCGTTTTGTCTTCTTGATCCCCATTCACGGCAGCGTCATTCTTCTGGCACTGATTTCTCTGCCTTACCTGTTTGTGTCCCTCTCTCTCGGCATCTTGATTTCCAGCAAAGCGGGGACCCAAGGCCAAGCCATGCAGCTCGCTTTTCTCACTATTCTTCCCAGCGTTTTCTTTTCCGGCTACATTTTCCCGCGCGAGACCATGCCTTACATCTTCCGCGCTCTCAGCTATCTCGTTCCGGCCAGCTATTTCATCAACATCACGCGAGGAATCATTCTGCGGGGCGCGGGAATTCAGGATCTTTGGACCAACGCTTTGGCACTCTTCGCGATGGGAACATTTTTGCTGTTCGTCGCCGCGCGGCGGTTCCGCAACAAAGTGATCATGGCCTGAAAAAACTGCGTTCCAAATGGCGAATCGCCGCCTAAAGCCTTTGGCGCATCAAATCCTCGACATCGGCAATCTTGTCGCCCAACAAATTTAGCTTGCGCGACAAGCCTTGAATTTCAGACTCGGCGCGCCGGTTGACGTCATAATCCAGTTCGCCGCGCAGACGGTCCTTGGTGTCCTGCCGATTCTGGCTCATCATGATCACCGGGGCCTGAATCGCGGCCAGCATGGAGAGAAACAAGTTGAGCAGGATAAAGGGATAGGGATCCCAGGCCGCATTACGCAGGCCTGTGTTAATGCCAGCATAGATGACCAGGGCCACCAGGAAAAGAATAATGAAAGTCCAGGATCCTCCAAACCGCGCGACTACATCGGCGATGCGCTCCCCAAATGTCGCTTCCGTTTCGATCATTTCGTTGGGATTGCGGCTGGCGCGCAGACGGACGAGTTGCTGCGAAGCGTGGAATTGGCGTCCCAAGACAGTGAGCATGTCCATGCCGGCGAGCGGCTTGCGCTGCAGCAGGACCGCGATATCGTGCCTGTCCACTTCGAGGCAGACCGTTTCTTCGAGAGCGATGGCACTCGTTTCGTGAGGAGTTTGCTCGAGCATCGAGGCAAAGCCAAAAAATTCTCCGTGAGCCGGCTGGTCGACGGTGACTTCCTGGTGGTCTTCGTCGATCGTCGTCACGCGGACCGCTCCGGACATCATGATGTAGGCTTGTCCATTTTGGTCCCCCATCTTGTAGATGCGCTGACGCGGCCCAAACTTTTTAATTTCGACTTGACTGGCCAGCACCGCCGTCTCTTCGTCATCCAGCAGGGCGAAGAGAGGGACATGTTTCAACTCTTGGGGATCGCAGGGCATGGTTCACCTCATCGGGATAGAGCGAATGGCTCTGGATGTGGTTTGAGCATTTCATAATTCACGATGGGCGACAACTGAGAGCCATAGCCGGGTGAATTGGAAAATGCGGGCCCGTCTCTGGTCTCGGGGATCATCGCCGTCTTGTCTTTTCGGCGTTTTGTTTTTTAACAAGCGGCGCTGTATTCTGCTGGTTTATCTGTGGGTCTCAGGGAGCCTTTGTGTCTTGCCCGATTTGTGAGAAGCGAAAAGCCGAGCGATTTTGTCCCGCCAAAGGCGAGAAAATCTGCGCCGTCTGTTGCGGCACGGAACGCGAGGTCTCCATGGACTGTCCGTCAGATTGCAGCTACTTGATCACCGCGCATCGTTACGAGGACCAGCATCAGCGCGCGCTGCCGGAAGACACGCCGCTGCTGGACGCCAAAGTTTCTCAGGACGCCATTTATGCGCACCAGAATTTACTTTCCGGCATTGCCTTCACGGTTGCAAAATTCTCGGCCGCGCATCCCGCAACAACGGATCTCGACGTTCTGGCGGCTGTTCAAGCTCTTGCGGAAACAACCAAAACACTCAGCTCTGGAATTATTTATGAAAAGCCGCCGGAGGCCCCGCTTCCACGAGAGCTCTATGCTTCGCTCGTTGCTTTTCTAAGCGAAGCCAAGCAGCAATCAAACGGGCGGCTCGGCGGTTCCGCCTTAGTTAGTCCGACGCCGGTCAAGGACAGCGATGTTTTCTCACTTTTGGTGTTCCTGTACCGCATGGGGCTGCTGCGCACAAACGGCCGGCCCCGGGCGCGCCGCTTTCTCGAGTTTCTCCGCAGTCAATTTCCTGCCGCCCCGGAACTCAAACGCGAAGAATCCCGCATCATCGTTCCCTGAACTTCAATCGCTTTCAGCAGCGCGATTCGTCGGTTTTGTTGAGTGGCGACTTTGCATGGGCTGCGCCATCAAGATGCAGATTACTTGCGCGTCCGGCAGGGCCCGCCTATATTATGCGCGAGGTGAAACTCGTGAATCGTTTCCAGCACTTTCTCGTTCTCGGTTTGTTGGCTCTTGTAGCTCCCGCGCTCGCCTTGGCTGCGGATGCTCCCAAAATAATCCAGAAGGATGGACGGTGGGCGCTCATGGTGGACGGCAGTCCGTATCTGATTTTAGGCGGACAAATTCACAATTCCAGCGCGTGGCCTTCTGAGTTGCCTCAAGTGTGGCAATCGCTCGCGGCGTTGCATGCCAACACGCTGGAAGCGCCGGTTTATTGGGAACAAATGGAGCCGCAACCGGGCCAATTCGACTTTACGAATGTAGACGCGCTGGTGAAAGGCGCGCGCGAGCACGACTTACACCTTGTGCTGCTCTGGTTCGGCACTTGGAAAAACGGGAACATGCACTACGTGCCGCAGTGGATCAAGACTGATCCGAAAATGTACCCGCGTGTGATCAACGCGCAGGGCGATCCCATCGATGTGCTCAGCGCAAATTCGAGAGCAAATCTAGAGGCGGATAAGGCGGCGTTCACGGCGCTCATGGGACATCTGAAAGTTCTGGATGGAGCGGAACACACCGTCCTGATGGTCCAGGTGGAAAACGAATCAGGCACCATCGGCAGCGTGCGCGATTTTTCTCCCAAGGCAAACGCCGAATTTGCCGGCCAGGTCCCGGCGGACTTGCTGGCCATCGTGCACAAGTCTCCGGGGACGTGGAGCCAGGTCTTTGATTCCGAGGCGGACGAGATTTTCCAGCTGTACCACCAGGCGCACTACCTCAATGAAATTGCCGCCGCGGGCAAGGCTGAATTCGCGATTCCGCTTTACATGAATGTCTGGCTCAGTTACCCGCCGGCGGAATTGCCTCAGAGGGCCATGCTCCTTCCCGGCATTCAGTACCCCAGCGGCGGCGCGGTGCAAAAGTTTGTGGAGTTATGGCGCAAGCTGGCTCCGTCTTTGGACGCGATTGCTCCTGACATCTATGCCAACGATGCCGGATTTGTTCAGGACGTCATCAACGCCTACCGTCAGCCCGACAATCCTCTGTTAATTCCCGAAATCGGAAGGACCGACAGTTTTGCCAAGTTTCTCTTCACGGCTTTGGGAGAGGGCGGCATCGGATTTGCTCCTTTTGGAGTGGACCAGACAGGATGGAACATCCTGGGCGACGAGCCCATCAAAGCGCATGCGAGGAATTTTGCATTGCTCGGCCCAATGGACCGGGAAATTGCCAAGCTGAATTTCGAGGGCAAGCTGAAAACTTCCGTCGAGGAGCCCGGGCAGGCCCGGCAGGAGCTGGACTTCGGCGCTTGGCAAGCGACCGTGTCCTTCGGATTTCCTCAGTACGATGGCCGACGGCCGCTAGGCACACCTGACGCCCACGGCGTTGCTCTGGTGGCGCAACTTGGGCCTGATGAATTCCTGGTGACAGGAGTGGATGCCAGCGTCAGTTTGCACCTGCCGGGGCGCTTGCCGTGGTTGCATATGCAGATACTTTCGGCCGAAGAGGGCTCCTACGAAAACGGCGTGTGGAAGATGTCGCGCCTGCTGAACGGCGACGAAACAGACCGGGGTTTGAACTTCCACCAGGAGCCGGAGGCCGTGCGAATCCGCATCGGCAGATTCTAAGTAAAAGTGACGTCGTTCAACGCGGCTACCCAACGGATTCTAACGATTCTTGTGCGACTGATTGCCCGCCGACCGCGATTTGAAAAGCAGAGAATCCCGCATCGTGATCAAGTGGCATCGCTTGTTGGGCGAAGCGCAGAGAACGGAATCTGTTAGTATTTTTTCCGCAAATCGTTAACGGAGGCTGAAATGCTTGACGCGACGCACGGGTCTTGTGTGTGGAGCAGAACGCCACGAGGGAACAAGTTTGTTTCGTTTGCCGCGCTGATGCTATTCAGCGTTGTCGGCGCGATTGCTTCCCCTCCTGCCGCTCGGGCACAAGAACGCGAAACGGCGGCCAAACTTGTGGCGCGGACCATGGCCAATCCGGAATTTCGCGTAAAAAGTTTTCGAGGAGGCGAATGGCTGGGAAGCGGAGATTATTATCTGGCGTTGGAGCCTTCCGGAACGGGCGCGGGAAGCGACATCGTTCGTTACCAGACCGCGACCGGCGCGCGGGAAATCCTGGTTGCCGCCAATCGGCTGATTCGCGCTGGAGAGAAAACGCCTCTTCCCGTCGAAAATTACAACGTGTCCTCCGATGGGAATCAAGTTCTGGTTTTCACAAATTCTAAGACCGTGTGGCGCGAGAACACGCGTGGAGACTATTGGGTTCTCAATTTGAAGAGCGGCGCCTTGCGCAAACTCGGCGGCAATGCTCCCGCATCGAGCTTAATGTTCGCCAAATTTTCTCCGGACAACACCAAGGTTGGGTATGTTCGCGGAAACAATGTGTACGTCGAAGATCTCGCCGACGGGAAAATCATGCAGCTGACACACGATGGCTCGGAGACGGTTATCAACGGAACTTCCGACTGGGTGAACGAGGAAGAATTTGACATTCGCGATGGCTTCGAATGGAGTCCCGATAGCCGCGCCATCGCGTTTTGGCAATTCAACACTGTCGGCGTCGGAAACTACACCCTGATCTATGATCTTGGCGCGCCGAGGGGCGAGATCGTCACCGGAATCCCGTATCCAGAGACGGGCCCGTATCCTCAGACGCTACATTATCCCTATCCGCTCGCAGGGACTCCAAACTCTGGGGTTCGCGTCGGCGTTGCGAGCGCTGCGGGTGGGCAAGTCGTCTGGATGCAAACGGCTGGAGATCCCCATGATTTCTATATTCCCCGCATGGGCTGGGCTGATTCCGGCCACGTTTTGCTGCAACACATGAACCGGCTGCAGAATAGAAATGAGTTTTTACTCGCCGACGCTGCGTCTGGCGCCTCGCAAACAGTTTTTGTGGATGAAGACCGCGCTTGGGTTGACGTGAATCCGTCCGTCGTCTGGATCAATCAGGGGCGCGAATTTCTCGTGCTGAGCGAACGAGACGGGTGGCGGCATTTGTATCGCGTGGCGCGCGATTCCGGCAAAGCCGAACTCGTGACACAAGGAAATTTCGACGTCGTCAGTGTGGACCGTGTCACCCCGGATGACAAGTGGGTTTACTTCATCGCATCGCCTAACAATCCGACGCAGCGCTATCTCTATCGCGCGCGAATGGATGGCTCGGCTGCGCCGGAACGCTTGACGCCCAATCAGCCTGGCACGCACTCCTATACGATTTCGCCGAATGGCGAATGGGCTTTCCACAGCTACTCTTCATTCGATGTGCCGCCGGCATTTGAAGTGGTTCATTTGCCGGATCACCGGGTCATGCGGCGCACGGCGGACAATTCAGCGCTGGCGGAGCGCGTCAAGCCCTTATCAAGCGGGCCTGCGGAATTTCTAAAAGTGGACGCCGGAAACGGCTTGACGGTGGATGCCTGGCTGATGAAGCCGCCGGATTTCGATCCCGAGAAAAAATATGCGCTGATCGTGAATGTCTATTCCGAGCCCGCTGGACAAACAACCGCGGATCGCTGGCCGTCCACGTTCGATCGCACGCTGACAAGCGCCGGGTATGTGGTGGCCAGCTTTGACAATCAAGGCACGCCGGCGCCGCGCGGCCGCGAGTGGCGCAAGATCGTCTATGGAAACGTGGGCCCGCTGTCGTCTCAGCAGCAAGCGGCCGCGCTGCAGTCGCTCGAAAAATCGCACTCTTATATTGATGTGAAGCGTGTTGGCGTGTGGGGCTGGAGCGGCGGTGGAACGGAGACGCTCAATCTGATGTTTCGCTACCCGGAAATTTACAGCGTGGGCGTTTCGGTCGCATCCGTGCCGGACCAGCGTCTTTACGACAGCATCTATCAGGAGCGGTACATGGGATTGCCGCAAGACAGTCCAAAAGCGTATGAAGAAAGCTCCGCGATCAATTTTGCTAACGGCCTGCGTGGAGATTTGATGGTCATGCATGGTTCCGGCGACGACAACGTGCACTTCCAAGGATTCGAGCTGCTGGTCAACAAATTGATTTCGCTCGGCAAGCAGTTTGATATGCGCGTTTATCCCGGCCGTACTCACGGTATCTTCGAAGGCCCAGGCACCACCTTCGACGTGTACACGAACATCCTTGGCTACTTCGAAGCTCATCTTCCGCCAGGGTCGTAGGCTGACGCACCCTACTTAAGTTCGGCCCGCTTGCTTCTGGCATGGTGGGTTACACAAACAGGTTCACTCTCCGATTCCCTAACCCGTCGTGCAGGAACGCATGCCCTGCCATTGCGCGGCGACTGAGGCCGCGTCCCAGCCGAGCTTCATTTGCATGCGGGGTCTGGGGCTGTGCGACTCGTATTGCGGCCGCGCATTGAATCCATACTTTTGCTTGATGTGCGCGACGCGATGCGACATTTTCTTGCGGTATTCCTCGGGCGCGTAGCCATTCTTCGCGTACCACTGTTCATACTGTTTTGCCAGTTTCGGAAACTTCTCCCGGATAAACGGCAAAAACTGTTTTGCGGATGAGGGCATCAGAAAAAGCGCGCCCGACCAGAACCATTGCGCGCCCGCTGCTTTCGCGGCCTCCGCCACGGACTCCAAATCGCCGTCGCGGTCCGTAATTCCGGGAACGATGGGCGAGGCCGAGACGCCGACACGCAATCCCGATTCGCTTAGCTGGCGCACCGCCGCAAGACGCAAATCCGGCCTCGGTGCGCGCGGCTCGAGCAATCGCGCCAGCCTTGTCCGAAGCGTGGTGATCGTGATGTTAAGCGACAACTCCGATCGCTCAGCAATCTTTTTGAATAGGTCGATATCGCGAACGAGCTGATTCGATTTCGTGATGACCGAAATGCTCAGTCCTTCCCGCTTGGCCAACTCCTCGAGGCACGCACGCGTCACGCGATACTCGCGCTCCGCGGGCTGATACGGATCTGTCGCCGTTCCAATAGCGATGTGTTCCGGCCTTTCGCCATGCGAACCTTCCGACTCATACGAATACTTGTGGGAGACGTCGTACGCTAGCAGTGGGCCGACATCCTGCTTCACATAAATCTTTCGTTCGAATTCGCCGCCGTCCAGCTCCATGTACTCATGCGTGTAGCGGGCGTAGCAATACTTGCAGCCGAATTCGCAGCCGCGGTACGGATTGATGGTCCATTCGAACGGCACACGCTTAGAATCGCACCGGTTCAGGATCGATTTCACCGGCAGCAAAAAATACTCCGGCCTCTGCTGCGATTTTCGTTGGCGCTCCGCTGGTGGAGAACATGCTGCGAGGCGGGCAATGCCCACCAGCGGTACGGCCGCATCCCGGGCCCGGCTGTCCGCGCGGCTTTCAAGGCCGTGGGGAGCCGCCTCGTGAGAGGTCGGCGGGGGGCAAACCGCCGTGGTGTAACCCGAAGTGCCGCCGCCTGAGCCGGCATCCGCCGCAGCCTCTGCGTTGTCCTGGACCTGCGTATCACGAACGCGCCTGTCCTGGACATCTTGGACGCTGGCTTGCGAATCACCGGCCCTTGGTTTTGGACTTGTCGCATAGGGGCTTACAGGAAAGAGTGTTGCCGTGGATTGTGTCGCGCGGCGGCGCGGAATACCAAAGGACCGCGCCGTGAAGGAACGAACTGGAGACATAGCCCACCTCGAAGCACGGGGCAAGTATTTCGCTTTTTGTTCGCTATGTCAAGAACTTTTCGCTTTTTCTTCGTTAGCAGTCGCACCCTTATCCTATTGCCCAACGCTGCTTATTCTTGCTCCCCGTCTGGATTGTTTGCTCAGCAGCCAGAAGGTATTCTGCTAGCTCCGGAGGTTTGGCGTGCGACTGTCCCCACGAGCACGGTTTCTTCTTAGTGCGTCCGTCATCTTCGTTTCGGCTTCTTTGTGTCCTTCCGAGGCCCAGCAACCGCCCCAGCCTCAGCGGCCTGCCCCGCAATCTGGCATTCAACCGCCCTCTTCCTCACAAGGCACTCAAGCCACGAAGCCTCCGGTCGGACCTGCTGCTCCGCAATCGAGTCACTTCCCAATACTCCTTTTGGTAGAAGGAAAGGACCTTTCCTGGAGCCTGCGCATCGGTCAAAAAGGGCCGGAGCGCATGGACCGGGTCGGATATCCCCCTATCCCGTTGGACCCCAGTGACGTTACGCGCGAGGGTCCCGATATCTGGACCTACAAAGCCACAGACTCGCAGACAGGCGCGGCAGTAGCCGTTCATCTGACCCGAGGGAATTGCGGGGATGCGACTTCGACGACGAAGTACGGCTTTACCGCGTCCGTCGAGCACGCCCAGATCGGTTCCTTGGAAGGCTGCGCTAGGGTGGCCACGGAGCTTTTTCCCCGAATAAACAACCAACCTACCGACGATGACGATGACACCACCGCCAAGCCCGTGCCACCTACGGTGACACACTTCAAATCGCCTACGGCTGCGGCCTACATTACCGATGCAGGTAAGATGATCGTTAAACGCGGCTCCTATGTCCGGAGCATTCCCGGAAATGCAGGCCACGACCTGTGCCTGTCGCATGACGGCAAGAAGCTGTTGTATGTCCTCGACGTAGAGCCGTCGCCGATGAGGACCCTCAATGAGTTCGACTTCGAGACGCGCCGCGTTACGGAGTTGATTCGAGCCACTGTCAGTGCGCCGTTTTGGTCACCCGACGACTCGAGGATCGCCTTTCTCGAGAACGTTGCGGGAAAGTGGCAAGTCTGGGCGATGCCTGCGGACGACCCTGCCAAGGCTGCACCCTGGTATCCAGGTGATGAGGTCAGCCTGTATGGATGGGCGGACGCGCATACGGTTCTTGCCAGCGACCTGCAAAACCTTACCTGGATTGGCGATGACGGAATCGTGAAGCAGACCCTTCCCACAGCGGACCTGTATGGCAAAGAGCAGTTCAGCGTGACGAGCGGGAATACGGTGAGGATTCACCCGCTCAATCCGGACTTGCTGCTTGTTTCGGCCGAACTCCAACCTGCGGCTGCTGCAGCGGCCACAAAAGAAGCCGCCCGGAAACAGGCTGCCGACCAGGATGCCGCGGGCAAGAGCGACGCAAAAGTGAAACAAGTCACATTCCTTCCTGGTCCAGCTTTCTTCGAGTTTGAGGTGCGCTCCAAGCGCCGCGTGCTTCTCAGCCCGCCCCATATGCTCACCAATGACGCCGAGTGGTCAGGGGATGGCCTCCAGATTTTCTTCACCGGCCGCGACGCCAAGAGCCAGGCAGCGGCGATCTATCGAGTGTTCTGGGATGGCACCAGCCAAGTCAAAATCCACAATGGGTCTGACTACGTAATAGGGCAATGAGGCCCTGGCCGGCCCGATTCTGCGGAGAGAAATTCGGCTCGTTCTTACTTTCAGGGCAACCGGCAAGCCCGGGCGGCTCAGCCTCTGAACCCGCGAAAATCCGTGTTTCCCATCTAGGACCTGTCCTTTCGGACTGGATTGGTCCGGCATTGGCCGATACGCGGCAGCCCCTTGCTAGCTTGATTTTGCGTTTCCCACGGAGCGCTATACTTGATGGATGGCGACCGTTCCGCCCGTCCAGCCGAGCCAAATCGGCATCCTTATTCTGGATGAGGATGACCAGAACAAGGGTACGTTGCGCCAAATCCTCGATTCCGAGGGATGGCGGGTCCGCCTGGTCCAGGATCCCAAGCTGCTTCTGAGCGAGTTGAAGTCCGGCCAGTGGTCTCTCGTGATAGCTAACATCGCGATAGCCGGCATGGAAAGTCCGCTTTTCGTCACACTGCGTGAGCTCGCCAGCGTCTCGCATGAGGAGGGGGGGCGCATCCGCGTTCTCTATCTCGTGCCGGAAATGGCCGGGAGCCAATTTGTGAGCCAATTGGAGCTTGCCCGCGCGCCATACGTCGTGCGTCCTTTCCACCTGCACGACTTCCTGGAAAAGGTTAGCGACCTGCTTGTGGAAGTGAAAGCCATCGAAGGGCCGATTCGGCAGGTGCGGCACGAATTCGGCGCTATCCGCAAAAAGAAAAAACAAGCCGGGCGATCCAACTCGATGTTCGCTTCGCGCGATTCGTATTCTTACAGTGACGAAGAGCTCGCCGAGTACGAAAAGCAGGAAGCCGAATCCTCCTCGACCAGGCGAAACAAACCCCGCACGAACTTGGGCGGGTCAGACCGCTAACACCAGACTGCTCGGACAGTTCTTCTTCCCGTCTGTACTCGCGCGCTTGTCTTGCCCGCTTGCGCATCGAACAATTCTTGCGCGATTCTTAGTTTGCTTGACGGTGGCACAGCCAATCCTGGCGGTGGGTTCCTTTTGCGAAATCGGCGGAAAACCTGGGTGGAAAAGCCACACAGCTAGGATTGGCTGTGCTACAAATGCCGACCTTGCTTGACTTCCATACCGCGCAGGCGCGATGCTACCGCGTCCAAGTTGGCTGGGCTGCGCGAAAATTGTGCGGCAAGAATGAGGAAATGTATGGCACTTCCAGTGGCGATAGCTAGTCGAGTGTTCCGAGTTGGATTGCTGGGGGCGACGGCCGTTTGTTTGGCGATGCCAGGCGCCGCGCGGCAAACCGAAGCCCCGGGGCAGCGCGCTTTGACTGCCGCAGATTATCAGCGCGCTGAAAAATTCATGTCGTATAACACGCGGCCGCTGGTCTACCACGACGTGCGGGCAAAGTGGCTGCCAGGCGAGCGCTTTTGGTACCGCGACTTGGGACCGGATGGAGTCGAGTTTGTGATTTATGACGCGGCGCGTGGCACGAGGCGGCCTGCGTTTGATCACGCCAAGCTGGCTGCGGCGCTGTCTGCGGCTGCGGGAACTACCTACGAAGCGGCGCACCTGCCGTTCATGAGCTTTGAGTTTTCCGCGGACGAGCACGCCATTTCGTTCCAGGCAAAAGGCAAGCATTGGGATTGCGATTTGCAAGCGAATCGCTGCACCACAGAGCCCAAGCGCGCGGAGGAGGGCGCGGCTGCTCCGGAAGAGCTTTCTCCAGATGGCAAGAAAGCCGCTTTCATTTGCGATTACAACCTTTGGGTACGCGATGTTGCGAGCGGCAAAGAAACGCAACTCACGACGGATGGAGTGAAGGATTTTGGCTATGCAACGGACAACGCTGGCTGGATTCATAGCGACAGGCCCGTTCTTTTGTGGTCGCCGGATTCCAAGAAAATCGCGACGTTCCAGCAGGACCAGCGCGGGGTCGGCGAAATGTATCTTGTGGAAACCAAGGTCGGGCATCCGGTGTTGCAGGCGTGGAAGTATCCACTGCCCGGAGATGCCGTAGTGACCACCATCCAACGCGTAATCATCGATCTTGCTGGGCCGAAAGTGATTCGGCTGCAAATGGCGCCGGACCAGCATCGTTCGACACTTTGCGATGATGTGGAGTGCCGCGGGAGCGCCTGGGACGATGTCGAGTGGAGCCCCGACGCGAAACATCTGGCGTTTGTATCGACTTCGCGCGACCACAAAGACGAGCATTTGCGTGTGGCCGATGCGGAGACTGGCGCGGTGCGCGGTGTTTTCGAAGATCAGGCGGCCACGCAGTATGAATCGGGTTGGGGGCGAGTGAATTGGCGATACTTGCCGGAATCGAACGAGGTGATCTGGTTTTCCGAGCGGGACGGTTGGGGACATCTCTATTTGTACGACCTCGCAACCGGGGAACTGAAACATCGAATCACGGACGGCGATTGGGTGGTTACACAACTGCTGCAAGTGGATGAGAAGAAGCGGCTGCTGTATTTTCTGGCGGACGGCCGCGAAAAAGGCGAGAACCCTTATTTCGCGCACTTGTATCGGATTGGATTTGACGGACGGAATCTTACCTTGCTGACGCCGGAGGATGGGAATCATCAAATCAGCTTTTCGCCATCGGGGCTCTACTTTGTCGATGACTACTCGAGACCCGACGTGCCGAATGTTTCGGTGGTGCGCGATGATGCGGGGAAATTGCATTCGACGGTGGCCAAGACGGACATCTCGCGGCTGTTGGCGACGGGCTGGCAACCGCCGACGCCTATCACCGTGAAAGCGCGGGACGGCGAGACGGATCTCTATGGGCTGATGTACAAACCCACGAATCTCGATCCCGCGAAGAAATATCCGATCATCAACAATATTTATCCGGGGCCGCAAGGCGGCAGCGTCGGCAACTGGGGGTTTTCTCCTGGACGAGGTGATGCTCAGTCGCTTGCGGAGCTCGGTTTCGTGGTCGTGCAAATCGAAGGGATGGGGAATCCGCTGCGCTCGAAGAAATTCCACGATTTTTATTACGGAAATATGGGTGACAACACGCTGCCCGATCAAATCACGGGGATGAAGCAACTGGCGGAGAAGTATTCGTGGATTGATATCGGCCGCGCGGGGATTTACGGGCATTCGGGCGGAGGATATGCCACTGCGGACGCCATGTTTCGCTATCCAGATTTCTTCCAGGTGGGAATTTCGGAGTCCGGCAACCACGACAATAGGGAGTACGAGGACGATTGGGGCGAGCGGTATCAGGGACTGCTCGTGAAGAATGCGGATGGGACGACAAACTACGACGATCAGGCGAACGAAAGCATGGCCAAGAACTTGAAAGGACATTTGTTGCTGGCGCACGGCACGATGGACGACAACGTGCCGCCGTACAACACGCTGCTCGTCGTGGACGCCCTCATTAAGGCAAACAAGGACTTCGACCTATTGCTCTTGCCCAACCAGCACCACGGCTATGGCAGCGAGACGCTCTACATGACGCGGCGCCGCTGGGACTACTTCGTGCGGTATTTGCTGGGGGCGGAGCCTCCGCATGAATACGAGCTGCGGCCGCCTAAGTCCTAGCGGAACCCGCTCGCCCCAAGATAGCAAATTGGAATTGGGGCCCGGTTCAGGCATTGATCTTGCCTAGCCCGATTGTCCATGCGGCGATTTGCGCGATGCGAAGCAGTCCATTGGGGCTCCACGAGTCCGCGGCCAAACGAGAGCGAATCTCTTCGGCATCATCCGCACCGATGATCAATAAAACGTCGCATGTGCCTTCGAGCGGACCTCCAAACAAAACAAACCCTTCGGCGTGAAGTCCATTCATGAATGCGGCATGGGAGGCCCAGTCCTGCTGATCTTCCGGAGCGCACCCCTGTTTCCAGGCGCCTCTACGAGTGCGAGTTACCGCGAAGAGTTGTCGCATCAGCCTTCGCCCTCTGACTGCGATTATGCAGTATCAAAGAGACGTTCGGGGAGGGTACATGCGAGGCAAGAACCGCAACGCCGGGTGTGCAAGAAATCCGAGCCTCTTCGTTCTAAGACCGAGTTGCGTGCTCGACGAGGCGCGCGAAGGAGGGTTATATGGAACGGACGGGTTTGAGAACGATGTTGGGGACGATTTGCGCGGCGTTTTTTGGCATTGGGGCTTTGGGAGGGTTGGCGCTAATTGGGGCGTCGGGGAATGCTGGGCCGGGGAGGCCGGAAGGGAACTGGCGACTGCTGGATCCGATTTCCTACGAAAATATCACGATTTTCCCGGTTGTAAGTTCTTCGAACCAGGACACTTCGGAGTTTTTGACACTGGATGAAGGGCTTTCGAGCGGGGAAGTTATCGTGAGCGAACAAGGGGCGATGGGACTGGCGCGGACGCGCGATGGCAGGCCTGTGTACGCGCCTCAGTACAGCGGCGGGGCGAGCGTGAACCAGCTTGTGCTGATCAATCGGAGCAAGAGGTCGCTGCTATTGCTGGCGGGCGAATTGGTAAGCGGAGGGAAGCAGGACAGGATTATTGGGAAAGACCGGATTGTGCCGGTTGGGTCGGATCCGCTGCCGCTCGATGTGTTTTGCGTGGAGCATGGGAGATGGACTGGGGCGAGTGCGCAATTTGGGGCGGCGAAGACGATTGTGCATCCGAGCGTGCGAGAGCAGGCAGCTGTGGCGCAGGACCAGAATGAAGTGTGGGACGCGGTTCGGTCGGGGACTTTACCACGAGCCAGAACGGCACCGATGGCGATCGCCGGCAGACCAGAGGCGGCACCACCTCCGCCTCCGACATTGAGCGAAGAGGCGATCGGAGATGCGATTGCGACGGCGGCGCCGACGCAGTCTTACGCAAAAATCTATGAGCAGAGCCGCGTGGGAGCCTCGGTGGATGAGTTTGTCGAGGAATTGCGCCGGCGGTTCGACCGGGAGACGCTGGGGTTGAAGGGAGAGCCCGTGGTCGGGGTGGTGGTTGCGTATGGCGGGGAGGTGGCTTGGAGCGACATTTTCGCTTCGGGGGAGTTGTTTGAGCATTATTGGAGCAAATTGCTGCGGAGCTACGCGGTGGAGGCGCTGGCGCGGCCGGGTTACCGGGAGACGGCGGCGATTTCCGATGCACGGGAATTCTTGCGGGGATTGAATGGGCGCGAGATTGTCGAGAGCGAGCCGGGGGTCTACCGGTGGAGGGAGATTACCGAAGGGAGGCTTTCGTTGATTGAACTGGAATCGATTGAGTCGAAAGCCATCATGTTGCATCGGTTGTTGTTGCATCGGACTTCCTAGGATTAGGGCAGCGCGGCAGGAAAAGACGGGCACGGCGTGCTGTGCCCCTACAAACTGCGGACTTGGCTCTTGTCGGAGGATTGGGCTAACAATTGAGCGGCCGTCGAGCACCAGGACGGGTGCTGGAGATTTGGAGCGATCTCTGCTAACGGAGCTAGGACGAAGCGGCGCGATAGCATGCGGGGGTGGGGGATTTGGAGATCGGGAGAGTCGAGCGTTTCCTCGCCGTAGAGCAGGATATCCAGATCGATTTTGCGCGGGCCTTTGGAGAATTCTTTCTTGCTGCCTAGCTGCGATTCGATGGAATGCAGAACGCGCAGGAGCGCTTGCGGTGGCAATTCTGTTTCGGCTTCCAGTGCACAATTCAAAAACCAGGGCTGATCTAGATAGTCGACGGGCTCGGTTTCGTAAAGCGAAGAAACTTTTTTGATTTCTATACCAGCTGGCGCGAGCTCAGCTATTGCGGCGTGAAGATTGTCTTTGCGGTCACCGATATTTGAGCCGAGCGATAAGAACACAGTGGGCATGTATGGAGCGTGGGCGGACGCGGCTTAGAGCTGCAGGCTCCACGCATTAGTGAACTTTAGTTTGTCCTTCCTCTGGATACAACTGGCGGATTCAACTTAGGCGAATGCCGAGGAAGTTAAGGAACGCCTGCGAACGGCGTCTTCATGATGAAGGGCCGAGGAACGAGCGTATCCCTTGGTGGCGAAAGAGACAGACAAGAGTGTCTGTCCTAGTTTGCGGGAACAAATATCTGCAGTGGGGCGTATCTCCGGGAGAGTGGCGGAAGTCCGCGAAGAATCATGAGCTGGGGTGAACAATGATGAGTTTCTGGCAAGACATTCGATATGGGTTGCGGGTGTTGCTGAAGAACCCGGGATTTACGGCGATTGCGGTGTTGACGCTGGCGCTGGGGATTGGTGCGAATACGGCGCTGTTTTCGGTAGTGAATGGCGTGCTCTTGAACCCGCTGCCGTTTCCGAATCCGGACCGGCTGGTGGCCGTCTATTCGAAAACGGCGGAGTTCCAGGAAAGTTCGATCAGCTATCCGAATTTTCTGGACTGGGTCAAAGACAACCATTCGTTCTCCAAGCTGGGGGCTTTCCGGGGCGAAGAGTACAACATGACGGGCGAAGGGGAGCCGGAACGGCTGCATGGGCACATGATTTCGGCGGATTTTTTTCCGGCGCTGGGCGTCAATCCCATACTGGGACGATACTTTTTGCCAGAAGAGGACAAACCGGGAGCGGCGCCCGTGGCGATCATTGGGGACGGCCTTTGGAAGAGGAAATTCGGTTTCTCGCGGGACGTTCTGGGGAAAAGGATTGCGCTGAACGGCAAGGGTTATACGGTAATCGGAGTGGCAAAGTCACAAATTGCGGATTTGAGCCCATCCGACGTGTACGTTCCGATCGGGCAGTGGACAGAGCCAACATTTTTGAATCGCGGAATCAGCATGGGAACGAACGCGATTGGGCGGCTGAAGCCGGGAGTGACGTTTGAGCAAGCGGTCGCGGATATGAATTCGGTTGGGGCGAACCTGGCGACGGCCTATCCGGAGACGAACAAAGATACCAGTGTGACGCTCGTGCCGCTGAAGACAGACGTGGTCGGGAGCGTGCGAGGCATTTTGCTGGTGCTGCTGGGAGCGGTGAGTTTTGTGCTACTGATCGCGTGCGCGAATGTGGCGAATTTGTTGCTCGCGCGGGCGACAGGGCGATTCCGTGAGTTTGCGATACGGTCAGCGCTGGGAGCGAGCCCGGGGCGGGTGATTCGGCAGCTTTTAACAGAGAGCGTGATGCTGTCGATCACCGGAGGCGCGATTGGATTGCTGCTCGCGAAGTGGGGTACGAAGGCTCTGCTTGCCGCGCTGCCGGAGACGTTGCCGAGAGTGGAAGACATTGGGATTGACGGGCACGTGCTGCTTTTCACCGTGGGGATTTCCGTGGTGACGGGGATCGTGTTCGGGCTTGTGCCAGCGTTGAAGACATTGCGGCCGGATATGCACGAAACGCTGAAAGAGGGCGGACGCGGGTCGAGTGGATCGAGGCATCGGACGCAGAGCGTGTTCGTGGCCGTGGAGATGGCGATGGCTGTCGTGCTGCTCATCGGCGCGGGATTGATGATTCGAAGCCTGGCGGCGCTCTGGAGTATCAATCCGGGATTCAGTCCGAAGAACGTTCTCGAATTCAGTATTTCGTCGACGTTTGGCCAGGGAGTCACGGCGGATCAGCTTCGCACCAAATACCGGGAGACCTTGCGGCAAATACGGAATGTGCCGGGAGTGGAAGATGTGGCCATGACGGGCGGGTCGCTGCCGATGTCGGGCGATTCGGAATTGCCGTTCTGGGTGGAAGGAAAGCCTAAGCCGGCGACGGAACAGGAAATGTCCCTTGCGCTCTTTTATCTCGTGACGCCGCAGTACCAAGACGCGATGCGAATTCCTTTGGAGCGCGGGCGGCTCTTTACGGATCGGGACGATGAGCACGCGCCGATGGTGATGTTGGTGGACGCGGACTTCGCGCATACCTATTTTCCAAATGAGGATCCGATCGGGAAGCGCGTCAATCTGGCGTTCCTGAATTTTCAGGCGGAGATCGTAGGAGTGGTGGGGCACGTCGAGCATTGGGGATTGGGCTCGAAGCAGAATCAGAATTTGCAGGCGCAGATGTATCTTCCGCTATGGCAGGTCCCTGACCCGTTCTGGACGCTGCTGCAGCACGGCGGGGAATACGTTGCTCGAACGGCGGGAACGCCCATGGGGGTCGTGAACTCGATTCGGCAAGCGGCGCAGGGAGTGGATGCGAGTTCCGTCATTTATGAAGTGAGGCCGATGGAGGACGTGGTGGCGAGCTCGATTGCCACGCAGCGCCTGGCGATGATGCTCTTGAGCGTGTTTTCAATGGTGGCACTGGCGCTCTCCGCGATAGGGATTTATGGAGTGATTTCCTACTTGGCGGCACAGCGGACACACGAGATCGGGGTGCGCATGGCGCTGGGCGCTTCCAGCGCAGATGTGCTGCGGATGGTGCTGGGCGAGGGAATGAGGATCACGCTTGTGGGGGTGGGAATCGGAATCGTGGCGGCGCTAGGATTGACGCGACTGATTGCAAAAATCATTTACGGCGTGGGAGCCGCGGACCCGATTACTTTTGGTCTGGTGGCGGTACTACTGACAGGCGTCGCGCTGCTGGCTTGCTATATCCCGGCACGGCGGGCGATGCGCGTGGACCCGATTATTGCTCTGCGGTACGAATAACGCGAGGGTTAGGCCAAAAAATTGGCCACATGAAACGGCCGGCCGATTCGTGCGTCAACAACCGGTGATTTCGCGGAGACGTCCACTGGTGACATCGTAGACGAAACCACGCACAGTAACTTGTTTGGGAATCCAGGGGTGCGTGCGAAGTTTTTGTATTTGATGGCGAACATTTTCGTCGATGTTCTGGAATGCGTAGAAGAAAGCGGGAGCGACGGCGGCGGTCCCTGTTTGATTGTGAATCCTGTTGCGGAGGTCTTGCTCGGTTGTATGCATCAGACCACAATCGGTGTGGTTGATGAGCATGAATTCCTTCGTGTCCAGCAGATAATGGGAGACAACGAGAGAGCGGAGCGCGTCTTCGGTAACGATGCCGCCGGCGTTTCGAATGATGTGGGCATCGCCATTCTTTAGCCCGAGAGTGAGAGTCGAAAGCCGCGTATCCATACAAGTCAGCACGGCGAGATGACGCTCGGGGCGCGGAGTGAGCCTGCGGAGCTCGTGGGTGCGAGAATAGAGTTCATTTGCGTGGAGAACTTCGTCGATTACGCTCATGGCGGAAACAGTCTACCAAATCGTTGTCAATGGATTCGAATTCAAAGCACGCGCGACCAGCAGAACCAGGAGCTGGTTCAGAAGAGAGGGGGTTGGCGTTTGGGGAGTTCTTTGCCGAAGTATTCGTAGGCACGGGCGGTGGCGACGCGGCCACGCGGGGTGCGATCGATCATTCCGATTTGCATGAGGTAGGGCTCGTAAATTTCCTCGATGGCGTCTTCTTCCTCAGAGAGAGTGGCGGCGAGCGTGCCGAGGCCTACCGGACCGCCAGCGTATTTGTCGAGAAGAGCGAGCATGAGATTGCGGTCCACTTCGTCGAGGCCGGATTCATCGACACCGAGCATGGCGAGGGCTTCCTGAGCTACGGCGCGGGTGATGCGTCCTGCGGCGCGAACTTCCGCAAAATCACGCGAGCGGCGGAGAAGGCGGTTGGCGATGCGAGGGGTGCCCCGGCAGCGGCGGGCAATTTCTTCGGCGCCACCGTCATCCATCAGGATATTCAAGATTTTGGCGGAGCGGTGAATGATGATGAGCAAATCCTCGGGTACGTAAAAATCGAGGCGATGGACGATGCCGAAGCGCGAGCGCAGAGGAGCGGTGATCAGGCCGGCGCGCGTGGTGGCGCCGATGAGCGTGAAATGGCCAAGTTGAAACGGGTGAATGCGCGCGCCGGGGCCCTGGCCGATGATGAGATCGACGCGAAAGTCCTCCATGGCGGGATAGAGGACTTCCTCGACAGCTGGCTGGAGGCGGTGAATTTCATCGAGAAAGAAGACTTCCTTGCCTTCGAGAGAAGTAAGGATAGCGGTGAGGTCGCCTTTGCGTTCGAGCAGCGGACCGGCGCTGGTTTTGATAGGAACGTTGAGTTCATTGGCGATGATTTGGGCGAGAGTTGTTTTGCCGAGGCCAGGCGGGCCGTAAAGCAGAACATGATCGAGAGCTTCGCCGCGGCTGCGTGCGGCTTCAATAGCGATCGAGATGTTTTCCTTGACGCGCTTTTGGCCGATATATTCATCCAGACGCTTGGGGCGGACGCTGGCCTCTATGCGCACGTCTTCATCGTAGGGCGCACCGGAGACGACTCTCGGCTCTGTTCTTCTGTCTGGCATCCGTTTTGCGCTTGCGTCAGTCATCGTTTGCGGTTCGCTTTAGTTTAAGACCGCGTACAGGCCGGCCGCTCTATTTTCACAATGGAAGTCCCGCCTAGGCGCCGGCATGAGTCGTGCGCCCTTTGGGTGCCGCGAGGGACTGGAGCGCTCCCCGCAACAATTTCTCAAAATTCGCGATTCCGACATCGCGTTTCGCTTCTCGGACCGCGGCCTCCGCGGCGCGTACCTCGTAGCCTAAATTGACCAGCGCGGAAATGACATCCGCTTCTACACCCGCGGGCGAGGCGGCAGCGGGCCTCTGCGCCTCCAACACGACGGCTTCGAGCTTATCCTTCAGTTCCACCACCATCCGCTCGGCTGTTTTTCGGCCCACGCCAGGAATTTTGGTGAGACGCCCTAAATCACTGCCACGAATAGCGGGAACCAACTCCTCGACGCTCATGCCGGAGAGGATCTTGAGCGCGAGAGAAGGCCCGACACCGGAAGCAGAGAGCAACATCTCGAAGAGATGCTTTTCGCGAGAAGAAACAAAACCGTAAAGGGCGAGGGCATCCTCGCGCACGTGCGTGTGGATAAGAAGAGTAACTTCCGTGTGAAGTTCCCCGAGGGCGGCATACGAAGAAAGCGGGACCTGAACGAGATAACCGACGCCGCCAACATCGACGAGGACTTGATTCGGGCGTTTTTCGGCGAGGCGTCCGCGAAGCTGGCCAATCATGGAAAGCCAGTATTGCCGCCTTTTCTTCGCCTGTCAACGCGGTTCAGGGAGATGCAACAGCTCTCCCTGAAGATGGCAGAGCGAAGCGGCTCAGTTTTCGCTCTAAACTCAGCCACATCTAGCCAACCTTATCTGTGGTGATCCGCCCACTCGGCGGCTTCCTTCAGCTCGCGATCCGCAGCGTCGATGAGGTCCTTCGCCTTTGCTGCGTGACCGCCGAGCTCGTCCTTGTTCTCTCTCTGAGCTTCGTCGACCTTTCCATAGGCCTACTGAAGGTGATGCTGCGCTTCTGCGAGATTCGGATGCCGGTGTGAATCAATGTTGACGACTGGCCCTTGGGCAAGCGCGTAACCGCAGCAAACGAGTGCGACTGCCAGAATGCCGCCCAGCACGAGATTCTTGGTCTTCATGACAAATATCTCCCCAGTGGATTTTTGATTTGAAATGTGATGCCAAAGAATTAGCTAAAGGCCGAGTGAGATAATTGTGTTCGATGGAGTTGGATGTCAGGAAGAAAAGAGGGAGCTGTGACACCTCGATGGCAACATAATTGAGGAGTCGCGGCAACCGCTAGACGGATGGAGCTAGCGAGCCGAAGCGGCGGAAACAGTCGGACGGTAATGGCCGGGCACCGCGCGCATGGCAATGGCCAGGCGGTTCCAGGCGTTGATGGTGGACACCACGAAAGTGAGATCCACAATTTCCTTTTCGCTGAAATGTTTGCGAACCTCTTCGTAGACGGAATCGGGGACGTGCGTCTGGAAGACTAGAGTGACGGCTTCGGTCCATGCGAGGGCGGCACGCTCGCGATCGGTGTAAAAGGGAGTTTCGCGCCAGGCGTCAAGTTCGTAGAGGCGCTGCTCGGTTTCGCCAAGAGCACGGGCATCTTTAGAATGCATGTCAATGCAGTAGGCGCAGCCATTGATTTGAGAAGCGCGCATTTTCAAAAGGTGAATGAGGCCCTGATCGAGGCCGCATTCGGCAAGGTATTTTTCGAGCGCAGCCATCGCCTTCTGCGCTTCTGGAGCGTATTTTCGTGCATCAATCCTTGGTTCCATGTGAGTCCCCCCTTCGTTCAAATAGCGAAGTCTGCTTCCGCGGAAGCTGCTCCGCGCGATCAGAAACGCAGCTCGCCGAGTCCTTTGAATAGATGATCAAAGACGAAGTGCGGGTGCCTCAAAAAAACAAAAGGGGCAACACTGGACGGCCAATTTGGCTGCGATTAGCGGCGAGCGCGATCCTTGCGAACGGCTTCATCGATGAGGGCATCGAGCTCTCCGCGAGTAAGAGAGACGTGCGCACCGGAAGATTCGCCGCTGTCGCAGGTTTCTGGGAGTTCGGCGCCCCCGCCGGGGGGAGGGCTGACAAAATACCGCGCGCGCGCAGCCATTAACTTGGCGACTTCGCGGCCCGAGAGAAGGACAGAGTCGCCGGCCAATTCCGCAGCCAGAACGATTTTGGCAAAATGCTCGATGGTTTCCATACGAAAAAAAGCGGTTAAGAGATCGGGGCCGCAAGTGACCGCACCATGGTTGGCCAAAAGAAGCGCGTCATAGTGCGGGACGAAGGGCTCCATCGCGTCGCTGAGCTCCGGCGTGCCTGGAGTCGCATATCGCACAAGCGGAATTTGTCCGAGGCCGATAATGACTTCCGGCAGGAGGGCCTGATTTAAGGACCGGCCGGCGGCCGCAAACCCGGTGGCCGTGGGCGGATGAGCGTGGCAGATTGCATTCACATCGGGGCGCATGCGATAGAAAAGCAGATGCATAGCGATTTCAGATGAGAACTTGCGCTCACCCGCAAGTTGGCGGCCTTCAAGGTTCGTAACTACCAAATCTTGTGGCTCGAGCATCCCTTTGTTCATGCAGGTGGGCGTGGTGAGAATCCGGTCCTCGTCGAGACGCACAGAGATATTGCCTTCGCAAGCAACGATAAACCCGCGCTCGTACATCCATTTGCCGACTTTGCAGATTTCGAGGCGGTGCTGCTGTTCGCTTTTTTGGTGGGTGGGCCAGAGCGAGTTAGTGTTCACTGCAGACACTCCTTCCGCGCCCGAAATTTCGGTCGGGCCGTTTCGCCGCCCCCATGAAAACAAATTCCCAGTCCCCGCACCAGCGGAAACCCGTGGCGCACTGTACCACACTAAGCGTAAATACCGCGCAACTTTAGCGCGCTGGCCACGCGGTCAATCGCCAGCATATAGGCGGCGATGCGATTGTTGACTTTATGCGCCTCGGCATACCGGACCACGCCGTCAAACGCGCTTTCCATGACGTCGAGCAGCCGTTCATTAACTTCGCTCTCGCGCCAGAAGAAGCCTTGCCGGTCCTGGACCCATTCGAAATAGCTGACGGTGACACCTCCGGCGTTGCCGAGAATATCGGGCACGGTGAAGATGCCCTTGGAATCGACGATAGCGTCGGCCTGCCAGGTGGTCGGACCATTGGCGCCTTCGCAGAGAATCTTCGCTTGAACTTGGTGGGCGTTTTTTTCAGTGATTTGATTCTCGATGGCCGCTGGAATAGCGATCTCACAGGGCTGGAAAAGAATATCGCGCGCGGACATTTTCGTGCCGCCACCTGGAAAATCCGGCAACGGTTTCTTCTGTGTGTAAACCCAATCGATCACTTTAGGAACGTCGAAGCCCTTTTCGTTGTAAAGGCCGCCGCCGACATCAGCGAGGCCAATAATCTTGTAGCCGGCCTCTTGCATGAGCTGCGCGGCAAGCGAGCCGACATTCCCGAACCCCTGAACCACCACGCGGCAACCCTGCTTATTCATGCCAAGCTTGGCCAGAGCTTTGTCGCAGCAAATCATGACGCCGCGGCCAGTGGCCTCGCGTCTTCCGGCGGAACCCCCGAGTTCGATGGGCTTCCCGGTGACTACTGCAGTCGTGGCTTCGCCGACGTGCATGGCGTAGGTGTCCATGACCCAGGCCATAGTCTGCTCACCGCTGCCGATGTCCGGTGCGGGAACGTCGCGTTCGGGGCCGAGCCAATCGGCAAGTTCGGCGGTGTAGCGTCGCGTGAGACGCTCCAATTCGCCTCTCGATAGTTTGCGGGGATCACAGATGATGCCACCTTTGGCGCCGCCGAAAGGAATATTCACAACCGCACACTTCCAGGTCATCCACGTGGCGAGCGCGCGGACTTCGTCGAGCGAAACATCAGGATCAAATCGTATGCCGCCTTTTCCGGGGCCGCGAACGGTAGAGTGGAGGACGCGATAGCCGGTGAAAACTTCGAGTTGGCCATTGTCCATGCCGACTGGTATGTAAAGCGTGATTTCTTTTTTGGGGTATTTCAGATAGCGGTAAAGGCCCTGTTCGAGACCAAGTTTTTGCGCGGCAACTTCGAAACGCGCTTCGGCATTCTGGTAGACATTCATTTCTTCGGGTACGGGGGCTTGCGGCATGCGGAACTCTCCTTTGAGGCGCGGCGGCAGTGAAATCAATCAAGAATACGCACTTCGGCCTGTGAAGAGAGCTCAGGACCGACATGCAGTTGCTGGGCCAAGAGAGATGGTTGGCAGGCTACCCCAATGCTGGAATTGCAAATCGACCGACCTGCCAGACTCGCTTTTGGCCGGGCCGCCAGTATACGAACCTGCTCGGCTGGCTGCAAGAGAGGCTGGTCCTGGGTGTGCAAAGGGCAAGGAATAAATATCTGCGTCGCGAACAATGTGCGCACAAACGGCTCTGCTATAATCCGGGCAAATTCTTGCGGCATGCGAGCTTCCCGGAGACAAAGAATGAAACGAACCTTGCTCGTCCTACTAGGATTCTTGTGGTCGGGTGCGCCTCAGGCAGTCTTCGCGCAAACGCCCTCCGATTTGCTTTCGGATTTGACAAGGCCGCACGACTACATTTTGAAGCGCATCTCGAGCTACGACCGCACGGGAGGCAACGACGACTACCGGCCGCTTGCCCCGGGAGCAACGCTTACGTTGCTGGATGAAGCAGGGCCGGGCGAAATTTCACACGTTTGGATGACCATCGCGAGCGATGAGAGATTTCACCTTAAGAAAATGGTGCTGCGGATGTATTGGGACGGCGAGAGCTCGCCCAGCGTGGAGTCTCCGGTTGGAGATTTTTTCGGGCTGGGGCTGGGGCAGTACATCCTTTATCAGTCTGTGCCTCTCTCGGTGGGAGGAGGCAAGGCTCTGAATTGCTTTTTTCCGATGCCCTTCCAAAAGCATGCGCGCATCACGCTGACGAACGAGGGGAAGGAACGTGCGGAAGCAATCTACTGGAACATCGATCTGAGGGCTTATAAATCGGCGCTGCCGGCGGATACGCTCTATTTTCACGCGCAGTACCGGCAGGCCGTGCCTAACAAGGCGTTCCCCGATAACAAGATCAATTTAGACGGAAAAGAGAATTATGTTTGGATGGAAGCGACAGGGCGGGGACACTTCGCGGGAGTCACAATGTCGGTTATCGAAAATCAGGATGGTTGGTGGGGCGAAGGCGACGACATGTTTTTTGTGGACGGCGAGAAGCTGCCATCGATAAATGGTACGGGCTCGGAAGACTATTTTCTTGGCGCATGGGATTTTGGAGGGAAGTCCTTCGCCTACGGGCTATATGGAGCGCCCGTTGTCGGCGCGGAACTGCAGGGCGGGCGATGGTCGGTTTACCGGTTCCATTTGGACTCGCCGATTACGTTTACGAAATCACTGCGCGCAACGATTGAGCATGGCCACGCCAACGATCGCGGAGACAACTATTACTCGGTTGCGTATTGGTATCAGACCGAACCGCATGAGCAATTTCCCATGCTTCCAGGAGTGGAGATGCGGGTTCCGCGCGTCCTTCCTGTCTCAAACCCTCGATGATGAGGTGGGTGTGCCTACCGATGCAGAGCGGCGCTCAAGAAGCCCAGGAGCACAGAAGCCAAGCAAATTATGGCATGCGGAACTGTAGCGTGACTGTTAGGTGCATCGAAACAGGTTTGCCATCAAGCGATGCCGGTTGGTATTTCCATTGCTTAAGTGCATCCTTCGCGGCTTGATGCAGCAGCGTTGGGCCGGAAATGACCTTCATGGTGGTGACGCGTCCGTTGGCATCGATGAGTGCGTCAATGACCACGTCGCCGGTCACGTGTTGATTCTTCGCCATGATCGGATAAACCGGAGCCGCTTCACTGAGCAATCTGGCTGGCTTCACATCGCCGCCTATAGGCAGTGGAACTTCGGGAGCTGCGGGCTGCTTTTCAGATCCCGCGGCGAGTCCGGAGGCAATTCCGTCGGAATTTGCGTTTGTGCTGTTCGTGGAAATTGTTGGAGCGACAACCTGCTCATCTTGCGCGGTTTCTGGACGATTCACAGTTGGAGTGGCCAAGTGAACTTCACCGAGGGCGGGTTTCTTGATCTCAGGTTGTGGTGCTGGTCTGGAAATCCGCTCCGTGGCTGCGGCGGGAATGGTTGAGGCAGAGCCACGCGCATCGTCGCGGATGACTGGAGCACGCAGCGCAGAGTTCGGGGATTGCGGTAGCCGCTCGCCTGTTGCGGGAGCGCCCGAAATGGGGGCCTCGTTCGAACGGGAAGTTGTTTCGGGGGCATTTTGCGTCGCTGGCTGCGAAGTTGCAGGCACCGTAGCCGTTGCAATCGATGAAATGTTTGCCTCCGCACGGGTGGGCGCGGACGTCCCTCGCGAGGAGTTTGTTGGATGATATAGATACCACCCGCCTCCTGCTGCAAGCAGAAGCCCCGCGGCAATCGCTCCCAACAGGAGTCCTTTGCGCGAGCCGCCGGCAGAACCTTCGTGCTGGGCCACTTCTTCGTCCAGCGGGAGTAAGTTGCCGATCGCGGGCAGCTCGACTTTAGGAGCGCTTACCGTTTCAGCCACTGGAACGGGCTTTGCAGAATGGTCTTCATGCGCAGCAATTTCGGCGGCATGCTTGCTTTTTTCCTTCTCCAGCGATTCATGCGCCGGCGTAGAAGCGGCTGCGTTGCGCGCCAGCGGCTCGAGCCACGATGGAATCTTCACCTCTTCCGTATCCAAAGAGGATTTGATCGGAGGAGGAAGTGATTTTGCGGGCGGTACAACCTTCGCGGAAACCGGCTCCGTTTTTGCCATTTCGAAAACTTTCGCGGCTATTCCCGGCACGGCCTTTGGATCGGGCCCGGGCACGGGCGGCGCGGGTGTGGCGGCTGAAGCCGCGCTAAAGAGCAGAGAAGAGAGTTGTTCTTGAAGGCGCGCGGCTTGGAGTTTCAGCTCTTCACTGGAATTTTCGGCCGTGCCCTCAGCAGACTTCTGGTTGTTCCCTGATGAAACCGGTGGAGCGGGCAGTGTCGTCGGGTTCAGAGCCGGCAGCGCTTCCGGCGGGCTCAGCAAACTTGCAATGGAAGAAGTCAACTCAGCGGACATCGAAGGCGCGGGGATTGCCGGTGATTCAGGGATCTTCGTCACTAGGGGTGCCGAGGCAGAGGCGGACGGCGCTTGGGTGGGCGTCGCAACTGGACTCATAGGGAAGGGCACGACTGTCTTGGTCTCGGTGGGCCGGGCCTGCACTCCGGAACTCACAACCGGAGGAGCCGGGGTCGTGTGGAGTTCGGATGTTTTCGGCGTGGCGCTCACGGCAGGAATCTGAACCTTGGGTGCGACGGAGATCGGAGCGACCGCAACGCTTTTCGTGGCAGCCGTCGTGGCCGGAGCAGGCGCATGTGCGGCGATTCGGTCGCTGGGAAACCGCATCCCCCAGAAACCTACGACCGACTCCGTAAATTCTAATTCCACGTAACCGCTGACGTTCTTGTAATTTTTCGATTTGACGACCTGACAAACCACTTCCTTTTTCGTTTTCTCGTTGGTCAGAAAGAGCAATTGGCCCGCTGCAACAGGCGATCCCAGCCGGATTACTGCACCGTTCCCGAAAACGAGGACGGTCTTAGTGGTTTCAGAAAATGGTTCGCGTTTGTCGCTCCCTCCGACGGTACGAGCACCGTTCACCGTAACAGGCACTTCCAAAGCAACGGGTTGCGGTTTGCTACTTCTATCTTCCAGCCGCGAGTCCGTGGCCGAAGCTGGCGCACCCGCAGTCTGAGGTGCGACGGTCAGGACTTCGTTTTCTTTGGTGAATGGCGCCATAGGATGCTCACTTGGTACGCGGAATTTTCGCTCTGCCCGTGTAAAAACAGGGCAATCCCCGAATACCTGGATCTTCTGCCGCGATGAAGCAGTGCAGCCATAGTACGTGCGTATCGACGTGGAAACACCTGTACTGAAGGACAGCCGTGCTGAGGGTGGAACCTGCTCTAACGACTCAGTGGCGGGCGAAATTGCTCGTCAATTTCAACCTGATACCCCGTGACCATTTTGTTGCTCTCGTTGGCCATGCCGATGATGGCTTGCAACTCCTTGAACATGGCGTCTGTCATGCCCTTCTTGAAGGCAGAAGCGGTGTGCGAAGCGATGCAGTAGTGGCAGTTGTTGGTCACGCTGACAGCGACATAGATGAGTTCCTTTGTGAGGGGATCGAGCGCGCCGGGAGCCATGATTTGCTTTATGTCTTCCCACGTGCGTTTCAATGTGGCCGGGTCATGCGCGATGGCCTTCCAGAAATTGTTGATCCAATCGGTCTTGCGAGTGGCCATGATGTCGTCGTAGATCGCGCGAACTTCCGGGCTTGCGTCTTGGTATTCGATCAATCCAAATGTCGACATGATTTCTCCAGAAATGGGCTGTCCAATATTCCAATGAAAAGAGCTCTTGGAAACGTTAACAGGAAGCAGCTGCCGCTGCTAGGCGCGTCACTACACGCGCAATCGATCATCGTCATTTTTCAACGCGAAGCGCTTACCTTACGGTTCGGACTCGAGGCGGACAGAAACTCTTCGAGCAGCAGCCGCGCAATGCGCCGCGGATTATGCCGGATGACGCCATTCTCCTCGATCAAGTTGTCGAGTACGACTCGGTAACCAAGCTTCTGAAGTTCTGGCAGATCGATGGCAACTTGTTCCGCACCCTGACGGCGATAACGCTTGGCAACTTCCGGCCCGACCGCCCGTCGGTTGGCGACAACCCAATCCACACGCAAGCGCGGCGTGTGCCGCCGAATCGCGCGAAGATGATCCGCCAGAGAATAAGCAGAGGTTTCCCCCGGCTGCGTCATCAGATTGGCAATGTATACCCGCGGAGCCTGAGACTTGGCGATCGCGGCAGCGATTTCCGGAATGAGAAGATTCGGCAGAATGCTGGTGTAAAGTGAACCAGGACCAAGAAGAATCAAGTCGGCTTCGCGAAGAGCGTCGATGACCGCAGGGAACGGCGGAACGCGGCCGGGAGACAGCGAAAGCTTTTCAATGGGCGAACGGCTGGCGGTGATGTTTGTTTCCCCTCGCACAATGCGGCCGTTGGCCAGGTTCGCGACGAGGTGCACGTTGGAAAGCGTCGAAGGGAAGATTCGTCCGCGAATAGCGAGCACTTTACTGCTGACGCGCACCGCCTCCGCAAAATCCCCGGTGACATGCGTAAGCGCAGCCAGGAAAAGATTGCCGAAATTGTGGCCAGTCAGGCCGCGTCCGGCATGGAACCGGTATTGAAACAGCCGGCTGAGCAGGGCTTCGTCTTTCGAGAGCGCGACCATGCAATTGCGGATGTCGCCCGGCGGAAGCACCCGGTTTTCACGCCGAAGACGCCCAGAGCTCCCGCCGTCATCCGTGACAGTAACGATAGCAGTGAGCTCGGAAATAGGCCGATCTGAATTGGGATGCTCGTCGCTGCGACGAACAACATATTCCTTTAAGCCGCGTAACAGGGTGGAAAGGCCGGTGCCGCCGCCAAGAGCCACGACGCGGAAGCCGCGAGAGAGGGCCTTCGGTTTGTGAGCGTTTTTCTTCACCGGATGTCGTAGTGAAACCGGGACTAATTGCGTTTCACTCGAAGGAGTTCCTCAAAACGGAACTTTGCTCTCCGCTTTAAGCCTGCGTTGGAACTCTTTCCAGCTGAGCCGGAATCCGCGGGCGCATGCTGCCTCTGGGTGTAATTGGATCCGCACTCAAGAAAGCTAAACCATCAAGGCTCAGCCCGCGGTGCCGTCTTTCTCCGGATAGAGAAGTTCCGTGAACCGAGGATCTTCCTGGAGGAAAGCAAAGTCTTCATCGTTGCGCGCGTGGTAGCGGTTTTCCGCACGAAGTTCTATGGCCACCTTGAGATTCGCCAAAGCCGAATCCGCTTCGCCGGTCAGGCAGTCGAGAGCCGCTAGAGCATAGTGAATATAATCCGATTTTGGCGAAGCTTTGCGCGCTTTCAGCAAACTTTCGCGGGCGTCGTCCCAGCGGCCGATATTCATCATCGCTACGCCGCGCTGGTAATGCTCATCGGCAGTGCGCGGATTCTGCTCCGCGCTCGGTTTCATGCGCTGTTCGGCGATGCGCAGGTGCATGCGCGCGCGGTCGGCCAGTCCCTGACTGGGTCCTTCGAGAACTTTTTCCAATTCCTGCTTGGCGCGGGCAAATTTTTGCTGGTGGAAGAGGGCAAGCGCCTCATCATATATTTTGAGTTGCGCCTGTACCCGCGGGTCGACCAATTCAACGCCCCCCCGCTGAGGCGGTGGCGGCGGAGGTAAGTTCTTTTTTTTCTGTGAGATAGAATGGCTGTGCGCAGTGCCTTTGCCCTGCCCGGTTGAGCCCGAAGAGGCCTTGCGCGCTTTCGCCATGAAGCGCATCGTAACAGAGCAGACGGGCGGCGTCAACGAGTGGAAGTTCGATTGCGGGAAGATAAATGAGTTACCTCCCAGCGGCACGGGGCGAAAAAAGAGCATCGAAATTAGAGCGTTTTCGCGGAAACTATAAGTAAGTTATGCGACACCGGACAGGCTCAACCGGAAGGCTGGCCTGCTAGCACCGCGTATGCTATAAGTTTGTGGCCGAATTCTGGTTAGGATCAAGTGCCTTTCATCAATTTTCCTGCGCGCGAAATTAACTGCAAGCTCGTTTACTACGGTCCAGGTCTGGGCGGAAAAACCGCCAACCTACAGTGGGTCTACGACCACACCGGCCAGAACCAGAAGGGCAAAATGGTGTCCCTGGCCACGGAAACGGACCGCACTCTGTTCTTCGATTTCCTTCCTCTGGATCTTGGAACTGTTCGTGGCTTCAAAACGCGCTTCCATCTTTATACCGTTCCCGGCCAGGTTTTCTATGAAGCCAGCCGCAAGCTCATCCTCAAAGGCGCGGACGGCGTCGTCTTCGTCGCCGACTCCCAGGAAGAACGTCTCGACGCCAATTTCGAGACCATGGAAAACCTGCAAGAACACCTGAAAGAGCACAACCTGAATTTCGACTCGATTCCTTACGTGCTGCAACTAAACAAGCGCGATTTGCCGAACGCCATGTCCGTGCCGGAACTGACGAAACAACTCCAGAAAAAAGGCGAGCCGGTTCTTGAAGGCGTGGCCATCCAAGGAATCGGCGTATTCGAGACGCTGAAAGAAGTAGCGAAGCTGGTTCTCGCCGAACTGAAAAAGGGCGGCTGACCGCCGTTAGTATAGTCGGAACGTCACTTCCACTGGCACGAGCACCGAGACTGGTTTTCCATCCTCCCCGGTGGCTGGCCTAAACCTCCACTGGCTTATCGATTTGACCGCCTGTTCATTCATTCCGAATGGCAATCCTTTAAGCACCCGGATATCAGCCGCGCGACCATCTTCCGTGACTGTCGCCTCTAACACGACACTGCCATTTATTTTTGCCTTTCGCCCTTCGTTTGTATACAACGGCACTGGACAGTAAATACACTGCGGAACACTGACACCGTTCACCCCAGCTCTCGCAATCGTTGAACCCCGCGCAGCAGTCATTGCCTGGATTTGGCGCTCCGAATCGTACGCTTCAAGAGGCGCGAGACTACTCTGTGGATCCGAAATTGAAATATCAATAGCCTCCTCCGAGACGGCCTTCTCGTTGGACACATTTAACAGCTCAATTAGTAGGTCGGGATGGTCGCCGTGCTGCTCGATGCTACCGATAAGTACTGCATTGGCTTGGAGCTGGCTCCCAAGCCAGCGAGCAGCGTTCCAATCTTTTAAGAGATTCGACGGAATATGCTCGCGCACCAAGTACTCCCGAAGTAGGTCCCGACTCACGACTTGAATGCCGTTCCCTTGAGCCAGCAGCTCCGCAGACATGGAATCGGCCAGTTGAATGCCTAGCCGAGATGTGGAACCTGAGGGGCCGATAAAATTCGCGACCAGGATGGTGCAACGATGGGGATAACATTTGGCCTTACTTGCCCTTTTTAGGATGCGCCCGGCAAGGGCATTCAGGTCGGCACGATAGGCCGCCTCTGGAGCGGTCTGTTGGTCTTGTCCGCATGCCGCTCCGCAGAAAAACAGGGAAAGAACCACCGCAAGGCGAGCTCCACGAGGGTTGGCACAAAATCGCAACATTTTTTGAAGTTTAACACAAAGGCACTTACTGCGGGCTTCGAATTAGGCTGCCCAATGAACGTCGGGCGGAGGAAATTCTCCCAGCACCACCTTGGAAACCGCATCTGCTTCAATAAAGCTGAAATTCGATATCGACAGGGACGCGAACCGAAACGGACCTGCCAACTAATTTTGCGGGCTTGAACTTCCATTTCTTCACTGCTTCAATCGCCTGTTCCGCCAACGAAAACGGTGCACCTTTCAGCACCTCCACCGATTCGACCCCGCCTTCCTTCGTAACGATCAATGAAAGCTCAACGGTCCCGCGATATTTCGCCTCACGGGCAAGTTCCGTGTAATCAGGGCTCGGACAAAAAACGCAAATCGGGCAGTGAAACACCGTTCAGTCCGGGCTGAAGGATGCCAGGCTCGACTTGTATGGTCTCGGGCGCGCGCGCGAACGAAATTGCCGGTTGCTTCTGAAGATCCAGCAACGCCAGTGTTAACGGTAGCTGCGCGTCGCCACTCCAATCATTTCCAAGGCCGTCCAGTCGCAAACTGAGTCGCACTTGCTGATTTGCTTCCGTCTCGATGGTTCCTCTCACCACCCCGGAGCCTCCCAAGGATCGCGCCAGAGTCAGACAGACTGCTTCGCTTTGCAAATCATCGAGACCCATCCAGTTCTCTTTCAAATAAGCGCTGAATGCACCGCGGTCTTCTACTTGGAACCCGGAAGCGAAACCGGAAAGAGACTGTGCGAAATCGTCCGCCAGGATGCTTCCCAGTCTTGAAAATTGTTTGTCGCCTTCACTGGGAAAATCGATCACAAAAATCTTTGGAAGAGCTGGATCGATTTTGGATTGCCGTATTTGTTCGGCCACGTGGGAAGCGAGCGAATCCATCTGGACTTGCGCAGCGCGCGGCAATGCAGGCGGAGGATCCTGTGCCGCGACAGTGGTGTTGAGGAACAAACACGCCAGCAACCCCGCGATCAAAGCCCCGGCCGCGCCCAAGATGGGGCCGAAGACACCAAGGCACACAACAGAAAAGGACACTTTTAGCAAAGGGGCCCGCATTTTCTGAGTTGAACTCGACGTTCCTACAAGAGATTGAGGTACACCCCCACCCAAGTTTAGAGACGCACTATGAGCCCCAAACGTTGCTTGGGTTAGGCGAAGTTGGCGAGAGCTGCGGACTCAGAATCGAAGGTGGGAATGGCTTCGATGAGCCGCGTGACGGTCAGTGCATCGCGCACCCGTCCAGGCCTGCAGATAAGCCGCAGAGCCCCGCCCTCGCGTGTCAGCCGTATGGAACTACGCACGAGCGAGGAGATGCCGGAACTATCGATTTGAGGAACGCCATTCAGATCAACTACGACCTTGCGTGCTCCACCCTTCACTACGGATTCGAGAGCCTGATGCAACTGGTCGCTCGGCTCTCCGATCGTCAAGCGCCCGCGCACATCGAGAATCGAAACGCTGCCAGACTCTCGTACCGTGATTTCCACCGGGAGATGCTCGGTCATAGTACTTCGCTCGAAAATCTCATCGCTGCTCTGCGGCATCGTCCGCCCGGCCAAAGCTGAAGGGACGGCTGCTTCGCGGCCAGCAGGCATTATACGATGGCCGCGCCCTCTGGCAAGGAGGGCCTACAAAGAATTGCCCCCGCGAAGTCGAACCGGTCCCTCTCCAGCTAATCCCGGTGTGCTTGTGCCCGATGAATCTGAAAAATGAATAGAGCGAATGCAAATTTCTAAAGTGAATGCGGCACAGCCACGCGTATAATCCAGTCCGAAAAAGTCGTGGGGCAGTGTCGGTATCTGTAATTGGGCCCGGACGAACCGGGAAGAATCCAAACGCAACGGAGCGGACCTATTTATGAAGCGCCTCGGCTGGAAGTGTTGCTTGTTCTTGTCCCTGGTGCTCACCGGTGTGCCCCTCCTTGCTCGCCAAACTTCCGCCCCTTCTTCAAACGGTTCTCCCGCAACGACTTCCAGCGCAACGCAGGCCGCCACTCCTGAAATTCCCAAGGCGGTCAGTGAAAAGCTCAAAGAGCTCGATCAGCGCGTGACGGCCGCGCAATCCGCCGGGGATAACGCCTGGATGCTGGTGAGCGCGGCGCTCGTGCTGCTGATGACCGGGCCCGGACTCGCGCTGTTTTACGGTGGACTCGTCCGGCGAAAGAATACTCTCGCAATTATGATGCAGAGCTTCTTATTGATGGCCTTGATCAGCGTGATGTGGGCTCTGGTGGGTTACAGCCTCTGCTTCGGCGGCAACGGCCCCGTGATCGGCGGATTCGAGCACGCCTTCTTGCGTGGTGTCGGCGCAGACCCGAATCCCGATTACGCTGGGACAATTCCGCAGTCAACTTTCATGATTTACCAGTTGATGTTTGCCATTATCACGCCCGCCTTGATCACCGGCGCCACGGCCGAGCGCATGAAGTTCAGCGGTACAGTGCTCTTCCTCGCGCTTTGGTTTCTAGTGGTTTACGCTCCCCTCGCCCATATGGTCTGGGGTAAGGGCGGTATGCTGAACGCCTCCCTCGGCGGAAAGTTCCCCACGCTGGACTTCGCCGGCGGGACGGTTGTGCATATCAGCTCGGGAGTCTCAGCATTAGTGTGCGCACTTTACCTCGGCAAGCGAACGGGTTACCCGAAGCAGCCCATGCCGCCTCACTCTTTGGTGCTGAGTTTCATCGGCGCGTGTCTCTTGTGGGTCGGCTGGTTTGGTTTTAACGCAGGAAGCGCGCTGGCCGCGAGTTCTCTTGCAACCAGCGCCTTTGTAGCCACGCACATGGCCACCGCCGCCGCTGCGATCAGCTGGAGCGTGGCGGAATGGTTCAAGAACGGTCGCGCCAGCGCGCTCGGCGCGATCTCCGGCGCAGTCGCGGGTCTGGTCGCAATCACGCCAGCCGCCGGTTTCGTCGCGCCGATGCCCGCCCTCGCCATCGGCTTCATCGCCGGTCTTGTCTGCTACTTCATGGTCACAAAAGTAAAATCGATCTTCGGCTATGATGATGCCCTCGACGCCTTTGGCGTCCACGGTATCGGCGGCACTGTCGGCGCTTTGTTGACAGGTGTGTTTGCGCAACAAATCATCAATCCGATTTTTGGCGCAGGCAAACCCGTCGGCGGCCTCGATGGCCACTGGGGGCAACTCGGCAACCAGCTCGTGGGCATATTGACGGCCTGGGGCTTTGCGTTGGTGGGGACGCTTGTTCTGCTGAAAATAACGGATATCATTACCGGCGTGCGTGTCAGTGAATCGGACGAGATCGAAGGGCTGGACATCACGCAGCACGGTGAAGAAGCCTACAACCTCGAGTCCTGAAAATAGAATCCATGGCAGCGTCACGCGTAGGGCGGAGCAGAAACTTTCATGATGAAAATTGAGGCAATCATTCAGCCGTCCCGGTTTGATTCCGTGAAGGATGCCTTGCGTGAAATCGGCATTGAGGGCATGACCGTTACTGAAGTGCGCGGCCATGGCCGCCAAAAAGGCCACACCGAGGTCTACCGCGGCCGCGAGTACACCGTGGACCTCCTGCCCAAGCTCAAACTCGAAATGGTCCTGCCCGATCCGCTCGTACAGCGCGCCGTGGACACAATCCTCAAGACCGCCAAGACAGGAAAGATTGGCGACGGTAAAATATTTCTATCACGGGTTGAGGAAGCTATCCGGATCCGTAACGAGGAGCGCGGCGAAAACGCCCTTTAAATCAAGTGACCACCGCTGCTCGTCCAGGCCTTGATCCGGCAAACCGGCCCGCAAAAAACATGCAAGGTTCTTTAACTCCCTTGTCCGTCCTTGGCCCGCAAACCGAGGACGAACGACAACGCATCCGGCAGCATTTTGAAGCGGGCGGAAGCGCGCAGGAAACGCTTCTCGCGCTTTGTGATCTCGCCGATCGCATGGCTCAGCAAATCTTCGGAGAGGTTTTGCGCGTCAACAACGCGCAGCCGCAGGGCCTCGGCCTCATCGCCCTCGGCGGTTATGGCCGTCGTCTCCTTTTCCCCTACTCGGATCTCGATATTCTTTTTCTTTTCGGCAATGAAAAAGCCGAAGCCGAATTCCGCCCTCTTATCGCCGATTTCTCCCGCACTTTGTGGGATCTTGGTTTTCGCGTAAGCTCCGCCGGCCGTACCCTCGAAGAATGCAAACGCATCGAGGAAGACAACGCCGAATTTCACCTCGCCCTTCTGGACCGCAGGTTTCTAGCGGGCGATGAGGAACTCTTCGACCGTTTCACCAAAAAGATCCTCGCTGGTCCCGAAAAACAAGCGCGGCCCTTCATGCTCGCGGAGCTTACCAAGCTCACCAAAGAGCGCCACGCCCGTTATGGCAACACCATCTATCATTTGGAGCCGAACGTCAAAGACGCGCCCGGTGGCCTGCGCGACTACCAGGCCGCAACCTGGCTCCGCCAAATCGCTAATGGCCAAAAAGACGGCCTCAAGAACAGCGCCGTCGAAGAAGAATTGGCCGGCAACGCTGTAGAATTTCTAAGTGCCATCCGATGTTTCCTGCATTACTGCAACGGCCGCAACGACAATACGCTCACGTACGAACTCCAATCCGCCGCCGCCGAACGCTCGCTCGGGATCCCCAGCCAGCCGTCATCTGGCACACAGCGCAGCCCCGAAGAATGGATGCGTCTCTATTTCCGCCACGCCCGCATTCTCAACCGCCTTCTTCTTCGTTACATCGAGCAAAAGCCTTCCGTCCAGCCCTCGTTGCGGGAACGATTCCTGAACGCAGCGCGCGGCGCGCGCACCGAAATCGGCAAATGGAAACCTTTTGCCGTACGCGATGGTCTGCTCGAAGTCAGCGATGAGCCGGCTCTTTCCGATCGCCAGGTAACCTTCGCCCTTTTCACCGAAGCCGCAAGAACCGGCGTGCCCCTAAGCCGGGAAGCCGAACGCGCCATCTTCTACATCCTGAAACATCCCGAGCTTCCGCAAAAGAACACCGAAGTGAATTGGTCCACGCTCCGCGAAATTCTCGCGGCCGATTTCCCTGGTATGGCGCTCCGCCCCATGCAGCGCCTCTCCCTCCTGATGGAAGTCCTCCCCGAATTCAAAGCCATCGACTCCCTCGTAGTCCGCGATTTTTATCACCGTTACACCGTCGATGAACATTCCCTCCGCACGATCGAGCACCTCCAAGAACTCGCCGACCCGCCCGATGAACGCGCCTCTCATTTCCAACAGCTCTGGAAAACCGTCGAGCGCCGCGACCTCCTGATTCTCGCTCTCCTTCTGCACGATGTTGGCAAGGGCATGGCCGTCGAAAATCACATCACCGGTAGCCTCGAAGCCCTCGAGAGCGCCGCCAAGCGCCTCCAGCTCTCGGAATACGAAACCTCCGAAATCCAGTTCTTGATCGAACATCACCTGGACATGTCCGCCACCGTCCAGCGCCGCGACATTTTCGATCCGGCGACGGTCTCCGCTTTCGCCGAGACCGTGGCAACACAAGAGCGCCTCCAACGCCTCTGCCTAATGACCTACGCGGACATCCACGCCGTAAATCCCGAAGCCTTGACTCCATGGAAAGCGGAAATGTTGTGGCAGCTTTTCGTCGCCACTTCAAATTACTTCAGCCGCACGCTCGACCGCGACCGCCTGCATGTTTCCGACGAACTGTCCCTCCTCGAACAAGTCAGCGCCCAGGCCGGCGGCGCGAATAAGGCGGAGGTCGAGCGCTTCCTTGAAGGTTTCCCGCGGCGTTACCGCGCGGTCCACTCTGCCGAAGAAATCGCCGCGCATTTCCAGCTCTACCAAAAACTCGGTGTCGAGCCCGTGCAAACCGAAGTGAAAGCCCGCCATCATTCCTTCTCCCTCACCTTGTTGACCGCCGACCGTCCCGCGCTCTTCGCCACTATCTCTGGCGTCTTAGCCGGTTGGGGCATGAATATCGTGAAAGCCGACGCCTTTGCGAACGCTGCCGGCATCGTGCTGGACACCTTTCAATTTGTCGACCTGCACCACACCCTCGAGCTGAATCCCGGCGAAGTCGCCCGCCTGCAGAAAAGCCTCGGCGACACCGTCAGCGGCAAAGCGCTCCTCGAGCCGCTTCTCAAAGGTCGCGAAAGCGCCAGCAAAGCGCGCCCGCCCAAAGTTACAGTCGAAACGCGCATCAATTACGACGACGCATCCTCGGCGCAAAGCACTCTGCTCGAAATCATGGCCCAGGATCGTCCCGGCCTGCTCTACGACGTCGGCTCTGCGCTAGCCCGCCTCGGCTGCAACATCGACGTCGCTCTTATCGACACCGAAGGCCAAAAAGCCATCGACGTCTTCTACCTCACCGAATGCGGCAATAAGCTGGCTCAACCCAAGCAGGAACTGCTGCGCGAAGTTTTGCAAAGCACCCTGGGGTAGGTTAATCGCATTTTTGGACTGACCAAGGTCGTTTTTTGCAATCTCTAAGACCTATTCTCGGGAATAAAAACAGAAAAGTCACTCAGCCGACCGACCCTTGCTTCTGCGCTTTGGACAAGGCTATAGACTACGAGACATTATTCTCCGGCATCGCCCGAACGGCTCACGAACGATCGCGAAGAGGTTCCCCGTTCCGTCGAACTAAGCCTTCAGGTGGTTTACCTTTTCAAGGTACGGATGAATCCGACAAGTTCCTTAATCTCATCAGGCTTTAGACTCTTGCTGTAGCCTGGCATTTTGTTTTTTCCGTCGCTGATGATTGTCGTGAGTTCCGCGTCGCTCTGCTTCTGCACGTCTGCGGAACCCAGATCCCGAATCTTATACATTTTGCCCATGCCTGTGTCGCCTTTGCCGTCCGCGCCATGGCAAGCCGCACATTTTGCCTTGAAAAGCGCGCCTCCATCGGCTCGCACGCCCGCTGGCCACACCAAAACGCCGAAGGATGCGGCTAGAAAAAGAGCAAGCACTCCTCCGCCGGCACGTCCTGTGTATCGGTTCATCGTTCCTCCTATTGCACCCTCGGTGCAAAATATAAAAACCTCGGGAGATGCCCCCGGGAGAACTCTCCCTCAATCAAAGTCACAGTATCAAGCCTACCGCTTGTGCCTCGGCCGATTCTCACTCTCTCGCCGGGCCGCTCTCTATGTGTCTGATATACAAGACCAAACCGACTAGCGTAATCAATATGAAAATTACTGCAACCCCCAGTCCCTTTCTACGATAATCCCGCTCGGAGAGCGCATCTTTTCCCGCCTGCAATTCTTTCGCTGCGATTTTCAGTCCGGCCTTAATATCCTTGTCGATCAGTTCGGGCTGAAAGCTGTGAATCGTCACGCGCGCTTTCGTCAGAGAATCCCGCGCTTGGTCCTCCTCGAGGCGTGCTTCGCTTACTTCCATCCCGGACGATTCAGCAACATTCAGCAGCCCATCAGCGGATTTTATGGACTCATCCAATTCAGTTAGGCCTGCAAGGATGCTTGCCCGGGCTCGATCGCCATCATCTCCCGCCGTGTGGCACTGCACGCACACTCCCAGAGGACCCGTCCCCAGCTTCGCGTCCGTGGGATGGGCGATCGCATGATTGCTGTGGCATACCACGCATCCCGGAAGCCCGGCAGCTTGGAAAGCCGCCTTGTGCGGGCTCTTTTCATACAACTGCGCCTGGAAAACATGGCAATTCGCACAGACATTCTTGACCGAATCCACTCCCGGAGGAGCCGCGCCGTGATTGCCATGGCAAGTAGTGCAGGTCGGAGCGGTCAGATCTCCGCGCGCCACCATCGCCTCGTAATGCACGCTGGTTCGGTACTTTGCAAACTGATCTGTAGGAATGCCGTAGGGTTTCATATAGGCGGCATCGGCATGGCAGCGTGCGCAGGTTTGCGCCACATTAGTCGGGTAAACTTTGGAACGCGGATCGCTCGGCGGGCGCAAGTCATGCACCCCGTGGCAATCAATGCACACAGCGACTTTCGTATCGCCTTCAGCCAGCAGCTTCCCATGGACGCTGGTCTGATATTGGCTGAACTGATCGGTCCGCAAACCGGGATTGTACTGCTTCATCAAAGTCGCGTCGCCATGGCACCGTCCGCAGAGAGCCGGAATTTGGCTGCGTTCGATCTTTCCTCGAAACCCGGCCGCTTTGCTCATGGCGTCCATATCGGCCTTGGTTGGATCGCCTCCGTGGCAACTCGCGCAAGTCAATCCCTTTTGCGCGTGGATGTCTTGTGAAAATTGTGCCTCGGTCACCTGGAGCGGAGGATCAAGCACGCCATGACAGTCCAGGCAGGTGTTCGCCGTTTGTGCGCGGCCCGGAGATGCCAGTGCGCATAGCGCCATACTTAGAAACAACACGCGCCGTATCATTCTATTTTGCAAGATAGCCATAAATCGTCATCGCTACGATGTAGCACAGGGCAAACACACCCGCTCCTCGAATCAGCAGCCCGCCGCGTTTCTCCCGCCGCCCTTCGAGAAACGGCAGCAATACCCAAATCGCCCCTGCGAGCCCAAAAGCCAATATCCCCAGAAGCTCTCCATCGATATGAAAAATCTTCGATGGAATGAACTTCAACGTCTGAAACATGAACATGAAAAACCACTCCGGACGAATCCCTGCTGGAGCAGCTCCAAATGGATCCGCCTTTGTTCCCAATCCCCAGGGCAACAACGCTGCCAGCGCGCCAAGCACCCCCAGCGCGACGTACCACGCCATGACTTCCCGCAACAAAAAATTCGGCAGAAACTTCATCTCTCGCACCGCGGACGGATTCACGTTCATATTGGCTTCGACGGCGGGCGGCAGGCTCATCCCAAATTTCTGGACCAACGCCAGATGAATCAGAATCAGAAACGCCGTCAATCCTGGCAGGATCGCAACGTGAATTCCAAAAAAGCGCGTCAGCGTGGCCCCGGTCACTTCTTCGCCGCCGCGAAGGAGCACCATCATCGGATGACCGACTAACGGCACCTGCCCCGCGATTGCCGTTCCAACCTTGGTGGCAAAAAAGGCCAGGGTATTCCATGGAAGCAGGTAGCCGCTGAAGCCGAACCCAAGAACCAGAAAGAGAAGGATCATGCCGCTGACCCACGTTAGTTCCCGTGGCTTGCGATAGGCGCGCAGGAAAAGAACACTGAACATGTGCGCAAAGGCTGTAAATATCATCAGATTCGCGGCCCAGGAATGGATGGACCGTATCAGCCATCCGAACTGCACCCGCGTCATGATGTACTGCACGCTTTCGAAGGCTTCGTTGGCGCTCGGCCGGTAATACAAAAGCAGCAGGATGCCGGTGCACACCTGGATTCCGAAGAGAAAAAGCGTGATGCCGCCCAGGAAATACCAGTACGAGAGCTTGTGAATAGGAACCGTTTTGTGGCGCAGCGGTTCGGTCAGTTTCGCCCAGTCGAAGCGTTCATCGATCCAGTCGTGTATATGCTTGTAAAGCTGCACCTCATGCTCCCCGCATGCGGGTCACGATGATTTCGTCGCCGCGAACATTCACTTGAAAACTTTCTAGAGGCCGGGGAGGGGGACCAGAGATATTTCTTCCGTCTAGGCCATATGTGCCATTGTGGCAAGGGCACCAGATTTCATGCAGATCGCTCCGGTATTGCACCGTGCAGCCGAGATGGGTACATACGGCAGATACCGAGTGATATTCGCCTTCGGCGGTCAGCAGCAGCAAAGCCGGCCGGCTGCCAAATCGGAAAACCTTCGAACCGTTCGGTTTCAGATCTCCCACCTTGGCGGCCACAACTTCGTCTTGACCGAGATCGGGTACAACTGGCGGCACCAAATATTTCAGCACCGGGTATAAAAAAGAAACGACGGAAGCGAGTGCTCCGCCACCCAGCAATACTTCAACGAGGCGGCGCCTCGCAGGCCGAATCAGTTGAGGGTCCTCGGTAGGCATAGGAAATAAGAAAGTTCGCTTCGAACGCCGCGCTCTTCCGCGGTGAATCAGTGCTTCTTTGCCAACTCTCTGACAAAGCCCACCAACTGGGTGATCTGTTCCTTACTCAGCTTAGTCTCGTAAGCGGGCATCTTGTTCTTGCCCTTGGTGATAATTTGCGTCAGTTCGGCATCGCTCAGTTTTTGAACATCTTCGGAATGCAGGTCCGGAATCTTCAGGGCCTGCCCCATCGGCGTCTTGCCCGCCGCGTCGGCCCCATGGCACATCGCGCATTTGGCCTTAAAGAGGCTTTCTCCCGTTTCTTGCGCCCTGATCGGCAAACCGAGCAGCAGAAGCAATCCGATTGCCCCTGCAACCCACATCAGCTTCCCTGTGCAAATCCTGGTCACCGTGACCTCCTTTGTGCCTGCTTCCAAAATGTTTCCCCGCGACTTCCGATGGCGCGTCACTTCGCCCTAAATTGCTCGTTCGCCTCAAACTGCGTACAAGACTCCCTCGGAAGCTTCCACGCGGGCGGACTTCAAGCACTGTCCGTCTGACCGCGTTTCCCAGCCCACTTCAGAATGAATACCTCAGCGAGAAGGTCGCATTGTTGCCGTTAAAGTCCTGCAAAGGAATCGCCGCAAGCCCGAATGGGCTCGTGTTTCCCCCCTGGTTGAACCCGTAATAATTCCACGCCATTTTGTACATGAATCCGCCGCCCATATCGATGGCAATCGACACGAACGGCCGCTGATAGTTGAAATTGTTCGTGCCGGTTGGCGTAAGAGGGTTCAGGAAAATCGTGTTGCCGCGCACAAAACTTCCGTTATAGCCCGTCATCGTGGTCACGCGCTTCATCACTTTCCAGATCACCGTGGCGTGCGCAAAGTGATCCGTGCTGGCGTACGTCTCGAGCGCTCCTAGCGGCGACGAAGCTCCCGTAATCGGGCAGGCCGTCCCCGTCGGCAATTCGGGCACGCCGGGAGGAAACGCCGAAGCAACCACAGTGGCAGGCGGTGGCGCGGGATTCGCCGAAGTTTGCGAATAGGCGAAGCAAATCAGCGACTGTGTAAACACGTTCCAGTAGTTGTAGCCGAAATCGACGGACAGCCGCGGGTTCGCTGTCAACATGGTGGCGAAGCTGTAGGAGCGGTCGTGCTCCAAGTTGTTTACCTGGTAGACGTTGTCGCGGTTTTCATGAATTTCCACCGCTCCATCGATGTTTGCCCATGGCCGCGGTTTGTACTCTGTGTGGATTTTGTACGACTGTACTTGCCGGGGATCAATTCGCGTAAACGCTTGGTCGTTATAGCCGAACTCAAAATTCCCCGTGATGCGCAGGGCGTCGATGGGACGCGCCACAAAACCCGCCAGCAGCGCTTGGGTGTTGATGATCGTCAAATTCCTGGAGGTGTCGTTCCCCGCTTCTGGAATCGGATTCGTTGGCGAACCTTCCACAATGGCGCCGGCGTAAGGACCGGTTGTCAGAAGCGTGCAAGCAGCGGGCAAAACGCCTGCAACTGCCGCGCAATCGCCGCGCGCTGCAAGGAAATAGTTTGCCGCCGTTCCAGCCGTCCCGCCCGGGAAATAGTATTCCCCGGTATCGAAAGTCGCGTCCTCGCTCGCGATTGTCCGGTTTTCGTAGAAATACCCGATGTGTGCGCTGTACCGCCGCGTGAAATCGTACTCAAGTTCGAGAGTATTTGATTTGATGTTCTGTGCCAGAAACTGTGAGGCAATCTCGTTGGTGATATCTGCCGCCGAACTTGTCGTGTGCTGCGGACAAGTGGCCTGGTTGTAATGGCCGCCCGCCGTGCAGTTTGCAGGGTCAAACACACCGGGTGATAGCAACAGGCCCACGACCCCCGGCCCGGGTGAGGGCGTTCCATACACCGCAGTCTCGAGCGTGTCCCAGACCCCAGGAATGCGCCAGTTGTCATATCGGAAGGAATCCTGAATCCGCAGCTTGCTAGTGATCGCGTACACGCCCGACCAATCCCCATTCACCGAAACGCGCTTCGCATCCGCAGGGCCGCCGGTCGTGCTCCCACGCTCGGCTGAGCGCGAGGTGTATCCGTTCACCGTCTCAAGGAAATCCGGAATCATGTTGTTGCTTGAGCTATACCCAAACGAGCCGGACATCTCGAAGTTCTTGAAGTAGTTCGATTGGAAGCGCAGCCTCTCCGTAGGCATAAAATTTCGCGGATTGCCCACCTGGCTGTAAGACAAATACGCATTGCATGTCGGAGTCGCCGTGTTGGTGGTGCCGGCCACTATCGGAGTCGCGCAAGGCAGCGCCTCCGCAGTCGTTTGCGTGCTCCAAATGTTTCCGAGGTCTACCGGGGTTCCCGCCGGTGTACCTTGCCCCGCAACGGTTCCCAGAACGTAGCCGAAATTGCCGGGATTGACCGCCGGGTTGTCCAGGATTTGGTTATCCTGCTTGAAGTAACTCAGGAACTCGTCAAACGAAATCGTCGTGCGAGGCAGGATCCGGACATCGACGCCCATGCGATAGGCGTTGGTCGTGTAATTATAGTTCGCGTCGAATGCCGAAATTGTCCCGCCATCTGTCGAGATCGAACCCGGGCCCAGGTTACGGACGCGGGAATACCCCACTCGGAATCGCACCTTCGAAGTGGGCAGCAACGTCAAGTCATAGTCCTGCATCCGCCGCGTGAGATACAGGCTATCAACGGACGTGGTCTGCGCCACGGACGGCTTAGAACAATACGCCGGGGCCCCCTGCGGGAAGGCTGTGGTAGGTGGTCCCACGTAGCATCCCGTCGTTATTGACCCAGCAGGGTTTAGCGCGGCGGGGTTCAGCGGGTTCGCGAAGAGGTTATAATCCCAGAAATTCTTGTCGCGGCGAAACAGCACACGGAAGTCGTACCATTTGTTCTTTTCGATGCGCAGGCGCGAGACGTTGTTCGGATCGCCGCCATATCCGAAGTTGCTGAAAGTTAGCGTGTCAAAAAACAATCCATGGTGATCGAGCGAACGCATCTGCACGTCGTAATCAAACAGCCGCAGGCCCGAACCAAGGTTTTCGAATGTATTGTAGGTATCCATATTTCCGTTGATGTTGCTGGTCCGGTAGCCAAACTCAAGCGTTTGGTGAATGTTGTAGCCGCCCGAATTGATGCCCTTAGATTGTTCGGCGTCGTCTTGGCCGCAGGCCACTGGCGGCAGGAAGAGCGCCACTATGGCAAGAACGAAAACAAAAGGAATTGAGTGAACCCCCAGGCGGCCTTTCATGGCTTTTCTCCCTTTACACTCGGAAACCTCAGTTCGGGCTTGAGAATCTTTTCGCTAGCCGAAATGGTTCTCATGGCGGCTCCTATTTGAAGAACGTCGCATCGAAATTGGAGCCATGAATTTGCGCATGACACAGTACGCAGGACTGGAAAAAGCTTGCCTGGTTGTGGAATGAGGGAGCCCCAGGCGCCCCGCTGAAGCTTGAAGTCGTGTGGCACTGCAAGCACAGCAGGTTGACGTTGCTCACCTTCAACATGTGCGGATTCGGCCCTCCGTGCGTCAGATGGCACGTTGTGCACCCATCCGTCTTCACCGGCTGGTGCTCGAAAACAAACGGCCCCTGCTTGTCGGTGTGGCACTTGAAGCAGATTTCGCTCTGCGTCGAGGAGGTCCGCACCTGATTGGGCTTCACCGTGCCATGCGGATTATGGCAGTCGGTGCACTGCACCAGCCCTTCATTCACCCTATGATGGAACGGCATCTCGAACTGCGCTTTTTGCTGCAGATGGCATGTGTAGCAAAGCTCTGGCTGCGACTTGATGAGCAAAAAGTTCGCTTCTTTCGCGTGGTGCGGCGAGTGGCACGAAATGCAGCTCACATCATTCTTCGTGTGGATCGAGTTGATTACATTCATGTGCTCCGTGCTGCTCGCGTGGCAAACCAGGCACCGCGAGTTGATTTCCTGTGTCGAGGCTTTCTCGAAGGTAAAGATTTTGGTCTTGTCCCCGCCTCCATCCACGTGCGCTTTGCCCGGACCATGGCACCCTTCGCAGCCATGAAATCCCGGACCGTTCTTCGTGTCCATAGTGGTCACAAAGTGCGGCGAATTTTCGTAACGATCGTAGAACCCCTTGGCTGGCATGTCCGCGTGGCAGGTCTTGCAGGTCTCCGTGCCCACGTAAAGTGAAGGATCGGTGGGGGGCTTATAAGTTTCTTGATCCGCTTTGTTTCCCGCACTGTGTCGCTTGGGTTGCCCGCCAAAGGAAACCACTGCAACTACGAAAAAGAGCAGGAGACCGATCAGAAAAACTATCCTCGGCTTCTTCCGCTGAACTCCCATCTTCACCCCTCCACTCACTCACCCACTAGCTAGACCCCTACAGTTTCGCGAATGTACTGCAAGCCTCGTTCCGCGTCTGTGACTGCCATCACAAGGCTTCTGAACCCCTTAACGCTAGTAACATTCCGCTCTGATTCCGAGCAGCAGTGAGTTTTATATGCCATTTTGATGCCAGTGCAATGACTCAGGCCCAGAATGGAATTGAGCGTTGCCATGGCTCACATACCTGCTGAACTGGCTGTCTGCTGCTCACACTCGCAGGGCTCGGCAGGACAAAAGCAAGGCTTTCGCGCCTTCCCAATTCGGCGGGATTGTTGCCCGACGGCTGATTTTCGTCTGTGCAATACAGCACACCCGGATGTGAGCAAAGTCACCGAAACTGAGTATTCGTCAGTCAAGACTGAGCTTGGATCGGGTGAAAGTGGACTCTGAGCACCGGGAGATGCGTTTTCTACCCTGTCGAGACATAGAGCCAAGAATGAAGGCAACCTTTTCGTATCCGGCGCCTTGGCAAAAGCTCTAACAGCGAAGATGAGAATCAGACTGCTTGCTTGAGATAAAATTCTATCGAAGGAGAAAACATCATGCCATCCAATTCAGGAACAGGATCGGCGCAGGCTGCTGTTCCGCAGCCGCTCTCCCCAGAAGAGTTGCGCAAAGTTCATGCCTATTGGCGTGCCGCCAACTATCTCTCCGTGGGACAAATCTATCTGTTGGCTAATCCGCTGCTGCGCGAACCGCTGTGCCTCGAACACATTAAGCCGAGGCTGTTAGGACACTGGGGCACGACGCCGGGACAAAATTTCATCTATGCTCACCTCAATCGCGTAATCAAAAAGCGCGAACTCAACGTAATTTATGTTGCCGGCCCGGGGCATGGCGGCCCGGCGCTCGTCGCGAATACCTATTTGGAAGGAACTTACAGCGAACTCTATCCGCACATCCCGCAGACCGAAGACGGCATGCGGAAATTGTTCAAGCAATTCTCCTTCCCCGGCGGAATTCCGAGCCATGTCGCGCCGGAAACTCCCGGTTCGATTCATGAAGGCGGCGAACTCGGCTACTCTCTCGCCCACGCCTACGGCGCGGTGTTCGATAATCCCGATTTGCTGGTTTGCTGCGTCGTCGGCGACGGCGAGGCAGAAACGGGACCTCTGGCGGCGAGCTGGCATTGCAACAAATTTCTCAATCCTGCGCGCGATGGCGCGGTTCTTCCCGTCTTGCATTTGAACGGCTACAAGATTGCAAACCCAACTGTGCTTGCCCGCCTGTCGGATGAAAAGCTCACCCAGCTGTTTTGCGGCTACGGCTACAAGCCTCATTTCGTTGATGGCCACGATCCGCAAACGATGCATCAATTGATGGCCCAAACGATGGACACGGTGCTCGACGAAATCCACGCGATCCAAACGAAAGCGCGAAGCGGAAAAGGGACCGGGTTGCCAACGTGGCCGATGATCGTTATGCGCACGCCGAAAGGATGGACGGGACCCAAAGTCGTCGATGGCAAACCCGTGGAGGGAACCTGGAGAGCACACCAAGTTCCGATCGCGGACTTTGCTAAAAAGCCAGGGCATCTCAAGCAGCTTGAAGAATGGATGAGAAGCTACAAGCCGGAAGAGTTGTTCGACAAAGACGGCACGCTCGTGCCTGAACTCGCGGAACTCGCGCCAGCGGGTGATCGGCGCATGGGAGCCAATCCCCACGCAAACGGCGGCATTTTGCTCCGGGAACTTGCGATGCCGGACTTTCGCGAGTACGCCGTAAAGGTCGGCAAACCGGGGACGGAAAACGCGGAGGCAACGCGCCTTCTCGGACATCTCTTGCGCGACGTGATGCGGCTCAACGAAGGCGCAAAGAATTTTCGCGTCTTCGGCCCGGACGAGACTGCTTCTAACCGGCTCGAAGCTCTGTACGAAGCGACCGACAAAGATTTCATGGAGCCGATCCTGGCGACTGATGAGTTCTTGTCGCCGGACGGGCGCGTCGTGGAAGTGCTCAGTGAACATCTCTGCCAGGGCTGGCTCGAAGGATATCTCTTGACCGGGCGGCACGGATTTTTCTCTTGCTACGAAGCGTTCATTCACATTGTGGATTCCATGTTCAACCAGCACGCGAAATGGCTGAAGGTGACGCGAGGCATACCGTGGCGCCGGCCGATTGCTTCGCTGAATTATCTTTTGACTTCGCACGTCTGGCGGCAGGACCACAACGGCTTTACGCATCAGGACCCCGGCTTCATCGACCTCGTGGTGAACAAGAAGGCGGACGTTGTGCGCGTCTATTTGCCGCCGGACACGAACACGCTGCTTTCCGTGGCGGACCACTGCCTGCGCAGCCGGAATTACATAAATGTGATCGTTGCGGGGAAACAGCCAGAGTTGCAGTGGCTGGACATGAAATCCGCGATTGAACACTGCACGGCGGGTTTGGGGATTTGGGAATGGGCTTCGACGGACAACGGAAGCGAGCCGGATGTAGTGATGGCTTGCGCGGGAGATGTTCCCACGCTGGAGACGCTCGCGGCCGTGGATTTGCTGCGGCAGAATTTTCCGGACATTAAGATCCGCGTCGTCAACGTGGTGGATTTGATGACCATTCAGCCGAGGTCGGAACATCCTCATGGGCTGACGGATGCGGATTTCGATTCGATCTTCACGACCGACAAGCCCATTATTTTTGCGTACCACGGTTATCCCTGGCTGATTCATCGTTTGACTTACCGGCGAACGAACCACGACAACTTGCATGTGCGCGGATACAAAGAGGAAGGAACGACGACAACTCCGTTTGACATGACGGTGCTGAATGATTTGGATCGATTCCACCTCGCTGGAGATGTTGTCGACCGTGTTGCGCGGTTGCGTCCAATCAGCGGGCACTTCAAACAGATGCTGCGAAACAAATTGGTGGACCATAAGCAATACATCTGCGACCACGGCGAGGACATGCCGGAAATCCGCGATTGGAAATGGCCGTACTGAATGAAAATTCTGGTTCTTAATTCCGGATCGAGCAGCCAGAAATCATGTCTCTACGAACTGGGCGCTTCGCTCCCGGATTCTCCGCCGGCTCCGCTTTGGGAAGCCAAGGTCGAATGGCGCGAAGACGGCGCATCGCTCAAGGTGCGCACACGCTCCGGAGAAACACGGGATGAGCAGCTGGATAAAAGCAAGAGAGACGAGGCCATTGCCAAGCTCTTGCAGGCGCTGGTCTCCGGCGAGACTCAGGTACTCTCCGAGCTTTCGGAAATCGATGTGGTGGGCCACCGCGTTGTGAATGGGGGCCGCGAGTTCACGAAGCCGACGTTGATTACAGCGCAAGTTACGGCGGCAATTGAAAAAATGGCTGTGTTTGCGCCGCTGCACAACCGCGCGGAGTTGGAAGGAATCGCGCAAATTGAGAAGTTGTGCGGGCGGTTGCCCCAGGTGGCCGTGTTCGACACGGGATTCCATGCCACTTTGCCGGAGGCGGCATCGGTCTATCCCGGGCCGTATGAGTGGGTACAGCGCGGGATTCGCAAATTTGGCTTCCATGGAATCAACCACCAGTATTGCGCGGGGCGTGCGGCGCAACTGCTCGGGCGGAATCTTACCGAGCTGAAACTTATTACGTGCCATCTGGGGAACGGATGTTCGCTCGCGGCGATTCGCGGGGGCGTGAGCATCGATACGACGATGGGATTCACGCCGCTGGATGGATTGATGATGGGAACTCGATCGGGTTCGGTCGATCCGGGAATTCTGACGTACTTGATGCGGCAAGACGGACTCGACGGCAAAACGCTGGATGACATGTTAAATGGGGAATCGGGGTTGCTGGGAATTTCCGGAGTTTCGAGCGACATGCGCGAAGTCGTGGTTGCGATGAAAGAAGAGAATGCGAGGGCGAAGCTGGCGTTCGATATTTTTGTGCATCGACTGCGGGGTGGAATTGGATCGATGGCCGCGGCGCTGAATGGGATCGATGCTTTGGTGTTTACGGCGGGGATTGGCGAGAATTCAGCGGAGGTAAGGGCGGCGGCGTGCACAAACTTGGGTTTTCTCGGGCTGGCGATTGACCCAGCGAAGAATTTCGCGTCGCCAATGGAGGCCGACATATCTGCGGCCAGCTCGGAGGTGCGTGTGCTCATTTTGACGGCGCAAGAAGATTGGGCGATTGCGCGGGAGTGCTGGAGGTTGGTTGGCAGGTCGTGATAGGCGATAGAGGACAGCCAAGATTGGCTGTTCCACCCCACCCCCGAGGTATCCAGAGAAGTGTGAAGTAAACCCATGAAAGGAATGGAGTTGCGGGAGATGCTGTGTGGGTCCAGAGAGGAGCATGTGGAAAACATGGGAAGGGATTGGGCTGGACTCGCGGGAAGTACCCCTCCCCCGGTATTTTTTGTAAGAGTGACAGACAAAGGACTTAGGCTTGACGCGGGTCGTAAGAGCCACAGGGAAAGGACTTAAAGTTGCTGTCTTTTCAGCGGTTTGCGGGATGCTCGTAAGACAAGGGAAGGGCTTAGGTAAAAACAGTTGAAGGTCGAGAATTGAAAGGCGAAGGAAGAGGAGGATCCGAAGAGCGAGCCTGGGGTAGACGCTGGGGTCGAGAAGAAGAGGGTGTGGGCGAAACATAGGGAATGAAAGCAGGATATTGGCGAATTATCAATACATTATTTTTGTTACTTCATTGCCATTCGAACGGCGGGGGCGGATTCGAATGCGGGTGGCGGAAGTTGAGGGATTGCAAGGAGTTGGCGGGGGAGTAATTGAGTTGATACGGCTGTGGAAATGTGTGGAAAAGGCAAAAACGCGAATGGATGAGAGGAGTGCCCCCACCGTTTGCAAGAACCAAAACCGCAAACGGTAGGCCACCCAAGAGTTAAGGCGCGGCCACCCGCCAATGAGAGATTGTCCGAGAGATCCTTCGAGCTAGCGATAGGCAGCCCCACCCTTGCAAAACCCGCAAGGATGGGCCACCCAAAATCTTTCTACAGCTTCAAGGGCCAGCCACCCGCCACTGCGTTCTTGCGCAAGTATTTCGTAAGGTCCGCTTCCGTCCCGTAATCGATCGGGTTTGTAATTGCCAGGAATGGGTTTTTCACCTAGAGTGAGAACATGGGCTACTCGGACATCATCACGATCGAGCCTGGCAAGCGAGGCGGCAAGCCCTGCATCCGGGGGTTGCGCATCACCGTGTATGACGTTCTGGAATACCTGGCCAGCGGAATGTCGCACGCTGACGTTTTGCAGGAATTTCCCTATCTCACGGAAGAAGACATCCGCGCGTGTCTCGCTTATGCCGCTGATCGCGAGCGGAAACTGGAAATCTCGAACGCGTGAAGCTGCTCTTCGACGAAAATCTCTCTCCTCGCTTGGCTGGCAGACTAGCTGACATCTATCCAGGTTCGGCACATGTTCATGAATGTGGGCTGGCTAGTGCGGACGACCGGGCCATTTGGCAATACGCTAAAGACAAAGGCTTCGCGATTGTGTCGAAAGACTCGGACTTTCAGGAACGAAGCGTGCTCGATGGCTTTCCACCCAAGCTCATTTGGCTCCGCGCAGCCAACTGTACGAGTCGCGACATCGAGATTCTCTTGCGCGCAGCCCTCCCAGTCATCGCCCGGTTTATCCAAGAGGATGCGGAATCGTGCTTGGTCCTTGGGCCCCGCGTCAAGGGGCGGTAGAAGTCGCTGTTTGGGAGCAACGCTCCCGAACAGACTCCAGCTCGACAGGTCCAAATTTTGACAGGAACTCACTTGGCTCCGTGCTGCTGGCGAGTCAATTCGGTGTGGAACTCTTCCTCTTTGGCGGCGACGAACTTTACATAGCCGGCGTGATCGAGGAAAGGGTTCACGGTCGAGGTCTTTAGGACGGCGTACTTTTCTTCGAGGCCGAAATAGCTGCCGTGGGCGCCGAGGAAAATATCGCAGGGCAGAGTGTTCAGCACGCGCCACATGCGTTTGTAGTCTTCGGCGATTTGAGGATAGGCTGTGTTGCCGACGAGTTTGTAGCCAGGATTCACGTTGGGACTGCCGACAATCACGACGTTGTAGGTTTTTGCGCCATCCTTCACTTTCATTGTCCACGTAGTGCAGCCCTTGGTGTGTCCGGGCGTGAGGTGCGCAACGAGGACCGCCCCGCCTAGCCTTACTTCATCACCGTCGTGGAGGACGCGGTCGACTTTGACAGGTTTGTAGAGCATTGCGGGATTGCCGCCATATTGAAAATCGGCTTTGCCGCCGGATTCGACGACAGGCACGTCGGCGTCCATGACCATGTAATGCGCGCCGGTCAATTCCTTGATTCTCGCGCTTCCGGCGTCGTGATCCCAGTGGGCATGACTGATCAGGGAATCTTTGTGTCGTTGAATCGGAATCCGAGTTTCTGAATGCTGGCTTCGATGAGGGGCACAGTGGATTCGAGATCGCTGTTGATGAGGATGTTGCCCTTGGACGTGGTGATGAGATAAGACGCTAGCCCTCTTGTTCCTACGTAGTACAAGTTGCCTGCGATTTGGAAAGGGGGGAATGGCTCGGTCCAGTCCGGACTGGCCTGAGCGAAAGCGCTTGGGACGGATATGACAGCACACAGCAAAAGCCATGAAATGACCGGTGTCCGCGACCGCATGCATTTCCTCCCAAAGGCCAGCGAGGCAGCTTAGATTGCTTCCGAGGAAGTATAAGCCAGGGGAAACTGCGGGGAGTTGGCTTTTGGTGGCGCTGGGAAAAACGGGAGCCGGGAAACGATGACGCTGCGGAAGGGGCAAGCAGGGCATGGGGGCAACACGATCACTTCTTGCGGGTTGGAACCCACACAACCGCGATGGGGCGGACTATTGACAAGGGAATTGCTGGCATGTATTGTCCGCGGCAGTAAGTGACTTCGGTCGGCAACAGTGGCACTCACACTGCTTATGCGCCAAGACCCTTCCCAGCGCGGCGGTGCAGGTCCCGGGTCTTTTCCTGCGTGCGTAGGTTTGGTGTGCGCGGCGGAAAGCAACTCAGCGAGATTCAAAACCGTGAAATTCGAAAGCGAAAAAATCAACCCTGGAGGTGGGGTGTGTCTCTGCGCCGGTTAGGTCTGATTATTGCGGTGATTTTGCTGGGAGCGGCGGCATATCGCGTGGGAACGACCAGCGCGGATGAATGGCTGCCAATTTCGCCTGAAGAACTGAAGATGACAGGTGACCCGGCGGCTCCGGGCGCGCCGGCGATCATTCTTTACCGGCAGGTGAATCGGGACGACAGCAACGCGCGGGTGCCGAACGAGTACAACTACGTGCGAGAGAAGATCTTCACGGAGGAAGGGAGGAAATACGCGGATGTGGAAATCCCGTTCGTGAAGGGCGACTACTACGACGTCGCGAATATCCGTGCGAGGACTGTGCGGCCGGACGGGTCAAGCGTGATGTTCGACGGAAAGGTGTACGAAAAAGAGATCGTGAAAGCGCGGGGATTCGAGTATAGGGCGAAGACGTTCACGCTGACGGATGTGCAGCCGGGGAGCATCATCGAGTATCACTACATGATTTATTTCAAGGAAAACTATGTTTTCGATTCGAACTGGGTTTTGAGTTCGGACTTATTCACGAAGTCGGCGAAGTTTACGCTGAAGCCGTATGGGGAGTGGGCGCTGATGTGGAGCTGGCCGAACGGTTTGCCCAGCGGAGTGAAGCCGCCGCAAGAACAGAAGACCAGCAGCCACAATATCGAGATGGAGGCGCAGAATATACCCGCGTTTCAGGTGGAAGATGATATGCCGCCGGAAGCGGCGATGAAGTTCCGAGTGGACTTTACGTATAAGCAGGACGGACTGGAGCAGGACCCGGACAAGTTCTGGAAAAAGCAGGGGAAGAAGCTGAACGATACCGCCGAAGGCTTTGTGAACAAGCGGAAAGCGATGGAACAGGCGGTTTCGGAAATTGTGGCGGCGAGCGATTCGCAGGAATTGAAATTGCAGAAAATCTATGCGCGGGTGCAGAAGCTTCGAAACCTGAGCTTTGAAGTGGAAAAAACGGAACAGGAACAGAAACGCGCCAAAGAAAAACCGCCAGAGAATGTGGAGGAAGTGTGGAAGCGCGGGTACGGATATGGCGATGACATTACGCTGCTATTTTTGGGACTGGCGCGGGCAGCGGGGCTGGACGCTTCGGCGGTGAAGATCTCGACGCGCGACGACCACTTCTTCGTGAAGAGCCTGATGAGGGCCACGGATTTGCGGACGTACGTGGTGCTGGTGAAACTAAACGGGAAAGAGCTCTATTTTGATCCCGGGATGGCATTTACGCCGTATGGATTATTGCCGTGGTCGGAGACGGGGACGCTGGGACTGAAACTGGATAAGGACGGAGGCACTTGGGTGACGACGAGTACGCCGGAGAGCGACGCTTCGCAGATCGATCGAAAAGCTGAGCTGAAGCTGACTCAGGAAGGCAGCTTGGAAGGGAAGTTGACGGTGACTTATACGGGGCTGGAGGCGCTGTACCGGCGTTTGGATGAACGAAACGAGGATGACGCGGCGCGCAAGAAGTTGCTGGAGGATGACGTGCGCTCGATGATTCCCGTGGGAATAGAAGTGGACTTGACGAACAAGCCGGATTGGTCGAGCTCGGATCCAAAGCTCGTGGCGGAATTCAATCTGAAGGTGCCCGGCTGGGTGTCGGGAGCAGGGCGGCACGCGATTATGGCGGTGGGGCTCTTCGACGCGGCAGAAAAACACATGTGCGAACACGCGTCGAGGGTGCATCCGCTGTACTTTCACTACCGGCTGGAGAAGGTGGACGACGTGACCATCGACCTGCCGCTGGGCTGGCAAGTGAGCAGCGTGCCGAAACCGGATAACGAAGATGTCAAAGTTTTGCTCTACACGATGAAAGCACAAGACGACAAAGGGACACTGCACATTGCACGCGTGATGCGCAGCGACTTGATCACGCTGGACCAGAAATTCTACCCAGCTTTGCGTAGATTTTATGAAACGGTGAGGACGGCCGATGACCAGCAAATCGTGTTGCAACCGGCAGCCGCGGCCGTGAGCAACTAGAGTGGTGCGATGGGGCGCGTGGCTGGTGGGGGCTCTGGCTCTCTATGTATTTGGAGGGCCGGCGTGTGCGCGAGCGAGTGACGCGCCGCAGTGGATGCACGCGCTGGTGAATGCGCCGCTGCCCGCCCATGATGAAAAGACAAACGCGGTGCTGCTCTATGCCGAAGACATATTGAACGTGCAGAGCAACGGAAAGATAAAGAGCATCGAGCGGCGAGCGTACAAGATTTTGCGGCCCAGCGGGCGGGAGCGCGGAATGGTACTCGCCACGTTCGATTCTGAGACGCGCATCACGGGGTTGCGAGGATGGTGCATCCCGGCGCAGGGCAAGGACTATGAAGTGAAAGACAAGGATGTTGTCGAGGCAGCACTGACGGGGGTCTTGAACGGGGAGTTTGCTTCCGACGATCGGACAAAAATCCTGAAGATACCGGCGGCCGATCCGGGAAACATTGTCGGCTACGAAATCGAACGCGAAAGACGGCCATATATTTTGCAGGACGAGTGGAGCTTCCAGGATGAGGATCCGGTGCGCGAAGCGCGATACACGCTGGAGCTGCCGGCGGGTTGGGAGTACAAAGCAGTATTTGTGAATTATCCAGAAGTGAAGGCGACTTCCGAAGGGCCGAATCAGTGGCAGTGGGTAGTGAACAACGTGGAAGCCATACGCCCGGAAGACGATATGCCCCCATGGCGAGCGGTCGCGGGACAGATGATTGTTTCATTTTTCTCGCCCGGCGGAGGGCAGACAAGCGGATTCGGCAGCTGGAACGACATGGCGCTTTGGGAAGCGGGATTGGTGCGGGGGAGACGAGAAAGTTCGCCGGAAATCAAACAGAAAGTGGCGGAGTTGACGGCTTCAGAGACGACTGCGTTGGGGAAAATGCGCGCCATTGGGAAATTTGTGCAGGACGATATCCGGTACGTGGCGATCGAGCTGGGAATCGGCGGCTGGCAGCCGCACCCGGCGAGCGATGTTTATTCGCATCACTTTGGGGACTGCAAGGATAAAGCGACACTGATGAGCACGATGTTGAAGGAGATCGGCATCGATTCGTACTATGTGATCGTCAACGTCAATCGCGGAGCCGTGAATGCAAAAACGCCCGCAGTGAACTGGTTCAACCACGCGATACTCGCGATCAAGCTGCCCGAGGGCATGAACGATCCCTCCTTGACGGCTGTCTTCCAGGACCAAAAACTGGGCCGGTTGTTGATTTTCGATCCGACGGATGATTTAACGCCCTTTGGCTACCTGCGCGGGCCGCTGCAGGCGAATTACGCGTTGTTGGTGACGGATGCGGGAGGCGAGTTGATCGAGCTGCCGGAACTGCCGGCGGCCATGAATGGAATCCGGCGAGAGGGAAAATTGACGCTCACATCCGCGGGAACGCTTTCGGGTGAGGTGACGGAGCTTCGCATGGGGGATCGCGGGCTGGAGCAAAGGTACGCGATGCGAGCGGCGTCCACGAACAAGGACAAAATCAAGCCGATCGAAAGCCTGTTGTCCGGCTCACTGACGAATTATCAGATCACCAAAGCCAGTGTGTCCAACGTGCAGCTCACCGATCAACCGTTTGAGTATAACTATAGTCTGGTGGCGCAGGATTACGCGAAGGTGGCGGGGAATTTGCTGCTGGTGCGGCCGCGCGTAGTGGGAATCAAGTCCAGCCCATTGCTGGAAACGAAGGAGCCGAGAAAGTTTCCGGTGGAGTTCGACGGGCCGTCCCTCGATTCGGATACTTTCGAGATCACCCTGCCGGCAGGCTACCACGTCGACGACCTGCCGCCTCCTGTAAAAGTCGATTACGGATTCGCCAGCTATGAGAGCGAATCGGAGGTCACGGGGAACGTATTAAAATACACGCGGAAGTTTGAGGTGAAAGACCCCAGTGTGCCGCTGGCCAAAGTCGAAGAACTCAAGAAGCTCTACAGGATAATCGCAAGCGACGAACGGAATACCGCAGTTTTAACGCCGGCTTCGCAATAGATGAAACGGCGCACCCCGGAAGAAACCTCACAACCTAGACGAAGCGAAATCGCGGACGGCTGCGCAAGAGTCAACCCGCAAGAAGGGAAGACTCGCGCGGAATTTAGACGCAGGGGCGGGCGGCGGGACGGAACGTGAAGCGTCAGGTGAGGCGGGTGCGGACGCGGTCGCTAAGGGCTTTGCCGTCGACGACTTTGCCTTCGAGGGCGGATTTGGCGGCTTTGACTACGGCGCCCATTTGCTTCATCGAGTTGGCGCCAGTTTCGGCGAGGGCTTTGGCTATGGCGGCGTCCATTTCGGCGTCGCTGGCGGAGGCAGGGAGATAGGACTCGAGGATGGCGAGTTCCTTCGTCTCTTTATCGACTAAATCCTGGCGGCCGCCTTTGCCGAACTGGTCGATGGATTCCTTGCGCTGCTTGACCAGGGTTTGCAGGATTTGAATGGTTTCGGCCTCGTCGAGCGTGTGCATTTTTTCGGTTTCTTTGTACTTGATGGCGGATTTGACGCCGCGGAGGACGCTGAGGCGAAGCTCGTCCTTGGAGCGCATCGCGTCAGTGAGGTCTTTTTGAATCTTTTCGGCGAGTGTCATGCATTTCAATATAGCAGAAGAAAAAGAAAGAGAGAGACTTTACACAGAGTTCACAGAGATACAGAGAGCACGGAGAAGAAAAAGGCGAAGAGGATTTGACAGGGTGCGAGCGGCTCGCTACCGTTAATGTTCTAGTTTTGGCGGGATTTGCCTGCCAGGTGCACGCGGAAACGCAATCCAATCCGAATGAGGGCCGATGAAAGTCATAGTTGCCGACAAAATCAGCGAACGAGGTGTCGAATTACTCCGGAAAACGGGATGGAATATCGTACTGACGACGAAGGACACACTGATCGCGGAGATCGCGGACGCGGACGCGTTGATTGTGCGGAGCGCGACGAAAGTCACAGCGGAATTGCTGGACAAAGCGCCGCGATTGCGGGCGGTGGGGCGCGCGGGCGTTGGCGTGGACAACATTGATTTGGATGCGGCGACGGCGCGCGGGGTGCTGGTAATGAGCACGCCGGGAGGGAACGCGATTAGCGTGGCGGAGCACACGTTTGCGCTGCTTTTGGGGCTCGCGCGGCAAGTGCCGCGGCTCGATAAATCCATGCATGAAGGGAAGTGGGAAAAATCGTCTGCAGCGGGAACGGAAGTGCGCGGGAAGACGCTGGGATTGATCGGGCTGGGGCGCATCGGGAGCGAAGTGGCGTTGCGCGCGGACGCGTTTGACATGCGCGTGCTGGGGTATGACCCGTACATCAGCGAAGCGGCGGCGAAGGAGGTGCAGGTCGAATTGGTGCCGCTGGAAAAGCTGCTGGCGGAGAGCGATTTTATTTCGCTGCATACGGCGCTGAGCCCAGCGACACAGAATCTGATCAATGCGGAGACGATTGCGAAGATGAAAAAGGGCGCGCGGCTGATCAATGCGGCGCGCGGCGAGTTGGTTGATGAGGGTGCGCTGGCGGACGCGTTGAAAAGCGGGCAACTGGGCGGGGCGGCGCTGGACGTTTTTGTGCACGAGCCGCCGAAGGACTCGCCGTTGCTCTCGATGCAGAACGTGATTGGGACGCCGCACGTGGCGGGGTCGACCACCGAGGCGCAAGAGGAAGTGGGCACGCAGGTGGCTGTGCAGATTAAGGATTATCTGGCGGATGGGTTGATTCGGAACGCGGTGAATTTGCCGGCGCTTTCGGCGGATCAGTACCGGAGGGTGCGGCCGTACCTGGCGCTGGCGGAGCGGCTGGGATCGCTGGTGTCGCAGGCGGTGGCGGCGCGGCCCGCGCGGATACGGATTCGTTACGCCGGCGAAGTCGCGGAAGTGGGAACGCACCTGCTGCGGAACGCGGTGCTGGCGGGGATGCTGAACGCGGTGCTGGATGAAAAAGTGACCGTGGTGAACGCGCCTGCGGTGGCTGCGGCGCGCGGGCTTTCGGTCGAAGAGGAGACGCGCCGGCGCGAACGCGGATTTCCGAACACGCTGGAAGTGGCGGCGCTGCCAGAAAAAGAAGGATTGGTGCGCGGCTTTTCCGCGGAGGGTACGGTTTTGCATGATGGTTCACCGCGTGTGCTGCAGATAGACAACATTCCAGTAGAAGCCGAGCTTGCGGGGACCATGCTTTATTTGCGGAATCGCGATGAGCCCGGAGTGATCGGGCAAGTGGGATCGACGCTTGGTAACATGGGCGTGAATATTGCGACTTTTGCGCTTGGACGGCGCGAGGCCAACAAAGGTGCTGAAGCGGTGTCGCTGGTGCGGCTGGATGGAGAAGTGTCAGATAGGATCCTGGGCGCGATCCGGGGGATTCCGGCGATTACGGTGGCCCGTTTGCTGCAACTGGGCTGAGGTGATAGTTAATGCGGGCGGGATAATGGCTGCAGCCCTTGAACGCGATATCTTTTGGTCTGGCGGCAGATTCCTCTTTTATCCAAAATTTAGATAGCTCAAAAACAAAAGACGTTTCAAAAGAACATTCCTTGACATCGACAGGCGATTTGGCCTAAAAGCTAGGTCAAAGTTTAGCTAGTTGAGTGGCGGGAAGGTTGCCAGGGGTCGTGTTTTTCCTCCAGGTCGTGACCCGGCAAAGCAGCAAAATAATTGTACACGTGGGGTGGTGTCCGCCTGCTGATGAATAAATTCCAGGCAGGGGTCGCGAAAGGAGTGGTCCATGAGGTGGGATTTAGCTAAGCGCAGTCTTTTGATTTTCTCTTTAGCGTTTGTTTTTGGCGCCGCCAGCGTTTGGGCGCAGACGGGAACCACTTCGTTGCATGGAGTGGTGACGGATAAAACCGGCGGGACAGTTGCGAATGCGAAAATAGCTCTTAATAACCCGCAGCAGGGGCTTCACCGCGAAACGAACACGAACGCGGCGGGTGAGTACGAATTTCTGGCCTTGCAGCCTGGAACGTACGCTCTTAGCGTGGAATGTCCCGGATTTCGAAAGTGGGAGCAGAAAAGCCTGCAACTGCTCGTTAACTTACCAACGACGGTCAATGTGGTATTGGAAGTGGGCACCGCGGCGGAAACTGTGGAGGTTTCGGCGCAGGCACAAGCGCTAAATACGACTGACGCGTCGCTGGGCAACGCCTTCAACGAGAACCAAGTGAAAGAGTTGCCGCTGGAGGGACGCAACGTGCCGGACTTGCTGAGTTTGCAGCCGGGCGTGGCTTACACGGGAAACCGCACCGATGTTCCCACGTGGGACACAAGGAGCGGCGCCGTGAATGGAGCCCGGAGCGACCAGAGCAACGTTACGGTTGACGGGATTCAGGTGAATGACCAAGGAGGACATGCATTTACGTCCGTGCTTCCGGTGACGCTGGATTCCGTGGAAGAGTTCCGCGTGACCACATCAAACTATAACGCCGATCAGGGAAGTACCTCTGGCGCGCAGGTAGCTCTGGTCACGAAGAGCGGGACTGACAATTTTCACGGCTCGGCGTATGAATACCTGCGCAATACCTACACAAGTGCAAACGACTATTTCGTGAAGGCAGGGCAGATCGACAACTGCGAAGCCAATGGAACTCCGCTAAGCGATCCTTCTTGTAACCAGGCCCCGAAACTTATCCGCAATATCTTCGGTGGCTCCGTAGGTGGCCCTATAAAGAAGGACAGGCTATTTTTGTTCACGAATTATGAAGGCACACGCCGAGCGGAAGCGCAGAGCGTGACGGACGTCGTTCCGTCACAGTCACTAAAAGACGGCGTTGTTTTCTACCAGTGCGATTCTACCATGTCCAATGTAGCTGCGGCCTGCCCCGGCGGCAGCGTAACTGGTATCAGCGGCAAGTCCTATGCGATCCCGGCTCCGGTTACGCAAGCGGATGGCAGCGTTCTTGCGTACAACGCCCTTTCACCGCAACAGATCACGCAGATAGATCCGTTGCACCTGGGGCCAAACACTGCCGCCTTGCAATATCTCAACACTTGGCCGACGTCCAACAGCAACGCTTGTGGAGACGGCTTTAACTATCAGTGCTTTAACTTCAGCGGCCCGATTTCCGAAACCGCGAACGTCTATATCGCAAAGTTGGACTACAACATCACGGCCGACGCGAAGCACCGCCTCTCGGTGATGGCGGCGATGATAAATTCAAACATCGCCAATGCGCCATTCCTGCCCGGGCAGCCGCCTTCGACGGCTAACGTCGATTACAACAAGGGCATCGTGGCGAATTACAACGCCGTCCTGACGACGACGTTAATCAACAACTTCCGTTACGGATTCATCCGCGAGAGCCTCGGCACGATTGGAAATTCGAATCAGGATTGGATTTATTTTCGCGGGCTAAACGACCAGGCGGGGGCCGTTACGCGCACAAGCAGCTTCCAGCGACCGACCCACAATTTCGTCGACGATGTTTCGTGGATACATGGGAGGCATACTTGGCAGTTTGGGACGCAAATAGCCATCATGCGGATACCGAGCATCAGCTACGATGCGTCCTTTAGCGACGGAATTGCGAACGCTTCGTGGACGAACACCTCAGGCTATGCTGGCAAATCAGGTTCGCCCCTGAACCCGGCCAATAATCCTAGCGGTTCTGGACCATGCGACCCGAATACCGGGATTGGCTGTCTTCCCGGCGTAGACTCAAACTATTCCAACTCTTACGATTTCCCTTTGACGGACGTGTTGGGGTTGGTAACCGAAGTAGACGGCAAATTCAACTTTCAAAGGGACGGTAGCGCTTTACCTGACGGCGCTCCCTTGCAGCGACGCTTCGCGATCGATAGTTATGAGTTTTATGGCCAGGACGTCTGGAAGATGAAGCCTACTTTCACGGTAACGCTTGGTCTGCGCTGGTCGCTCTTTTCGCCGCCATGGGAAACGAACAAGCTTCAAGTCTCGCCAACCACCAATCTGAATACGTTCTACCAGAACCGGGGCGCGGAGGCTGAGCAAGGCATACCTTCGAACCAGGATCCGCTGGTGGCATTTGACTGGTCTGGTCCGGCAAACGGGAAACCTGGTTATTACAACTGGGACACGAAGGACTTCGGACCGCGCGTGGCGTTCGCATGGGCGCCGAGGTTTAGCAGCGGCTTGTTGGGCAGCGCCTTAGGGGAAAATAAGACTTCGATTCGCGCTGGCTTCGGGATGGTGTACGACCGGTTTGGAGAGGGTCTAGTGGACGACTTCAACCAAAATGGGTCCTTCGGATTATCCACTGGGCTCTCCAATCCCGCCGGTTACGAAACGGCTTGTACATCGCCGCGGCTTACGGACATTCACACGATTCCCACCACGGACCTCGGCTGCGCCGCGACAAATACCTCTCCAACGCAAATTTTCCTTCAGCCGCCGCCCGCAGTCTTTCCGGAAACCTTTCCGACCGGCACGTTTTACATCGGGTCCAGCATTGATGCGGGGCTCAAAACTCCCTATGCGTACACGTTCGATCTTTCAATCGCCCGTGAATTGAGGAGCGGATTTTCTTTGGAGGTTGCATTTGTCGGCCGCGAATCCCACCGTTTGCTGACGCAATTGGATGTTGGTACGCCTCTCGATTTGAAGGATCCCAAGTCGGGGGTCGACTACTTCACGGCCGTAACCGCGTTGGCTAAACTCTATCGCACGGCTAGCCAAGGCGGCCAGGGCGTCACAGACGCTACCTTCAGTAACTCCATGTTGCCCGCTAATGTGGCCCAATTTTGGACCGATATGGTCGGCAAGCTTGAAGGGCCGAACGCAGGGAATGGTGGATTAGGAGGAGCATACCAGCTCGGCAGTTCAGGTGGTTGCGGCCCCAGCCCCGGACTCACAACAAACCCGGTCCTTGCGGCATTTGACTTATTCTGCGGCTCCAACCTGAACGAGACGACCGGGCTTTTGGACTTGGACTACTACGGCATTCCCGATGCCAACAACGTCCCGACTTGCGGAAATGCGGGCCAGCCGGTTTGCAACGGTTCCTACCTGCCTGCAGGAGGGCAATTCTCCTTTTATAATCCGCAGTTCGCGACACTATACATGTGGAAATCAATGGGGACAGCGAATTACAATGCCCTCCAAGTATCACTAAAGCATCGTATGATGCACGGCGTTCAATTCGACTTCAATTATACGTTCTCAAAATCCATTGATTTGGCCTCCGACGCGGAACGCGTAGGTACCATCGGCGGCACCGGCGCGCAAATCATTAATGCTTGGAGCCCGAACCAATTCCGTGCGCCTTCAGACTTCGATGCCACGCACCAGTTCAATGCGGACTGGGTGGCGGACCTACCGTTTGGTAGGAATCGTTGGATTGGGAGGAACTCAAACAAAGCGTTGGATGCGGTCATTGGCGGATGGCAGTTGTCAGGCCTTTTCCGCCTTACGAGCGGATTTCCCTTCAGCGTGACCAATGGATATCAATGGCCGACGGATTGGGATCTGTCGGGAAACGGGTACCAGACGGCCCCAGTCACGACCGGGGCATTTCATGATCCGAGCGATGCGAGCGTCGTCAACGCGTTCGCTAACGGTTCCTCGGCGCAAAACTCGTTCGTGGAACCGCTGCCGGGGCAGGCGGGTCAACGCAATAACCTCCGTGGTCCGGGCTACTTTAGCCTCGATGCGGGGCTCGCAAAGCGATGGAAGATGCCTTGGAACGAAGGGCATAGCCTGCAGCTACGATGGGAAGTGTTCAATGTGTTGAACGCAGTGAGGTTCGACGCTTTGAGCATAAATGATGGATTGGATCTTTCGGGCTCGACCTTTGGGCAGTACACTCGCTTGTCCACTAACCCGCGCGTGATGCAGTTCGCATTGCGGTATGAGTTCTAAGGCGATTTAACATTCTTCTCCAAGCCGCCGGGAATCAATTGATTCCCGGCGGTTTCGTTTTGTGGCGCATCGGCGGACCGCCACGAAGTGGAGCGCTGCCACTCTGCGGCGTTCGGCATCACGGCCATTACGGTTGTTGCAGAGGCCGTGAATCCCGCGTAAACTGGTTGGAAAGTTGGCGAAACGTTCGGGGCGTAGCGCAGCCTGGCTAGCGCGCCTGGTTCGGGACCAGGAGGTCGAAGGTTCAAATCCTTTCGCC
>CAVYFO010000037.1:0-388106 GCA_963767755.1 uncultured Acidobacteriota bacterium | reverse complement strand
GAACCAGGCGTAGTTTGCCGCCCGCTCGATCAGGCCCAAGACCACATCTTTCTTATCCTTCTTGACGTGGGGGCGGCCCTTACGGGGCTTGCGTGCTCCGAGATAGGTTTCATCGGCCTCCACTTCGCCCGAGAGCAGCCCGCTGTCTTGCATGGCCGCCCTGATTCTGTGGCACAGATACAAGCAGTACGGTAATTCACCCCCAGTCGCCGCTCTATCTGTTTCGCAGAGATGCCCTTCTTGGCTTCGCAGATCAGCGCCAGAGCCATAAACCATTTGGTGAGGGGCAGGTGCGTATCGTTGAAGATCGTGCCGCTCGTCGCGCTGAATTGTTTTCCGCAGGCTAGGCACTGGTAGATCCGTGTGCGCTTGTTCTTGCCCTGCGCTTCGCAGGTAATTTTGGAGATGCGACCAACTTCGCCACAATGCGCACCGCCAGCTTCGCCATTCGGCCAGCGCATGGATTCGATATAGTCCAAGCAATCATCGTCTGTTTTGAATTGGCGGGTTACGTCTATCAGCTTCATGGCTTACGCTTCTTTTGGAGGATAGAATCACCACAATCGCCGCTGCGACTCTTGCGATTGCGTCGATTGGATTGGGAACCTTAGGAAACATGAGCACACCCTACCAGAAGCGGAAATCTGTGTCAAGTACATAATCGCCCTTAAAATCCTTTAGAATGTGCAGTTCCGGAAAACCGGGGTGGTCCGTTACCAAGCGCAAGCTTCTCTCGTCGTGTCATCTCTCTGCACGGAGGAATTCCCGCAACTACAATTCCTTCATGGGTTTACTTCGTTACTCGCGGACGCCCCGAGTGGGGAGGCGCTCGCCTGCCGCTCCAGTGGGGCAGCCACTCCTGGCTATCTGCTCCAACCATTCGCGGGTCAGTGGCCACAGGTCACCGGCCACATTTCCCCGCCCTATCCTTCACCCCCAGGCTTCGCCATCTTCGCTCGCTGAACTTCACCGACCGCACAATTCCTTCGCCCTCTTTCACCACGATCATTTGATTGGGCTTCACGTCCTTCAATGTGTCGACCGCGCCCTCGGCCGTGGATTTTGCAGAACTCGATTTTCTCCGCTTTTCCGATGCCAAAGTGTACGCGCAAATGATTTTGCGAGATGTAGCTTGCCGCCACTCGCACTTCATCGATCTGCTGGTGCAGCTTGCTTTCGTCCGGCGGGTGCGTTACGCAACGCACGCGCGCGCCGATCCCGCTGCGGTTCGATTTTGTGCCAATGATTTTTATTTTCAGCCAGTTGTGGCCGAGCCCGAATCGCAGCGAAGCAGTTGGGGAAAATCGTTGACCGTGTTCACCACCGCGTCGATGTCGCCATCGTTGTCGAAATCGCCGAACGCCGCGCCCCGCGACGGCGCCGGAACCATGATGCCCGGGCCGCCTTGCGAAGAAACATCCTCAAAATGGCCGTCGCGCAAATTGCGATACAAAATCTTCTGCTGCGCATAACCGGCTTCGGTGCGCAACTGCTCGACCTCGGGATAGACATGGCCATTGCAAATCAAAATGTCCGGCCAACCGTCATTGTCCATGTCGAAAAAGCCGACGCCCCAGCCGAGGTACTGGGTATGCTTGCCGAGGCCGGCCGTAAACGTGGCGTCCTCGAAATTTCCGCCGCCGATGTTGTGGTAGAGCGACGGTGTGTCGCCCGCAAAATTTGTCTTGACGATGTCGAGGTTTCCGTCGAGATCGTAATCCCCTGCGGAAACGCCCATGCCGGCCTGGGGTTTGCCGTCCGCGCTAAGCGCGCAGCCGGCTTCCATGGCGACGTCGGAGAACGTGCCGTTTTTCCTGTTTCATAAAGCGCGCTGGCCGTCGAATCGTTCGCCACGTAAATATCGGGCCAGCCATCATTGTTGAAATCGGCGGTGAGCACGCCGAGGCCGTAAGTTCCATTGGCTTGGAAAATTCCGGCGCGCTCGGAAACATCGGAAAAGGTGCCGTCGCCGTTATTGTGGAACAAAGTATTTTTTCCCCCGAGCAGCCCCGGTGGCCCGCAGGCGACGAGGATTCCCTTGTATTCGCAAGGGCCGGACTCAGGGATGGGCGCAGTTTTTAGATCCATGTCGATGTAGTTCGCGACGAAAAGATCGAGGTGGCCGTCGCGATCGTAATCGACAAAAGCACATCCCGTGTTCCAGCGCTTGCCGTTTGTGGCGACGCCGGCTTTTTCGGTGACATCGGTGAAGGTGCCGTTGCCGTTGTTGTGGTACAACACATTTTTTCCGAACGAGGTGATGCAGAGGTCGTCGAAGCCGTCGTTGTCGTAATCGCCGACGCACACGCCTTGCCCCCAACCAGAATGGAAGATGCCGGATTTCGCGGTGACGTCGGTGAAAGTGCCGTCGCGATTATTTTTGAAGAGGTGCGAGATCGGCTCCTGTCCCTTGGGAAAACCTTCGAGGCGCCAGCCGTTCACGAGAAAATGTCTAGCCAGTCGTCGTTATCGTAATCGTAGAAAGCGACGCCGCAGCCGGTCGTTTCCAATAAATATTTATTTTTTTGCTCGCCGCCATAGATTGTTTTCGCGTTAAGGCCGGACTCGCGAGCGACGTTGATAAAACTCACGCCGATTTCTTTTGGCGGAGGCGGGTATGAATTTGCATCGTTCTGCAGCGCGGCGGATTGATTTGCCTGAAGTGGACGTGCGAGCGCGAGAACGCTTTCGAGCGGGAGGACTAGCGCGGGCGGCTTAGAGATTTAAGAAAAGAGCGGCGTGACGAAGACAAATGGAATCGTACCTTCCCTGGATTGGCTCATGCTAAGCTCTGTTGCTGTTGTTTATTGTAAGGCCAAAGTGATGATTCGAGCTGAGGGGCGCGAGAGAATTCAACGGATTTCTTGCGCGGCGGACCTTCCTAACGTGATCAACAAAAAGACAATGTCCGAAAGACAACGTTTTTTCGCGCAGTCCTGATCGGCGTGGCGCTGTTTGCCGTCCAAGGGGTCGTGAACGCACAAACGAGAGCAACAGCCAAGACAAAGGCAGCCGCGAAAGCACCAGTATCAGCGGTTGGGCAGACGATCGCACAAGCGCAAGCAGCCTCGAACACAGAAGTAGCGGGGAAGTCGCTCGAACTTACGCGAGCGGTTCGGCCATGGGAATTTCTTTCTGCGGTAGGAATGCGGGCGGGGCTGTTTGGAAATGAAATGGGGCGAATGGAAGCATGGGTTTATCCGCTGAAACTGTTTCGCAATTTTCATTTGGTATTTCATGTGGATGGCAGAGCACTTCCTGCGGAATCCTGGCGCGGACGCTGATTACGCGGCCGGAATCGAGCACGATCGTTTACACCGGGGATACATTTTCGGTGCGAGAGACATTTTTTGTGCCGGTGCACGAAGCGGGGGCAGTGATTTTTCTGGACGTGGAGACGGAGACGCCGCTGGAAATTGAGGCGGTATTTCATCGCGATTTTCAATTGGAGTGGCCTGCGGCGCTGGGCGGAACTTACGAAAGTTGGGATCCGAAGCTGCACGCGTTCGCGCTTGGTGAGGAGCAGAGAAAATTCGAGGCGATTGTGGGATCGCCGACGGCGGAAGGCGCGCATGAAGAATATCAGACGAACTATTCGGAATCGCGGGAAAGCTCGTTTCGTTTAGGTGTGACAGCGAAGGGCAAGGACACGAAGCTGGTTGCCATCGCTGGATCGATGACGGGATTGGCTGAGGCGCAGAACACGTACCAGCGGCTGGCGGCGAATTACGCGCAATTGCAAAAAGAATCGGCGGACCACTACCGGAATTATCTCAACCAGACCGTGGGCGTGGAGTTGCCCGACGAACAACTGCAGAAGGCTTATGACTGGGCGAGAGTGAGCCTGGTGCAAGGGATGGTGACGAATCCATTTCTGGGAACAGGGCTGGTGGCGGGATATCGAACGTCGGGGACAGCCAGCGGCCGGGATTCGCCTGGTATTTTGGGCGGGATTCGTTTTGGAGTTCGCTCGCTCTGAACGCGGAAGGAGATTTTGCGAACGCGAAGGCGTCGCTCGAATTCATTAGCAAATTTCAGCGCGCAGACGGAAAGATACCTCACGAAATCTCCCAAGGAGCGAACTTCGTCGATTGGTTCAAGGATTATCCCTATCCCTACGCGTTGGCGGACGCGACGCCACTTTATATCATCGCGATGAACGATTATGTGACTTCGAGCGGAGATACGGATTTTGCAAAAGAAAAATGGGCCAGCTTGTGGAAGGCGTATCAGTTTTTGAAATCGACGTATGACGCCCGCGGGCTGCCGAAGAATTTCGGAGTGGGCCATGGGTGGGTGGAAGGCGGGCCGCTGCTGCCGGTGGAGACGGAATTTTATCAAAGTGGATTAGGCGCGGAGGCACTGCGAGCGCTCTCCAATTTGGCGAGGCTAACGGGACAGACACCTGCCGCGGGTGAGTTGGAACAAGAGTTCGAGAAACAGTGGCCGCTAGTGAACAATAGTTTCTGGATTGCGGACAAGAAGCGGTTTGCATTCGCGCTAGACAAGAATAATAAGAAGGTGGATGAGCCGAGCGTGCTGGCGACGGTGCCGATGTGGTTTGGCTTGCCGAGCGACGCGACGGCAATTCCGATGATTCAGCAACTGGCGGATGCGGACATCCAGGCGGATTGGGGAATGCGGATTATCTCGAATCGCTCGGCGGTTTACAGCGGAGGCGGGTATCACTATGGGTCCGTGTGGCCGCTGTTCACGGGATGGGCTTCGGTCGCGGAATACCGGTATCACCAAGACTTTCCGGCTTACGAGAATTTGAGGGCGAACGCGCTGATGGCGCTCGATGGGTCGCTCGGGCACGTGACGGAAGTGCTCTCCGGGGATTATTACCAGCCGCTTTCGACGAGTTCGCCGCACCAGATCTGGTCGGCGGCGATGGTGATCAGCCCACTGCTTAAAGGAATGTTTGGGCTGGAGAAGGATGCGACGAAGAAGACGCTGACGTTTGTGCCGCATGTTCCGGCGAATTGGACGCATTTCAAGATCACGAACGTGCGAGTGGGCGATAGCGTGATTAACCTGAGTTACGAAAAGAAGCTGGGCGAGATTACGCTTGAGGCAACGCGCAGCGGCGGACAATATTTTTTGGATTTTGAGCCTGAGGTGTCGAATTCGGTTCTGGCCGTTCGCGTGGACGTGAACGGGCGCGCACAGAGTTTCGACCAACAGCTTTCCGTGGAGCATCATCACCTGAAAATAAGATTCGCATTGAAGGAGGGAAAGAATACCGTGCGCATCCGCGAGCCAAACGATTTTGGCGTGTCGTATGCGTTCCGACTTCCGGAGCTGGGAAGCGCGAGCTCCGATTTACGGATACTTTCCCAAGAGATGGGAGATGCAACATCGCCGATGGAGTTGGTGATGGCTGGGCACGCGGGGGCAACGTACGAATTAGATGTGTGGAACCCGGAGGTGATCGAATCGGTGCGGGGAGCCGAGCTGGTGAAGAACGCGTCGGGCGTGACGAAGCTGCAAGTTCATTTTGAGGAGAAGGCGGGGGAAACCTATCCGCACCAACGAGTCGTATTCTTTTTCCACTTACCAAAAATATCAAGCAAATTCTTAAAGCAGTGAACGAGCTAGGCCGTTGCGACAGCGCAGAGAGGGAAAAGGGATGGGCAAACTGATCAGCAGTAAAAGGCTTGCTCCAGCAATTTTTGCGATGCTGATGGTGACCGCTTTGTCCGCGGCCGCGCCGGGGGCGTGTGCATTCGGCGAGTAAAGAAACCTAAGGCGCGAAAAGGGAGGGTGTGCGAATGGCGAGGCACTTCCATATTTATGGCGTCGGTGGCAAAATATTGCTATGAGTAGGCAAGCAGTTCGTACAACCGTGGATATACCCACGCCTCTATACCGCAAGCTGAAAGCGAAGGCTGCTGCGCAGGGACGGTCTGTTCGGGAATTAATCCTTTTGGGTGTGCGGGTGACTCTGGCGGAGGGCAAGCGCCCTCGTTCCAAAAGAGTGAAATTCCCCTTGATTGTGTCCGATGGTCCAAAGGTCGACCTTACGAACGAACAGATCTATGAACACCTTGAATTTCCTTGATGCCAATGTTTGGCTGGCGCTTCTCTGGGGCCGGCACATACATTCCGAGAAGGCGAAGGAATGGTTTGAAAGTTCGGCCGAAGAGAGATTCCTTTTCTGCCGAATCACACAAATGACGGTTCTCAGGCTTCTCACGACGCAGGCCGTGATGGGCAAGGATGTGAAGAAGATGAACGAAGCCTGGGACCTGTGGGACCACGTCTGCGCGGACGATCGGATCGAATTCGTTTCCGAGCCCGAAGCAATCGAAAGGGAGTTTCGTAAATTGTCCTCGCTTAAGAGTTCTTCCCCGAAAGTATGGGTGGACGCCTATCTTCTTGCGTTCGCGTCCGTGGCCGGGCTAAAGCTGGTCACATTTGACCGAGGACTCCGATCTCGAGGCGCGGATGTGCAGGTCCTCTAGACGAGTCCAGGTAAGGAATTCAGAACAGGGTGGGGGTGAATGACGTGAAAAGCAAAATCGCGATGGTGATTTTGTTGGCCGCAAGCGCGTGCGTGTTGACGGCACGGGGAAACGCGCAGACGAAGGGCGGCGAGGATGCGGCCGGGCACGCATGGTGGCAGAACGCGGTGTTTTATGAGATTTATCCGCGGAGTTTTGCGGACAGCAATAATGACGGGATTGGGGATTTGAATGGGATTACGTCGAAGCTGGATTATTTGAAAGAGCTGGGGATCAACGCGATCTGGATTACGCCGTGCTTTCCTTCGCCGCAGGTGGACTTTGGGTACGACGTTTCGGATTATGAGGCCATCGATCCGATGTACGGGACGATGGCGGATTTCGACCAGCTGGTGGCGGAAGCGAAGCAGCGCGGGATTCGCGTGATTCTGGATTTTGTGGTGAATCACACTTCGGACCAGCACAAGTGGTTTATCGACTCGGAGTCTTCGAAGACATCGGACAAACGCAACTGGTACATCTGGCGCGATGGGAAGAGGCCCGGACAGCCGCCGAATAACTGGCTTTCGACGTTCGGGACTCCGGCATGGACCTTCGATCCGAAGACGAATCAGTATTACTACCACTATTTTTATCCGCAGCAACCGGACTTGAACTGGCGGAATCCCGCGGTGGAAAAGGCGATGCTGGATGTGACGCGCTTCTGGTACAAGCACGGAGTCGCGGGGTTCCGGCTGGACGCCGTGGATACGTTATATGAAGACCCGAAGCTGACGGACAATCCTGTGCTGCCTGGGACGGACAAGTTCGGACGGCCGAACATGGATGAGAAGTACAACAAGAAATTGCCGGAAGTGCATGATGCGATGCGGGCTCTGCGGAGCGTGGCAAACGAATACGGGGCGGTGCTGATCGGAGAGACCTGGACGACGAACGTCGACCAACTGAGGGATTACTACGGAGCGAAAAACGACGAATTGCAGATGCCGATGGATTTGATGATGACGGGATTCAAAGGATTATCGGCGGACGAGTACCGGAAGCACATTGCGGCGGTGAATGCGGCGGGACACTGGCCGACGTATGTGATCTCGAATCACGATATCGTGCGGTCTTATACGCGGTATGGCGATGGAGAGCACAACGACGACATCGCAAAGATGATGGCGGCGCTGTATCTGACGTTGCGTGGAACGCCGATTATGTATTACGGCGAAGAGCTCGGGATGGAGAACAACGACCCAAAACGGAAAGAGGACGTGCAGGACCCGGAAGGCAAGCTGGGATGGCCGAAGGAAATCGGGCGGGACGGCGAACGGACGCCGATGCAGTGGAATGACAGCGCGAATGCGGGGTTTAGCACGGTGAAGCCGTGGCTGCCGGTGCCGGATAGCGCGCGTACACACAACGTGGTGGACGAGATGAAGGATCCCGATTCCGTTCTTAGTTTTTACCGAGCCCTTTTGGAGCTGCGGCATTCGGAGGCAGCGCTCTTGGACGGGGATTATGTTTCGATAAACGAGGATAACCCGAACGTATTGACGTATCTTCGGCGAACCAAGGGTGAAGCGATCCTGGTCATTTTAAATATGTCGGCCACCGTACAAAGGGTGCCCTTTGACCTTTCCGAGGCGGGATTTTCGGCGCCGAAACTGGAGGTTTTGTTGACGAGTTTTCACAAACGGGTGACGGGGATGTTTGCGAAAATGCCGATGGAGCCATATTCGGTGTTCATTGCGAGGGTTACGAAGTAGGGGAAGGTTTTCTTAACACAGAGGACGCAGAGGGCACAGAGGAGAGAAAAGCGGATTCCTCGCTTCGCTCGGAATGACATTTTGCGGGGGCACAAAGGTGAAAATTACGCCTCGAGTTGCGGCTTGGCGTTTTGAGGGACGACGGATTCGGCGCCGGAGAGGGTTTGCCAGCCGCGGCGCGAGAGACTCCAATAGATGAAGTAGCCGGAGAGAGCGGCGGCGACGAGCAGAACGAAGCCCATCAACCACTCGTGCAGCGCGAATTCGCCGATGGAAAACATGCAGCAATAGACGAGCGCGCAGCCCATGATCCAATCGAAAGTGTTGGCAGTGAGGTCGCGGACGGGTGTGACTTCCGGAGCGAGGGCGGCGATGTGTTTCCAGCCGTGGATGGTGGGACGGACGCGGCGATAGAACTGGACCAGCTTGGCTTCCGGCTCGGGCTTGGTGATTAATGTGGTGACGAGCCAGACGATGGTGGTGACGGCGGTGGTGATGAGCGCGGTTTTTGCGAAAACGACGGAGTTGTTGCCGGCGAACTGGACGCGGGTGAGCGACATGGAGACGATGAACGCGGCGATCATGGAAGAAATTTCACTCCAGGCGTTGATGCGCCACCAATACCAGCGAAGCATGAGGACGGAGCCGGTGCCCGCGCCCATGCCGAGAAGAAGCTGCCAAGCGGATTGAATGCTCGTGATGTTGGCGGCAGCGTAACCGCTGAGGATCACGAGCAAGACGATGATCAGCTTGCTGACGAGAACGTAATGCTTTTCGCTACCCTTGCGGACCAGGAAGCGGCGGTAGAAATCGTTGATGAGATAGGACGTGCCCCAGTTTAGCTGGGTGCCGACGGTGGACATGAAAGCCGCGAGGAATGCGGCGATCATCAGGCCGCGCAGTGCCGGCGGTAGAAAATCGCGGAGGACCATGACGTAGCCTTTTTCCGGCTCGGCGGCGAATGCGGCGCTGGGATGAAGGCCGCCGTTGGGGGAATAGACGGCAACGGCGACGAGGCCGGTGATGATCCAAGGCCAGGAACGCATGGCGTAGTTGGCGATGTTGAACCAGAGAGTTGCGCCGAGAGAATTTTTTTCGTCCTTGGCGCTGAACATGCGCTGGGCCACGTAGCCGCCGCCACCAGGCTCGGCGCCGGGATACCAACTGGCCCACCACTGAACGGCGAGGTAGAGCGAGAAAGTGATGACGGGGAGAGTCCAGAGAGCGTCGGTGGTCCAGCCCAAATGAAAGGAGGGGAAGAAAGAAAGAATCGAGCCAGTGGAGTTTCCCGATTTATGCGCCAGGGCGTCCACGTGCGAAAGCTGGAGCTTGAGCGCGGCCATGCCGCCGATTTTCGCTACGGCGATCCACGCGAGGACGATGATCATGGACATTTTGAGAGCGAATTGGAAAAGATCGGTGACGAGCACGCCCCAGAGACCGCCGATAAATGTGTAGATGCCGGTGAAGGGGACGAGGAGCAGAACACAGATGAGGAGGGCGGTGTGTTCCGGACTGCCGAGGGTGTAGTGCAAGAGTTCGTGGCCGCCGAGAGTGAGCCGGAGGACGCGGCCCTGGGCGATGGCGTCGCCGAGTAAAACGGTGGTGATGCTGATCATGGCTTTGATGACCCAGCCGAGGATGAGGCAGTTCATGAGCGCGCCGAGATAGAGGGCTCGGAAGCCGCGAAGGAAGGCGGCCGGCTTGCCCTGGTAGCGAAGCTCGACAAATTCAACGTCGGTGAGGATTTCAGCGCGGCGCCAATAGCGCGCGAAGAAAAAAACGGTCATCATGCCGCAGAGGCATTGCGACCACCAGAGCCAGTTACCGGCGATGCCGTTTTTGGCGACGAGGCCGGTGACGAGGAGCGGCGTGTCGGCGGCGAAAGTGGTGGCGACCATGGAGGTGCCGGCAAGCCACCAGGAAACGTTGCGGCCGGAGACAAAGAATTCCTCGGTGCTGCCGGAGGAGCGGCGGCGGTAATAAAGACTGATGAGAAGATTGAGGAGCAGGTAAGCGGCGACGACGATCCAATCGATGGCAGTGAGGACCATTTTTCGCTTTACTCCATGAGACGCACGATTTGCTGGTTCGCGTGGCGGCTCAGTATACTGCTATATAGCTCTAAGGAGCCACGATAAATTGGGCGGGTCATTCTACTCCAAATCCGGCCATTTTCCTCGGTTTCTGAAACAATCTTTTGGAGAGCGCGACCGTGATATATATAGCACCAGTTGGGACTGCGGGGAGTTGGCCGGCTCCGGCTGAAATCAGGAAAGGGCGCTGCGAGAGGATTCATGCTGTTTGCTATTCTACACGGAGATAACGGAGAAGGCGGAAAAGCGGGGAAGAGATGCTGGTCCTTCTAAAATCGAGCTATGGGGATTTGAGCCGTGAGGCGGCGCGCATTGTGGCGAGCGCGGTGAGGAACAATCCGGCGGTCACGCTGGGGCTGGCTACGGGAAGCACAACGCAGGGGATGTATAGAGAACTCGTGCGGCTGCACAAAGAAGAAGGGCTGGATTTTTCAAAGGTTGTGACGTTTAACCTGGACGAGTATCTCGGGATTGGGGCGGAACATCCGCAGAGCTTTCACCGATTCATGCGGGACAATTTCTTTGATCATCTGAACGCCGACGCGGCGAACATCCATATCCCTGACGGGACGATCGGCGGAGATTATGAAGAGTATTGCCTATCGTATGAGCGCGCGATTCGGAACGCGGGGGGAATCGATCTGCAAATTCTCGGCATAGGGCGGAACGGGCACATCGGATTCAATGAGCCAACCTCGAGCTTTGGTTCGAGGACGCGGCTGAAGGTTTTGACGAACGAGACGCTGGAGGATAATCGGAAGTATTTTTCGCCCGAGGAGAAAATGCCGGAATGCGCGATTACGATGGGGATCGGAACAATTCTTGAAGCGAAGAGGATTATGTTGTTGGCGACGGGCAGCGCGAAAGCGGAGACAGTTGCGGAGGCAATCGAGGGACCGATTACTGCGTCGGTCACGGCGTCATGCCTGCAACTGCATCCCGATGTTACGTTTGTGATCGACGAAGCGGCCGGGACGCGATTGAAACAGCGCGAGTACTACCTGCGAGTGATGGAGTTAACCGCCCGATTCACTCCGAACCGGCTGTCCTGAGATTCCGCGGTGGGGCTGGCTAGATTCATTGGGGTGCGCATTAAAGGGGTACTGGCTGGTTGATGGCGGCTTGCGTGCCGGGTCGGGTAAACTAACGCGTGAGGAAGGATCGCAGCACGGAAAGGAGAAATCATGGGAAATCGAGATAAACGCGGCAGAGAAAAAAAGAAGCCGAAGAAAACGGAAACCAAGGTGACCTATCAGCCGGCGAGGCCCGCTACGGTTTACAAACCGACGCCGTCAGTCCCGGCCCCAGCGCCGCAACCTACTGAACCGACGAAACCCTAGAGAGAACAACTGGGGCCGAAGGACGGGAGGGGACAAGCCGGTATGTATCAGTCTGTGCGCAAGCTAAGACAGCCGCTGAGAATCGGATTGTGTGAAGGCTGGAAGATCTCGTCAGCCTATCTCCGAGCCGAAAGCGGCAATTACCAGATGCGGCAGACTTTTTCTGGCGGATTGACCATCGGCTGGCCGCCCTTGCAGGCGAAGGCTTTCGCGAACTGCGGCATGTTGACGACGACGCCGTTGATTCGGTCCTTCGCGGGCGAGTGGGGATCGACCTGCGCGCGCATGCGCATGTCCTCGGGGCGCTCGTTAGCGCAATCCCACTGAGCGAAGCCGATGAAGAAACGCTGCTCGGGAGTCAGGCCATCGACCGGTTGGAGATTCTTGTCCTTGGTGGCGCCTTGCCATGCGATGTAGGCGAGAATCTCGCCACCCAGGTCCGCAACATCCTCACCCATGGTGAGCCGGCCGTTGATGTGCACATCGTCCACGACCACGTATTTTGAATACTGGTCGCTAATGCACTTTGTGCGGGCGTCGAATTTCTCGCGGTCGTCTTTCGGCCACCAATTCTTCAGATTGCCATGGGCGTCAAACTGGCTGCCCTCGTCGTCGAAGCCGTGTGTGAGTTCGTGGCCGATCGTCCCGCCGGTGTCGCCATAATTGGGAGCGTCGTCCATCCTGGGATCGTACAGAGGCGGTTGAAGCACGCCCGCGGGGAAGTTGATGTCGTTCATCTGCGGGTCGTAGTAGGCGTCGACGGTGGTGGGACTGATTTCCCACTCGCCATGATCCACGGGTTTTCCGATCTTAGCAATTTGGCGGCGATGCTCAAATTCGGTGAGGCGCTGCACATCGCCAAGAAAATCATCGCTCGTAATTTTGACGGAACTGTAGTCGCGCCATTTGTCTGGATAGCCGATCTTGTTGCGGATGCCGTGGAGCTTGACGAGGGCTTGCTGCTTGGTTTCGGGGCTCATCCAGTCGAGCGCGCGAATGCGCTGTTCCATCGCAGCTTCGATGCGCAGGACCATGTCGAGCGTGCTTTGCTTAAGCTCGGGAGAGAAAACCTTGCGCACATAGGCCTGGCCCAGAGCTTCACCCAAATTATAGTCCGTATATTGCACACAGCGTTTCCAGCGAGGTTGGATTACTTTGGCGCCACGCAAGTACTTGCGGTAAAAGTCAAAATTCTCCTCGACAAATGGCGAGGACAGGTAGGGAGAGGCAGTATCCGCGACGTGGAATCGAAGATAGTTCTTCCAGTTTACGACGGGCTCAGAAGCCAGCTCCTGGTTCACTTCCTTGAAGAACTCGGGGGACTCGACGTTGAGAATAGTGAACGGCGGATATCCTAGCAGCCGGTAGTACGTCTTCCAATCGAAGTTTGGAGCCAGCTTGTCCAACGCGGCCAGGTCCATTTTGTTTTTCAGTTTGTAGGGATCGCGCATCTCGACGCGCGTAAGCGAAGCTTTCGCGAGCGACGTTTCCATGCGCATCAAAGTTTCCGCGTTTTTTTTCGCAGTCTCGGCATTATCGCCGAGCAGTTCGAAAATCTTTTGAACGTGCTGCACGTACCGTTCTCGAATCTCTTTCGATTTTGCATCATCCTTGGTGTAGTAGTCGCGATCCGGTAGTCCGAGGCCGCCTTGACCAAGTTCGGCGATGACCTGTTCGGAATTGTCGGGGTCCTGATTAGAGCCCGACGCGAAAAGAAGGGACCGGTAGCCGCCGACATAAAGCTGCAGCTTGGCCAGTAACGGGGCCATCTCGCGCGCGGAATTGAGGCGGGAAATAGTGTCCAGGTGCGGCTGGAGGGCGCTGACACCACGCCGTTCCGCCTCCGGCTCATCGATGCAAGCCGAATAAAAATCGCCAATTTCCTGCGTGACGGTGTCGCGCGTCGCGCCGCTCCCGGATGCCTGCTCCAAAATCCCACGAAGAAAATTCAGATTGTCTTCGTAGAGTTTGGCGTAAACGCTCCACGAGGTTTGGTCCGAGGGGATGGGATTGTCCTTCTGCCAGCGGCCGCACGCATATTGATAGAAATTCACGCAGGGATCGACAGACTTGTCGAGCGAGCTGAGATTCAAGCTCGGCGAGTAGGGAAGCGCAGGCTCCGTTTGAGTTTGGGCGGCGGCCGCGACTGCGAAAACCAGCGGCAGGAGCGGCATACAAATGCCGGTTAGGATTTTCATATAGGCCTCGGAAGGAGCTTCGTGCGAAGCACGAGAGCGGAATGATGGTAATGGCTGCCGGGCTTTTTTCCAATCCTAAAGATTTTCCACGCAAGAACGTTTTCCCGCCGATTGAAAGGGCGCCTCGATTTTGCAGCTCAATAAAATCGGGATGTCTCGACAGGCCGGCCAAAGACGCTGCCACTCCGTAAAGCCTGCTCACGCATTAGACCTCGGAGCGTCTATGGCCAATAGGGTGTGAGGCGGGCGCGGATAGATTGCGCCTGCCAATTTGTCTTCTGTGAAGACATGGGAGGTGTGTGCTCATGCGCAATATTCTCAGGATAGGCGTTGGCATTCTGTTGGGAGCGGCGTGTTTTGCAGGGCGAGCGGATGCGCAGTTCAAGAATGGGAGCCAAGCGACGGAGTTGAATCTGCCGACGTTGAGCCAGCGCGCGACGGTGACGCAGAGGATCGGGCTCACGGATATTACGATTGTGTATCACGAGCCGCTCGTGGGTGGGCGCGAAATCTGGGGGAAGATCGTTCCCTATGGCCAAGTATGGCGGTCGGGCGCGAACGAAAATTCGACGATATCCTTTTCCGACGATGTGAGTGTGGAAGGAAGGGCGCTGCCTGCGGGCACGTACGGCTTACACACGATTCCAGGCAAAGACGAGTGGACGGTGATTTTTTCGAGAAATTCGACCTCCTGGGGCAGCTTCTCGTACGACGAAAAAGAAGATGCGCTGCGTCTGATCGTGAAACCTCAGCCGGCCGAGTTTCGCGAAGCACTCACCTATACGTTCGATGACGTTAAGCCGGATTCCGCCGCGGCAACACTTCGCTGGGAAAAACTGGCGGTTCCGTTTCACATTTCTGTCGACGTGAACGCGCTCGTGCTGCGCAGCATCCACAATCAGCTTCGGAACACTGCTGGTTTTACCTGGGCGGGCTACGACGAAGCAGCCAATTGGTGTCTGGACAACAACTACAACCTGGAGGAAGCTTTGAGGTGGGAAAACATATCCATCCAGAGTGAGGAAAGATTCGAGAACCTGCTGACCAAATCGCAGATTCTCGGTGCGATGGGAAAAAAGCAAGAGGCGGAGTCGACGCAGGCAAAAGCGTTCGAGAAGGCAAGTGGCATCCAGCTTCACGCGTCCGGCCGAGGATTGCAAATTCAGAACAAGCCTGATGAGGCGTTCGCCGTGTTTAAGGTAAACGTGGAAAAGCGCCCGAACGAGTGGTACACGCACGGAGAACTATCGAGAATGGCTTCGGCGAGAGGGGACTTTGCAACCGCGCTGAAAGAAATGAAACTTGCGCTGGCAGGAGCACCCGAACAGGCGCAATCACAGATACAGGGATTGATCGCACGGCTGGAGAACAATCAGGACATCAATCCAATATAGGGCTTATATAAGTTGCGGGCCGGTTTGGGGATAGCGGCTTCAGGATGTGATTCCACCAAAGCAAAGATATTTGATTTCGACATACTCATCGATGCCGTACTTGGAACCTTCGCGGCCAAGGCCGGATTCCTTTACGCCGCCGAAGGGCGCGACTTCCGTGGAAATGATACCGGTATTGATGCCGACGATGCCGTATTCAAGAGCTTCGGCGACACGCCAGACGCGGGCGATGTCTCGACCATAGAAATAAGCAGCAAGGCCAAACTCCGTGTCGTTCGCGAGAGCGATGGCGTCTGCTTCCGTTCTGAAGCGGAAGAGCGGCGCAACGGGGCCAAAAGTTTCTTCGCGTGCCAAGGCCATTTGCGGCGTGACATCGGCAAGAATCGTCGGCTGGAAAAAACGTCCGCCGAGAGCGTGGCGATGCCCGCCGACGAGAATTCTTGCGCCTTTGGATTGCGCGTCGCGAATATGGCTCTCCACTTTTTCAACAGCGGCATCGTCAATCAAGGGCCCTTGCGTGGCGCCTGTTTCCAAGCCAGGGGCGGGCTTCAGGTTATTTACGGCCACGATCAGTTTTTCCGCAAAAGCATCGTAGACCGCGTCCTGCACGAGAAACCGATTCGCGCAGACGCATGTTTGACCCGTGTTGCGATATTTGGAAGCGATCGCGCCTTCGACGGCCGCGACCAAATCCGCGTCTTCAAAAATGATGAACGGCGCATTGCCTCCCAGCTCGAGCGAAATCTTTTTGATTGTGCCGGCGCATTGGGCCATCAGGAGCTTGCCGACTTCGGTTGAGCCGGTGAACGAAAGCTTGCGAACGATGGGATTGGAAGTCAGTTCAGCCCCGATTTCTTTTGGATCTCCAGTGACGATGTTGAATACGCCTTTCGGAACGCCGGCACGCTCGGCAAGTTCAGCTAAAGCAAGCGCGGAAAACGGCGTTTGTTCGGCGGGCTTAACAACCACGGTGCAACCCGAAGCGATGGCAGGCCCGACTTTGCGCGTGATCATGGCCAGCGGAAAATTCCATGGCGTGATGCAGGCGACGACACCGATGGGCTGCTTGATGACGACAATTCTTTTGTCGGCTTGGTGCTGGGGAATGGTGTCGCCGTAGACGCGCTTCGCTTCCTCACCAAACCATTCGAGGAACGCTGCGGCGTAAGCGACTTCTCCGCGCGATTCGGCGAGCGGCTTGCCTTGCTCGAGCGTCATCAGGCGCGCCAAGTCTTCTTGATTGGCCATCATTAAATCGAACCAGCGGCGGAGAATTGCTGAGCGCTCCTTTGCGATTTTTTTGCTCCAGACGAGAAATGCATCGTTCGCTGCTTCGATGGCGCGGCGGGTTTCAGAACCGCTTAGTTTAGGTACTCTGCCAATGATTTGTTTCGTGGCGGGATTGTCCACATCGATTGTCTGGCCCGAGCTTGCCTGAATCCACTGTCCATCGACGTAACACGCTTCGCGGAAGAGCCGCGGGTCTTTCAGCTCGGCGGCAACGCGGGCCGATTTTGTGAGTGTGTCTTGCATCTGGCGCTCCTGATTGTCTCCATCCATTGGATGCAGCTGGCAGTACCCTGGCGTTTGTCCGTCACTCGATCCGCAGCTACGCGTGAGAAAGCGCGGCCTGCTTGCGTTCCGCAACTCCCGCCAGGGCGGCCTCAATCACGTCCAAACCTTCGTTCATTTGCTCGTCGCTAACGACGAGCGGAACGAGAATGCGAATCACGTTATTGAAAGTGCCGGCGGTGATGGTAATGAGGCCGTGCTCGCAGCAATATCTGGCGATCTCTTTTGTTTCCGTGTCGGCCGGCTCGCGCGATTCGGCGTCGCGCACCAGTTCGATGGCACACATGCCGCCAAGGCCGCGAACGTCGCCGACCAAAGGCCACTTTTTCTTCCAGCCGCAAGCGCGTTTTTCAAAAAGTTCACCGATAGCCGTCGAGCGCGCGAGCAGCCCCTCTCTTTCGATGGTTTCCATCGCCGCGAGCGCCGCGGCACACGAAAGAGGGTGCCCGCAGAATGTGCCGCCGAGGGATCCGGGCCCGGGCGCATCCATGATTTCAGCGCGGCCCGTGACGGCCGCGATGGGCATTCCGCCGCCGAGCGATTTCGCCATGGTAATCAAATCCGGCTCGATGCCGAAATGCTCGGAAGCGAACCATTTTCCGGTGCGCGCGAAACCAGACTGGATTTCATCGGCAATGAAGAGGATGCCATGCTTGCGGCAAATATTTTGGAGGAGCTTGAAGTAGTCGCGCGGCGGAATGACAAAGCCGCCTTCGCCTAGAACGGGCTCGGCGATGACTGCGGCGACGGATTCTGGCGCGACGGAGCGCTTAAAGGCGTCTTCGAGATGATGCGCAAAATCCGCGGACGTTGTGCCGGCGGGATTGCGATAGGGGTAGGCAAACGGAATGCGATAAATGTCGCTCGCGAACGGCTGAAATCCCGCTTTATAGGGATGCGTTTTGCTGGTCAGCGACATGGTGAGGAGTGTGCGGCCATGGAAAGCGTCTTCGAAACAGATGACGGCGGGGCGTTTGGTGTACGCGCGCGCGATTTTGATTGCATTTTCGATGGCCTCGGCGCCGGAATTGAGCAGAATGGTTTTCTTCGCAAAATTTCCAGGGGCGAGGGAATTTAATTTTTCCGCAACGGCGACGTACCCTTCGTAAGGCGTGACCGCAAAACACAGGTGCAAGTACTTTTCAAGTTGCTCGCGAATCGCGGAGAGGACACGCGGAGCTCGATGGCCGACATTGAGGCAGCCGATTCCGCCGGCAAAATCGAGATAGCGGTTGCCGTCGACATCTTCGATGGCGGCTCCATCTGCGTGCGCAGCGAAAATGGGTGTCGCGTTGGCGGGTCCACGCGGGATGGCGGCTTCGCGACGCGCCATGAGTGCACGGGAACGCGGCCCTGGAATTTCTGTTCGAAGTTGAATGGTAGCCATTGTTTCTTCCTTCTCGCTGCTAAAAGGGACGCCTCCACTGTGCCACAAATCTAGTACCAGGCGATTGGTGCTTCGTCGAGATTGACGAAGACCTGCTTTGTCTCGAGATACTCTTCTAGGCCCCAAGGGCCAAGCTCTCGGCCGAAGCCGGATTGTTTGTAGCCGCCCCAGGGCGCTTCGACGTACGTCGGTTGCATGTGATTGACCCAGACGATTCCTGCGCGAAGCGACTTAACGACGCGAAACGCCTTATAAATGTCGCGCGTCCAGACTGCCGCGGCGAGACCGTAAGGCGTGTCATTCGCGATGCGAATGGCATCCGCCTCGCCATCGAACGGAATCACGGAGGCGACGGGGCCAAAAATTTCCTCGCGAGCAATGCGCGCAGTGTTTTCGACGTCATAAAAAATAGTCGGCTCGACGTAGTAGCCCTTGCCGAATTGCTTTGGGCGCCCGCCGCCGATGGCGACTTTGGCTTCCTTTTTACCAAGCTCGAGATAAGAGTTGACGCGATCGTATTGCTCTTTGCTGACGAGCGGGCCCATTTTCGTTTCGCGCTCGAGCGGCGCGCCAAGCTTGATGCGCTTGGCTTTTTCAGCCATGGCCTCGACAAATTTCGAATAGATTTTCTTTTCAACGAGAATACGGCTGCCTGCGGAACAGACTTCGCCTTGATTGATAAAGACACCGAAGAGGGCGCCATCGACGGACGCTTCCCAATTGGCGTCGCTAAAGAAGATGTTTGGCGATTTACCACCGAGCTCGAGCGTGACGCGTTTGAGCGTATCAGCGGCGCTTTTTACGATGATTTTGCCGACGGCAGCGCTGCCCGTGAATGCGATTTTGTCGACGCCGGGATGAGCTACGAGCGCGGCGCCCGCGATTTCGCCAAATCCGTTGATGATGTTGACGACGCCGGGCGGGAGACCAACCTCCGCGAAATAGTTGGCAAATTCCAGGGCTGTCAAGGGCGTCTGCTCGGCGGGCTTTAGAACGCATGTGCAGCCAGCCGCGAGCGCGGGCGCGAGTTTCCACGCAGCCATCAGCAGCGGATAGTTCCACGGAATGACTTGTCCGGCGACGCCAACGGGCTCGCGCAAAGTAAGACTTAGGGCGTTGGCAGGAACTGGGTTCACGCTACCGAGGACTTTGTTGGCGAGGCCGCCGTAGTATTCGAAGCAGGTGGCGACGTCCGCGATGTCGTATTCGGCTTCGACGATGGGCTTGCCAGTGTTGCGGCATTCGAGCTCCCCGAGCGCGGCGCTGTTCTGGCGGATTTTTTCGGCAAGTTTGAAAAGGATGCGGCCGCGATCTTGCGCTGTGGTGGTAGCCCAGGAGCCGGAGTCGAAGGCGGCACGCGCCGCACTTACGGCGCGATCGATGTCCGCAACACCAGCGGCGGCGACCTGCGCGATGACTTCCTCCGTCGAAGGATCATGGACTGGAAATGTTTCGCCGGAAGCGCTGGCGGCCCATTCGCCGTTGATGTAATTCTTGTAAGTTCGAACTTCCGCCACCGTACCGCTCGACATCACGGCCTCCCAAAACCACCATCGCATAGGTGCTCATGCCAAGCCGCACCGCGCTTAAACCGGCGAAACCGCCTCCGCGAGCTTTCTTGCCATTTTGCGCCGGCCGTAAACAAAAAACAAAAATGCCGCCAGGCCAATAAAAATAAATGTGCCGCCGAACATCCAGATTTCGTAGGAAAGCACCGAAGTGACCTGCTGCGCCGGAAAAAAGGCTAGCGCGATTCCCAGAATGGTGGTCATCAGCCCGCTGGCGCCGGAAAGAATTAATTTCCTCCTGCCGTAGCAACCTTCGACGAAGGAACGGCTGAAAGCGATTTTCAGCAGCGCGCCAAACATGTAAAGAAACGGGATCAGCTGAAGCACCACCGCGAGCGAGAGCAGTTTCTGGAAAGTTTCCTGCACGCCAGTTTCATTCGCCGAGAGATTGGCGACGACAAATCCGGAAGCTCGCAGGATGTGGCCCACGAACGACAGCCCAATCATTTTATTCCAGATCCACCAACCGCAGAAGTTCAGCACCACCAGTACCATGGACACCGCGGCATGCACGATCAGCGCGGCATAAGGCGTATGGTATCTCGGGTGCACTTTTCCAAGCCACGATGGCATGTAAGAATCCAGGCCCGCGACGAATGGAATTCGCGCCGAGCCGCCGAGCCAGGCGGACGCAATGCCCGCAATCGACAAGCTCAACATCATCGCAAACGGTGCGACGACCCATAAGACTCCCACGCGGCCGGCCATATGGCTCACCGCTTGGACAATGCCTTGCAGCACGTTGATATCGCCTTTGTTGATCGCAATGAGCAGTGTCAGCGTCGCGCCAATGTAAAGCGCGCCGGAAAGAACCCCTCCCCAGGCGACGGCCCCGGGCAGATTTTTTTGAGGACTCTCTATCTCATCGCCCATGACAGAAGCGAGCTCGAGCCCCACCAATCCAAAACAAATCACGCCGAAAGAATTGAGGACGAATTTTGGATTGGGTGGAATCCGAAAGTCCGCCCAGTTAACGGTTGTGCCGAAACGCAGCCACACAATGACACCCAGGCCGATCAAGACCGCGGCAGCGATGCCCGTGCCGATGGCGCCGAAGTTGTTGATCCACTTGCCGACGCCGAGGCCGACGATGTTCAGCACGACGAGAACGATTAGCAGGAGAAGCGAGGCGGTCAGCGCAAATGTTTTATTGTCTCCAAGCGACTCGTGCCCGGGACCAAGCGCAAATACGGATACTCCGACGAAGTACAGCATGACCGTTGGGACGTACATCATGTTGTTCGTCCAGTAGCACCAGCCGGAAAGAAAACCGTGGAAGTCTCCGAAAACTTCCTTGGCCCAAAGATAGACGCCGCCTTCGCCGGGATAGCGATGGGCCAGCTCGATCACCGCTATGCCCTGCGGCCAGAAAAATAAAGCCAATGAAATGATCCAGAGCCAGACGGTCACGCCGCCGTTAGCAGCGATCGAAGGAACAACATTGAGATTGAAAACAGCAACAACGAAAAGTAGAACGAGGTCCAGGCGTCCCAAGACGCGGCGCAGTTGAGGCGCGTCTTGAGCCGCGGGCACCGGGGACGCAATGGCGGCCTCGTTCTGCAAAGTCGCGATCTCCTAAGATCAGTGGCCCGCGGCACCAACGAAAGCCGCGCCGCGCTCTTCTTGCGCTTTGGCAAGTGCGGGCGCGACTTCCTCGAAAACGGCGAGATGTTTGTCGATGTCGGCTTCGGTGTGCTGGACCGAGATGGTCCACTGCTCGTCCCACCAATACGGCTGCGCCAGCACGCCGCGATTGACCATGGCGAACCAGTAGTGGCGCCAAAGATCGATATCGATTTTCGTCCAGTCGCGATAATTGCGAATTTCCTGCGGATAAAGCATCAGCGCGCCGTTTACGCCTGCGCTTGCGACGTAGGCCCGCAAACCAGATTTCTTTACGATGGCGCGATAGCCTTCGGCGAGCTTTTTGCTGAGCGAACCTACGTGGGCGTAGTTCTCGCGCGAGAGGACTTCGCGGAACGTGGCTAGCCCAGCGGCCATCGACACGCGGTTCGTGTTGTAGGTGCCTCCGTGAAAAACTTTGTGCTGGGCGATCAAATCCATGACGGCACGGCTCGCGCCAAACGCCGCGAGGGGCAAACCGCCGCCAATGGATTTCGCCAGACAGATCATGTCCGGCTTCACGCCGAAATACTCACTCGCACCACCCCACGCGAGCTTCGCGCCCGTCTTTACTTCATCGAAGATGAGCAACGCGCCATTCTTTGTGGCGATATCGCGCAAGCCTTCCAGAAAACCGGGCTGCGGCATGCACAACCCAACGTTCATGAGGATGGGTTCGAGAATAATCGCGGCGATCTGACCTGGATTTTCGCGGAAGCGGCGCTCGACGCTACCAAGATTATTGAACGACGCGACAACGACATTCGCGAGCGACGCCTTGGGCACGCCTCCGCCGCCGGGAACAGAATTTGGCGCGTCGGGATCTCCATACTCTTCGGCCTTGGGCTTGACGCTAACGAGCGCGGTGTCATGCAGTCCGTGGTACGCGCCTTCAAACTTCAGAATCTTGTCGCGGCCCGTGGCGGCGCGAGAGATGCGGCAAGCGTGCATCGTCGCTTCCGTGCCGCTCGAGCCGAAACGCACCATCTCCACCGGGTAACGTTTGCAGATTTCCTCCGCAAGCTCCCATTCCATATCGTGCGGCATGCCGAACGTCGTTCCTTCATGCAGCTTTTGTTCAACAGCCTTCACCACCGCTGGATGGCAATGCCCGGCCATCAGCGCCCCGAAGCACAGATTGTGATCGATGTATTCATTTCCATCCACGTCGTGAATTTTGCTTCCCTTGCCGTCCTTCACGAAAAGCGGATAGGGCTCGTAGTGCCGGTAATTGCTGGCCACCCCGAGGGGGATGCGCTGCAAGGCGCGCGTGTAAGCGTCCGCAGATCTCGGCGTGCGCTTCTCATAAGTGGCGATTTCCTTCTGCAATGCTTCGTGCATTTCCTTCTTCCCTAAGCTGTGTGGCCGCAAGCGGCCTACGCTGGCAGGTCTGTTCCCTGCGGTCAGTTTGTGCCATCAAAAAACTTCAAAAATGATCATTCGCGCTCGATTTCTTCCTACATGCGAAGGCGCCCCGGCTCGTCGCTGGGGCGCCTCAGAGATTTTTCTTGTTCTCCGCCAATGCTTCAGAAGCGGAACTTCAGCGAGAACTGCACCAGCCGCGGATCGTGAACATGCTGCACCTGCCCGAACGTGCTGCCGGTGTTCGGACACATCTCCATCCACGCTATAGAACTGAGCGTGATTCCAGATGTTGAAGATGTCTCCCCGGAATTCCATCTGAAGTTTTTCTCCAAAGTTTGTTTCCTTCATGAAGCTCATGTCCCAGTTATTGATGCCCGGACCGCAACAAATGGTCCGCGGAGCGTTGCCTATCGTGCCGGCTGCAACCGTTGCATTTGTGAATAGAGCGGGGTTAAAGACGAAACCCATTATTTTGCCGGATGTTCTGTGTCTGAAACGGCGCGGTAAGATTTGGCTCGCCCGGAAATTCGAAACAGATCGGTGGAATCCAATTCTTCCACGTCGTCCGAAGACGTGATTCGAATCGGGAATCCGCTCTGGAAGGTTAGAATTCCCGATGCTTCCCAGCCGTCCAGCAGCTTCCCTTTGAACCCTTCGTACTTTGGCACCGGCAATTCCCAGACGTAATTGACCACAAAGCGATTCCGCGCATCATAATCGGACAACCCGTACGTAGCATTGAAGTTTAACGGATTGAGCGCGCTCTCAAAACTCGACGCGTTATCCATGGTCTTGCTCAGAGTGTACGCAGCCTGAAACTGTAAGCCATGGGAGAAGTTCTTCTGCAGCATAACCTGCAGGGAATTGTAGTTCGACCGCGCCACGGTGTTCTCACTAAATATACCGGAGAAAACTGGCGTGCCGTCCGAAGGGCAACCTCCGCCTGTGAGCGGATTACACAGAGGCGAGGAATATCCACGGATACCCACCAGTGTGATCGGAGTGCCTCCGGCCGCGCCCGTGATGGTGCAGGCCGCGGGCGCGTTCACGATCGGACAAGGCAAGTCCGAACCGCCGGGCCCTCCAGGAATATAGGGCAGGTGGAAAACCGATCCTGATGGCAGAACAAATGAATAAGGGCTGTCTTCACCGAAAGGCCCGCAGCCTTGTCCCAATGCGGCCAAGTCGTTACACGTTTGCGGATTCCCTGGATTGACTTCGTAGCTCGCGAGCAGCCGATGCCCCTGAGAACCCACGTAGCCAATCTGAAAAAGTATTTGCCCCGGAAGCTGGCGCTTGATTGTCAAGTTGTACTGGTCCGAATACTGCAATCGCAAATTCGGAGGAAATTGCTCCGAAGAATGTCATCGGCCGGAATTGCTCCCAATCTATGGACGAGCCCCGGGGTGGATTCAAAATCCCATTGAAGGGATTCGGGTATGTGCTCCCCGTCTGATCGACATACGGAGTCTGCAGCAGTGGATTCGTGATGAAGTTGCTCCCGCCAAAAGGAGGTTCCGCGCTGAACTGCTCGAGCACGAGTTGTTCGATCGGATTGTAGAAAATCCCGTAGCCCATGCTCACGCTGGTCTTCGAGGGTCCGCCGCTCAGCTTCCCAAGCCATCCGTCTTTCCATCCAGGGCTCCAGTTGAGCCCAAGCCGGGGCGCAAAGCCCTTGTAATACGTGTTCGTCAACGCCTCGGGTACCCCCTTATCCCCTGGAAAAACCAGTCCGACAGGAGTTACGCCGGCTTGATCGCAGGTCGTGACACTACCCGCCACATACAGGGGGCTGCTCGTGGGAAGCGTACAAGGATAGATCGTCGAATCTTGACCCGGCCGGAAGGTCTGCACCTTCTGTCCGATGTCCGTCAGTGGCGTATTCATCTCCCAACGCAATCCGTAGTTCAGGGTTACGTTAGGTTTGATCTTCCAGCTGTCTTGCGCGAAAAGATAAATTGAAGTGCTGCGCACAAGTTCATGTTGCGCGGACCCTTGAAAAAAGCTGTTGCCCAGTCCGAGCAGATAGTCGGGATAGGCATCGGAGGATCCTAAGTCATCCCCTGAAATTGGCGTGCAATTTGGCGGGGGATTGGCGGGATTACCCGGGCCGCAGAGATTCGAGTTGCTCAGGAACGACAAATCGCCATTGACATCAAAATAGAGCAACTGGTTGAACATCTGATACCGCGTGTCCTCGCCGAACTTCAAGCTGTGGTTGCCGATGATTTTGCTGTAGTTGTCGCTGAACTGGTAAGTATTTCCCGTCTGCGGCAACTGTCCATTGTAATTATTGCCGATGGTAAAACCTCCGCCCACGCTGATGAACGGAACTCCTTCTTTTGTCGGGCCGAGCCCAGAATGAAGCCCGTAGTCCGGGCTGGTACCGAGCAGATTCCCGCTGTCGTCGGTGAGGGGAGTATCCGAGACGCCCGTAAAGCAAAACGCCGATGCGGCGCCGGTTCCGCACGAAGCTTGGATGGCGTTCGTCCGAGTCGGCGAATCAAACTGTAGTTGCCCCTCGCGGAAATAGCTAAAGCGTGCTTCGTTCACGGCCGTCGACCCAATTGTCGACGTGTGTGTGATATTCAACTGCTGCGTGCGCGTCGCGTAAACCCCGGGGAAATTGCCAGTCGTCGCGCCGGACGCCTGGAACTTTGCGAAGGGATCCATAGTCGTGTCGTTATCGAAGTAGTAGTAAAACGCGGTCTTCTGATTGTTCGACCAATTTTGGTCCACGCGAATCTGGAACTGGTCGCCGCTATCCGTCATGTTCGGCGTAACTTGTACCCCTCCGCTTCCTCCCGCTCCGGGGACATATTGAAGCAGGCTCAGAGCAACAGGGTCAAAACATCCAACTGGAATCTGATTGTTCGCGAAAATCGTGGTGTAGGGCGCTGGCGCGCCGCCGCCGGCCACGCTTGCCACCGCCGTTTGCGCCGGGGCGGACAGCCGCTCGTTAAGCGGGACGGTGGACGGGGCATTCGCTCCGCAGCGGTTCTGCAGGATATTTGCAACGGTCGCATCGCTAAGCGATCCCGTGAATGTCTGTTCGGCCGAAAAATCCCCGTTGTTGAGTTCCGCCCCCGTGGGGACGCTGATGGGCTGCGAGACGATTCCTTGCACGATCCGTCGTCCCTCATAGGAGCCGAAGAAGAAAGTCTTGTCCTTCTTGATCGGTCCGCCGATCGTCCCGCCGAACTGGTTCTGCCTGAATTCCGGCTTTGGCGCTTGAAAAAAGGTGAATGGGTGTGCATTCAGTACGTCGTTCCGGAAGAACTCGTAAACGCTTCCGTGGAGATTGTTCGTCCCAGATTTTGTCACTACGTTGACCACCGCGCCCGAATTCCGGCCGTATTCCGCGTCAAACGTATTACTGATCACCCGGAATTCCTCGATGCTATCCGGTGAAGGCTCGATGGCGGGCAAGTTAGCGAAGAGGTCGTTGCCGTCGCCGCCGTTCACGGAATAATTGTTCGAGCGCCCGCGGCCGCCGTTCACAGTGACTACCCCCGGCTTGTCCGAACCATAAAACAAATCGTTACCAAGCTGAGACTGCACACCGGGCTGCAGCTGCAGCAACTGATACACGTCGCGTTGATTCAAGGGCAATTGCGTCGACGCGCGTTCATTCACCACCGCGCCGAGCTGCGTCGACGTCGTATCCACAACCGGCGGCGCCCCTGTCACCTCGACACTTTCCGCTGCGGAACCGATTTGCAGCGTGATGTCAACGGTAATGACCTGGTTCAAGTCCAGCACGATTCCCTTGCGCACAAATCTCTTGAACCCCGTCAGAACGACATCTATTTCGTACTGGCCTACTGGCACTTCAAGGAAGAGGTATTCTCCGTTTGTCCCGGTCTGAACCGCGCGCTGGGATCCGGTGGCCTCGTTTACAAGCGTCACCGTCGCCGCCACCACCGAAGCCGCGCTTGGATCGCTCACCGTCCCGCGAATTTGTCCACCGGTGCTCTGCGCCGCGGCAAACGGCTCCGTCAACAGCATGCCTGGCGTGAGAAGGACAAAAGAAAGAATGTTGCGGAGGCAGCGCCTATGGCTCTGCCAAAGTCCTGCGGCCCGTTTCATGAACTCACCCCTCGTTTCGAAGAATTCTCTTGGCAGCGGATTCTTCGAGGTTGCTGTGTCCCGGAAACCTTACTATAATCCAGCAAACTTAGAGAAAGCTGGAAGCCGTGTCAAGCGGAAAGAATTTCTCCAAGCCATCAACAAATCGAAGACCGCTGCGCTTCCTCCGCATCAGCGAAGTCGCGCGGCGCGTGGGCATCTCTTCTTCCGCCTTACGTGCCTGGGAGGCCTTGGGCCTTATTTCTCCGCGGCGCACGAGGAGCCGTTATCGAATGTACACGGAAGCCGACGTGCGCCTCCTGCAACGCGCGGTTTTCTTGCGTCGTGCACGCGGGCTCAATCCTCCTGCCATCGTTCATGTTCTAAAACGCCAGGGGATCGTCTCGGCGCCTGCGGAAACCGCTCCTCTCCCGGGTCAACGCTTCCGCCGGCTGCGCACTCGCCGCGGACTATCTCTCGCCCAGGTCGCCCGCGCCACGAAAGTTTCCGTCGGGTTTCTCAGCGCGCTCGAACGCGGCCAAATGCGCTCTTCGATTTCCACGCTCCGCCGCATCGCGCGTTTTTATCGCACAAATATTCTTTCGCTTTTTGAAACGGCCGCCGAAAATCCGCGCCTCGTCCGCCCCAGCCAGCGAAAAGTATTGGAGACCACTCCCGGCGTTCGCATGGAGCTTCTCGCCTGGGGACAAACCGCCATGGAGCCCCATCTTTTTCGTATCAAACCTGGCGGCGGCAGTGGTGAGTCTTACTCTCACGAAGGAGAAGAGTTCCTCCACATCCTTCGCGGTGATTTTGAAATTTGGCTTGATGGCGAAGAACATTACCGCCTCAAACCCGGCGACAGCCTTTATTTTGAGAGCTCAACGCCCCACCGCTGGAAAAATCCCGGGCGTTCCGAAACCTGGCTGCTTTGGGTCAATACGCCGCCGACCTTCTGAAAGCCAACGATCTTGTGAAGGATGAGCTTCGCAGCATGCGGTCGAACATGATTCGGAAGCGGGGCAGAGTATGAACCGGCGCGCAATCGTTCTGGGAATTCTGTCGATCGCGATGCTCTTTGGCGCTTGCAGGAAAAAGGAACCGACGCTCAGCTTGCTCGTCTGGGAAGGCTACGCGGATCCTTCGTTCGTGCGCCCGTTCGAAGAATCGCATCATTGCAAAATCGCAGCGTCCTACATGGGTTCGAGCGACGAACTCGTTGCCAAACTGCGCGGCGGAAGCGCTTCCAACTATGATGTGATCTCGCCCTCAAGCGATGTCGCTACGTCCATCGCCCGCGCTGGCCTTGCCGCGCCGTTGGATCTCACAAAATTTCCGTCCTACCCACAACTCGCGGCCACGCTTCGCGATTCGCCCCTGGTGAAATTCCAAGGTCAAGTCTTCGGTGTGCCATTCATGTGGGGGCCAAATCCTCTCCTCTATGACACCACCGTTTTTGCTCAGCCGCCCGATTCCTGGAACATCCTCTGGGATCCTAAGTACAAAGGGAAAATTTCCGTCTGGGATGATCTCTCCACTGTATATATGGCCGCGCAGATTTTGGGTTACGACAAGCCCGACCCTTCACAACTCTACAATCTGACGGATGAGCAGTTGGACGCCGTCAAAAAGAAGCTCATCGAACTCAAACCAAACATTCGAAAGATTTGGTCGACCGGCGGAGAGCTAACCAATCTTTTTGAAAATTACGAAATCGTTCTCGCCATGGGCTGGCCGCTCAACGCCAACCAATTGCGTCAAGCAGAGTTTCCCATCGGCGAAACGATCCCGAAAGAAAATACCACCGGCTGGATCGATCACCTGATGATCACCGCAGCTAGCCAGCAGAAGGATCTCGCCTCGCAATTCCTCGAATACATGATCGAAGCGCAAACCCAGAAAAGGGTCACGGATGTGACCGGCTATTCCCCCGCCAACCCCGCCGCCACGGCTTTCATGACCGGCGCGGAACAGAAAAACCTGCACATGGACGATCCCGGTGCCTACATGCAGCGCATCTATTTCTGGCAGGACGTGCCTCGCCGGGCCAAGTACAACGAAATCTGGAACGAGGTGAAAGCCGCACAGTGAGTTCCGTCCCCATTCCGCAGCCCGTTTCCGTGGACCCAGAAGTTCCTCTGCTCGAACTGCGCGAGGTGGCTAAACGCTTTGGCGCGCGAGAGGTGCTGAAAAACATCTCCTTGAACATCGCTCCCGGCGAGTTTCTCACTCTGCTCGGCGAGAGCGGCTCCGGAAAAACCACGCTTCTCCGCCTCGTCGCCGGTTTCGAGCAGCCCACCGCCGGCGAAATCTGGATGTCCGGCGCCCGTCTCGACAAGCTGCCGCCCTACAAGCGCCGCGTAAACACTGTCTTTCAGAGCTACGCACTCTTCCCGCACTTAAGCGTGCGAGACAATGTTGCGTATGGTTTGCGCGTGCAAGGCGCTCCGAAAAATGAAATCGCCGGCCGCGTCGCGGAAGCCCTCGAGATGGTGAAGATGACCGAATTCGCCCCCGCGCGACCTTCCCGTCTAAGTGGCGGCCAACAGCAGCGTGTAGCTCTGGCCCGCGCTCTCGTTAACCGCCCGGAGCTCTTGCTCCTCGATGAACCGCTCTCCGCGCTCGACGCCAATCTCCGCAAAGAAATGCAAAGTGAGTTGAAAGCCCTTCAACGCGAAATCGGCATCGCTTTCCTCTTCGTCACCCACGATCAGGAAGAAGCTATGGCCCTTTCCGACCGCATCGCCCTGCTCCGCGATGGCGCACTCGAACAAGTTGCCTCGCCCCGCGAAATCTACGCGCGTCCCGCAACCGCTTATACCGCGCAGTTCATCGGCCAAACTAATTTGTTGCGCGGAGAAATCCGCCGCAGCATCGCCACCTGCGGCGTCCTGCGTTGGCCCCTCGAGGACGCCGACGGCCCCGCACTATTTTCCGTCCGCCCGGAAGCCATTCGGATCAGCCCCGATGGCAAACGCCAAACGGACGAAGTGAAATTTCGCGGCTCCGTCCGCCAGCAAATTTATAGCGGCGCCAGCGAACTGCTCGAAGTGGATTGCGGCTCTGGCCAACTTTTGCGCGTCCGCCTCTCCGCGCGTGGCCCGCTCGCCGGCGAACACGATTTTGTTTTCTCGATCGCGGACGCAATCCGCGTCGCGGACTGATTTTTCATGTACTCTCGTGCCTACAAAACGCTCGTCTCGATTCCCCCGCTGCTCTGGGTAGGGCTCTTCCTCTTAATTCCGTACGCCTTAATGTTCGCCCACAGTTTTTGGCTCGTCCAAAATAGCGTCCTCGTCCACCACTGGAACCTGTCCAATTACCAAAAGTTATTCACAAATTCTCTCTACGCCGAAGTCCTCTTCCGCACCATGCGCATCGCCGCTTGCGTTATGCTCTGCTCCCTCCTCCTCGGCTACCCGCTCGCCTATTACCTCTCGTTCCATTCTGGCGCGCGCAAAGAACTTCTCTATCAGCTCGTGATCGTCCCGCTCTGGGTTAGCTACCTCGTCCGCGGCTACGCCTGGAAAACCATTCTCGGCAGCGACGGCGTCCTCAACGGCTTCCTGCAATATCTCCACATCACTCACGCGCCCGTCGGCTTCTTCCTTTACAGTCCTTTCGCCGTCGTCCTCGTCCTCACTCACATTTACACCCCGTTTGTCTTTCTCCCCATTTACGCTTCGCTCGAGCACATTCCCCGTCCCCTCGTCGAAGCTTCGCACGATCTGGGCGCCGGTCCCGTCTCCACGTTCTTTCGCGTCATCCTTCCGCTCTCGATGCCCGGCCTTCTCGCGGGAGCCACTTTCGCTTTCGTTCTCTCCCTCGGCGATTTCCTCGCTCCGCTCCTCGTCGGCGGCTCTTCCGGCACCATGATCGCCAACATCGTGCAAACCCTTTTCGGCGCGTCCTACGATTGGCCTCTCGGCGCCGCCATATCCGTTTGCATTCTGTTCATTACAATTTCGCTCCTCTTCCTTACCGAGCGCCTCGAAAAGCGCTGGTCCTTTAAATGAGCCGCGGATCTCCAACTCGCCGTTCTCCGCTCCTAGCCCTTTATTCGCTCTTGGTTTTTGCTTTCATCTATCTGCCCATCGTCGTGCTCATCCTCTACTCCTTCAATCGCGACGGCGTCGGTGGCTTTCCTCCGCGCAATCTGACCTTTGATTGGTATCGCCAGCTTTTCGCGGATAGTTCCATCTGGGATTCCGTCCTCAACAGCCTCATCGTTGCCGCAGGTGCCGTAGCTCTCTCTCTGACCCTTGGCCTCCTCGCCGCGCTAGCTCTCGATCGCGCCAGCTTCCCCGGCAAAGCTCTCTTCCGCCGCCTCGTTCTTCTGCCGCTCATCCTTCCTGGCATCATCACCGGTCTCTCTCTTCTCATGTTCGCCGTGTTCGCTGGCTTGCAGCTCAGCTTGCTCACCGTGTTTCTCGGCCACGGCACCGCCCTCATCTCCGTCGCCACCACCGAACTCTTCGCCGGCCTCCAAAAATCCGATCGCGCTCAGGAAGAAGCCTCGCTCGATCTCGGCGCCACACCTTGGCAAACGTTCTGGCGTATCACTCTCCCCAATCTCAAGCTTTCTCTCGTCGCGGCCGCGCTTCTCATCTTCACTCTCTCCATGGACGAAATCGCCGTAACCTTTTTTCTCATCGGCCGCGACAACACTCTTCCACTCGAAATCTGGGGCCGCCTACGCCGCGGCATCACGCCGGAAATTAACGCCGTCTCCACTCTGATTTTCGCGGCGTCCGTCGTACTCATCATTGTCTGGTACCGCATTCGCACACGGAGCATCGGCACGGAAGCTCAGCAGTTGCTCGAAAGACCGTAGCAACCCAAGGAAGACGAATGTCGCAATCGCGCCGTGACTTCATCAAGTTCGTGGTGGCAGGCTCCGTCGCCGCCGGCTGCCCTGTCGATGCCGCCCTACTTCACGCTCCGAATTCCAATACGTCCGGCTCTAATCCACTCAATGCTCCTCTCGTCGACGGCGAACACTTCGAAATCTGCCACCAAGTCCGTGATGGCCGCCATTTCAATCTGCCCGCCGCTACCACCAACGTGGAAGTTGCCATAGTGGGTGGCGGCGTGGCTGGCCTCTCCGCCGCCTATTTCCTGCGCGGAAAAGATTGGCTCCTCCTCGAAAAGGAACCGCACTTCGGCGGCAACGCCTATGAAGAAGAATTCGACGGCCAGCCTTTCGCCACCGGCGCGGCCTACGCTTATCGCGGCGACGAAGGCGATCAGCTAGCCTCCGCGATCGGCCTAAAACTCCCGCTTGTCAACATGCCCGATCCCACCCTCGTCAACAAAACCTATGTCCCCGACACCTGGAAGACCGGCATCTCCCAACTCCCCTATCCGAAAGAGGTCCGCGCCAGCTTTCAGAAATTCCGCGACGACGTTCTCAAAATGGAAGTGAGCCGCCGCATGGCCGAGCTGGACGCCCAACCCTTCTCGAACTTCACCTCCGCCTACGCCCCCGAAGTCCAGCAGTGGTGGGACATTTTCGGCCCTTCCAATTGGGGCGCCGCCACGCACGACACTTCCGCCTACGTCGGCCTATACAACGCCAAGGATCTCTTCACCGGCGGCGACGCCAAACGCGCCATCCTGCCCGGCGGCCTCGGCTGCATCACCCGCAAACTCGTCGAAGTCCTCCAGCCTCATTACAAAGACCGCATGCTTGGCGATTCTACCGTCGTCGCCGTCGTCCCCGAAAAAACCCTCGTCAACATCACCTATCTCCGCGAAGGAAAGCTCGCCACCGTCGCCGCCAAAGCCGTCCTTATATGCACTCCAAAGCAGATCACTTCGCGCTTCGTCCAGAACTTGCCCGGCGAACAAATAGCCGCCATGCAACGCACGCGCTATGCCCCCTATCCCGTCGTCAACCTCATTTTCGATAAGCCCGTCTACCATCGCGGCTACGACAACTGGTGCCCCGGCAACTCGTTCACCGACTTCATCGTCGCCGACTGGACCATTCGCAACAATCCCGGCTACAAACAAAAAAATAATATCCTCACCTTCTACACTCCGCTCCGTGAAGCCCAGCGCTTCACTCTCCTCGATATAAATGATTGCAGAACGCTTGCCGCACGCGTTCTCACCGACTTTCAAAAAGTCCTTCCCGAATTCAACGTAGATCCCATCGAAGTCCGCATCTATCGCCGCGGTCATCCCATGTTCATGGCCGTTCCCGGCCACTACACAAAAACCCGCCCCGCCTCCGCGCATCCCATGGACCGCATTTATTTTGGCGGCAACGATTCCGGCGGCCCCGAATCCCTGACCAGCGAAGCCGTCCGCCTTTCCCACGTCGGCTCCGAATGGGCGAATCTCATCCTGGCAGGCAAGCCCGGCGCAAAAGACCTCGCCGAAAAAGCTCTCGCCGCAACCGCGGACTAATATCCTCGCCCGCTGGGCGCACATTCACGTGCCAGACAAAATTAGTCCATAATAATCCCCTAATTTCCGGAGGATTCATGCCCGACCGCCTCGACGATTTTCAGAAATTCCGCGCCGACCTAAACGAAGAAATCCTCAATTGCGGCCACCTTGGCATCAAACGTTTCTTCGCCCTCGATCATCAGGCTTACGAGCCCGGCGCGCTCGACACCAAAACGAAAGAACTTCTCGGCCTCGTCGCCTCCGCCGTTCTCCGCTGCGATGACTGCGTCACCTATCATCTCGTTCGCTGCGGCGAAGAAGGCTGGAAGCGCGAAGAAGTCATCGACGCTCTGAACGTCGCCCTTGTCGTCGGCGGCTCCATCACCATTCCCCATGTCCGCCGCGCCTTTGCCCGCATGCGCGAAATCAGTTCTTTGAAACCCTGAACCACCCAGCGTAGTCTTATCATTAACTGAAGGAAGCAAGATGAGCACGGCCCCAGCCACTGCCGCATCGCATCATGAAGGAGCCGCCGCGCGTCTCCGCAATGTTCTAATCGGCTCTCTTTTCGCGCTTGTCCTTCTGATCCCCAAACTCCTGCATATCCGCCGCAATCCTCAGTCCTGGATGGCCTTCCGCGTCTTCCTCGGATTCGCCGGCGCCGCCCTCGTCGTTCTCCCGCTCAGCCTCTGGAATAGCTGGCTCGCCGCTCCCGCCGGCCTCGTCATGTTCCTTGCCGCAATTCTCCTGCCTCCCGCCAAACCGCACGCGTTCTCCAATGAAAAAGCCCGCGAACTCGGCGCCCTGGTCGTCGTAAACGGCGGAAAATATCTGTGCCCAAACGCCGCCCCAGCGCCCGTTCAGCTCTTCGTTGGCGCTCAACAAATCTGCGCACTCGATTCTCATCTCGGGCCGCTCCTCGTGATTCCCGCCGCGGAAATTACCTCGGCGCGCGCGCTCCAAATCAAAAACCGCTGGTTCCTGCAAGTTCGCTGGTCCCAAAGCATCGCCGAATTCACCTACGAAGGTATTTTTGCCGAGCACCTTGCTCGTGTAGCCGAAAGCACTCTCTCCAGCGTCATGCGCTCCCCGCTCCCCGTTTTGCCAAAAAGCCGCGCCGCCAGCGTCTAATCCGCCCCTCGAACTTTCTCTCTTTTAAGGTCCGCCGTTGCTGCAAAATGTGTCAAAATAGGCTTATGGCACGAGGATGGGAAAGCAAAGACGTGCAAGCGCAGGTGGAATCCGGCCAGGAACCACCGGGGCACTACGGCAATACAGCCAAAAGCGCGGAAGATGTTCGCCGCGATCAAGAACGCAAGGACTTGCAGTTATCCCGCACCCGCATCGCCCACGACCTTGAATCCGCAACTCATCCCAATCATCGCAAGTCTCTCGAAGCCGCTCTCGCCCACCTCGACAAAAAGCTATCCGATCTGAACTAGACTCGCTTCCGCTCCGATCCCCTCAGCTTCCCTCTGCTAAAATCCATCCGTGCAAACGGCAATGCCAAGCCTCACTGCCTGGGCCGCCGCCGCTCATCGCGCCGCGCATCAAGTTCTCGAAGAAGGCCGCATCTTCTCCGATCCGCTGGCCGTCCGCATTCTTGGCCAGGACTCCCAAGCCGCCGCACAAGATGCCGCCGCGCATCCGTCACGGCTCGGCATGCGCCTTTTCATAGCCGCACGCACGCGCTTCGCTGAAGATTCCCTAGCCGCAGCCGTCGAACAAGGCGTCCGCCAACTCGTCGTTCTCGGCGCTGGCCTCGACACCTACGCCTACCGCGGCCCCTGCGCCCATCGCCTGCACATTTTCGAAGTCGATCATCCCGCCACGCAAGCCTGGAAACGCGAGCGCCTCGCCGAAGCTGCAATCGCGATCCCTCCTACGCTCACCTTCGCCCCCATCGATCTCGAACGTCAAACTCTGCCCGAAGGCCTCGCTGCCGCCGGCTTCGACCCCGCTCAGCAGACTTTCTTCACCTGGCTCGGCGTCGTCCCCTACCTCACCGAAGATGCCATCTGGTCCACCCTCAACTTCATCGCCGGCCTGCCCAACGGCGCCCACGTCGTCTTCGATTACAGCGATCCTCCGCACACACTCTCTCCCGAACAGCGCGCATACCACGACCGCCGCGCCGCCCGCGTCGAATCCCTTGGCGAATCCTGGGTAACTTATTTTGAAGCAGAGAATCTGCGTGAAAAACTGCTAGCCATTGGTTTCAGCGAAGTCGAAGACTTAGGCCCTCCACAAATAGCCGCTCGCTACATTCCAAACTCGCCAAGCGCGAACCGCGAAAGAGGCGGCCACATCCTCCGCGCCTCAACAATTAAACTCCGACCTGCCTCGATTTGACCTGTCCTGCAGCTATCTTCTCTGCGTCTCCGCGTCTCTGCGCGAGAATCTCTCTTTCTCTTATTCCATCACTTCACAAATTCCCCCGCCAATCCCCAAAAATCGTTCACGTAATAATGCGAAAGCACATTCCCAAACAAGTAGCAAATCCCCTGGCAAGGCGGAATATCTCCATAAATCTTCTTCCCCCGCGCGAAGATCTTCTTCAACGATCCATCCCGCAACAAATTCCCCGCCACTTTCCGTAGTGGCTCGCAGGGATAAAACACATCCCCATTCGGATACACCCGCGGAAACATCGTCGGGTAGCACTGAAACTCCCGAAACCGCAGCAAAGTCTCGATCGTCCTCGGAGTCCCATTGATCGGCTGCGTCCCGCTTCTCCTCCGCTCGATAATCTTGTCCACCAGCGCCTGATACTTCGGATTCTGCGCCAGCTTAAGGTTTGGCATTTTTTCGTTCTGCGCCGATTGCGCCGCGAACACGAATCCTTCTTCCGCGCACCAATCCAGCAATTTCTCCACTTCCGCGATATTCCATTCCTCGATCACCGTGCTGATCGTAATCCGCTGCGCGCTTCCCAATATTTCCTTCGCCATCGCCAAATTCTGCAAGACTTTCGGCAGCGCCGCCGGCTTCGATAGCGCATTCGAAGGATCGGCCGCCAATGCATCCAAACTTACCACCAGCCCCGTCACCGAACTCAAAATCCCCGGCTTGCGGTCCAGCAAAGTCCCGTTCGTGATCAGCAGCACCGAACGAAACCTGCAATGGAACCTCGCCATCGCCGTCAGCTCTTCAATATCCGCCCGCAGAGTCGGCTCCCCTCCCGTAAAAACGACCGAATCCGTCTCCTTGCGTATCTTCCGCAAAATCCGAATTGTCTCCCCCGTCGACAATTCCTTGCTGAATACGTCAGGCTCCTTCTGCGTGCAATACGAACAAGCCAAATTGCATTTATGCGTCACGTAAAACGTGACCGCGTACGGCGCCACCACATTCGTCCGCAAAATATACCGCCGCCACCCATTCCGAAAATAAAGTCCGAAATTTTTCGCCACAAACGGCGCCTGCCTCACCAGCCCGCGAATCAACGCCCGTTTCGAAGGTCGTCTTTTATCTAAATCACTAGCCGGAACAAAATCCATTCGCCTCGCCACAGTCTTAGTCATAGGAACAACATTCTAGCGCACCTCGCCCGCATGCTTCCCTTCTACCAAAAATCGTCAATTCATCGGGACAAAACCAGAATGACCACTTCAACGATTTTTCCTGTACTCGACTATCCATGGAGGCTTCGTAATCATCAAATAAGCGCACCCATGAAGTGTCGGGCGAAATTTGAGACGAAATACAAAGTACAAGGCTAAATCCTAATGGATTCGCAAGCTCCGTTCGACCGCAAACTTGCCTACCTGGTCCTCCGCTTCATGCTTGGCCTTAGCATCCTCATGCACGGTCTGGTCCGCCTGCCCCATCTCACCGCATTCGCCGACGCCACAGTGAAGCTCTTCGTAGCCACGCCTCTCCCGGCCATCCTCGTCCGCCTCTTCGCGCTAACTCTCGTCTTCCTCGAAATCGCCGTCGGCCTCCTCCTGGTCCTCGGCTTATGGACCCGCACGGCTCTGCTCCTCGGCGCCCTCTTGATGGCCTCCCTAATTTTCGGCACCGCCCTCCGCTCCGATTGGAGCACGCTCGCCATCCAACTCTTCTACGCCTTCCTCTATGCCACCCTCCTCGCCACCCGCGAATACAACTCCTATTCCATCGATGCCCTAATCCACCGATAAGCCACCTTGCAAATAAATCAGGAAAATCAACCCAGCGGAGAACTTGCCCTGCGTTTGCCAAAACATAATCCGTAAATACCGCCCTTCACTCCGCTCCGTCGCCACGTCAATCCCACACCCGCCGCGACGGTTTTTCTCGACCGCATTCCCGAACACCGGTTCTGGACAACTTCCATCTAGCCGGCGATTCACCCAGAATCGGCGTACTCGCTGCGGGGCAACAACCTCTCAGAGCCCCGTTTCTGAACCGCTCTCTTGATTGCTGCTGAGACGGCGCTTCTCGGTGGCGCATCTTAAGCATCGATCCGTTGCGGCGGAAATCTCATGTTGTATTCCAGTTTATTTTGGCCGAGGAGAATTGCAATCCTATGCAGAATTGTCCGTCTGCGAGAGGCTCGCAGTAGACTACTTTCGCCTGCGCCTCAAGCTCGCCTGAGCTCGAAGCAAGCCGCGGTTCTTCTTCGGGATGCCATCGGCGCCGCGTTAGGACGCGAGCCCCATGAGGGCTCACGTTTACCGTCAACGCCTGATCGGCAAAGAGCAGCTTTTTCGCGATTACAAGGCATACTGGGATAGCCATCGTGACGCGCTTTTCATTTCTTCCATCGAAGCGCATTAGACCAAGTTTTCTCCAAGACCGCCCTTGCCGGTCGCATGGGGCGGTCAGGATTGCTCACAAATTGTTCTCACACCACTTTCTGAGTCGCCCGTTTTTTCTCGTACATGGCTCTGTCCGCTTTCAGCATCAGTTCCCCGAGCGAAATGGCGCACTTGGGATCGAACCGCGCCACTCCCACGCAGAGGGACAATGCGTAGCGCGGTTCCGTTGCACTCGATTTTTTAAGATTTTTCTCCAAGCGGCGGAGGATGATTTCCCGAGTTTGATTCGAGGTCTCCGAAGCCAGTACGACAAACTCATCGCCACCCAGTCGCGAAAGAATGTCGGAACCACGGAAGGATAGCTCAAGAGCATCTGCCGTCCGAATCAGCGCCAGATCCCCCTCTTGATGGCCGTAGCTGTCATTAATTTTCTTTAGGTTGTCCACGTCACAGAACAATAAGAGCAGACTCTGGCCATTGCGCTGGGCGAGCTTCAGTTGCTGGGTGGCAGCAGCAAAAAACCCGCGCCGATTAAAGAGGCAGGTTAGATCATCCGTGAGGGCGAGATAGCGGAGTTCTCTGTCGAGAAGAGCCTGCTTAACGGCGCCCCAGACTGCCGGGTGGGTTGCCACGCGCATCGTCTGCGTGTCGGGGCGGTCTGACTTCAGAAGTTTAGAAATTTCGTCCACTTCCTTCAAGATCTGGCCAAACTCGGCATCCGCAGCGCGCAAAGCGGAGGAAAGGTCTTCCGTGAGGCCGCTTTCTGGGGGGCCGTTCTTCCGCCCCATGGCCAGAACTTTGCGATTGGATATCTGCTTCGGCAACTCCGTCGTCAAGCGAGTTGCCTGCGAACCCTTATCAGGATGCAATTCTTGTATGGACATCAACCCTCCTCAAACACGTGCGATGAGCGTCCTCGTTCGTGAGCGCATGGTTCCATTAATCCGCACATAGGACAAGCAGGTAAGCTCCGCACAATTGATGCAGGTGATTCCACTAGGACCTCGAATGAGAAACCATTCGTGAATTACAAGCGGGGAGACGGATCTATCAGCTTTAACAACCACTTAAAACTCAACTAGGGTATTTACCCGAGGCCAATCGCAGGGCTTCACTTGCTTGAGGTAATAGGTAAGCAATGGTATTTATCTCGAATCTGCAGCCAAACCAGCCAGTTCGGCGGTATTGGTCCATGCCGTTCGGGGCAAGGAGAATGGATTCATGGCCAAGCGAGAGGTTATTTCGAAAGACTCGGGGACTCGGAACCAACCAGGGGGGGAATTAGTGCGCAGTGAAGCGCCCTCAGAGCTGCTTCGAGAACTGGTGGCGCACCTCCGTCAGAACCGCACCCAGTTGCGCGAGGAATGGGTGGTGCGCATCACGGAGACGCGCCTGCTCACCGCGATGACGAAGGAAGAGATCTTCGCGGAAGCAACCTCGGTGTACGACAGCTACGTGGAAGCTCTGGAAACCGAGGCATTCGAGGCGCTGCAAGCATACGCGCGCAACCTCTCGGAACGCATCATTCCACGAGGCGTCGAGACGCACGAAGTCGTTGGCATCGTTCTCCTGCTCCGAGACGTGCTAGCGCGCTCACTATTTGCCAAGTACCAGACTGACTTCAAGAAATTGAATCGTATTCTGGATGCCTATGAGCCTGCGGCCAACCGCATCGCGAACACCGTGGCGGTTGGTTTCGTCCAGGAGCGCGAGCGCGTCATCCGCCAGCAACAGGAAGCGATCCGCGAACTCTCCACGCCCGTGTTGCAGGTTCGCGAAAGATTGTTGATTCTGCCGATCATCGGCGTGATCGATCCGCAGCGTGCCCGGCAGTTGACAGAGCAGCTCCTCCGCGGAATCCGCACGAATCGCGCAAAAGTCGTGGTAATCGATATCACTGGTGTTGCGGCCATGGACTTGACGGTAGCGAACAACTTGGTGCAAACGGTGGAAGCTTCGCGGCTTCTTGGCGCGACCGTCATTGTCACGGGGCTTTCGCCAGAGATTGCGCAGACCTTGGTGACCATCGGTGTAGACCTTGGCAAGATGAATACCGTGGGTGACCTGCAGGGCGGCATCGAGCAGGCAGAAAGACTGTTGGGATACAAGGTTGAGAAACTAGCGGAGCCACGCTAGGCAAAGCGGAGGAAGGGCCACGTGGAAGTCCCGATTCTCAAGCAGGGAGCGGTCCTGATTGCGACGTTTCAGGCCGCTCTCTCGGACGCGGACCTCAATCACCTGCGCATGGGTTTAGTGCAGCAAGTTGTTAAGTTTCGCTCGCGTGCGGTGATCGTCGACGTTACAGCCATGGATGTGATGGACTCGTTTGCCTCGCGGACGTTGCGCGAGATCGCTCACATGATTCGGCTGCGCGGCGCGGAAACGGTTATCGTAGGAATTCAGCCCGAAGTGGCTTTTGCTATGGTTCAGTTGGGGCTTACTTTGGAAGGTGTTGCCACGGCGCTGGACCTGGAGGAAGGCCTCGCGTATTTAACTCAAAAATTTAAGAACACAGACTGAGAGAGAAACTGTGAGGGCTGGGGAAATCCGGGTGGCCATCAACTCGGACCAAGATATTGTGACAGCCCGGCAGAAAGGCCGAGCTCTCGCAATCGATCTTGGTTTTTCCACCGGAGACGCCACACTCATCGCCACCGCTATTTCCGAACTTGCGCGCAACATTGTCTCGTACGCGCGCAGGGGCGAAATCATTCTGAAAGTAATTCAACCTTCGAGCCGCCAGGGCATTTCGATCATGGCTTCCGATAGCGGCCCTGGAATTCGGGACATTCATCAAGCCATGCGAGATGGATTCTCGACCTCGGGAAGCCTTGGTCTTGGACTCCCGGGGGTGCGCCGCTTGATGGATGAGTTTGACATTGCCTCGGAACCGGGCCGGGGCACAATCGTGACGGTGAAAAAGTGGAAGCAATAAACGTGCCGCTGGTCGAATATGGCGTGGCGAAATATGTTCTGCCGGGTCAGGGCGAATCGGGCGATCACCATCTGATTTGCTGCGCCGGAGATGGAATCCTGATCGCCGCGATGGACGGAATTGGGCATGGTGAAGAAGCTGCCTATGCGGCGCAGGCGGCGATTTCCATTCTCAAAACGAATGTGGAAGAACCCGTCATTTCTCTCGTGGAGCGATGCCACCAAGAGCTTCGTTCGACGCGCGGAGTGGTCCTGAGCCTTGCTTCCATTGACCCACAACATGGCATGATGACGTGGCTGGGTGTTGGAAATGTTCAAGGAGTCCTGATGCGCGCCGGTGCCCAGAAGGGAAGCGTGCAGGAAGTGCTGCTCTTACGCGGCGGAGTCGTCGGTTCGCAACTGCCCGCCCTGCAAGCGGCCGTGCTTCCGATTGCGAAGGGAGACACTCTCGTTTTTGTTACAGATGGGATTCGAAGCGAATTCGTGGAAACTCTTTCCGCCTTGGAATCCCCGCAACGAGCCGCGGACAGGATTCTCAAACAGCATGGCAGAGGAAATGATGACGCGCTTGCGTTGGTGGTGCGGCTAACCGGGGTTCGTGAATGAAAACGCCGGCCAAACGGAAGAGGAAGTTGCCGCCAGCTTTTGAAGAAGAATATCGTTCAGCGTTTGGTGAATACACCAAGAGTGGTGGCGAGTCTGCATTGGGCCGCGCTTACGAGCTTGGACGACGCGCCATCAACGAAAAAAAGAACCTCATGGAGATCGCTTCCTTCCACCATCAGGCTCTCCAGCGGATGCTCGCCGACACGCGGGAGGCAGCGCGCCGTCAGGAATTGTTGGCCTCTGCCGCGGAATTCCTGGCGGAGGCCCTCTCTCCTTATGAAATGGCGCACCGTGGAGTTCAGGATGCCATCGCGGCTCTGCGGCGGCTCAATGAAACGCTCGAGGAGGAGATCAAGCGCATCGCTTATGCCGTGCACGACGAGGCCGGACAACTTCTGGTGGCCGTGCATCTTGCGCTGGCAGATGTCGCGCGCGAATTGCCGAAACCTCAAAAAGAACAGGTTGGACGGATTGAAGAATTGCTCAATCAGGTCGAAAAACAGTTGCGGCAGTATTCCCACGAACTCCGGCCAACGGTCTTGGATGACCTTGGCTGGATACCGGCGCTTCGTTTCCTGGCCGAAGGAGTTTCAAAGCGCGCCAAACTCCGCATTCAAATCAAAACGACGGTTGCGGGCAGGCTGCCTGGGGCTCTAGAAATAGCCCTCTACCGCATCGTTCAGGAAGCGCTGACCAACGTGGCGAAACATTCAAAAGCAAGCCGGGTATGGATCCGGATCGGCCGAAAAAAGCGCAAGTTTTGTTGCTCGATTGAAGACGACGGAGTGGGCTTTGACGCGCGGGCGGTGCAGTCGGATGGAAAGCGAAGAGGCCTTGGGTTAATTGGCATGCAGGAACGCTTGAATGGGATTGGTGGAACGCTGTCGATCGACTCGGTACACGGGCGGGGAACCAGACTTTTGATCCAGCTTCCTGCGGAGGCGTCGAATGCCGATTCGCATCGTTCTAGCTGACGACCATGTCCTTGTGCGCCAGGGTTTGAAGTCCTTGCTCGAGCGGGAAGGATTTCAAGTGGTTGCCGAAGCCTCTGATGGGCAAGAAGCTCTTTGTCATGTGGAGTCGCTCCAGCCTGATATCGCCATAATGGATATCAGCATGCCCACCTTGAATGGGCTGAATGCCGCCCGGCAAATGAATCGTTCTTCTCCAAAGACCAAGACCATTCTGCTCACGCAACATGACGAAAGTCAGTATATCCGCGAGGCCCTGGAAGCGGGTGTGAAGGGCTACGTGCTGAAAAACCAGATCGCCAGCGATTTGCTGCTGGCTATCCGCCAGGTTTCGCGCGGCCAGGTTTACCTGAGCCCTGGTGTGTCCAGCGCAGTCGTGGAGGCGTATCGGTCCAAGTCGGAGAAATTCGAAAGTCCTCTGACTCCGCGAGAGAGACAAGTGCTCCAATTGATCGCCGAAGGGAAATCCACCAAAGACGTTGCCTCTTTGCTTGGCATCAGCACGAAAACAGCCGAATCTCATCGCACAAGACTTATGCAAAAGTTGGATATCCACGAAACCGCGAGCCTCGTGCGCTACGCCGTCCGTCACGGAATCGTCCAGCCTTGATCCCTTCCACTAAGAACCAGCTCGTCGCGGAGAAACGGCCCCTTGTCGGAATTGTGGCCAAGGGCGCAGCGCACTTCATGCGAGCCGACTTCCCGTTACCGATCGGGCGCGTTTCCAGGAAGCGGGTTTCTCCGTATCATTGTGACACCGCCATCCGACAGCGCGAATTTGGATGCCGTTCTGGGGCGCACTCGCGGTGATGAAGCGGCCTTAGAAAGGGTCCCAGTACCCATAGTCCTCGCAGGCAGTGATTCCGCAACGAAGTTTTCTGAGCAATCCAAGTATTTGATTCTCCTACCGTTGGCCCCTTTTGAGGTGCTGAGCAAATTCGCATTGCATTTTGTGTGTGGACATCCAAGCTAATCTGAGATAGTATATAATTCTCAGATGAAAAAACCAGTTGATTCTGCTTTTCATCGCTCTAGCCTCTCGCCTTCCGAACGCAAATTTCGCTCTCGGGTCGCGCAGCTGGCTTCCAGCCAGTGGTTTCTTCGCGGTACCCTCTCCGAACGCTTTCGCAAGTGTGGTAAGTCGAACTGTCACTGTGCACAAGGCGATCCACACAAGTCCCTGTACTTAGTTCAGAGTCACGCCGGGAAACCACGCCAGATCTGTATCCCCAAGGTATGGGAACAACGGGTTCGCCAAGCCGTAAGCAGTTATCAGCAAATGCAGCAGTTCATCGAAGAAGTTTCCGAGTTGGAATGGAAACGTCTTCGGGAAAGGAAGCGATAAACGTTCTCCGCCGCCTGATTGCCTACTCGGAAAAAATCTTCTCTCTCTCCGCAGATATCCTCACGCAAGTTTCTGATCGGAGATTAGAACCACGCATCCCCGCGGCGGCGGTCGTGAAATCGGCTTTAGTGTTGTTCTGGGCCCGCATGGGCAGCATCAACGCCTGGGCCCAGATCGGTGGCCGGGCCCACTTTTGGCAGAGTTGGCTGGGTGAGCCCGCCTGCAGCGCAGACACTCTAGGGCGGGTCCATGCACTACTGGACGCCGACGGGCTGCGGCAGGGGATACACCAGGTTTATGAACGTCTGAAACGCAACAAGGCGCTACCCGATCTTTACGGGCTGGGCGTCGTGGTTCTGGACGGCCACGAAAACCACGCGAGTTACTTGCGCCACTGTTCCGGCTGCTTAGAGCGCACCATTCATGGAGAGAAAGGCGATCGCATTCAGTTTTATCACCGGCAAGTCACATTGCTGTTGCTGCCCGGTGCACCACCGGGACGTGAGGCGGTTCGTTTGCTCCTGGATCAGGAGCCGCAACGACCTGGAGAAGATGAAGTGCAAACGGCGCTGCGTTTATTGACGCGCGTGATCCCTGCCTATCCGCGCGCCTTTACTTTGGTGCTGGCCGACGCACTCTACGCCCAAGCGCCTTTTTTCAATTTTCTCCTGGCTCATGGCAAACACGCACTGGCCGTTCTCAAGGATGAACGACGCGATCTGTATCAGGATGTCGCGGGATTGTTCCAGCACGTAGCGCCGCAACCCGGTCGCTACCGATCTCGCCAGTGCTGCTGGTGGGATTTTCCGGACCTGCTCTCTTGGCCGCAGGTGCAAACCCCGGTGCGCGTCGTTCGTTCTCTGGAAACCTACTCGGTACGCCGGCAACTCGACAAGCGGGACGATCCGCAAAGCAGTGACTGGATCTGGGTGACGACGCTATCGCCTACCGAGGTTCCCGTCGAGCAGGTCGTCCGTTTGGGACACCAGCGATGGGATATCGAGAATTATGGCTTCAACGAGCTGGCCAACGAATGGCACTCCGATCATGTCTACATGCACGAACCCGGCGCCATCGAGTGCTTCTTGCTCGTAGCCTTCCTCGCTTATAACGTCTTTCATGCTTTTCTGGCCTTGAATGTGAAGCCTGCCGCACGAAAGGGCAAAACTCAAATCTTCTGGGCTCGACTCATCGCCGCCGAGCTTTATAGCGAACTGACTCCCGTCGGCATGTCGCCCTGAGATTATTTCGCGTTTCCTCCAGAACCTCTGCTCATCCTGGGGACCTGCAAGGAGGTCCTTCTGCCCGTGGCTGTTCCCGTGGCGCTGCCGGCCCCTTTTCTCCTCGCTAAACGCAGTGCGAATTTCATGGCTTCCGGTCCCCGCATCTAAAAACGCGTTATCCTGCCCCTAACCTACCTATTTCCCTCGCCACCCGTTGCTCGTTACGGAATCGTTGCCTCGCAGGGATTCTGATTGAGCAAGGCTGTCCCATGGTGTTATTATCTGCACCGCCAAAAGACCTCTTGGCCGCAGTTGGCAATCCCACCCGCCCAAGGACGAGCGTTCCGAGATCGGATGCAGCACAAACCAAAAATCTAAAACTACTCAGAAGGAGGATCACCATGACCCAATCCAGTGCTACACAACGAGGCAGCGAGCAGGCAGATGCAATTCGTCCGTTTCATGTAGTGAATGTTCCGGAAGCGGAACTCACCGAATTGCGCAGGCGCATCAACGCGACCAAGTGGCCTGAACGAGAAACAGTGACAGATGCAACCCAAGGCGTGCAGCTCGCGACGACTCAGGCACTCGCGCGCTATTGGGGGACGGATTACGACTGGCGCAAGTGCGAGGCAAAACTGCAGTCCCTGCCGAACTTCCTCACTGAGATCGATGGACTGGACATTCATTTCATTCACGTCCGCTCAAAACACGAAAATGCGTTGCCGCTCATCGTTACGCACGGATGGCCCGGCTCGATCACCGAACAGTTGAAGATCATCGATCCGCTAACCAATCCCACCGCACACGGCGGAAACTGCATCCGACGCGTTCCATATCGTGGTTCCGTCCATGCCCGGCTACGGTTTTTCCGGCAAGCCGGCCACGACCGGGTGGGACCCCGCGCACATTGCGCGTGCCTGGACCGTGCTGATGAAGCGCCTCGGCTACAACAAATTCGTAGCGCAAGGCGGCGATTGGGGTGCAGCCATCACCGAGCTGATGGGTGTGCAAGCGCCTCCGGAGTTGCTCGGCATTCACACCAACATGCCCGGCGTCTTCCCGCCCGAGGTCGACAAGGCTGCTTTTTCAGGAGCGCCGGCGCCATCGGGTCTCTCCGCCGACGAAAAGGTCGCTTACGAGAGAGTACAGTTCGTCTATCAAAAGGGAATCGCCTACGGGTACCAGATGGGGCTGCGCCCTCAGACGCTTTACGGAATCGCTGATTCCCCTGTCGGCCTGGCGGCTTATTTCCTTGATCACGACGCGCGCAGCTACGAGATGATCGCGCGTGTCTTTGCCGGAGGCAGCGAAGGCCTCACACGAGACGACGTCCTCGACAACATCACGCTCACTTGGTTGACGAATACGGCGCTCTCGGGGGCTCGTCTCTATTGGGAAAACAAGGGTTATTCGTTCTTCGGCGTCAGAGGCGTCGTTGTCCCGACCGCCGTGAGCGTTTTTCCCGACGAACTCTATCCTGCTCCACGAAGCTGGACGGAGCAGGCGTTTCCCAAGCTGATCCATTACAACAAGCTCAACAAAGGCGGGCACTTTGCGGCGTGGGAACAGCCGAAGCTCTTTTCTGAAGAGGTTCGCGCGGGTTTCCGATCGCTGCGGTAGGGTTCTTCAAAAAGGAGGCATTATGAAGCTCACAGGGAAAAAGGCTCTTATCACCGGCGGTAACAGTGGCATCGGTCTGGCCACAGCCCGACTTTTCATTGCTGAAGGCGCACTGGTCGCCATTACCGGTCGCGACCAGAAGACGCTCGATGAAGCGATCGCCGAACTTGGATCTAGCGCGCGTGGCTACCGCGTTGACGTCACCATTGCGGAAGATCGCAAGCGGCTGTTCGCAGCCCTGGCCAAAGATTTCGGGAAGCTCGACATTGTCTTCGCCAATGCCGGCATCTCCGGCCAGACTCCTACCGGCTCGACCGACGAGGCCATTTTTGAGAGCGTGATCCGCACCAACCTTAATGCCGCTTTCTTTACGGTGAATTCAGCGGCGCCTCTGCTGAACGACAACGGCAGCATCATCTTTAGTGGGTCCGTACAGAACTATCTCGGCCAACCTGGCGTCGCCGCATATGCAGCCACCAAGGGTGGTCTCGTCTCGATGGCGCGTTGCATCGCCGCCGACCTTGCACCGCGCAACATTCGCGTGAACGTTGTCGCACCAGGCGCGATCAAAACTCCCATTTGGAAGCGCGGGCCCCGCGCCTCTGCTTCCGCAGAGGATTCCGCTAAGTTGGCGAAGTTCTTTTCTTCTGCGGTTCCGCAGGGCCGCTGGGGCGAGCCGGAAGAAATTGCCAAAGCCGTGCTCTTCCTTGCGTCGGACGATTCCTCCTACGTCAACGCGGTCGAGCTGATAGTGGATGGCGGATTCACGGGTGCCCCGTTTGGAGCTCCCATTTTTCAGGACGTATTTAGGCCGCTTGGTAGCGAGGCGAAGTTGGCAAAAGCTCATGCGGATTGAACCGCTAATTGAACTTCGGCCGGTACCTCCCTGCGTTCGGGCGGGCGAACGTCGATCACACGGATACGCAGCCCGGCTGATCGTTGCCATGGATTTCTGAACTCGGTACCGATGTTCGACATCCGCCGGCTCCCCATTAGGATTTTTGAGTCGCAGCGAGTCGCTTATATTGAGCAGAATTCCAAGTCCTGGTAAGTCGTGCCGGCTCGGGACAGGAAGGTAGACATGAAACCTTGGAAAGCAGTTTCACTGATTCTGTTTGCGCTGGTGGCTGCAGCCGCGGTTTACGGAATCATTCTCGTGCGACGAGGCTTCAGCGCACTTGGGACACCATCAGCGCTTGAGGTGTTCGCGGCCACCACGGCACGCAAAATAGCCGTGCCATCTTCGTATCGTCAACTTCGCAATCCCATCGTGGCTTCCACGGAGAACATTCGGGGAGGCATGGAACATTTCTCCTATCATTGCTCCGAGTGCCATGGGAATGACGGAGCGGGCCAGACGGTATTCGGCAAGGGCCTCTATCCGAAACCGCCCGACTTGCGCGCCGCCGAGACCCAGAACAAGAGCGATGGTGAGCTCTACTACACCATTGAAAATGGCGTTCGTTTGAGCGGCATGCCCGCCTTCCACGGAACGCACACTGTGCCGCAAACCTGGCGCCTGGTTTTGTTCATCCGGCACTTGCCTCAGATCACGCCCGAGGAACTCAATGAAATGAAGGGGTGGGACCCGAAGAATGAGGCGGATCCAGCGCATTTCTGAAGGGCGGGGAACCGCCCCAGAATCCTGCGGGAGAAACATACCACCACTAAAAAAAGACACACCATGAAAGCACGTTTGCGAGGAGATTCGTTACATGAGGCGGGTGGGACACCATTTACTCGCCGAGAAGAATTTGGCTTTGTCTTTTCCGGGCGGCCCCGTCCTTGCGGGTTAGTTTTCCGAGGGTGGGTACTTCGTTTTCTTATAAGTTCTTATAAGCCTCTCGCGCCAAGATTGTAGGGTTGTTCTCGGAATTAGTCCGTAAAAACTACTCCAACCGCGCTGTGCCCTTTCTCCGTGCCCGCATCGATGCGCACCACGTACCCCCTCAAGTGCATCGTCGAATGCAGACCATCCTCGCCCGGCGTCTCCATCGTCACTTGCAATTCCGATTGCAGCCTGGGCATATTATGAAGTGAAATCAGCGCTCCTTGCAGCGAACATCTCGCATGACTGTTTCTTCCTGAAATTCTTTTCCGCCTTCCGTCACTCCTGTAACCTTCGCGCGGAATTGCGCCTCGCGCCGCAACGTCGCGCGCGCTCCCGGCATGTGCGCCTGCACATTGTCTCCCGCCTCGGTAACCTAGCGTGATCACCATGCCTTCGCTTGCCGCAAACACGGAATCAAATTCTTCCCGCGCGTTGCGCAAAATCGAATCCACCATCCGGTCCGTCGAATCCGGGTCGTGATGAAACAGCACCAGCGTTTTCGCTCCCACTTCCCGCGCCAGATCAACGCCGTGTTTCCAGGTGGAATGTCCCCACCCTTTGCGCGTCGTCGCCAGTTGCTCCGGCGTATATTGCGCATCGTTAATAAATATGTCCGCGCCCGCCGCGAGCTCCCGCAGATTTTCATCCAATTTTGGATCCCCTGGTCCGTTGTCCGTTGCGTAAACCACCGTTCCCGCCGGCGTCTCGATGCGGAACCCCAGGCAGCCCTGCGGATGATTCAGCCATCTCGCCGTGATTTTGTTCTCCTTGATCGTGAACGTGTCTCCGTCTTCCACTTCCTTGAATTTCCTCTTCGCGGTCATCGCGGACATGTCCACCGGAAAATACGGCAGCGCCATTTGCGCCTCGAACACTTGCTTCAAGCTGTCGCGCCCCAGGAATTTCGAACGAAAACTGTAAAAATGAAATTTGTTATTCTCCGCGAAAAACGGCGCAAAAAAAGGAATCCCCTGGATGTGATCCCAGTGGGAATGCGTCACGAAAATATGCGTTTCAGCGCCGCCGTTGCCGTTCGGCGCTCCCCACTGGCTTCCCAACCTGCGCAATCCGTCCTGCAATCCAGAATAAATTGCGTCCCGTCCGGCGCGATCAGTTCGAGGCAGGGCGTGTTTCCGCCGTAACGCCAGGTCGCGGGATCTACCGTCGGCGTCGACCCTCGAACACCCCAGAAACTTAATTTTGCGATGGGAGCCGTCATGTCCCTCGGCGCACACCCTGGCGCGTAGGCCATTCCCGCCGCCAAGCATGCGGAATGGGAAAAAGCTAGTTCGATGTTGGCAGCCACGGCCAAATGCGTCAATGAATTCGCGCCAAGGACGTGTCAAACTTCCCACTAAGCGGGCAGGCCCGCAGCGCCACGGCGAATTGTGCTTGTAGCACAGGCAATTTTGCCTGTGCTGTGCATAAGACTATGCCATGCGCGATGCCCCGCAGGATCTGGATCCGCGGCACGGTCGCTCTTGCCCTGAACACTTTTGCAATCCTTGCGATGCGCGCGTTCCTGCATGTGCGTAAAATGGAGCCGATGGAAGAGCATTCTCAACTTCGCGGCGTCGAGCGCAGGCCACGATTCAGTGCGCGAGTCGAAACGTGGAGACGGGCACGATCTCGAGCACGGGCATCACGACGGCCACGTGCATCATCCGCATTCGCACCATCACCATCGCCACGACATCCTCCGCTGCGGCCAGCCGTGCTCGGCTGGGCCATGGTGGCAACGCTGGGTTTGGTGGTCGCCGAGATATTCGGCGGCGTACTTGGCCGATCCGTCGCTCTATTGAACGACGCGGTGCACAATCTCTCGGATGTGCCTGCGCTCGGAATTTCCTGGCTGGCGATGCGCTGGGCCGAGCGGCCTGCGGACAGCGAAAAAACGTACGGTTATCATCGCGCTGGAATTCTCGCGGCGTTCACAAATGCACTCTTGCTAGTGCTGCTTTCGCTTTGGCTTGGCTACGAAGCTATCGAGCGGTTTCGCTCGCCGGTGCGCGTCGTCGAGAGCTGGATGATCTGGACCTCGATCGCAGCGCTTCTTGTGAACGGCGGAATTACACTTGCTCTCGTGCGCGGGCGCGAGGATTTAAATCTGCGCAGCATTTTGATTCACAATTTCGGCGACGCGCTCTCGAATATCGCGATCATCGCCGGTGCGATTGCGATTCGCATGACGGGCGCGCTGTGGATCGATCCGCTTCTCGGCATCGCTATCGGCTTGCTCGTGCTATGGTCCAGCATCGGCATTCTGCGCGAGTCTTCGCACATCCTTCTCGAAGGGCGGCCGCGAGAAATGCGCGTCGAGGAAGTCGCGCGGGCTATCCTCACGATCGAAGGCGTGCACGAAGTGCATGACGTGCATATCTGGTCTCTCGGCGGCGGGCACAACGCTCTGAGTTTGCACGCCCGCATTCCGGATATGCATCTCGACAGTTGCGAACGGCTCTTGGCCGCAATTCAGGAGAAAGCCGCGAAAGAATTTAAGATCGACCACACCACGGTGCAGTTGGAGCGCGCTGGACTTCCTGCCGTTTCGGGATACGTGATGCCCGAACCTGTAAAGAAATAAATTCTCTCGCCCGAAAATTTTCTCGCCGCGAATTTTCCGACCTGAACTGAAAACTATGCCATGCTGAAAAGCCGGCGAGGAGCGGGCTTTGTGGGCCAATGAAGAGTCGAATTTTCGGCGCGCATGGAGAGGTCAGGCGGGAAGGCGGAAGTTGAGGCCGCGCTGTTGATTGAATTGTTGCGTGGCGTTCAGGTCGAGCTGGTCGAGAGACAACGTGCGGCGGAGGCCCTCGCGAGTGATGTAGCGGAGCGTGCCGTTTTCCCAGGCGAAGGCGGCGGCAAAAAATAGCGTTCCATCGCGGCGAACGAAAACATATTCATCGGTATCTTGCGGGGCAGCCGGCTTGGCTGGGACGTAGTCATGCGACGGCCTGACAGGAGCCTCGTTTTCGGCTACTTGCTGTGGTTCGGGTTCTCCGCTGTCCACGGGCTGAGCTTCTTCGGCGGGCGCCGCGGAAGCTTGGTCGTCCCCGGTATCGTCCGGAAAGATGGGCCAATAATAATCGCCGCCATAGAACGGGAAATAGGCGCCAACGAAGCCGCCGTTTCGTCCGCGACCGCGGCCTCTGCCGTCAGGCCCATGCGGATGGACTGCCGCGACGTGGGCGTAATCAAAGCCAAGTCCGGGCACATCTTCGGAAAGGATTGGACGGTTGTCGCGAGCGGTCCGAGCGACGCCGGTTTGACGCGCGACGGGACGGAGAACGATGGCTCCCGAGCGGGTGCGGACGTAATGCATGCCCGGGTAGGCGTGGCTGGCGTAGTAGTGTGAGCCGACAGATGGGGAGGAGCGCATGGCGAAATGGGGAGCAGCCATCGCCGGGCGGGCCATCGCCGGAGCGGACATAGCAGGGCGGGACATGCCGGAACCCATTGCGCGACCCATGCCGCCTCGGCCTTGTGCGAAAACGATCGCGGGAAGAAACGCGAGAGAAGCTGCGAAGATCAGGAAGCGGCGCATGGTCAGTACCTGGGTTCCCGGGCCGCCGGGCCTTTCTTGCACGTACATGTATAAGGATGCGCCAATTGGAGTAGCGGTTTCAAGAGGCTGGCTGTGGCAAAGAGGAGGGGCACCCCTCCGCGGGTTTTTTCGGAACTGCACATTCTAAAGGACTTTAAGTGCTGTGATTTAAAACTGCGCATTCTACAGGGGCTAGAGGCGTGTTTTGCGAAACTGCGCATTGTAAAGGGGATAGTGGCGAGTGGCGAGTGATGAGTGGATGGAGGAAGCGTGGCCCGTGTTCCGTGAACCGTGATCCGTGAAGAACGCACAGTGAGAAAAGGATGACGCCGAGGTGACCTGAGCGTCGTGGTTGCGGAGGTGGGAATGGTGAAGGAGAGCAGTGAGTGCCGAGTGGGCAGATTGAGGGAGGAGAAGATTTGGTTTGGAGGTTGTGACCCCCCCCTGTTTCTTGTAAAGGCATTAATATACTTGACTCAGTAAGGCGTTTCTGGTAGAGTTTTGAGAGTGAGGAACGCCATGAGCGCCAAACCAAAGACTCTCCAGCAAGCTATGGTCTACTTTGCAGACGTGGACAACGGGTCCAAATTATGGTTGCGTGCCGCTGGCCCAATGGCGTCGAGTGCCCTGCTTGTGGCCGGGATGATGTGCGCTTTATTTCTACTCGCCGGATGTGGGAATGCAAGAGCCAGCACCCCAAGAAACAGTTCAGCGTCAAGATCGGGACTATCTTTGAAGATTCTGCCCTGCCCTTGGACAAGTGGCTCATCGCTATCTGGATGATTGCTAACTGCAAGAACGGAATAAGTTCCTACGAAGTAGCCCGCGCTCTCGGCGTCACTCAGAAATCCGCATGGTTCATGCTCCATCGCATTCGGCTCGCGATGCAAGCCCGCTCGTTTATGAAGCTCGGTGGTCCCGGTAGCGAAGTCGAAGTAGACGAAACCTTTGTCGGTGGCGCTGCGCGATTCATGCACGCCGATAAACACCGTCGCCGAATTACGGAAACGGGCACCAAGGACAAGACTCCCATCTTCGGTATTCTAGAACGTGGCGGGGAAGTCCGGGCAGCGGTCGTTCCTAACCGGAAAAAGAAAGCCTTGCATGGCGAGATTAACAAGCACGTCGCCGCCGGCAGCGCTATCTATTCCGATGCCCTCCTGTCCTATCAGGACTTGAAGCCCACTTTCGCCCACCAAGTCATTGACCATGCTGAGTCTTACGTTGATGGACAGATTCACACCAACGGACTCGAAAACTTCTGGAGTTTGCTCAAGCGTGGAATCAAGGGAACCTACGTGAGCGTGGAACCTTTCCACTTGTTCCGGTATCTGGATGAACAGGTGTTCCGGTATAACTTTCGGGAACTTGCTCACGATGGACTTCGATTTGAGCAGGTTGCCTCGCACCTCCTCGGAAAGCGCCTGACCTATGCCGAACTGACCGGCAAGGTCGCTGCGATGCCTAGCCTGCCCAACTAGACTACCTGCAGGAAGCGGAGGATTTCCTAGCCTTCTTCCGCTCTTTCGCTTTCTTCTCAGCGTCCAGCTTGGCTTTTACCTGGCCATGCGGAACGGCGACTAATTGCCGCGTCAGATTCTCAAAAGTCTTGTATTCCGTACTCTTTTTGCTTTTCATGACAAGGATATAGCCAGAAACCGCATGAAATCACGGACGCGAGCTAGCACCACTTTAGCCCCCGCAGCATTGTAGTGGAACCGCGCGCCTTGAGGGGAGAGGGACCGGTATCGTGGCTCGCTTACTTCACTGAGTCAAGTATATTATTGCCCTTTTAAGAGTGACAGGGAAAGGACTTGTACGAGAGCTGACAGCCGACAGTTGACAGCCTACAGAAGGAAGAGAACGGCAAGCTTTGGGGTGGGCGCAGAAGTGACGCTGAGACGATGAGGACGTCGGAAAGAGAGAGCGCCTTAGAATCACAAGACATGGTAGCATGATAATTACTATCTGTCAATTGAAATTCGTCATGTACTGTGTGGTGCTTCGAACGGGAGGGGGCGAATTCGAATGGGGTGAAGGGAAATCGAGGGATTTGAGGGAGTTGGAAGGGGAGTGACAGGTTTGTTACGGCTGTGGAAATGCGTGGAAAAGTCGGAAGAGGAAAGGAAGTTCACGGTCGACCGTTAAAGGTTGAAGGTAAAACAACGCAAAGAAGAAAAAGCAAGACCCACCCTTGCAAAACCAACCCCGCAAGGATGGGGCCCCCGCAACGGAGAAAGACAAAATCAATAGACCAACGTGTAAAACCGACTCCTGGGGCGCCCGGCTCCGTACGAAATGACGGTGCGGTGTGGTGGGGTGACGGGAGCGGCGAAGAAGTGCGAAGTGCGGGAGAAGAGAAAAGCAGATTCCTCGCTACGCCCGGAATGACAAACTGGGGGTGTGGCGAGTTTAGAAGCGGGTGGGCCACTTTCGGGCGGCGTGGAAGACGCGGAGGATTTCGATGGCGGCGGCGCGGACGCGATAGGGGAGGATGTAGGGGGTGTCGGGGACGACGAGTTCGCGGGTGCCGGGGACGCGGCCTGCACGACCGATGGCGGGATTTTTGGCGAGCAGGGGGACGGCGCGGAAGATCCGCTGCACTACACGATCGGCGGCGGCCGGGTTGTCCTCGGCGATGTAGTCGGCTTCCGCTTCGAGATTGGCTAGCGCGACGCGCAGCCACCTAACGCGCACGGCGGGACCACTTTTTGGCCACGCGCTTTACTTCGGAGTCGCCGGCAAAATCGCCGCGTTCTGCTTCGGCCAGGGCTTTGTGTATCTCCTCGATTTGCCAAGAGTTCAGGGCGAGGTAATCACGGATGGCTTCGGCGGCGAGGAATGAGCGGGAGCGGCGCGTGGCGGCGGCTAGTTTGTCAAGTTTGCCGGTCAGTGCGCCATCGAGGCGGAGAGTAAGAATTTTTTGGGAGGGCATCGGCGCTCCGAGCAAGTGTGATTACATCCGATTACATTGTATTCGAATTGGATACGGCGGGAAATGGAAAAGAAAGAGAACACGAGCCGGGTAAGGCGGGGACAGGTTCGTTGTCACCGCAGGGCCAAAGGGAGAGCAAAGAGAGAGGGCACGATGTATCGTGCCCCTCGCGTTTGGCTATCCTGACGCATAGAGAACGGCGGATTGTAGGTTGTTTTGAATTAAAAAGGGCTTTGTTGCGCGTTGATTGCGTGCGACGAAGCCGTTTTTATTTTGCAGGCCCAAGGCGGAGGTCCAGAGGTCAGCGCGCAGCAACGAAATAGCCTGGGGAGTGGTGATGCGCGAATGGGGTCGGCGAGGTCGAAGCCGCTGCCAGCGCGGACGGGGCAAGGGGCTGTGGGCGAGATGACAATTTTCCAGAGCCAGCAGCAGTAATGCGTAGACGAACACGAAGAAAGTGGCGGTGGTGCGCACGGCGGGATCGCTGCGAACCTGTGGCTGCCCGAAACCCAGCAGAGTTTTTTCGTCGCGGAAGTTGAGCTCGATCTCCCAGCGCCACAGGTAGGCTTGCAGGATTTGCTGCGGTGCTAAGGCGGGATCGCTGGAAATCAAGTAAGCGGGATTGCGATAGCTGAGGTGGGCGCCTTTTCTGAGCCGGTAGGCAATCGGGCGGACGATCAAGAGCGAGAGTTGGCGCTCGCCGCCAGCGTGCTTCCAGCGCAGGGGCGTGATGAATTTGATGTCGAAGTCATGGACGTTTCCGGCAGCAAAGGCTTGCACGGTGGTCCACGGAATGGATTCATCGCGACGCCATTGTTCGGGAGTGGGCCGAAGCTGGCCGTAGCAGCGGTGACGGCCACGTCCGTGATTCTCCTCTTCGGCGGTGGGCAGCGCATAGAGGCGAGCGTCCTTGCGAATACGACCGATGAGGGTGGTGCGCGGAGGCAGATCTCGCAGCACCGTGCGGTTGGTGAAGGTGGCATCGGCGCAGACGAGTAGCGGGCGAGTGGTGCCGCCCGCGAACTCATCGATGGCCTGCCGCAAATGAGTGAGGCGTTCGGCTCCGCGACGGCTGATGGTGGCCGCAGCCGAGAGCGCACGCCAGCTTTGCCACTGTTGGGCATCGGCGCGGCGCGAGGGTTTGCGCGGCGAAGGGGCATGCTGCAGATCAACAGGAATGGCACGGGCCGAACTCGCGGGCGCGGCGGGATGCTCGGGTAGGGCCAGGGAAATCTGCAGGAAGCGACTGGCCCAGATGAAATTATCGGCAAAATGCGGTCCCAGCGGATCGCGCCGCCAAGAGGTGCCGGCGACACGGTGCCCGCGCTTGCGAATCAGCGTGTCATCGAGCAAGGCCACCACGGGGCTGGCGGGCGGCAGGGTTTCCAGCACGCCATTCAGTGGGACCCGCCAAAGAGCCTGGGGATCGAGCCGCTCGCGTTCGAACAGACGATAGGCCGCTGACCAATCGCGGAACTGTTGCCCGGCGGTACACAGCAAACCGGCCAAGGTGTGGCGGCCCAAACAGGTCAGCGCGGACAGACCAAGCGCGCGCGCCCGCTCTGCGGAGCGCTGCTGCGCGAAAGCCACGCGCGCCTGATCGAACAGCGCATTCCAACAAACCATCACGCCTTGCCGCGGTTGGTTTTTTTTAGCGTCGCAGCGGGAACCTTGCGACGACGGAGAAGTAGACGGTTCTTGTCTTCAACGATCCACTCCACGATCTCCCCGCGTTGAAACTCCATAGCTTGGGCAACGGCGGAGGGAAAGTTGATATACCACTGCTGACTTTCTTTGCGTTGGATGAGTTGCACTTTGGTGGGGAAACCCATAAACATTCCTCCTGCACTCTAGTTATATAACTAGATATAAAGAGACACAAGAAGAAGCTCGCAAAGAATGTCGTGGGTGAAATAAGGGGAAGAATACTTTTCGGACTAGTCAAAGGGCCAAACGCGAGGGGCACGATGTATCGTGCCCCTACGTAGGAAGTGCGGGAGGAGAGTGCGGGCTAGGTGTGGAAGCCGATGCGGCGGGCGGGCTTGCCGGGCGGCGCCATTAGCTGGCGGATGGCTTCGAAGAGGGCGGTGATTTCCTGGTCGTGGTCTCCGAGGCGTTTTTCGAGCTCGAGCAACTTGAGCGCGAGCTTGTGCTGCGTTCCCAAAAATTCGCGGAGCTTTACGAAGGCGCGCACGACCTGAATGCTGGCCTGGGCCGCAATGGGACTGTTCAAGACGCTAGCGAGCATTACGGCGCCGTGCTCGGTGAAGGCGTAAGGGCGATGGCGCCTGCCGCCGCGCGTCTCGTTTGAGGTCGCAAATTGCGACCTCAAACGGGAGGCCTCCGCGGGCGTCAACTGAAACATAAAGTCGGCGGGAAAGCGCCGTTTATTGCGCTTGACCTGCTCGTTGAGGCGCTTCGTGGTAATCCCGTAGAGCTGGGCGAGATCGGAGTCCAGCATGATCCGATAGTCGCGGATGAGAAAGATGCGGGATGCGATTCGCTCGTTAGGCACAAGTGTGGCGGCCCTGGCCATGAATCTCCTTTTTGAGGTCGCAAATTGCGACCTCAACACGCGCTGGATCCCAGCGTGGTGGTTCACCCGAAGGCGATCATCTTTCGCGAATGCTTACTTGTCAAGGAATTAATGTTTGGGGAATTATAGGCGAGACGCTGCATTCTCATACAGCAGCGGCCGCATCCCGACCTTGCCGGGAGAGCTTCCTCGCGCCCGTACAAAGGAAGGAGAAAGGAAATCATTCGCTTAGGGGTGGAAGGGGGATTGAGTGGTGGCGAGGGGCAAATTAGGAGCGGCGGGAAAGCAAACAGGATAATGCGAGTATAATGATGCGGTTTTGCAGGCGGCCTCAGCTCGGGGAATGCGAAGGCGGAAGTTTGGGGGAGCGTATGAAAGTGAAATGGAAAAGCGGAGCCAGGCCGAGGGGCTGGCGGATTTTTTCCACCGCGTTATTGGCTGCGGCAGCAGCGTGCTGTTTAGCGATTGGCGCGAGCGCACAAACCGTCGATGAAGTGATCGCCAAGAACATAGAAGCGCATGGGGGGCTGGAGAAATTGAAAGCCGTGCACAGCCTGCGGACGACCGCCAAATTGACGCAGGGATCATTTCGCGCGGAGTTTTTGCAAGAGAACAAACGCGATGACAAGGTGCGAGAAGAATTCATCATTCAAGGACTGGCGCAGATTCAGGCGTACGACGGCAAGACGGGATGGCAGATTTCTCCGTTTGGCGGGCGCAAAGACCCGGAACTGCTTTCGCAGGACGACCTGAAAAGCCTGGTCGTCGACTCGGACATCGACGGGCCGCTGATCGACTACAAAGAGAAAGGCAACAAAGCGGAACTGGTGGGCCACGACTCGATGGAAGGAACGGATTGCTACAAGATCAAATTGAGCATGAGCAACGGAGACGTGCGCTACTACTATCTGGACACCGATTCGTATCTGGATTTAAAAGTGGAGATTCAGACGACTATTCGTGGCGCGCTGCAGGAGTCCGAGCTGTATTTCGGAGACTACGAAAAGGTGAATGGAATCTACTATCCATTTGCGGTGGAGCAGGCACAAAAAGGCAGCGCGTCGCGAACGCAATTGTCGGTGGAAAAGATCGAACAGAATGTGCCGCTGGAAGACTCGCTGTTTACCATGCCGGTCTCAAAACCAGAAAGCAAGGCAGCCCCGTCCGGAAAGTAAACCGCTAAAGAGAGCGCAAGCAGGAGTGCCAGCTCCACATGTGAATTTGGATGAACTACCGGGAGTAGTTGGACGTGGTTTTTATTCTTCCGCTAAGGAAACCGAAGATATGAACAAAACGACTTGTGCTTACCGCATGGCGCTGCTGGCGATCCTGTCCGTAACGATAGTGGCCGGCTCCGCGCGAGCCCAGGAGATTAAATTCGATTCCGATACGATTTCCGGCCTTGGGGCGCGGAATATTGGGTCGGCGGAGATGAGCGGGCGCGTGACGTCGATCGCCGCCGTACACGAAAACGGGCGGCTGACGGTCTACATTGGCGCTGCCTCGGGCGGGGTGTGGAAATCGGTGAATGGCGGGACGACGTACAAGCCGGTGTTCGATAAGCAGACGTGGAGTCGATCGGCGCGATAGCGATCGATCCCGAATGCGAAGAACATCTGGGTGGGGACGGGCGAAGCGTGGACGCGGAACAGCGTCTCGATCGGCGACGGAGTCTACAAATCCACGGACGGCGGCGACAACTGGACGCACGTGGGCCTGGAGAATTCCGAGCGCGTGGCGAAGATCCTGGTGGATCCGCGCGACGGCAATACAGTCTATGCCTGCGTGCCGGGAAAACTCTGGAGCGACAGCGATGACCGCGGCGTCTATAAGACGACCGACGGCGGTAAATCGTGGACGAAGATTTTGAAAGGCGCGAATCTCTCGACCGGCTGTTCGCTGATGACGATGAGCTCGGCCGATTCGAAGACGCTCTTCGCCGGCATGTGGGATTTCCGGCGCAAGGGCTGGACGTTCCGGTCGGGCGGCGATGGGCCCACGGCTCCGAGCGCGAGCGGGCTCTACATGACGATGGATGGCGGCGCCATCTGGAAGGAACTCGACGAGAAGAGTGCGCCGGGATGCCGGCGAAGCCGTGGGGGCGCGTGGCCGTGACGATGGCGCCTTCCAATCCGAAAATCGTCTATGCGCTGATCGAGTCACACGAATAGCGCGCTCTTCCGCTCAGAGGACGGCGGCAAGACGTGGGACCGGCGCGATGCGAGCCAGATGATGGTGTGGCGTCCCTTTTATTTCGCCAACCTGATCGTGGACCCGAAGAACGAGAACAAAATCTACAAGCCGGACGGCGGATTGATCGTGAGCGAGGACGGCGGGAAAAGTTTCAGCCCGATTTCGGGCGGCGCGCACGGCGATTTTCACGACGTATGGGTTGACCCGGAAAACACGAATCGCGTGATCACGGGCGACGACGGGGGCGTGTGGTATTCCGTGGACGGCGCGAACAATTGGTGGAAGGCGCAGAACCTGCCGATTTCGCAGTTCTATCACGTGAGCGTGGACGGCGCGGATCCCTATCACGTCTTCGGGGGATTGCAGGACAACAGCGTGTGGATCGGCGACACGGCGTATCCCGGCGGCATCACGAACAGCCGGTGGGAAAATCTGGGCGGCGGCGACGGCTTCTGGGCGTTCGCCGATCCGGCGGACCCGCACTACGCGTACGTGGAATCGCAGGGCGGCTACATCGCGCGGGTGAACACGATCAACTTTCGGCGCGCAACATCAAGCCCGAGCAGAACTACGGTGAAGGCAAGTTGCGCTTCAATTGGAACACTCCGATGCAGTTGAGCCCGAATGAAAAAGGAACGATCTACATCGGCGCGCAGTTCCTTTTCCGCTCGCGCGATCACGGACAAACGTGGGAGCGCATCTCTCCGGACCTGACAACGAACGATCCCGAAAAGCAGAAGCAGGAAGAGTCGGGCGGCGTGACCGTGGACAATTCGTACGCCGAGGAGTCACACGACGATCTATTCCATCAGCGAATCGCCGAAAGACGGGCAGTTGATCTGGGTCGGCACGGACGACGGCAACGTGCAACTGACGCGCGACGGCGGCAAGACGTGGACGAATGTTGTCGCAAACGTTCCCGGCCTGCCGAAGGCATCGTGGGTTTCGTGGGTAGAGGCGGGCCGATACGATCCCGCGGTGGCGTATGCGGCGTTCGATCGGCACACGTTCGGCGATATGGCGCCGCACGTCTACAAAACCACGGATTACGGCAAGACGTGGACACCGATCGTCGCCGCCGAAGGCTCGGGCGTGCGCGGGTACGCGCATGTGATCAAGGAAGACGCCGTCTCGCCCAACATGCTTTTCCTCGGCACGGAATTCGGATTGTGGATTTCGCTCGACGGCGGCAAGCAGTGGGCGCAATACAAAGGCAACGATTTCCCGGACGTCGCGGTGCGCGATCTCGTGGTGCAGCCGCGCGAAGGCGACCTGGTGATCGCGACGCACGGCCGCGGGATCTGGATCATCGACGACATCTCGCCGCTTCGCAAGCTCACGCCGGAAGTGATCGCGCAGGAGGCGGCTTTCGTGCAGGGAAGCCGACGCAGCAGCGACTGCGCGGGCGGCGGGTGGGCGGAAGGCAATGCGACGTTTCGCGGGGCAGAACCCGGCGGACGGCGCGGTGATTACGTACTATCAAAAGAAGCGGCACATCTTTGGCAAGATGAAGCTCGAAATCTTCGATAGCGACGGAAAGCTCGTGGACACGCTGCCGGCGAACAGCCGGCGCGGATTGACGCGCGTGGTGTGGTCGATGCAGATGAAGGCGCCGCGTGTTCCGCCGGCGGCGACGGCGGCTTTTGACGCGGCGCAAGGTCCGCGCGTGATGCCGGGCACCTACACCGTGAAGATGACGCGCGGCGACCAAACGTACACGACCGAGTTGCACATCGGGCTCGACCCGCGCGCCACATACACGCTCGACGAGCGCAAGCAGGAGTTCGACGCTTCAATGCGCGTCTTTCGGCTGCTCGGCGACATGAGTTACGATGTGGCGCGGATCAATGGCGTGCGGACGAGCTACTGGAGCGCGCGCAGAAGCTTGGCCGACGATCCGCTTCGGCAAGCAATTGGCGGATCTCGCGGCCAAGACGGAAACAATGCGCCAGAAGATCGTCGCCACGAAAGAAGGCGGCGCGATTACGGGGGAAGAGCGCATCCGCGAGAAGACCACGGAGCTTTACGGAGAAATTCTCAACTATGGAGGACGCCCGGCCGATTATCAGACCGCGCGCATCGACTCGCTGACGAGAGAGCTCGCAGACGTCGCCGCGGAATTCGATAGCCTTGCCACCAAAGAGCTTCCGGCGGTGAACAAATTGCTTTCGCAGAAAAAGCTGGAGCCGATCAAACCGATTGACCGAAAAGCGTGGGATGCGGCCGATTCCGATTCCGGTTCAAGCGCTCCGGGTGGCTCGTACACTTCCACTAGCCCAAGAGTGGCCAAAGCAATGAAATCGTAGTTTCGCGCACGAATGATAGCGCGGGGACGATTTTCCCTTCTCAACGAAAGCGCACACGGCGGGCAAATCACTTCTTTAATTGGCCGTGGGTACCCGGCTCCTATTCCTGTTTTCGTCCGGATTCTCTTTCGTCCGCCAATCGAAAGGAAAAAAGATGGGTCGGCAACGAACTTGGTAGTGGTTGCGCCTTCAAAGGAGAAAGCGAGTTGTTGGCTTAGGGCTGGACGGGCTGGAGGGTTGGCGGCTGTGTTGCGGACTTGGCGGGCTTTTTGGGGGTGCGGTAATTTTTGATTGAGGCGGGGGCGGATTCGCCGGGTTGCGGTGACGATGGATCGGCGGACTGGAAGGGCGATTTTGGTGTGGTGGAGAGGCGTTTTAGGAAGAGCGTGGTGTCGCCATTGTCGAGGATTAGTCTTAGTTCGTCTTTGCTGAGCCATTGGATTTGGGCGGGCATTACGTGTTGATCGGAGAGGCGGAAGTGGAGAGACCAGGAGGCGGGGGAGCGGGAGTCGATGGTGTAGGTGCCGCGGGATTCGAGACGGTGGAGGACGCCTTTTTGGAATTCGGTGGCGGTGAAGAAGAATTTTTGGGGGTAGAGATCGGGAGCGGAATTATCGGAATGGGCTTCGGATTGGTTTTCCCGTGGGTCACCGGGTTGGTCTTCTGGTTGGTTGGGGGATTGGAGAATGGCCCAAGTGCCTTGGAGGCCGGTGGCGGGGATTTGGGCGGCGATTTCGGCGGCAGCGGTGCGATCGAGCTGGTCTTTGCGGGATTGGTAGGCGGCGCGGCGGGCGGCGCCGGCTAGATCGCTGAAGATGGAGAGGCGGAACGGGGCGGTGAGCGTGAGGCAATGGATGGCGCCTTGGGATTTGGCGGCTTCGGTGGCTTCGATGGTGTCGATTTCGGTTTTGGCGCCGAAGGCGGATTTGATTTCGGTCATGGCGGCGGATTGGATGTCTGGCTCGTAATTTTTGTAGGAAGGGACGAGGACTTGGCGCGCGCCGCTGGCGGACTCACGAACTAGCGCGTTTAGGACGGTGGGATAGTAGACGTGACCGTTGGCGGGGATTCTTGGGAAGGGCGAGGGGACGGGGATGACTTCGTAGCCGAGGCGGGTGAGCTGATCGGCGTCGGACTCCATGGCTAGGGCGGCGTTCATGGCGAGGTCGCGCTCACCGGGGCTCAGCTGGGGCCAATATTCGGCGGCGAAAGGTTTGGCGAGGTCGTAGGAGGCGAGGAGGATGCGTTTGCCGCCGACGGGGAGGGCAAACATGTCGATATGCTCGGTGACGGGGCCGGGGAGAGGATCGAGGTAGGTGACGCTTTTGCAGCCGGCGAGTTTTTCGAGTTCGGAGTCGAGGTTGACGGATTGATCTTTGTTGCGAGTGAGGAGGACGCGGGTGGTGAGGCAGCGGCCGTCTTCGAGCTTGAGGAGATTGCCGCCGTCGAGAGCGATTGGGGAAGTTTGGTATTGGAAATCGGGAGCCGCGAGGACGGCATCGGCGATGTCGTAGGCGGAGTCTTCGTCATTGGAGCGCTGGACGGAAGCTTCGCGGAGAATTTGCGCATACTGCTGAAGGGTGAATAGCTTGGCGTCGATGGCGGAGACGACCGCTTTGCGGGATTCGGGAGTGGCGTCCGGAGCGAGGGCGCTTTGCTGCTCTTCCTGCTGGCGGGTTTCGAGAAGCTGGAGGCGGGCGGACTCGAGTTCCTGAAACTTCACGCGGCGGGCTTCTTCCTTGCGGAGATCGAAATAGCGCCAGTGGACGACGCGGGCGGAATCGCCGACGGCTTCGATTTGCGGGCCGAAGTCGCGGATCCAGGTGCCGTCGTGCGGGGCGACTTTGATGCGGACGCGATCGGAATTGAGGAGTTCGCAGATTTGAAATTCCTGGCAGCGTTGAGAAATGGCGGACTTGGTGGTGTCGTCGGGAGCGAGGAGAAGGACGGGGCCGAAATTGGCGGTGGCGCGGACGATAGCCATCTGGATTTCGCGGAGGTGCTGCTCGACTTCGAGGTCGTGATCGACAGTGTCGAGGAGGCCTTCGGTGACTTGCTGAGGGTGGTCGAGCTGAGGAGTGAAGGCCTGGAGGGCGAGCATGACGACGTCGGCGGGGGAGTTCTGCGGAGGGGCGGGGGCGGTTTGGGCGGGTGAAGTGGCGGCGAAGGAAAGGAAAAAAATGAGCGGGAGAAGAGAGCAGAGACGCAGCGAGTGATTTCCACTTTTCATCACGCAGCTGCTCCAATCCGTGGCACGAAGCCGCAGAAGCTCGCTTCGGCGTCACCACGATTATTTTGCCTTAAGAGCACGAGTTTGTGATGCAGGACGAAGATTGGGGTTTGCATAACGGAAATGGGTGGGAGCGGCACTTGCAGCTGGCTCAGGACTTTCCTGGCCAAGAGGGAGACGGCAGCGGCGAAATAGAAATGATAGTGATTGCGGCAGGCGGGGTTGAAAGGTGCGTGGCACGCGGGGCAGCGGGAGTTGCATTGGAGGTAGGCGGAGATCGAGAGGATGGAGTGGCAGGCACCGCAGAGGATGGCGAGTTCTTGCCATTCGGACTGGGGCCAGGGCTCGATGGGATGGTTGGCGAGGGCGTCGTGGCAGTCTTTGCAGGCGTAGAAGAGGCCGCAGCATTTCATTTTGATGGCGATGATGTCGAGGGGGGAGTGGTAGTGGAGGCAGCGGGTTTGAGGATCGAGATGGAGGCCGTGGATTTCTGGCGTGGGCATGGGATGGGCGAAGAAGGAGAATAACAGAGATGAAGACGGAGCGAAAAACGGAGGGCACGATGTATCGTGCCCCGACCCGGCGGGACAACGGGAAATGGGCATGGGTGCGAGGACGGATGGCGGGCCCAAGCCCGGCGCTACCACTGTTGCTCGGGGATGTGCTATAAGAGTCGGGCCGTGAAAGGTGCCGCGAAACAGGAGCTTGCCCCGGTTCAGCGGGAGGCGGTTGAGGTATCTACGCAGGAGGCCTCGATCGCGAAAGCTGAAGGGACCGTGGGGGTCGTGGGGGAAGATGCTTCGCGCTATTGTCCAGTGTGCTCAAAGAGACTGGAATCGCGGCGCTGCAAGTTAGTTTGCCCGGTCTGCGGATATTACATGTCGTGCGCGGACTATTATTGATAAGCTTTGTAGTCCCGGCCCGGGTTGCCGCCGGAACTGCTATCCGATGAGGAGGAAAACACAGTGGCTTTGAAGATGACCAACCGGGAAGTGGACGGCGTGTCCGTGGTGGCGTTGGACGGGCGCATCGTGCTGGGAGAAGAGAGCAATGCGTTGCGCGAAAAGGTGAAGAGCTTGATCGCCGAAGGGAAAAAGAAAGTTGTGCTGAACATGGCGAATATCACGTTCATCGACAGCGCCGGCTTGGGAACGCTGGTGGCGGCGCATCACAGCGCGAAGTCGCAGGGCGCGGCGCTTAAGCTGGCGCACCTGGGAAGCAAGTTCCAGGAAGTGCTGCAGATCACCAAGCTGCTGACGGTGTTTGATGTGTACAACACCGAGGCGGAAGCGGTGGCTAGCTTCGCGAAGTAAACGGCGGCGATTTTCGCCGCTAGACTTAAGCCGCAGCGCAAAGAGAGAGTTTTGTGAAAGGGCACGCGTTTGCGTGCCCTTTTTCTTTGGGACGGGGGATGCACTGGAGCGATTCTTAAGACTCTGATCGCGTCGTTTGTTATTTGGTCTTGCGGCCTGGATCTTGAGCTAGACATCCACGCGATACATGGTGATGCCGCTGAGAAGCTTGGGGTAGAAGTCGGTGGATTTTTGTGGCATGACTTCGCCGGAGGTGGCAATGCGCATTACCTGATCGACGCCGACGGGATTGAGTAGGAAAGCGATTTGAGCGGCGCCACGGTCGACGGCATCCAGCGCGGCGGAGGCTTCGCGCTCGTAAGTGAGATTGCGCTCGGCGGTGACGGCTTGCGGAGTGATACCGAAAGCGGGTTCGAGGATTCCGTCGTGGAGGAGAACGACGTCCAGCTCACGCTGAAGCGGCGAAACGGAGTGGAGGAGCTGCGTGAGGTCTGCGCCGCGGCGAAGCGTTAAGACGTAGCAAGCGCGCTTGCCCGGATCGGCAGCGGGGTAGACGCCGATGGCTCTCTGCGCGCGCGATTGATGGAGGTGGTCGAGAAAGGCTTTTTGGGCCTCGGCTTTTCGGCCATCATCGGCAAACGGAAATGTTTGCGCTTCAAACCAAGGCTCGAGATAGCGGCGGGCTTCGCTCCATGAAAAATCGTGCAGGTTGGCGGCGAGACGGTGCGTGGGGAGGATGGTGAGGCCTTCGCCGCAAGTGTTGACGAAGGTCATCATCGCGAAGTCGTAGGGGGCGACAGCGTAGGGCGCGGAAGGATGAAGGCCGCCGGCGTGAAGGCGGCACTCGTTGCGATAGTTGAGAGCGGTTTCGTAGCGGTGGTGGCCATCGGCAATGACGAGCTTTTGTTCGTCCATCGCGGATTGTATAGCGGCGGTGCGACTGGGGTCGGATATTACCCAGAGGCGATGCACAACGCCGTATTCGTCGCGCATCTCGGTAGCGGGAGCGGCGGATTCGGTTTCTTTCAAGACTGTGTCGATCCTTTGCTGAGGATCGGAGTAAAGCATAAAAAGTTGGCCGGTGTGAGTGCGGGTGTGGCGGAGAAGCTCGAGGCGATCGGCTTTGGGGCCGGAGAGGGTGTGCTCGTGGCGGAAAACGATGCCGGCGGAATATTCCTCAAGTTTGCCAGCGCCGATGAAGCCGCGACGCGTGCGTTGCTCGGTGCTCCCAGGGACGGTGTACTCCTGGGAGTAAGCATAGAAAGAGGGCGAGGGATCTTGCACGACAACATTTTCGCGGATCCAGCTGTCCAGGGCGGCGGCGGCGCGTCTGTAGACGTTGTTTTGCGGAGTGTCGTCTGGAAACGTGCGTCCTTTTTCGACGGATATTAGATTGTGCGGATCGGCGGCGTAGTATTTGTCCTGCGCGGCGGGAGAGATTTTATCGTAGGGCTGGGTGAGGACGCGATCAAACGGAACGCGCTGAGGGTTGTAGCGAAACGCCTGGAAGGGATGAACCTGGGCCATTTGGTGTCGGTCTCCGGTCGTGTTTTGTGCCAAGCGAAGAGCCTCCTAGTTTACGCGAAGTGAAGGCGATTCTGGGAAGGGATAGAAGGCTTTCTCGATCCTTCATGCAGAATTCATAATGGGTTAAAAATCGCGGGAAGCGCTGAAACGGATGGCAAACATATTAAGATAAAAGATTCATGGCTGAGCCTAACTTGACTTCCGTTCGCGCGCTAATTTTCGATTTGGACGGCACGCTGATCGATTCAAAGAAAGATTTAATTCATTCCGTCAACGCGATGCTGCGTGAATTGGGCCGGCGGGAACTGGCGGAGGAGACGATTTCCGGATATATCGGGCACGGCGCGCCGCGGCTGGTGGCGAGGGCGCTTGGGGAGAGCTGTTCGGAAGAGGAACGGCAGCGGGCGCTGGAGTTTTTTCTCCGTTATTACGAAGAGCACAAGCTGGACACGACGCGGGCGTATCCGGAGGTGGCGGAGACGCTGGAAAAACTGGCGAACATTCCTATGGCCGTGTTGACGAACAAGCCGGTGCGGATCAGCGTGCGGATCCTGGATGCGATGGGGCTGTCGAAATACTTTCGCGCTATTTACGGCGGCAACAGTTTTGAAACGAAGAAGCCTGATCCACTGGGCGCGAAGACGATTCTACGGGAATTGGGGGCCGCAGCGCAGGAAGCGTTACTGGTGGGCGATTCCGAAGTGGACGTGCAGACAGCAAGGAACGCGGGCATGCTGGCGGCAGCGGTGAATTATGGATTTGGCATGCACGATCGTGCAGCGTACCCAGCGGATATTTATCTCGACGGCTTTGGGGAGTTAGCGACGCTTTTAGGTTGTGTTTGAGTTTCCGGCTGATTGGCTAGTCCGCTCGTAGCGCGCGCACAGGATCAATGGACGCGGCACGCCGCGCAGGGATCACTGCAGCGACGACGGAAGAAATGATGAGCACGACGAATGCCGTGCAAAATATGAATGGATCGTAGCTTTCGACACCATACAAGCTGCTGGCAATCGCGCGGCCTACGGCCAATGAGATGGGGAGGCCAATGAGAAGACCGATCGCAACCGGAGACATAGCCGCGCGCAGCATCATGCCGATGATTGCCGAGCGCGGCGCTCCAAGCGCCATGCGGATGCCGATTTCACTGGACCGGCGTGCAACGGTATAAGCCGCAACCCCATAGAGCCCGACGCACGCGAGAATGAGAGCGAGCGCTCCGTACAGCGCGGACAGCCGGGCGACAAGGCGATCTCCGTTGAAATTTCTGCTGACTTGCTCCTGAAAACTGATCGCGCGCATCACGGTGAGGTTTGGATCGACACTCGCAAGCGTGCGCTGAATCTCCGGTTCGAGATTCCGGGGAGACGCGGTGATCAGCAATTGAATGTCGTGGAAAACGTTGGAGTTGTTTTCCCTCGCTTGCACAAGGGGAAGGAAAGCGGTCACAAAGGCTGGAGCTCTGGCGTCCATATACTTGGCATCTTCGACGACGCCGACGATTTCCATATCCCCTGAGTGGCTCTCATCTCCGATGCCGAAGTGGTGACCGAGCGGGTCTTCATTTGGAAAATATTTGCGAGCAAAGGATTCGTCGATGAGGGCGACGCGGCGCGACGCCAGCGTGTCCTGTTCATCGATGTAGCGGCCGCGCAACAACCTGGTTCCGATCGTCTCGAAATAATAAGCGCTCACGGAATTGAGAGAACAACTGGGCTCATCGCCTTGCCGCGACGGGCGTCCCTCGATGCTGATGGGGTCGGACCAGTTAGAACCCTCCATGGGGCTATACATCGAGAGACTTGCGCTCTGGACTGCGGGAAGTTGCCTGAGATGGTCGAGCAATTCCCGGTAAAGGCCGGCGAGGCGTTCGGGCGAATAACCCGACAAATCCGAATCGACTCTAACCATCAGACATCCGCGCGTCTGGAAACCGAAATTCTGATTTTCCAAATGACGAAGGCTTTGCGTGGCCAATCCCGCTCCCACGAGCAGGACCAGCGCCAGCGTTGCCTGTAAAACCAGAAGCGACTTCTGAGGCAGCGTGGACCTGTCCGTAGCGGATCGTCCCCCGCTGCGCAGCGACTCGACCGGCTGCGCGTGGGAGGCCATCCACGCCGGAGCCATGCTGAAAATCACTCCCGCGAGTATCGAAACGGCGAGAGCAAATGTCAGGACCGGCAGAGAAGGATTCGGAGCAATGGGCACGTAAGCTGCGCCGCGAAAGGCAAGCGACAAGATAGCGTGCGCTCCCGCGAAGGCCATGAGCACTCCCGCGGCGCCGCCGAGCAGAGCCAGCACCAAACCTTCGGTGAGCATCTGCCGAATCAATCTGGAGCGCGAAGCGCCCAAAGCCACGCGCACGGCAATTTGCATGCGGTTCGCCGCACCCCGGACAAGCAGCAGATTCGCGATATTGGCGCAGGCAATTAACAAGACGAAAATGGATACAGCCATAAGAAAGCCAAGAGCACTCGCGTAGTCGACCTGCAGGTTGACGACTCCGCCGGCGGCCGGCGCAAGGACCAAATGCAGTTTTTCGATCTGACTCTGCGTGTAGCCGGACAGGCGTGGTCGAGAGGCGATCCAATGTTGGATTTCCGAGGTGAGGTGGGCTCTTGCTCGTCCGGGAGCGATCCCCGGCTGCAGCCTTCCCATCGCGTACAGCCAGTAGTCGTCCGGTTGATTCAAATGCGAGCTTGCCCCGTTGATCGCTGGTTCCGCAGCGAGAGGAAACCAAAAGTCGGGCGGGTCACTGCGCAGAGTGTCGCCGAAGAAACCTGGCGCAGCGACGCCCACGACCGTTACGGGCTGACGATCAATCATCAGGGCGCTGCCAATTACTCCGGGATCCGAAGCGAAGCGCACCTGCCAGGCGCGATAGCTCATCACTGCAACGGGAGGTGAGCCAAGGCTGTCGTCAGACGGCGCAAGCCTGCGACCTACAAATGCGCTCACATCAAACATCGAAAAGTAATTGCCAGAGACAAATTCTCCGCGGAAAGGTTGGGCAAGACCGCTCTTACCACCTCCGCGAACACTTATATTTCTCACCCAGGCTTGGAACGCGGCAATTTCAGAGAACTCTGGAGTATGATCGCGAATCTCTATGTACAAAGGAAACGAGAAGACCGTGAAGCTGTCTTGGCTGCCAGTCAAAGAGCAGCAATCTTGGTCATCTCCGATATTGTAAAGCTGCTCGGGATGCGACACGGGCAAGGGCTTGAGCAGTATTGCGTGAACCAAGGTAAAGATCGCGGTGTTAGCGCCGATGCCGAGAGCAAGGGTCAGGACCGCGACGAAAGTGAAGCCGGGGTTTCTGCGTAACTGTCGAAGACCGTATCGGCAATCGGAGACTACGGAGCGGAGCCAATTGCCAATTCGCCTTTCGCGAACGAGTTCTTTCACCTGTTCGATACCGCCAAGTTCGATCCGCGCGGCGCGTTCGGCTTCCTTCGGCGCCATACCCGCGCGAATGTTTTCCGCTATCAGCAGTTCGAGGTGGGCATGAACCTCCTTGTCAAGGTCCACCTCAACGCGACGAGCTAGGAAGAGGTTTCGCAGGAAGCTTCGGGTTTTCATCAAGAGCGGCATGCTGAATAACTCGTTACGATGCTAGGACGCTTCCAAGGCTTGCGCGATCGCCCAAGAAATTCGTCCCCATCGATTGGTTTCGGCTTCGAGCTGCTTTCGTCCAGCTTTGGTCAAGCGGTAATATTTCGCGCGGCGGTTGTTTTCGGAATCTCCCCAAAAGGAGGAGATCCAGCCCTCTTCTTCGATGCGATGGAGGGCGGGAAATAGCGAGCCTGGCTTAACGACAAAAGTGCCGCCGGTGATCTGCTGAATTCTTCGAGAGACTCCCAGCCCGTGCATTTCGCCTGCGACAAGCGATTTCAAGATCAGCAAGTCCAAAGTGCCTTGCAAGAGAGTTGTCGACTCTGCTTTCAGGGAAGGCCTCCTATCGACATTCTGTAGGAATGATAGGCGGGCACATATAGAATGTCAATAGGAAGGAACGTGGCGCGCGAAGGAGAGCCCAATGATTGAAGTCTAATAGACGAGTTTGAGAGAGAACTGGATTTGGCGGGAGGGACCGGCGGTTTTGCTGATGATGCCGAAGCCGCTGCCGAGGACGGTGTTGGAGGGCAGGCCGAAATTGACGATGTTGAAGACGTTGAAAAATTCGGCGCGAAATTCGAGGATGCCGAGTTCGCCGTTGCCGCGGTGGCCAAAGGGCGTGTTCTTGATGAGGGCGACGTCGATTTGATGGAAGCCGGGGCCGCGGAAGGTGTCGCGCCCCAGAGTGCCGAAGTCGCCTGAGTTTGGTCCTGTGCCGCCGGGGAGGTTGATGGGGATGTAGAAGAAGGAGCTGTTGTTGGCGCCGCGGCCGAAATAATCCTCGCGCACGGTGCGGCTGGTGGAGAAATCGGGCAGGGAGACGAGATCGGGGCGATCCGTGCCACCGGCGCCTGCGCCGGTTTGCTGAATGCCGGAGTAGACGGTGAAGGGCGGGCCGCTGGTCAAAGAAGTGATGTTGAGAAACTGCCAGCCGCGAGTCACGTACGGGCTCAGTGGTTTGAGGAACGAAACGCGATCGAGCGGAAGCGACTGAATCACGCTTAGCGAAAAAACGTGGGTGATATCGAACGTGGAGGGGCCTTTATCGGCCTCGGGATTGAGAGGATTTTGCGGCAGAGTTTGCAGAATTACGCCGGCATTGGCAGGAAGGCCGCCGAGGACAGCGCTGGTGTCGTCGAGCGATTTGGAGAACGTGTAGCTGGCCTGAAAGCTCAGGCCAAAACGAGAGGCGTTCTGGCTGAGGCTGGTCTGCAGGGCGTGATAGCTGGAATGTGAGCCAGTGGACATGACGGCCACGGGACCGAATCCGCCGGTGGCCTGACCGGAGGAGTTGAATTGAGTGAAAGGGGCGTAAGCCGGATCGGCGCCGGCGTAGCCGTTTGGTGAAAAGACGCTAGAGAGATGGACTCCAGCGGTGCCGACGTACGAGGCGCTGAGCTTTACGATACCGAAATCGTGATCAACGCCGAACGTGGAAGTGGCGATGTAGCCGTTGCGGAAGGTGCGCGAGATGGCCGCGGCGGTCAACAACTGAACTTCGTTTCCTGGAGTTAAGGCGTCGAGATCATTCTGAAATCTTTGCAAGTCGATCTGCGTGTTGGGAGGGACGTGTGCACTGTCGTTATTGGGGAAGAGGAGTTGGCCGTTTGTCGCGTAGGCAGGAGGCAGGGCCAAGGGGACTGCGGTGTTGTTAAACGGAACAGGAGTGCCGGAAAGAGCGGTGATCAAAGGTTGAAAGACAAGCGGGATTCCACCGGTCACGAAATTGTCCTGCCACAAATTTGGAAGGATGGTGGTGATCGCGCCGCCAGCATGGATAGTAGTGCGCGGGGTGAGAGCGAAGTCGACGGAGACACGAGGGCCGAAACCGTTCCAATCCATGGGATAGACGGGCTGCGGATTGTACAAATAAATTAGCGAGGCACCGGGAGTGAGATAGGAGGTGGGCTGGCCATCTGGGCCGATGGGTTCGGCGATGGAAGTGCGGTGTTTGGCTTCCTTGATGCGGCTGTTGATCTCGTAGCGTAGGCCGTAGTTAATGCTCCATCGCGCTGAAACCTTCCAGGAGTCTTGAAAATAGAAATTGTAAGCTTCGCGGCGAACGGCGGCTTCGTCAAACTTATCGCCGATGGGAGTTGCGGCGGCTGCGGCGGTGATGGAATAGGAATAGGGCGTCGCGGTGAGGAGGCCGGTGAGCGCGTCCGGGAGAGGCTCGCCGGGCAGGATATTGTGCGTGCCGCTCGCGGAAGTGATCAGAGCGGGCGAATAGGCGGTGCCGCCGCCAAAAGTGTAAACGCCGCTGGGATTGGTGCCAAAAATCGTGGCGTCCTTGTTCAGCCGGATTTCCGCGCCCCATTTGAAAGTGTGCGGGCCACGCACGTAGGTCATGTCTTGTTTAATCTGGTAGACGTTCCCGTAGGAGCCATAAATCGAGCCATCCGCGGTGTTAAATCCCTCGAAGAGCCCGTCGCCGAAGACCAATGCGGGATCGGTGTGATTCGAGGAGGGGAAAAAGGGAGTGCTGCGAATGTAGCCGAAGGCGGTGACGAAGCTGAGATGAGGAGAAACTGTTCTCGTGTAGCGCACCGCGGCGTTGCGTTGATGATCGAAGAAATTCACGGCGAAGCCGGGGTCGATGGCGGTCTGATCGGGATTGGTGGTGGGGCCATTGATCTGGTCCAGGCTAAAGCGGGTGAAGAGGGTGGCTTTGTCTGAGATGTGGTGATCGACGCGAATGGAGAACTGGTCGGTGTTGGTGACGACCTTGGAAGAAGCTGCGTAGGTGCGGGCACCGAAAGGACCTTGCGGTTCGTTGGGAAGAGGATAGCGAGCGAGGAGGGGCGCGATGGCGGGGCTGACCGGGACAGTGAGAGTGTCACCAGGAAAAGCGGTGGTGTCGACGCCCTGGCGTTCGGCGGCTGTGGGGACGGCGAAGACTTGCGTGGTGCCGAGGACCTGGCGGAACCCTTGATATTCGGCGAAGAAGAATGTTTTGTTCCGGCCGTCGTAGAGATTGGGGAGAACCACGGGCCCACCGGCCGTTGCGCCAAATTCGTTGCGGACAAAGGGCGGGAGGCGGCGCGGATCTACTTCGCTGGCGTGATCGAAGAAATTTTTTGCATCGAAGGCGGCGTTGCGGACGAATTCGAAGGCGCTGCCGTGGATTTGATCGGTGCCCGACTTGGTGACGACATTGGTGAAGCCAGCGGCGCCGTGGCCAATTTCGGCGGGCATTACGCCGGAGCTGGATTGGACTTCCTGAATGGCATCGACATTGAAGTTGGCGAAGGTGGCGCCGCCGAGTTCGGGGTCGCTCGTGTCGGCGCCATCCATGGCAAAGACGGAGGCGGTGCCGCGCAGACCGTTGACGGTGAATTGCTGGGTAAAGTTGGCGGCACCGTTGGTGTCCGTCATGGTACCGGCGGCAAGGAGCAGGAGCTTGCTGAAATCGCGCTCATTTAGCGGAAGGCTCGAAACTTCGCCGCTCGAAAGATGGCCACCGCCGCTGGCCTGAGTCGAGGCGTCGGTTTGCTGAGCCAAGACCGTAAGGGACTGATCGCTCGGGGACAAAGCGAGGTTCTCAAAGAGCGTGTCGCCATCCTTTATCGGCACGGGAGCGGGCGCCCGCCAAGTCTTTCCGCGGAGGCGGACGGAGATCGAATAGCTTTGCGCAAGGATATCGGGGAAGGAGAACTCTCCATTGGGCGAGGTTTCGGCGGAATAACGGCGTGCGCCAGAAACAGCGTGCAGAGAGACGGTGGCCTTCGCGATCGGGTGGCCAGCACCATCGCGCAAGATTCCCTTGAGGGAATTCGCGGCGAGAGCACTGCTGGACGACGCCAGAAAGAGAAGAACGACAAGCCACTTGCAAAAACCTGGACTCACCCGGACACCGGACATGGCGGAGTATTGTACAACCGATAGTTGAGACGCTCTAAGAATTCGGACGCGAGACAATCCAGGCCAGGAAGCACCGTTCACCACGCAGGGGTGCGCATTGGCGCCGAGTTTTGGCGGTGCTCTTCAGGAGCACTTGCCATAAGTTGAGACACAAGGCAGACTCGGCGCGTGCTCATAGGACTGTTTACGGAATTGACGGGGAGCGGCGGAGTGCAGCGAGCGGGCCGGCACATGGCTGCGGTGCTGAGCGAGTTCGCGGAGAGCCGGCATTTGGAGTGCCGGATCGTGACCCTGAATGACACGAGGGAACTGCACCGGATGTCGGTGGGCGGCAAGGAATTTGTGTTTACGGGATGCGAGCGAAGCAAAACGCGGTTTGCTGCGACGGCGGTTCGGGGGGCGAGGCGGCGTGCGAAGGTGGTGCTGGCGGGGCATCCGAACCTGGGGCCGGTCACTCAGGCGATGAAAATTGTGGCGCCGCGGCTCCGGACGATCCTTTGCACGCACGGGGTGGAAGTCTGGGAGCCTCTGCCGGCGTTGCGGCGGCTTGCGTTGCGGCGAGCGAATGTGGTGCTGGCGCCGAGCAAGGACACGGCGAACCACGTGGCGGCGCAACAAGTTGGGCGGGAGTGGATTCACGTTCTGCCGTGGGCACTCGACCCGGAATTTGAGGCGATTCCGGCGAACGCGCCACAGCGAAGGTTGCCTCAGGGGTATCCGGAAGGGCGCGTGATTCTAACGGTGGGCAGGTGGCTTGCGACTGAAAGATACAAAGGAATGGACACGCTGATTACGGCGCTGCCGCGGCTGTTGACGCGCTGGCCGGAGCTGCAGTTGCTGGCGGTGGGCGATGGCGATGACCGCGCTTGGTTGGAGGATCTGGCGGAGCAAAACGGCGTGAACCGTCACGTACATTTTCTGAGTGGAGTGAGCAACGAAGAACTTCGGGCATGCTACGAGGCGTGCGAGATATTCGCTTTGCCGAGCCGGGGCGAGGGGTTCGGGCTGGTTTATCTGGAAGCGATGGCGCACGGCAAGCCCGTGATTGGCGGGGCGCACGGCGGCGCGCCGGAAGTGATCGAGGATGGGGTGACCGGTTACCTGGTGCCGCATGGCGACGCCCCGCAACTCGCTACCTCCATTGAAACGCTGCTTTCTGACCCGGCGATGGCGCAAAAAATGGGCGCGCGCGGGCGGCAACGAGTGGAACGGGAATTTCGCTTCAGCGTTTTTGCCAAATCTCTGAAGAAAATCCTTCGCGAACAATGCGAATCCTGAGTGTTACGGAAGCCTACGCGCCGTTTCTGGAATTCGGCGGGCCTCCAGTGAAAGTGCGGGCACTGGCGCGGGGTCTCGCCGGGCTTGGACACGAGGTGACCGTATTGACGGCGGATTGGGGCGTCGAGGCTCGTATGAGATCGGAAGAAGCGGCCAGCGCGGAAAAGAGTCCTTTCGGCTGGACAAGGAAAGAAAACGGGGTGACGGCAATTTATTTGCCGACCTGGTTGCGATATCGGTCGCTGACCTGGAATCCGGCGGTGCGGGGATTCTGCAGAGAGCGACTGAAAGATTTTGATGTTGTACATATCTTTGGACTCTACGATTTTTTGGGGCCGGTGGTCGCTACCGCTTGCGTGAAGCGGAATATCCCCTATGTGCTTGAACCGATCGGGATGTTTGTGCCGATTGTGCGAAGTCTGCGGCTGAAAAGAATTTATCACGCATGTTGGGGGTGCCGGATGTTTGAGGGAGCGAGCGCGATCATTGCCACTTCGGAGCAAGAGGCCGAGGAACTCGCGAGCGGAGGCGTGGCGCGTGAAAAGATCACGCTGCGACGGAACGGCGTGGAAACACCGACTTCGTGGCCGGAGCGGGGCGTCTTTCGCAAGGAGCTAAGGATTACGGAGGACGCGAAGATAGTGTTGTTTCTCGGGAGGCTATCGGAAAAGAAGAGTCCGGATTTGTTATTACGCGCATTTGCTTCGATCTCGGAGGAGACCGGAAATCAGAATCTTAAGCTCGTATTTGCAGGGCCGGACGAAAACGGAATGACGGCGCGGCTCACACAATTGGCGGCGCAACTTGGAGTGGCGCCACAGGTCTACTTCAGTGGACCGATTTTTGGTGAAGCAAAGTGGGCCGCATATCGCGACGCCGAAGTGTTTGTGCTGCCGTCGCAGAACGAGAACTTTGGCAACACCGCGGCAGAATCCGTGGCGGCGGGCACGCCTGTTGTGGTGACAGAGCGGTGCGGCATCGCGCCGCTCTTGGCGGACGTGGCGGGGCTTGTTGTGCCCCACGATGCGAAGGCGCTGGCCACTTCCATCAAATCGGTGATTGAGGACGCCGAATTGCGCGCACGGCTTGCTGCGGGATGCGTCGTGGTGACTGAGCGGCTCGGGTGGGGAGCGCCGGTCCGCGAGATGGCAGTACTGTATAATTATATTATATCTTAGTTCACATATAAAGCACAATCCAGGCGCTGGAGTGACCTGGGTTGCGGACAAACCGGCAGCTTCTAAATGTTTGCGGGACAGCCACCAACGCATTTCTGAATCTCGGGCGCAGCGGGGGATTGAACGTGCGGCGGCTGCTCCTGCTGACTCCTGAGCGGAATACCAAACATGTGATAGCGGAAGTTTTGATCGACGACCGATGGATCATCGTCGATCCCGCGTACCGGGCTATATTGCGAAATGCCAAGGGGCAAATGCTGACCCGGGAAGAGCTTCGCAATCCCACAGTGTTCAGGCAGGCGATTAGTACTACTGTGTTATAAATAATCAGCGGCGCCGTGCACAGCAAATCGGGCAGCAAGGGAGTTGCTGGAGAAGATACCTGGCGAGCTGAATGCGTATCGTTGCGATCGAATAGGGATTATGACGTTCGGCGCGTGCGCGGGGAGCCGCGGGGTTTGAACTCGGGCGGAAGTTTCGCGGTGCGTAGCTCCAGTCGACCGGCGCGCGCAGAGGGGGGAAAACGACTTCTTTCCGCAACCAGGAAGCCATAGGCGGCGATGCATAAGGTGGCATGATGATGAAATCCTCGCCAGCCGCGACCTTCGTAATGTCCCAGTCCCAGTTCTTGCTTGAGTTCTTCGTAGTCTCGCTCGATGATCCAGCGATGCTTGGCTATTCTTACCAACTCTCGGAGTGGGGTATCGGACGGAAAGGTGGACAGCCAATACTTGGTTGGTTCACTCTCCCCGGCGGGCCATTCGATCAGTAGCCATTCTTCGGCATGCGGTTCCTTCCTCCGTTCATCGCGATGAGCCGGTCGCACGCGCAAGGCCACGAATCGAGAGCGCAATCTCTTCTTCGTTCCCTCACGCCAGGACACCGTCTTCCACTCCTGGGCTGCCATGGATTCTGCCAATTGCTTCACGGAAACAGGTTGATGTTGTCGGTCTCGACGGAGTCGCGTGCCGGGGCGCCCCCTCCCTTTCTGTTGTTTTGGGGGCAGCGGGGATTCTCCCGGTTCCCAGATAGTCGTACGTTCCCGAACGCCGACCACGTACCGTAAGCCCAGCTCCGTCAGGCTTTCTCGAAAATCATAATTGTCGCCATAGCCAGCATCGGCTAATACGGGTGCCGTCGGAACTCCATCCTTTACTGCTTTCCGAATCTGTTCGAGGGCCATCGCCCATTTGGTTTGAAACGGAATCTCTTTGGGAACTCCAGCCGCTTTGCGCCGTTCTTCATCTTCGGCCCAAGTCTCCGGTAAGTACAAACGCCACGCCATCGGAAGGCTCGCGTGCTCGGTGGTAATCGACAAACTCACAGCGATCTGGCAATTGTCCTGTTTACCGATCTGACCGCAATACTGACGAGCGACCCCCGCCGAGTGCGTTCCCTTCTTGAGAAAACCCGTGTCATCCACGATCCAAGCGATCACCGGTCCCTTTTGTTCCATCTGCGGAAGCACCGACTGCCGCACTTGCTGCAATACGGCTTCGTCACTCCAAGGAGCATGCGCGACCAAGTGATGCAGGGACTGGTGCGTCTGCCGCACGTTGTCGGGGGCTAAGCGTGCCGCCATCGGCTCGACGCTCTTGCGCTCTCCCGGAAGGAGCAGGCCCGTGCAATAGGATTTGAATGGTTCCACGCGATCGGCGTGCTCTGTGGCTTGCGCCAGGCTGTCGAGATAGGCCACAAAGCGTCGTTCTTGTCTGCCTGGCGCCGAAGAAAAGGCGCTCATACCGCCACAGTGTAGGAAACAGCGCAACCACTGCTACACATTTATTCGAAAACGTGTCCAATTTAGTAACACAGTAGTATTAGCACGCTGCCCGATTATCCCATGGACTACAACTACGACCATTTTGCTCACGTCCGATTGGCGCGCATGCCTCTTTACGGCTTGGGCCTGCGCAGACTTCTCGACCAGGCATTGCCACGATGGGATGAGGCCATGGATTGGAATCTGCTGCTCGAGCGAGAATCCTTCCTTGTGCTGGTTATTTCTGTATGCTTCACACTCTTCTTCTTGCTGCTAAGGGCGGCGCTTGCGTGGTACGCTGACAGGCGCTTGAGAATTCCACGCTTCCACTTGCGCGAGCACATCTTGCGCGCCGGGGTGGCGTGCTTTTCGACGCCGGAGATCAAACAATAGCGTGTGCGGTATTTGCGGTGTCGCGTTTGCATCGCGCAGCAAGGATGCAGAGTTACGGGTTCGCGCCATGGCTGCGGCTTTGCGCCATCGCGGCCCGGACGAAGAGGGCTTTCTCACCGGCGACCCGCGGGCGCCGGGGCTGGCGCTCGGAATGCGCCGGCTCAGCATCATCGATCTTGCCGGCGGCCAACAGCCCATCTGGAACGAAACGCGAGACGTCGCGGTCATTTACAACGGCGAGATGTATAACTACCGCGAACTCTGCGAACGCTTGACGCTGCTCGGGCACCGCTTCTCAACGCAATCCGACACGGAAATCCTGGTGCACGCGTGGGAAGAGTGGGGCGAAGAATGCCTGACGGAACTCCGCGGCATGTTTGCGTTTGCATTGCTCGATCTGCGCGGACGATTTGCGACGGCGCCTCTGCTTTTTCTAGCGAGGGATCCGCTGGGAATCAAACCTCTGTATTACACGCAAACGCCAGAGGGCTTTGCGTTCGCATCGGAAGTGCGCGCTCTCTTGGCGAGCGGCGTTGTCCCAAAGCAAATTTCGCAGGATGCGCTGACCTCTTACCTGCTTTTTGGGAGCACATCGGAGCCGGTGGCGATAGTGGAAGGAGTTTTTTCTCTTCCGCCGGGCCATCGCATGCTCTTATACGTTCCAGAAAGGCGGCGGGTGCCGAGGGCGCGTCCATGGTGGGATCTGCAGTCGAGCCCTGCAGCGCGCGATCCGCGCAAACCCAAGGACATGCCTTCAGCCGCTGCGAAGTTGCGTCCGCTGCTTGAGGATGCCGTGAGGGCACATCTGATTGCGGATGTTCCGGTGGGACTATTCCTCTCGGGGGGTCTGGATTCCGGGGCGATCGCTGCGCTTGCGGCACGCGCACAGACGGGAATCCGCAGCTTCACGCTGTCCTTTCCGGGAACTTCTTATGACGAAGCACCCTTGGCACGAAAAATTGCAGAGCGATGCGGTACGCAACACTACGAGATTCCTCTCGATGGCGCCGCTGCGCAGGCACGCATCGATGAAGCCGTGGCAGGCCTTGACCAGCCGACGATGGATGGCATCAATACGTCCTTCGTATCCTGGGCCGCGCGCGAAGTGGGGCTGAAAGTAGCGCTTTCCGGATTGGGAGGAGATGAACTTTTCGCGGGCTACGCCAGCTTCGCGAATACGGCGCTGCTGCAGCGGCTCACTCGCATGGCATGGTTTGTGCCGTGGCCACTGCGGCGCGTGGTGGCCCCGCTGATTGCGAGCGTTTTGGGTGCGCGGATGTCGCGCGACGCGGCATCCAAGGCCGTTGCCACGTGGAGAGATCCAGACGTGCTCCCCCATCCTTACTTCTATGCGCGCGCGCTTTTTCCGCCGGGCCAGCTCGAGCACCTGATCGAACCGCGCTTCCGACCGAGCAGCATAGGCGCCGACGGCGTTACGCTCGAACCGACGTGGCTCGGATGGCTCGATCGCACGGCTAGCGAAGCGAGAAAATTGGAACCGGTGGCTGCGACTGCATGGCTGGAAATGCGCTGCTACATGGCCAGCACGCTGCTGCGCGATACTGATTCGGTGAGCATGGCGCGTTCGCTGGAAGTGCGCGTGCCCTTGCTGGACACCCCATTGGTGGAATTCGTCAGCTCCCTTCCCGATGAGGCGCGCCATCGCCCGGGCACGCAGAAGGCGTTGCTTGTCGAAGCGTTGAGTGGGCTGCTGCCGGAAGAAATTCTTGGACAGAAAAAACGGACGTTCACGCTCCCTTGGGAAGAATGGCTTCGCGGCCCGTTGCGGCCGAAGATCGAGGCCAGTCTTGCGGAGATATCGCCGGCGCTTGCGCCGCACCTCCGCGCGGGCGGCGTTCGCAGCCTTTGGGCCACGTTTCTTGAGGGCAAGACTTCTTGGTCACGTCCATGGGCGTTGTACGTCCTCAACGAGTGGTGCAGGCATCACCTCGCGGCATGATCCGCGCTCCTGAGGTAGACTGAATTCTCTCGCGATGAACATTCTTGGGATAAACGCCTACCACGGCAACGCATCGGCAGCCATTGTCTGCGAAGGCCGGCTTATAGCTGCGGTCGAGGAAGAGCGCTTCAATCGCGTGAAATACGCCGCGGGCTTTCCGGCGCAGGCGATTCGTTATTGCTTGCGCGAGGCGGGGCTGGAACTGAAAGACATCGATCACGTGGCCGTGCCGAGGAACCCCTATGCGCGGCTGGGCACGAAACTCTTCTACGCGCTGCGCATGCCGTCGTTCGCCCGCGAGCGAGTGAAAGTGCTGGCGAAGTTCACGGGAATACCGGAGGCGCTGGCGCAAGCTTTCGACGCGGAGCCGTCGAAAATCGCCGCAAAATTCCACCGCGTGGAACACCACCAGGCTCATCTGGCCAGCGCGTTTTTTGTCTCTCCCTTCGAACGAGCGGCGCTGCTTTCCGCGGACGGTCTGGGTGACTTCGCGAGCACCATGTGGGGCACCGGCGACGGCAACCGCATGGAGATCGACGGCGCCATTGCTTTCCCTCATTCGCTGGGCCTTTTTTATAGCGCCGTCACGCAATACCTGGGCTTTCTGAAATTCGGCGATGAGTACAAGGTGATGGGCCTTGCCGCCTATGGCGAGCCGGATCAACTTGAGGCTTTTCGGGACATCGTTCGCGCCCATGGAAATGGATTCCGCCTGGGCCTGGACTACTTTACGCATCACCGGACTGGGCCGGAAATGAGCTGGGCGGAGGCGGACAAAACACCTACGCTCGGCAAAATGTTTTCTGAAGCGATGGAAAAGAAGCTAGGCGCTCGGCGCAATCCCGAAGATCCGCTCGAACAACGGCACCGCAATCTTGCCTCCGCGCTGCAGGCGCGGCTTGAGGAAATTTATCTTGGCATGCTGAAGAAGCTTGCCGAGCGCACGGGACTGAAGGCAATTTGTTTGGCAGGCGGCGTGGCGTTTAATTGCGTGGCCAACGGAAAAATATTCGATAAGACGAGTTTCGAGCAGGTGTACGTGCATCCCGCTGCCGGCGACGCGGGACTTTCGGTCGGCGCGGCTTACTATGTGTGGCATCAAGTTCTCGGAAAGCCGCGATCGTTTGTGATGGATCATGCTTACTGGGGACCGGGATATGAGAGCGATGCAATTCGTGCGGCCATTGATGCTCACGGACTAGCAAAGAACGGGTGCCGCGTCGAAGAGCTGGGCGAGGACACATTGATGCAGCGCGCGGCCACGATCGTGGCGGATGGAAAGATAATCGGCTGGTTCCAAGGCCGCGCGGAATGGGGACCCCGGGCTCTCGGGAATCGAAGCATTGTGGCCGATCCGCGGCGGCCGGAGATGAAAGAAATATTGAACCGGCGCATCAAGCATCGCGAAATCTTCCGGCCGTTCGCGCCATCGATTCTTGCCGAGTCGACCGGGGAGTGGTTCGAGAAATCGCATCCGTCGCCGTTCATGACTTTGGCGTATTCCGTGCGACCCGAGAAGCGCGATAAAATTCCAGCTCCCACGCACGTGGACGGCACGGGCAGACTGCAAACCGCGGCGCGCGAGGCTAACCCGCGCTATTGGAGTTTGATCAAGGCGTTTGAGCGGATTACGGGAGTGCCGGTGGTCCTAAACACTTCTTTCAACGACAACGAGCCGATCGTCTGCAGCCCCGCAGAAGCACTGGATTGCTTCCAACGCACGCAAATGGATGCGCTGGTGCTCGGCGACTTCCTTATCACCCGGCCGTGAATTGCATGCCGCGAGTCGCGTTCGAATGAGAATCCTGCTTCTGAATCTCTATTATCCGCCGGATACTTCGGCGACGGCGAAGATGGCCGCCACGGTGGTGGAGGCGCTTTACGCGCGACACGACGTCACTGTGCTTTGCGGCCGGCCATCGTACGATCCAACGGAACGGCGGCCCTGGAGATTCTGGCGAACAGAATTGGCAGGGCGCGCGAAAATTCTGCGAGTGGGTTCGACGGATTATCCGCGTTTCGCGATGAAGCGGCGCGTGCTGAACTATTTGAGTTATGTCGCGCTGGCGATTCCACGCGCGCTTTTCGTGCGATGCGATGTGGTTCTGGCGATGACCGACCCTCCGTTTGAAGGAATTGTCGGGGCGCTCGTGGCGCTGTTGAAAGGCAAGCCCTACATTTACAACATTCGCGACATGTACCCGGACATGGCCGTGGGGGGCGCGATAGTCGGGCCAGGTCTTCTGTCTCGCATTTGGGAGAGAATGCACCGGTGGGCATTGCGGCGCGCCACCCGCGTGATCGTGCTTGGAGAGGATATGGGTGCGAGAATCATCGCCAAAGGCGTTTATCCGGCACGTGTCGAGATCGTCCGCGACGGCGCGGATATTCAAGTGCGCGGTTCAGCCGCGCCCGTGCTGGACGAAGAAGTCATCCAGCAAATTCGCGGCGACTCCAGGTTTGTGCTTCTCCATGCGGGAAACCTCGGCTTCTACGGAGCGTGGGAGACCCTAATTACAGCAGCACGCAACCTGGAAGAGGAGGGCGTAAGTCTAGTCTTCGTTGGTGAAGGAGCACAGCGGGGCCGCGTCGAAGCACTCGCAAGAGAAACAAGAAACGTTCGATTTCTTTCATTTTTTCCTGCGAGCAAGATTTCCTCCGTGCTGGCTGCGCCGGATGCGCATGTCATCACTGTGAAACGCGGCTTGGAGGGAGTTGTAGTACCCAGCAAAATGTATGGAATACTCGCCGCTGGAAAACCGATTGTGGCCGTCGCGCCGGAAGATACGGACGCGGCATCGCTGGGCGCGAAATTTGGATTCGCGGTATCCGCCGATCCCGACAGCCCGGAAAAAGTGGCCGCGGCGATTCGTTCCCTCGTTATGGACGGGCCCAAATTGCAAAGTATGGGCCGTGCGGCCCAGGCCGCTGCGCCCGATTATGATAGAGTCAAAGAACTGCAGAAATTTGTGAAAATCATTGAGGAGGCCGCGAACGCGTGACGTCTTCGGAGACTTTTTGGAGCGGAAAACTTGTGCTGGTGACGGGAGGCGCGTCTTTCATCGGTTCGACACTGACGGATCATCTTCTCGCGCGCGGCGCTAAAATTCGCATCGTGGATGATTTGACGAGCGGACATCGCGACAACATCAAGGAACATGTCGCGAAGGGAAAGATCGAATTCGTTCACGCGGACCTGCGCGAACCAGGCGTTACGCGCTCCGCGATGCAAGGTGTCGACACGGTTTTCCACCTCGCGGCGGATCATGGCGGCCGGGGCTATGTCGATCTCCACCAAGCCGGGCCCGCTTCCAATTTTTTCCTGGACGGGCTGGTTTTCGCGGAAGCTCTGCGCGCAAAAGTGAAAAAGGTGGCATTCGCGTCCTCCGGTTGCGTCTATCCGAACTTCCTCCAGTCGGACGTCAAAAAAGAGCTCTATCTTACGGAAGATCTCACCAACGGCCCGAATGACGCCGACAACACGTACGGCTGGGCAAAATTGATGGGCGAGTTTACCCTGCGTGCTTACGCGAAGGAACATGGCATGGGCGCAGCCTCTTGCCGCTATTTCACTGTCTACGGTCCGCGGGGCGTCGAAAATCACGCCGTCATCGCCATGATTGCACGCGCCTTTCTAGGACAGAATCCGTTCGAAGTGTGGGGCGACGGAACGCAAATCCGCAATTGGACGTACATCGAGGACATTGTCGAGGGAACGATTTTGGCTGGCGAAAAAATAAATGACGGCACGGCCATCAATTTGGGGACGATGGAGCGGATAAAAGTAATCGACGCAGTGAAGATGGTTTGTGAATTTACCGGCCACAAAGCGGACATAAAGCTGCGCCCCGATATGCCGACAGGTCCGCTAAATCGCGTTGCCGACAATTCTCTCGCGAAAAAACTGCTGGGGTGGGAGCCCAAAGTGGCTTTTCGCGATGGCTTAAAACGCACGATTGACTGGTATTACGCAACGAAGAATCGCGAGGAAGTGAACCGCACGTTTGGCCGCATGCTCACCGAGAGATAACTCTCAAGGACGAAGGTCCGGCGAAGCACCTGCCACACACTGTGGATTTCAGGAGCCGACATATCGGGCGTCCTGTCTCTCGGATTACGCCGCAAACTTTCCTGATTGAAGCGAAACAATTTTCAAAGTATGGTGTTAAAGCTGCGTGGGGCAGCCGTATTTTCTTTGGGAGCCGGGCCCCCAACCTGGCAGAAAACGCTTGAGGCACCGGCCGCACCGTCCCGGCCGGTATCTTAAAAAATAACGAGGGAACATGCCCGCAGGTTTGCTGGCGTTTCTGATCGCGCTATTCGCATCTTTGATGCTGACGGTACCCGTGCGCGCACTGGCATTGCGCGTCGGCATGGTAGATCTTCCTGGACCGCGCAAGGTCCATCTTCGCCCAATCCCGCTTCTCGGCGGGCTGGCGATGTACGGCGCCGTGGTGCTCGCGGTCCTGTTTACGTTTAGCGGAGCAGCTCGCGCGCAAATCGTGGGAATTTTGACCGGCGCGACCGTCGTCGCCGCCGTTGGCATTTTGGATGACCGCGGCTTACTGCACCATCAGATCAAACTCTTCCTGGGCATGCCGCTTGCCGCGTGCGTTTTGCTAATCACAGGGATCCACGCACAGGTTTTTGAAGTTCTCGTTGGCGGGCGAGCAGGTTACGTTCTGGACGCAGTTCTCACGGTTTTTTTCGTGGTAGGGATCACTGCTTCCTTCAGCATCCTGGACCACATGGACGGTCTTTGCGCCGGCGTGGCCGCGACAGCCTCTATTTTCTTTGCTCTGCTTGCTTACTTGAACGGCCAGACTCTGGTCACCACTCTGGCTGCCGCCGTCCTTGGGGCGGCAACAGGTTTTCTCCGCTGGAATTTCAAGCCAGCCAAAATTTTCATGGGCGACGGTGGCGCAATGTTTCTAGGATTTCTGATGGCCACATTAGGATTGAAGCTGCGGCTGGATCACGCCAATCATATTTCCGCCTGGCTGGCTCCGCTGCTCATTTTGGGTGTGACGATTTTCGATACTACGCTAGTCACGATTTCCCGCTCGCGGCGTGGACTCCTGCCTTTTGCCACCCCGGGAAAGGATCATGCCGCTCATCGGCTGGCTAATCTGGGACTCGGACATCGCGGCGCGGTGGTGAGCCTATATCTGTTGGGATTTCTGAGCGGCGGAGCTGCCGTGCTGGTGAGCTATCTGTCGCCCCTCGCTGCAGTGGTGGTCGCTCTGGTTGCATGTGCAACCGTGCTCAGCGGAGTGATCTTTCTCGAACGTGCACCATATGAACGCCAAATGCAGAAGCCAGCCACAATCTCCTGAAGTGCTTCCGGATTATATTGAGCACGTACCTCAAATTGCATGGGCAAGCGGCGAGTTTGCCCACACTAATGGATTCGCTATACTTACTGGGTTGCCGTCTTGCCGATTCTTGATTCGTATCCCTTCGGGTTGGGCGGAAAGCTGCCAATATCTTTGAGACTTTGAACGCGAATCCCTGGCAACGTAAACGTTCCGGGTGTATGCGCAACTTGGGAAAGCGAGACTGTGCCAAGCACTGAGAAAAAACCACGGACCCGTGGAGAGAACGGGGAGGTTATCGTCGTTGGAGGCTCCGCCGCGGGATTGTTTGCGGCGGCTACGATAGCCGAAGGCGGGCGGCAAGTGCGAGTGCTGGAATCGAGGCCGGGCTTCGAACCTGCGGCTAGGTCTTTGATCGTCACGGATCATTTCCGCACCCAGCTCGGCGCGGCGGCCTCCGAGAGCATCGTCAACGAAATCCGACGCTTCGAATTGTTTACCGACGGCCGCTCCGCACAGGTTGCGCTGGCACGGCCCGACCTCATCATCGAGAGATCGCGCCTAATCCCAGCTTTGGCGCGTAGCGCGCAACAAGCGGGAGCCACTCTATCGTTTGATACACGCTTTCTTGGTCTGGCGCCGAATGCGCGCGGGCTGCGTGTGGAAATCGATTCCGCCGGGCATCGTGAGGAATTGCATGCGGATAGCGTTGTCGGAGCCGATGGCGCGTCCAGCCGCGTCGCTCGGAGCGCCGGCTGGCCTCCCATTGAAACCGTTCCGCTGGTGCAAGCCATCGTCCGATTGCCAAAGGATCATCCTCCGGACACGACCCGCGTGTGGTTCATTCCGGACGATACGCCGTATTTCTACTGGTTGATCCCGGATTCCTCTGAGCGCGGCGCGTTGGGAATCATCGGCGAAGACGGGCGCGACACAAAGAAATGCCTCGAACGTTTTCTCGAGAAAAAGAAGTTGCAGGCCCTCGGATGGCAGGGAGCGAGGATACCGGTCTACCGAGGCTGGGTGCCGGTGCGGCGGCGCATGGGCAATGGCGAAGTCTATGTGGTTGGCGATGCGGCGGCTCAGGTGAAAGTCTCGACCATCGGCGGAATCGTCACCGGACTGCGCGGCGCGCTCGGAGTTGGACAGGCCATTTTGCGCGAAGGTGGCCGCAGGGAGTTGACGGCGCTTCGCCGCGAACTCGGCACGCACTGGTTAATCCGGCGCGTACTTCACCATTTCCAGCAGAAGGACTATTCCCAGCTGGTGGATCTCCTCAATGCCTCCACACGCGAGTCCCTCGGCGAAATAAACCGCGATGAGTCGACGCGCTTGCTTTGGAATGTCGTGCGCCGGCAGCCGCGCCTTGTGCTGCTCGGTTTGCGCGGTCTGCTGATGGGGAGAGGATGAAAGATCGGACTAGTTCCTCGGCTCTGACAAAGGACCGTTTTGCGGCACCCATAAACTTTGGCCGTAAGATGCAGGCCACGAAACGACCGTCGATGATGTGCTTTCCTCAGCGCTGTCATTCGGTGAAAATAAACTGTTTGCTTTGAATTTGGAGAAGCGCTGGGTGGTTGGCTGAAACGCTTCCAAGGAGATCCTGACTTGCGTCTCTCGGTGATTGGATGTGGCTACGTAGGACTGGTAACCGGAGCATGCCTGGCCGCAGCCGGACATGAAGTGACCTGCACGGATATCGATGCCGAACGAATCAAGCGTCTGCAAGCCGGAGAGGTGCCCATTTACGAGCAGCACTTGGGAGAAATACTGGCAACAGCAAGCGAGGCTGGCCGCATTTCCTATACTCCGGACGCAGGCGAAGCCATCCGCGCGGGCGATGCCATTTTCATTTGCGTGGGCACGCCACCAAAAGAATCCGGCGAAGCCGATCTTTCCGCAATCGATCAAGTGGCGCGGCAGATTGCCGAGCAAGCCCGGTCCCCCAAGTTGGTGATTGAAAAGAGCACCGTGCCGGCGCGGACTGGGCTGGAATTGCAGCGCGCGCTTGCCGCCTATAGTGGCGGGAGCAAATCCAACTTTCGAGTAGCTTCGAACCCCGAATTCTTGAGGGAAGGCACCGCTGTCGGAGATTTTTTCCATCCGGACCGAATCGTGGTCGGCGTGGAGGATGAATCCGCCGCTGCCGATCTGCGGGAAATCTACCGCCCTATCCTGGAGCGGCGTTTTCACTGCCCCATACACAAAGGTACTTGCCCGGCGGATCATGAAGCGGCATTCCTGGTCACCACCATCAACAGCGCCGAACTCATCAAGCACGCGTCAAATTCCTTTCTCGCGTTGAAGATCAGCTACGCCAACGTCATTGCCGATCTCTGCGAAAGAATCGGCGCCGACGTCCAAGAGGTGACTCATGCGATGGGATTGGACCCAGAATTGGCGGGCAATTCCTGAGCGCGGGACTGGGATTTGGCGGCTTTTGTTTTCCCAAGGATGTGCAGGCTTTCATCCATCTCGCGGCTTCCGTCGGAGTCGATTTCGATCTGCTGAAGGCCACTGAGCGAGTCAATAAGCAGCGCATCGACCGCTTCCTGGAAAAGGTTCACAAGGCGCTTTGGGTGGTCAAAGGCAAGCACGTTGCAGTACTTGGCTTGGCTTTCAAAGCGAACACCGACGACATTCGATTTGCGCCTGCACTTGAAATCGTCAAAAAACTCATCGAGGAAGGCGCGATCGTACATGCGACGGATCCGGAAGCCATCTCGAGAACAAGAGCCCTCTTTCCGAACGTGACCTATCACGAAGATCCGTATGACGCGTTGCGAGGCGCGGATGCCGCGCTGGTTTGCACGGAGTGGGATATCTTCCGCAATCTGGATTGGAAGCGTGCAAAATCGCTGATGGCGCGCGCCCTGGTAGTGGATGGGAGGAACCTCTATTCCCCCAACCAGATGCGCGACCTCGGATTCGAGTATTATTCGTTCGGCAGAGTGTAGCGGCCGCAAGAATAAGGCCTTCGCCAGCGAACCGACCTAGTGTAGTGTCCGCGAAATAAGTATACAAGTTATCGCTTGTTCCTTCGGCTGCGTGGCAGGGTACAGCCGGGCTGAACCTTCTCGAGCGTCTGCCGGCAGCGAGAGAGCTTCTCCATAATCGATTCCACGGTAGCGGTCCAAACCAAGGGTTTGGGATCTTCGTTCCAAGAAGTGAGAAATTCTTGGATCGCGGCTTTCAGATCATCGACGCTGAAGAATGAACCCCGATGAATACATTGGGTCGACAACTCCCGAAACCAACGCTCCACCAGGTTCAGCCAACTGGAGCTGGTGGGCACAAAATGAAGCACGAAATGCGGGTGCTTTTTCAGCCAGCCACGAACCTCTTCTTTTTTGTGCGTGCCATAGTTGTCCATCACCAGGTGTAAAGGCACGGGGCCGGGAAACTCTTCGTTCAGGCGGCGGAGAAACTTCAGGAACTCCTGATGTCGATGCCGCTGATAACACTCGCCCACGACCTTGCCCTGGGCCATTTCTAGGGCTGCGAACAAAGTGGTCGTCCCGTTGCGCTTGTAATCGTGCGTCATGGTCCCGCAGCGCCCCTTCTTCATCGGCAAGCCGGGTTGGGTGCGATCCAAGGCTTGTATCTGGCTCTTTTCGTCCACACACAGCACGATCGCCTGCTCCGGTGGATTCAGATAGAGGCCCACAACGTCGGTTAACTTCTCGAGAAAATGAGGATCGCGCGAAAGCTTAAAGCTTTTCACGCGATGGGGCTTGAGCTGATGACTCCGCCAGATATTGTTCACCGTCGACTTGCTGACCCCCGTGCGCTTGGCCAACGAGCGACAGCTCCACTGGCTTCTGCCTTTGGGCTTGGATTGCAAGGTCGTGTCGATGATGGCTTGGATTTTCTCCGGGCCATAGGTGGGTTTGCGTCCTCGACCAGCGGCAATCTCCCAGAGACTCTTGGCCCCTTGCTGAGTAAAGCGGGCGCGCCAGAGCCGCACGGTATTGCGATTGGTCTTTAACTGCTGCGCAAGGGAATTCTCGGATTGACCCGCGGCGGCGCCCAGCACGATCCGGCAGCGGAGGACGACCTGCTGGGGCGTGCCGAAGGCAGAGACCCACTGCTGGACTTGCTGTCTGTCAACGTCGCTCAACGCCAAAGCAGGAACGGAGGAGGGCATAGCGAAGGATAGCGTAATCTATTTGCGTTGTCAAGTTATTTGTTGGACACACCACTAGTTTTCCCACGCTCCCAATTCGTTCTCATTCACCGTTTAAGAGTCCTTTTTTGCGTTGAATTCTCTTTTGAAAAAATCTAGGGTCAATTTCAGTCCCTCTTCCAATCCGACTTTAGGCTCCCATTTCAGGAGGCGCTTTGCTTTGCTAATGTCCGGGCAACGCTGCTTTGGGTCGTCTTGTGGAAGCGGTTCGAAGACAATATCAGGAGCGTTTACGAAGTGGGAGCGAATGCGCTCCGCAAAATCGAGGATGGTAATCTCTTGCGGATTGCCAATATTCACGGGCGAGTGTTCGTCCGACAACATTAGACGGTAGATCCCTTCGATCAAATCGGTGACATAGCAAAAGCTTCGCGTCTGTTTTCCATCTCCATATACCGTTATCGGTTTTCCAGTCAGCGCTTGATGCACGAAATTGGGGAGCGCGCGCCCGTCGTTGAGGCGCATTCGCGGCCCATAAGTATTGAAAATGCGGACGATATGCGTGTCCACGCCATGGTAGCGGTGGTAGGCCATGGTCATCGCTTCCGCAAAGCGTTTGGCCTCGTCGTAAACCCCGCGCGGCCCGATAGGATTCACGTGGCCCCAATACTCTTCCGATTGAGGAGAAACCTCCGGGTCGCCGTAGCATTCGCTTGTAGAAGACAGAAAAAACTTTGCCTTCTTCGCAAGCGCCAGCCCCAGCGCGTTGTGAGTGCCTAGCGCTCCAACCTTGAGCGTTTGAATCGGAAGCTTAAGGTAGTCGACGGGGCTCGCCGGCGAGGCAAAGTGCAGAACGTAATCGACTGGTCCCGGCACATCAATGTATTTCGAGACGTCGCACCGCGCAATTCGAAAATTAGGATGCCTAAGAAGGTGCCCTACGTTGGAATCGACCCCAGTGACGAGATTGTCGAGAACCAACACCTCCCATCCTTCTGCAATCAGGCGGTCGCAAAGATGCGACCCCAAAAACCCAGCTCCTCCGGTGACCACTGCTTTCATGCTTCCCCCGATTAATTCGCAGCCCGCTAGTGTAACGTGCGCACACCGGATTGACCACTTTCAGTCGCACGGGATACCATGCGCCACGTGTAATTACACGATGATGCCAGCGCGGAACGATTCAGAGAGTGTGGGCGTGAAGAAGCGGCGCACAAGGCAGATCCTCCTCGGATTTCTCGCCCTGATTTTACTTGGCGCCGTATTATTAATTCTTTTCGTCGGACGCTGGCTCGTTGTTCAAGACCCCCTGGCAAACGCGCAAGCTATCGTCGTCCTAAGCGGCCGCATGCCCCTGCGGGCTATGGAGGCGGCGAAGCTGTATCGCGAGGGTTACGCTCCAAGCGTGTGGCTGACTTACTCCACCGAGCCCGGCGCAACTCTCGCAGCGATGGGGATCTCGTTCTTCGGTGAGGACTATTACGATTTGCGCATCCTGGAGCACGAAGGCGTGCCGGGTGACGCCATTCGCGTGCTCCAGCCTCCCATCGTCAACACTGCGGATGAAATCGCAGCCGTTTCCGCCACGATGGCATCGGAGAAGGACAGTACCGTAATCTTCGTAACGTCGAAAGTGCACACGCGGCGCCTGCGAATTCTCTGGAACCGTCTGGCCGCCGGCCGTGGACGAGCGATCATCCGGGCCGCTTCAGACGACCCCTTCGAACCTGGACACTGGTGGCGCACTACTGGCGATGCGCTGGATGTCGTTCGCGAATGCCTGGGCATCTTAAACGCCTGGGTTGGAATGCCCGTTCATCCCACGCATTAGAATTTCAGAAAAAGAAAAATCTCCTGCGGCGAGGATGTTCGATTCCCTCCGACGGTTCAGGGACATAAGGCAACTCGCGCCCTTCAAACGCGGCCATCGGATTCTCCACAAAAAGAGCTCGCGCCTTTTCTTCTCCAAACTGTTCCCGCACAAGATCGAACGCAGGCTGAAGCTTAAGCGGCCGGCCACGCGTATTGTGAGCATCGCTCGCCACGATGTGGACCAATCCGTCGCCTAGCCAGCGCCATGCATCTTTTTTTGGCCCAGTGCCAAAGACTCCGAGCAGCGAGCCGGCCGTGACCTGTACACGGCAACCGAGCCGAATCCATTTCGCAATTCGCTCCGTTTGGGTCCTCAGGATGGCGTTGCGCTCGGGATGAGTGATCACTGGCCTTAGCCCCAGGAGTTGGATCTCGTGAAGCGTCTGGTCCATGCTAGGCGGAATCGAGAACTCGTTGAATTCCACGAGCAGGTAGTCGTGCTGGTTAACGCAGAAGCGTGAGGAATCCTCGCGCAAAGCAGCAAGATTTTCTGGGTTCAGATGGAAATCGCAGCCCGTGGCTAAAAGCAGGCGGCTGCCAATTTTCACCTGGAGTTCGTCCCGCAGCGCCCGTATCCGCAAATAGTCGAAATGATATTCGTTGCTCGAGTGCGGTGTCGCTACCACGTGCGTAATTCCATCCGCAATCGCGGATTCCGCCATCGCCAGCGAAACTTCAATGTTGTCCGGGCCATCGTCGAGTCCGGGCAAGATATGGCAATGTACGTCGACCACGGAATCAGTGACTCCCTAATGCCGCCATGCGCCAACGGCCTGCCACATGCCCAGGGCAAACATCAGTCCGGCAAAAACTTGACGCATTCGTCGAGGCTCAAGCCGCTTGGCCAGCCAACCCCCGAGAATGCCCCCAACAAAAACGCCCGGGATAAGCAGCAAGCCGCTCTTCCAGGAAACATAGTCCGCCTTGGCATACGCGAGAAACGCCAGCAAACCCGTAGGCGGTATCAGCGCGATTAAGCTCGTGCCCTGCGCGCGATGTTGCCCGAACGAAAAAAACAAAGCCAAAAACGGAACCAGGAGAACGCCGCCTCCGATTCCAAATAGACCGGAAGCAACACCACAGACGCAAGCCGCGACAAAGATGCCTGCGCTTCGCATCGCGCTGTCAGGCACGGGCCGAGCCCTCACCAGCGGTGACCGCCGTTTCGCTTTGCGGGTGCGGCTTTCTCCAGAGCAAAAAAGCAGCCACCATCAGAAAACAGCCAAACAGCCCCTTGAGCTGGCGAGAGGCCAGCGGAACCGCAATCCATCCGCCAAGATAGCCACCCGCCAGAATTCCTAACGCGCACAAGATTCCAGCCCGCAAATCCACCTGTCCCCGTTTCCAGTATTCCCGCAGGGCGCCAAGGCCCACGGGCGGGAGCAGGATGAGCAAGGATGTCCCCTGCGCCAAGTGCTGGTCCATATGCAGGAGGTAAACCAGCGCTGGCACAAGCACGACGCCGCCACCGATACCCAAAAGTCCCACGAGCACACCCACAACGAGCCCGAGGAGGAGGACGATTAGAGTCATCGATTGATGGCGGCTGCGTTCTGGGGGTTCTTTCTCATCGCTGGGAGCATGAACCTATCTTCGCGCGTCTCCCACCCAGCCGCAACCACTCTTAAATAAGCGATACCACGCCACGGCGCCGCGTTTTTGAGTTCGCGAAGAACCTGTTATATTGAGTTGTCCTTATCCAATCGGCCCAATGGCCTGCATTACCCCCAAAAGAGCGAGGAGAGCGAACTAACTCATGCCACTAGACCGGAAACCCGAATTCTTCAAAGGCGCTCAACTGAAGGTCGCCATTATCGGCTGCGGCTACGTTGGACTGCCGCTGGCCCTGCGTTTTGCGGAAGCCGGCCACAAAGTTACGGGATTTGACACCGATCCCAACAAAGTCTCGATGCTCAATGCCGGCAAGTCCTACATCGAGCACATCCCGCAGACCAAAATCCAGCAGTTCGTCAACTCCAGGCACTTCGGCGCCACCACGGATTTCGTTCGGCTCAAGGAAGCCGATGCTATTCTCATTTGCGTTCCTACGCCTCTCGATGAGCGTCGCGAGCCCGATCTCTCCTACGTCGAACAGACTGCTATCTCCATCCAGCCCCACCTGCAAAGAGGTCAGCTCGTCGTTCTCGAATCGACGACCTATCCTGGCACCACAGAGGAACTCGTACTCCCCATCTTGGAAAAAAGCGGCCTGCGCTGCCCCATTGCTGCTGGTCCGGAGAACGAAAATGTCGCGTGCGATTTTTTGCTTGCGTTTTCTCCCGAGCGCGAAGATCCCGGCAACAAGCAATTTGGGCTTGCACAGATTCCCAAAGTCGTCGGTGGCGTGAATCCGCCGAGCGGCCGCGCCGCGCAAGCGCTCTACGCGCAAGTTGTTGCGCGCGTCGTTCCGGTCAGTTCCACCCGCGCTGCGGAAATGGCCAAGCTCCTCGAAAACATTTTTCGCTGTGTCAACATCGCGCTGGTCAACGAGCTTAAGATGCTCAGCCTGCGCATGGGCATCGACATTTGGGAAGTGATCGACGCAGCCGCCACAAAGCCGTTCGGCTTTATGCCTTTTTACCCTGGCCCCGGTCTCGGCGGGCATTGCATCCCCGTCGATCCATATTATCTTTCCTGGAAAGCACGCGAGTTTGACTTCTCCACTCGGTTCATCGAGCTGGCCGGGGAAGTCAACACGGCCATGCCCTATCACGTTGTGGATGCCATTGCCGCGGCTCTCAACGGGCACAAAAAAAGCCTCAAAGGTTCAAAGCTCCTCATCCTTGGCGTGGCCTACAAGAAGGACGTCGATGACCTCCGCGAATCTCCCACGCTGAAAATCATGCAGCTCCTCAAGCAGCGCGGCGCGAACCTCGAATACAACGATCCCTATTTCCCCCAGCTCCACAAAATGCGCCATTACAACTACGAAAATATGAAATCCGTTCCTCTGAATGCCCAAACGCTGGCGAGCTACGACGCGGTCGTCATCGCTACCGATCATTCGAGCTACGACTACGTGGCGATTGTGGATGCTGCCCATCTGGTTGTGGACACTCGCAACGCCACCCGCCGCGTCATGCGCCATCGCGAAAAAATTGTTCTCTGCTAGGCGCCGATGGCCCTACTCGCGGACGAAATCCGGCGGCAACTCGAGGAAAGCGCTCGCGTGAAGCAGAGCTTTTCGGAAGCGCTTGTCGGACGTATCGGGCAATTCGCAGAAAAAAGTGCGTCCGCGCTGCGCAATGGCGGAAAAATCGTTTTCTTCGGAAATGGCGGCAGCGCAGCCGATGCGCTGCACCTCGCCGCAGAGCTTGTCGTTCGGCTGCGCACCGAACGCCGCGGCCTCGCAGCGCTCGCACTCACGGCCAATCCCTCGATACTCACCGCGGCCGGCAACGACTACGGCTTCGAGCACGTTTTTTCCAGGCAAATCGAATCGCTGGTCGCTCCGCAGGACATTCTTGTGGCGCTTTCGACCAGCGGCGCAAGCGCCAATATAATCCGCGGGGTAGAGGCTGGCCGCGCCCGCCTTGCCTATCTCGTTGCCTTCACGGGCGAAACGGGTGGGGCGCTCGCCGACAAGGTCGATCTACTGCTCAACGTGCCCTCACAAGATCCTCAGCGAATCCAGGAAGCCCATATCACCATGGGCCATATCGCCTGCGCTTTGATCGAGCAGTTGGCGATTGCCTAGGGATCGCCGCGCTTTGGCCGGGATCTGAGTCTTTTCGCCAGTTAGTTGGAAAAACGCTTTGCTTTGTGAACTTCCGAGAGCGAACTCCTATTTCGCGCTCTTCAATTCCACTCTCGCCGTTGCGAACGGCATGATCGCTTCCAGAAGCACTGGCGTGCGCGCAACATTGTTCGCGATATACATCGTGAATTGCGCGTCCTTCATCTCTTCCCCATTTTCAAAAACGTGAATTTCAATCTTCGACGTTTTGTAACTCCCTGCGGGAACAGTGACGGCCTCGCCCGACCCCGCGAGTTTCGCCCTTACGTCGTACAGCTTATGCCCGTCATACACGGGGCACCGCACCTCCGCCGTCTTTGTCCAATCCACACTCCGCAAGTATTCCATCATACCCAGCGGATCGCGCGTTCCGGGCAGAACCCGCGCTTCCGTGACACTCGGAGGCGCCGGTTCTTTTCCCGTCGCCGTCATGCGCTGCACGGAGCTCACCTTCTGTCCTCGTTCGCTCAAATGCATTTCGTACTGCAGGCTGGTCATCGTCGAAGCGTCGCTGTAGGAATCAAACTGGTCATCCAGCTCGAAAACCATCCGCAGCGGATTTTCCGTATGCGCGAACGCTTGTAGGTGCCACGCGTTCTTCCCAAAGAAGTCTTTGTGCGCGCCCACAATCAATTTCAGATTGGCCACGTCGCTCAAGTTCGCGACGTTCGCCGTGTATTCCAGCACTTCCCCGCCCCGCAATGGCAACCCCGCATCGGCTCCCGGATCGCTCTCCTTTTTCGCGGGTGAGGACGCCGTAGCGGTTCTCGATGGGGCCGCGGGGACCTCCGTGGCGGGGGCGGGGGCATTCGCCGGTTCGCCCGGTTCGGGCTCGTGACTTGCGGCCCACGCTCGCGCCGACGCCTCGCTTCGTTCGCGTAAGTAGTAGTAACCTCCCGCGGCGCATCCCAACACCAAAAGTGCTGCGACCCCAATCGCTTTCCGGTAGCTCATGCTCTTTGTGTGACCCGCTTGGAAACAGTCCCTTGTCTTTTCGTCTTCCGTCGTACAATACAGATTCGCTCGCGGCAGCCCGGCAAACTCAGCCGAAACTAACGCGAACTCTGAGGTTACCAAAACGCGAGGCCCGCGTCTTTGCAGGCACCGCGCCAATGACCCGAGCGGCACTCCGCCGCTCGCGGACCACGATCGAGGAGGAATTCCTGAATGCGCTACCTCGTTACAGGCGGCGCCGGTTTCATCGGCTCGAATACGGTAGACGAACTCGTACGGCGCGGCCACAGCGTCGTTGTCCTCGACGACCTTTCCTCGGGCAAAGAGGAGAACCTTGCCGAGGTCCGCAACAAAATCACCCTTATCAAGGGCACCATCACAGACATTGAAGTCGTCCGCAAGGCCATGCATGAGGCCGAGTACGTCCTGCACCTTGCTGCGCGCACTTCCGTTCCTCGCTCCGTCAAGGATCCCATCGAGACAAATAAAATCAACATCGATGGCACTCTAAACGTGCTCGTCGCCGCGCGCGATGCCAAGGTAAAGCGTGTCGTTTTCGCCGCTTCCTCTTCCGCCTACGGCGAAACACCGACGCTCCCCAAGGTCGAAACCATGCAGCCCGCGCCGATTTCGCCTTACGGCGTCACCAAATTCGTCGGCGAACTCTACGCGCAGACCTTTGGCCGCTGTTACGGCCTCGAAAACGTCTCTGTTCGCTATTTCAATATCTTCGGCCCCCGGCAGGATCCCGCCTCGCCGTATTCCGGCGTTTTGGCAAAATTCTGCCTGGCCTTCCTCGAAGAGGCGCAGCCCTCCATCTTTGGCGATGGCGAGCAATCCCGCGACTTCACCTACGTCGAAAACGCCGTGCAGGCCAATCTTCTAGCCTGCGAAGCCCCCAACGTTTCCGGCAAGACGTTCAACGTAGGAACAGGCGCACGCTTCACCCTAAATCAGACGCTTCAACTTCTCGGAAAGATTTCCGGCAAGAAGCTCGAGGCCAAGTATGAACCGCCCCGCGACGGTGACATTCGCGATTCGCAGGCGGACATCACCCAAGCGCGCGAATACCTCGGCTACGATCCACAAGTCACTTTTGAAGAAGGTCTGAGCCGTACATTTGATTGGTACCGCGCGACCCAGGCCGAAGCCCAAGCCAAAGCGAAATCCAAAGACTGAACAGCCGCTAAAAATGGCGCTGCGGTCTTTCCCGGCGTTGAAGTCTGCAAATTGCGTTGCCGTGCCCGCCGACTCGCGACTGGTGACTCCTGACGGAGGACGCCAAACTCCACTCCCCCGAGCTGCTCGATACGGAAACCGCTTCCGGTATGATCGGGAGCTCTATTTGACAGGCATCTAGTGTGCGTGGGAACCCCCTAGGTTTTGCGTAAACATTCATTCTAAAGGAAGTTAAAGTTGTTTGTTTTGTATCAGTTTTGTAAGTGCTGATTGCAGGGAGGAGAGCGGCGAGGTGCGAGTGAGGAGTGGCGAGAGCTCGCGAGAGATGGATATTGGCGGCGGAGGGTACACCCCCGGTGTTTTGCAAAAGAGTGCGGAAGTCCTTGATGGAAAAAGAGTTGGCAAAATATGCCTTTTTGAAGAGTGCGGAAGGATCTGAAAACAGGGGATTTAGTTTCTTGGGCTTTTTGCAAAAGACCGAAAAGAGTGAGACAGGAGCGGGGCGCGGCAAAGGAAGGCACGGGTCTAAAGACCCGCCACTACAAAAACAGGAGACGGCAATCGATCGTGGCGAGCGAAACATGGTGAATGGTAGCAGGATTGGTTACTGTATGTCAATAGCTATTTTTGTTTACTCAGAAGGCGATTCGAACGAGATGAGACAAGATCGATTTAGGCGCGCGGAAATTGCGCCATCGTAACGAGTTAGCAGGGAGAGGAGATGGGGGGAGGGGCTGTGGAAATGTGTGGAAAACTTTAAGAAGCGGATTTAGTAGCCGAGCGCGAGGCGTCCCTCCTCGCCGCGGGGCGATGCCGCGGTGAAATCAGGCGGAGAAGATGTTGGTCTTGAGGAAGTCGTTGCGGAATTTGCCTGGGGGGTCGAGCTTTTTGGCCAGGGCGATGAATTCGGGCATGCGGGGGTAATGAGAACGGAGCTTCTCGGGCGGCATGGTGAAGAGTTTGCCCCAGTGGGGGCGGGCCTGGAATGGCGCAAGCTCATTTTCGATGACGGGCAAAAGCTGGCTGACGGCGGGCCAGTCTGGCTTCCAGGTGAAGTGGATGGTGACGCAGGGCTGCTGATAGCAGGGGCTTAGCCAGAGGTCATCGGGGGCGATGGCGCGGATTTCGGTGATGAGCAGATGGGGGCTGACCTGATCGCGGAGGGGCTCGACGGCGAGTATGGCTTCGACGGCGTGCTGGCGGGGGACGAAGTATTCGGATTGCAGTTCTTTGCCGGCGCTTGGCGTGAAGCCCATGCGGAAGTGCGGGAGGCGTTCATACCACGGGCCGAGAACGCCCATTTGCTCGGTGCAGTTTTCGGCGGAGAGTTCGGCGATGGGATGAAGATTTTTGGTGGCGAGCTTGGCGCCGAAGAATTCGGGCTTGGCGTCGAAGGCCTGGCCTTTTTCCGTGCGGCTTTTTAGCCAGACTTCGCTGAAATTGTGGTTTTGCCAATCGGTGAAGAGGCTGACGCTGTAGGCGCTGGCTTCGATGGCGTCGAAATTATCCTTCATGGCGTTGAAGGAGAGATTTTCGTAGACATACTGGCGCATGTTGTAGGTGGGCTGAACATCGAGGGTGATTTTTGTGATTACGCCGAGAGCGCCGAGGCCTACGACTGCTCCGTTGAAAAGATCGGCGTCGTGTTGACGGGAGAGCTTTGCGACTTCGCCGGAGGCGGTGACGAATTCGAGCGCGGAAACGGCGGTAGCGAGATTGCCATTTTTTTCGCCAGAGCCGTGCGTGGCGGTGCTGCAGGCTCCGGCGACGGAGATGTGGGGGAGCGAGGCGAGATTGTGGAGCGCGAAGCCTTTTTCGGTGAGGAGCGGGGCGAGCTGGCCGTAGGTGATGCCGGCGTCGACGGTGACGGTGCGGGCTTGGGGATCGAGGGAGACGATTTCGTCGAGCGGTTTTAGAGAGAGAAACGCGTCCTTGCTGTCGGCAATGGCATTGAAGCAGTGGCGGGAGCCGAGGACTTTTAGTTTGGCGTGCTTTTTGACGAAGTCTTGGATTTGTTGTTGGGAGTTGGCGGCGTACAAACTCTCCGTGCTGTAGGCGATGTTTCCGGACCAGTTTGTGAGTCTGTCGGATGCGGCCCAGGCGGAGAGGCGAGAGACGGCGGGGCTGGCGATGGTGGCGGAGAAAAGTTTGAGGAAAGTGCGCTTGTTCATGGCTGCGGCGGAACTTCCTTTTTGATTTCGTCAGCGGCGCCATAGTACACCCGTCATGCAGGTTCGCGACACTTGGAAACGGGTTTCGGTGCGCATTATCTCGATCTGGAGGCCTCTCCATTTCGGACGTTGTGATCGGAGGATGGATCCGTTCCGACCGGGCTCCTAACCAGTTCCAATGCCACGCGCCCAAATAAAGCGCGAGTGTGTCTCGATGTGCACAGACGTGTGCTTCCGTTTCTCTTACTATTGTGATCGCGGGGGAAGAAAAGACTGATCTTCCGCAGACGGGTCATTCGGCTTTTTCTCAGGGAGGATTTAAATGACAACTATATTGATCGTTCTTCTGGTTGTGTTTTTGCTCGGCGGCGGAGGCTGGGGATATTCCCGCTGGCGCAGGGATTAAGGCCTGCTTGACGTCGATAAGAGCGCTTGCATGGATTGCTTAGAATCGCGCAAAGCGCCGCATTATTTTCGGAAAGAGGCCACCCATGGCAACGGCATCTCTCGGCACTCTGGAAGCCGTACGCTTGCCGGATTTGCTGGTTTTAATCAAGCAGACGGCGGAATCTACACGAAGCCGCCGTATGCTCGACCCGTGCGCAGAAATATTGAATGACGAGGTAGTGCCAGCGAGAGCTTTGTATACACGAGCCAGGGCTTGGCTCTTGGGAGCGAGTCCACGTCGAGCGGAGCCCAGATGGCGAAGGCTCGGCGACATGGAAGCCGCGTTCTTCGCACTTTACGATACATTGCGATCACAGATTGAGTCGCCGCTCTTCGTGAAGGCAAAAAGCCCGACGCTGCTGGCAACCACTTCTGATTTTCGATAGCGCTTCGCTTGATGGTTGCGGGGCCATGGCGCCAGCCCAATCCGCTACTGCACCGGCCTGAATTTCGATCCGTATCGCGTGAGTCCTGTAGTTGAGCGGACGCAAATCGAGTTTGCTTTGTTTTCGCAGTTGAACGTCTTCGTTTATCCCGAACAACATTTGATGTCTGTCAGTTCGGTCTGTTCTAGGGCCGCAACGAGAGCCGTCTGCCCTGGGGATAGTCGCTTTTCACTCGGTGCGGAGGGCGGCGATGGGGTCGATGGAGGAGGCGCGGCGGGCCGGGAAATAGCCGGCCAAGAGGGCGACTACCAGCAGGAGCAGGGAGACGGTGACGATGGTGGGTAGATCGCTCGGCGAGAGGCCGAAGAGCATGCTGGCGATCAGGCGAGCGGCGACTAGGGCCGCGGGGATGCCGACGGCAATTCCAAGCAGAACGAGCGTTAGAGTTTCGCGGAGGACTAGCCAGAGAACATTCTGGCATTGAGCGCCTACGGCGACACGGATGCCGATTTCGCGGGTGCGGCGAGTGACGGCGTAGGACATGAGTCCATAGAGGCCGATGGAAGCGAGGAGGAGGGCGAGGGCGGCGAAGAAGCCGGAGAGCAGGGCGGTGACGCGCTCCTCGACGAGTTCACCGTCGACGAGTTGAGCGATTGATTTTATGTTGAGCGCGTATTCGTGGCCGAGAGAGTCGATGGCCCGGCTAATCGGTTTTTCGAGCGCTTCGGGAGTCTGGCTGGTGCGAACGATAAGATTCCCCCAGGGATGCTGGAATTGCCGAACTGAGAAATAAATGAATGGAGTTGCCGCGTCGCGGAGATCGACGAGCCGAGCATTGCGGGTGATGCCTACGATTTCGAGATTTTGGTAGTCAGACATGACGCCGTAGCGGACGGTCTTTCCAATGGCATCGCCATTCGGGAAGAGGCGTTCTGCAAGAGCGCTGCTCACGATGGCGACATGCGGGTGATGTTGGTCGTCCGTGTCGTTGAATTCACGTCCCCGAAGCAGAGGAATTCCGAGAGTCCGGAAAAAATCCGGCGAGACTTCCGCGGCGCGGGCGATGAGGCGACGGCCTGTGTTTGGATCAGCGGACATGGGAGAAACGGTGTCGTGCCACATATACTGGGTAGGGATGGAAGTGTCCGAGAAGCTGACGGATCGGACTCCAGGGAGGCTGGAGATGCGGTCCATGAGCTGCTCGTGGTAGCTGGTCAGATCGAGATTTTCGTAGCCGCCGGGTTTGGGATAGAGTTCGACTTCGAGGACGCCCTCTTTTTGGAAGCCGAGGTTTAAAGTGCGCAAGAGCTGGAAGCTGCGCACGAATAGGCCCGCACCCAGGAGCAAAATCAGGGAGAGAGCTACCTGCGTGATGATGAGCGTCTTGCCGAGCCTGCTGGCGCCGCCGCTAAGGCTGCGCGCGTTTTGCTGGAGCACGGCGGCTGGGTCTTGGCTGGAGGCACGCCAGGCGGGGGCGAGGCCGAAGAGGATTCCCGTAAGGAGCGCTACGGCGATTGTCAGCGAGAGGATGCGAAGATCGGGGCTTAGATTGAGGGTAACTGGGACCTCATTTCCCTGGGTCATGAAGGCCACGAGCAGGGAACTTCCCCAATAGGCGAAAGCTAGTCCGAGCAGGGCGCCGGTGAGAGAAAGCACCAGACTTTCGGTTAAGACTTGGCGGGCCAGCGACCACCGGCTGGCGCCGATGGCGACTCGCACGCTCATTTCACGGCTGCGGACGGCGGCGCGGGCGAGCATGAGGTTGGCGAGGTTGACGCAGGCTACGAGCAAAATCAGCCCGACGATGCCTGCGAGAACATAAAGGGGACGGACAAATTTGAAACGAAGGCCGGTGGAAAAACCCCTTGCGGCCGAGACGATTTTGAAACCCATGGAGAGAAACCTTTGACGGCGCGGCCCGAGGGATTCGGTGGAAGCCGTGGCCAAGAGAAGATCGGGCCAGAAGGACTGTATCTGGGAGCGAGCTTGGTCGGCAGTAACTCCACCTTTCAAACGCGCGATGACAAAGAGCCAGAGGAGGGAGCGGTTGTCGAGTTTAAAATCGTTGCCTTCCACAAGCATGGGGTAGGCAGTGATGGGAATGGTGATGTCGGGCGGCTCGCCGGTGGTCATGCCCGCAAACCATTTGCGCGTGACGCCGACGATGGTGAAGGGATGGCCCTCGACGCGAATTTGCTTGCCGACAACATCGAGTGCGCCGCCGAAGCGCTGCCGCCAGAAGTCGTAGCCGATGACGGCGACTTGCGATGTTGTGCTGCTGTCAGGATTGGAGTCTTCAGGGACCAGCAATCGACCGAGGAGCGGAGTTACGCCAAGCTCGGAGAAGCCGTTTCCGGTGACGCTCGTCAGGTGATTGCGGGAAAAGACACCGTTCACTTCGACGTTGTACATGCCACCGCCGCCCCAGGCGATGAGACCGGTGAAGACGCGCTGGTTGCGTTCGAGTTCGCGGAACATGGGATAGGAGAAGGGGACGGTGCCGTCGGGGCGGACGACGAGGAGCTGGACGAGCTGTTCAGGGTGGCGGAAGGGGAGATCGCGGAGGAGGAGGGCGTTGATGAGGGTGAAGATGGCGGTGTTGGCGCCGATGCCTAGAGCTAGGGAGAGGATGGCGACGGTGGTGAAACCGGGATTTTTGGCGAGGACGCGGAAGGCGTAGCGGAGGGTCTGCCAGAGGTTTCCCATGGATGGCGCTCCCAAATTCCTAGTGGCGTTGTGGCTCTCAAGAAATACGCCATGTTGGATGCGGTTTCAAGGCTGAGTTCGCGGAGACTTTCAGAAATATTGGCAGCTGCAGCCGGTTGTATGCTGACGGCGGCTGGGTTTACAGATACGAAACGATTTTGCGGGCGATATCGGCGCCGCGGGTGCGCGACTCGGGAATGTACATCAATTCGAGCGAGACCAGGGTGTCGCCCTTGAGGACGAAGAGCGCGTGGCCGAAGGAGCCGACCATGGCGGCGTCGCCGATGCCGGGCAATTCCTCGAATCCGGGGACGACGGACATGGTGGTGCGCATGGCGCTCCAATCGGAGGAGCTGTAGTTGTGTTTTATCGTGAAGGAAAAGACCTTGCCGTCCTTATCGGGCTGTGAGAGGCCAAAACCTTTTACGACGCCTTCGAGATCCTTGGTGTCTTTGAGAAGTTCGACGGGATTATCTATCTTCTCGCCCTTATGCTCGGCGGCGGCGCGTTGAGAGTCTTTGCGCGCTTGCTCGATGGCCATTTGCTGGAGCTGAGCGAAAGCGGCGGGATTGGTGTAATAGGCGCAACCGGGTTCGTCGTTTTCCGTGATTTCGGAGCTTTTCTCGACGGTGACGCCAAGGATTTGCTGAAGATCTTCTTTTGAAAGAAGCGCGCAGGAAGCGCCCTGGGCTACTTGAATGACGTCCGAGGAGGAGCCGCCGGTGGCGGCCTCGGTGTAGGCGGAGATTTTTTTCTTGGCCAGATGCACGACATAAAACGCCGCGCCAACACCGGCCACAAACAAAAACACGAGCACGCCGCCGACGATGAGGAGAACTTTGCCGAGTCCGGAGCTTTTTTTGGCCGCTGCCGCGGGAGCTGCGGATTGTGCGAGAGGTTTGGCGGGGGGCCGTGGAGCGGGCTGCGCCGGCGCGGGAGTTCCGGGAGAGGCGGCGGGCTTACCGCATTTCCCGCAGAAAGCGCCTGAGATTGGTGCACCGCAATTGCCGCAAAAACCTGGCATGTGCCCTCCTGAGTGGCTGTGCGTTTGCAAACCAGACCGATAGTGGGGCCAGCTTACCACCGGAATTGTGCCGGCTCCAGCGTTGGCGGCAATACCGCAAAGTTGGATCGGGAGGCCGTGGAAGAAAGGTCCGGGAATCCGGAGTGGGGATCCGGATTCCCGGGGGGCGTTGCGTTGCAGGGTTCAAGGCGGGAGGTTAATCAGGGGGTGGTTCGGGGGAGTTCTGCAACCAGAATGACTCGGCTGGAGGCGTCAAGTTGGGCGACTTGAGCAATTTCTTTTTCGCGGGCGGACTTCAGGAGTTGGCGTCCGCGAGTATTTCCTTGCATCCAGACCTGGGAGAGAAAGTAGCGGTCGCCATAGCGGTTGAAAATCAGCTTCGATTGGGATTGGGGCTCGGGTGCGAGTGCAGCGTTGGTGCCAAGGATCGCGGACGTACCGGCGACATTGCGGTCAACCAATATAAGCGTATGCATTGCGCCCGTGACATTGACGGAGTATTCGCCGGCCGGAAGGCTCCTGTCGCCGGCTACGAAATCAAAGGGGATATTTACCTTCATAGTTTCCTGGGCGTGGGCGACGCACGTCGATGACATCACGGCTAGCGCGACGACTCCTGCCATAACCAAAGCTCTTGTTCTCATGGGGACCCTCCTCTTTCTCTATTCGCTGGCGGCATCCACGATGATCTGTCGGTCGCCTGGATGGATTGCGTGCTCAGCGCTTCAACATGCTGGACATTTTTGCGCATTTCTTCGGAGAGGACAATGCACGGGGGGTGAACTGCGAGGCAACTAGGGGTGAACAACTAAGTGTGGAGAAAGAGAGGATTTAGCAGGCGAACTGGCTGACACGCGACGTCGCGATTTTGTGGGGGAGTGGTATAGTTTCGTGATTACGGAGTTTCTTCCGATGGCGATGCCTGCGCGATTCTCGAATCTTTTGCGGTTTGATGCGTTTGAAGTGGATCTGCGCGCGGGAGAATTGTACAAGGCCGGACGGAAAATCAAGCTGCAGGAGCAGCCTTTTCAGGTGCTGGCGATGCTGCTGGAGAGGCCCGGGGACGTGGTTACGCGGGAGGAGATGCAGAAGAGGCTTTGGCCGGCGGATACGTTCGTGGATTTCGATCATAGTTTGAACACGGCGATCAAGAAGCTGCGGCAGGCGCTGGGGGACGACAAGAAAAAGCCGCGCTACGTGGAGACGCTTCCGAAGCGCGGGTACCGATTTCTTGGGACGGTGAAGAGACCGGCGGCACCGGCGCTCGAGCCTGCGGCGGATGCGGTGCGCGTGTCGAAGACGAAAGCGGCAGCTGGGGCTTCGTGGGTGGGGCGCGTGGCAAAGCTCGTTTGCGAGGATGGCCACCCGTTCGCGGTGGTGGCTATCGACGAAGCGGCGGCTGCAGAGAGAAAAAAACTGGATGCGGCAAATGATGACGTGGGGCTATCGCTTATGATCGCTGCGCAGAGGCTGGTGATGCTGCCGCGGGAAACGCCGGTGAGAATTCTTGAAGTGGAGCAACCGCATTCGCGCTGCCAAGCGCGGATTTTGGAAGGCGAGCATTACGGGAAGACGGCTTTGCTGCCGCTGAAGCTACTTGCGGAATCGCCGGAGATGGATTCGGCGCGAAAGCCGCGGCAGTGGAACCTCGCCAGTTAGCTTCGGTTGCTTAGCTTGAGTGGCGAATGCGCTCGGCGAGGGCGCGGGCGCGCTGACGGCCAATTTCGACGAAGCGGGAATCGCCGGCGATTTGATCGAGAGTTGGCAGAGCACGCTGGGGCTCGGGAAGCAATTTGTGGTCCAGGTCGGTTTCAAATTGAAGAAGTGCGTCGTTGATGCCTAGGCGGTCGTATTTCATGCGGCGCTCGAGCATGGTGACCAGTTCCTGCTGGCGGGCGAGGCCTTCGAAAATCTGCATCAGCTGGGAAGCGGCTGAATTCAGCGTGTAATTAAATTTTGTTTCGTGGATTTCCGTTCCCTGTTCCCAGCGAAACGTTTTCTCGCCGAGATTGGCTATCCTGCGGTGGACGTCCAGGTCCAAGCCCTGAAAGTGGTTTAGCTGCGCGGCAAGTTCGAACATTTTTTGGCGTAGTGGTGAGCCTACTTCAAACGGCAAAGCTCCGGGCTCTTCATCGAGCTGGCGAATCTCGAAGGTCGCGGCGTTGGTATCCTCGCGAACGACGATTTCGATGAATTCCGGAGAGCTAGATTTGAAAATCCGGCGATAGGTGAGCTTTGCAGAGGCGGGGACTGGCGTTGGCGCAGATGCGGCGGCTTCCCCGAGAGGGGTGACTAGAACGCTCGCGATGCAAACCAGCAGAAGACAGCGGTTGGAAAGAGTCTTCATCGTCTTGTTACGATGCGCGGCGAGCAGCGTGAGTTGCGCCTTCGCTAGGGACCGCGGGTCTGGCTCCGAGAGACTTGGAACGCAGCTTTACAACCGAGGATTTGTCTGGAAGTCCGAACCGCTGCCGCGCATTTTCCGCCTGCAAATGGCAGAGAGCCACGGCCAAGGCATCGGCGGCATCGGAAGGCTCGGGCGTTTCGGTCATGGCGAGAAGCGCTCGGACCATTAATTGCATTTGCCGTTTGTCCGCATGGCCGTAGCCTGCGATGGAGGCCTTCACTTCGCGCGGCGAATAGCTGTGCACGGCAACGCCGCGCTGCGCAGCGGCGAGCAGCACCACGCCGCGTACTTCCGCGAGCCGCAATGCGGTGCGCATATTGAGCGCAGTAAAGACGGACTCAACGGCGAGCGCGTCGGGCGAAAACTCGTCCATCAAATCGCAAAGCAGCGTGTGGACGTCCTGGAGCACGGCGCCGAGGCATTCTTTTTGCCGCTTGGCGGCAACTTTCAATGCACCATAATGCAGCATACGGCAACGGCGCCCGTCACTTTCGATGATGCCGTAGCCGGTGGGGCCGGCCGCGGCTGGGTCTACGCCCAGCACGCGGAAGTGGCCATTCCTTGCGGGCGAAATCTGTGCCGCGATTGGCGATTTCATCGACCTAAGTCTACGGCGTTCTCGGCGCGCCTGCCAGAGTTTTGTCTTTGCATTGCTTGCGAAAAGAAAAACGGCCGTTCGCTTGAAACGGAACGGCCGCAAAAATCGGATGCAAGACGATGGGTGATTGCGTGCAATCTGCGTTTAGTTCTTAGTTCGCTCCAACGGCTTCCTGGATTTCGGACTCATCGATATCGAAGTTCGCGTAAACGTGTTGCACGTCGTCGTGTTCTTCTAGGGCTTCGATCAGGCGGACCATTTGTGTGGCTTGCTGTCCCGTAAGCTTGATGTAATTTTGGGGGACCATGCCGATTTCGGCGGACTCTGGAGTGATCCCTGCCTTGGCCAGTGCTTCTTTGACTTTTTCGAGGGCTTCGGGGGGCGTCACGATGTACCAGCCCGAGCCATCGTCTTTCAAATCTTCAGCGCCGGCTTCCAGCACAATGTCCAGCATCTTGTCTTCGCTGGCAGCTTCCTTGGGAACGACGATTTCGCCCTTGCGGCTGAACATCCACCCGACGGCGCCGGCTTCGGCCAGATTTCCGCCGTTCTTGCTCATCAGGTGACGAAATTCGCCGACGATGCGGTTGCGATTTGTCGTGACGGCTTGAATCAAAATCCCCACTCCGCCGGGGCCATAGCCTTCAAAAGTCACTTCTTCGTACTGCTCGCCTTCGAGCTGGCCGGTGCCGCGCAGGATGGCGCGCTCGATGTTCTCGTTCGGCATGTTTTCGCTTTTGCCGGCGAGGATAGCGGTGCGCAAACGCGGATTAGAGTTTGGATCGCCGCCGCCGATTCTTGCGGCGATGGAGATTTCGCGAATGATGCGAGTGAAGACGCGGCCACGCTTCGCGTCGGTGGCCGCCTTCTTGTGCTTAATGGTGGCCCATTTTGAATGCCCGGACATGACACATCCTCTTTTTTGCGTGCGTCCGGACGGGCCGGAGCTGCGCTGGGTGAAATTTCGTGCGACCGCGCGCCACATGCGTGGCGATTCGGCTGCTCTACCCCGCATGGCGGGGCTTATCTGTGCGGAGACTTAGGGTAAACCGCAAACCCCTGCGGAACTGAGCCAGTTTAGCACAGCAACGGGGCGCGCGAAAACACTGGGTTTAAGATGCTGTAAGCCTGCCTGCGATTTATGCGTGAACCGGAAGGCAGCGGAGGCCGCACGCCAGCGGCAACGGTTTGCGAAGACCCGCTCCCATTTCAACGCGTGATGAAAAAAAGATCTTGAGAAGCCCTGCTCCAGCCGCGGATGGATTCGGGCCGGATCAAAGTTGGCGCGTGGCTTTCGGCCTTGTCGCTCATGTGAAGGGAATAGCCGTTTGCAAGGTAAGACGGGATATCGCGGGAGTCAGTGACCGGAATGTACGGGCCTTGTTTTCCGAGCTGAACGTGGTAACGGTCGTCTTTGAATCGATGCGGAAGCAAACGAGCTCCGCGATTTTTGCCACGAGCCACTATTGCGAACAGCATGGGTCTCCTCCCAAAGAAGAAAAATCACGCCCATTTTACAAACGAGAGGCGGTGTGAGTAAGTGGCAAGGCTGTGGAAATATGTGAATCGTTTTTGCCTGTTCGTATTGCTCGCGAAAACTAGTCTCGGATTGCAATGTCGCACGGCGCGGTCAGAAACGGACGTACCACCATTATGGGAGATTTCGCAGGTCAGCGGTGTCGCGTGCTCGGAATGATTCGGCTATGACTTGGGTTTGGCGCCGAACTTTTGCATGACCGCCATGAATTGCGAAGCGATGACATTCCATGAAAAGTATCGTGTGTACGCTTCGCGGCTGCGCTGAGCGAGTTCGGAGCGGTAAATTTGGTCTTGAAGTACACGAATCAGCGCCGGCCCAAATTCCTCAGCTGTCGTACGAGTCAGAAGGACAACGCCAGCCTCGGTGATCGGCGCCGCTGTTTCTGGGCCCTCGCACGCGACCACCGGCAAACCGCACGCAATGCCGGCAATCGCGCTTCCCCGCCGCGAGGAAATGGGACCACGAAGAAACAACATGGCGTCGCACGATCCCAGCACCCCGACGACTTCATCCCCGGAAAGCAGGCCATAGACAACGAGCTCCACAGGCATGCCTCTTAACTTCTCGCGCAAGACCTGCTCGGCACCAAGTGAGTTTCGGCCCACAATGGCAAGTCTTACTTGGCCAAATTTGCCTGTCACATGGGCGAAAATGTCGGCGGTGAGCTTCGCTTCTTCCTCCGCCAATCGCCCGCTGGAAACCGCAAACATACCTATTGTCGGGGCCTGTCGCGACTCCAGGATGTGCTTTGTCCAGGCGCGTTCGGGGGCCGGCAAATTAGCTCCGACTGGGACGAAAACCGCTTTCTCCGCCAGACCCGAGATCCAAGGTATTTTTTCTACCGGCACTGTAAATATCGAGACATCGGAGAGCTTCACTGCCTGCCGCATGGTATGCCGTTGTATAGAGCGTCGGAAACGGTCCACGATTCGCCCGCCGTGGTAGGGCTCAACATCATGAAAAACCACGGCGACGCGCGACCCGCTCTTCTTAAGCAGCCGAATTGCCCTGAGCACAAACCACGAAAACCCGCGGCGCGACCAGGCCAGGGCGGTGTATTGGATAAGGAACAAGGACTGGCGATCTTTTTCGGCGGTGGTCCGCAATTCGGCGAGGGCTTGCTTCCATCCCTGTTCCGCCCAGCCAATTCGGGCGATTTCCAGATGGATGCCGCGTTCTACCAAGGCTGTCGCGAGGTAGCGGCAATACTCCTCAACGGCATCCGTCGGCGAGTCTTTCTGTCCCAACAGCGCCACGAAGCGCTCATTCATCTGCAGCTTTTCGGTTTTTTCGTGCGCCAGTGCGGCATCTCCTTTTTGCTTTTGTCACTTTCTATTGGGAACCGCTGCCAGCGAATACTGTAAAATCCTTTGAAGCTTCTCGAAATTAGCTCAGCTGCCGAGCCGGAAAAACCGAGTATACTCGAACGCGGGTCATTCCATTGCGCCCACTAAGCTTAGCCAATCCCGTGGTGCACTGCGCCGTTATCCTCCGGATTCGCAATGTCTGACCGACGCTATCGCGCCTTGGTCGTTGTTTCTCATCCCGTTCCGTACGCCATCCCCGTTTTCAGGGGGCTTGCGTCTCATCCCCAACTCGACTTTCATGTTGCCTATTGCAGCCTGCTTGGGGCTCAACCCGGACATGACTCGGAATTCGGAACCACGTTGCAGTGGGATGTTCCATTGCTTGAGGGTTATTCCTGGTCACACGTTCCCAACAAGGGGTTCGGTAACGCCGCTTTTTTCGGTATGCGCAATCCCGGTCTCTGGCCTCTGATCCGTGATGGAAATTTCGATGTGATCTCGGTCCACCTTAGCTATACGCAAGCATCCTTTTGGATCGCATATTTGGCGGCTCGATTTTCTCGCTCCGCCTTCTTGTTTGGCTGCGACCAGGGATCATTGGAACCCCGCGATGGCCGCAAATGGAAGCGCGCGGTCAAACGGCTCGCCTGGCCGAGGCTTTTCGGCTTGGCTGACCAGGTGTGCGTTTCCTCAAGCAGTGCGCGCGACCTGATCCGGTCACTGAAAATAGAGGAAGCACACATCTCTTTGACTCCGTTGGTGGTGGACAACGACTGGTGGACTGCCAGAGCACGGGATGCGGATCGTAATGCCGTTCGCCAGACCTGGAACGTGCCAGAGACCGGCACAGTTGTACTATTTTGCGCGAAGCTCCAAGAGTGGAAGCGTCCCATGGACTTATTGCATGCTTTCGCTCACGCCGACGTTTCAGGCAGCGTGCTTGTTTTTGCCGGCGACGGTCCTCTGCGGAGCCAACTTGAGGCGGAGAGCCATTCACTCGGCATACAGGAGCAGGTGAGATTCCTGGGCTTTGTCAACCAATCTCAGCTCCCATCCGTCTACACCTCCGCGGACCTGATGGTTTTGCCCTCGGACTATGAACCGTTTGCGGTCGTCGTGAACGAAGCGATGTGTTGCGGATGTCCCGTAGCGGCCAGCGATCACGTAGGCGCCGCACGCGACTTGGTGGCGCCTGTTCGTCCAGATTTTGTCTTTTCGACTGGCGACGTTCCCGCGCTGGCTACTCTCTTGAGAAATGCGCTCACTGACCGGGGCGCGCTCGCGGGTTTGCGAAACTCTGCCAGGATGCACATGCAAACGTGGTCGCCGGAACGGAATGTCGCGGCCACACTCCAATCGTTCGAGTCGGCCGTTTTGCACAAGGGCCGCCTCTCCGGGCGCCCGCTTCAAAAGGGTTCGCGGGAACGCTCGTCTTCGGCCACGCCGTAATAAATCCGCGAATGAAGCTACTAATATATTCCCACTTTTTTGCGCCAAGCGTCGGCGGCGTGGAAACGCTTGTGCTGTCGTTAGCTCGCGGCCTCGCCGCGCTTAGTGGCGCAAGCGGAACGAAGGAGTTCGAGGTCACACTCGCGACGCAAACCCCCGCGGACAATTTTGACGATAGTGCGCTTCCCTTTTGTGTTTTGCGCAGGCCCAATCTCATCCACTTGTGGGACTTGATCCGCGCTTCGGACGTTGTTCATGTAGCAGGCCCGGCTTTAGCGCCAGTGATTCTCGGTCTTCTTGCGCGTAAGCCCGTAGCGATCGAGCATCATGGTTTTCAGGCGATTTGCCCGAACGGCCAACTTCTTATCGAGCCTGCAGGAACTCCTTGCCCTGGGCACTTTATGGCTGGGCGTCACGGCGAATGCATTCGTTGCAATTCCGGACAAGGCTGGCTTGCTTCTCGAAAGCTGTGGATGCTGACTTTCGGCCGGCGATTCCTCTGTCGACGCGTTTCTAGAAATATTACTCCGACCGTGTGGCTTGGGGGTCTGCTACAACTTCCGCGAATTGTCGCCATCCCCCATGGTTTGGAATTTGTTGGTGCGTCGGAGGTGCGTCCCCCGAGGCCTTCCCATCCGCCGGTAATCGTCTTTCAGGGCCGGCTTGTCACGACCAAGGGCGTAGGAACTCTGCTCGAAGCGGCGCGCATTTTGGTCTTGCAGAATCGCGCGTTTGAGCTGCTCGTCATTGGCGACGGGCCGGAACGCGAGGCTCTTGAGCGCCAGTCGCGAGATGAGCTTCTCGCCGGGCGCGTTCGCTTCGCGGGACGCCTGAATGGAACTCAGCTCGAATCCGCTTTCGCAGAAGCCTCCGTCGTGGTCGTGCCTTCCCTGGGGGGCGAGGTTTTCGGTCTAGTTGTTGCCGAAAATATGTCGCGAGGGCTGCCGGTCATTACATCCGATCTCGGCGCGTTTGTGGAGGTTCTTGGTCCAGGTGGGGTCACCTTTCCCACGGGGGATGCGGCGGCTTTGGCGGGCGAGCTCGCTCGAATTCTGGATGATCCCGCACTCGCAGCTGGTCTCGGCAATAGCGCGCGGCAGCGCGCCCTGGAATTTTGTGACTTCCGACGGATGCTGGAAGCGCACGCGGCTGTGTATCGTCAGTTTTGAAGAATTTGCCGAAATTAACGCGCCGCTGCGCGCAGCGTGCGAGACGTGGCCATCCAAAGTGCCGTAGCCCAGATTAGGGCGTCCACAGGGAGCAGATGGAACCGCCCTTTCACCACATTTCGACCGGCACGAATGAGGGTTACCTTGGAAAAAGAAACGTAGAGCTTACCCAATGAGCCATCTTCCGGAGAATACCACCCACTCTCCCGCAGCTCCTTCTTACAAAGCTGCTCGAGAGAATCTGCTTGGATCGAAATGCATCGGCTTTCTGCAATGTAGTGAGTTTCCCAGCCGACTTTCGTCATGCGGAGGCAAATGTCCGAATCCTCATGGTGAAGCCGATAACGTGGGTCGTAGCCTCCCACGGCCACGACCGCCTCTCTTCGAAATAACACGGTATGGCCAGGGGCGAAGATTGCAGGCCCTGATTCCTCTCCGAATCTGGTTTCCAGAAACCGCATTCGCCAGCGGGTAAGCAGGCGCTTCGGGTTTTGCGGAATGAGTCGTGTATAGCAAGCGCCAACGCCAGGATGGCTGGAAAGATAAGTCCACGCAGGTAGAAAGCCACTCTGGATCGGGGACCACTTCCGTATTGATGCATGCCAAGAGCGGCGCACTTGAATGTGCAATGCCCTCGTTGCGGGCCGCCGAAATCCCTTGGTTCTGGGGAAGACGGATAAGGGCTATGCGTGGTGAAGATTGCCTCTCTTCAGGCAGGCGCACGGGTTCGGGGGAGCCATCGTCCACGACAAAAATGTTCGAAATTGGGTAAGTCTGTTTCGAACAAGCTGCGAGGGTGGCAGAAAGCGAGCCCGGCAGTTCTCCGTAAATGGGGATGACGACGTCGACTTGAGGGTGCGTCTTGCCTTCTTCAGCGAGCATGAAAGCGTGTGACGGCTCTTCGGCTCTTCAATTGGTGCGTGGAAGAACGAGTGCGTACGGCGCAGAACCTTTCCACTAGTTCGTGCATGGGAGCGGTCAGAGTGCTCCAACGAAGCGAGTATAGAGTTCGGGTCAGAGAGCCGTCAAGACTTCGGAATTACCTCGGAATTACGACGCAAAAAAATCTGCGAGTGCAATCCTGCCATCAGCATGGACAAGACCCTGTGCGTCATAAACATGTTTCTGCTATCGATGAGCTTGGCGAGGCTGTCATAGACTTCGCGTTCAGCAAATCTCGATTGAAATCCATTTCATGTTAATCATCGGCTGGCGCCTCAGCGACCGCGGCCCAAGCCTGTTCGTTCAGGCAGGTACGGCTGGGTCACAAAAGAAGCAAACTCTGCAGAACGCGTAATCGCGCGGGACTACACTGACTGTAAGGAACACGAGGTAGATCGACCCACTCGTTGTCTTACGGGATCGAGCCATTGGCCGGCTCGTGGCAGGAGACGGAGAGTATGAAACGGGCACTTATTTTCGCTGCGGTATGCTCGGCGGCGTTGGTGACGATTTCTGGCGTTCTGGCTGCGCCGCAATACACGCAACCTAAAGGGACCTCCGCGCTCGCAGGCGTAGTCGTCGGACCTGATGATCGACCCGCCGCGCACGCGGACATCTCGTATCAAAATTCCGACGGAAGCGGCCCGCACGTCGCGCACGCCGACGCGCACGGCCGGTTTTTGATCTCGCATCTTCACTCGGGCAGCTACGACATTCGAGCGTCAGCCAAGGGCGTTTTCTCGGACTGGGCGAGGAATCTCCCGCTGCGCAAAGGGCAGACGCGCTCGGTCGAGCTGCACCTGATTTATGCGAAGGAAATGCCCAAGGCTTATCCGGACAAGCCAAAACATTGATTCTCGGCTCTAAGCTTGATTTCGTCACGGCAACCGGAGGTCTGGTAGTACTTCTGCGAGCCTCACCCGGCGTTTTGTCGATTGCAACTAATAGCAAACAAAAGACATAGAAGAGAATCCTTGCTTCTGGCAGGGGCCGGGCTAGTACCACGACTGCGGTACTCCTCCTGGTGGCTCTGGGGACCCATTGAGGGCCGCACATCCCCCGCGTAGGCTTCTAAGAACGGGTTGGGGGCCGCGCGGGGACAGCGGCTCCGCAAGGGGCCGTGTGCGAGCCACCCAACCCGCCATTTTCTTTGGCGGTTTTCCTAAGGTCGAGACTCACAAAGTTGCCGCCTGACTCCTCGCTTTTGTCGGACCCTCCTGCCGCGCTCCTAGGAAGTCTTCGTGCAAATCAAACTTCATGATTCTTGCTTCCATTCGAGAAGGGTTGCGTCATCATGGATTTGCGGAGGGCGTGCGGCGGTGGATGAACGATTCGGGCGACAGGTGAGGCGATCGGCGGACAGGATGATCGTCGCGAGTTTTCTTCCTGCGTTCCTTCTGTCGGCTTGGCTATTTTCTGCGCCATCGGCCTCAAGTGCCGATCCTGTGCCCGAGAAACTGCGTTCCGAGACGGTTGCCGCATTCGACCGCTATGTGAAGCTCACAGACGGACGCAATGAAATGGAACTGAAGCACGGCAGCGCGCTGCTATGGATCGATGCGCTGCCCGAGGCCGAGCGTGCGGCGGCCTACTCGGCCATAAAGCATGGCGAGGTGCAGATCCGTCAGCTTTCAACGCTCGACAACGGAAAGCCGATCGAGTGTCCCGGCGGGATGATCCATCACTGGGTGGGCGTGATTTTCATCCCCGATGTGAAGCTGGACGATGTGCTCCGCGTGCTCGAGGATTACGACCATCAGTCCATTTATTACGCTCCCGATGTCGAGCGCTCCAAGATTGAATCGCGCGACGGCGACCACTTCCGCGTGTTCCTGCGCTTCCGGCGGCATAAGGTCATCACGGTCGTCCTCGATACCGAGCACGACGTGCGCTACTACCACGATGCGCCGGGCCGCGCACACAGCCGCAGCTCCGCGGTGCGCATAGCGGAAGTCGAAAATCCCGGAAAGAGCGACGAAAGCGAAAAGCCGCCCGGAGATGAAGGCGGCTTTTTGTGGCGCATGGAAACTTGGTGGCGGATGGAAGAAAGCGACGGCGGCGTTTATGTGCAAAGTGAGGTCGCTTCGTTGACGCGAGATATTCCTACTGGGCTTGGCTGGCTGATCGGTCCGTTTGTCACCAGCATTCCAAAGGAAACGCTGGCGTTTACTTTGGAGGCCACTCGCAACGGCGTGTTGCGTAAAGAAAATCGCTAGTCTGCGATCGATTGAATGCTTATTTGTGTTTCCGGACGACTCGGCGCAAACGCGCCGAACGACTAATCGAATCGATAGACTCTCTGATTATCCCGCTGGAAAACGAGCGTCAGTCCGTGAGGATTTTCGGGCAGCTTCAGCGGCCCATTCTGTGGAAATATTTCCTGGACGAGTTTCCCGTATGGAAAGTGAGATTGAAGGGTAGAAGAACGTACGCACTCAACCCGCGGCCCGGGCCGGCGCCATGCTGGAAAATGTAAGCGTGAGATCCTGCTTCGCGCTGCCGATCTCGTTAGAATCGATATTCACGTGTCTGCCATTCTTTGCGAGGGAGCGTACCTTTTTCAAGCTTGGTTGTCCCAACCAAAAGCTGAGTCGCCAGGGGAATTAAATCTTTGGCGCCAGAGAGCGAACAAGCAGATCGTGCAGGGCCTCGGCGTGGCGATCCCAAGAAAACGCTGAGGCCGTCCGGACTGCGTTTTCTCCCATTCCGCGTCGAGCTTCGGGAGATGACGCAAGTTTGCGCAACGAAGCAGCTAATTCGGCGGCGCTTCGAGGATCTTGTAGGACCAACCCGTTCACCCCGTCTTGAATCCACTCGCTGATTCCAGCCAATGCGCTGACGACCACAGGTAAACTGCACGCCATGGCCTCAAGCGCGGGCAAGTTAAACGAATCTTCCAGCGAAGGCGCCACGTAAACATCTGCGGCTGAATAAAAGTCCAGCACATTGGGGGCTGAAGCAAGGAAACTTACGCGATTGGCCAGCTGGAGCCGTGAAATACGGTCAGTCCATTCTGCTGGATTTTCCTTGCCCACCACCAGCAATCGTAACGGAAGTTCATGGCACTCGGCCGCAGCTTCAAGCAGGACCGGGAGCCCTTTCGTTTTCCAGTCATTCCCAATGAGCAAGAGAACGCACTCGTTGGCGGAGAGATTCCAACGCTGGCGAGCAGCATCGCGCCGCGCCGCGCGCGCAGCCGCGGTGAATCTTTTGGTGTCTACTCCGTTCGGAATGATCGGAACATCCCGGCGGCCGAAATATTCCTGGAGCTGTCTTGCTGAATGATTTGAAACAGTAGCCAGGACGACCCGGTCATTGGAGTAGATTCTCCGCTCCAACGTGCGTAAGAGCCGATAGTAGCTCCTTCGATGCAGATTGCGCAGCCCGCCGCCTCGTACTGGCTTGGTCATCTCCGCTAGCCGGTGAAACACCGCATGGACCAGGATGACCTTTGCATCCAGACAGTTGATCCCTGGAGAAAACAACAGATCGCAACGCAGCCCGCGAATACGCCGGTCCCAGAATCGCCAAATCTTATTGAGCAACAGCCACGAGGAGAATTGCAACAATTGCGGGCCGCGGATGCACGGAACTTTGTGCCAAAAGATGGCGCCTGAATTTGAGGAGCGCGCCGATCTCGCGTCCTCTAGTAGAGGAAGGTCTTGGACGCGCTGTGCGTACAGGTGAATCTCGCAACCGTACTCGCCGGCGAGCCGCTCAAGCAATTCCGCAAGCGCACGCTCCGTGCCATGGCGCCGGTCGACAATCGGAGAAACAACCGCGAGCCTCAAGTCAGCGAATCCAGCGGCGCGCAGGCCGGGCCGAAGGAGCGTCGATCGCGAACTGCCCAGATGGCGAGATGGTGGGCAGCCGGAATAGCATGCCTAGCAGCAGCCAAAAATATGCATTCAACAAAAAATCTTCGTAGGCGTCCATGCCGCCAAAGGTGGCAGGACCGAGCAGAAAGAACGCATACCACAGAATCACGAAGCCCACTGGAAACCACGGTGAACCCTTCAGCTTCTTGACCACTTTCCACGCAGAGAACAAGATGGCCACACTCATCACAATCCAGAGGATCAGCCCTACGATTCCCATTTCAAGAACCAGCGTCCCATAACCGCTTTCGACGGCAACGCCTACTGGCTTCACATTAAAAATCCGCGCGACATACTGGCTCCCGAGTGCGGTCGTTCCGATGCCATAGCCGTATGGCCAGCGCTCGGAGTCAAAGGCGCCGAGAAAGTTCTGGACGGGATACGTCCACCCTCGATGAGTGAGTTCGTTGGCCGAACTGCTCGGCAATAGTGTTTCTTTATAAATGGCTAATCGCGACTCGAGGGCACTCGGATACGCATAGAAGAGTAGGACCATTCCTAGCGCGATACCCATCGCTAGGCGCTGAATGGAACGGACCACGCGTCGCGCTTCTCCTTGTCGCCACGGGGCGCCCCAGATGAACGCAACACTCGTTACCACCGCGTTGATCATTCCCCACATGAAAGAACCTCTCGATGCGGTTAGGAAGGCTCCGGCAGCGGTAACGGGGATAGCGATAAACGCGAGCGCTCTCCCTTTTTTGTGGCGCAGCAGCAGGTAACCGCTGAAGCCAAGAACCAATATCCAGGCCACCATGATGAAATCCGCATAGCGGCCGGCGCTCACAAACACCGAAGTTGGGCGATAAGCGATCTCGCCGCTGATGGGCGAAACCCTGTAGAGACCGCTCAGCTCACGCAAATCCGCCGCTTGGTGCTCCGGGTTCAGGAAGGATGGACCAAGGATGGATTGAGCGATCCCCAAAGAAACGATGATGAGCACGAGAAACATATTCACGGTGAAGAAGCGGCGTAGCTCCTCCTCCGAATTCAGAAGCGCATAGCCTATGAAAATGAGTGGAACGTAATAGAAAAATATTTTGAAGCCCATCAGCCCATACCAAATGCTTGTCGAAGCCGGATTGAATATCTGGAGCGCGCCGAACCAGATGACCATCAGCAAGGGCATGAGAAACGGGGGGCGGAAGAATTTAACTTCTTTTCTGCGATAAGCCGCGAAAAACGACATGTACACGATCAGGACCAGAAAGTCCTTGGCGAAGTAAATCGCCATATTATTACCAAGAAATTTCCGGGCGAAATCTTCAAACAAAAGCCAACTCAGAAAGAAGTAGACACCATTACGCCAGTTGTTGAGGATTCCAACGACAATCACTCCTCCCACAAAGCACATGCCGGCGTAAGCCAAACCGGTCATATCGGCCCGGATCACGTACTGGGCGAGCTCGTAGGCAGCAAAGGCGCCGAATACCAGGGTACCCAAAGCAATTAGTGGGCGCCTTTGGGATTGCCCTAAGCGCAATGCGGATGCAATTCTCATAATCTAGCAGTTCGCCGGATCATCTGATTATCACTGAGTCTCCTGCATTCGGAAAGGGCCATCGCGTGCGTTTGTTTTCTGGCCCATTTACTTGTTCTGCGGCTCGGGAGCGGCCTCCATCATTTCTCAACAGAGTGTTTTCGCGCATCTACTTCCTCTTCTCTCCGTCCTCGCGTGCATGCTCGTCGTCTTCTATGAAATACTTGGACTCTAACTCATTCCGAGGAGTTCCGATGCCCCACTACCTATCGCAACACACGCTCGCTTGCCTCACTCGGCAGGGCGCAGAAACCCTCGCACAACGCATGCAAGGCGGCGGCCCGGCGTGCGCGGAACGCGTGCTGGTCAACATGGTCGAAGGGAAAATGTTCGCCGAGTTTCGTTCCGATTCCCGCGAAACTCTGGAAGCCTGGCTTAAGACCGAAGGCATGCATTACGACTGGCTGGTACGTATCGAGTGGGAGACGCGCGACGGGAAACTCCAGCCCGCGGATTGATGGCACCCGACATGCGATTCTTCAATCCCTCTATTGGCCTTATTGGTTTGCTGAAACCAGGCTGGACACCTCAAGAGTGATCTTCGGGGGATGCAACAGCGTGTTGTGAACCAGGCAATGATGTACCGCTTCTTCAATTCCCGCGGTATGCGCTTCGCTCAACCCCACGGGAACATCCACTCGGATTGCAAAATTCTCCATCCGCGCAGGATCCTTGGCTTTCTCCGCGGAAACCTTCACCTTCGTTCCCTCCATCCCTAGCTTGTGTTTCCGCATATATTGTGCGGCGTAGTATCCCGCGCAGGAGCCCAGAGCCGCCAGCAGCAGCTCTGGCGGAGTCATGCCTTCATCGTACCCGCCGCTCTCCACCGGCTGATCGCTGACGATCACATGGCCTCGGGCTCTGATTTCAAATTGCACAGCTCCGATATGTTCTACCGTGACTTCCATTGTTCCCTCCGCGCTGCCCGCTTATTTTTTTTCCTGCTCCGCACCCAGTGCCGCATCCAGCCGCCGTCGCATTTGCTCTCTGGCCCGATGCAACCGGGACTTCATCGCCGCGCGCGAAATGCCCAGCCTCTTCGCTACCTCGTCTCCCGAAGCCCCTTTTATGTCCCGCAGTTCGTACACCTCCCGGAGTTCTTCCGCTAGTCCTTGCAACGCTTCATTCAGCAGCTCTCTCATCTCACGCTTCGCTGCCTCCGCTTCGGGCTGTGGTCCGGTGCTGGCTAGTTGCCGCCCATCCTCTTCCAGCGAGGAGAGCTGCAACACGGGCAGCAGCGCTTCCTTCTCCTTCAACTGCCAGCAGACTCGCCGGGCAATTTGCGCTAGCCACGCCCGAAAAGCGGATGACTCCCGCAGCGATTCCAAATTCCGGTAGGCCTTCAACAGCGCCTCCACCAGAACATCTTCGGCGTCCTCGCGATTCCCGCAAACTCGCAGCATCTGCCGGTACACGGCATCCTTGTGCTCGTTGGCAAGCTTCTCAAAGTCCATCGCTCTATCCTGTCCCCGCCCTTTTCACCGGAGCTGTGCTCCTCCGAATGGTTGCTCCGTATTGTTTCAGGTGCGCGTCGGCACAGTGCACTGGCTCCCGCGATTCCACGGCAACTTACTCAGTAGCGCGGCCATCGGGCAGATGTCCGTCATTCCCGCGAAAATCAATCCTAAGCCGGCGAATCCACTGAGCAGCGTCCATTTCGTACTCACAAGTGTTCCCAACACCACTCCCGCCAGCACCAGAACCCCCGCTCCCAGCCTCACCTGCCGTTCGAGAGACCATCTCGTTTTCACACTTGTCACTACAGGCAGTCCTTCTTTGATCCACGCCGCCGTTCCTCCTTCAAGCACGGCGACGTTTCTCCCGCACCGCTCAAGCAAGCTGGCCACCAAACCGGCCCTCCCGCCGCCTTGACATACCAACAAAATTTTACAGCCTGCATCCAAATCCGCCAGCCGCCCCTCAATCTGCTCCATGGGAATATTGACCGCGCTTGGTATGTGCCCTGCGGCGAACTCCGTTGCCGACCGCACATCGACCAGCTGGGTGCGCTCGCCGAGCACCCGAAATCTCTCAACCGTCATTGTTTGCGACACTGGTTGTTCCTCCCCTCTACTTAGGAAGAGCCCCGCCTTGAGCAAAAGGATTCAGGCCTGCCGAAAAAGGCTCGATTTTGGACTGATTCTGGACCCTTCATTACTTTCCCGAATCTCGACAAAACAGAGGGTGATTTGCCGCCCCATCTGCGCTAATATTCTCTTCCTACGTCTAACAAGAAAGGGAAACGCCATGTCTGACTATGCACATCCAGAAGTACTCGTCACCACCGAATGGGTAGCTGCCCACTCCAAAAATCCGGGAATCCGCGTTGTCGAAGTCGATGTCGACACGACCGCCTATGACCAGGGGCACGTCGAAGGCGCCATCGCGTGGAATTGGCAGACCGAGCTGCAGGACGCCATTCGTCGCGATCTCGCGCAGCCCACTGCCTTTGAGGAATTGCTCGGCAAGGCTGGCATCTCTCCGGAAACGACTATCGTTCTCTACGGCGACAACAACAACTGGTTCGCGGCTTGGGCGTTCTGGCAACTGAAATACTACGGCCACGAAAAAGCCCTCCTCATGAACGGCGGCCGCAAGAAATGGCTCGAAGAAAAGCGCCCGCTCAGTACCACCAAACCGGCAGCAGCGCCTGCAACTTACAAAGTAAAAGCCGCCAATGCTGCGATCCGCGCGAAGCGCGACGATGTTTTCGCGGCAGTCGAGAAAAAGTCAGGCGCGCAGCTCGTCGATGTGCGCTCGGTCGACGAATTCACCGGAAAGATCATCGCGCCTCCTGGAATGAGCGAGACGGCGCAGCGCGCGGGCCACATTCCCGGCGCGACCAATATCCCCTGGGCCCAGGCCGTCAACGAGGATGGCACGTTCAAGAGCCTCGACGCGCTGAAGCAGCTCTACGGCGCGAAAGGCATCAGCGGCGACTGCGAAGTCATCGCATACTGCCGCATCGGTGAGCGCAGCTCGCACACCTGGTTTGTCCTCAAATACCTCATGGGCATCAAGGACGTCCGCAACTACGACGGTTCCTGGACCGAATGGGGAAACTTGATTGGCGCGCCCATCGAGAAGGAAGTCTCGGCCGCGGCCGCGAAATAATTCCCAATCTTCCGCGACGGGGAAAGTCCGGGAATCCCAACTGGCTAAAGATCGAACGGGGCGCTCTCCCCTGCGCCCCGTTTCCTTTTTTCCTTGCATGCGAAATTTGGTGTGGCGCAAGCACGCGCCATTGGGGATAGAATACGCGCCTGCAAGTGGCTGCATTCGGCTCGTTGCGAAGAGAATCGCTGGGATGGGGGAATGATGAATAACGAATTTGAATTTCCACGCTTGGACAATCGGGGAGGCGAACAGAAGGGAAGCAGTGGGCAACATCTCGCAAGCGCTTTCGATTACGATGCGGTGGCCAATCGCCGCACATTCCTGCAGGGTGCTGTGGCCAGCGCGGCAGCGCTTGCCTTGCCGACCTGGGCGCCCGTGGCCTCGGCCGCCGCGCCCGACGACATGAACGCTATCCGCGCCGAAATCGAGAAGCGCCACGACGAAGCTGTGCAGCGTTTGCAGCACTGGATTCAGCAGCCGTCCATCGCCGCGGAGAATCGCGGAATGAACGAAGGCTGCGAGCTGACAATGAACATGCTGCGCGACGCCGGTTTCGGCCAAGTCACCAAGGTTCCCACCGACGGCCAGCCCGGAATTTTCGCCACGCTCGACGCAGGCGCGCCGCGCACCGTCGGCCTTTATTTCATGTACGACGTGAAGCAGGCCGATCCATTGGAGTGGAGTTCCCCGCCCTTCGAGGCCCGGCTGGTAGAGAAACCTGGACTCGGCAAAGTGATCATCGGCCGCGGCGCGGTCAACCAGAAAGGGCCCGAAGCAACATTTCTTGCGGCGCTGCACGCCATGCGCGGCGCGGGAAAGAAAATGCCGGTGAATTTTGTGTTCGTCGCGGAAGGCGAAGAAGAAATTGGCTCACCGCATTTTCCGCAAGTCGTGCGCCGGCCCGATATCGCGGCCGAACTGGAAAAGTGTACTTCCGTTTTCATGCCTTTTGCAGCGCAAGGTCTCGGCGGCGAGGTTGAGGTCTATCTGGGCGCCAAAGGCGTGGTCGAGCTTGAGCTGATCTCGAGCGGTGCGCGCTGGGGACGCGGCCCAAAGAAGGACTTGCACTCCAGCAACAAAGCGCGCGTGGACAGTCCCGCCTGGCATTTGGTCGAAGCGCTGGTAACTCTCGTCTCTTCAGATGGCAACGATCCCGCCATTGAGGGCTTCGCGGCGAAGGCGCGGCCTCTCTCGGACGCCGACAAAAAAATGATCGCCGAAGCCGCGCGCCGTCTCAGCGAGGCCGAAGCGAAGAAACTCATGGGCGTCGATCATTGGGTGTGTGACGTGAGCTGGCAGGAATCGCTCGAACTTCTCGCCTCGCGCCCCACTGTAAATATCGAAGGCTTGGTCGGCGGTTACACCGGACCTGGCGGAAAAACGATTCTCCCCTCAAGAGCCGTGGCGAAGATTGACATGCGCCTCGTTCCGGACATGACCGCAGCCGAATCGCTCGCCGCGCTCAAAGCCCATCTGGCGAAAAAGGGCTTCGGCGACATCGAAGTCAACATGAGCGGCGGCTACGATCCCACCAGCACACCAGCCGATTCCTCCATCATTCAAGCGGCTCTCGCTGTTTACCGAAAGAATGGCATTGACCCCGTCCTCTTTCCCCGCCTTGCGGGCTCCTGGCCCGGTTATGTTTTCACGGGCGACCCGCTGCATCTTCCCGCCGGCCATTTCGGCATGGGCCACGGCAACGGCGCCCACGCGCCGGATGAGTACTACCTGATCGAGTCCAGCAACCCGAAAGTGGCGGGCATGGACGACGCCGTCCGCTCCTACGTCGAGTTCCTCTACGAGGTTGCCGAGACGGCTTAAGCAATAATTTCTTCTTTTTCGTCCACCTCCAGGGAACCAATCTGCCCCGGCAACGTCTCTACAGGTATATCTCCTGCGGAGGCTGGACATGCGCACCTTGGCGCAAGACGCACGCTTCGCGTTGCGGCAGTTCCTCAAAACGCCGGGGTTTGCCGTCAGCGCCGTGCTTTCCCTGATGCTGGGAATCGGCGCCACCACTGCAATCTTTAGCGTTGTATATGGCGTTCTCCTGGACCCCTATCCCTATAAAGACGCCAATCGCATGGTCCACGTTGAGCTCCGCGACAAAAACGGCCGGGGGCCGCTATTGATCGTGAACGGCAGCCAAGCTCCAGAACTGCGCAAGGCCTCCGTGGTCGACGACGTGTTCCTCCAGGACGAAAAAAGGGAAAACCTTACCGGTGACAAATTTCCCGTCTCCGTCCTCGTCGGGCTCTATTCCCCAAACGTGTTCGAGTACATGGGCGTCCCGCCGCTCGTTGGCCGTGAATTCTCATCCGCTGATGCCCCGGGCGGGAATCCCGCCCCTGTCGTTGTCCTGAGCTATCTCTTCTGGCAGCGGCAGTATGGAGGGAGCCGCGACGTGATCGGGAAAACGATTCAATTGGACCACACGCCCTCCACCGTCATTGGTGTGGTGCCGCAGCGTTTCACCTGGGGAGACGACGACGTCTAAATCCCCGCCCTGCCCACCGCCGATCCGCACTATTACTGGCTGGCATTCATCAAACTGAAGCCCGGGACGAATTATCCGGCGGCGCAAGCGGAAATGCAGGTACTGGTGGACCGCTTCGCGAAAGAAGACCCAAAAGGTTATCCACAAAACATGCGCGCGAAGATCGTCACCCTCAATGAAGAGGTGCTCGGTCACTTCGCGGGGACATTGGTATTTTTGTTCGGCGCGGTCGTGGTGCTGCTGCTCATTGGTTGCGCCAATGTTTCGATCCTCTTGCTTGCGCGGGGCGCGGCGCGGCAGCACGAGCTTGCCGTGCGCACTTCCGTTGGCGCTGGGCGCGGACGGCTGATCCGGCAACTTCTGACGGAATCGCTTCTCCTTTCAGTTACGGGAGCCGCCCTCGGAGTCCTCGCGGCTTTCTGGGGAGTGAAAGCTCTCTCCACCATGCTGCCCTGCTATTCCTTTCCACATGAAGCCGCCATTCGTGTGAATGGTATGGTTCTGATTTTTAGCGCGGCAATCGCTATTCTGACGGGCATTCTGTTTGGAATTTCACCCGCGTATCAGCTCTCAAAGCCGCAGCTTGGCGCGCTCATCCAAGCAAGCAGCGCAAAGCTCACCGGCAGCACACATAGCCGCAACACGCACCGCCTTCTCATCGCGGGCCAGGTGGCTCTGACGCTGTTGCTTCTCGCGGGAGCCGGCGGAGCGGCGAGAACATTTACGGCCAAGGTGCATACGCCCCTCGGCTTTGATCCCGATCATGTGTTTGCCCTCAACGTTGACTCTCCGAAAGGAGCGACTTCCACCTGGCAGGAACGCATCGCTCAGAATGAATTAGTGCGCCAAGCCGTTGCACAGTCGCCGGGGGTGGCCGAGGCTGGCGTTTCGACGACTTGGTTCCCGGGATTCGGCGGATTCAACGCCAAAATCGAGATTCAAAGCAAACCCACGCTGACGGATGCTCAGGCTGTGCTGACGCTCATCAGCCCGCAGCTGCTCTCAACGCTCCGCGTTCCGCTCCTCCGAGGGAGAATTTTCGATGATGCCGAGTCCCGCCGGGCGGCCCATCTGGCTATGGTCAATCAAGCATTTGTCACGCAGTACCTTAGCGGAGCGGACCCTATCGGCCAAAGTGTCCGAAGCCCGCAGCTTAAGTTCGATCAGGCCAATCTCTTGGTCGCGCAGGCGCCCGACGACTGGCTGCAAGTGATTGGTGTCGTCGGGGACGCGAAGAACGACGGGCTGGATCATCCGGTGAAGCCGGCCATTTTCCTGCCCTACAGTTTTGTGCTGCCGCCGGACGAAAGTCTCATAGTGCGCGCGACGGGCGATCCGGAGAGTGCAATTCGCTCTGTAAAGGAGCGCCTGCGCGAAATCAATGCCGAGCTGGTCGTCGGGCAGGATCACACTCTCGATTGGTGGCTCGACACGCGAGGATGGGGGCGCGAGCGTTTTATTGCCACCATTTTCGGTCTCTTCGCAGCTTTGGCGCTGGTGCTCGCCGCCACCGGACTTTACAGCGTGGTTTCCTTCGCCGTGACCCAACGGACGCAAGAGCTGGGTATTCGCATGGCGCTAGGTGCGCGGCCTGGCAACGTGGTGCAGCTCGTGCTCGGCTCGACTGCGGCCATGCTTGGAGCCGGCGTGGTCGTGGGATTGTCCTTGAGCGTGATTCTGAACCGCGTCGTAACCTCTTGGGCCGGAGGGAGTTCGCGCGATCCTTTCACCTTAGCCCTGGCCGCCTTGATCCTTGTTTTGGTTGCGGGGGCGGCATGCGTCTTGCCGGCGTGGCGCGCGGCTACCATTGATCCCATGCGGGCATTGCGTGTGGAATAGAAATTCCCAGTTTCCAAGGGGGTCAGAGAGCCTTCAACCAGCGGGCACAATTCCCTTTGCGGCCGCCAATTCTCGTAGGGTTTTTTCGCCTTCCTCGAGAACCGCGTCCTGCTTTTCTTGAAGCGAAGAAATCGTCGGAACAGCAAGCTTATCCGGTATCACGCCTTCACCTTCCAGTTTGCGGCCTTTCGGCGAGAACCACAAAATCTCGCTGATCTCCAGCACGCCGCCGCCCTTCATCACTCTCTCATGCGTAATCCCGAGCACGCAGCCGCATGACGGGCTGCCCACAAGTGTTGCTCTGCGCGTATCTTGCATTCCCGCGTCAAAAACTTCCGTGGCGCTCGCGGAATATGCGCTCACAAGAATCACAACCGGGCCGGAATAAATCTGCGCTCCTTTCCTTCCCACAAAGTACTGCATCTCTTCCGAGTGGTGGCCGTCATGTTCCGAGGCGCTCACCTCTTTTCTGGTCATTCTCCTCTCGAAAAGAGTCCGCCGGTCGAAGAAATATCCCGCCATCGCTTCCAAAGTCGCCCCCACGCCGCCGCGATTCCAGCGCAGATCCAGAATCAACCCTGGTGTGCTGCGCAGATTCTCCAGAGCTGCTTTGAAATCTTTGACCAGCGAAGGCTGGAACTCGTCGAAGCGAATGTATCCGAAGCCCGAAGCTAACTCTGCGGCCGTTACACGCGGCGCATTGGAAAGAATCTGCCGAGCATAGTTCACATCGAACTTCGAGCCATCCACGCGCTGCAAGGTTGCGGCAAAGGGAGTTTCCAGAGGAGCTGCAAAGACGTCGCTCAGAATACGTAGCTTGGTGATCCGTTCCGTGGAGGAAGGCAATACCGTCTTCGCCGCCGCCGCGAGCCGCTCCGCGATCGGCTGCCCATCCAAAGCGGTCACAATCATGCCCGTCTGGACTCCCGAGCGAGCCGCGTTGCTATCCGGCAGCACATCCAGGACCACGACCTTGCCTTCGACGTAGCCGGCCCGGAATCCAACGCTCACGCCGACATGCTTCTCGTGATGCTTCCACTGTTCGGGCGAGCTGAATCGCGTGTGCGCGTCGTGTAGCTCAGCCGTCATCCGATCCAGCGTGGCATAGAAATCCTGGTCATCTTTCGCTGCCTTCACGAGCGGCAGGTAACGCTCGTGAATCTTCTTCCAATTCACCCCGCCGAATTCAGGATCGTAATAATGCTCATCGACATCTTTCCAAACCTTCTCAAAAACTTGCATGCGATCTTTAGATGAGAGGCTAGGGGAAGTCCCGCTCATGGCCAGCGAGAAGGCCAAACCGAGGACCAGAACGGTGAGTATCGAGCAGCGACGCGCGAAGCTGAGCGGAGCCTGTCTCATGGCCTCAGGATCAGAACTCATCGAGAGAAGATGTCTTCACGAAACACCGGAACTGAGTCAATGTTGTGCGCTCGCACGCTGCTTGCCCCAGTCGCCGGGGAATGATACCAGCCTGCACGCTTGGACGGCGAGAGTAGAAGAAGAGTTGGCTTGCCCGTCGAGGGTACGAACGCTTCGTCCGCGCCGGAAAGCATCCTAATTCGGGCGGCCCTGCGAATCGCGGTTCAGTTGTTCCAGATTTTCGCGTGCTATCTCGTTCTTGGGATCGATCTGCAAAGCTCGCTCAAAATGCAATCGCGCTTCCTTCAAGTTTCCTGTTTCTGCTAGCGCGCTTCCGAGATTTGCCTCTGCGCCGGCATCCTGCGGATTCAAGTGAACCGCCGCGCGAAATTGTGAAAGCGCCCCCGTGAAATCGTTCTGCGTGGCCAGCGCGTTCCCCAGGTTGTAGTGAGCATCGAAATAATCGGGACGGCCTTTGAGGGCGGTGTTCAAATGCGTGATGGCTTCGTCGATTCGCCCGCTGGCCAGCAGCACGGCGCCCAGCCCATTGTTGGCGATCGGATCGTCTGGCTGAATCCGCACGGCTTGCGTGAACTCCGCAACCGACCCGGCAAGATCGCCCTTCATTTGAAGAATAGCCGCGAGGTTATAGTGCGCCCCGAAATCCCCGGGATCATTTTGAATGTGATGCCGCGCCAGCGCTTCCTGAATCAAGACCCGCGGATCGATGGTGGCGTCCGCCGATTCATGCGGCAAGACCTGCAGCCACAAATGCGCCATCTCATCCACAGCCCGGTTCCCTGCCATCACCCGTATGGGCGGATCGTTGGGATTGCGGATGTTGTCCGCCGAGTTGTCGTACGTAAAGCGCATCGAAATTTTCGTTCCCGCAGGCAGGTCCAGGGGTTGCGCGTAGTGATAAACGGCCTGCCAGTTCAAATCCCAGTTGCTGATGTGAATCAGCGCTTTCCGGGTTCCGTTCGGAAGCGTCGCGTACGCGAGTAAATCCTTTCCCAGATAGTGCGCGTGCGGATAAATGGCCAAAACGCTCGCATCCACTGGCAGGACGAAATCGTCGGATACCAAAAACTTTTTGTCGCCGGGAGGAATGTCCAGCTCGCGGTCATTCCCGAGCTGCAAAAGAATGGGGCGCAAGGTCGCCGGTTTATCCGTGAAGTAAAGACCCAGCGTCGGTTGAATCAGTTCCGGTTTTCCCGACGGTTGCAAATGCGTGTTCAAAATCAGGTCCGTGGTTTTGTCCAGCCGCAGCGCCATTCCGTCCGGCTCCACATACGGCGGCGAGCCTGGCTTCCAAAATAGAAAGTGGCTGTCCGGATCGAACGTCTCCGATTCGATAATCAGCTCCATCCCACCAAAACCCGCTCCGGGCACTTTTTCCATCCGCCGCCCGGACTGCTGCCGGTCCACCAAAACATTCGCATGATGAACCAGGCGTTTATCGCCAGGCCGGATTTCAATCGCTTTCAACCAGCGCGTGCGATGAACAGGAGTCCGAAAGATAAAATTCCAGTACTGATCGGTTCCGCTGGCCGCGAGCAAATACGGCTTCTCTGCTCGCACGATCACGTCGGGCTTGCCGAGTTCCCAGCCAACGGCGAATTTCGGCTGCGGAGGAAGATCGGCGGGATTGCCTTCCATTTCGCCCTGGTCCACCCATTTTTGAATCGTCGCGATTTGCTCGTCAGTCAGCCGCAGCTCACCCGCGAACTTCGGCCCGCCCGGATCGGGCAGCCACGGCGGCATAGTGCGTTTGCTCGTCATGTAGGCGATCTGCCGCGCGTGCGATTTCACGTCCGCGTAAGTGAGCAGCGAAAATGGCCCCGATTCTCCGGGATGATGGCACTGCGAGCAATTTGAAAAAATGATCGGAGCAATCTCGCGATTGAACGTCACGCGTTCTTGCGGCGGCGCACCTCGCGGCTCCGCCTTGCGAGCGGCTGCTGTGTGACTGCCGGAAATGCCTGCCGTTCCGAGCGCGAAAAGTGCGAGGAATCCAGAGAGGGTTTGCAGCCCGGCTTTCATTCCAGGTCCGAAATGTAGCATCCCACGGCGTGCGCCGTACTCACCGCCGGCGTCTTGCCGTTCGCCGCCGCCTTGATGGCGTCTTCCAATTCGTGCGTCGTCGCAATCGTGCGCGCCCGCCCGATATCTTCATACAAATTGTCGATGCGCCCGTGATAGACCAGACGCCCTCGCGCGTCGAACACCGCCGCCTCCGGCGTAATCTGCGCCTCGCTCTCTTTCACCAGCACTTTTTCCGGATCGCGCAGCGCGGCAATTTTATAACCGTACTCGACGTCATGCTTGCGGATCGCTTCCGCCGTCTCCGACTTGTCGGGGTAAACCAGCCAGAACGCCGCGTTAGCCTCGTGCTCCGCGCTCAGCTTCTGAATCGTCGGCGCGTACCGGTTCGAGACTGGGCAATCCGTCCGGACGAAAACCAGCACCACCACTTTCCCGCCGGACTCCTTTAGCGGATCGACTGGCTTTCCTGCAAGATCGAAAGCCGTGCCACGCGCGCCCCGAGTCGTCGAAGCAAAAGGCGCGAGCCAAGCTGCAACCATAGAAATCAAGAGGAGTCGAAATACTAGAAAGGGGTACCCATGGTATTTCATACGTGCCCGCGTCCACCGGGCGCAGTGAATTTTACAGCGGCGCGGAACGCTTGTCGAAGAAATTAGCGCAGTTGTCCAGGCTCGATGCCCTTCTTCCTCGCCTCATCCAGAAGTGCGTCAATCTTCCCTTCCAGCTGGCTTTTTTTCGCCTGCAAGTTGGAAATTTGCTGATCCACGGGCACCCGGTTGTAGCCCTTGGTGAATTCGTAGCCTCCCGAAGTCGTCGCGCCCTTCCCATCGCTAAAGTCCTTAAGATCCGACAGCTGTTTATCCGTGTCATCCAATTGCGACCGCAGCTTTTCCAGCTGCTTCTTCACGCTCGCGATGTACTGCGGGTCGGCCGTCGCCTCCGAGCTTGCTTTCCCCGATTTTTTCGCGCTCCCCACGACCGAAACCGGTCCGCTTAAATTGTTCACGTCGTCGTTGGTCCAAATTTTTTTGGGCTTCTTAACGTCAGAAGGAGTTGCTGGCGCGGCGCCGTTCTGCGCGGCGGCCGCAGTTGCCGCCGCCCCACTCTGGCTTTGCGAAGGCGCCGGCGTAGAGCTTTGCGCCAATCCCGCCGAGCTGGTCAAAGCCCAGCAGAGGCCAAGCGTCCCCCAATAAATGAATGCTCGGGTCATAAAGCCCCCCAATTCCTTCAAAGGCCGAGGCTAGTTCTAGTACTTATAACCCAGCATACTGCACAAAGTTTCAGGGGTCAGAAACGCCGGCGTCTGTCTTGCCCAACTCGGCACGGATCATCGCCAGCGCTTCCTTGGGAGGTCCGATTCGGTGGTATTGGCTATAGAACGTCTTCTCGTGAATCGAAATCGAGCTAAAGAATTTCCGTCCGTCGAAGTCATACTGCGAAAAGGTTGGCATCCAAAGCCCCGGCTGCACTTCATACTGCTCCTGCATGAAGTGGCTGCCCTTATAGATCTTGGCGAGAAACAAACCGATACTGATGTCTTCCGTGACCTCGCCCTCGACACGCGCGAGTTGACCCGCTACCGGATCAATCCACACAAACCCATGAACCTTGGCAAAAATGGACGTGGCTCGAGAGGTGGGTTTGTAGGTGGGATTTGGCGCCATTTTGTATTTATAGAGAAGGCGGCCATCACGCGTTTCCGTGGAAACGAAGGTATAGAGAAACGCAACCCGCGTGGCGTCAATCAACTCGTCGCGTTCCTTCCGTTTCTTGGCGATTTTCTCGTACGCGTCGCGCTGCGCGTGGCCTTCATCGGAGGCCCAGGATAAGGCGCGCTCCAGCTTCAAAAGCTCCGCATGGTAAGCATCCGCGTCGGTCGGTTTGCCGTCCGGCCCGATGGGAATATGATCCACGCCAGTGCCTGCAGGAATCACCCGGGAAACTTTGCTTTCCGAAGATACCGGATCATCCCCGATTTTGTGCGTTTCCACCCGTTCAATGCGCTCGTAGAAACTCATCGCCTCGTCGCTCTTCTTCTCGTTGGCCAGCACCCGGTCGAGAAGGGCCGTTTTCTCGGCTTGCGTTTGCGGTGGCGCGGGCGTCGGGGTGGTTTGCGCCGCCGACGTCGCCGCAAACACCGGCAGAAGCCCGGCGACGAGTATTAGTGAGTGCCTGCGCATGGTTGTGGGCAAAAAAGCAGCTGCCAACACCTATCTTAGTTCTGATTCTTGAGCCCAGGCAATTGTTGCTTCCATTCTTTGCATCCTGTCTCAGTCGGATGCCCATAAGTCACAGAAAATACAGGCCAATCAGCACCACTGGTCTCCGAGCTGTTGTAAACTCTGCTCCGCGTTGCTTCCAGACAAAGCCGCTCCGGGCTGATATCCGTTATGATCCTGCTGGCAGACGATCTGGGCTCAAGTTCGTTGAAAGCAAACCGCCGTCCCCAACGTCTATATAGTGACGGGAACGAATCGATCCTCTTCCCCGTATTAACTTCTGTGTGTGGAGGACTGTTTGGGTGTAACCCCTATCGAAGGTATCGGCGGCTTCGGGCGCGTTATCCCGCAAGCACGCAAGCTGCCCTGGAGCCTCGGCAGGTTCCGCAGCGGTGCCATTACCATGATCGAGACGCTGAAGTTGTCTCTCGACGCCCTCCGCGCACATAAACTCCGTAGTTTCTTAACCTTACTCGGCGTCATCCTGGCCGTTACCACCCTGGTCGCCGTAATGAGTGTCGTCGCTGGGCTCAATTTCTATGTCGCCGACAAAGTCGCCAACCTCGGCGCAAACGTCTATGTCCTCGATCGCTTCGGCATCATCACCAGCGATGATGCGTGGAACAAGGCACAGAAGCGCCCCCTGATCACCATGGAAGAGTTCGACCGCCTCAAGCAGGCCATGCACACTACAAGCCAGATCGCCGCTGTGATCGGCACCTCCTCTGATATCCGCTCAGGCAGCGACCTTATTGAAGATGTTAGCATCGACGGAGTGACTCCCAACTATTCGGACGTTCGTAGCTTTAACGTCGCCTCCGGCAGGCTCCTCAACGAAGCAGACGATGAGCATCATTCTCCCGTGTGCTTTATTGGCGCGGACGTAGCGAAAAAGTTCTTCTACAACGTGGACCCCATCGGCAAAACCATCCGCGCGGGTACACACACCTACGAAGTCGTCGGCGTATCGGAAGTCATCGGCAGCGCCTTCGGCCAATCGCGAGACAATTTCATGTTCATTCCTCTCGGCACCTACATCAAGGAATGGGGCACGCAGCGGGATTCCCTGACGCTTTTCCTGCAGGCCGGCGACGCGGAAATGATGGGCGCCTCGGAAGATGAAGCCCGCATGCTCCTGCGCGCCTGGCGTCACGAAGCCTGGGATGCGCCTGACAGTTTCGGCATCATCGGCTCGGATTCCATCATGGGCCTTTGGAAATCGCTCACAGGAAACATTTTTATGGTCGCGGTGGGCCTCACGGCCGTTTTCTTGGTCGTGGGCGGAATCGTCATCATGAACATCATGCTGGCCAGTGTCACCGAACGCACCCGGGAAATCGGCTTGCGCCGCTCATTGGGCGCGAGAAAAAAGCACATCCTGATGCAATTTGTGACCGAGTCGGCCGTCCTCGCTGCGGCCGGCGGAATTATCGGGATCGTCCTGGCTTATGCCGTGGTGGCTCTGGCGCGTGCTGCCACGTCGATTCCGATGCGGACACCGATGAGCGCGGTGATTCTCTCGCTCTCTGTCGCCACCGGCGTGGGCCTCTTCTTTGGAATTTATCCCGCGATGCGCGCGGCAAAGCTCGATCCCATCGAAGCTCTGCGAGCAGATGGCTAAGGAGCGTTGATTCCGCTGCGCGGGGTCAACCAAGACAAACATGGCGCAACAACACGGCGAAAACTTGAAGCAGGCGATGGACACGCTCCGCGCGCACAAACTGCGCAGCACTCTGACGGTCTTTGGCGTGGTGCTGGGCGTCAGCGTCATCATGCTGGTCGCGGCGCTTATCACCGGCTTTGACGCGCAAGTCCAGGACAACATCAAGCAGTTCGGTGCGGACACCGCCTTTGTCTCGCGCTTCGACCAGGGCCCTAACAATGGCCGCCGTCCCAAGGAAGAGCGCGAACGCAAACCGCTAACTCTCGAGGATGCCGACGCCATCAAGGAACGCTGCCCCGCTGTCAAGGATGTCACCGTCTTCCTCACTTGGTGGGAACAACCACACAGCGTGCGCACGAAGTACGGTGAAGTCACTTCGGTCGATTTTCGCGGTGTTCAGCCCAATTTCGGCCAGGTCTATGCGAATGCCTCGACGCTCGAGGGCCGCTTCATCAGCGAGGGCGATGACCTGCATCGCGAAAAAGTCGTCATGCTTGGCGAAAATGCCGCGCCGGTGCTCTTTCCAAACGTTTCGCCGATCGGTAAAGACGTGATGATCGATGGTTCTCCGTTTCGGGTGATTGGCGTCGTCGAGAAGCCCAAGGGCATGTTCGGGATGGACGATGAAGACAAGCGCGTCCTCATCCCCTACAACACGTTCCGCAAGGTCTATCCCGCTGCCTACGAAAATCAGATCCGTTTCCAGGCCTATCCGAACCAGCTCGATCAAGCTGTGGATCAAGCTACCGAAGTGCTGCGCCGCCGCCGGAACGTTCCTTACACCGGCAAAAACAATTTTTCGATTCAGACTTCGCAGCAAGAGATCGAGCAGTTTCATAGCATTTTGGGCATGGTCGCTCTCGCCACGGTCGTTCTAAGCGGCATCGGCCTCTTGATCGGCGGCGTCGGCGTGATGAACATCATGTTGGTCAGTGTCACGGAGCGCACGCGCGAGATCGGCATTCGCAAAGCCATCGGCGCCAAGAGCGCAGACATCACCTGGCAATTCCTGCTGGAAGCTATGACGCTCACCGGCGCCGGCGGCGTAATTGCGCTCGTACTGGTAAATGGCTTGGTGATTCTGGTTCGTTTGGGACTGAAATGGCCGGGGAGCGTGCCGATCTGGGCCGCGGCCACTGGCATCATCGTCAGCGTAAGCATCGGCTTAATCTTCGGAGTCTGGCCCGCGATGAAGGCCGCCAAACTCGATCCCGTCGAAGCTCTGCGCTACGAGTAGCCTCACGAACCGAGGTCTTTCTCGAAGAAATCGAACGTTTTTACGTTCTGGAAAAATCAGCAGAAGAATCAAACTTATTCTTGAAGTGGAGACCGGTCCGGAAGCGGGGCGGAAGTCGAAATCTCGCGCTCTTGCAGCGTCTTTGTGATGGACGCGCTCTTCTTGGGCGCTTGCTTGGCGCCTTCTTTCTGGGGAACACTCTCCGCTTGTCTGGGAACTTCTGCCGCCGGCGAAACTCGCGTCTGCTTCGCAATCACCAAATCCGTTGATGATTTCGCGCGCATCGCGGCGATGGTCGGTGTGCGCTTCGTTTGCAGCCGTTCGCGCAGCGAACTCGCCGTAATCGCCGCGCTGGCAAGCAGCAGCACCGCCGATGCAATCGCCAGCAAATCGCGCGGATGAGCCGGCCGCAGAAACCAGTAAGTGCGATTCGGTTGCGGAGAAAGCCGTGTCCCGCAACGGGCCACCAGATAAAGCGCACGCGCCAGATCGCTGCCTGACTGGTAGCGGTTATCCGGGTTCTTCGCGAGACAGCGCGCCAGGATGCGATCGAACGCAGCCGGAATCGCCGCATTCCGTTTCGAGGGTGGAATAGGGCTGCCGGTCAGAATTTGCGCGCACACATCCCCAAGCGATTCTCCCGCAAACGGCCGCACCCCGGTGATCATCTCGTATAGCACAATCCCCAGCGAGAAAAGATCAGAACGTCCATCCTGCTTCCTTCCTTCGATTTGCTCCGGAGAAAGATAAGCGGGCGTGCCCAGCACCCGGTCGGAGCCGGAAACCTGGGAAGCAAACCGCGCGACTCCAAAATCCACGAGCTTCACTTTGCCGTCTTCGGTCACGCGAATGTTGCTGGGCTTGACGTCGCCGTGAATAATTCCAGCGCGGTGCGCATAAGCGAGCGCGGAAGAAATATCAGCGGCCCACACCGCTGCGGTAGCGAACGCGATGGGCGATTGCGCCAATAATTGTTCGAGGTTTTGCCCCGAGACGAATTCCATCACGAGAAAAGCAGATCCAGCGCTGTCGGTATTGACGTCGTAGAGCTGCGCGATCGAGCCATGCGATAGCAGCCCGATGGTTTGCGCTTCGCGAAGAAATTGTTGCTCGCTGTTTTTGCCGAAACCCTGGAGAAAGGACTTTAGCGCGACGGTCCGGCCAATGATGGTGTCGCGCGCCTTGTCGACGCGGCTGGTAGCTCCGCATCCGAGAGTCTCGAGGATTTCGTATCGGCCGGTCTGAAGAGCAGGGCTCATGCGGAACGCAACAAGCGAGTGGCACGCTCACGGAAACTGGTGGGCTGCGTCTGCAGCGGAGCCGCTGTCTTGCGGCGGGCCAAGGGATACAATTCGGCGGCCAGCAAATCCACGGACTGATAGCGGTGTGCCGGATCTTTCTCCAGAACCTTGGCGAGAATCGCATCGAACGCCGTGGGCACCGAAGGATTCACCTGCGAAACGGGAAGCGGCTTCGAAGAAAGCACCCTCGTGCAAATCCCTTGCAGCGAATCAGAGTCGAAGGGGCGCTTCCCGGTGACCAGCTCATATAGCACGACCCCGAGCGAAAAAATATCAGAGCGCGCGTCCTGCGGCCGTCCCAGAATCTGCTCGGGGCACCAGTAGGCCGGCGTGCCCAGCAGCGGCGTGTCCTTCTTATCGTGGCTCGCGAGGCGCGCCATGCCAAAGTCGGTCAGTTTCACGCGGCCGTCATCGAGAATCAAAATGTTGGCGGGCTTGATGTCGCCGTGGATCACGCCTCTGCGATGCGCTAAATTCAAGGCCGAAGCAATTTCGCCGGTCCACGCGCAAGCCCGCGGCAGCGGTATGCTTCCCTTGCTCAGAATCTTGTCGAGCGGCTGCCCTTCCATGAATTCCATCACGAGATAGGGCGTTTGCGTCGGCTCGTCAATGCCCATGTCGTGTAGCGTGACGATACAGGGATGCGAAAGCTGACCGACCACGCGTGCTTCTTGAAGGAAGCGGTCGCGGCCCGCGCCTTGGGCTAATGCTGGAGAAAACAGTTTGATGGCGACGATGCGCCCGATCATGGGATCGTGCGCGCGCACGACCTTGCTGTTCGCGCCGGCGCCAATCACATCGATAACTTGATAACGGCCTACTTGCATGGTGGCCTTCCCCTCAGGTGGAAGATTCCCAACTGCCATGGATGATACGGAAGGGTGTTGTCCTATTAAATGAAGCAAGCGTCCTGATTGGAAGGGTACGGAAGTACTAGAGCAAGAGAGCCAGATGAGGGGACTCTAACCTGCGTAGCCGGGCCAAGGCTGAGCATTGTCTTTATCTTGCCCCGAGGAACTAATCTATTTTTACTCCGGTAACAATCGCGGACTTTTCAGAAAGTAAAAACGCTCCGGCACTACAAGATTCCGGTGCGCTTCATAAACCGCCGCAGCTGAGATTCACTTCGCATTGTTTGAAGGCAACAAGAGGCGGCGCGCTAGCCAGCCGTGCGGGAAAGTTTTCGACGAATGTGGCCATTGACGGATGCCAGAAGCCGTGGAATCCGAAATAATACATTTCCTTCAGAGCTTCATCCGGCGGGAACTTCTCGAAGGCCATGCGATAGCTGGCGACAAAAACGCCGGTGCGGTCCTCGCCGAACTCGCAGTGCACGAAGACCTTTTCCTGCGGATCGTTGGGAAAAAGAGAAAGAAACTGCGCGACCTGCTGGTCCGTCGGAGTAGACCATCCGCCGACCGGAATCCGCACAAAACGCATCCCGAGCGATTCTGCTTTTTTCTCTTCCCAATTAGTTCTCGCGGGATCTTCGGCGCGCAAATCGACGATGGTCGTGATTCCGAGTTTTTTTAGCGCGAGCAGACCCCGCTCTCCGGGTTGTGCGCCGCGATACAGGCGATCGTTAATCTTTCCGGAGTTGGGCACGCCCGCGATGCGCAGCTTTTTGCCATACGTGAAATGCACCGCGGATGGCGCGGCTGCTTGCGCTTGCGTCTGTGCGCGGAGCGCCGCGGGAAGCGCGGAAGCAAAAACAAGCGATAGAATGAGGAGCGCGCGCTTCATGTGAAGTAAGATGCAACAAGTGTAGCGCGCGGCGGAAATGCGCCAAAGCCGTTGCAAGCAGAGAAGTTGTTCAGAAAGGGCACCACTACAAATAGACGTGGTACGAAAACGTCAACCACATTTTGCGTTTTTCTCTTGACAGGAATTTCGCAGACGTTGATACTGCGATTCCAGATTCGGGGGACGTGGAAGCGCCAGGCGGACCGAGTCGGGATGGGAAATAGGTCCGTAACGATTCCGCGAAGTCAGCCCGGGACTAAACAAAAAATCGAGCGCGAAGTATAAGCTCCGCGCCCGCATTTCAGGCGCGACACTTGCTGTGAGGCTGAGTGAGACCCAGCGGCCCGCGGCAGAGCATTGGCGTTTTGTAATGGTTTTGAGCGTGACCGCAAGGCGGTCGATGGAAAGGTCGGCTGCTGAGCGGCCGCTTTTTTCTCTGATTTGGCGAACGGATTTTTGGATTCGACGTGCGGTGCCCCACAGGGTCCGCCCAGCACCCTGCGGGACGCAGTGGAGTAAAATTAAGGGGTTCCCCGCGAAGAGCGGAACCCGAGGCAGCGGAGGAACGGGATGGCTACAGTGAAACAAGCGTTGACTGGGAATTCTTCGATCACGGATGTGAATGCGGAGAATGCGGGAGCGCACCAAGGGCTCCCTTTCGAGAGATATTTCACGGACGGAAAGATTTCGCCGTTCGACGCGGTCGAGTGGGAGAAGCGCACCGCGCTGATCGGGAACGAAAAGGGCGTGACGATTTTCCGGCAGGAAGACATCGAGGTGCCGAAGAGCTGGTCGCAGACGGCGACGAACATCGTCACCAGCAAATATTTTCACGGGAAGCCGGGCTCGCGCGAGCGCGAAGGCTCGGTGCGGCAGCTGATCAGCCGTGTGGTGAACAGGATTGTGCGGTGGGGCCAGGAAGGCGGCTACTTTGATTCAGAAGCGTCGCGCGACGCGTTCAAGGATGAGCTAACGCATTTGCTCGTCGAACAGAAGGTGGCTTTCAATTCGCCGGTGTGGTTCAACGTAGGCGTGCAGCCGAAGCCGCAGTGCTCGGCGTGCTTCATCAATTCGGTGCAGGACAACATGGAATCCATCATGGGGCTGACGCGGACGGAGGGAATGCTCTTCAAGTGGGGCTCGGGAACGGGGACGAATTTTTCATCGCTGCGCGGCAGCAAGGAAACGCTATCGGGCGGGGGCATCGCTTCGGGGCCGGTGAGCTTTATGAAGGGCTTCGATGCTTTCGCGGGCGTGATCAAGAGCGGAGGCAAAACGCGGCGAGCGGCGAAGATGGTGATTCTGAATATCGATCATCCGGACATCGTGGAATTCATCGAATGCAAGATGAAGGAAGAGCGCAAGGCGCAGGTTTTGATCGAACAGGGCTACGACGCAGGAATCGACGGCGACGCTTACGCTTCGATTTTCTTCCAGAATGCGAACCACTCCGTGCGCGTGACCGACGACTTCATGCGCGCGGTGGTGGAAGACAAGGATTGGTGGACGAAGAACGTCACCGATGGGCAGCCTACGGAAAAAATGAGGGCGCGGGATTTGATGCTGAAGATTTCGGATTCGACGTGGCACTGCGGCGACCCAGGAATGCAGTACGACACGACAATCAACCGCTGGCACACGTCGAAAAACACGGCGCGCATCAACGCCTCGAATCCGTGCTCGGAATACATGTTCCTGGACGACACGGCGTGCAATCTTGCTTCACTGAACCTCATGAAGTTTCTCGGGTCGAACGGGCAATTCGACGTGACGGCGTTCAAGCACGCCGTGGACGTGACGATTACGGCGCAGGAAATCCTGGTGGACAACGCCAGCTACCCGACGCCAAGGATTGCGGAAAATTCGCACAATTTCCGGCCGCTCGGGCTGGGCTACGCCAATCTCGGGGCGTTGCTGATGTCGCTGGCGCTGCCTTATGACTCGGACGAAGGGCGCGACATGGCGGGCGCTATCACGGCGCTCATGTGCGGAGAGGCGTATGCGCAGTCCTCGCGGATTGCGGAAAACATGGGCGCGTTTCCGGGCTACGAAGTGAACCGCGAGCCGATGCTGGACGTGATTCGCATGCACCGCGACGCGATGCGCGGGATCAAGCCGGAGCACGTGCAGACGGAATTGTTCATGGCGGCGCAGGAATCGTGGGACAACGCGCTGCACCACGGCGAAAAATTCGGTTACAAGAATTCGCAAGTCACCGTGCTGGCGCCGACGGGCACGATCGGCTTCATGATGGATTGCGACACCACGGGAATCGAGCCGGATCTGGCGCTAGTGAAGCACAAAAAGCTGGTGGGCGGCGGGTTGATCAAGATCGTCAATAACACGGTGCCACAGGCGCTGATGCGGCTGCATTATTCGCCGGAGCAGACCAGCGAAATCGTTTCTTATATCGACAAGCAGGGAAAAATCGAAGGCGCGCCGTATCTGCGGACGGAAGATTTGCCGGTGTTCGACTGCTCGCTGGCGCCGCTGGGCGGCGGGCGTTCGATCAGCTGGATCGGCCACGTGAAGATGATGGCGGCGGCGCAGCCGTTTCTTTCCGGCGCCATCTCGAAGACCATCAACATGCCCGAGGAATCCACGGTCGAAGACATCAGCAACGCGTACATCGAGTCCTGGAAGCTGGGGCTGAAGTCCGTGGCGATTTACCGGGACAACTCGAAGCGTTCGCAGCCGCTGAATGCGGGCGGAGCGAAAGAAGAAAAGAAGGCGGAGCCGGCGGCGGCAACGGGAACGGAGCCGATGCAACGCGAACTGTTCGCGCGCGCGGTGCGGGAGAAAATGCCGTACGAACGCGCGTCGGTGACGCACAAGTTCAGCGTGAGCGGCCACGAAGGCTACATCACCGTAGGCATGTACGCTGATGGACGGCCCGGCGAAATTTTCATCAAGATGTCGAAAGAAGGGTCGACGCTTTCCGGCGTGATGGACGGTTTAGCGTTGACCGTGTCGCTCGGCCTGCAATATGGCGTTCCGCTGAAAGTGTTCGTGGACAAGCTGGTGAATACGCGGTTTGAGCCCTCGGGCATCACGGCGAATCCGAATATCCGGTTTGTTTCGTCCGTGCTGGACTATTTGGCGCGCTGGCTCGGCGGACGATTCATTTCGTCCGACTATTTGAAGCTGAACGGCGAGAGCGCGGTCCCCATGCACACGCCGGCACCGCCCACAGCACCGGCCCCCGTTGTATTGGCTTCGACCGGTACAAACTGGACACCAGATCCGGTGAAACTGCGCGACGCGCACGAGGGCGCGCCGACGTGCTCCGAGTGCGGCATGCTGATGGTGCCGAACGGGGCGTGCTACAAGTGCGAAAATTGCGGCAGCACGAGCGGGTGCAGTTGAGGACGTTCGCCAGGGCGAGGGACACGAAACGATGAGCGCTCTCTCTTCCGACGCAGGGCTGGCCGCAAGACTGGCTCCGGAAAAGCCGAAGACACGGGGATTTTTGCACATTGTTCGACACGGCACGGGACCTAGCTCAGTTTATGTGGCGACCTACCACCGCCTGGATAGTGTAGGAGCAACGCCCAAGCCGGCGCTGGCGGAAGGCGCGCAAGCACTGATCGAACTGCTGGAGCGCATTGGCGTGGACTTCGGGCTCAAGGAAGTCCGCGGAGCGCTGGAAGATATCCTTCGGCTCGGCTCAGCCAACTTCCCCGACCTGTGGCTCAGCGACGAGGAGATGTTGGAGAAGGGCCTCATCGAGAGCTAGGAGCGGCGGCTATAAGGGCCCGGCGGGCCATTCATGGTCCTGCGCCGGACTTGCGACGGATCAAACGGATTAAGAGGAAAGTCGACGGAAAGCGACTGCGTTCGGGAGAGAATGCGCCTGCCCTTATTGATAGTGTCAGGGATCCGCCCGGTCCATTCTGTCGACTATCCCCCCGGTCTGCACCCCCCAACAGCTTGACCACCCCCCTAGGCCGAAGTTCCATGAGGTCCGAGAAAGTATTCTGCTGATTCCCGAAGAGATAGCACAGGATTCAGCTTCCCGTTACTGGGAACATCTGAATCAGTTCGTAGGCTCGGGCCTGCACCGGCGTTGGCTCCGGCACTTGGCGGAACGTTAGATTCGTTTTCTCCTCCGCCTTCTGCGGTTTGACTGCGTAAGTCACTCGCGCCCGGCTGGCCAACTCCCGCACTAAGCTCTCGAAGCTGTGCACGGGGAGACCCTCCGCAGTTTGATGCGAGCGCTTCTTGCGCTGCACGGAATCCGAGGGCTTCCCCGGAAGAATCGGATCGCGGCGCTTGCGCTCCTCCCACCGCTCTTCATCTTCGAATAGCAGCGGCGCCCAAGCCCGGCGCAGATGCCATTCCACATAGTAGGCCAACACGCATAGAAAAATATGTGCCGGCACGCGATCCTCACTCCGATGCCGAATCGGCCGCACCAACAGATCGATCCCTTTCAGACACCGAAAAGCCCGTTCCACTTCCGCCAGGCTCTTGTAGCTGCGCACCGTATCTTCCGCCGAAAGCCGCTCCACTGGCTCGCTGGTGCGCAGCACATAAATTCCGTCCAGCTTCTCTTCCTGCTCGATCGACTCTGCACGACGGCTCCAAAGGAAGCGGCCCTCGCCGATTTTGCAGTCAAAGTGCTTGCCCATTTTGTAGCGTCCCAACACCTTTCCAACCTTCAGCCCAATCTCCGCGGCCGTGAGCGCCTTCTTCTTGCGCCGCGCCACCTCCTGGCCGATCTTCTCCAAGCTCTTCTCCGTGGCGGCCAGTAACGCCTCCCGCTTCCGCTTGCGCTCCTCCTCCAACACCGGGTTATGGCAAACCATCAGCCGCTCCCCGGGATAATCCGGTGCCGTGATCTCCGCCAGATTCTTCTGGTCCATCAACGAGAGTTGCAAAGCCCCCTGCTTCACCAATTCACGAATCGCCGTGCTCGTCAACGCCGTGATCCAACCCAAACCGGGATGCTGCTTGAGTTTTTCAATCTGCGGCTGAGTCAGCATTCCGCGATCTCCTACCATCACCGCCCGAGACAATCCAAACCGCTCCCGCAGCTTCTCGATTTGGTCGGCTACCGTCGTGGGGTCTCCCGTGTTCCCCGCGTAGACGCTCACCGCCACCGGACATCCCTCGCCATTGGTCATCACCCCGTACACGATGATGGGCAGACCTTTCTTCCCATCGCGGTCGTGTCCAAATTGCGCCAGCGAGCAAGTGCGTCCCTCATAGAAACTGCTCGACACGTCATAGAGCACCAAGCCACCCTCGCTCAGATGGCGAGCGGCCAGCTTCTTCTCGATGCGCTCTTGGCGCTCCCAAAGCCAGTCCATGGCTTCGTACAGATCATTCTCGGTGGCCTCGACTACTCCCAACTCCTCGGCCAGGGTGGTGGTGTGCCACTCGCGGGTGGTCGCCAGTTTCGAGCAGGGATCGATCAACCGCTGAACGATCATGGCCACCACCAAATCTCGCTCGCGGCAGCGCTGCGCCGAAATCAGGCGATCCAGCTTGAGCCGGCCGATCATTTCCAGGATGGCTTCCACATGGCCGTGAGGAATGGTCTTCTGCGAGGCGAATAGATCCTCGGGAGAGACCAGGCGCTCGTCCCGCAGCAGGCGACGGAAGGTTTCGATTTTTTCCTTTGGCCAATCAGAAAGATTGGCCAAGGTGCGCTGGCGGGTTTTCTTCCCCTCGCGCCAGCCTTCGCGCAGGAGGATGGCGGGCGGGGAGTTGCGGTTGGGGACGATGGAGATATACATGCGAACACATAATCACATCGTGTTGCCACTGTCAAGCACAATATTTACTATTACATGAGAACCAAAGAACACTCATGCTTTGGCGCAACCCGCGGGTTCTCAACAGATTACCCCCGAATTAGCCCTCTGCTATTGATGGAACTACGGCCTAGGGTTTTGTGAAACTGTTCATTCTAAAAATGGATAAAGTTCTTTGTTTTGATAGAGTTTAAAAAGTGTTCATTTTAAAGGGGTTATAGAACATCGGATTTTGAGGCTAGTTTGGGCGCTTGTTGGGGTCGGGCTCTGGGGTGGACGCTTCAGCATCGACGGGTTGAGTTGGGGCTGGGGCTGGCGGTGGCGCGACGGAAGAGAGCTGGGGCGCGGGCTTGGGAGGCGGGCATTGGCGGTAGCCGGACTCCTTGAAATTGTGGGCGACGGTGCTTTCCCAGGATTCTGTGCCGAAGGCGGAGATGTACTCATTCTGGGAGAGATGGAGGGTTTGGACCAGCGTTTGGCCGAGATAGGCGAGGGTGGCGGCGGTTTTGGGTTTGATCTGGCCCTGGGCGACGGCGGCGAAAAGACGGCTCAGGGCGAAGCTCAAGTCACCGGCGGACACGTAGCCGCCGGAGAGGAAAAAGGCGATGTCCTCGCCGGCTTCCTCGCTGGCAAAGGCTTGCGCTTCTTTGCGGGCGTGGAAGGTACAGAGATACGGATGGCCGTTGCGACGCGGAATGCGGCATTGGCGGCCATCGGCGAACGTGAAAGTACACAAGGACGCGCGGTCCTTGGAGTGATTTGTAGACATAGGATTCTCCAGAAAGAAAGATTTGAGATTTAAGGGGAGTCCCGCGGAAGCGAGGCGCACTTCTGAACAAAAAGAGTATACCAGAGTGATGATAGTCGTGTCAATACAATTCCGATGGTAGTTGCGTGGGCCACATGTGTGGTAAGACAACTACACGCCCGGATGAAAGAAAACGATAAACGCCGTTCTTACTGCCATACTCCCGTGCGTGGATCCCGCCGAGATCGAAGCCACAGCCGCGACCTCTGAACACGTTACATACGTGAAACTTCCGAGGCTGCCGAAAATCTCGCAGGTACGCAGCGAGCGAGCCGGACCATTCCGGCTCAGCGCAACCAACGTCTTCGAGCCACAAGACTCCGTCGGAACCGAGGATAGTCACCGAAGAAGAAGAAGAGCGCAAGATTGGGAGTGGGCGAGGCAAGATAAAATTCCCCACCCTTCGCGTCACGAAGGGTGGGGAATCTGTACCGAACGAAAGGTCAAAGACAACCTGGTGAAAGCAACCTAGTTGTTGTTATTGCCCTGGTTGTCACCACCCCAGTTGTTACCGACCCCAGCCAGGCCCACCGTGGCAGGTGCCGACGCCCTTGTCGCTGTAAGAAGCCGGACCGGTTGTCTGTGCAGGATCCTTCAGTGCGGACTCGAAATCCCAGGCGTAGCCGTTCTGATTGAGCGTCAGGCCCATCACGCCCCAGAATTCCCCGCTGGCCGCTTCGAGATTCGTAGCGTTGAAGTTCGGGTTGCCGCTAGGATCGGCGGTCGTTGTGTCGGTGGTGACGACTGTATCGAGTGTTTCGCCGCCGGTGCCCACGATGAATTCGCGTATGCCCTTCTTTGGATCGTAATTCCCGGAGGGGTCAAGGGGGCGGTAGCGGGCATAGAGGTGGTCGTGTCCGTTCAGCACCAGATCGGCTCCGTACTCATAGAGCAGTTGCCAAAAAGCCTGAGCAGTCGTGCCCTCTTCGCCAAGGCCGTTGGCAGCGCTGAATGTGGGCTGGTGCCAATAGGCGAGAGTGCACGCGGAATGATTCGCGGCGAGATCGTTTTTCAGCCAATCGAGTTCGGCGGCAAACCAGGAGCCCGTGTTCGAGCAGCCGCCCGGCTGTGTCTCGCACTCGATATTGAGCGAGATCAGATGCCACGCGCCCAGATTATAGGAATACCAGCCATCTGCGACTCCGACTGGGCCCCCCGCCGGTACTGTGTTTCCGAGTCCGCCCGTCTGCTCGAAGTGCCCTGCCTGTCCATCCGAATACGGCACGGGTTGGGTGAAGGTACCGCCGGTGTCCGGGTTGTTGGCGATGGTAGCCGTCATCATGGTTCCATCGGCATTGTGCTGGACGCCGTTGAAGTAGGAGAAGTAGCCGTAGCCGGCAACGCCGACGGCGCCGTGCTCGACATAAAACTCGTGGTTGCCAGGCGCCGGTCGGGTGATGAATTTGAAAGCGCCGTACGTCAATTCGTAGGAGTTCTCAAAGTCCGAATACTGGCCTACCTGGTATTGCTCATCTCCGACGAGCGCGAGGAGGTTAGGCTTCATATTCTCAATCTGCTTCGCAGTGGCCGCCTGGGATGCGTACAGATTCTGAGCGGAGTCCCCGTCGCAATTTTCCCCGGCCTTCTCACCAATCGGCTCCGTCTCGCCTGGCTGGCAAGCGACATCGCCAACCACCGCAAGCACGGGCGAGCGGCCCTTTGTTGCGTAAGGCCACCTGTTGTCTGACTTGTCTGGAGTCGGATTGCCGTACGGCCACTGATTGCCGTTGGAGTTTTGACCCTGTGAGTCTTGATTCTGTGCCCGCGTCCCAGCTGCGAATGCCAGCGCCAAGGCGGCCCCGCCGATGAGCGCTGCCGCTCGGAACCCTCCCCCGATCGTCTTCATGCGATTCCTCCCGTTTGGATTTCTGGTTCTATAATTGCCAAACGGTGGTTTGTATCCCTTCCATATTTCCCGTGTATGTCGAATGTGTGAAAAACCCGTAACACGGATTTTTTCGGTGGTCCTTTAGACCGTCGGCTTCGCGGAATCGCTGAAACCGCCTGTTCTTGAGGCGACGCGGCGCTTAGGCGTAACGAAATAGCGTCTTGAAACCAAAGTCCATATGCTGCTGGATATGGCAGTGAAAGAGCGTGAGGCCCGGCTGGTCGGCGACTAGATCCACGGAGGCGCGCCCAAATGCGGGAACGATCACCGTGTCCTTCCTGATGCCGGAAGTCGGCTTGCCGTTGAGCTCGACAAGCTCGAACAGGTGCCGGTGGATGTGCAGCGGGTGGGAATCGTCACTGCGATTGTGAAACACCAGCCGGTAGCGGCCTCCCTCACGGAAGACGAATTCGCGTTCATGCGGATATTCCGTGCCGTTGACGAGCCAGTGATTGATCTCGTGGGGCCCCCCCGGCACTTTTTCAAAAACCATGTCGATGGTCTCGTCCGGCGCGGGATGCGGCGCGGTCTTGCCAAAGATTGTATAATCCCAGCGCGCCTTCGGAGGCGGAGTCCATCGCCCGCGCTGCTGCTGGTTAGCGTACTCCACCACGATGCCCATGCCGGATTGCCGCGCGACGTTGCGCAGCTCACCTAAAATCCAGACGCCCGGCTGATTCATCTCCACAATCGCATCCACGCGCTCTCCCGGTGCGATTTCAATCACATCAACCGGCTGAGGCGCGGGGACGGGATTGCCGTCAAGCGCGATCACTTGAAACTTGTGGCCGGACAAAGCCAGGCGATGAATTTGCGAGGCGCTGGCGTTGAGCAGGTGCATCAGGATGCGCTGACCCGATTGCACGCGGAGGGGATCCCCCGCGCCGAGCATTTTGTCGTTGATTGAGTAAAGAGGAGCGCTGACTTCGAGCCCGTTCGGACGCTTGTCTGGAGTGGAAGGTTTCTCGGGCATCGGGGCGCCGGGATCCGCCTGCTCCTCATCCGGGTCCATCGTAGACAGGAAATACTCCCATTCACGCAGCGCCAGAAAGACCTCCTGGTCGTAGAGCCCAGGGTCATTCGCGGAATCGATCATGAGAAAACCGAATTGGCCGGTGTAGGAGCCCCGATGCAGATCCAGCATTGCCATCGTGTGGGAGTGGTACCATCGCGAACCCGCTGGCTTGGCCACGAATTGATAACGCTGGCGGCCGTGGGGCGGGACCGGGGGCGTGCCTTCTTCCTCTGCCCCATCCGCTTCCGGCGGAACGAACAGGCCATGCCAGTGCACGTATTCCGGAACATCCGTTTCGTTCACAACGTCGACGGTGACGGGCTGGCCCTCGCGCACCCGCAGGATGGGGCCAGGAACCTTGTTGCTGTAAGCGATGGTGCTGATTACAACCTGAGGGGCCAGCTCGACCATCATCGGTGCAATTCGCAGGGTGAAATCCGCCGAGGGGCCTGTGGCCTTCGGATTCAAGCTCGCCATCAACGGATGCGGTAGCGGCCCCGGAACCTGGCGGGGCGCTAGCGACTGAGCAAACGCGGGCCGCAGCTTACCTGCGCCTGTCGCGATCACGGTGGCCCATCCAAGCCGTACAAAATCCCGTCGGTTCATGTGATCCCCATACCCGTTGCAAACCACGGCGCGAAGCGACCGCCCCCTATGAGCGCTGTCGCTACGAAAATCGCCCGGGGCATTTTGCCATTCTTTCCCTTCAGCTCTTTGTTGAATGGTTGAGAAAAAACAAACATTCTAAGCGTTCTTAGAAACGACCGTAAGGAGTTTCTTGGCCAGTCTCGGAGTTTTCTGCGCGGGATCTCGCCGGTGTGTTAGGCAACCTGGTTAACGCTAATCGGGCAAGTGGAATGAGGTTATGGGGCTGTGGGGAGGGGCGGTTAACGGAGGATTGGGTGAAGATTTAGGAGCGGGAGGTTAGGCACCGTAAATAAATAAAGGTATCAACTTATCTTTGCGTTTGGTTTGATGACGTAGTTCCACTCACCATGAAACTTGTTACGTTCCAGGTTGAGGTGCTCCATTTGCGCATTGCTTACCTCGCGTCCCGTCGGGTATTTGCGGCGATCCAATCTGCAGGTGACTTTCAATCCCTTCGCCGTAGTTGTCTTTGCGATGAGATGGACGACCGTTTCGTAATCTCGCAATGGTTCACCGCGCCAATTTGACGAGATAAAGGAAAACAGCCGATGCTCGATCTTGTTCCATTTGCTGGTGCCGGGAGGAAAGTGGCAAACCGAAAGATACAATCCCGTCTGATCGGCGAGCTTCTGCAATTCCAGTTTCCACAACCGCAACCTCCACCCGTTGCTTCCGCCGCCGTCGGCCGTGATCAGAATCGTCTTGGCATGCGGATAGATGTGTCGGCCTTCCATGCGCCACCATCCGCGAATGGAGGCCACGGCAAAAGCGCCGGTGTCATGGTCGGTTCCCACATTGACAAAACCAGCGTTGCGTCCGATGTCGTAAATACCATAAGGATAGGCGCGGGGAACTGCGGGGCTGGGGAAGTCGTGACCCTGAACTTTGCGGGGCTGTTTTACTGCCAGCCACTGCCGACCGGCATTGTCGTAGTTTCCTATGAGTTCTTTCTTCTTCGTGTCTACCGAAATCACCGGGCTGCCTTGGCTCAGGCATTTCTTCACCGCCGCGTTAATGTGTCGAAACTGCGCATCGCGATCGGGGTGATCTGCACCCTCCTCGGTTTTGCGATTGCTCTGCAAGCTATAGTCCAGGTCGTGAAGAATCTGCGCGACCTTCATGTGACTGACCGGATGTTTCTGCTGGTCAAGTTCCCGGGCAATCGCCCGCGTGCTTTTACAAATCCATCGCAGAGCAGACTCCGGGTCCCCGCGCGTTTGCTCATCGATCAACCCTTCCAGCGTTTGCACCAAGCGCGGATCGGACTGCGTGATGGGCTTGCGTCCCGCCCCGGGCCGACGCACGCGGCCCACCAACGGCCGGCTGTCTCCTCGGATTTCGCCAATACCTTTGGCGATCGCCTTGCGCGACAAGCCACAGGCACGCCGTACCAGCGAAACTCCTCCATAGCCCAAGCTCACGGCTTCATTGGCGGCCATGATGCGGCGCGTGCGCTCGTCCAAATGTGGCCAAACAGAACGAAACTTCCGCTTCAATTCGGAAAGCGTGTTCATGTCTGCGAAGCATAATGCAATGACTCCGAGATTGATACCTTTATTTATTTACAGATACTTAGCGGGCGCGCGGATTGAGGAGTCAGGGCTCGCGTTGGAGGCGCCTCGGAGGCTAATCCTGTTCGCCTAGAGTTTGGGCGTAGGTTTTGCCGTAGGGATAGAAGAGATCCTTGCGGCCTTGCTGCCAGGCGGCGCGGAGTTCGGGCGTGGTGATGTCCCAATCGGGGCGGCATTTTTTGGTGACTGCGCGCAAGTCCTGGCGGAGATCTTCGAGCGTGGGACGGCCGAAGAACCAGTAGCCGTTGTACACCTTATAAACGACTAGACCGGGCTCGAGGACAATCACATGGGGGATCATGGGATTGTGGGCGGGATCGGTGTATTCGGCGATGTCGAGAGCTTTTTGGACGATGCGGGAGGGGTCAGAGAGGAAAGGCCAGTGAGCGCCGACGCCGGTGCGGTATTCATTGGTTTCGGTGATGTTGTCGGTGCTGATGGTAACGAGGCGGCAATAGGCGACCTCGAGTTCGCGATGGAGTTGAACGAGGAGTTCGGCCTGGCGGCGGTCTTTGGGGCAGAAGCCGCCGCGGCTTAGGACGAGAACCATGGGATGCTGTGCCTGAAGGCCGGAGAGTTTGCGGCGCTTGGCGGTGTGGTCGGAAAGCTCGTAGTCGGGGAAGATGGCGCCGGGAACGATGTCGGATCGCATGGGAAGACCTCGCGGAATTGGATGCGCGGCGGGGAGATACGTTCCACGATAACTGGACACAAGCATAACTTCGGCTAGCTCTTTCGCGTTGGCTGCGTCTTCAGTAATTGTGGCAGCTGAGCGGAAAGGTTCGTTGTTTCAAAAGCGTGAAGGGAGTAGGCTGCCCGTGTTGGCCTACGCAATCGGAATGAGTGTTCTTTAAGGGTTCCCGCACACATCCCAAGGAGGTTCCCATGGGAAATTTTCTGCAGGATTTGCGGTATGGGATTCGGATGCTGGCGAAGTCGCCGGGATTCACGGCGGTGGCGGTGCTGTCGCTGACGCTGGGGATCGGGGTGAACACGACGATCTTTACTTTGGCGAAGGCGATATTTTTGAAGACGATTCCGGTGAAGGAGCCTTCGCGATTGATGAGCCTTTTTTCGACGGCGCAGAGCCGCGGAGGGCCGCTGCAGGAATATTTGCCTACGCCGTATCTGAATGCGGTCGACTATCGCGAAAAAAATGACGTGTTCTCCGGGGCGGCGATTGTGGTTTTTGAAGGCGCGGACCTGACCCTCGGTGGGAAAAAAATCCAGACGTTCTGCGAACTGGTGAATGCGAACTTCTTTGACGTGGTTGGGGTGCAGCCAGACGTGGGGCGCGGTTTTTCGGAAGAAGAAGGCAAGACGCCGACGCCGGTGGTGGTGCTCAGTTATGCGCTTTGGAACCGGGAATTTGGCGGAGATCCGAAATTGGTGGGGCGAACGATTCAGCTCAACCAGCAGGACTTCACGGTGATCGGGATTATGCCGAGTTACTTCCACGACGTGGGGGCGCTGGGCAGCCCGGGCGCGTGGGTACCGATGCTGATGCACGACCAGGTGCTGACGGACGAGAACAAGAAATGGTTTAACGATCGCGGATTTCGGATGGCGGCGATGGTGGGGCGGCTCAAGCCCGGAGTGACGGTGGCGCAGGCGCGAGAGTCGATTCACAACCTGGGGCTGGAACTCGAGAAGGAGTATCCGAAAGACAATGGCGGGCGGAACGAAATGCTCGTGCCGATCGATCAGACGGCGATACCGCCGCAACTGCGGAGCGTTTATGTGAAGGCTGGATCACTGATGTTTGTGATCGTCGGGCTGGTGCTGCTGATTGCGTGCGCGAACGTGGCGAATCTGCTGCTGGCGCGGGCAACGCAGAGGCAGCGGGAGATTGGGGTGCGGCTGGCGATGGGGGCGTCGAGAGGCCGGCTGGTGCGGCAATTGTTGACGGAGAGTTTGCTGATCGGGCTTGCGGCGGGCGGGTTGGGAATTTTGGTGGCGTATTGGGGGCGGTCGGCGCTGCTTCTTTTGTTGCCGCCGGGATTGCAGCGGCGACTGGATTTTTCGCTGGATGGGCGGGTGCTGCTGTACACGCTAGGGCTTGCGCTGGTGGCGATGGTGCTGTTCGGGCTGATGCCGTCGCTGCAGGCTTCGAAAGCGGACCGGATTGCGGCTTTAAAAGATCGGACGGGAAATCCGACGGGGAGCGCGCGGTGGTACGGGCTGCGCGGCGTGTTGGTGATGGTGCAGGTGGCGCTATCGCTGGTGGCGCTGGCCGGGGCGGGGTTGTTTATCCATAGCTTGCGGAATGCGCAGGGGATGGACCCGGGATTTGAAGTGAAGCACGAGCTGGTGATGTTTGTGAACCTGGGGTCGGAGCATTACACGCAGGCGCGGGCGGAGCAGTTTTATAAAGATGTGGTGGAGAGGCTGGGGGGAGTTTCGACGGTGGAGAGCGCGAGCATTTCGGATACGTACCCGTTTAGCGGGGGGTTGGCGCGCACGACGTTTACGGATGGAGTGGATATCACGGATCCGCGCAACGGGAAATTGACGCCGGTGATTGCGACGGAGCCGGGATTTTTTTCGGCGGCGGGAATCACGATGCTCGAGGGACGGGATTTTAACGAGCACGATGATGCGCAAGGTGCGATGGCCGGGATTGTGAATAAAGCGGCGGCGGAGCAGATGTGGCCGGGAGAAGATCCGATTGGGAAGCACATCCACTTTCTTGGCGAGACTTGGGATATTGCGATTGTGGGCGAAGTGGCGACGGTGAAGTACCAGACGATGGGGGAAGCGCCGCAAGCGATCGTGTACGTGCCGCTGAAGCAGCATTACTCTCCGGGCATCGTGCTGTATGTGCGTGCGAAGGGCGATCCGGAAAAGGCCATACCCAGCGTGCGGAGCGCGGTGCAAGCGCTGGGGCCGACCGTGCCTTTGCTGGACGTGCAGACGGTGCCGCAGGTCTTGGTGGAATCGCTGACGGCGCCGAGGATTGGGGCGGAACTGCTTGGAGGATTTGGATTGCTGGCGCTGCTACTGGCGGCGATCGGGACGTACGGCGTGATGTCGTATTCGGTGAGCCAAAGGACGCAGGAGGTTGGGATACGGATGTCGCTGGGGGCGCAGCCTGGTGATGTGTTGCGATTGATTTTGGCAAATGGGATGGCGATGGTGTGCGCGGGCGTGGTGGTGGGGCTGGGAATTTCTACTTTGCTGGCGCGGAGCATGAGCAGCTTGCTGTACGGGATCGGTGCGTTTGATGCGCCGAGCTTTTTGATCACGGCGGGGCTGCTGATCGTTGTCGCGTTGGCGGCTTGTTATATACCAGCGCGGCGGGCGATGCGCGTGGATCCGATTATTGCGTTGCGATATGAGTAAGTCATGGTCCCCAGGGGCCCACAAAGAAAGATGAAAATGGGCCCGAGATGGCGTAGCGTTTGTACAGCCGCGTTGGCGACAGAGGCCGAGCTACTCTGGCGCTCGCAGAGCCCGCATATGAGTATGGCTGGGACGCTGAGAAGCACAACGAATTGTAGCCTCCAGAAGTTTCGGGGAGCACGCGTAGGAGATTTTCGCTTTTTCGAAGCGTCCAACGCCGCGCGGTGGAAAGGAGTCGCGCGATGGAAGTTCTCTATCTCTGCTGTTGTGGTTTGGACGTACATAAGAAGAGTATTACCGCATGTGTGTTGTGGGCGGAGGCCAAGGGGAAGAGCCGTAAAGAGAAGAAACGCTTCGGGACCTTCACTCACGATCTGCTGCAGTTGGCTGATTGGCTCGCGCAGTGCGGCGTGACACATGTGGCCATGGAGTCGACCGGCGTGTACTGGAAGCCAGTGTGGAACATTCTTGCGGAGCAGTTCGAGGTGTTGCTGGTGAATGCCCAGCACATCAAAGCCGTGCCGGGCCGGAAGACGGACCAGAAAGACAGCGAGTGGATTGCGGACTTGCTGCAGCACGGATTGCTCCGCGGGAGTTTCGTGCCCCCGCAGCCCATACGTGAACTTCGAGACCTCACGCGGTATCGCGTGAGTTTGGTACAGGAGATCAATCGGATTGCGAATCGCATTCAGAAGGTGCTGGAGGATGCCAACATCAAGTTGGCATCGGTAGCGACCGATGCTTTGGGTGCTTCGGGGAGAGCGATCCTGCAGGCCATGCTCGCCGGGGAGGGAGACGCTGCCCGGCTGGCCGAGATGTCCAAAGGTCTGCTGCGGAACAAGATCCCGGAACTGAAATTGGCGCTCGAAGGTCGTATGACCGAGCATCATCGATTTTTGCTCCGACAGCTCTTCGAGCATCTGCGCTTCACGGAATCGAAACGGAATGAGATCGAGCAGGAGATCGATAAGCGCATGCGCCCCTTTGAGGATAGGGTCACTCGGCTATGCACCATTCCCGGAGTCGATCGGGTGACCGCTTGGGGAATGCTGGCGGAAATAGGAATGAACATGAATCAGTTTCCGTGTTCAGGGCACCTGGCTTCTTGGGCTTGTTTGTGTCCTGGGAGTTTTGAGAGCGCCGGGAAGCGGCTGAGTGGCAAGATGCGCAAGGGCAACGTCTCGCTCCGCCGTTGTCTGGCGCAGGCGGCCTGGGCCATCTCAATGATGAAGAACAACTACCTCTCGGCGCTGTATCGGCGCATTGCTGCTCGGCGGGGAGCCAAGCGCGCGGTCATGGCGGTAGCTCACGCACTGCTGGAGATTGCCTATCACATGCTGAAGCGTAAGGAAGACTACCGGGAACTCGGTGCGGACCACTTTGACCGGATCGACGTGAACCGAATCCGCCGATCCTTGGTCGGGCGGCTGGAACGCCTGGGCCACAAAGTCACCCTGGAGCCACTTACTCAGACCGCCTGAAGGTATTTTCGTAGGAGTAGCGACGCTGATCTTCAGGCGGTGCCTTTTCGTTGAGCTTCCGGGATGGCGGCCGGGGTGCGAGCGGCGGCGTAGAGGCCCAGGACGCGCAAATCGCTGGTGGCTTTGCGGACTTCCGCGAGGGCAGATTCGAGCTGGGCGGAAGAATCGGCTTCAAGATCCAAGAAAAACTGATATTCCCAGGGGCGGCCGTGGATGGGGCGGCTTTCGATTTTTTGGAGGTTGACGCCGTGCTTTGCGAAAGGCTCGAGAGAGGCGAGAAGGGCCCCGGGGCGATGCGCGAGGCGCATGGCGATGGACACTTTGTGGGCGTCGGGGGCAGGCGGGGGAGCTTCAGCAGCCGGGCCGAGCAGGAAGAAGCGGGTGAAATTTTCGGCGTTGTCCTGGATGCCGGCAAGAAGGATGACTCCGCCGTAGTGCTCTGCGGCCCGGCGGGCGGCGATGGCGGCGCAGGTTTTGTCGCCGTGGGCGAGGGCTTCGCGAACGCTTCCGGCGGTGTCTTCCGCGGGGACGCGTTTGAGGTGCGGGTGGGCTACGAAGAAACGCTCGCATTGGGCTAGAGCCATGGGATGGGAGGCGACGGAACGGAGGTCAGAGAGGGAGGCGCCGGGACAGCCGATTAGATGATGCTCGATGGGGAGGATGGTTTCGGCAGTGATGGTGAGGGCGCTTTCGAGGAGGAGGTCGTAGACGCGGACGACGGGGCCGGCGAGGGTGTTTTCGACGGGGGCAAGAAGAGCATCGGCTAGGCCATCGGTGATGGCGCGGAAAGCGGCGTCGAAGGTGGGACGAGGAACGGTGGTGATGCCCTCGCCGAGGAGTTGGACGGCGGCTTCTTCGCTGAAAGCACCAGGTTCGCCCTGAAAGGCAACGCGCATTTTATGGATGATAGCATTGGTCGGCGCGGGTACGGTGCGCGGCGTTTTTTGCCAAGTCGCGCCAAGGCGAAAGCGGTCAGGTCGGCTGTGGATTCGAAAGGCGGGCGTTATCCCTCTCCTCCTTGAGCAGGCGCTGACACGGTATACTGCGGGAGGGGTGAGAGAGAATGAAAGTGGCGAGACCGGAGCCCGGGGAGTATGCGGCGTACTACGAGAAGTACATTTCGCTGGTGCCGGGGAATGACGTAGTGAATGCACTGGAGTCGCAGCGGGTGCAAACGATGCAGCTGCTTGCGGGGCGGAGCGAGCGGGAGGGTAATTTTCGCTATGCTGCGGACAAATGGTCTGTGAAGGACGTGGTCGGGCACATCATTGATTCGGAGCGAATCTTCGCTTACCGGGCGCTGCGGATTGCGCGAGGGGACAAGACGCCGATCGAAGGATTCGAGCAAGACGATTATGTGCGGGACGGCGGATTCAATGAGCGCCCGCTGGCGAGTTTGGCGGAAGAATTTGCGGTGGTGCGAAGCGCGACGCTGGCGATGTTCCGGTCGTTTAGTAAGGAAGCGTGGCTTAGGCGAGGGACAGCGAATAAGAATGAGGTGAGCGTGCGGGCGCTGTCGTACATCACGGCGGGGCACGAGCTGCATCACCGGCAAATACTGGAAGAGAGATACTTTTCGGCTATTCCGCGCGCCTGACGCGCGAGGTTCGGGCCCGGACCTCGTGACGAGGCTTGGGCTTAAGAAGAAAATAAAACAGAATGGCAGAGAGAGTAATGCTGAGCGCCGCGGCGAGGATGCAGACGGCTTGGGCGTCGAGGGGATGCAGGAAGGCGTCCCGAAGCAGGTAAGATCCCGCCAGCAAGAAAATCAGAGCGAGCGAACTGACCAGGCTTCCAAAGGTTCGCGCAGGGCCTCCACGGATGACCAGAGGCTTGGGGTGGTGGGCGGGGGCACGGACGAGAGTTTCAGCGCGCATGTTTCACCTCTTGCGGGGCCTCCGCTTGGGCCGTGACCGGTTCTTCGAGACGCAAAAATTCCAAATACGTGGCGTGCGGCGGGACGTATTTCTTTTTCATGAGTGCGCCGCAGACGCAGCGAGGATTCGTTCCATCGATTTCGCTGTTTGTTTGGACCAACACTTCGCAGCGACATGCGGAATTCGTGCAGTGCCATTGTTCTCCGGATTTCATGATCATGATGCCCGTCCCCCTGACTTGCAGGCTTGCTGGGATTGCCGAGAAGCGGCTTAGGCCTGGGCTCACAGTAAGTGTAGAGGGACTATATAGAGCGGTAAATCAAAAGGCAAGAGTAAAATATTAATAGAAAGAAGGTACTGTATAGATAACTGTGGATAACCTTTCGAGGCAGGGCGCGCGCCAGGAGGCGATGTAGTGCATCTTCTTGATGGCGTGCCAGTGAATGCGCGTTGGCCGGCGGCTACAAGTGAGGCGCAAACTTGCCCGAGAGCACTCTTCCGGGTTAGGTTGCAGGGGCCGCGAGCGGCTGCTAAAATTGCTGATTTGCCGGATTGCCGGCGTCCGCGCTGAGGGATACCCGCTCGATGCCAGTCGGGTATCCCGCGAAATGTGTCGGGGGTTTGCGTCCAGGCCGATCATCAGTGCAACCGCGAAGCAGTCCAACGAATGAGCGACCACAGAAAAGCCGACGCGAAGGGCAAGAGCAGAGCACGCGACTGACCAGTTTCGGGGTCTGTGGAAGGGAGATCACGAGTGGCAAAGTATGATGTGGCGATTATTGGGAGCGGTCCAGGCGGGTATGTGGCGGCGATCCGGGCGGGCGAGCTGGGATTGAAGACGATTGTGGTGGAGAAGGACCCCTTTCTCGGCGGGACGTGTTTGCATGTGGGGTGTATTCCGACGAAGGTTCTGTTGCACCACGCCGATGTATACGACCACTTCAAGAATGGCGCGGAGCTGGGGTTTGAAGTGAGCGGGCTGAAAATCAATTGGGCGAACATTCTGGCGCGCAAAGACAAGATCGTGAAGAAGCACGCCAAGGGGATCGAATTTCTTTTCAAGAAGAACAAGGTGGAGTGGGTGCAGGGGTGGGGGCGCTATGCGGGGCCGGGACGAGTGAGCGTCGATAACAATGGAAAGAAGAGCGAGATCGAGGCCGGGGCGGTGCTGCTGGTGAGCGGGTCCGAGGCGCGGGCGTTGCCGGGAATTGAGCCGGATCACAAGACGATCTTGACGAACCGGTCGATTTTGGAACTCCCAGATATTCCGAAGACATTGATTGTGGTGGGGGCGGGGGCTGTCGGCGTGGAGTTTGCATCGATTTATAACTCGTTTGGGACGCAGGTGACGATATTGGAGGCGTTGCCGCGAGTCGTGCCGGTTGAAGACGAGGAAGTTTCCGCCGAGCTGGAGAAGGATTTCAAGAAAAAGGGCATCCAGATTTTCACGGGCAGCATGGTGGATTCCGTGAAGAAGGACGCCAAGGGCGTGACGGTGTCGTTCAAGGATAAGGATGGAAAGGCGCAGACGCTACAGGCGGAGAAGCTGTTGCTGGCAGTGGGACGCAAGCCGATGACGGAGAATTGCGGGCTCGAAAACTCGCAGGCCAAGCTTGACCGGGGATTTGTGCTGACGGGAGCGAACTTCGAGACAGATGAGAAAGGCCTGTACGCGATTGGAGATATCGTCGCGGGGATGCCGCAATTGGCGCACGCGGCGATGATGGAAGGGATTGTTGCGGTGACGCACATCGCGGGGAAAACGACGCACCCGATTTTGAAGACGCGGATTCCGAATGCGACGTATTGCGAGCCGCAGATCGGGTCGATTGGTTTGACGGAAAAGCAAGCGCGCGAGGCGGGACACGCGGTGAAGACGGGGAAGTTTCCGTTCGTGGGGAATAGCAAGGCGACGATTTTGGGGAATCACAACGGGTTCATCAAAGTGGTTTCGGATGAGAAGCACGGAGAGATTTTGGGGATTCATATTATCGGGCCGCTGGCGACGGAGATTTTGTCGGAGGCGGCGGCGACTTTGAATCTCGAGGGGACCATCGACGACATGATGAATATGATTCACGCACACCCGACGGTTTGGGAAGGGATGGGGGATGCGTTTGCGTCTGTGCGTGGGTTGCAGATAAACGTGTGAAGCTTCGCCAGAAGGGCACGGCATGCCGTGCCCCTACGAAGAAAATTGAGACATGATGAAGAGCTGCGACACTTTCGAGCTGGGGTTGATTGGGTACGTCGAGGCGTACGCGCTGCAGAAACGCATCGTGGCAGCGCGGAAGGCGGACGCGATTGGGGATGTGTTGTTGCTTTGCGAGCATACGCCGGTGATTACGCAGGGACGAAACGGAAAGCGCGAGCATCTGCTCGTTTCAGAGAATGTGCTGCGCCAACGGAATGTGGAGTTTTATGAGACTAGCCGCGGGGGGGACGTTACGTATCACGGGCCGGGGCAATTGGTGGGGTATCCGATTTTGCAGCTTGGAGCGATTCGCAAGGATGTGGTTTGGTACGTGCGGATGCTGGAAGAAGTGATGATCCGGACATCGGCAGAGTTTGGGATTACGGCGCATCGCGAAGAGGGGAAGACAGGGATTTGGGTGGCGGACGAGGAAAAGGAATTTACACAGAGTTCAGAGAGGACACAGAGTTCCCAGAGAGAAGAAATCGCGGCGGAGAAGTTGGGGGCGATCGGGGTACATATCAGCCGATGGGTGACTTCGCATGGATTTGCTTATAACGTGGCGACGGATTTGAGGAATTTTGATTTGATTGTGCCTTGCGGGATTGCGGGGCGGAAGGCGACTTCGCTGGAGAAATTGCTGGGGCGGGCGGTGAGTTTGAATGAAGTTGCGCCGAAGATGATACGGCATTTTGCGGATGTGTTTGGGTTGGAGATGAGGACGGGCTCGCGGGATGAATTGTTAGCGAAGCTGGAGATGGCGGAGCAGCAAGTGGCCGTACCAGTTTAGGAAGAGTGGAATGAAGAAGGAACTGACGCGGCAGCAGTATCTGGACCTTTATTACTACATGCGGCTGAACCACGCCGTGGAAGACACGATGGTGAAGCTCTTCCGGCAGAACAAGATTGTCGGCGGGCTGTATTCGAGTTTGGGGCAGGAAGCGGTTTCGGTGGGGACGGCGTACGCGCTAGAAAAGAAGGACTGGCTGGCGCCGATGATCCGAAATATCGGGGCGCTACTGGTGAAGGGCGTGCCGCCGCGCGACGTATTCATGCAGCACATGGCGAAATACGGGTCGCCGACGAAGGGCAAGGATGGTACGAGCCACTTCGGCGATTTGGAGAAGCTGCATATTGTTTCGCCGATTTCGATGCTGGGAGACTTGATTCCAGTGATGACGGGCGTTGCGATTGCGGGAAGATATTTGGGACAGAAAATTGTGACCATGACGTGGATTGGGGATGGCGGAAGCTCGACGGGCGTCTTTCACGAAGGGTTGAATTTTGCGGCGACGCAGAAGGCGCCGTTCGTGTTGATCCTGGAAAATAATTTCTGGGCGTACTCGACGCCGGTGAAGCGGCAGGTGCCGCTGGAGAATCTGGCGGATCGCGCGAAGGCATACGGAATTTCCAGCTATTCGATAGACGGCAACGATGTGGTGGAAGTGTTCACGACGACGCGGGAAGCGGTGGCGCGAGCGCGGGCTGGAGAAGGGCCGATTCTGATTGAGGCAAAGACGTTTCGCCGGTTGGGGCATGCGCAGCACGATCCTGCGGAGTATGTGCCGAAGGAAATGCGCGCGTATTGGGAAGCGCGCGATCCCATTGCGCTGTACGAGAAGTTTCTCATGGGCGAGAAATTGCTCGACGCGAAGGGCAGGAAAGATGTCGAGGAGAAGATCGACACGCTGCTCGCAGCGGAGCGGGAGTTCGCCGAGAATTCGCCGATGCCGCCGCCGGAGTTTGCGGAAACGGGCGTGTACTGTACGGGCGACGAGTGCCACAAGATTCAGCCCAAATGGGAACGCCCGATCGCGGAAGTGACGCCGCCGAAATCGAGCGTCAAGGCGGTGTGGACGGTGGCGGGATTTGGGTCCGGCAAAAGTTCTGGCGGCGCGAACGCACCGATTCATTTTGGCGATACGAAAAACACGATAGAAAATCCCGAGGCTCACACGGCTAAGAAAAACGGGGCCAAAGCTGCCGCCAAGCCGCCAGCAAAAGCTCCTGTAAAGGCGGTAACTTCCGGCGCATCGAGAAAGGCGCGGAGATAGCCATGGCGGCCAACAACAACTCGGGAAACGGGACGCAAATCACGTTTCTCGAAGCCATCAAGCAGGCCATGTTCGAGGAGATGGAACGCGACCCCGCGGTGGTGCTGCTCGGCGAAGACGTGGGCGTGTATGGAGGGGCGTTCAAGACCAGCGAAGGATTGCTGGAGCGGTTTGGTTGGGAGCGCGTGATCGATACGCCGATCAGCGAGAGCGCGATTATCGGCGCGGCTTGCGGGATGAGCTACATGGGGCTGCGGCCGATTGCGGAGCTGCAGTTCATTGATTTTATCGTGTGCGCGTTCAATCAAATTACGAATTTCGTGGCCAAGGGGCACTATTTGTGGAATGCGCCGGCGCCGATGGTGATGCGCGGGCCTTCGGGCGGTGGCGTGCACGGCGGGCCGTTTCATTCGGCGAATCCGGAGATGTATTTCGTGCACACGCCGGGGTTGAAGGTGATTTATCCTTCGACGCCCTACGATGCAAAGGGATTGTTGAAGGCGGCGGTGCGCGATAACAACCCCGTGCTGTTCTTCGAGCACAAATTTTTGTACCGGCGGATCAAGGGAGAAGTGCCTGACGGCGATTACACCGTGCCGATTGGGAAAGCGGTTGTGCGGCGCGAAGGCAAACACCTGACGATTGTTTCGTATGCGGCGATGATGCACACGTCGCTGGAGGCTGCCGAAGCACTGGCGAAAGAGGGGATCGAAGCGGAAGTGATCGATCTGCGGACGCTGCTGCCGCTCGATGAAGAAACGATTTTGCAGTCGGTGAAGAAGACGAACCGATGTTTGGTGGTGCACGAGGATACCAAGACGGGGGGAATCGCGGGTGAGATTGCGGCGATTCTTTGCGAGAAAGCGTTTGGCGATTTGGACGGACCGTTGCTGCGCGTGACGGCGCTGGATACACCTGTGCCTTACGCGCCGACGCTCGAGGAGCATTTTTTGCCTAACGCGAAGAAGGTTTTTGACGCCGCGAAGGAACTCGCGCGGTATTAGAGGGTGCTTGGACGGGCACTCCGACCGGATCGGGGCGGCCCTACGAAGAATTCGAAGCCGGACAGGAGAATGCACATGGCCACAGACGTCGTGATGCCGCAGATGGGCGAAAGCATTTTTGAAGGGACGATCACCAAGTGGCTCAAGAAGCCGGGAGACAAAGTCGAGCGGGACGAGCCTTTGTTTGAGATATCGACGGACAAGGTGGATGCGGAAATTCCATCGCCTTCGGCGGGCGTGCTGAAGGAGATCAAGGTTAGCGAAGGACAGACCGTGCCGATTCAGACGGTCGTGGCCGTGATTGATGGCGCAGGCGGAGCGGCTGCGTCTGCTCCCGCTCCTGCGAAGGGGGCCGCTCCAACGCCAGCAGCGGCTCCCGCAGCGGCAGCGCCGGCGGCACCACGACCTGCGGCCGCGGCGCCGGTCGCGGTTGCGCCAGCCGCTGTGGCACCTGCCGCGGCGCCTCAACGGAGCGGTGGAGAGCGCATTCACAGCTCGCCGCTCGTGCGGCGGATGGCTGCCGAACACGGCATTGATTTGTCCACGGTTCCAGGAACCGGCGCAGGCGGACGGATCAGCAAACAAGACATTGAGGCGGTCATTGCCGCGGGAGGGGCTCCCGCAGCGGCGCCGCTGGTCGTTGCGGCGCCAGCGCCAGCTCGGCCTGCGCCGCCACCACCTCCAGCACCGGCCGCGGCGCCAGCGCCTCCGGCGGTTTCTGGCGGACAAATTCACGTGGCGTTCGAATCGGCGGTGCCGCGCGAGAAAATTTATTTCGGCAACTACCAAGTCGAGCCGATGAGCAATATGCGGATACGCATCGCGGAGCACATGGTGGCTTCCAAGCGGGTTTCCGCGCACGTTTATTCGGTCGATGAAGTAGACATGACCAAGGTGGCATCGCTGCGCGCCAAGGCCAAGGATGAATTCCAGGAGCGCTACGACACCAAGCTGACGTTCATGCCGTTCTTCGTGAAAGCCGCGGTGGCGGGCCTGCGAGCGTATCCGACGATGAACGCGTCGCTGGACGGCACGAACGTGGTGCTGCACAAGGAGATCAACATCGGGATTGCCGTGGCGCTCGATTGGGGCTTGATTGTGCCGGTGGTGAAAGGCGCGGACGAGAAGAATGTGCTCGGCATCCAGCGCACGCTGAACGATCTGGCGGAGCGCGCGCGCACGAAGAAACTCAGACCCGAGGAGGTGCAGGAAGGCACCTTCTCGATTACCAATCCCGGCGTCTTTGGCGGACTGTTTGGATTGCCGGTGATTAGCCAGCCTAATGTGGGCATTCTAGGCCTCGGCGCGATTGAAAAGCGGCCGGTGGTGATTAACGACTCGATCGCAATCCGCTCCATGTGCTACATCACATTGAGCTACGATCACCGGGTGGTGGACGGGGCGATTGCTCACCAGTTCCTGCACAAGGTGAAGGAGACGCTGGAGAACTGGTCCGAACCAGTGCTTTAGCGGCTCTTTTCGTCGAAGATTACACGTGAGTCTCCGCGGGAATGGCGCCAGGTGCGGAGGGATGCCCACAGGATGGCGCGGGCATAATTCCGGGATTCAGACACCTGTCCGGATGTGGGATGGGCATTCCCGCAAATGGTGCAGCGCAACCCGCAAGAGAATACGCCCCTTCGGCAATGTATCAAAAACAAGCGGCTTACATCAGATGAAGGGTGGAAGCCGGCCTGCCATTTCGCACTGAGACAAACGTAGACATGGTCGCTCCTACGCCACGAATCCTGATTGCCGACGATCAGCCGGATGTGCTGAACGCGCTGCGCCTGCTGCTCAAGGGGCAGGGCTATGAAACGGAAGCGGTGACTTCTCCCGCGGAGCTGCTCAGGGTCCTGGCAGAGCGCGAATTCGACCTGCTGCTGATGGATTTAAATTACGCACGGGATACGACCTCTGGCCGCGAGGGACTGGACCTGCTCAGCCACTTGAAAGAGAACGAGGATGCACCGGCGATCGTGGTGATGACGGGCTGGGCGACCGTGGGGCTGGCGGTCGAAGCCATGCAGTACGGCGTGGCGGATTTCGTGGAAAAGCCCTGGACCAACGCGCGGCTGTTGGAGATCTTGCAAAAGCAAATCGCTCTGGGGCGCGAGCGGCGCACGTCCCGCCGCCGCGCGGCGCAGGAGAACCAGGACCACAAAGAAATTGCGCACCAGCTTCACCAGCAGGAACATGAAGTGGCCGAGGCCAGGTCCATCCAGCAAGGCCTCTTGCCGAAGAGCATTCCGCAGCAGGCGGGGTACGAAATCGCGGGCGCGTGGCAGCCGGCGCAAAGCATCGGCGGAGACTATTACGACGTCCTTTCATTCGACGAAGCGACGCTCGGCCTGTGCATCGCCGACGTGGCCGGCAAGGGCTTGCCTGCCGCGCTTTTGATGTCCAACTTGCAGGCGGCCGTGCGGGGGCTGGCCTCCTCTTCTTTGCCTCCCGAGGGATTGTGCGCGCGGCTGAATTCGCTGGTTTGCCACAATACCGGCAGCGACCGCTTCATTACGTTTTTTTATGCGCAGCTCGACGGCCCGGAGCGGCTTTTGCGGTATACAAATGCGGGGCACAATGCGCCCATCGTGCTGCACCGCGACGGGTCGCACGAGCGATTGCAGGCGGGCGGAGGAGTCCTGGGGGTTTTTCCGCATCAGACGTTTGCGGCAGGCGCGGCGCAGCTTGCGCCGGGCGATCGCGTGATTCTGTTTACGGACGGGGTGACGGAGGCTTCCGGCCCCGCTGGCGAGGAGTACGGCGAAGCACGGTTGCTAGGGCTGCTCCAAGAGAACCGCGCGGAGACGGCGCGGTCGCTGCAGGAAAAAATCCTGGCGTCGGCAGGCGAGTTCAGCCTCGGGCACTGGCATGACGACGCTACTCTGCTTGTTGTCGCCGTCTCGGAATAGGGACGTGTTCGATCCGGGGCGGATCGCGTCTCGCGCCCAACCAACTGGCGAGGAATCTCACTGCATCGTGGGCTTCAGCTTTCCGACCCAAACCGCAAAATGATCCAAAGGAACAGGCTCGATGCCGGCGTCGCGCAGGGTACGGTCCACGAAGTGGTCGCGGTCGCTCTCTCCTTTCAGTGCGAGATCGGTGATGGCGGCGAATTCGGTCTTGAGTGACGCCTTGGCGGCGATACGTTCCGCTGTGTAAGCCAGCACCTTGGCGTCGCCCGGCGCACGCGAGACGGAGAGCGTGTGGAGAAAGCCGCGCGTGCCATTGCGCCGGTAGCTGTAATCGATGCGCATGGGATCGCCGGGGAACGTAAATTCCGAGGCGCGGACGGATTTCTGAATGCGGTCCCAGAGGCGTGCCTGGCGGAAAACTTGAGAGCATTAGGAACGCATCTGCGCGCGGCTTCCCGGCGCGCCCACACGCGCCGCCGCGCGCGGGACGGCGACGTGGTCTCCGTAGAGACGTTCGAGCTCCGCATCCAGATCCTGCAAGAGGACACCTTGCTGCGGAGCGAACTGGAGTGCGTTCGAGAGCGTATCGTCCCACTTGCGCAGGAGTTCCTGCAGAGCGCTGCCGTTGGAGCGGCCGCCGTTCGGGCTATGAGCTTGCGAGCTGCGGAAGGACTCGAAGCGATCTTCCAGATCGTCGCGCAAGGCGCGTAACAGGGTTTCGTCGGCTTCCGGATGCAGCCGGCGCACGCGCGCAAATTCTTCCTGTTCCTCGATGAGGCGCAGACGGCGTTCGCCGGATAGCGGATCGAAAAGCAGCACGCCGATGTTCACCCATTCGTCGCGCACGAGGTTCGGCGTGTAGCGCAAGATGCGGTAGGCGCAGTTGCGTTCGTTTGCCGCGGATTCAGAGGAAGTTTCCGTCATAAATCACGTCCATTTCCGTCACACCCAGTTTGGGAAGGGCTGGCGATTGGATTGCTTGGCGGCCAGAAGGAGCTCCGGAACGCGGGAGCGCCGTTGCAGCAGCTGTTCGGACAGGCGTAGCACGGCGTCAAGGTCGTCCTCATACCAGGCCGGAGGAATTTGCCGGGTGATGTCGTCCAGCGCGCGTTCGATCATTTGTTTTTCCAGCCGCTCGAGCCAGGGCGCAAAGGACTCCATTCCGATCACGCCTTCATACACTCGATTGCGCGCATAGAGCCCGCGCAGGGGCGCATCGGGGAAATTCCATTCGCCGGCATTGAAGCAAAAACCTTCATCGATCATCAGCGTGCTGTATTCGAATCCTCTCTTTTCCTTTTCCGTTTCCGCTCCGGATGAATTCGCGGTCTGGAGTACCTCGCGGGGCGGGGCTGGAAAAAAAAGCGTCTGGCGTCCGTTGGTATTGCAGGTCCATTTGTCGAAGACCAGCATGCCCGCGAAATCGTAAAGGTTGGCCACCTGGCGCAATTGTTCGTCGGGCAGAAAGTCGTGCAGCGCGAGGCGCCGCGGATCGCCCGGTTAGCGCGAGCCGAACTGCAGCCCCGCCTGGCGCGGCATTTCTATCGCCAGCTCCGGCGTCAAGCGGATGAGTTCCTCGGACACTTCGACAATAGCCACTGGCGTCGTCGGAAGCCCCAGCCGCGCCGACAGCTTGGTCCCGAGCAGTTCGTTCACCAAAATGCGGCGATGCTGCGGGTTATTTTGGAATTTGACGACGTAATAGTTCCCATCCGAGCAGCGCATCAAGTGTGACTGCGCGCCGCCGCGCATCCGCCGTATCTGTTCCAGCGCCCGCAACATGCAGGGCTATGCTAGCGGCAGTTGCTCATTCCGGTAAGCTGACTGTTTGGGAAGCCGGGAAACTTCCCAATTTGAGAGACTGCCATGCCTGATTGGGAGGGCCCCAGGGCCGCTCGAGTGCCAGTGTGGCTCGCAAACCATTCCAAAAAGAAAAGGCCTGGACGATGGCCCAAGCCTCTCCTTGCATCAAATAATTCGGCTGAGCGGGGGACTTTACCGCCGCTTCTTCTTTTTGGCCGCTTTCTTGGCCTTCTTTTTCGGTTTTGGTTTGGGCTTGGGCTTGGCTTTTTTGGCTTTCGCTTTGGCCTTCTTTTTCGGTGCGGCCTTCTTAGCGGGTTTCGCCGCAGGCTTGGAGGCCGCTTTCGCTGCCGGCGCTGCCGCTACCGGCTCGTCCTCGGTGATGAGGATTTCTTCCTCTTCCGTCTCCACGATCTCATCACCGCCACCGGCCAGTTCGTCTTCTTCTTCCAGCCTCGACAGCTCGTTGTCGTCTTCGAAGTTATCTTTCTCGAAATCCATTGCATCCTCCCGAGGGGGAATCCACAAGCCTATGGCTCGCGGGACGCTGCCTCAGCCGGAGTCACCGACTCCCCTCCGCCGCAGCGAAGTTGTTATCGTACTCCAACAAAGTTGTCAAGCATTCTGCGCTAAACTCACGAAAACTAAACGTCTTAAAAACGAGAACTCGCCGACGCGCCGCAATTCGAGCAAGGGGATGGCTTCCTGTGTTTTTCCTAACCTATTGTAAAGACAAGACTTAATTGTGAATCGATGCCGTGGCACTACCTGCGGACGCGGCTGGCTTGCGGGAAACGCTCTTCGATCTGGTTTTCGCATGATGGCGCGCAGGCGCGGTCTCGGGCATACCGCCCACCGTGTAAATGCGCAAGACCATGCCGCGGCTCACATGGTTGGTCCTCATGTGATTCCACTTGCGCACATCTTCTGTCGCCACACTGAAACGATCGGCGACTCCTCCCAACGTGTCGCCTCTGCGCACGCGATAACGAATCAACCGGCGCTTGGAATCCGAAGAAGGGGCCGCGGGAATAATCAGTTTTTCTCCGACGTCCAGCGCGTCGTGCCGATCCATATTGTTCGCCTCGGAAATCGCCGCAGGCGTCACATGATATTTTTTCGCGATCGAAGTCAGAGTTTCCCCGGCTTCGATGCGATGACGCCGCCAGCTCACCCACTTGTCCGGCGGGATGTCCGCAATCTCCGCGGAAAATTTTTCGGCCGTGCCCACGGGCAAATGCAGCTCGAAGTTGGGATCGTCAGGCGTGGCGAGCCGGAGCAGTTCGGGATTTAGGTTGCGCAGCGTCTCTACATCCACGTCGATCGTCTCGGCCACCAGCCGCAGATCAATGGCGCGGCCGGGCTTTACGATATCCGTAGGGACGGGTTGCTCTGGATCGACTTGTATGCCGTAGTGCGCCGCATCCTTGGCGATCAGCGTAAGCGCCAGAATGATGGGAACGTAATTTTTCGTTTCGCGCGGCAGCACATTGCGCCGGTATAGCTCCCAAAAATCCGCGTAGCCCGTGCGCTCGACGGCCTTCTGTACGTTTCCCGGGCCGCAGTTATACGCGGCCATCGCCAGATACCAGTCGCCGAATTGCCCATAGAGATCGCGCAAATGCTGTGCGGCCGCGCGGGTAGCCTTTTCCGGGTCCTGACGTTCGTCCACCCACCAGGTGTGCCGCAGGCCGTACTCCATCCCGCGATACGCCACGAATTGCCAAATGCCACGCGCGCCGGCCCGTGAGAGCGCCAGCGGCTGGAACGCGCTTTCCGCTTGCGCCAGATAGATCAAATCCTGCGGAAGGCCTTCCTCGCGCAGCACGCGCGAAATCATGGCTCGATAACGCCCGGAGCGGCGCAAGCCGGTCTCCACTATGGCCCGGCCGCGCGGTGTTTGGAAGAAATTGAGAAAGGAAAGTACTTCGTCGTTCACCGTCAGGGGCAAGTCATGCGAAACGTTCTTGGCTGCTTCTTCAGCGCGTTGCTTCAAGCGCGGGTCGACGGGGAACGTCATCTCCGCCACTTCGTCAATGGCCGCCGGCACCGCCGGCGCTTCCTGAAAACCGTCCCCTTCGCGGAAGGCTTCCAGCTCTTCGTTGTAAACGGAATCGACCACCCGGCGGAAAAGTTCGTTGAGCTTGGGATCACTGTTTACGTCGAAGCCGCTTTCGAGCAGCCAATCCACGGCAGCGTCAAAATCGCGCCGCGCCGCTTCCAGATGCCCGGCTTTGTAGTTCTGTTCGCCGGAAGAAAATTTCGCTTCCACCTGCTGGATCAAATATTCCTTCGGCCCGGGAACGCGCAGCGCCAGCGCATTGAGCCACTCCGGCGAAAGCTTCCCCAGAGGCAGCTCTCCCAGGTTTGCGGGAACCTGCGCGGCTGCGGCATTCGCGGGAGAAAGCGCGGGCACGTGCGCCTGGACACCGTGTTTAGCCGCGTCTTCGCACCCGCCGGCTGCCACGCACAGCGCGGCCACAAGCGTCCCGCATAGCGTGATCTGGAGCCTCCGCCGCATCCCCCTATGTTAAGTAGCTGTTACAGTCCAGGTCAACGCTTTCCGGCAGGGTGGGGTTGACCTACTCAATACACGACAGGACGCCGTTGGGCCGGGACTGCGCCTGTTCCATCGCAGGACCGGTCCGCGATAGACTCTCCCGCGAGGTGTTTCACGTGAAACGGCCTGCGCTCGTCTGCATTCATGGAAAAGGTTCGTCTATTTTCGCTTGGCTGCTCGTCTGCCTGGTAATGTCTGCTGCCGCTTCCGCACAACAAGCGCCTGCGGACGCGCCGTACCTCGATCCCAAACTCCCCATCGAGCAGCGCGTCGACGATTTAATTTCCCGGATGACGCTGGAAGAGAAAGTCTCTCAACTCGGCCACACCGCTCCATCCATTCCGCGTCTGCGCGTTCCGGAATACAACTGGTGGAACGAAGGACTTCACGGCGTTGCCCGCGCGGGAATCGCTACGGTATTCCCCCAGGCCATTGGTATGGCCGCGACTTTCGACGAGCCGCTGATGCATGAGGTTAGTGAGACGATCAGCACCGAGTTTCGCGCCAAGTATTACGCCACCGTGCATCCCGACGGCTCTTCCGACTGGTATCGCGGCCTAACCGTTTGGTCTCCGAACATCAATATATTTCGCGATCCGCGCTGGGGCCGCGGCCAGGAGACCTATGGCGAAGACCCCTTTCTGACTTCGCGGCTCGGCGTCGCCTTCGTCACCGGCTTGCAGGGAAATAATCCGGACTATTTCAAGACGGTCTCCACGCCCAAACACTTTGCCGTCCACAGCGGCCCCTAATCCACGCGCCATTCCGTTGACGTGAGTGCCTCACGCCAGGACATGGAAGACACTTATTTGCCCGCGTTCCGCGCCACAGTCATGGAAGGGAAGGCTGAATCCGTGATGTGCGCGTACAACTCGTTGAACGGCCAGCCCGCTTGCGCGAATACCGATCTGCTCGAGGAACATCTCCGCAAAGACTGGGGTTTTCAAGGCTATGTTGTCTCCGATTGCGGCGCCGTTGCCGATGTTTTTGGCGGCCACCATTTTATGCCTACGCCCGAACAAGGCGTCGCCGCAGTCTTTAAAGCCGGAATGGATCTTATCTGCGGCGACTACCGCCACGCGATGAGCACCGAGCATATGGCAATCCTGAACGCGGTCCATCAAGGCTTGCTCTCCGAGGCCGACCTCGACCGCTCCTTGCGCCGCCTTTTCATCGCGCGCTTTCGCCTCGGCATGTTCGACCCGCCATCCACCGATCCCTTTTCGCGTATCACTCCCGCGGAGAACGACACCGAAGCGCATCGCGAGCTGGCCCTTCGCATGGCCCGCGAAGCGCTCGTTCTGCTCAAGAACAAAGATAACTTCCTTCCCCTAAAGCAGACGCCCGCGACGATCGCCGTCATCGGTCCCAACGCCGAGAGCCTCGACGCACTGGAAGGCAACTACAACGGCACGCCTTCGAAGCCGGTTACCATTCTTGCCGGCATTCGCAATCGCTTTCGGCAATCCAAAGTCGTTTATGTGGAAGGCACCGGCCTCGTCGGCCCGGTCACCAGGCCAGTTCCCACAGACTCTCTTTGTGCCGACGCCGCTTGCACCAAATACGGTCTCAAAGCGGACTACTTCCCGAACATGACGCTCGAAGGTTCGCCCGTGATGAGCCGCACCGATGCCACCGTCGACTTCGCCTGGGGCGACACCGGGATCTCGCCGCTACTGCTCAAAAATTACTCGGTCCGCTGGACAGGCTTCCTTGCGGTTCCTGAATCCGGAGATTACCTCATCGGTTTCACCGGGCAGGACGGCTATCGCCTCTGGCTCGATGGCAACCTCGCCGTCGAGGATTGGACGCTTCACCATCCTGCTTCAACCCTAACTAAAAAAGTCCATCTTGAAAAAGACCATCCCTATCCGCTCAAGATCGAATATTTTCAGGACGTCCGCAGCTCGGAAGCCCGGCTGATCTGGAGCATTCCCGACAACGAAGAGCGCAAGGCCGTCGACGCCGCGCGCGACGCGGACCTCGTGGTCATAGTCATGGGGCTCTCGGCGCGCATTGAGGGCGAGGAAATGAAGGTGAACGCCGAAGGCTTCGCAGGAGGCGACCGCACGCGCATCGATCTTCCCGCTCCGCAAGAACAACTGCTCGAACGCGTTTACGCCGCCGGCAAACCCACTGTTCTAGTCCTTACGAACGGCAGCGCCCTCGCCGTCAACTGGGCTGACGCAAACATTCCCGCCATTCTCGAAGCGTGGTATCCCGGCGAAGAGGGCGGCACTGCCGTCGCCGAAGCGCTCGCGGGCGATTTCAGCCCCGCCGGCCGCTTGCCCGTTACCTTCTATAAATCTGTCGATCAGCTTCCGCCGTTCGATGAATACTCGATGGCTAATCGCACCTACCGGTATTTCGACGGTGAACCGCTCTATCCCTTCGGCTTCGGATTGACCTACACAACCTTCGCTTACGATCTAGCGCATGTCGATCACGCGACGATTTCTGCCGCGGGCGCCGTCACCATCTCCGCCGAGGTGAAGAATACCGGCCGTTTCGGCAGCGACGAGGTCGTCCAGCTTTACATCTCGCATCCCAGCGTAGCTGGCGCTCCGCTGCGCGCCCTGGAAGGTTTTCAGCGCCTCCATCTCGAACCCGGTGAGAAAAAGACTGTAAAATTCGTCCTGCGTGGACGTGATCTGAGCATCGTTGACGAGTCCGGGAAGCATCGCATTGTTCCCGGCAGAGTCGACGTCTGGATCGGCGGAGGCCAGCCCGTCACGCCGCGCAGCCTGCCCACGACCGCCGGAGCCGGCGCGCACTTCACCATCACCAACGAAGAAGCTCTGCCCGACTAATTAGCGCACCAAAGCCATGGCATCCGTTGCGGACTGCGAAAAATATAAATATTTCTCTTGGCAAATGGCCCAACCTGTAGTATTCTGCAGTTGCGTTTGTTGCTCTTGTATCGCCTTAGGATTTGTAAAGCGGTCGCAGGGTCAAACTTGCGGCCTTTTTTTACGTTCGAGGACGGCCGGAACTCTCTAGAGGGGTTCGGAATTCGAGGCACCAAATAGCTCAATTTAGTAATGCTCGGTTGCAACCCAACCGACAGAAAAGAGTACAGCAGTGAGTAAAGAACAAGGAACAGTGAAGTGGTTTAATGCCAGCAAGGGCTTCGGGTTCATCCAGCGCCAGAGTGGAGAGGACGTTTTCGTCCATTTCTCCGCGATCGTGGCTGATGGCTACAAGTCGCTGAATGATGGCCAAGCGGTTGAATTCGAAGTGACCAAGGGCCCCAAGGGTCTGCAGGCCTCGAACGTCCAACCCCTCTAATTACACTTCACAAAAATACGAAACGGGCGGTGCGCTTCGGCGTCCCGCCCGCTTTTGTTGTTGGGTGGCACAGACTTCAGTCTGTGCACTTGCCCGCACGACGCAACCGTTACCCGGTATGTTGGTCCACCACTCAACCGAATCGTTCGGCACTTTGGTCGGCACTTTGGAAGGATGCATAGACTGAAGTCTGTGCCACTCTTGGGCTATGTCAACGCCTGCTTCAAATCGGCAATTAAATCTTCCGCATCCTCAAGCCCAATCGAAACGCGAACCGTGCCTGGACTAACGCCGGCTTGCCGCAACTCTTCGATGCTCATGTTGTAGTGCGAACTGTAGATGGGGAGGATGACGAGCGATTCGACGCCTCCCAGGCTGGCCGCCAGCAAAAACAACTGCACGCGGTCGCAGAAACGCCGGGCCGCAGGTAACCCGCCCTTCAAATCAAACGCCATCATCGAGCCAAATCCGCGCATCTGTTTTTTCGCCAGCTTGTGATCCGGATGTGAGGCCAGTCCCGGATAGTGCACCCGCGCGACCTTCGGATGCTTCTCCAGGAACTTCGCGACAGCGATAGCGTTCTTGCACTGCCGTTCCACGCGCACTCCGAGTGTCTTAATTCCGCGAATCAAGAGGTACGCGGCACCGGGGTCCATCGAGCCACCCAGATAAATCACCATGTGCCGGACGCGCTCCATCCATTTTTTGCTCCCGGCTACCACTCCCGCAATCAAGTCCGAATGCCCCGCCAGCGCTTTCGTGGCGCTGTGTACCACCATGTCGTAGCCTTGTGCGATAGGATTCTGCAGCACCGGCGTTGCGAACGTATTGTCGATGATGGAGACCAGCCCGTGCTTTTTCGCGAACCGAACTGCCTTTTCAATGTCCACAAGCCGCAACGTCGGATTCGTCGGCGTCTCCACATAGAGAACCTTGGTCCGCGGCGTCACCAGGTTTTCGATGCCTTCCAGATCCATTCCCACGCGATGGGTGGTGATGCCCATGTCGGGAAAAATGTCGCGCATCAAGCGGTAGCTGCCGCCGTAAAGCTGCGCCGTCGAAATCAATTCATCGCCGTGTTTGAGCGCGCCGAGCAGCGCGCTCGAAATCGCCGCCATCCCGGATGCCGTAACCACCGCTGCCTCCGCTGCTTCCAGAGCCGCGATTTTCCCTTCCGCCACTGCGAGCGTCGGATTGCCATACCGCGTGTAGATGTACGCTTTGCTCTTTCCTTCCGCCCACAGCTTCATCTCCCCTGTCGAAGAAAATGTAAACGTCGACGACCGGCAAATCTCCGTCACCACCGGCCCGCCAACGCCGTGCCGCTGCGGTTCCCCCGCGTGTATCGCCATTGTCTGCGGGCCTCGCTTCCGCGCACCCTGTTTCCTGTCTGGTTTTTTCTTCATAATCACTCCATCTTGACGGCCCATTTCCTCCCGGCAAGCACCAATTTGGCGCCGCCAGGCAGGGAACACGACTCCATCGCCGCGCGTAAGTATATTTGTAGAACGAATGTCTCTGATACCTGCGTTCGGATTGGCCCTCCGATGCTGGACCGTCCCGCGGATCTCCTGGTTGTTCTGCGCTTCCAACCGGAGAGCCGAGAAGAACCGTGGCCACCATTTGGAGGCACTATGGATCTCTCATCGGCCGGAGGGTGGATCCAGTTTTGCTGGATTGCTTTCGGTTTGTACTGGCTCGTTTCCGCGTTTAACCGCAAGGTGACCAAAAAGAAAGAGACCTATTTCCAGCGTCTCCTCTATACGCTGCCGTTGGTAATTGCTTTTTATCTCTTGTATCGTCCAGAGGCTCACTTCGGCTGGTGGGGGGTGCGCTTCGTGCCCGCTGGCCCCACCTCGCAGTGGCTAGGAGTGGCCCTTACGGCCGCCGGGACGGGCCTCGCCATATGGGCTCGCTGGCACTTGGGTGCCAATTGGAGCGGAGTCGTCACATTGAAAGAAGGCCACGAATTGATTCGTTCCGGGCCATACCGCGCGATCCGTCATCCGATTTACACAGGAATTTTGATCGCGCTATTCGGTACTTCGGTCACAATTGGTGAGGCGCGCGGTCTGCTTGCCGTCGCGGTCGCTCTCTTTTCTTTTTATGTGAAAGCCCGCCGCGAAGAATCTTTTTTGTCGCAGGAGTTTGGCCCTGGCTTCACAGAGCATCAGCGCCGCACCGGCATGTTTCTGCCGAAATTTTCCAACTATGCTACACTGGATTCACGGCTAGCCTTCCTCTTCATCCGTCACCCCGTGAGCAGGTTTGTGCGCGTCGATCACTTTTTGCGCCAGCTCGTTCGGCAAGTAGTCGTAGTGCGAAAACTCCATCGAGTAGCTCGCGCGTCCTTGCGTCTTGGAAATGAGGTCGTTGGCGTAACTCAGCATTTCGGAAAGCGGCACCTGCGCCTTGATGATCACGTTGTGTCCGCGCGCCTCGCTGCCCGCGATGCGCCCGCGCCGAGAGCTGAGGTCGCCCATCAGGTCGCCCGAGTATTGATCCGGCGCATAAACCTCGACGTGCATCACCGGCTCCAGCAAAGCGGGTTTGGCCGCCTTCATCGCTTCCTTGAAAGCCAGCGACCCGGCAATTTTGAAAGCCATGTCCGAAGAATCCACGTCGTGGTACTTCCCGTCGTAAAGCACGGCGCGGAAATCCACCACGGGAAAACCAGCCAGATAACCCCGCGCGGCCGCGTCGCGAATCCCCTTCTCCACCGATGGAATCCAGTTCCTCGGAATCGCGCCGCCGAACACGTCATCCACAAATTCAACGCCCTTGCCGCGCTCAATCGGCTCCATCTTGATCCGGCACACGCCGAACTGCCCGTGCCCGCCGGACTGCTTCTTGTGTTTGCCTTCCGCGTCGGCCTTGCCGCGTATTGTCTCACGGTAAGGCACCTTCGGCGGCTTCAGCGTGAGGTCCACGTGGTAGCGCTTGTGCAGCTTCGCCACCACCACTTCGATATGCTGTTGTCCGGAGCCCGCCAGCAGAAATTCTTTGGTCTGGGGGTCGCGCATAAAACGCAGCGCGGGATCTTCCTCGATAATTTTGTGGATCGAAACACCGATTTTGTCCTCGTCGGCGCGCGTTTTCGGCTCGATCGCGAACGTAATCGAAGGCTCCGGCAGTTGCGCGGGCTTGTAGTAGATAGGCGACGCTTTGTCTCCCAGCGTTTCGCCCGTCGTCGTCTCCTTCAGCTTTGAAATCGCTCCGATGTCCCCGGAATGCAGTTCCGCGATCTCGGTGAGTTGTTTCCCCTGCACCACCTGCGTGTGCTGGAAGCGCTCCAGTATTCCCCGGTTGTAATTGGTCAGCGTGGCGTCGTTTTTCAGCACGCCGCTTTTCACTTTGAAATAATTAATCCGCCCCGCAAAGGGATCCGCCAGGGTTTTGAACACGAAGAGCGAGAGCGGTTGGCTGTCATCGTACCTGCGCTCCACGCGCTCGCCCTTACCGTTCGGTTCCGTATATCCCACCTGCGCGTGTTCATCGGGATGTGGAAACGCATCCGCCAGAAATGTCAGCAAGCTGGCCGTTCCTATATTGTGGAGACTCGAAACCATCAGCACGGGAAAGATTTTCTCGGCCACGATGGCCTTCCGCACGCCGGGAATCAGATCCGCAATCGGGATTGTGCCTTCCCTGAAAAACTCTTCCATCAATTCATCGTCGCCTTCCGCCACCATCTCTACCAATTTCTCGTGCGCTTCCTTGGCCTCATCCGCCAGCGCCGCCGGAATTTCTTCAATCGACGGCTTCCCGTCTCCATCCGGCTTGTACATGTGCGCCTTCATTCCTACAAGGTCGATCACTCCGCGAAATCCTTTCTCCGAGCCGATGGGAAGCTGCAACGCGACGACATTGCGCCCAAAAACCTGTTCCAGCGATTCCATCGAGCGTTCAAAACTGGCCAGCTCGCGGTCCATCCACGTCAAAACAAACGCCCGCGGAATGTCGTACTCCGTGCAATAATCCCAGACTTTTTCCGTGGTCACTTGCGAGCCCACGTGCGCATCTACCGCGATCAACGCCGCATCCGCCGCAATCAGCGAAGCCTTCGTTTCCGTAATAAAAGTGGAATATCCCGGCAGGTCGATGAAATTTATTTTTACTTTTTCCGAGCCGCCCGCTTGTCCGCCAGACGTCGGCCACTCCGCGTAAGCCAGCCCTGTTTGAATCGAGATTTTCCGCGCGATTTCCTCTTCGTCCCAATCCGTCGTCGTGCTGCCTTCCGCAACTTTTCCCCACCGCGGCGTCATTCCAGCGGTGAAGAGCAACGACGACACCAGTTGCGTCTTGCCGGTGCCGCCGTGGCCGACAATGCCAACGTTTCGAATCTCCTTGGTGAGATAGCTTTTCATATAGACCTCCCTTTGCGTGGCGCCGGCCATGCCGGAGCCGTCAGACGAGGTCCGTCCCGAAGAATTCAGGCGCGGGCCTGCGCCTGGGTGTGCGATTCAGAAGATGAAGGAGAGCGTGGCCCCTGCCCCGGCGTCTTGCAGAATGCAGCGCCGGTCATTCAACTACCCCTGGTCCGTTCCCCAACTCCGCGGATGCTAGCACACGCCCTCGCTTCCCGGCAATCTCGCGTTCCGCTCAAACCGCTGCGCCACTCCCCGAGAATTTCCCCTCCACATCCTGATGTGCAGGCATTACACACACCTCGTTTCTCCGCGCGACGCATCCGTTCTAGCGTCCCTTCTTTTCAGCGCCCCTTGCTCCTCGCCGCAAGTCCCAAGCCGGATAATCTCTTCGGCCGGTTGGGGAATATTTTCTAGGACTAGTACTCGCTCCAAATTGGAGGTCCTCGCGCCTCCGTTCTTACTTCATGAAAATGCATGTCTTAGCGCATAATGACTCCGCGACCGCCCGGCCCGCCAAGTGCTCTTAAATCAAGAGGGACCATTGTCCTCTGGGAGCAAGTTCTGGATTTACCACATCAGCCGACCGTAGCAGCGACCGACTCCCAGGCAAACGCGCACCATCGGACGCTGCTCTCAGGACGGAAGATCTTTCAGGAGGGTAATCATGGATGAGTATCAAGAATCCAACCACAACGAGAACGGCTGGGCCGCGCTGCGTGAAGGCTCCAACCGCTGGTTGGCCATAGCACTGGTAGCGCTGCTTGCCATTGCCGGAGTCGCCTTTGCCTACGGCTATCATCAAAAGTCGGAACTCAGTCAGGTCACCGCGCAGGCTGCGACTGCCAATGCAACAACCGCCCAATTGCAGGCTCAGGTCAGTGCGCTCACCGCAAAATTAAATCAGATCACCGCCACCCAGACGCCCGCGACAGCCCCTTCGACCTCCACCGAGCCCGTGCTTTCCGCGGATATGGTCCCGCAATCTTCCGAGTCTTCCGCCGTCTCGGTCGAAAAACCCAAGACGGTCCACCCAAGGCACCATGTCGTCAAGCACCGCACTCCTCCCGTGGACAAGAAATACCTCGAACTTCAGGCTCAGTTGGCCGACCAGCAGAAGCAGTTGAAAGCCACGCAGGACGAAGTCGCTAAGGACCGCTCCGATCTTGAAGGCTCCATCAACTCGACTCGCGACGACCTCAACTCCACCATCAACTCCACTCGCGATGACCTGAACGGCTCTATCGCCAAGACGCACGACGAGCTCGTGGCTCTCGAAAAGCGCGGCGAACGCAGCTATTTCGAGTTTGACCTCTCCAAATCAAAGGAGTTTCAGCGCGTCGGGCCGCTCACCATTTCTCTTCGCAAAGCGGACACCAAGCATAAGCACTACAATCTTGCGATGATGGTGGACGACAACGAGCTCCAGAAGAAAAATGTAAATCTCTACGAGCCTATCTGGATCCACGCCGACGCCGATTCGCAACCAGTGCAGATCATCGTCAACAAAATCGACAAGGACCACGTCCACGGCTATATCAGCGCTCCCAAATACAAGCCGTCCGAATTGGCAGCGGCCGGCTCTGCCAGCGTCACGCCAGTCTCCGCCAAGTCGCCGGCCAGCACGCCGTCGAACACGCCAGATCCGCAACAGCCAAAGCTATAGTATCCCCCTTACTTTCATTGCGGCAGGACGCCACGCAAGGCGTCCCGCCGCTTTTTTCTCTTCTCTCACATTTGCAGTGATTATGGCCGGTGTTCGAGCGCCCGCTTCAGGGTGACGTGGCTGTCCTTCAAGATTTCCACCGTGCGCTTCCAATCGGCAAACCCAGGGGCTTTTAACATCATGTTGTGATTCCCCGCCGGAAGCTTCAGTTTTGCGGGAGCGTTCCCGACGAATTTCTCGTCCACATAAATCTCTGCTCCATTAGGCTCCGACGTAATCGCCACAGTGCCAAATCCGAGCGGAGCCTGGCTCGTCTCTGGTTCAGCTGCATCATCCGCCGCAGCAGCAGGGGAGCCAGCGTTGCTCGAAGCCGCCCGCGTTTCGCGTTCCGAAGAAGCAGCCAGCGTCGCATCGGAACCTTTGCCTTCGCCCCGCGATTCAGCCTCAGGAGAAGCCGTCAGCGCCCCACCCGTTGTCCGTGCGCGGTCGGCGGAGCGTACCGCCGAAACATTGGGATAAAAACGATGCAGCACATTCAAAACATCCGAAGCGCTCAGCGCAAATCCGATTCCCGTCACATCCTTCTTGATCAGTTTTTCCGTGTTGATCCCGATTACTTCTCCCCGGCCGTTCAACAGCGGCCCGCCGCTGTTTCCCGGATTGATCGGCGCATCCGTCTGGATCCAAGTCCCCGGCCCTGCATTCGAAAATTGTCCGACCGCGCTGACCACCCCTATCGTCACGCTGAAGAGCATGGCGTCCCCGGGATTCCCGATCGCCAGCACATTTTCGCCTTGCCGCACCGTCGTCGCGTCGGCCAGCGTCAAATGCGGAAAATCCTCGCCTTCGACTTTAGCGAGCGCAATGTCCAGCTCCGGATCGATATACACCACTTTAGCTTCGAGCTCCTGTCCCCCCCGGCAGCGTGGTGTGCAGCGACTCTTCCCCGCGCGCCCATCGACGTCCTCGGCTTGTGAAAGTAGCCTCCCGGGTAGTCCTTCTCGAACGGCGTCGTGCCCACAAGCACTCCATCGATCTCCACTGTCGCTCCGGGAGGTTTGCTGGTGATCTTAAGCGTTTCCGCCGAGGCGCCCAGCGGGCATAAAAGTAGTAGGAGAGTTGCCGCGGCACGAGCGACCGAGCACGAAGTCATGGGAGGACCTCGTCGCATGGATAAACCCGATGGTTACTATATCATGCTGTTATAGTTGGAAGAAGGACAAATCTAGCGACGCTCGGTCGTTTCAGCGCTCTTTTTGTATCCGGCACAAGAAAGCACCGGCAGCCGAGGGTATTTGGCAAATCGAGAGTCGCTCCGCGACAGTTCGCAGAGGAGGAAAACCGCGCCGCGATCTGATTTCAAGCAACGCGCGTGCATGCAATCCGCGCAAAGACCCGCGTCCTCCCGTCCCATTCGTGTGCCGGACTCAACCGCCATGTGGTCAGAATAACCCAAGTGCATCGAGAGCGCGGTTAAGCGTTCTCCTCGAATCCCGGCTCGGGCTCTGGCAGTCTATCGCCGTCGACCGCAAACCATACATAGAGAGTCGGCAGCAGAAAGACACTCAAAAGCAAAGCGCCGACAAGCCCTCCGACAATCACTATCGCAAAGGGCCTCTGCGAATCTGAACCGATGCCGCGTGAGAGCGCCGCTGGCAACAATCCCAGAGTGGCAACGAGCATCGTCATCATAATAGGCCGAAGCCGTAATACGGCCCCTTCGACAGCCGCCTCCACCACCGTGTGACCGCGAGCACGCAACTGGTTGATGTATTCCAGCATGATTACGCCCGTCTGCACCGAAACTCCGAACAATGCCAGGAATCCGACGCCCGACGAAACGCTGAAGTGCGTTCCAGTCAGCAATAGTGCAAGCAGTCCCCCCACTGGCGCCATCGCGACGTTTCCAAGCAACAGAAGCGCCCATTTGAGCGAGCCAAACATCGTATAGAGAATTCCAAAAATAAGCAGAATCGTCAGCGGAACAATCACAAGGAGCCGCGCCTCAGCGCGCTGCTCGCTCTCGTACTCACCCGCCCAATCGATGTGATACCCACGCGGCAACTGCACCTGTTCCTTGACTTTCTTAATAGCCTCTTCGACTGCTCCTCCCAAATCCCGCCCGCGCACGCTGTACTTGACCGCCACATAGCGCTGGTTCCCCTCACGGTAGATCTCCGACGCGCCATCGCGTTCATAAATTTTGCAGAGCTGCGCCAACGAGACTCGTTCCCCAGACGGCGAGAGCAGACGAATGTTCTGAATGGCCTCTTTCGTGTCGCGGTACTGCGGCAGGTAGCGCAACACTAGGTCGTAGCGCGCCTCGCCTTGTAGCACTTGCGTAAGGGCTGTCCCTCCCACCGCGGTCTGGATGGCATCCTGTACGTCCGCCACATTGATCTGGTGTCGTGCGGTTTCCGCGCGATCCACTTGCACTTCTAGGTTAGGCTGGCCCAACACTCGAAATACACCGAGGTCCTCTATTCCCTGAATGCTGCGCATGATGGAGACTATTTGGTCGGCCTTCCCCTCGAGAAGTTTCAGATCGTCCCCATAAATCTTCACTGCGAGTTCACCTTTCACTCCGCTGACCGCTTCCTCCATATTGTCTTCAATGGGTTGAGAGAAGCCCCACGTAACGCCCGGGATTTTTTCTAATTCGCGATTCATCGCCGCGATCAGTTCATCCTTGTTCTCGCGGAACACGGGACGCCATTCTTCCTTCGGCTTCAGATCGACAAAATATTCTGTGTTGAAAAAGCCCGTCGTGTCCGTCCCATCGTCGGGCCGCCCCACTTGGCTGGTGCATTGCGTCACTTCGGGAAAGGAACACAGCAGTACGCGCGCCTCGTCCGCAACGCGGACGCCTTCATCCGGTCCAGTACTTGGCGCGAGCGTGCCGCGGACCCAGAGAGCGCCCTCATCCAGGTGAGGCAGAAACTCGGACCCGACAACACCGCCTACAGTCAAATAAATTGCGAGGACCAATCCCAGAAGTGCACCAAACACCGTAATCGACCGATGCCCGATTGCCCATCCCACCGCGGCACGGTATTGCGTCTTCAAAAATTCCATGACGGGGTTCTGCCATTCGCTCACGCCTTTGCGGAAGAACACACTGGACAGAACTGGCGCAATGAGCATGGAAAATAGCAGTGCGCCGAGCAGCGCAAAAGCCACCGTCCAGGCCATAGGGTGAAACAGCCTTCCCTCGACGCGCTGCAGCGTGAAAATCGGCAAGTACGCCGTGATGATGATCCCAATCGCATAGAAGACGGGTCGCTGCACTTCGTGGGCCGCCTCGCGCACGCGCTCCATTACCGTCTTGTAGTTGTTCGCTGGATGGCTAAGGTGCCGCACGATGTTCTCGACCATGACCACCGCTCCATCCACCACCATCCCGAAATCCAGCGCGCCAAGCGATAGCAGGTTTGCGGGGATGCCTTTCAGTCTGAGACATGTCGCTGCAAACAACAGGGAAAACGGAATCGTCAGGGCGACGATCAGGGCTCCCCGGACATTCCCAAGAAATAGAAAAAGAATAATGACGACCAGGATGATGCCTTCCGTTAGGTTGTGGAGGACCGTATGCGTCGTGAGGTGCACCAAATCGCTGCGGTCAATGAACGGCACTACCTTCACGCCTTGCGGCAAAATATGGTCATTCAGCTCTTCAACCTTCGCATGAATTCCAGCGAGCACCGGCTCCGCATTTGCGCCTTTGCGCAGCAGCACGATGCCCGAAACTACGTCATCGTTGTCGATGATTTTCCCGTCTTCGCGATGAATCGCCCGCGCGAACTGGCCCAGCCGAATCTTCGGCCCTTGAGCAACGACGGCAATATCCTTGACACGAATGGGAGTGCCGGTTTTGCTTAGGATGACGGTGTTTTCGATATCCTGAACGTTCTTTACTAATCCGACTTCCCGAATATTGACTTGCTGTAAGCCCGATTGGATGAAGCTGCCTCCGGCGTTGGCGTTGTTGTTGGCGAGTTGCTGTTCTACTTGGGCGAGGCTGAGTCCGTACGAGATCAGCTTATTAGGATCAACCCTGACTTGATACTCACGCGTCGGACCGCCGAAGCTGGCGACATCGACGACATCGGGTACCGCCTTAAAATTCTTTTCCACCACCCAGTCCTCGAGCGATTTCAAGTCCATTACGTCATAGTTCGGATTCGTGCTTTTCAGTGTGAAGAAGTAAATTTGGCCTACGGGACTCCAGTCTGTCCCCATCTGCGGCACAACGCCCGGCGGCAATGTCACCTGCGAAAGCCGCTCCAGGACCCGCTCCCGGTTCCACGCGTTTTCTTCTTCGTCATCGAAAATCAGCTTTAGGTCCGAGAGCCCGAAAAGCGAGAACGACCGCAAGTGCACCACGTGAGGGATGCCATTCATTACGATTTCCAGCGGTATGGTCACCTGCTGTTCAATCTGTTCCGCGGAAATTCCCGGCCACTGGGTGATAATCTCGACGTAGTTATTCGCCACATCCGGGTATGCTTCGACGGGAAGCTGATGGAACGAAATCGCGCCCCATACCAGCAGCAACAAGGCCGCTCCGAGCACAAAAAAACGATTCTCCAGCGCGAAATCGACAACTTTTCGAATCATTTACTGCTCCACCGTGTTCTGCAAAACGAGTGCGTTGCTCACCACTTGCTGCCCAGCGCGCACTCCGGAAATAATTTCCTGCATTTTGCTCGGAAGCGACTCACCCATCGTGACTTCCACGCGCCGAAACGTCTTTTCCCCCACGGGGACATAAACCCAGTCCCGGTCGTGCAGATGCAAGATGGCATCCGCTGGAATCGCTGCATGTATTTCCTTTTTCTCACTGTGGATCGTCGCCGTCACAAACATTCCTACTTTCATCAATCCCGGGTTTGCGACTTCTATTCGCACTTTGGCCGTCCGGATGTTCGGATCGAGAATCGCCCCAATATTTCCGATTCGCCCGCGGAACACCCTGTCGGGATAAGCGTTCAAGCGAATGTCCGCGGTCTCACCCACATGCACTTCCGCAAGATCGTTCTCGTAAACGTCACAGAGAATCCAGACGTCGCTCAAATCGGAAATCGTGAATGGATTAGGCGATCCCAGCCCCGCCACTCCTGCCGCATTCGTAACCTGCTGATCGGTGATCACTCCCGAAACAGGCGCGTAAACATCCACAATTCCCGACGGATGGTCCAGTGGGCTACCCAGTACGTGGAGATGCTCGGCAGCTGTTTCTACGTCAACCTGAGCCTTGCTCTCCACGTCTTCCGCAGTCTGGTAATCGTTCAAGGAGAAGGCGCCCTTCTGATACAAAAGCTTGGCTCGTTCCAGTTGCGCGCTCGCCAGCTTTTCGTCCGCCACCGCTTTTCGATAGTCCGAAAACGCCGACGCGATATCCGCGCTCTGTACGCGCATCAACAGTTGCCCTTTTCTCACCGAGTCGCCTAGCCGGGCATCGATCTCCACGACCCGCCCAGTCGCAATCGAAATCACCGGGACGGTCCGCGCAACATCCGGCGCTACGACGCCCGCCGCGGCCAGTTCCTTAGTGGCCGCGTGCTCGACGGCGGCAAACAACGGAAATTGTTCCGGGTGGTCTACCTTGAAAATATTCGCGTCTTGTTCGCGTTCGACCGCCGCCGCCGGCGGCGCTTCCGCCTTCGGGTCCCCTCGACTCTCCCCGCACCCTCCCGCAACTCCAGCAAAGACCAGCGAAAGGGCCAAGTATGCAAATCTCGTTCGAATCATTCTCTAATCCCTCGTCGTGCCGAGAGATTCACCGTCTCCCGGCAGCAATGCAACCTGTGCTGAATGGAAGTTCTTGATGGAAAGGCGCGGCGCTGTTTTTCGCTCAGGGGCGCCGCGTAAGGATGTATTGCCATGGCCGTTGCGACACAGAAACGGCTGCATGTGCGCAAGTTCGCGCGCTAACAATCAACGGGTTTAAGCTTCAGAGATGAAACTAGGGGGAGCACGGCCAAGCAGGGAAAAAAGAAGCAGGCGAGCCTTGCCAGCAAGAGTTGGCGATAGGCTGTGGCCACGCTGCTGCCTCAGGCAATCGAGCCGATTTATTGCCTCAAGGTCTCTTGCGGGGTTCTCGGAGCTGACGAGTGCGGCGCTATCGCACCGTGAAACCGCGCCAGATTCCCAAACCGTCGCAGATTCCCAAACGGCCGCGGGAAACTCGCCCGGATTGGCCAGCGTGAAGTTTCCGTGGCCATCGTTCAGCAATACGGCGACTTCTTGGTGCAGCCAGGCTGTGCTGATCAGCAGGTCCATGGCGTCGTCGCCGTTCACGTCGCGCGCAACGATTTGCAGCCCGCCGGCAGGCGCCAATACACCGAAACTCTGCGCCGCTCCCGTCGTCAGACGGAAGCGAATCGAATACTGCGTACGGCTGGAAGAGTTGCCGTTTTGGATTTCGACGGTCGCCAAATCCGGTTTGCGGTCCCCGTCGAAATCGGCGATAGCAAAGACTGAATTAAAAGCAGGCGAAGAATCCGGCGTGTGTTGGATGGAACTCTCGGCAGCGAAAGTCCCGCGCGCAGCAACGATAATAGCGCAGAGAGCTAGGAGAGCTCTGCCGATGCCCTTGACGAGGGGGAATCCGTTATTGAGTTGAACGGACATAAACTCCAGCCAAAGTTTGGCTACCTATCGCAACCCTCCGCGATTCTGCTTTGGCAGAATACCATTTTCAGCGCGCAAGTAGGCTGTTCTCGCTTTGAGAAGATTGCGAGAGACTAACGCCTCCCGGGCGGTGCACCCGCGGGAGCACCGGAGGGAGCAGCGGGAGGCGCCGGCGGTTTGTCGAAATGCGCATCATCGATTTGTGGGTCGATTTCGATCTTATCCACCACAATTCTCTGCGTGTCTTCGGAGCCGGGGTTGTTGGAAACCAGCTCATACGCGAATTTCAGTCCGCCCACATCCCGGTAATCGTGGAAAAAAGTCTCGCGTGTAACGGCTTCGCCGTTGACGCTATCTACTCCGCTCCACTTGGTCAGCAAGAACGTCTCGGAATCGAACGAATAGTTTGAAACGGTGCCATCCTTGTGCGTCACTTTCAGAATGTAGGCGTCTCGGCCTTCCACTTTTTCGGTTCCCGCCAGTTCGATCGCGTTTCCTTTTGCTTTGGCATCCACGAGCGGCCCATCGAAGTCCGATTCATTCGCCGCATCTTTAATTTCGTCCTCAGACATCGGCTCCGGAGCATTTTTCCCGGCGAAAGGGTTGATCACCCAGCCACCGTCTTTGCCGTTAAATGTCCGCACAACGGTCTTGTCCCGGATGGTCACTTCGTTGTGCATTTTGCCAGGCCGCTTGAACTCCGCCAGAAACGGCCCGTACATCTCGGGATTGAAATAAATTGTCCCGGTAATGCGCTCCGTCGTAATGGCTTTGGCTTTTTCCAGCCCGCCCCGCGCAGCCAGTACTTTTGCCACGATTTCATCGGTGGTTTGGCCCGGCGCGGTCTGCGCCAGTGCAATTCCCGCCGCAGCGAGAAGCCCCAGTCCGGCCAGGGCCAGCGCCGTCCGGTGTTGTGCAATCCTTAGCAATTTGTGAGTCATTGGCATAGGGTCCGTCTTAGGTCCTGGTTCCGTCTTCTACCGCCTCCGCGGCGGCCTCTTTTATCCTATCAAAGAGTCCTCCTAACGCCATTTCGTTGCCTGCTGGGAAATTGAGCTATCGGCAGTGTTGGAACTGCATCCACGCAGAATTGGAGGAGACTGGGCGGCTGGCGCACCCTGCGAAGCCGATGTCAACGTGGCCAAAGCCAGGCGAAAGTGCCTGCGATTAGCAGGGCGTAAACGAGGCCGTCGAAGACTTCCTTAAGAGTCATACTCCAAGTCTGCCCTTTCCAGATGGCGTTGCTGAAGCAGCCCAAGCCAAAGCCGAGGAACGAGGCGGTGCCTGCGACGCGGAACACGTGGCGAAAGGGAGCTCCAGGCAAAACCGTGTGCGCGGCGAGATACGCGACAAAGAAAACGATTAGCAGGCAAAATGTGAACCATTGCCCAAGGAACTTTCCCATGTTGATGGCACCGCTCGGGAAAATGGTGAGGAAGCCGACCGGCCCTCGCTTGAATTTTTCCTGCGCTTCGGGCGTCTTCATCTCTTTCTGCGTGCAATGCGGGAAGTTGTAGATGCCGCGCGTCAGACCCACGGTGCGGAGACTGGCAAGCACGGCGTCTTCCTCGGGGAGTTTGCGGTAGTCGCTGCGATGATACTGCAGAACCGTATGCATGATCGAGCTGGCGATGAACACGATAATAGCCGAGAGCAGGATGGGGAGCCAAAGAGCAGCGAGAAGAGCCATCGACGGCCTCCTTGTGACTTTATCCGCGAAGAAAAAGACGGGAGAATTGGCCCGAAGACTATAGCCGAACCGGCCCAAGGTCAAGGGGTCGAGCGTCTCGGGCGCGGTGGACTGCTACACCGCGCTGAAGAAAGAGCCATCCTTTGCAACGTAGGCATAGGCCATGCGGGGAGTATTGAACGCGAAGCCGGCATTGCCTTCACAGTCGAGAAGAATGAGGCCTCCAGTAGCGTGCGTCCGTTGCGCAAGCATGTGCACTGCCTGGCGGGCAGCGCGCATAGCCGCGTCCGCGGCGCAAGAGGCGGCCGCGTGGTTGGCAGGATCTCGTGAGGAATCAGACACACAAAAAGCCCCATTGCCGGTGCGAAGCAGGTCGACAGCCGTCTTGGCCATGACTATTTTCATAATCGCTTCGCCGTACCCCGTGCAGGAAACGCCCCCAGTGCCAGAATCGGCGTAGCACCCGCAACCGATGAGCGGCGAATCGCCCACGCGGCCAGGGAGTTTACAGCATGTGCCGCCAGTGGACGTTCCCGCAAAGAGTTTCCCCTCGGCATCCAGCGCCACGGCGCCCACCGTGCCCTGTTCATGGCCGCGATGATGAGCAGCCGCGTGCTTGTCCTGGCTGCAATGCCGCCAGGCTTCCCGCTCGGCCTCGCTGACGAGCTCCTCCGGATCGCAGAGAGAGATGCCATGATCCTTGGCGAAGCGCTCGGCGCCCTCGCCGACCAGCATCATGTGCGGGCAATGTTCGAGCACGGAGCGCGCCAGCCGAATGGGATTGCGGATGCGCTGCAAAGCGGCGACAGCGCCGGAACGAAGCGTCGCCCCATTCATCACGATGGCATCGCATTCGACGCGGCCGTCGAGATTCAGATGCGAGCCGAAACCGGCATCGAAGACAGGCTCGTCCTCAAGCACGAGGATCGCAGCCTCGACGGCATCTAGCGCCGAGCCACCTCGGGAGAGTATGGACCATCCGGCATCGAGCGCCGCCCGGCAGCCGGAATTGCACGTGTCCACGGCTTCGTCAGGGATATCCCAGGCGCCGCCATGGACGATGAGGGCAGGTTTCATCGCGAGGAGAATGGCAAAGCCCGCCGAAATTGTCCAGAACGGGCAGGGACGGCTGTGTTCATTCCCTAGACAAAGAAATCGAGAAAGAAAAGAACCACGCCGAGAAAAAGGAGTAGGAAAGCAGGATTAACATGCCGGCGCGGGAAGCGACTGAGCGAAACGAAGAACTGCGAAGGCACGGCCTTCAGGCGAGACTCTTCGCGGAGACCATAAAACGGGCCGATAACCGTATAACGGGAAAGGCTGCGCCGAAACGCGCCAAATTCGTCGTGCGCCCACACCGAGAAATCATCCCTCTTGCGCCAGATCAGAGCGGCGCCGATAGAAAATGTCACATAGCCCAACAATGTTAGTAGCCCGAGCGCCGGACCAGCTCCCCAATACATTTCGCCTCGCAGACGATCCCGCTGCAAAAAATAGGACGCAACGAAAATCCCAAAGGTTACTCGTCCTCGTGGATGGTTACCAGCCGGACGATCTCAAACTCTTTCTGCCCCGCGGGCGTGGCCACCTGAACTTCGTCGCCGACTTTGCGGTTCAGCAAAGCCTTGCCAATCGGCGAAGTTGTCGAGATCAGCCCCTTCTCGACATCGGCCTCTTCCGTGGTCACCAGCTTGTATTCGATTTTCACTTCGCGCTGCGTATCCAGCACCAAAATCCGCGAACCATAACCACTGCGGTCCTTCGGAATATTGCTGAGATTCAGCATGCCAAGATCGCCCATCCGCTTTTTCAGCTGGCCGATACGCGCGTTCACGTAGCCCTGCCGCTCCTTGGCATACTTATACTCGGCGTTTTCAGAAAGGTCGCCGTGCGCGCGAGCTTTGGCGATCTCCTTGGGGAGATCGATGTTGAGCTCGTGCTCGAGATGGTCGATCTCTCCTTGCAAGCGCTGTTTGATCTTCGCGAGCGGGTCAGACATGGTTGTCGATCACCAGGATTTCCGTTGCTAAAAAATGTTCGCGGAGCCCGGTTTTACTGGATGGCTCGCCGGACCCCGCGCGAACAAGCATTATAGATGCGGGGCAATTCCCGCCACAAGGGGCAGTCGCAGTTAGTTTTAGCCGCCACCCGGCTCGGCCGGCAACAGATGCAACGCACGTAACACGGATCCCGCCAAGCGGTTAGCTGGACCACTTAACGAACATTGAGGTCGATACTTTCGGATTTTGCATGGCCCGCCCCATCCTCGATCGTGAGCGTATAAGTGGTTGTTTTTCTTGGAGATACGTTCACGCAGCGCGCCAGCGACGGCCATACCGCCTGCGATTGCGGCTCGAGTTTGACGCTCTTGGCATTGGATACCCCGTAGCATATTTGAGCCGACTCCCCGCGCCGGATGACCTTCGGGCTGGCGTAGAAATCCAGGATGGCGAACTCCTTGCCTCCCATCTGCTCGACAGCAAGGCTGTCTTCTTGCCGTTGCTTTTCCGCTCGCTGCTGGGCGGCCTGCCGTTCGATGTTGCGGCCATCCAGCCATCGCGAAAACATGACGTACACCACGCCAAGAAGCGCAACCGCGAGAATAGCCGATGAGTACAGCAACGGATTTCTAAGAAAAGACTTTTCTTCAGGAACCGGGCCAGACGTCATATGCGCTCCCAGGGGGCCGTTGCCCCTGGAACGAAATTAACGCGAAAAGATCCCTGGTGAAAAGAGGCGAATCCTCCGCCCTCTGAATTCGCGCCCCGCCCAGAGGCTCGGACCCGATAGGCGACCGTGACAGACATCACGTCTTGGCGTGAGCGGCCACACTTCGTCACCGGCAGAGGTAGGCCACTATGCATTTGGTGAAGAAAACAAAGGATCTAGCGCATGAAGGGAATTCTCAAACTCGCTTACAAGCTCCTTGTCAATGACAAGGCCAAGTTCACGGCTCTACTTGTAGGCATCGCTTTCGCGGTATTTCTTATGATGTTCGTCACATCGATGTTTGCGGGTATCCTGAATCACTCCTCTTCGACGGTTATTAATATCGGCGCCTCCATGTGGGTTATGGATCCCGGCGTGCAGACTGCAGCCAATTCCATCGGTATGCCGGATTACGTCCTGGACGCAGTCCGAAGCATGCCGGGCGTGAAATATGCCGTGCCTCTTTATTCCGGCGGAGCGCTCGTCAAGCTCCCCGACGGCACCTACCAATCGGTCACCGTACTGGGTTTGGATGACAACAGCCTCTTTGGCCGCCCTCAGCTGACGGAGGGGAAGATTGAGAATATCTACGCGGAAAATGGTTTCATTGTCGTGCACGATTCGGAATTTTCAAAGCTTGAAAATCCCCGCGTCGGCTCGGAATTTGAGCTTAACGATAATCGCGGCGTGGTTGTTGGGATAGCCAAGGCATCCACTGCGGGCCTCTTCGGAATTCCGACTCTTTACACGACCTATGAACGGGCCATTCAGTACATTCCAAATCCGCGCTACACCATCTCCTTCGTTCTCGTCGAGCCGAAGACTTCCGGTGACATCGCGAAGATCAAGCAACAAGTCAAGACACTCGGCTATCTAGCCCTGACCAAAGATGAGTTCATGAAAAGAACTTCGGACTTTTACACCTTTCAGACGGGCGTGGGAACCAACATTCTCATCATGACCGTAATCAGTTTCATCGTCGGCCTTTCCATTTCCGCACAGACTTTCTACACATTCATATTGGAAAACCTCGAGAGGTTCGGAGCGCTGAAGGCCATTGGAACGAAGAGTCGCGAATTGGTCGGCATGATTCTCTTTCAAGCTTCCTTCACGGCCCTCACTGGCTACGGCTTGGGCGTCGGCCTGTGCACCATCCTCATCACGCTTGCAAAGCTTCGCCTGCCGAGTTATGCCGCGGTGATTACCTACACGAGCCTTTTCCTCGCCTTCGTGATGGTCCTGGTCATCACGGTGATTTCCAGCTACTTCGGAGTCCGCCGGGTTCTGCGGATCGAGCCGTTCGATATCTTCCGAGGATGACATGCCGAATGTAGCCATCAAAGCGAACGGTCTCATCAAGTGGTTCGGCGAAGGCGAAGCCAAGACCACCGCTCTCCGCGAGGTAAATCTTGAGGCCGTCTTCGGCGAAATGGTTTACATCGTCGGGCCGTCCGGAAGTGGCAAGACCACCCTCTTGAGCGTCCTCTCCGGCATCTTGAAGCCTAATTCAGGCAGCGTTTCCGTCGAGGGAGTCGACATCTGGAGCTTGAACGCCGACCAGCTTGCTGAGTTCCGCCTCAAGAAAATCGGCTTTGTGTTTCAGGATTTCCACCTCTTTCCGCGCTTGAACACCGCCGAAAATGTCGCGATTCCCTTGATTCTGCGCAAGGAGGATTGGGACCAATCGATTAAAGAGGCTGCCAAGTACCTGGAGATCGTCGGATTAAAAGGGCGTGAGAATCTCGCTCCTGTGAAATTAAGCGGCGGCGAACAACAACGGGTGGCCATTGCTCGAGCCATGATCGGCCAGCCCGACATTCTTATTATGGACGAACCTACTGCCTCGCTGGATGGCGATACCGGACAGACTATCCTGAAATTCGTTCACGAAAATATTCTTAACAGCAATCGCTGCATCGTGGTCGTAACTCACGACAGCAGAATTTATGAATTCGCCAGCCGGATCTTGAAGATGGAGGACGGCCGGCTTACGGGAATAGAAGAGAGGGCGGCATGAAAAACAAGCTGTTATTTGCGCTTTCCTTTATGGGCATCCTGGCTGGATGTGCCGCGGCGTACGTTTTTGGCATTACGAAGCCGGCCCTGCCGCCCGTATTCAACCCTGCTTCCGATCCCTACGTCAGCGGTATCTATGCCGAGGGCATTGTCGAGAGCGTCCAGACCAGCGGCGAAAACATCAACATGTATCCGGAGGTGCCGGGTACGGTTAAACAAATCCTGGTCGCCGAAGGCCAAGAAGTGCGGAAAGGAATGCCGCTTCTCGTGATCGACGAATCCATTCAGAGAGCGACTACCGAACAACAAAAATCGGCCGCGCAGGCCGCGCACGCCATGCTCGAGGAACTGAAAGCGGAGCCAAGAAGAGAGAATCTAAGTATTTCAGAAGCCCAGGTCGTTGCCGCGGAAGCAGCTCTGAAAACCGCCAACGACGAGGTCAACAAGCAGCAGGCAGCTTATGAGATTGATCCGCGCTCCGTCAGCAAGGATGCGCTGGACAACGCCATCAACGCTCAGTCCGTGGCCCAAGCGAATCTTGAAGTGGCAAGAAGACAGCGCGACCTGACCAAAGCCGGCGCGTGGATCTTCGATGTGCGCAATCAAGAAAGTCAGTATATCGCGCTCGAAAAATCGTACCTGGCATCCAGCGCTTTGTTGTCCAAGTACACTCTTCGCGCCCCCACGGACGGAGTTGTACTCTCCATTGGCACCATGGTCGGAAATTATGTATCGCCACAAGGTGCTTACGAAAGCTACACCCAGGGGATGAACCCCGTCCTCGTGCTCGGCACGCCCCAAACCAATCTTCAGGTTCGCTGCTACGTCGACGAGATTCTTGTCCCTCGGCTTCCCCCTCTCGAGAAAATAAAGGCCCAAATGACCATACGGGGCTCCAATATTAAAGTCCCTCTCGAGTACGTGAGAGTGCAGCCGCTCGTTTCCCCGAAGATTGAGCTTTCCGATCAAAGGCAGGAACGGGTCGACGTCAGAGTCCTGCCCGTTATCTTCAAGGTCGAAAAACCGAAAGATGTGAATCTTTATCCGGGTGAATTAGTCGATGTTTACATCGGTGAGTAAAAAACGGGGAATCATGCCTGCCTTGCCAGTCTCGCACCGGAAGGCCAGCGAGAGGATGATGCCCGCCTCCACGCGGACACGGAGCGGAGACTCGGCCAGACGGCTGCATCGCATTGCTCTGCGGTTGCCGCTGACTGCGTGCCTTGCTGGTGCATTGCTCCTGACTGCCTGCGTGGTCGGGCCAAAGTACAATCGTCCTTCCGTCCAGACGCCGCCAGCCTTCAAGGAAATCGGCACGCCAGTTGTCGCGGACACCGCGTCTTGGAAGACAGCCCAGCCCAACGACGCCGCGCTCCGCGGGAAGTGGTGGGAGATCTACAATGATCCGCAGTTGAATCAGCTCGAAGAGAAGGCCGCTGTTTCAAATCAAAACATTGCTGCTGCCGCTGCCAATTTTCTCGCAGCGCGTGCTCTGGTCCGGCAAGCCCGCTCGCAATACTTCCCTGGTGTTACCACCAATCCCAGTATCGTCAATTCTCGGCCTTCGCTGGCCCAATTAGGCGGTCTGACGACGTCAAACTCGTCTGGATCGGGAGTCGGCGTTCAGTCCTACACGGATTACTCGATGCCGTTCGATGCGTCCTGGGAACCGGATCTTTGGGGCCGCGTGCGAAACGGAGTCCGCGCAAACGTCTTCGCCGCGCAAGCCAGCGCCGCCGACTTGCAAAATGTCAGCCTCAGCGAACAGGCCGAGCTTGCCGTCGACTACTATGAACTCCGCGCGCAAGATTCGCTGAAAGAATTGTTAGACTCGACGGTAGGCGCTTACCAGGATTCTCTGGATCTGGCAAAAAGTCTTTACCGCGCGGGACTCGGCACCGACGAAGCAGTTGCTCAAGCTGAAGCGCAGTTGAAGGCTACACAAGCGCAAGACACAAACCTGGGCATCCTGCGCGCACAATATGAACATGCCATTGCCGTTTTGATCGGCCAGCCCGCATCCAGTTTCTCTCTTCCAACGCGTTCTTTACAGGCCAATCCGCCGCCTATTCCTGTCGGAATTCCCGCGGAGGTTCTCGAGCGGAGGCCTGACATCGCTTCAGCCGAACGCGGCGTGGCTCAAGCAAACGCGCAAATCGGCGTGGCCAAAGCTGCCTATTTCCCAAATATCCTCTTGAGCGCCGCTGCGGGCTTTGCAAATTCTTCTTTCACAAGCTGGCTGACGTGGCCGACCCGCTTCTGGTCCGTGGGCCCTAGCGTGGCAGAAACTATTTTTGACGCGGGCTTGCGCCGCGCAACCATGGATCAGTATCGCGCCACGTACGATCAGACCGTAGCAACTTACCGCGAAACTGTGTTAATCGCCTTCCAGCAGATCGAAGATAATCTTGCATCACTGAGAATTCTGTCGCAAGACGTCGAAGAGCAGGACGCCGCCGTAGAGGCCGCCGCGAGAAGTCTCAGGGAAGCCACAGTGAGATACAGAGCTGGCCTCGACCCCTATTTGGACGTAATCGTCGCGCAAACGATTTTTCTTAACAATCAGGAAACCGCCGTGAACTACCGCATGCAGCAGATGGTGGCAAGCGTCCAGTTAATCAAAGCTCTTGGCGGCGGCTGGGACGCAACAATGCTCCCATCCTCGCAGGACTTGAAAGCAAGAATTCCTCCAACGCCGAACTCCATAACCAAGTAGATCGCTCTTTGAGAAGTTGGGCGGTGGCCCAACCCAATTGTATACTCCGCTCTAGAATTCAGATTTCAGGCCGAGCTGCCCCGTGCGATTGCCGCTGTTTTCCCCCGTGTGCACGCTTTGAACGATTCCAAAAGAAGACGAAACGATCCAGAAACCGGAAAAATTCGGGTTGGATGATCCATGTGCGTCAAGTCCTCCCGGATAACTCAAGCTGCGTTCCGAGGCGCGTCTCCTGGCCGTAAATTCGATCGCGAGCAACCAGTATCTGCCAGGGCTTCCCGCGCACAGCCCGGTTCAATGACTTACTGGGCGTCAGGCGGTTTCGCGCTCGCGTCGCCGTTCAAATACCGCTCAAACCAGTAGAGCTGCCAGTTCAGGCTTTCGACAAGGTGCTTGGGCTCTCCGGTTCGGGTGAGATTGTGGTTCTCGCGCGGGAAGAAAACGATCTCCGAAGGAACGCCGTAATGCTGTAACGCTCGGAACCACTGCTCCCCCTGCTCGATGGGAACGCGGAAGTCGTTGTCGGAATGGAGGATTAGCGTAGGCGTGCGTACATTGCGCGCGTATTTCAGTGGGGAAGCGTCCCAGTATTGGTCGAAATCATCGAACACAATTCCTTTGAAATAATCTTCGTGGCCGTACGCGCCGTCGCGCGTGCCGTCATCGCTGATGAAATTGGAAATCGAGCGCAGCGTCACGGCGGCTTTGAAGCGAGTGGTGTGAGAAACGATCCAATTGGTCATGTAGCCGCCGTAACTTCCGCCGGTCACGCCGAGATCGTTCGCATCGACCCACGGATATTGCTTCAGAGCGGCGTCCACCCCGGCCATGATGTCCTGATAGTCCATCCCTCCCCAATTATTGATTTCGCCGCGCTCGAATTTTTCTCCGTAGCCGGTCGAGCCGCGCGGATTGCAAAAGAAAACCGCCCAGCCCTTCGCAGCGTAGACCTGGAATTCGTGGTACCAGTCCACGCCAAACATGCCCTCCGGTCCGCCGTGAATGACCAGCACCATGGGATATTTTTTGCCGGGCTCCCAGCCAAGCGGCTTGACGAAGAAACCGTCGATCGCCCAGCCATCGGTGCTTTTGTAGGGCAAGCGCTCGACGGGCTGAAGATCGAGTTGCGCCCATAGCTCGCTGTTCACATGGGTCAGCTGGCGTTCCTCGGAACCATCGAGATTGGCTGCGTACAAGTCGTCCATGTGCTGGAAATCGCTGGCAAGATAAGCCATTTTCCCGGCGCTCTCGTTTACATCGAATGCGTGAATCCCGCGCGGGCCGGAGGTCATGGCAGAGAAAGTGCGCGAACCAAGATCAGCGCGAAAAATGTGGGTTTCGCCTTTGACGCCGGCCGTGAAGAAAACCGAGCCAGCCGCCGGCCAATGCGACTCGCCGGCAATCATGGCGAGATCTTTTACGGCAAGCTGCGAGGGCGAGCCGCCGGAAGAGTCCGCTAGATAGAGTTTGGGGAATTGGTGGACGGCCGTCTGTCCGGCGAAGAGAATCCGCTTCCCATCCGGCGACCAGCGCGGATTTTCGTCCTCAAACGCATGATCCGAAATTTTGGTGAGCGCGCCGCCGGCAGCCGGAATTACCCAGACATCCGTGTTGTGGCCGCCGTCGTAAGCTTTCCCCGTGCGATCAGAGACAAAGGCTATGCGCGAGCCATCCGGCGACCATTGCGGATCGGTGTCATCCCAATCTTGCCCCTCGGTTATTTGCTTCGCTTCCCCGCTCGGCACGCTAACAACCCACAAGTGCCGCCGTTCGTCATCAAACCACCCGGTATCGTTGAATTTATATCGGATATGTTTGTAGTGCCGCACGTCGCTCTTGCGATCGGCCGCCGCGACGCCGTCCATCGGGCCGGAAGTGCTGACAACAACAATTCGAGAGCCCTCTGGAGACCATTGATAACTCTGCACACCGTTCTTCAGCTTGGTCAGCGGCATCGCTTCACCGCCGCCTGCCATGGACAGCAGATAAATCTGCGTCTTGGGTTTTTCGCCGGACGAGGCGTCGGAAGAACGTGCGGATAGAAACGCCAGCGTTTTCCCGTCCGGACTCCAGCGGGGCGCGTTCGAGCTAAAGCCTTCCGCGCTCAGCCGGCGCGGTGCAGAAGAAGCGTCAGCGGGCACAGCCCAAATCGAGGATTCGCGGTGGTTCTTCTTCTGGTTGATGGTCGTCAGGACATAAACGACAACTTTGCCATCGGGAGAAATATGGGGATCGGCCACGAATTTGAAGGAGAAATAATCTTCGGGCGTGACGCCGCGCTTTGTCTGCGCGCGTGACGCGGTAGATCCGGACATCCCGAGGAAAAAGAAAACTGCGGCGACGCAAGCTGCACGAATTTTTCTCATAATGCCGGGAACTCTAACATAGCAGCGGCGCTGCACAAATCATGGAAAGTAGACTTGGAATTGCCAATAAGAAAGGCCGAAGCGCGCTTCGTTCACCAGATTGTTGGTGAGGAAATAGTTGTGCGAAACGATCAAATTATTGTTGTGCTCCGAATCCTGGTCGGGCGGCAGGAAATTGTTAATAGTGCCGAGCGCGGTGTCCGTCAGCGATTGCGCGCTGATGGCTTTCCAGCTCCATCGCACGAACATCGATTGCTTCGAAGTGATGGTGCGATCGAACCGAACATCGAACCCGTTAGTATTGCTTGGTGTCGGAGTTTGCTGCAAATAGTTCGCCACCGATCCGAAATTCTCCGCGCTCACGTTGATATTGGGCGCTGGCAGGTAATCGTCGAGCAAGCTGATGGCGACGGGATTGATGCAATCCCGCGAATTGGCACACGCGCTTCCGCTGGGAATGATGTTTCCGGGGTAGGGTTTGCCGGTAAATGGGTCCAGCAGTGGAGTTGAAAGTGCGGAAAAATTGCCCTGACGCATGGCGTTGGAAGGGACGAAAAGAAAAAGGTCCAAAGTGAAGCGCCGCCGATTGGCTTCGACGTCTGCAAAGAAAAATGTCTTGCCCTTGGGAAGTTTGGGAAGCGCAAGCGGACCGCCGACGCTGCCGCCGAACGTGTTGTACACCTTGTGCGGCTTATCGCCCGAATTCCATACCTCCGCGTCGAACGCGTCGTTCTGCGCGTATTCAAACGCGCTGCCGTGGAATTGATCCCCGCCGCTCTTGGTCGATATCGTCACGTCGCCGAGCTGCGCAAACTCCGCATTATTGTTGAATTGGGTCACTTTGAATTCGCTGATCAGCTCGGAGGACGGGTTCATGTTCCCGAGCGCCCCGTTCTGCCTGATGTTTACGGTGGAAGATCCGTCGACGGAATACTGCACCTGCGAAGGCAGTCCGCCACCGACAGACACATTCCCGTTGGCATCTTGCTGGGCGCCCGGAACCGTATCGAGCATCGCCAGCGGGCTCGTCGTAGCTCCTCGATAATTTACGGGCAGGCTGGTGAGCTGCTTGAAATCCTTCGAATCACCGATGGTGCCGTTTTCCGTGTTGATGACGGGACCGGCATCGCTCGTGACTTCGACCGTCTGCGTCGAGCTTGCCAGCTTGAGCGCCATTCCGTTGACGAAATCCTAGTGCGGCAAGGGCGGGGGGGCGGCAGACATTTTGCGGGCGACGTCTTCCTCTGCTTTGTTGTGGAGTTCGCGAACTTTGGCGAATTCTTTTTGAGCGGCTGCCGCGTCGCCGGTGGCTTGATAGACCCGGCCGAGGCGAAAATGCGCGTCGGGTTGTTCAGGATCCAATTCGACGGCGCGTTTTAGCGCAACTATCGCGTCCTGGTTGTGCCCTTGTTCAGAGAGAATGGCGCCCAGATCGAGATAGGCGATGCGGATGTCTTTGCGCGATTGCAGAGCTTTCCTGAGGTAGGTTAGAGCCGTATCCGGATCGTTTTTTTTCATGGCCACGTCGCCAAGATAAGCCAGGGCTTGCGCATTATCCGGGTCGACGGCCAGCTCGGCTTTGAAATCCGCTTCGGCCTCGTCGTATTGCTTCAGCTTCCAGTGGAGGTAGCCAAGACCGAAATGAACATTGGGTTCTTGCGGGGCGGCTTTTGCGGCTTCCTGGAATTCGGAGATGGCTTCCGCAGTTCTGCCCAAGCCGTCCAGCGCTTCTCCCATGAGGACGTGAGCCGCGGGCGAGTTTGGATCGCGCTGCGCAATCTGGCGAAACTCATCGAGCGCGCAATCGAACTTCTTCGCCCATAAACAGCTTTGCGCCAAAACTTTACGCAGCTCCGCATTGTCCGGATCGGCCTTTGCGGCGATCGTGAGTTCCTTCGAGGCTTCCGAAAAACGACCCGCTCCGTAATAGCTCAGGCCAAGGAGGGTGCGCGCCTGCGTGCTGCCCGGCTGTTCGGCCAGAGCCGCAGTAAACGGAGCGATGGCCGCGGCGAAATGACCTTGCTTGAATTCCGCGAGGCCCAGATCTAGCTGAATTCCCGCAAGCTTGGGGTCGAGCGCGAGAGCCTTCTTGTAGGCGGCAACGGCTTCTGGATAGTTTTGTAACCTGGAAAGGTCAACACCCAAACTGGCGAAGGCAGCGGCATCGCGTGGGTTGCGCTGAACGACTTCCTGCCAAACCTTGGCGGCCTCCTCGAGCTTACCCTGCTGCTCCAATGCAATCGCTTCGGCGGGGCCGGAGGTAGAGGTTTGCGCAAGAGCACTGGCGGGGAAAAAAAGAGGGGACGACAGAACGATCGCCGGCGCCCACACGAGCCAAAGTCTTGGAATGAGGGGCTTGGTTAGCATTCCCAGGCCCCCCCCGGGGGTTTTTCGTAAATATTCATTCTAAGGGGTTTTAAGTCCTGATTTTTCGAAAGTGCGAATTCTAAAGGGGTTACGGGAGAATTTCTTGAAACTGAGCATTCTAAAGGAGTTAGATCCATTCGGCCAGCAACGACAGGCGAAGTGCTGCGAGTGGCGGATGTCATGCTGCGCTGAGGAAGGAATGTGGGGAGGAGCGAGGGGAACAGCTCGGACGGAAGCGATGGGAGCCCGCCAAAATGAAGGAAAGAAAGACGAGGGAGCGCGCGCGAATTAGTGAGCTGCGGGGCAGAAAAGCGCGATGGTAGAGCGAGGCTTCGAGTATAAGCGCCAAAAGTCACAAGCAATGGTAGCACAAGATTTACCGACTGTCTATATTAAAGTTATTGGCATTCGAATGACCTGTGGAAAAGCATTCGAGCGGAACCCGTGCAGATAACTGGGCGCGGGGAGAACTGGTTACGGTCAGCTCTGTAATGGGAAAAGGTGCCACAGAAAAAAACGCCCCGCTCGCGGTGCAGGCGAGCGGGGCGGGGGTGCTGCTTCCGGGGTGATTAGAAGTAAATCTTGCCGCCGAGCTGCATAATGCGCGGGTCGAAGGCAGAGTTGAATTGACCAAAGTTGTTGCCGGGATTGTAGGTAAATGAGTTCGTCCCTGAGTTGTAGTTGAAATTGATGCCCGTATTGACGCCATTGAACTGAGTATGGTTCCAAGTGTTGAAAGTTTCGAGGCGAAGTTCGAGGCGGCTGCCGCGAGACTCGCTGAGTGTGAAGCTCTTGAAGAGCGAGAGGTTCCAGTTGTCGCGGCCGGGACCGGTCACGCCATTGTGGGCCAGATCCCCATAGGCTCCAATCGCTGGATCAGAGAACGCCGAGGGGTTGATGTATTGAATCTGCTGCTGTTTGTTTGGATTGACCACGTGCTCATAGGTGATCGGTCCAGTGACATTCGGCCGGTTGGTGCCGCCGACGAAGTTTCCGCCTTGGGTACCGCCCAATGTAATGTTCTCCGGGAGACCGGACTCTACGGTGATGATGCCGGAGACTTCCCAGCCGGCAACCACGTTCTTGAGGAATTTATTTTCGCTGTGACGGAGGAGCGGGATGTCGTAGATGAAGTCTGCGACAAATACGTGGGTGCGGTTGTAACCGCTGAGGCCGTTATCATAGGCCCAGCCAGCGTAGGGGTTACCTATGCCGCCGAGGTCGCCGCCGCCGCTGCCAGCAGTGGTCGGATCCACCGCACGGGACAGGGTGTACAACGCACGGAGGAACAGGTCATGGCTCAGCTGCGAGTTGAGATCGACTTGCATACTGTTGTAATGGGTGTTGGCCTCGTTCGAAGACATGTTGATGGTATTAAACCCTGGGTAGGTCAGACCCGGAGTGGTCTGATAGGCCGGGGTCGGAGCGCCGGACTCGATGACCGGGGTGAGGATTCCCGCCAGGGAGCTCTCCGGCACCAAATTGCTGTTGGTGGTGTAGTAGTTCTGATGGCGGCCCAGATTGCCGACATAGCTAACGGACAGCACGGTCTTGGCGTTCAGGGCGCGCTGTACGCCCACGCTGTACTGATAACTTACCGGCAGCTTGTAATTGTTGTCGTCCAAGCCGGTGATGCTGGCGGGAACGATCGGCTGAGCCGCAGCCGTGCCGGTAGAGAGCGAGTTGCTGGGGTTGGTCATCTCGACGTCATTGAGGTTGACCTGCTCGGTGAACGGAATGTTTGGACCGGCGTTGTACATGTCGTTACCCTGAATGCGCTCGTACATGATGCCGAAGCCGCCGCGAACGACAGTCTTGCCGGAGCCGGTGAGGTCATAGGCAAAACCGAGGCGAGGACCGAAAGCGGCCCAGTGGTTGTTGACGAGGTCCTTGGGGACGCAGAAATTGCTGGGGCTGGTGTAGCACTTGTTTTCGATGCCGATGCCGTTGAGGTACAGCTGAGTGCCAGCAGCTTGAAGAATCGAGTTCGGGCTGCCGCCGAGGCCGGGGCTGGCGGCCGTACAGCCTGGATCGGCCGCACCGCTGCATATGTTGCCGCTGGAATCAAACGTTGCCGCCAAGCTCGGATCATAAAGCTGCGGATAGAAGTTGCCCATGCGGTTGTTGGCTTCGTAAGTGTGCGGAACGCCGTCCCAGCGCAGACCAAGATTCAAGGTCAGGCGATGATTGAAGCGCCAGTTGTCCTGAATCCAGAGGGCGGTGGAGACGTTGTTCCATTTGCCACTGTCCGCGACAGCAAGCTGCTGGTAAGAGCTGGGCAAGCCGAGGAGCATGTTGGCGGTATTGCTTCCAGTGAAATCGCTGTTCTGGAAAGTGAAGCCGCCCTGGGTTTGGCCGAAGAGCTGCTGAACCTTCTTGTAGAGGGCCCAGCTGCCGCCGATCTTGAACTGATGGGCGCCGTGGGTCCAAGAAACGTCGTCGCGAATCTGGTAGTCGTTCGCGCTGTTGATCCACGGCCAACTGGAGATTTCAAAGTTCGAGCCAGCGCCGCCGCCGAAGTCAATGTTGGGAATGCGGTTACTGACATTGGGGCTGGTCGGGAACAGCCGGGAGTTGGTCCCGTCGTAAGCACTCGGCAGAGCCAAACTGGCCAAGCCGGTAGCGGCGTAGGGAATGATGTTGATGCGGTTGCCGTTATAGTTGAAAGCGACTTCGTTCACCAGCGTGGGGCTTATGGTGTAAGTGGTGTGGACCACAGCGCTATACGATGGGTTACCGAAGTTGTCGCCAACGGTCGGAACATTGTCACCGCTCCACTGGCTAATCGGAAAACCCTGGGTGGCTTGCTCGGCGATGAAGTGTCCAAAGACCGAGAATTTGTCGGTGAAATTGTGGTCGATGCGAACGATCTCTTCCTTGAGGCTCGTGTCAGAATTGGCGCCGCCGACGAACGTCCCGATGCCGCCAGCAATGTTCGTGGTCGGATTGGGAAAGATCCCGGCCTTCAGTAGGGCCGAGCCGTTAGCATTGATCATGCAAGATGGAATAACGTTCCCTGGAAAGTTGCCACCTGCTGTGAGCCCGGCAGGGAGGACGCCGCCCGGACAGTTCTGCGTGATATAACTCTCATTTACCCCCAGGTTAGGCACTTTAAGCTGCGTGGGTGTAGCGGCAGAGAGAAGGGCGCTAAAGTCGCCGCCGTAGGTCGCCGGATCGGGAACGGTCTGGACGGTACTGCCGCCCAAAACGTATCTACGCCACTCCATATTGTAGAAGAAGAAAGTCCTCTTCTTATCGGGGTTATAGAGGTGGCCAAGAGTTACGGGACCGCCGACGTTAAAGCCCCAGATGTTGTAACGCAGCTCTTGTTGCTGGGGTTGTACAGCGGCGGGCTGGAAAAAGTTGCGAGCATCGAAGGCGTTGTTGCGGTTAAATTCCCATGCGGAGGCGTGGATCGTGCTGGTGCCGGATTTGAGCACCATCGTCATGGTACCGGCGGAGGAGAGACCGTAATCTGCGCTGTAGTTGGAAGTGAGAGCGCGAAACTCCGCGATAGCGTCGGTGGAAGGCGCGATGCTCATACCGCCCGCACCGCCGCGGTCATCATCTTCGCCGCCGTCGAGCAAATAGATGTTGTGGTTCTGGCGCATGCCGTTGAACTCGACGCTGGCGTCGCCGCCCACCGGGGTGTTGATAGTACCGGTGATCTGGCTTGAAGCGCCCGGAGTCAAAGCAGCCAACTGATAGATGCTGCGGCCATTGATGGAGAGCTGGGACATCTGCTGGTCATTGATGAGGTTGCTACGCTCGCCAGAATCGGTCTGGACTTGCACGGTGTTGGCTTCGACGGTGACGGTTTCCTGAGCCGCACCAAGTTGCATCTGGAAGTCAGCGCGAATGCGGTCACCGACGTTCAACACGATGTTTTTTTGCTCCGAAGCTTTAAATCCCTTGGCCTCGGCCTTCACGACGTAATGGCCGATCACAAGGTCGGGCGCGACATATTGGCCCGCGTCGTTCGTCACATAGGTACGGCTCACATTCGTATCGGTGTTAGTGATCGTAACTGTGACGTTCGGCACCACAGCACCGGACGGGTCAGTGACGGTGCCAACGATAGCCGTCTGCTGAGCGAAGGTTGAAAACGAAAAAGCAATCAGAGAAACCAAAAGAACAAATAGAAAGCGCAGTCGAGAGGGATTGACAGCAAAAACGATATTCTTAACAGATGGAAACGCAAAACGCATAGTTATGCCTCCACACCCCACGGCGATTGGAAACGCCGTTAACGTGCACGGAGCTTTTCATTGGAGGGAGGTTAATGTCAAGCACTTTTTTTGATTTGTAGAAGCGGTGCCCCTGATGCTTCCTTTTGTAACAAGCGGGGGGACGGGAGGCGGGAGGGGCCTGGCCGATGTACCAAACCTCGTGTTTTGGTACCGTTAATGGGAGCTGAGCGTTTGATCTGGCATCTGAAAGCGACGGCGCGTCGTGAGAATCCGCTCGCGAGCCTCCTGGCTTGGTGCAAGTAAATGGATTTATTAATGAGTTTTCTAAATTTAGGCCGGAGAGGTCCGCGGCGGGGAAAAGCGATTCTCGCCGCAAGTATGATCGCGGGTTCGCTGTGCTTGTTGATACTGGCGCTGAGCTCGACCGGGCATCCGCAGACAAAACAGGCCACTTCCGGGATGGGGGTGGCGACGGGGGGCGCCCACCCCGCGGTGAAAGATTCTTTGTCCCGCCCGATCACGGCCGGGGGATTTGTGGACGGCGCGACGGTGGTTTTCAGCGACATCACCAAACAGGCGGGGCTCGATAAATTCTTGCATCGTTCGGGAACGCGAGAGAAAAAAACGATTCTCGATACCATTGGGTCCGGCGTGGCTCTGCTCGATTACGATAACGATGGATGGCTGGATATTTATCTTTTGAATGGTTCCACCGAAGCAGCGATGAAGGGGACGGAAGCTGCGCCGCGAGCGATGCTCTTCCACAACAATCATGACGGGACTTTTACGGACGTGACGGAGAAAGCGGGCGTCGCGAACGAGCGCTGGGGATTTGGTGTGGCCGTAGGCGATTACGACAATGATGGATGGCCGGACATTTACGTTGCCAACTACGGAAAGAACCGCCTTTATCACAACAACCACGACGGGACATTCACGGATGTGGCTGAAAAGGCGGGCGTCGCTCTCGGCGGCTGGTCCGCGGGACCCACTTGGGGCGATTACGACCACGATGGAAGGCTGGATTTATTTGTGCCAGGCTACGTGAAATATGACGTGGACAATCCGCCGATCGCCGGGCAAGGGCGGATTCCACAGAACTTTTGTCAATTTCGGGGAATTGACGTGATGTGCGGGCCGCGCGGATTGCCTGGGGAGAGCGACCATTTATTCCACAACAACGGCGATGGGACGTTCACGGACGTTAGCGTGAAAGCGGGCGTTTCCGACCCGAATGGGTACTATGGGCTGGCTTCGGCGTTTGTGGATGTGGATGACGACGGATGGGTGGATTTGGCGGTGGCGAACGACTCGACGCCGAATTATCTCTACCGCAACAAACATGACGGCACATTTGAAGACATAAGTTATGCATCAGGATTCGCGCTGAGCGATGACGGACGCGAGCAGGCGTCGATGGGGATTGCGATCGGCGATTATCAGCACACGGGAAGAATCGATCTTTTTACTACAACGTTTTCGGATGATTACAAAACACTTTATCGGAATGACGGACACGGAAGCTTTTCCGATGTGACGTACGCGGCGGGGCTGGCCGGGCCGACAACGCCGTTCCTATCCTGGGGAACCGGGTTTCTCGATTACGACAATGATGGATGGCTGGACTTATTTATTGCCAATGGGCACGTGTATCCGGAGGTCGACAAGCAGGATTGGGGCACAACGTGGGCGGAGCGGCCGCAGCTTTTCCGGAATCTGGATGGGAAGAAATTTCAAGAAGTGCCGCCAGCAACCGGGAGCGGACTGGCGGACGTGATTACGGCGAGAGGCGCGGCCTTTGGCGATCTTTTCAACGAGGGCGTGATCGACGTGGTGATCAACAACATCGATTCCCATCCGACATTGCTGCGAAACGTGCTGAAGACGGGAAATCACTGGCTGGAGCTGAAACTGATTGGCGGAGCAAAGAGCCCGCGGGATGGGAATGGAGCGAAAGCATTTCTGACAGCCGGGGGAGTGCGCCAACGCGGGGACGTTTACAGCGGCGGATCTTATGGATCGAGTTCGGATCAGCGGATTCACTTCGGATTGGGGAAAGCCACGAAGGTCGATTCCATCGAGATTGATTGGCCCAGCGGGACAAAACAAATAATCATGTCGCCCGGAATGGATCGAATCCTCACGGTGAAGGAAGGGGAGAGAGGCGCAAACTGATCTTGGACGAGTCCGCCAACGTCGCAGGGGACGGTTAGTGAGACGGCGGTTGGGGTGAATTATTCGGGGCACTCTGCACGGCTTTCTGAAGCTGTTCGCGCATTTTGCGGACACGGTCCGCCATGTGACCCGTTGGCTCGACTTTGAGGTAGGAATCCGCATCTTGCAAGGCGGCGGGAAGGTCGTCTGTCTCGATGTGGAGGTTGTAAAGCAGAAGATAGATTTGAGCATTGTCCGGTTTCAGGTCGCGAGCCGAGATGGCACAAGGGAGGGCTTCCTTGAAACGATTCTCACCTGCCAGGGCTGTGGCTAATTCGAACTGCGCGCGCCAAGACGAAGCATCGAGAGCGATCGCTTTGCGGAGAAGAGGCTCGGCTTCGTTGAAGCGCTTGCGGCCATTGAGGATGGAGGCGAGGTCGACCATAGCTTGCGGATACTTTTCGGCGCTCAGGTCGATGGACTTTCGAAGCGATGCCTCCGCCGCAGCTGCATCGCCCAACTTATCTTGTGCGAGACCCATGGCTGCGTAAGCTTCGTAGTAGGAAGGATATTTGGAGATGGCCTTTTCGAACTGAGCCACGGCGCCGCGATAGTCTGACTTTTCCACGATAAGCTGAACACCCTTATCAAACGTTTCCCGCGCCTTTGTGGGAATGCTCAGCTGGTGCTCGGAGACTGGACCAGCAGACTTCGGAGCAGAACCAGAAATTTCCGGCCGCAGGAAGATATCTTTGTAAACGTGGCCCGATCCATCCGGGCGGACGAATTCGCGAGTAGTGACGTAGCCATCATGCTGGGCCACCACGTAACAATCTCCCTGACCGATATCATCGAATTCGTACATGCCATTGCCATCCGAATAGGCATTGGCGATGGGGGTGCCCATGGCGTTTTGCAGCTCAAGATGGACGGAAGTGATGACATGGCCTGAGCCTTCCTCGCGGATGTAGCCGGAGAGGATCTTTTTCTGAAATTCTTGCCCGAAGCATGTGATCGGGACGAGGACGAGTAGCGAGAGCAACACCCGTGAATACCGACGCTGCATAGGGCACTTCCCTGAGGGGATGATAGCAGGAGGCCGTTCTCGATGCCACGGCATCGAGGAAAGAGGTGACTTTGCGTCGAGAGGCGGCTTAGGCGTTCCACTGGACAACGGTGTAGGAACGGGGCGGCAGCACGATGGTCGTGCGGCTTCCTGAAATCGAAGGCTGTTCCCCTTTTTGCGGGAGGACGCGCGTCGGGGAATCGAATGTATTGGTGGCTTTGAGGTCGGTACCGGTGAGGACGAGAGTTTCGCCGGGACGCGGAGACGAACCTTCCCAAATGATTTGGATTTCGCGGGACTTCGTGAGATCGCGATTTAAGAGGAAGAGCGCAATCTTTCCCGTGTCGGATTGCAAAGTGGCGGCCACATCCACGTAGTTCACTGCACCCATGCCAGAGACGTCGTATGTGGGAGATTCCACGAGTAGATCAAGGGCTGAGCCGCGCGCAAACTCTAGAGCCCAGCTATAGGGATAATAGATAGTTTGGCGCAGCAGTCCGTTTTCGTTGGTCATAATCGGTGCAATGACGTTGACAAGCTGCGCGAGGCAGGCGAGTTTCACGCGGTCCGATTTGCGAATCAGCGAGTTCAGAATGCCGCCAACGAGGAGAGCGTCCTCGAGGTTGTAGACTTCTTCCAAAAGGTGGGGCGCGATTTTCCTGTGGCCGTTCACAGCGTCGCCCGTTCGCGCGCGGTACCAGACATTCCATTCGTCGAAGCTTAGCCACAATTTTTTGGGTGAGCGCTTGTGGCCTTGCACCATGTCGCAGACCGCCGCTACTTCTTCAATTTGGCGTTCCATGCTGAGGTTCATTGCCAAATACTTCGAGCTGTCGCCGCCAGTTTCCTCTGGTGTATTGCCGATGTAACGATGCAAGGAAATGGCATCGACGTAGTCGTAGCACTGCTCGAGGACTTCGCGATCCCATTCGAGATACGTGGGCATGCCGGGGCCGCTGGAGCCGCAGGCGATGAGCTTCAGCGAAGGATCGACGTAGCGCATCTGCCGCGCGGCGTCTTCGGCTTTCAAGCCATATTCGGTGGCGGTCATCTGGCCGATTTGCCAGGGGCCGTCCATCTCGTTGCCGAGGCACCAATGTTCGACGTTGTAGGCATCGGCAATGCCGTTTTTCCGGCGGCGATCGCTCCAGAGGGTGCCTTTCTCGATGTTGCAGTACTCGACGAGGGCCGCAGCTTGCTCCGGCGTGCCAGTGCCCAGATTCAGACCCATCAGAGGTTTTGTGCCAACGAGGCGGCACCAGGCCATGAAATCATCGGTGCCAAATTGATTGTTATCGAGGGTGTTCCAGGCTTTGTCGAGGACTACGGGTCGATCGGCTTTGGGGCCAATGCCGTCGAGCCAGTTGTAGCCCGAAACAAAATTTCCGCCGGGATAGCGGATGATGGGAACACCGAGCTTGCGAATTTCGTCCATCACGTCTTTGCGGAAGCCGTTGGCGTCGGAGAGCTTGGATTGCGGATCGTAGATGCCTTCGTAGATGGCGCGGCCGAGATGCTCGAGGAAGGAACCGAAGAGGTCCTGGTTGATAGGAGCAATGGTCCTGCGGGAGTCGGCATAAATGCGAACTGGCTGAGCGGGATTCGAAGAGCTGGATTGGCCAAGGAGATGAGAGCCGAGCGCGAGATTCGCGCCGATAGCCACGCCCGTTTTCGTCGCATCTTGCAGGAAATGCCGTCGTGAGATAGGGCGCATTCGCGGAGCTCCTCTGTAATCTGATTCCCAAGATTTGCAGTTGCCGCCCGGCAGCGGAAGTCGAGAACACGTTTACTGACACGCTGGACCTGAATTTGCGGCCATGGCGGGTGTGATTGTACTCCTCACTCCCTGGGGCGGCGCAAGCAGGCAAACGTCCGGGTTGCTCGAACGACTCTGCGGTTCCCCACTGACATTTCGTTAAATCGTGTTAAGGTACGCGGGCGGTGTCCTAGTTCCTGAACTCTTTTTGAGGGGTGGAAGTTCAGGGAAGGTGCCCGGAACAGCTGAAACCAATCAGCCATTTGGGGAGTAGGAAGCGTTTGATCTTGCGTGGCAGCGCCAGACCAAAGCGGAAGTGCGCGTTGCAAGCGGGGAGTCGAGGAGCGCGTTAGATGAGCAAGGAGAAGCACGGGATCCATTTGATCGCCGAAATGGCGAAAGTGTCTATCGGGACCGTGGATCGCGCGCTGCACGGCCGCGGCGGAATCAAAGAAGCGACACGCAAGCAAATTCTGCAGATCGCTCAACAGATCGGTTATTCGCCGAACCTGGCGGCGCGCGCTCTTTCCGTTGCGAAAGCCCGTGTTCGCATCGGCGTATGCATACCCAAGGAAATTCACTTTTTCTACGACCAACTTTGGGGCGGAGTGCTGGACGAAGCGCATCATCTGGAACAGCTCGGCGTCGAATTTGTGAACCGTCCCGTGCAGACGCTCGGAGAAGGGGATATCGAGGTTTTCAAGGAATTGGTGGCCAGCGGCGTGGACGGGATTGTTCTGACGGCCGGAAGCCCGAAGGAATTAACGCCGCTGATTGATGACGCGGAGGAAAAAGGCGTGCGCGTCGTTTGCGTTTCCACGGATGCTCCGGAGAGCCAACGCTCCAGTATCGTTTGCGTGGAGCCTCACTTGAACGGTTGCCTGGCGGGCGAATTGATGGGCAAGTTTCTTCCTTCCTGTTCCAAAGTGGGCGTCGTTGCCGGAATGCTTTCGACCGAAGATCACCGGAAAAAAACAGACGGTTTTTCAGAAGGATTTCTGCGGCATTGTGCCGGAGGGAAAATCGTGAGCGTCATCGAAGGACGCGAGGATGAAGCCGAGAGTTTTCAAAAAACGTCTGAACTGCTGCGGCGTTTTCCCGATCTCGACGGACTTTATGTGAATACGGTCAACTGTCTCCCGGTGTGCCGGGCGCTTGGAGAGCAGGGTTTTGAGGGGAAAGTAAAGCTGATCACTACGGACCTCTTCGCAGAGATGGCGCCATACTTTCAAAAGGGAATCATCACCGCGTCGATTTACCAGCACCCTCACCGGCAAGGGCAAGTCGCGGTGCGCCTCCTTGCCGATAACCTCACCAACCAAGTTCACTTGCCGCCAGCGGCCCATCTTAGCCCCGGAGTCGTAATGTCGACGAACCTGCACCTCTTCCGCGAGATGCGACAGACGGATAGCAAGTCGAGCGAGGTTACCCTCAAGAGCCGCGCCGTCCTGCAAGCCTGACAATTCGTCCGGGGATGCGTCAGTTTCTGGTTTTGCGACTTGTCCTAGTCGCGGAAATAAATAGTAAAACCGTGTCTAACAATCGCGCTGTCGAAAAAGTGTCCTTGTTCAAGCGCGTCCTGAATCTCGTTACTTTTACCGTTCCAAGCTGCTCTTAACGGCAAGCTCGCCGAAATTTTTCTCGCAACCAGGCTACCGGGTATTCACCTCGAGAAACCCAAAGCCTTTTAACATGCCCGAGATTGTGGTTCGCGCATTGTCGTCAGCGATCTTGAGGATGCCATCTTGCAGGGCGGCCTGCCGCAGCTGGCGCTCGGCTTCTTCGCGCACTTCGCTTTCCAGGTTGGGGTCAGGAGAAGAAAATAGCCCGGTGTCGCGTGAATATACTTTGGTCCTCGCATTATCGATTCGTGTGCTCAGGATTTCCGCTGCCGGCAGATGAATGGACACGTTGTGCCCTTGTATCAGGACGTCCGCGGGCTGCAGATTCGCGAGATTGATGCCTGCTACCACTTCTCCGTGCACGACCAGCAGGAGGCGGTCGCCAGCCAGAAATTTCGGCAGGTAGGCATTGTCGTGCTCGCCGGAAATAATCTTATCCATGGTATAGCTGACGGTTTCCAGCCGTTGAAGTTGCTGAATCTGATGAACCACGGTCGGCTGGTCCACATTTATGTGCGTGCGCCCGCCGCGCAAATCGCCTAGCAGGTGGAATAGCCCGAGCCCGGTCGACAACCAGACAAGCGCTCCAATCAGGACCATCGTGAGAACCGCGCCTAGCAAAGCTCCCAGAACCCAGGAGTACGCGCTCCGTGAAGTTCCTCGATTTCCTCGTGGCGCCAATTCGTTCGCGGGAGCTGGACTTTCCATCGTCATCTCTCTGCCCAACAACTTGAGTGTAAAACAAGCGGAAACTCGTTGCCTGCATTCCTTCCCATCGCGGACCTTGTCGCCACTCCTGAAGAAGTGCTCAGGACCAATCTCTCGCAGTCATGGCTTGCGGTTCGCCGACACCCATGACAGGATAATTTGAAGAGGCCTGCTGGCCAGCAACTGAGGTTATGACTACGCCGTCCGATCAGCCAGCCGTTTTGACAACCGCAGAGGTGCTGACTCCTGTGCAGCGTCCCTCACGCAAACGGCAGGCTGTTGCCTTCCTGATCGCTGCCGTCTCAGACGTTCTATCTTTCTGGACCGTGCTTGCCCCACCCATGCAATGGCTGATTGACCTGGGAACGGCATTACTCCTGTTTCTGGTCCTCGGCCGTCGATGGGCGATATTGCCGGGCTTGGTTGCGGAAGCAATTCCCGGAATGGGCGTCTTCCCCGTGTGGATCCTCGTGGTCCTGTCCATCATCGCCTACGACGACATCAAACTTCGCAAACGCTAGATCCGGATTAGGAACGCTCGGGCAGGGTCAGCTTCGACCGCGTTTGTTCATTTGGGCGAAGCGTGGATCTCAATATAGTCTAGGGCGGCGCGCTCTTCGCCGTCGGGGATTCCCTCGATGCGGATGGTGTCGCCGGGACGAAGCGCTAGGCCGGTAATGCGGCGGCGCGTGGAAGAATCGGCGTTCGGTTTTGTCGCGGGCAAATTATCGTCCGCGACCCATTCATCGACTTCCTGATCGCCGACCAGAACGCGGAACTTGGACTTGCCGTTGTTTTGATCAAAGTACTCGACATCTAGCTCGTACCAGCCCGCCGCGTCATCGAAGCGAAAAGCCGCTGAACATTTTTGCGCGGGAGCGGCGCACTCGATTCCCTTGCCGGCTGAAGCGTCTTCTGGCGGAATGACATCGAACGGCACATAGCCCTGCAGTTGCGTCGCTTCGGCTTCGATACGGCCGGGATAATGACCTACCCGGCCTTGCTGATCGGGAATGCCGGAAATTCTAAAAAACCAGGCGCAAACAGCGTCGCGCCAGACGATCGCGTGACCAGCTTGATATTCGAGACGTTTCAAAACGTCGGCATAGCGCTCGTCATCCACGCGGCCTTGCAACGATTTCCATTGCTCGACTAGGTTTGCCGCGGCTTCCGCGCCCTCATAGTGTGAATCGTAGATGTACTGGATGACGGTTTTCCCCAAATGCAGAACGTAGGTGTAGGGGACGTGATGAAAGAAGAGCAGCAGATTGTCCGGCGTTGGGCTCAACGATTCGTACATCTTCGCAACCGCCGGCCGGTATTGATCGACATAGCCCGTGCCGGTAGCCGCCGTGCGATCCATGCCGATTCCTTCGTGGTCGGCCCGGTGCCATTGTCCCCAGCCGTTTCGTTCAGAGGATTCGACTCCCGGGCCATAATGGCTGCCGAGAATATCGGTGAGCGTTCCCGCACCTAAAGGACCAGTGTAGCTTTCATAGATGGGCCAGGAAGTGAGCAACATGTTTGAAATCGTCTTGACCACGACGGGATCGTTTCCAAAACTCAGACGTGTCCATTCTTCCGCAATCTCCTCAGAAGAAAGATCCGGATTCCACGCGAGCCTGCCGTATCCATAGAGATTCGCCATCGCCAGCGGATGCGCCAGCCAGTTGGTGGCCATGCCGACATTCACCACCGCAACGTATCCGCCGAGGGGACGATGGAAAGTCTTGCCCGCGACGATGTCTTTGACTGGCGTAGGATTTTCGCCGGCGTGCATGTCGAAATCGAGAACTGTTTTCCAGAGCGGCGGAAGAAAACATAAATGCCGCTGTTGGCCGGTGTATTCCTGCGTGACTTGCAGTTCGATGGCTTCATTTGTTTTTTCGAGGCCGCTGAAGAGCGGAGAGGCAGGCTCGCGCACCTGGAAATCGATCGGTCCATATTTGATCTGGACGATCACGTTGTCGTCGAACTTTCCGTCGAGCGGATGAAAGATGTCGTACGCGGCACGCGCGCGATCATTTTTGAGAATGCGCCAGTCGAGATGGTGGTTATAGACAAACGCGCGATAAAAAACGATTCCGTGATGCGGGGCAAGAGCGCGCGCGATGACATTCGCAGCGTCGCCCGGTGTGCGGCCATAGGTGGCCGGGCCGAGACGGCCTTCGGAATCGGCTTTGACCACGAAGCCGGCAAAATCCGGAATCTGGCGATAAATTTCGTCCACTTTTTTTGCCCACCATTCGGCGACGCGGGGATCGGCAGGATCGAAAGTGTCCAGACCGCCGATTGTCTTCGGGCTGCTGAAGTCGACAGAGATAGATAGCTGGACTCCCCAGGGTCGAAAAACATCGGCAACGCGAGCGAGCTGCGGGAGAAAGCTATCTTCGAGAACGCGCGGGTTGGCGTTGACGTTGTTGATGGCGCATCCGTTGATCCCAATGGAAGCGAGCAAGCGTGCGTATTCGCCGGCGCGCGTCAAGTCGGCGCGGACATGGCCGTTTTCAAAAAAGATAGATGGGCCAGCGTATCCGCGCTCAATGTGGCCATCGAGGTTGTCCCATTCGTCCGCCCAGCGGATAGGAGCCGAGGGTTGCTGCGTTTCGTGCAACTGGGAAAGGCTTTCGCCGCGCGCGATCTTGCTCAGCAACGCGAACACGCCGTAAAGAACGCCACGATCGTTCGCGGCCGTGATTATGAGGCAGTCGAAACCGTGGACTTTTTCCGTGGAAAGCAAGAAACCGTCGTCGCGCAGGGCGGTGCCTCCTTTAATCTCGGGGGCCAGAGATCGCAACGAGCCGAGAGTTCCCAGGATGATGGCGTTTTCTTGAGGCAAGGTCTTGTCGTCGCGAAGAGTTCTTCCCAAGATGCCGCGAATGCCGCGGATCAGTTCGTTTTTTGCGGAGGCAAGGACTGGGGAATCACCGACGGTGACCGCGCTAGCTGGCAAGTCTGCGTATTTTTGAGCGGCCCGCGCATCCACAGGTGCATAGCGCAGCCAGGCCTTAGCCCCAGTTTCGGCGCGGGCGCACTGCGCCGCAAACGCCAGAAACAATACGGCGCCGCAGGTCGCGACGTGGAGGAAACGAGACATCAGGCCAAAGTCTACCGAAAGAATAACCGTGTACGTTAACGGCCGTGCTATAGTACCAGCCGTTTTTCGGATTGCAAGCATCGGTATTTTTTCTGGGAGGTTTTGATGAGGGTTTTTTCTGGCGTCCGGCTGGCAGTCGTGACTGTCGCAGCTCTCGCGGTTTGCAGCCCCATTTTTTTCGGCGTGCAAGCGCAAGAGGTTCTGCCCTATCGCAATCCGAAACTGCCCATCGAGCAGCGCATCTCCGATCTGCTTTCCAGGATGACGCTGGAAGAAAAAGTCGCGCAGCTCGAAGGTGTTTGGGAGAACAAGCAATTCATGAAGACGCCCGAATCGCGATTCGTGGATGACCAGGGCCACTTTCTCCCGGAGCGCGCAGCGGTCTTGTTGAAGGATGGCATTGGAGAAATGTCGCGGCCAGGCGAGGTCGCTGCCGGCCCGCGCGAGATGGCGGAGTTCACCAACACCATGCAGAAGTGGATGAAAGAAAACACGCGGCTGGGAATTCCCGTGCTGTTTCATGAGGAATGCCTCCATGGACATATCGCGCCGGGGAGCACCTCATTCCCGTCGGCGATTGGCTTGGCTTCGACCTGGGATCCGGCGCTGCTCCACGACGTGTTTACCGCCGTCGCGGCGGAAGTTCGGGCGCAAGGAGCGCAACAATGTCTGGCGCCAGTGTTGGGTCTCGCACGCGATCCGCGCTGGGGACGCACGGAAGAGACCTATGGCGAAGATCCCTATCTCGTTTCGCGGATTGGCGTGGCGGCGATCGAAGGCTTTCAGGGAACGGGTCCTCTTTTCGACAAGGCTCATGTTTTGGCGACGGCGAAACATTTTGCGGTGCATAGCCAGCCCGAAGGCGGCACCAATGTCGCGCCCGGCAATTACTCCGAGCGCGTGATTCGAGAATATTTTTTCAAGCCATTCAAAGCCGCCGTCGAGGAAGCCCACGTGGCAAGCGTCATGCCTTCCTACAACGAGATTGACGGAATTCCTTCGCACAGCAATGGACCGCTGTTGATCGGCGTGCTTCGCCAAGAATGGGGCTTCGATGGAGTGGTGGTCTCGGACTATTTCGGCATTGCTGAGCTCATGCGGGTGCATCACGTGGTGGCCACAAAGGAAGCGGCGGCGAAACTTGCGTTGGAATCCGGAGTGGATATCGAGCTGCCGTTTCCAGACGCCTACCAGACCTTGCCAGAGCAGGTGAAGGAGGGAAGAATCGCGGAAGCCGAGGTCGATCGCGCCGCCGCGAATGTGCTTCGCGAGAAGTTTCGCGCGGGCCTTTTTGATGACCCTTACGTTGATCCTGACTACGCGGTGAGAATCACCAACGACGCGGAGCATCAGAAGCTGGCGTTGCAAGCGGCGCGCGAGACCATCACATTGCTGAAAAATCGGGATCATCTTCTGCCTCTGGATGCCGCGAAGTACAAGCGTATCGCCGTGATTGGGCCGAACGCCGCCGACCTTCATCTCGGCGGATACAGCAACAAACCAGGGCGCGGTGTGAGCATTTTGCAGGGCATCAAGAATCGCGTCGGACCGGGAACGGAAGTTCTTTATTCGGAAGGCGTGAAGATTACCGAGACGCAGCCCGATTGGGATGCGGACAAAGTTGTGCTTGGCGATCCGGCGCTGAATGCCAAGCGCATCGCGGAAGCAGTGAAGGTGGCGCAGAGGGCTGACGTGATTATTCTCGTGCTGGGCGGCAACGAACAGACTTCGCGGGAAGCGTGGGCGGCGGAGCACAAGGGCGACCGGGATTCACTCGATTTGCTCGGCAATCAAGACGACCTCGTCAAAGCCGTGCTGGCAACTCACAAACCAGTCGTGGTTTTCTTGATTCATGGCCGGCCAAATTCCATCAACTACATCGCGGAAAATGTTCCGGCAATTCTCGATGGGTGGTATCTGGGCCAGGAGGGCGGGACCGCGGCGGCGGAAGTGCTCTTCGGGGATTACAATCCCGCAGGCAGATTGCCAATTACCGTGCCTCGATCGGTCGGTCAGCTTCCGGATTACTACTACCAGAAACCTTCGGCAAAGCGTGAGTATCTCGACGACAGCACACAGCCGCTTTTTCCCTTCGGATGGGGTTTGAGCTATTCGACGTTTAAGTACGGCAATCTGCACCTGACGCCCGGCACGATCGGGCCCGAGGGAACGACGCACGTCAGCGTGGATGTGACCAACACGGGGAGCGTCCGCGGAGACGAAGTCGTACAGCTTTATATTCGCGACGAAGTCAGTTCGGTCACGCGGCCTGTGAAAGAGATGAGAGGCTTTCGCCGGATCTCGCTTGATCCAGGACAGACAAGAACCGTGGAATTCCCACTCGGGTTCGAGGAGCTTTCTTTCTTGAATCGCGATATGCATCGTGTAGTCGAGCCCGGCACATTCAAGATTATGGTCGGTGGCAATTCGGTGGATTTGATCGGGACGACTTTGACCGTGGCCGAGAGGTGATCGTGGACTTGGCGCGTTCCTGCGGTTGGACTCGCCGCAAAAAGCACGCTGAAAAGTGACTGTGAAAAGATTTCAAATTATATCTCCAAGGTGAATGATGGCTCAATCTCCAAACGCACAGATGACGCTCGGCATCATAGTTGGCAACCGGGGATTTTTCCCTGATCATCTGGCGCGCTCCGGGCGTCAGGACATGATCGCTGCTTTGACGGCGAAAGGCATCAAGCCGATGGTGCTCGAGGAGAGCGACTCCAAATGGGGCGCGGTCGAAAGCCATCAAGACGCGGCGCGATGCGCCGATTTGTTCAAGAAACATCGCGAAGAGATCGATGGAATTGTCGTGACGCTGCCGAACTTTGGCGATGAGCGCGCTATCGCGAACACGCTCCGATTGGCGAATCTTGGAGTGCCGGTGTTGATGCAGGCGACGCCGGATGCGCCATCCAAAATGACGATTCGTGACCGCCGCGACAGCTTTTGCGGAAAAATGTCTGCTTGCAACAACCTCGCGCAGTATGGAATTCCTTATTCGCTCACGACGCTTCATACGGAAGCGCCGGACTCTGAAACTTTCAACAAAGATCTGGACTGGTTTCTTGCAATTTGCCGCGTAGTCAGAGGGCTTAAGAGGCTTCGCATCGGCGCGATTGGTGCGCGTCCCGCGGCGTTTAACACGGTGCGTTACAGCGAGAAACTCCTCGAGGGCGCGGGCATTTCGGTCGAAACGCTGGACCTTTCGGAAGTCATGGGGAGGACTGCGCGGCTGAAGGACGACGATCCAAAAGTCACCCAGAGGCTCGGCGCGATCCGGCAGTATGTTTCGACGCAAAGTATTCCTGATGCTTCGCTGATCAAGATGGCCAAACTCGGCGCGGTCATCGACGTCTGGATGCGCGACACGGAAGTGAGTATCAGCGCGATCCAGTGCTGGACTTCGCTCGAAGAATTTTTCGGCGTGGTGCCCTGCACGGTGATGAGCATGATGAGCGACCAGGGCCTATCGAGCGCGTGCGAAGTGGACGTTGCGGGCGTGATTGGGATGCACGCTCTGCAACTGGCGTCACAGACGCCGAGCGCGCTGCTCGACTGGAACAACAATTATGCGGACGATCCGAACAAAGCGGTGTGCTTCCACTGCAGCAATTTGCCCAAACATTTTTTCAAGGATGTGCGGATGGACTTTCAGGAAATCATCGCGGGCACTGTCGGCAAGGACAACACCTTCGGAACGTGCGTGGGACGCGTGAAGAGCGGTCCGATGAGTTTCGCGCGCTTCTCGACGAATGACCGCGAGGGAAAAATTTCCGGCTACGTGGGCGAAGGCGAATTCACCGACGATCCGCTAGAGACTTTCGGTGGCGCCGGAGTGGTGAAGATCCCGCACCTGCAAAAACTGCTGCGCTACATTTGCGAGCGCGGCTTCGAGCATCACGTCGCGGCAAATTTCTCGACCGTGGCCTCGGCTGTCCACGAAGCTACGACGCGCTACCTGGGATGGGACGTGCACTGGCACAAGCCCTAGGAAGGCTTGGTCGCATCCTTGTCGGCGGCGGGCGCTGAGGTCGTCTTTTTGTAGACGATCTTTTTCGCCCCGCCTTCGCACGTGCCGACCACTTTTCCGTCGGTTACTTCGGCATCTTTCGCCACGATATCGAGCGAATAAGATTTTACGCCTTTCGCATCCAGCTTGGCGGCGATTTCCGTCTTCACATCTTCGCAAGCCTTTGGACCTTGCGCGAAACTGCACGCAGGCACAACAAGCACAGCAGCGATTGCCAGCAAGGCTTTCATTGGGGGATCTCCTTTATTGGAAATAGAGGGCCTACCCGGAGCGTATCAAATCGAATATCCAGCGCGGGCTTTTGATGCGCGTGTCGTATTGATTTAGGCAACGGGAGGTTTCGCGTTACAAGGATGAGTTGCAAGGCTGTTCGTTCGTGTGCGAAGCCGAGAGGCAACGCCGCCTAAGTGCTTCCTGGCGCCTGCGCGCGGCCTTTCCACTGGCCGCCTTTGCCGAGCCAATACCGTACAGCGGAGAGCAGTGTGGCATACGAATAGAAGACGGCGATCAACGGGAGGAGCGGCGCCCAGAGCGGCGAGAGGCGGTAGAAGCGCACCGTGGGAAGGAACGAAAGGGCCATCAGAACCCAAGCCGAGCAGCCAAGAATTCTTGCCGTGCCGTCATGAGCAAAGAGTAGAACGATTGGAGCAACGTATGTCAGACCGAGGCCGAGCAGAGTGCCCAATAGCAAGAGGGCGGAATAATGGAGTTGCGTGAAGGCGGTGCGCGCGATCAAATCGCGCAGTTCACCCCAGGTTCCGTAAACACGCAGGCTCTGGCTCTTTCTAGTTAGGCCCATCCAGACAAGGCCGCCGCTGTGCTTGATGGCTTTGGCGAGGGCGCAATCGTCGATGACTTCGCCGCGAATGGCGGCGAAACCGCCAATGCTTTCGAGCGTCTTGCGGCGCAGCAAGATGCACCCGCCCGCTGCGCCCGCGGTGCCGAGGTCTTCTTCGGCAATCCATCGGGGCGGATACAGCATTAGGAAAAAATAGAGAAATGCGGGAATCAGCGCGCGCTCTGGCAGCGACCTCGCTTGAAGGAGGACCATCAGCGAAGCGAGATCGAGCCTGTCGCGAACGGCGCGGCTTACCAAACGCCGCAGGGTGTCGGGAGCGTGGGCGACATCCGCATCCGTGAACCAATAGAATGCGGGCGGATCCGATCCTGTGCTGTCGACGCCCGAGTTTAGCGCCCAGAGTTTTCCCGTCCAACCGTCTGGGAGCGTTGAGGAGGCGAGGATACAGACTTTCTCTTCGGCGCCATTTTCTTCGGCGATGCGGCGCGCGATCGCAGCAGTCGCATCGCTGCTGTGGTCATCGACGATCACGATGGAAAACGGGCCAGCGTAAATCTGCTTCAGAAGGCTGGCGACTACCTCGCCGATGGTTTCGGCTTCGTTTCTTGCGGGTACAAGGGCGACAATCTTTGGCCAATCGTGCGGCGAATCGATTTGGTGTTCGTCCGCATCGAGCTTTTTCACGCGCCAGAACCAGCCGCGCCCGAAAAACAGGTGAAACCAAATGGCGAGCGTGATAATGCCGATGATTCCGACGACAGAGACGTGAGTGAGCGCCATCATGGATGGCGAAATGTAACAGATGCGCGCGGGCCGCGCGATGCTAACTAAGTCTTCAGCGCGAACCGGAAGGCGGCGAATCCGGACTTCTTGCTTCCGTGTTCGCGTGGCACTCCGCGGTTATGCCTTTGCGGCAGGAGAGCCGGCGGCGCGATGGATGGCTTTGCGGATTCGTTGGTACGTGCCACAACGGCAGATATTGCCGCTCATGGCATCGTCGATATCGGCGTCGGTGGGATGCGGTTTTTTCTCGAGGAGCGCGACGGCGGACATGATTTGGCCGGATTGGCAATAGCCGCACTGCGGAACGTCTTCTTCGATCCAGGCTCTTTGGACGGGATGGGTGCCGTCTTCGGAAAGGCCTTCGATGGTGGTGACTTTTTTGCCGGAGACGTTAGCGATCGGCAACATGCAGGAGCGCGAAGCCTGGCCATCGATGTGCACAGTGCAGGCGCCGCATTGCATGATGCCGCAGCCAAATTTCGTGCCGGTCATATTCAGGGTGTCGCGCAGCACCCAGAGAAGGGGCATGTCCGGGCTGACGTCCACGGTTTGGGATTTTCCGTTCAGTGTGAAAGTGATGGCCATGGGGTCCTCCTAAAGCAGAGCCGTATCGTACAATAATCGGGTATTGATTGAAAATCTACGAAATATCGGACATCGGTGCGGCTTTGGATCAGTTCATGGGGAGTTCGGAATATGAAAGCAAGTGTACAGATTTCAGCGCCTTCCTAGTCTGGGCCTCGCCAGCCAGTCACGACGTGTCAGGAGCCAATTTTAGCGGAACGCGTGAGCGTTCCCAGCACGCGAGTGCGAATCGCTTACTTGCCGGCGCGAGCGCTTGTGGCGCTTGTCACCATCGGGGCGTCTTCGCCCAGAGCGGTGGCGAGGGCGATGAGATGGTCTTGTTCGTCCTTGAGAATTTCGCGGATGTATCCGGCCATGGCCTATTCGCCGAGGCTTTCGCATTGGCGGACGCGTTCGCGATAATGGCGAACGGTGGCCATCTGGTTTTCGAGATCGAATTGGAGCATCTCTTTGGGTTCCTTTGAGGTGCGCACGTGCTTGGGCAAGACAGCGGGCATACCACCGAGGTAATCGATCTGTTCAGAGATAATCAGAGCGTGGCTGAGCTCTTCGGCGGCGTGCTTCTCGAGTTCGCCGGCAATATTCATGTACTCGGCGCCGCTCAGGACCTGCGAATAAACGACATAGGAGATGATGGCCTGGTATTCGCCGGCGAGATCTTCATTGAGCAAGTTGATCAAATCGTCGCGCGAGATTTCATCTGTGATGTGGAGCGTGGTTTCTATTTTTTCGGCTTTCAAAATTGGACTCCTTTAATCTTTACATCCAAGCAGACTCCGGCGCTGTCGGCGGAGATCAGGACAAAATCATCCGACGAAAGACTTAGGCGTCTCTGACGGAGCGGTAAGCTTCCTGGCCGGCTTCCACGGCGCCCGCGACGGTGGCTTTGACGTCGTCCACGGTTTCTTGTGCGCGGCGCTTCCAGCGCTTTCCAGTGGATGCGGCATCGTCCATACCTTTTCTTACGGTGCTGGAGATATAGTCGCGCGTTTCTTCTCCTGATGAAGGGGCAAAGAGCAAGGCCAGAACCGCGCCTACTCCAAGTCCCACGGCAAATGTGGTGTATTTGTTGGACCAATTATTGTGGCTCATCGCTTCCGTCCTTTGTGACAATTTTTTTAACCGCTGCTTCCTCGATAGCTTGCTGAATACCGGTGCGACTTCGGAAGAATTTTTGAGAATGAGAAGAGGAGGAGGAATCGGTGAGGCGACCCTCCTCCATGCGGATTAATACGAGCCGTGCATTCCCTTAGCGGCGAGTTCGCGATCGGGCTGTTTGGTGTCAACGGAGGCTTCGCCCGTGGAGGAAACATGCTCTCCGCCGGTGGCCTTGAGAACTTCTTTGGCGCGCAGGATTTCTCCGGACGTATCGCAATGTACAGAGAGAAGAATACCGCCCTTCTGAAGTCGGCCTTCGTAGCGCTTGGCTTCGAACTCGGGAATGCCCATGCCGATCAAGGCCCCGGTGAAACCGCCGACTGCGCCGCCGACGTCCAATCCCGCCAAACCGGCCATGATCGGACCTGCAGCGAGGAAGGGGCCGAGACCGGGGATGGTCAGAAGACCAACACCGAGCAGCACTCCTAGAGTTCCACCGATTACGCCTCCGGTCGCCACACCCGCGGCCGTGCCTTCTGGCGCTTTCGAAGCCTTTTCCGTACCCATTTCTTTGGGCGCGCCCAGACTTTCGGGTAGAAGTACCGAGACGTCGGCAACGGGGAAGCCGGCCTTGACAAGCGCTTCTGTAGCGTTATCGACTGCGATCCGGGTCGAGTAGATTCCAAATACTCCCACTTTTTTAGATGACATTTGTATTTCTCCTTTAGGTTCTGATTCGTGGCGATTTCCGCATGGCTAATTGGAAGTCGCCAATTCGAGTTGATCGGTTACGTTATGGCTGGCGTTCTGCACGCTCGCGGAGGGGCGCCTCTTGAAACGCATCACCGATGGGATGAAGCCCATTACCAAGCCGATGTGGATGAAGGCTGTGGTGGTGAGAGTGCAAAAGATCTAAGAAACCAGGAAAAAGTCAGATCTGCGGTAATTCTCGTCATGCTGTTTTCATCTCCTAGCGGCTGAGCGTGAAGACTATCTCGCAGTCCCTATGTGCGTCGAGACCTGCTCGCGTGCTGGAGACACCACGCACAAATCACAGTAGTCGCGATAGAGCTCGATGGATGTCACGTTTCGAACACTTCCGCTCTTTAGTTTTGGCGATACGCACGATGCGGGTGGGTGGCAGATCTTTAGTGCGGGAGAACGATATTGGTAATATTTTTTCAGAGTGGCCCACCTTTTCGGGTTGGTTCATGAAAAGGCGGGAGTTCGATCGCGGCGTACCTGCTTGATTTTTCGAGCGATCAGCGGTGACGCGGGCGGAGCGGTGGGCGGGCGGTTAGCGGGCGTGGACGCATACGGAAGCGCGGGTTGAGCGGCGGGGGAACGTTGCGTAGGAAATCGCCGCAGCAGGGGCAGCGGCCGTCGTCGGAGATGAGACCGGTGGCATCGGCGCGGAGCCAGTGGCCGCGGGCTTCACACAAAGGATTGATACATTGCACGGTGAAACCGGGCAGATATTGCATGAGCGCTCCCTTAGCGGCTCGCCAGCTCCGCGGCACAACGAACAGTTGATGCGGCGGAAGCTCCCCTGGGCGGGCCAGACAGAAATGCTGCGCGGATTCTGCCGCCGGGTAACTGTGGTGTCAAGAGAAAAGACTACAAGGGATTGTGGTATGGTTGCGGAAAGAAAAGCGAGTCGAGTGTGGTGGATAGCGACTGAAGCGCTCGAGATGGCGGAGGCGTGGTGATACGCGGTGCTGGAGGGAGCTTGTTGCTGGCGGTGCTGGCGATTGCCGCGCCGATGGCTTGGGGGCAAGGCGAGGGGAAGACGCTGCGGCAGGTGCTTGCAGGGGAGACTCTGCCGATGGATGCGGATTCGCTGCACAACCTGGACAAGACCATTACGAGCGGGGCGGAGTTGAATGACGCGGAGCAGTTTGCGATTGCGTATTACGTGAGCGATGCGACGGGGATGCTGAAAGCGCCGATCTACATGGACGTGTTTGATCGCAAAACGGGGAGATGGAGAAGCGGAGGCATCGAGACGGCAGCAGCGAAATGGCAAGGGCTGGATGTGGATTGTTTTGGGTCGGTGCTCTCGATCACGGCGATTTCGGATTTTTACGCGCTGGAGACGCACAACAATCCTTCGGCGGGTTGCGAACTGATTCTGACTCACGACTTTAAATTGAAGACCAGCCTTTACGGCTGGATCGTAGGACATTTTGGGGATAGCGGGATCATTTACCATCGCAGCCAGGTTCATTTCGCGACGGTTCATCCCGCGGAAATTGCGGTGTACGACCCCGCTACGGGAAAGGATTTCACGATTTTCCCACACCAGCCGGATCAGAAAATCCGACTGCAAATAAGCAGGGATTTGGGTGAGTTTTTCAAAACGCATCAGGATTATTGCCAAAAGGCCGACGATCCGTGCGATCCGAATTCGTTTGATAGTTCGCTTGAAGGCAAAGTCGCCACGGACGACCGGCAACATGCGCTGGCATTTGTCATTTCGTATGAGTTGCAGGGTTACGGCCAGGACCAGCACAAACCGTCAGGGCCTTCGGAGGTCGTTTACATCTACAGGTACGTGAACGACGAAGCCAAGATGGAATATCGCGAGATGCTGTGGAGCGAGGTCAAGGAACGAGCGGGCAACGTGGCGCTTGAAAATCTCGTCGAGCCGGCGGTCCTCGAGAAGATATTTAGCCGGGAATCAAAGTGAAAGGGGGAAGAGTTTTCTAGAGTTGCGGCGGAGTTGAAGGAGGGGGTGCCGCTGGGGAGGCTTTGCTGTCGACGGAAGACTGCAGAGCGGCGAGGCGCGCTTTGAGGGCGTCGACGTCTTGCTGTTTGCCAGTGATTTGCTGCTTCAGGTCATCGAGCTTGGACGTGCCGGTGGGTTGGTCCGTGTAATTGGGATTGGAATAGACACTGTCTTGATCCAAGGCAAGCTCGCGCTGAAGGAGATCGACATCTTTTTGTGCGTCGGCGAGCTGCTGTTTCAGGGTGGCCAGCTCGGCGGCGTCTTTTGCGTTTTGGTCCGCGTCACTAGCGTTTGCGGAGGGAGCAGGCGCGCTGGAACTGGCTGAGGCGTCTGAGGCTGCCGATGCACTGGAAGAATCGGCCGAGGGTTGCGCGGCAGCGGAAGCTGACGAGGGCGCCGGGGCAGCCGAGTTGGATTGAGCTGCGGCGTTTGCGCTGGCAGCCTGCGCCGGAGGCAGAGGCTCCAGGGTGTCATTCGTGATGACCTTTTCAGGCTTCGCGGCTGCTTTCTTTTCCTCGCGGGCACGGCGGGCGGCTTCGGCTACAGAATCGGTTTGCGAGCTCTGGGATTGCGCGGGCGTGGCGAATGGAAGGACAACAGCGGCAGCTAGGACGGCTAGGGCCAAGCGCAAAGAGATGGAGTGTGACATGGTCTTCTACCCCTTGGGCTACGCGGGCCGCGACAAAATTAAGCATACAGCTTGCGTCGGCCTTGGACAATTGCCCAGGTTGGAAATGCTGCGAATCGGGCAACTGCCGCTCGCGGCTGGAATTACGGCGTAAGGAGGCAAAACTGCTGCAGGATGGACAAGTTTACGCCGATGACAGAGCCTGGCGCTATCGCGCGGCGGCCTGCTCGGTGCTGGCTACGTCGCGGAAAGAGAAATGGGTTTGCAGGTTCTTGACCGGCTGGCCATTCACTTCTGCATAAGGATAGATGAAATAGTTGAGGGGAGCGCCTTTTTGGTCGGCGGAGAGGCGGAGGTCGCGACCGTAGGTGAAGAAAACGCGATTAACGTCATGCGCGCCGAAGAAATAATTGTGTTTGTCGGGGTGCTTCCAGGCTTCGGAGGCGTCAATGGGCACCCATCCGACGCCGCTGAGATAAAACTCGGCCCAGCAGTGATAGCCGGGGATGTCGCCTTCGGTTTTGCCTTCGGGAAGCGGGAAGCCGATTTCAAAGCGTGCCGGAATCCCGGAAGCGCGCATCATGCCGATGAAAAGAGAATGGAAGTCCGTGCAATTGCCGCGCTTTGAGGTACATGCCCAGACGGCGTCGCCGTGGCCCCAGCCTTCGCCGGATTTGTCGTAGCGCATGGTAGCGACAACATACTCATAGATATGGCGAGCCTTTTCGAGTTGGGTGGTGTCGCCGGCGGTGTGCTCTTTGGCGAGTTCGCCGATAACGCCATTCAGGGGGACGAGCTTATCGGGCTCGAGATAGCGATGGAGCATCGGGTCGGCAGGCAAGGTGGCGGAGACGTCTTTCAGAGCGCCATCGAGGGCGACTTTGTGCTCGTGGCGGGTGGCAGTGAAACGAAGAGTAACGTCAAAGCCGGCGGCGGCTTGCTTCGCAGTGGGTTTGAACTCCGCGAAGGCGTCTTTGTATTCCGGGTCGCGGCCTTTGGAATAGGGGACAGGGCTTTCGATGTGCAGGTTGCTGAGGTCCTGATAGCCGTCCTTCTGAGGGAGAGGGATCCAGAGACGGATAGGCCCGGCGGGACTCTCCGTGGCGGGGAAATGAACTTGGTAGGTGAATTCGAAGGAACGAGTGGACGGCTCGGGAGGCGTGACGGGCGATGTGGTGCGAGCCGTCCGCGGGACGGAAATCGCGATGATCAAAACAGAGAAGAGGCCCAGGAAAGGGATAAGGCGACGGGACATTTCGGGACTCCTTAGGTGAGTTGCCGCGGGGGGCGACGTCGAGATTATACTCTTTCGTGAGCACAAGTAAAAACAGGGGCGGTACGGCCGGCGATGAGGAGAGATTTCGGGTGCAGGGCGCTGTTATGGATAGCGGGCAGCTTGGTCGGCGGCGCGGCGATTTCCTGTGCTCAGACTCAGGCCCCAGCGCCGACTGGAACGAAGCCGGATGCGCCCGTTGCGGCTACGCCGGCTATTTCCGAGAAACAGAAGACTGCCTCGGCGAGGAAAGTACACCGATTCTGGGACAAAGAGAATGATTGGCTGTTCGCGGGAGTGGGAGCGGCGCGGACGCTCGATTATTTCTCGACGCTGAATATGCGGCGGCGCGGGCGGCAGGAGATTTTTCTGACGAATGACGTGGTGGACGATCACGCGGGCTTTGCGGCGATCGAAGCGGCGGCGACCGGAGTTTCGATTGGAGCGGCATACTTGTTTCACCGGTACGGGCATCACAAATTGGAGCACTGGACTTCGTACGTGCACATCGGACTGGCGACAGCGGGTTCGGTGCGGAATTATTGCTTGAAGACGGCGCACTTTGCGCCAAGCGCGGGTTCCCCATAGGGAGCTGTATTGCGCCGGGGCTTTCGAGCTGGGCGTTCGCATGCCTGCGGCAATTCCTAATTCGCAACCTCGAGTCTTGCGCGCTTACGCCACGTGCGGCATACTCCGCGGCGTGCGGCCTTGGTCGGTGACGCACGGGTGGTTCGGTTTTGATGCAGGGTTTGCGAGGTGGTCTGGATGGAGCGGTGCGTGTGTTTTCACCGTTTCTGCGTGCTGGTTTGTTTGAGCCTGTATATGTCCGCGGTGGTTTGCGTAGAGGCGCGGCCAGCGGAGATGGCGACCGAAAAGCCGCTTCCGGCGCAAGCGTTGCCCGCGCCTCCGGTCCCGACTGAAACGCGGTCGGCTCAATCGGCGACTCCACGGCAAATCAAAACAGAGGGATACAAGCTTTCGCAGCACCGCTATGAAAAGGCGGTCAGCTATTCTCGCGCGTCCTATACTTTGTATTTTGTCTCCGTCGCGCTTTCCCTGCTGGCGTTGGTGATCCTTTTGCAGCTGGGGATTGCCGCGAGGTTTCGGGATTGGGCAGAGCGCGTGAGCGACAACAGGTCGGTCCAAGCGCTGGCTTTTGTGCCGCTGCTGGTGCTGACCCTCGATGTGATCGCGCTGCCGCTGCGGATGTATGGTCATGTGCTTTCGCGGCGGTATGAAGTGTCGGTGCAGAACTGGGGATCGTGGTTTTTGGATTGGGGCAAAGAGCACTTGCTGACCGCGGGATTCGCGCTGATTTTTGCGCTGATTTTTTCGGTGGTTATCCGCAGGAGCCCGCGGAGGTGGTGGCTGCATTTCTGGTTTGCGGCGTTGCCGGTATTGCTGTTTTTTGTTTTTATCAGCCCATGGTTCATTGATCCCCTGTTCAATACATTCCAGCCGTTGCAAGCGTCGCACCCGGATTTGGTGGCGGCCATCGAGAAGCTGACCGAACACGCGGGCGTGCCCATTCCCCCGGACCGTATGTTTCTGATGAAGGCGAGCGAAAAAACCAACGATGTTAATGCGTATGTGACGGGGCTCGGAGCGTCAAAGCGCGTGGTGATTTGGGACACGACGATTCAGAAAATGACCACGGACGAGACGCTGTTCGTTGTGGGGCATGAGCTTGGACACTACGTTCTCGGACATGTTTGGAAAGGATTTTTGTTCTTTGCGGGACTTCTTCTGGTTGGTTTTTATGCGCTGTTCCGCGGATTGCATTGGGCGCTGGGAAAATGGAGCGGGGATTGGAGAATTTACGGGCCGGAGGATTGGGCTTCGCTTGCGGTGCTGCTGCTCTTGCTGGAGATAACGATGTTTTTGGCTTCGCCGATCGTCAACGGATTCTCGCGGATGCAAGAGCACGCCGCGGATGTATATGGGCTGGAAGTGATCCACGGGATCGTGCCGGATTCATCAGAGGTGGCGGCGCAATCGTTCCAAGTGCTGGGAGAAGTGGATCTGGCGGACCCGAATCCCCCTGAGTTCATCACCTTTTGGCTTTACTCGCATCCGCCGCTAGCGGACAGGCTGGTGTTCGCGTACAGCTATGGTCCCTGGGCCAAAGGAGAATCGCCCAAATACGTGAAATAGCCCAGCGTGACGGATGGTGATGGGGAATCAGTGTGTCCGGCGGGCGCCTGAATGGCGGCGGGAAAAGGCAGCGACTTTATGGCGATTGCCGCAGCTGGACATGGAGCACCAGCGGCGGCGATGCGTGCGCGAGGTATCATAGAAAAAGAGGCCGCAGGAAGGGTTCGAACAAACGCGAAGCGCCGCGCCGGGTCCTTCGGCGATCAGCTCAGCGGCGGAACGTGCGATGGCCGCCAGGAGCCAATCCAAACCGCCTTCGCAGGCGACAAATTCCAGGCCCCACGCACCGTCTTGCTGGAGGAGTTCGTCGTGCCCTTCGGTGATGCGCAAGACTTCGTTGATGGGTTCAACCCATTCACGGGAAATGGCTTCCTTGCGGAGCAGCGCGCTAAAGCATGCGTGCAGGGAAGCGTGGAGGCGCTGGGCTTTGCCGAGAAGTGCAGCTGCGCTCTGAGGATCGACTTGAGGGAGAGCGAGCAATTGAGCGCTACGCTCCGAGGAAATGATGCGGGTAAGCAGGAGAAAGCGGAGTAGCTCCTGCCAAAAGAAGTCAGGCGAGGGACCTAATTCGTTGACGTAATCGAGGGAGAGACGTCCACCTAGAAGTGTGGAGGAGCCAGACATTGTAGCTAGGGGTTATAGCGTAGAACACCGGTTATATCAAGGAGTCACGCGTAGCGCTCTCTTTAACCGGTTAAGGGCAGTACAGCAGTTAATCAGTGATGCGCGCATCTAGTTGAACGCTAGAGGACAGGGCGCCACTTTGACTAATGTCCGCAAGTCTCTGAGAGCGGCGCAGAGTGACGGGTAGTTCGCGGGCTGAGGAGGCTATGAGTCGCCATGGACGAGGTTAGGCTTATCTTTGGGGGGACAATCCCAGGGGTTTCAACCGGAGTATCGCTTACCTGGCCGGGAAGCGGAAAGTCAGAAAAATATAGTGACTAAGACTGGAGGAGAGTTTTGCCGGAGCAAGGAATGAATGGCGATCCGTTTGGCCTGGCGCCTAGAGGCCATTCGGAGACCGATGCTTCCACGAGCGATTCCTCTTGGAAGGTGTATCCCAATAAAACTGGCATGGGGGCTGGCTGGCGGTTGCTGATTTATTTGGCTATCTCTTTCATACTTTGGAGCCTTTCCATTTTTCTCCTCAGCGAGCTCATACGACCGGGCCGGGGTGCCTTTTCACCCAGTTTTCAACTCTACGGAGAAGCGGCTAGCTTCCTGGCGGTATTTCTCGCGGCTTGGATTATGTCGCTGCTCGAAGAGGTTCCCGTGGGAGTTTACGGGCTGTCGGTGCGAGGCGCATCCTGGAAGCTCTTTAGCCGGGGCTGTTTTTTTGGATTCTGCGAAATTTGCTTGTTGATCGGGCTAATCGCAGTCTTCGGCGGTTATTCTTTGGGAAGTATGGCGGAACATGGAGCGGCGATTGGCAAATGGGCGCTGTATTGGGGATTCTTTTTCCTGGTTGTCGGGCTATTCGAGGAGTTCTTGTTCCGGGGATATACACTGTACACACTGGCGGATGGAATTGGTTTTTGGCCTGCCGCCGCGCTGATGTCGGGAGCTTTCGGCGCTATACATCTGCGCAACCCGGGGGAGGGCTGGGTGGGCGTGGCAGGGGTGGCATTTGTAGGGCTGTTTTGGTGTTTCACGTTGAAGCGCACGGGAAGCCTTTGGTTCGCGTTGGGAATGCATGCGACTTTCGATTTTGGAGAGACGTTCCTTTTTTCTGTTCCGGATAGCGGGATGATTTTTCCTGGCCATCTGTCGAACGCCGCACTGCACGGGCCGAAGTGGCTGACAGGTGGCACTGCGGGGCCGGAGGGGAGCCTTTTTGATTTTCTAATTCTGGCTGGCTTTTTTGTTGCGGTTCACTTTCTATATCCTGCTGGTGGGCAGCGGCCGAAAAGCGGTGAAGGGGCGGGTGGAAGACAAAGGCTTCAGTGCACGAGGTCGGAAGCGTAGACCAACTGAATGCCGCGCGCTTTCGCTTGCGCCAGGACTTCGCTTAAGGCTTGGAGCGTAGCGGCATGCGGATGACCGATGGCAATGGCACCTCCCTTTTGCTGCGCCCCGCGAAGAGCGATCTCGAGCTGCTTGCGCACTGCGGAGACTTCGGCGACATCATCCAAGAAGGGCACGTTGCGGTAGGCGGAGCGCACTCCGAGATGCTGGGCGGTGTCGTAGGCAACGGTCGCCGCGGTGGTGCGGCTGTCCACATAAAAGAGATTCCATTTCAAAAGGACCGGCATCAGCGCCTCCATGAGCGCGGGATCGGCGGTGGCTTGAGAGCCCTGATGGTTGTTGACGCCGGCGGCGAACGGAACGCTTTCCATCATTTGTTCAAAAAGCATGGGAATGCTGTCCGCGGGCATGCCCGGATGCAGCTCTTGCGCCTCCGGCGTTTCGTTGCCAACGGATTGCATGGGGAGATGGAGCATGACCTCGAAGCCGCGGCGATGCGCTTCTTCCGCGATGTCGGTGGAATGCGCGTGATTAGGCAGGACGGAGACGGTTAGCGGATAGGGCAAGGCGAAAATAGCATCGGCCGCGGCGCGATCGCTGCCTAAATCGTCCAGGATGATGGCCAATCGCGCCTCACGGCTTTGCCGGGCAGAAGGCGGAGAGGCAGGCGAAATCGCACGGGCGGACATCGGGGCCACCATGTGGACCGAATTTGTAATTACGTCGCCACTGCGGAAATTCAGCAGCAGGAGCGCTCCGGATTTTGTGGGGGCGTCGCGCGTTAGGTGGTTCGAGGTGGCGATGGCGTCAAGCGCCTGAATGAACTGAGCCACCGATTCGCGGCGGGATTGCTCGGAGGCGCCGACGGGAAGCATAACGAATAGTTGGTCCGGACGACCGGGGTGCGCGGCGTCAAACTGCAGGTGAGCAGCGATATCTCCGGGTTTCCTGCTGAAACCCGCGGCGGCGTGCATCATTTCGCGGGTGATGGCATGCACTCTTCCAGGCGATAAGCGCCTTCCCTGCTCGGTCTTGCAACCTCCAGTGAGAAGGGTCAAAGCAAAGAGCAATGCAAAAGGAACGGCAGCACGGCGCTGATCGCGCCGCGATTTTGGAAAAGTAGAAGTGTGGATTGTTGCCCCGCGGCTCGCCAACACAGAACGCTAGGCGGCTTTTTTCTGCGGCGTCTTCAAGAGTTCAAGCGCTTTGCGGAAGATTGGATCCTCGGGGGAGAGCGGTCGAGGCGGCGTGGGCTCTTTCTGCGTGTCGGCAGAGTCGCTCCCGTCATCGGCGGCGTCCGAGTCGTCGTCAGCCGAAGCCGTAACTACTTCGGAGGGTACGACGCCTTCGGCGAGAATGGTTTTCCCGTCGGCATTGTAATAGTTGCCGACGGTCAGGAAGAGCGCGGCTCCATCATTAAGCGTGATCAGTTTTTGCTCCGAAGCGAGTCCAAAGGTGCGCTCGCCGACGACATCGCCACGATGATTGACTTCTATCGCGGAGGCCAGCACTTCGGCGGCGCCGGAAGTCGTAGCGTCAATCAGCACGGAAACCGGCCCTTTCCAAACCACCTTGCTCGGATCGGCGGAGAAGACTTGCGTGGAGATTGTTTGGCCCTTAAGCGTGGCCAAGGTTCCGGAAGACACGAAAAGCCTGGCGACGGAAATCGCTTCCGAAACCGGCCCGCGGCCGCATTCGCGAAGATCCAGTACCACTTTGTGAATGCCCTGTTTGTCGGCTTCCAGCAGGCGGGCGCGAATTTCGTCCGCGCGTCCCGGGTTCAGGGAAGGCAAACGAAGCGCAACGATGTCGGGATCCACTTTTTCACTGACTAACTTTTCAGGAGCGAGTTTCTCGCGAACAATATCTACCTGGTCGGGATCCGCTTTGCCGCGGCGGATGACTCCAACTTTGACGCCTGTGCCCGCCTGGCCGTGGAGGAAATTCATCGCTTGACCAACGGACATGTCGCGCGTGGTGAAACCTGCGACGGATTCCAAAATGTCGCCGCTGTGGATGCCGGCTTTTTCACCGGGGCTATCCGGCAGAACGGAAATCACAATGATGTAACCAAAGCGCTTGCTGAGCGTGAGGCCCGCATCGCCGACGGCATTGGCGGCCTGCTTTTGCTTGTATTCCGTGAACTCGCGCGGCGTGAGGTAACTCGACTGCGGGTCGAGAGATTCGAGGAGACCGTGCAGGGATCCGGTTGTCACCAAATGGAGATTCGGCTCGTCAACATAATCCTGCTGGATTTTCTGCAGCACTTCGCTGTATACCGTCAGCGACTTATAAGCCTTGTCGTCTGATGTGCGGCCGAGAACATGACCCAGCCCGGCATAACAGAAGATAACCACGGAAACAAAGAGAACCCCGATGCGAGCCGCTCGATTCATGCCTCACCTATCCTCTTCTACTTCGGTCCAAACATCGCTTGCTACAAATACAGACTTTCAAGTATAGCACTGTCAGATGTTGGGACGCGGCCGGAATAAGAAAGGAAGCCTCAAGGTTGGAAATGGGTTGTGGCGAGCGATCAGAGTCGGTTGGGGATAAGACACGCCCAGGGAGCAAAATGATGCGTAATTGACACACCGCGACATGAATGGCTAGACGGTGTTCCTATAAGTTACTGAAAAAAATGGACAAAGAGGTGAAACCCTGGCCAACAAAATGCTATCTTATCTAGGGGCGATGTTTCAATCCACCATAGCGAAAGAGGCATTAGCTGAGGGTGTGGGTCTACACACCGGAGTCTTTGGGCACGTCCGCCTGCTGCCTGCACCAGCGGATACGGGGATCGTTTTTCGGCGCACGGACCTCGATCATTTTCCGATTGAGGCGCAGGGCCACAACGTGGCGCGGGTCAGCTACGCGACGAGCTTGATGAAACAAGGCGTTTTGCTTTCCACGACCGAGCATCTCCTCGCCGCGATCTATTCTTGCGGCATCGACAACGTTTACATCGACATTGATTCGATCGAGATACCTATTCTGGACGGCTCGGCAGAGCCTTTTATTCAAATGCTTGAGAAGGCGGGCGTGCGGAAACTGCGGCGCAAGCGCCGCTATTTGAAGGTGCTCAGGTCGCTGGAGGTCGAGGAAGGCGACCGGCGGATAGGGATCTATCCCGCAGACGAATTCCGCGTGCGATGCTATGTTGATTTTCCTCATCCGCTTGTGGGGCAGCAGGAAATCGAGATGGTGGTCAACCCCGAAACATTTCGGCAACTACTGGCGCGGGCGCGGACTTTCTGTTTCGAGCGGGATATCGAGCCTCTGCGTTCGATGGGCCTGATTCGCGGCGGTTCGCTGGACAACGCCATCGTCTTGACGAACGACGGCGTGATGAACGGGCCGCTGAGGTTTCCCGACGAATTTGGGCGGCACAAAGCATTGGATTTGATCGGCGATTTGGCCCTGATCGGATTGCCCCTATTAGCTCGCGTCGAGGCACATAAAGCGGGGCATGCGCTCCACACTCAACTTGTGAGCCGACTACTTGCCGACCCATCGCTGTGGATCATTACTACGGCCGAAGCAGCGCCGGTGGAACACGAAGTCCGGCTGACCACGCTTTCGCCTGCGACGGCTACCGATTAGGGATTCGCCGCTTCCCACACATCCCCGGATTGCGAAATCTTCGTTGCTCCCGCAGAATGGCTGAAAACCATGTCCAATCACGATCTAGCCGTTGTCATTCTTGCAGCAGGAAAAGGCACGCGGCTGAAATCGAGCCTCGCAAAGGTGTTGCATCGCGCCGGGGGACGGACGCTCGTCGAGCATGTTGTCCGGGCTTGTGCGCCGCTGGGCGCGAAACAGACGGTGGTCGTCGTGGGTCACCAAGCGGAGAAGGTCACGCCGGTTGTTGAAGCGCTTGGAGCCGTAACCGTGCTTCAGCAACCGCAACACGGGACGGGACATGCATTGCAGGTGGCGAGGCGCGCCCTAGGCCGAGCCAAATTCGCTCTTGTATTGCCGGGCGATGCGCCGCTTGTGCGGACTGAATCACTCAAATCTCTGCTCGCAGTACATCGCGACGGAAATGCCGCTGCTACGATTTTGACGGCAGTGCTCGCCGATCCGTCTGGTTACGGAAGGATTTTGCGAAAGTCGGAAAAGACAGTGGGGGCCATCGTCGAAGAATCGCAACTCACGGAAGAACAGCGGGAGCTAAATGAAATCAATTCAGCGATTTATTGCTTCACGCTGGAAAAGCTCTGGCCCGCTCTGGCGCACGTCAAACCGAACAACAAGCATCGCGAGCTTTATCTTACCGACACGATCGCTACTATGACTGCGGGCGACGAGATTGTTCTTGCTGAAGTCGCCGCCGATCCTCGCGAAATTCTGGGCTGCAACACGCGCGCGGATTTGGCGGAAGTGGACCGCGTTTTTCGGGAACGGAAGCGCGTGGCACTGATGGATGCAGGCGTCAGCATCCAGTTGCCGGAGACAGTGGTGATTGATCCCGACGTTACCGCAGGCGAGGACACTATACTTGAAGCGGGCGTACAGCTCCTGGGGAAGACCAAGCTCGGGGCGCGCTGCCACGTCGGAGCCGGCAGCATTCTGCACGACACGATGCTCGGAGACGACGTCATCATCGAGCCGCACTGCGTGACGACGGAAAGCCGGCTCGATGACCGGGTCCACATCGGACCGTTCGCGCGGTTGCGCCCCGGCAATCACCTCAAAGCCGATGTGCGCATCGGAAACTTCGTCGAGCTGAAGAAAAGCACTCTGGGCGAGGGCACCAAGGCGAATCACCTTACGTATCTCGGCGACGCGAGGGTCGGCTCGAAGAGCAACATCGGCGCTGGCACGATTACTTGCAACTACGACGGGTTCCACAAATTCCCGACCACGATAGGGAACAAAGTATTTATCGGAAGCGATACAGCGCTGGTTGCACCGGTACGCGTCGGCAATGGCGCGTATGTAGCGGCTGGCTCAACGATCACGGAAAACGTCCCGGCGGACGCGCTTGCCATCGCGCGGGGGCGTCAGGCGAACAAGCCTGGCTGGGCTTCCAAGAAACGCCGCGAATTGGCCGCTGCCGAAAAGCCAAAAAAAGCCAAGAGGCTCCGAAAGAAATCCAAAGGCCGGCGGCAAACAAAAAAACGCCGCTAATGGTTTGCGGCAAGGACCTGCTTCTCTTGGCCGTCGGCTTTTGCATACGGCTTGTCCGGAAGCTCTGAAATACGCATGGTCAGCCGCAGGCGCCGCGAACATTGAATGCTCCGGTCTCAGATGCTATCTTTTCACAAATTCCGCAGGAGGCGCCCAGCGTGGCCGAAACAGGGATGCAGTCCGCGGCAAAGCTAAAGATGGTCTCGCCGCAGTTTGTCGTTCCCGATGTCGTCGCCGCGGCGGAATACTATCGCGACACGCTTGGATTCAAGATTCTCAGCTATTTTCTCGATCCGCCAGTCTTTGCCATCGTAGCGCGTGACGCCGTCGAAATTCAGCTTTGCAAGTCCGATCCCGGGACGCCGCCCTCGCCGAATCATCTCCGCCGTCATGGACTCGGCCTGGACGCTTACATTTGGGTGAGCGATCTTGATGCCCTTCACGACGAGTTGAAATCTCGCGGCGCGAAAATTATCGACCCACCCACGCTTCGTGTCTACAAGTGCTATGAAATGACCGTTGAAGACATCTACGGCTTTCACTTGTGTTTTTCCTTGGAGTCCAGCAAAGGGCCGGGCTGAACCAGTAAGCGAGGTGAGCCTGTGCTAAAATGAGAGTTCCCCGAATGCCCTACGGAGCCAACGCGCAATGAAATTCGGAGTCGTCGTTTTTCCCGGGTCCAATTGCGACCACGACGCTTTTTACGCCATCGGGAACGTTCTGCACAAACCTGTCGAGTTCATTTGGCACCAATCGGAGGACCTCGCGAATTGTGACGCTGTTATTCTGCCCGGTGGATTTGCTTATGGCGATTACTTGCGTACTGGAGCCATCGCGCGTTTTTCTCCGGTGATGAAGGCGGTCGAAAAATTCGCCAGGAGCGGGGGAATGGTCCTGGGCATCTGTAACGGGTTCCAGATTTTGCTGGAAGCTGGTTTGCTTCCGGGTGCGATGATGCGCAACAGCGGGCTGCGCTTCATCTGCCGCCACGTTTATATTCGCGTCGAGCAAACAGACACACCGTTCACGAACGCGGCGACGCCGGGGCAAATCCTGAGGGTCCCTATCGCGCATTCCGACGGCAACTACAATTGCGATGAAACGACCCTCGCGGAACTTGAAAAGAGCCGCCAAGTTGTTTTTCGTTACACAACCTCGGAAGGATCGGACGATGCCGCCGGGAATCCCAACGGTTCGATGAATAACATCGCCGGCATTTGCAACCGCGAGCGCAATGTGGCCGGACTCATGCCTCACCCTGAGCGCGCCGTGGAATCCGCGCTGGGTTCCTCCGACGGGCTGGTTATTTTCAAGTCCATGGTAGAAGCCCTCGTTGGCGCTGCAAAGGCCACGGCGTGAGCAAAAGAACACTTTTTTCAGGTGCACCCCGGCTCCGCTCGATTTTTTTTCTTTTTGAGAGATGAGATGAATGAAGAACTCTCTGGACTGAGCTACGAGGAATTTGTTCACGCACGGCAGCGACACTGGCAACAAGAAGTGAAGAGAAACTCGCCCGACGCGGTCCTACCAGAGCTACAAAGAGCACCGCTCGGTGAGGATGCCAGCAATTTCATGCTGTACGCGCCTGGCCCCGAAGGGATTTTCGCCGTGTTTGAGGATGATGACCAAACGGGCTGGTTTTATCTTTATGGCACGGAGCAACGGGCCATTCTGAAATCTGCGCACATCTACAATCGCTCGAATGTCGCGGTAGACGAGGACGTTGTGGACATTGGATGGGCGGCAGATGGCTCGGCTTGCGGCCTCGCCGTGTGGGGTGAGTTTCGGGCGTTTCTCGGTGTCTCAAGTGATCTGGCGACGCAAAAACCGGTAATGGACGCCGAAGAATGCGGTATCCCGACGAGCGATTGGCCTGCGGGATTCGATCGTTACCTTGAAAAGAAAATCGATTGAAGGACTTCGAACCGTATAGATGGCTACAGCTAGCGCTGAAATCAAAGTGACCCCCGAAATCGCCGCCGAACATGGCGTGACGCGCGACGAGTACGCGCGCATACAGCATATCCTCGGCCGCGCTCCCAACATCACCGAACTCGGCATTTTCAGCGTGATGTGGAGCGAGCACTGCTCCTACAAATCGAGCAAAGTGCACCTCAAGCGATTGCCTACACGCGGAAAGCTCGTCGTTCAGGGGCCCGGCGAAAACGCTGGCGTCGTGGACATCGGCGACGGGCTCGTCGCGGCATTCAAAATCGAATCCCACAATCATCCGAGCTATGTTGAACCGTTCCAGGGGGCGACGACAGGCGTTGGCGGAATCCTGCGCGATATTTTCACGATGGGCGCGCGCCCGATTGCCATTCTGGATTCGCTCCGCTTCGGCGAAATCGTTGCGGGGGCGGGAACGACCGCGGAAGACGCGGCCAAGAATCGTCGCATTCTCGACGGCGTGGTTCGCGGCATTGCAAATTATGGAAATTGTTTTGGCGTGCCCACGGTTGGCGGAGAGGTCGGGTTCGAGCCGTGCTATTCGCAGAATCCGCTTGTGAATGCCCTTGCTCTGGGCATTGCTCGCAAGGAAGAGATTTTTCTTGCGAAGGCAAAAGGCATTGGGAATCCCGTCATTTACGTCGGCACAAAAACCGGTCGGGACGGCATTCATGGAGCCTCGCTGCTTGCTTCGGCTGAGTTCACCGAAGAATCGAAGCAAAAGCGCCCAAACGTGCAAGTGGGCGACCCGTTCATGGAAAAGTTGCTGCTCGAAGCTTGCCTCGAAGCGATGCAGACCGGCGCGATCGTCGCGATTCAAGATATGGGTGCTGCCGGACTCACCTGTTCGACCATGGAAATGGCTTCGCGCGGCGGTACAGGCATCGAGATCGATCTCGCCAAAGTTCCCCAACGTGAGACCGGCATGACACCTTACGAAATCATGCTCAGCGAATCCCAGGAGCGCATGTTGCTCGTCGCGGAAAAGGGACGCGAGCGCGAAGTCCTCAACGTTTTCAAAAAGTGGGGGCTCGATGCGGTCGTTGTCGGCATGGTTACGGAAGGCGGGGTCGCCAAAGTTTTAAATCATGGCCAAATCGCCGCGGAAATTCCGGCGCATCCCCTTGCGGAAGAGGGCCCCGTCTACCGGCGCCCGATCGCGCAGCCGCCTCTGCGCAGCGAAACGGCCGCGAATTGGTTTTCGTTCGCACCAGAGGGGACGGATCTCACCGCGAATTTTTCAAAGTTGCTCGCCTCACCAGCGATTGCGTCAAAGCGCTGGATCACCGAGCAGTACGACACCAGTGTGCGCACGAATACACTTGCAGGCCCTGGCGCAAGCGACGCTGCCGTCGTGCGCATCAAGGATCCGCAGAATGGAATCGTGAAACGCGCGCTGGCGCTTGCCACTGACGGCAACGGCCGCTGGTGCCAGTTGAATCCGCGCGTCGGCGCGATGCATGCCGTAGCGGAAGCTGCGCGGAATGTCGCCGCCGCCGGCGCACGGCCCATCGCTGCGACGAACTGCCTGAATTTCGGGAGTCCGGAGAAGCCTGAAGTCATGTGGCAATTCAGCGAAGCCATCGACGGCCTCATCGTTGCCTGCAACGAACTCGGGACGCCCATCACCGGCGGCAACGTCAGCTTCTACAACGAAACTCTTGGAAAGTCTATTTATCCCACGCCCGTCATTGGTGTCCTCGGCATTCTCGAGGACGCTTCCAACGTTCTGAAAAACGCCTTCCGCGCCGATGGCGATGTCATTCTTTTGCTCGACGGCTCGAGTTCTTCTCCTGCCGCATCCGTAGGGGCAGGACGTATCGTGCCCCAGCAAGAGGCGTCGCGAGAATTCTCCTCGTCCGAATATTCCAAATCTATCGCCGCGATCGTCTCCGGCGAACCGCCTGCGATCGACCTCGCCGCGGAAAAACGGCTGATTGATTGCCTCGTCGCTCTTGCCTCCGAAGGTTCCGTGCAATCCGCTCACGACATTTCAGAGGGCGGCATCGCTGTCACACTGGCTGAATCCTGCTTCGCCGCAGCGGGCCTTGGTGCGCAAGTCTCTCTGGCCGAAGACGCGTCCGCCGAATTTGCCCTTTTCGGGGAACGCGGCGCGCGCTGTGTCGTATCCGTCTCGCCCACAAAACTTCCCGCTGTTCTCGAAACTGCGAGACAATATGGTGTCGTCGCGCGCGAGATCGGCAAAGTGCATCTTGGCAGCGCGCTCCGCATCGAATACAAGGGGAGCGCGGTGATCGAATCCCCAGTCGACTCTCTGCGTGGCATTTGGGCCAATTCGCTCGAACAGAAACTGAAAGCTCGTTCGTAGTTATGCGGCAGCACTTAAAATGACACAACCTCTCGCCTTCGCCGACGATCATTTCCACGACGAGTGTGGAGTGTTCGGTGTTTTCGGGCATCCCGAAGCCGCGAATCTCACCTACCTTGGCCTCTACGCACTGCAGCACCGCGGCCAGGAGTCTGCCGGCATTGTCTCGAGCGACGGCAACGATCTCCACCTTCATCGCGCGATGGGCGAAGTCGAAGAAATCTTCCAGCCGAGCGTGCTCGCCGAGCTTCCGGGAAGCCTCGCCATCGGCCACACGCGCTATTCGACTGCGGGCGACAAAGCCCTGCTCAACGCGCAGCCCATCACCATTGATTGCAACAAGGGAAAAATTGCGCTGGGCCACAACGGCAACCTTACCAACGCTGCGGAATGGCGACGCAAACTCGAGCATCGCGGGTCGATCTTCCAGACCAACAGCGATACGGAAGTGATCGTGCACCTCATTGCGCGCTCGCAAGCCCGCAATCTTTCCGGCGCGCTGGGCGATGCGCTCAATCAAGTCGAAGGCGCCTATTCGCTCCTCGTTCTGACGCAGGACGAACTCTACGCCGTGCGCGATCCGCGCGGCTTCCGTCCGCTGGTGCTCGGCAAGTTGCCGGCGACCGCCAGCGCCGGCGAAACCTGGCTCGTCGCCTCCGAAACCTGCGCATTCGATTTGCTGAACGCCCAGTACGTCCGCGAAATCGAGCCCGGCGAAATGCTGCGCATCTCGCGCTCGGGCATCGAGTCCATTCACTTTGCGCCCGAAAAACCGCGCCAGCAATGCATTTTCGAGCATGTCTATTTCGCGCGGCCGGACAGCATCATTTTCGGCCGCAGCGTCAACGAAAGCCGTGAGGCGCTCGGGCGTCTTCTCGCTCGCGAACACCCGGTCGACGCCGATATCGTCGTGCCCGTTCCCGATTCCGGCGTTCCCGCCGCTGTCGGTTACGCTCTCGAGTCCAAAATTCCCTTTCGCATGGGATTGATCCGCAATCATTACATCGGCCGTACGTTTATCGAGCCCTCCCAAGCGATTCGCAATTTTGGCGTGAAGCTGAAACTCAATCCCGTCCGCGGACTCATCGAAGGGAAACGCATCATTCTCGTTGACGATTCCATCGTCCGCGGCACCACCAGCCGCAAAATCGTCCGCATGGTCCGCGAAGCCGGCGCGCGCGAAGTTCATGTGCGCATCAGCTGCCCGCCCACGATTTCTCCGTGCTATTACGGCGTGGACACGCCGACGCGTGAAGAGCTGATCGCTTCCTCGAATTCTCCCGAAGAGATTCGCACCTTCCTCGGCGCGGATTCGCTTGGCTACGTCTCGCTCCCTGCGTTGCGCCAGGCCGTGGCTGACACCGAAGGCAAGTTTTGTACGTCTTGTTATACCGGCGTCTATCCGACGGATCTCGTGCAGCTTGAGGTCCGCGAAGGCAATGGGCACGTTTCCGGCACGAAGAACGGCGACGCTCCAGACAACGCTCCTCTAGAAAGGCCTGTCGCGGTGGAACATGAGGGCTGACACAAAGATAAAACCAACCGGGAAAGAAAACCCCAAAGCCGCCGAAGAAGCCGCGCTACCTATGGGCAAGCGCGTTCAGCGCGAAATCATTGCCTGGTTCTGGGTGGGCCTTGCATTTCTGCTCATCAACGGCACCATCGGCCAGGCGCGCGTCATTCCTTCCGGCTCGATGGAAAATACATTGCTCATCGGCGACCATCTCATCATGAGCCGCGTCGGCTACGACGCCGGTATTCCTTTCACCAACATTCATGTCTCTCTCTGGCGTAATCCAAAACGGCAGCAGATCGTTATTTTCAAGCCGCCTTTCGCGCCGGATCAGCCGGATTACGTCAAGCGCGTCATCGGCCTTCCCGGCGATACCGTTGAAATCCATGATGGCTCGGTCTGGATCAATGGGCAACGGCTCGTCGAAAACTATACGCTCGGCCGAAGCGAGCCTTACGACTTTAAAGGCCCGTACAAAGTCCCGCCTAAATGCTATTTCGTGATGGGCGACAATCGCACCAACTCGTACGACAGCCGCTTCTGGGGCTGTGTTCCTCGAAGCGATATCATCGGCACGCCGGTCATGATTTATATGTCGCTCGATGCTCCCGGAGACGCCTGGGAGCCTGGCCAGTTTCGCGAAAGATTTTTAGCTTACGCCGACGCTGTCATTCATCCAAGCACGGTCCGCTGGAGGCGTTTGTTCCACGTTTTTTGATACGGAGGTTGGGACGCTTCGTTGCTGTAGTCCAACATTTGGCCTGCGGACGTCGCGCGCATAGCCTAAGGATATCGCCGCGAGCCCCGCCGCGGCAGTTTGCAGTTCATTCCGCAGAGAGAACGACAGGCGCGAACCTGCGCCCGAGAAGAGACGAAAGCGAATCCATCGCCGATGAAATATGCCGACGCCGGAGTGAACATCGCCCTCGCTGACGAGGTGAAGCAGCGTATCCGGCACCACGCCAACCGCACTTTTACCACAGGCGTTCTCGGCGGTATCGGCGGTTTTGGCGCGCTTTTCGCGCTCGACAACAAGAAATGGAAAGAGCCGGTGCTCGTCTCAAGCGCCGATGGTGTCGGCACCAAGCTGAAAATCGCCATGGCTATGGGCGTCCACTCGACCGTCGGTGGCGATCTCGTCAATCATTGTGTCAACGACATTCTCGTCCAGGGCGCCACGCCGCTTTTTTTCCTGGATTACCTCGCGATGGGGAAACTCGATCCTGCGGTCATCGATCAGCTCGTCGAAGGCATGGGCCGCGCGTGCCGCAAAGCCGGCTGCGCGCTGATCGGCGGCGAAACCGCAGAAATGCCCGGGTTTTATCCTCCCGGAGAATATGATCTTGCGGGCTTTATTGTCGGCGTGGTCGAGCGCAAGAAGCTTCTCACCGGAAAATCCGTCAAGCCCGGCGACGCGCTGCTGGCGCTTCCTTCCGCCGGCTTGCACACCAACGGGTATTCGCTGGCCCGCAAACTGGTCTTTGAAGTTGCCAAACTGAAGCCGGACACCTACGTCGCCGAAGTGGGCAATAAAATTGGCGCGGAACTCCTAAAGCCCCATTTGTGCTACGCCCCTGCGCTGAAAAACATCATCGCGCGCGGCTGGGTGTCCGGTCTCGCTCACATCACGGGCGGAGGCATTTTGGGTAACCTGCCGCGCGTACTGCCGTCGGGAGTGAAAGCGCAAATCGATCTCGCTTCCTGGCCTGTGCCGCATATTTTCAAGTTTCTTGCCGAGCTGGGAAAAATCGAAACCAACGAATTGCTGCAATCCTTCAATATGGGGGTCGGCATGATCCTCGTTGTGCCGCCCGCGCACGTCAAATCCGTCGAAGCCGACCTTAAGCGACGCCGCGAAAAATTCTTCCGCATTGGCCGCATCGAGCGTGGCGATTCCGGCAAGCCCCGCGTCGCTCACTCCGGCTCGCTCAATCTACAAAAGGAGAAAATACTGTGAATGTCAAACGCATCACACCTGTTTTGCTCGTCGACGCGATCGAACCCCAACTCCATTTTTGGATGGATCGCCTCGGTTTCACAAAAACAATCGAGGTCCCGCACGGCACAAAGCTCGGATTTGTGGCTTTCCAAAAGGGTTCCGCCGAAGTGATGTACCAAACCTATGCCAGCGTCGAACAAGACGCGCCGCCCGCGATGGCCGCCGCGGCCAGAAAAGGCCCGACTTATCTCTACATGGAAGTGGACGATCTTAGCGGCGTCCTAGGCGCTATGCGCGATATTCCCAGAGTTATGCCCGAGCGCACGGCCTTCTATGGCATGCGCGAATTCGCCGTCCAAGATCCCGCCGGCCACTTCATCACTTTCGCGCAATCCGCCGCCGCAGCCAAGCAGTGAAGGCGCACCGAAGCCTTTTTCCGCGTCACTGTTTTGGCGCGCTTGGTAGCGGAGGCGGACGCCTCTGCATTTCCGTCACAGCCGCAATCGATCGCGCTCCATTCTTTCCCACGGAGCGAACCGCAAAAAAGTGGTTATCGGTCGAAACGCCCTTCAAAACCGTCTGTCCCGGCGCCGTCACGAAATCATAAACGCTCCATCGAGGTTCGGTCGTCTCTCGCCATAAAATTTCAAAGCCCGCACGCTCGGGATCATCGTCTGCCGACCACGAGACCTTTGCATCCGGCGTCACCGCTCCGCCTAGTTTCGCCTCTGTTGGCGCGGCCGGAGCCATTGCCAACTCGCGCAGCGCTTCCGCATTGTCGCGCGCCACGTCTCCCATAAACGTAAAGTTCAAATACTTCTCGAAATCTCCGTACTCGATGCCGTTCTCCGTGCGCGGCGTTTGATGCTGATGGTTGTAGTCCTCGAGCGGTTCCGTGAACCGCACTGCCGGATCGCCCGCCTTGTAAAACGGATAGTGATCGCCGCCGCGCCCGTAACGGTCCACGCGAAAAATCATACGAATCGCCGAACGCCCGTCGATCTCTTCAATCGTGCGCGCCAACTCGCGCGAAGACGAATCGCAGTCTTCGAGTTCGCCATTGCCGGAGAAAACACGCACGCGGTGCGGCCCGCCCGGCGCCGTATCCGCGCCCACAATATCGTCCGTAAACATCCCGCCGGCCGTGTAGCCCCGTTGCTTCACCCAGTCCACCAGATGCGAACTTCCCAGGAGCCCCTGCTCTTCCCCGGAAACTGCCGCGAACAAAATCGTCGCGCGATATTTCCCGCGCCCATTCGGCCCAGCTTTACTCAGCAAGCGCGCGCACTCCACGCTCACCGCCACGCCGGAAGCGTCGTCGTCCGCACCCGGAGCGTCGGCTTCCGGATCCATCACGTTCGAAGGCCGTGAATCAAAATGTCCGGAAACGATGAAGATAGTCTTCGCCAGCTTTTCGTCGGTTCCCGGCAGAATCGCGTACACATTTTCGAGCGGAATCGGCTTTTCTCCCGTTCGCGCGGAAGTGGATTCAAATTTGTCCACCACAACCTGCAGCCTGCCGCCGGAATCCTTCGCAATTTCGTTGAATCGCGCCACGATTTTGTCGCGTCCGCACCCGGCTCCTCGTTTGGGATCCGTCCACGAGGAAAGCGTCAGCCGCGTTCCGCAACCCACCATCTCGTGGATCAGCGAGCGCATGGACTTTTCATCGACCGACGCCCGTGCAATGCGTCCCGCAGGCCGCGGCAGAATCTTCGGATGCGGCCTCCCAGTCAGCGGCTCAGCCGGGTCGCGCCACGCGGTGTTCGCTCCGGAGTTCTTCGCAGTTTTCGGCGCGCTGGTCTGCGCTCCAACCGCTCCGACGCACAAAACGCTCAATCCAGCAAAAATTGCCGCTCGCTCCAGCTCGGCCCAGGCACTTTTCGAGAATCTGTTCATCGTGTCCGCTTTCCAATGGGAGTTGACTTCATCGCCCCGGCATTCTAACGCCGCAGCGCACACATTGCGACGCATTTGCTCGCGCTTTGGTTTCGCGTGCGTTTTGCGCGCACCCGCGGTTGTGTTAACGTTTTTTGTTTATGAAGAAGCGCATAGGCGTGCTATTGAGCGGTCGCGGCTCGAATTTCGAAGCCCTCGCGGACAGTATCGCGTCCGGACGAATCCCGAGCGCGGAAATCGCCATCGTGATCAGCAATCGCGAAGGCGCGCCGGGCGTCGAGCGTGCTAAAGGTCGAGGCATCGCCACTCGTGTGATTCCATCAAAAGGTTTGGAGCGCGAAACTTACGATCGCCAAGTCGTCGCCGTCCTGAACGAGCAAAAAGTCGACCTAGTTTGCCTGGCTGGCTACATGCGCTTGCTCTCGCCCGTATTTTGTGGCCGCGTTTCCGGATCGCATCCTGAATATTCACCCGTCGCTGCTGCCTTCGTTTCCCGGCCTCGAATCGCAGCGCCAAGCGCTCGAATACGGGGTCAAATTCGCCGGCTGCACGGTGCATTTTGTCGACGAAAATCTTGACGCTGGCCCCATCGTTCTCCAATCCGTTGTGCCCATAAAGGACAATGACACGGAGGATTCGCTCTCCGCCCGGATCCTGCAGGAAGAACATAAAATCTATTCCGAAGCCGTTCGAATCGTCCTCGAAGGCCGTTACAAAATCGGAGGCCGCCGCGTCATTCAAACGAACTAAACAAGAATGTCAGAAACCAAATTCAAACCCGTCGAAGAACAGCTCGCCTACCTCAAAAAAGGCGCCGCCGAAATCATTCCCGAGCCGGAGCTGAAAGCGAAGCTCGAAAAGTCGCTGAAGACTGGCAAGCCGCTGCGCGTCTATCTCGGTGTGGACCCCACCGCGCCCGACATCCATCTCGGCCACACCGTCGTCCTTCGCAAACTCAAACATTTTCAAGACCTCGGCCACACCGCGATCTTTCTCATCGGCGATTTTTCCGCCGTGATCGGCGATCCCACGGGCCGCTCCGAAACTCGCCCGCCGCTCTCGCGCGAAGAAGTGGACGCCAACGCCAAAACCTATCTCGCGCAGGTTTTCAAGCTCCTCGATCCGCAAAAAACCGAAGTCCGTTACAACTCCGAGTGGCTCGACAAGCTTTCCAGCTACGACATCGTCCGCCTTTGCGGCCACTACAGTCTTGCCCGCATGCTCGAGCGCGAAGATTTTCGCTCGCGGCTCAAAAATAGCCAGCCCATTTCCGTGCATGAGCTGCTTTATCCTCTGCTCACCGCCGTCGATGCCGTTCAGCTCAAATCCGATGTCGAGCTCGGCGCCACCGAACAAAAATTCAATATTCTCGTCCACCGCGACATCCAGCGCGAGTACGGCCTCGAAGGCGAGGTTGCCTTCACCATGCCCATCCTCGTCGGCCTAGACGGCCAGCGCAAGATGTCCAAAAGCCTCGGCAACTACGTTGGCATCACCGAGTCCCCCACCGAAATCTTCGGCAAAATCATGTCCATACCCGACGATCTCATGTGGACCTACTTCGACCTCGTCACCGACCGTACTGCCGCCGAAACCGCCGCACTCAAAAAAGAAGTCGCCGACGGCGCTGCGCATCCGATGGACGTCAAAATGCGCCTCGCCCAAGATGTGGTCAAAAGCTTCCACGGCAGCCTAGCCGCCGAGTCTGCGAGACAGAGCTTCACGCAGCGATTCAGGGGCAAAGAAGCGCCGACCGATCTACAAGAGAAAGAGGTGCCTCTTGCAGCGTGGCGCTCCGAACTGATTGCCGACACAACCCGAATAAAACTCCTAAAACTGCTGACCCGCCTTGCACAAACGTCCCGAAGCGAAATGGAACGCCTGATAAAGCAGGGAGCGGTCGAAATAGACGGAGTCAAAGTGACGGGCTTGGGGGAAGAAATAGACTTGGCGACCCCCAGAACTTTCCTTCTCAGAGTAGGGAAACTTACGCTTTTCAGAGTTGCTATCACCGGATAAAAATCATCAGCTTGGACCAAGCAGAGAGAACGTATGTCTTCTCTGTGTCCTCTGTGGTCTCTGCGCTCTCTGTATAAAATTGTTTTCCTGCGGTTTTATCCAGAATTTCCTTCGCCAACTCCGCCACATGTTCCGCAATAGACGGGGCGGCGGTCAAACCCGGCGACTCGATCCCCACCAACTGAATCGCCTGCGGCACGCCCGGATCGCTCTCAATCACAAAATCCGCGATCCCCTGCTCCGTAGGCGGCACCAGCTTCGGCCGCAATCCCGAATACCCCAGCTGCAAATCCTTCTCCTCGACCTCCGGCAAAGCGTCTTCGCGCTCTCCGCGAACGCCGCGATCGGCATCCGCCCTCTCTCGTAATTGTCTTTCGCGTCGACGTATGTCGCCGTCGGCCCGAGCAAAAATGTTCCCCACAGCGTTTTCGTGAAGTGCACGCCGAGACTCAACCCGTCGTGGTGCGGCAGCGGATAAACCAGATCATTGATCAGCGAAGCCCGCGGCCCGCGCACCTCGCAATATTCTCCCCGCACCGGATAAATCTTCCACGACTTATTTCCCAGCATCGCTGCAATTTCATCCGAATAAAGCCCCGCCGCATTGATCACGCAGTGCGCCTCGATCATTTCGTCCTGGACATCTTCTTCATCACCGATACGCAACCCCACGCGCACCGCGCCCGCCACCGGCTCCAGCGAAACGACCCGCGCATGCGTAACAATCTCAGCGCCCTGACCCGCCGCCACACGAGCGTATGCGTGCACCAGATCTTCGGAAGAAACAATCCCCGTCGAGGGAACCTCGATCGCCGCCGCACCCGCAATATGTGGCTCGCGCTTGCGAATCTCCCCCGGACCAATCAGTCGCAACCCTTCAACGCCGTTGTCTTCGCCTTTCTTTTTCAGCGCCGCCAGGTCCGCCTCTTCATGCGCATTCGCCGCCACCACGATCTTCCCCGTATGGCGAAACGGCACATTATGCTCCTTGCAAAATTCATACGTCAGCCGGTTACCCTCGATGCAATGCCGCGCCTTCAAGGAATTCTTCGGATAATAAATTCCGGAGTGAATCACGCCGCTATTGCGCGAACTCGTCGCCATGCCCAGCTTTGGATTTTGTTCGACGAGAAAAACGTCCTGCCATCGCGCGGAAACCGCACGTGCGATGGCGCACCCGACAACGCCGCCGCCGATAATTAGAATGTTCGCTTGGTCCATAAATCGATTTTATCTGCTCGCGCTATCCGTGCACATTGATTTCATCGAAGTACGCTTTGCACTCCGCAAGCCGCGCCTGCGTCCCGTCGTGCACCGCATACACCGCGTGTTGCTTCTCCTCGTAATGATTTCGCCACAGCGAAGCTGCGCCATGCACGCCATCTTTATTCAACGCATAAAAGAAAATATGAAATGTCGCGAGTTTTTTCTTGTCGTTGTTGTAATTGTGCGCCACGCGCGCCAGCGCTTCCAGGCAAGCCTCATCCGGCGACTTCCCGCGCCGCATCATCTCCACGATTGTGTGCCCGCCCGCAATCTTGATGTTCTCCTCGCCCTTTCCGGTCGAGCCCGCCGCGCCCACTTCGTTATCCACAAAGCATCCCGCGCCGATGATCGGTGAATCGCCCACGCGCCCCGGAATTTTCCACGCCAATCCTGCCGTCGTTGTGGTCGCGGAAATATCTCCCTTTTCATTCACCGCCATGCACGGAATCGTCCCCGTCGGCGGATGCGCGATCACACGCTCCGCATAAGCGATCGATTTTTGTCCTCGCCAAAAATCTCCGAGAGCTGCTCTTTCCATTCCGGGCTATCGATCCCCGGCCGCCAGTTCACCGAAGACGAGGCCTTCCACGCCAGCCACAGCTTCCGCGAATGCTCGGTCAGCATGTTCACATCTTCAAATCCTTCGTCCACCGCGAACCGGTGCGCTCCTTCGCCCACGATCATCACGTGATTCGTCTTCTCCATCACCGTCTGCGCGAGCCGCGCCGCGTTTTTGATCCTCCGGAGAGCAGCAACGGACCCGGCGCGATGCGTCGGGCCATGCATCACGCAAGCATCCAGCTCAACTTCGCCCTCTTCATTGGGCAACCCTCCATAACCCACCGAATCGTCGTTGGGGTCGTCTTCCACAACCGTTACAGCCGCGACCACAGCGTCCAGCGTGTCTCCGCCCGTCTTCAAAATCTCCATGCCCTGATCCAAAGCATGCAATCCGTTCGCGCTCGAAATAATAATCGGCCGCGTCCCCGGCGCAGGCAAGCCCGGCGCAACCGTCCCTGCCGATGAGAGCCCGCCCGCCTCCGTCGGCGGCGAGCCAGCAAAAAGTTTGCTAGTGCCGGCAGCAATGCTGCTCGCCAGCGATGTCAGAAAAAATTTGCGCCGCGACCACATTTCCATGAAATGCCTCCTGAAAGTGCGTGGAAAATATACAAGCGCGAGCGCGAGATTGGAAGTTGCAGGCCGGCCGGGTACTGTCTTGTTATGGAGTGCGGGAGCCCTGCCCCCGCTTTTCCGAGAATCCCCACGCCCAAAAGCTCTTCTCCGTCAGCCCGCGTGTGACCGTCAGCGCGAAACGAACCGATCAAAAAGGATTCGCCACCGGACCCTTCTGCCACAATCGAAATCCCCCCAAAAAAGCATTCTCATTATCCCCAAGGCGCGCCCCCGCAGGCAGATCCTTCAATTTCTTGCAGTTTCCTCCCCCCAGCACCACGTAATCCGCGTCCAGTGCAGTCTTCAGTTTCTTGGTAACTTTGGCCACATACCGCCGCCATTTTTTCTTCCCCATTCGTTCCAGCCCACGCAACCCCAGATAATCCTCATAGCTCCTGCCATTCTTGTACGCCAAATGCGCCAGCTCCATCGGCTGCAAAATTCCGTCGACGATCATCGCCGACCCCAGTCCCGTGCCCAATCCAAGAAAAAGCATCCGCCCGCCTTTATAACTTCCCAGCGCCTGCATCGCCGCATCATTGATGATTTTTACCGGACACCCAAATGCCTTCTTAAAATCGAATCCCACCCAGCCGCCGCCCAAATTGTGCGGCTCGCGCAGCGGATGCCCATTGATGATCGGCCCAGGATAGCCGAGCGTTATACAGTCGAACTCCCAGTCGGTGACAGCCTTCTTCACCAGCGCCACCATTTTGTGCGGCGTCATCTTCGGCCCGGACGGATATTTTCGCGGCTCTTTTTGCCCCGTCGCCAGCAGCTTCACATTCGTCCCGCCGACGTCGATCACCAGAACTTTCGGAGTTTTCGCCTTTTGCGCCGCTTTCATCGCCGCTCCCTCTGAGAAGACTCCCGGACGCCTCATCCAGTGCGTCGCCCTGAGGATTTTAGAGGGAACTACCGATTCAGCGAAGCAAATTCGCACGCTGATTCGCCGCCACACTCGCTTTATGGCCAGCGAAGTTGTTCGCCGGGTAGGAGCAGTTTATCGTGGCTGATAGAGCCATGCCGCAGCCGTCGCAGGAAGACTGCCACCGCTCTCCGCGTAGCCTCCGGCGATCAACGCTTTGCCGCCGGGAAGCGAAGTGACAGAAGCAAAGAACCGCGCGGCTCCCAACGATCCGGGGACTTTCGTGAATGTGCCGGTACTTCCTCGTACAGCTCTGCAAAGGGCCCACCACCCGCAACGAGCACTTTGCCATTTGGAAGCAGCGCTACGGCTGCGGGCAATTTGAAGCGTGCAGTGCTCATCGCGCCGGTACTGCTGAAGCTCCCGGAAGCCGGATCGTAAATCTCCGCGCTCGCATACTCACCGTGCCAGTCGCGGTTATCGGAACCGCCCACGATTAGAACTCTTCCGCTGCGAAGCAAAATCGCCGCGTGTTTGTGGCGGCCCGCGCTCATATCTCCGGTTAAGGTAAATTTGCCGGTAGCGGGATCGTAGATTTCTGCGGATCGATAAACGTTCTGTGAACGATAATGCCCGGAACTTCCGCCCACAATCAACACTCTGCCATCTTTCAAAGCCGTCGCCGTGAATGCGCCACGCGGCTCAACCATGTTCCCGGTCAATGAAAACTTTCCCGTCGCGGGATCGTAGATTTCGGCGCTCGCGAGCGCATTTTCTTCGCGATCCCCTCCACCCGCGATCAAAACGCGTCCGTCAACCAGCAGCGTGGCCGTCTTCCCGCGCGCTCAACGACCAAATCGCCTGTCGGTGCAAAAGTGTTGGTGGCCGGATCATATAGTTCAGCGGACTGGCGAATGTCATAGCGCCCCGTCCATCCGCCAACCATGAGCACTTTCCCGTTCTTCAAGAGCGTAGCCGTATGACCGGAGCGCCCGATAGACATGCTCGCGGCAAGCTCGAACGTTCCGGAGCCCGGATCGTAAAGTTCGGTCGTGCGATACGGGTCGTACTCGCCGCCGCTTCCTGCGAATCCCCCCGCGATGAGCACTTTGCCGTCCGGAAGCAGCGTCGAACTCTGGCTGGCCCGCGCAATATGCATAGCCCCGATTTCCGACACCGAGCCGGGTCCGGATGGCCACGGAATTCCGCCACGCGAGAAACACAACACAGGCAAAAGCATCAGCGAAAGCAGCAAGAAGCCCGTAGTTTTTGCAGAGCGCACGTTCATTTAGCACCTCGCAAGTTCGTCTTGCTGGCATGCAAGACGGTCCCGGGGTATGCAGTGTTAACGCACCAGGCATGCTTATGTAGGGGCGGGGCTTGCCCTGCCCGGACGGACCCTGGAAATCGCAAGCCGTCTTTCGGGGACAAAACTAGTGAGTAGAGAGAGTTGTCGAGAAACTGTCGTGGGCCGCCGTATCGTAAAGGTGCAGAAGATCGGCGGCGCGCTTGAGGAAATTCGCCGGCAACTCGCCGGCCTGATAATCGACCCATCCGGTGGTGATGTTAAGCTGTGTTTTCTGTCCCGATGAATTTATTTCGACGGAGCCGAGGCGGTTCAAGACCTGCTTGACCTCGTTCACGCCGCATTCAGGAAGCAGCAGCAGAAAATCCTCGTCATTCAGCCGCGCGGCAATATCCGAGCCGCGGCTGGCCCTTTTTAACCGCCGGGCAAGCTCCTTGAGCGCCGCGTCCACCGCGGGCTTTCCATATTGCTTGGCAAGCTGCGAAAACTCTTCCACATGGACCGTGGCGAGGCTGAGCGCCGTGTTTTGCCGGCGCGCTCGCGCCAATTCTTTACCCAGATGCTGCTCAAGCGCGGCTCGCGTGTACAAACCAGTGACCGGATCGGTTCCGCTCGCTTCAGAAAAAATCTGCGGGGGCGTTTGCCCATCGACGGCCTGAGCGCTGAATCTTTTCCGCACGCGCCGGAACAGCCATTGCCGGTACACGAGCCATCCGTTAAAGATCAGGATCAGACAAAGCGTCGCCCAGCGCGCCTGATCCGATCGAATCTCATAAAAATAATCCGCGTGTCGGAAGAAAGAATGGACCGAAGACAGTAGAAACGCGGCACCCGACAGCACGGTGACCACCAATGCGGAGAGCCACAGCCACCATTCGCTGCTCGAAATTTGCAGTGGACTGGAACCTTCCGGCTGGACGCGAAATTGGCCCGAGCCCTCGAGTGGCGAAGGTTTTGGTTTGCTTGCGGTTGTTCCCAAGATTGATTTCATTTTGTGAACTGGAGAACCTGCACTCAACAATTTAGGCGCACGCGGCGAGCCGCAGCAACATCGAAAACGTACAGGTTCATGCGATTCAGGAACCTGACCGTTCGGGCAGGCCCGATGAAACGCAGTTAAGCTTCCACAAATAGAAATCCGCAAGCGGGGCAGCGCGTCACAGATTAGCGGCCCCTCGCTAGAGCACGGTGCCATTGGGCAAAATCGCTTCGCGAGATTTTCCGGCCGCCAATGGAGCATGTTCGAGAACTCGCCGTGCATAGAGCGCAGCATTTTTCACGCTTGCGGCATACCTGGGATTTGGATTTCGTACTCCGCCGTTGTAAGCCCCGATTGCCTGATCGACATTCCCGCCAAATCGGTCAAGAAGGTCGCGCAACTCAAGCCCTGCATAGGTAGTGAGCACTTCGCTGTTTACGGAATTCACGTCGAGTTCGCGGGAAGGACGCAGCCGCTCCGGCAGCTTGGTGTAGTCGCGCTTGTCTTTCAAATAGAGCTGGTGCGCGGCGCGAAGCGTTTCGCGCGAAATCTGCCAGGCGCCGATCGAGTAGTCGCTCACAAGCACGCGCTTGTGGCCGCGTTCGAGAACGATGTCGCCGCGTTCCGCTCGCTTTTTCCAAACGGCATGCGCCAGATCCCCATCGACGTTCATGTAATTGTTTTCCATTGCTCCGACGCCAAGAAAATAATCCAGCGGAAGATTGTAAAAATGCGCGACGTCGATAATGTCCGAAGCGAGGCGCAACGCTTGCCGGTGCGTAAGCGGCTGCGGCGCGCTGCTGCTCTGTCCGACGACGCGCCAGTCCGTCTGCGATTTGAAAACGAGAAAATCCGCGAGCGCGGGCTGAAGTTGAAACGAAGAAAGCGTTTCCAACTTTTGCTGTGTCGCCATGTTGTAGGCAATTTCAAACATACGACTTTGCTGCTGCGCAAAAGCGAGATCCTGCTGCGTCCACGCGACAAGTTCGTAGTGAGCGATGAGTCCATGCGATTTCATCTGATTGAGACGTGGAGGCGCGGTGAGCTGATCGTTTGGAACGAGCAGAAATATTTTGTAAGAGACGCGCCTTCCTTCGTGGCTCGCCGTCAAAAACATTTTCGCGGCATCGTCCGGGTCGCGGCCGCGTAGATACTCGAAACGCAGGAAAGCTTCCAGTTGGTCGTCGAACGAAGCGATTTCGGCGCAAGCCACGTCGTTCGAGAAGGGTAAAACCAGCCGGTGGTCGCTGATTTTCGGGCGGAGCATTCGCCGCTCGAAAGCGAGCGGCAAGTGGCGGGGCCAGATGCGATCGGCAGCCCAAAAAGATAGCGTAAGTGCCGCGAGAAAAATTGCTGCGGCGGGATGGCGGGAGTTCGTGGCGTAGTTTTTGGCTGACATGTTGGCAGCCCTCGGGTCGTGCGTTGGTGCTCCATACTCGAGCCAAGGAAGTGCATGCCGGCTGCCGCAGAGATCGGCCGAATGACCGGCTGTAAGCATTTGAAAATATAGGATTTAGATGGACTTCCAAAGAGTGCTGAAATTGCCGCGTGTCAGCGCGACGTGTCTCCGCGTCCGGCGTTCCACAAAGGCGGTCGGGAGTTGCGACGCAGCTAAGAGGGCGCTAAACGCAGAACCTGAGCGACACGAGAGAGCCTAAGTGAATAGTCGGGTGCTGCCCCCATGGCACACCAAACACCACAGCTGCCAGCCTTCAATCAAGTTTGGTTAACGTGTACTCGAAGTCGTAGGAATGCTTGCCGGCATCGATCTTGATGGTCATGGCACCGGAAAGGCCGACGAGCTGGCCGGTGCCTGAATCGGGCACCACGGTAATGATGAGATGGGGTGCGCCGCGATCCATTGTGCCGCTGTGCTGGAGGAGGAAGGTACCGGAGCGGCCTTGCAGCGTTCCGCTGACTTCCTCGATGGCGACGTAACCTGCGGAGCCCTTAGTGGATGTGCTTGCGGCGAGCATCTGACCTCTGCTGGTGCCTTGTAGGTCGCCGTGAAACTGTTTGGCGATGGACATTCGGCCGATACTGCCGGCTTTCGAGGCGTCGTCGGGGGACTCGGGGCCGGCGGTTTGCGGCGTCAATTTTACTTCAAAGGTTCCGCTTGCGTGAGCGGTCACGACTGTCTCCTTCTGGATTGCGGCCCTAGCGGAAGGGCTGGTTTGGGCGCTAACCAAGAGAGTAGATCTCGTCCAAAGACAAATCAACGCCGAGAAAACACCCCCGGTCAGCCAAAGTTTGCGCATGGATGAAAAAATCTAGGGTTCGCCCCGGGCTAGTGTTGTACCAGCGGGAGAGACTTCAAATAAGCAATGATGGCGACCGCATCTTCATGGCTCATGTGGTAGATGTGCATCGGCGGGCGCAAGGTTTCGCCTTCCGGTCCGATGCCGCGCTCGAGGACGCGCTCGCCTTCCTCCTCCGTGAAGCTCGGGAAGCCAGCCAAGGCGGGCGCCTGCTCCGCCCAATTCGGAATATTTTTAACGGGCATGATCCAGATGGGAGCGCCTTGCAGCCACGCGTTGCGATTGAGTTCGCCGCGCGCGTTGCGCGGCGTGTGGCATTCGCCGCACATGGCCACATCCTCGACGAGATAGCGGCCGCGCTCGATTTGGGCCTTGTCCGGCGACGTGCTGACGGGCCTGGGCTTGGTCCAGCCAATCGAAGCCGCAACGGCGAGTGCGACAAACAGAACCAGAGAACCGACCTTCGAGGACATAGCTCGCATGAAGCCTCCAAAACTTCGCGTGACGGATTTGAAGAATCTGCCCGGCGGATTGGCCGGAGACCGGAAGCAAACTCCGGGTCGCCCCGATCCGAAATTCCAGAAGGATTGAGGCGCGCACCATCGCCAAAGGCCGGAGGCCACGGCGTGGCTGCCGTTTTCTTTCCGCGGCAGAGGTAGAGCATACCACTTGAATAGTTTTCCGTGTCCTGAGAATGCGCGAAGAAGGAAACAACCGCGGCTGAAGCCGCACTTGGACCGTCACTGGGGAACGGAACTTTAATTTAGCGAGCCATCATTTCGGCGACAGACTAACGAATCGACTTACCGAGCAACGATTGCGAATTGCAGCCGTCAAGGGTAACGTGCGCGGATTTTTACGGTGCGGTCGAGTTCGTCGGAGACTTCTAGAATTTTCAGTTGGAGATCTTTGTCGAGAGGAGTGGAGGCCAGAAAATCGCGGACCTGCGCTTGCGCGGCCGGGGATTGCTGGCCGCCGATGAAGGCGTTGAGCCAGCCAAGAAGGAAAAAGATTTTGCGGTCGCGTTTGACTTGCGGAAGAGCTTCGAGAGCGGGCTTCAGGTAGGGGAAGGTGAGCGCGGACTGGTTCCAGTAATTGAAGGCGCCGAGGCTTTGCGCGATCCAATCTTCGGGGCGAGACGGATTGTGGAGATAATCGTGGAAATATTTTTCCTTGGTGGCGGCGTCCGGGCGGGCGGCTTGCGCCATGTAGGCGTACTTCTGGCCATCGCCGGACGAGTCGCGCTTCTCTTCGGCGGCGAGGAGGGTATCGGCGTCGGGGTCGTTGAGCGCGATCAGCGCGGTAAGCATAGTCCAGCGGTCGAGAGGACGGAGAGCGACACCAGGGACGGTGAGTTTGCCACTGAGGAGATCTTTGAGTTGGGCTCGGCCCTGCGGAGTTTCGGCGACGGCGCGAAGAGCACGGAACCAGATGATGCGGAAATCCTGCTGATTGGAATGCAGCATGTGATCCGCCGCGAGGGTTTCAAACTTTGGCACGAATTGCGCGCGGGTGGCGTCACTGACGTAGCGGTGCAGGCCGGTGGTAACGTGGCCGATGAGGCTTTGCGACAGCTCTTCGTCAGTTTCGGCGGGAAGTAGGCGCAGCGCGAGCTCCAGGTAGTCGCGCGGGGCAAGATCGGCTTCGCGGACGGAATCCCAGAGCGAGCCCCAGAGAAGAGCGCGATCAAAAACGCCGGGGACCTCGCCGAGATGAGCGAGGACGGCTTTGCGGCTGCGACTATCGAGGAGGAAGCGACCATAGGCGAAGTCCTGATCATTTAGGAAAACATACTCCGGGCAAGATTTCGCGATGGCATCGGGCAGAGCGGCGCTTTGCGTGTCCAGTTGCGCGCGGAGGCGAACGGGAGCGCCGTTGGGATAAGCGAGCAGGACTTGCATCGCGATGGGCCAGACGCCGCCTTCATCGAGAACATCGCGTTGTGTCAGGGTGAAATGATCGATGCGATTTTGCGTGTCGCAGGACCAGGAGACCTCCACCTGGGGCATGCCGCGATGGCGAATCCACATGGCGGCCCAAGATTGCAGCGACTTTCCGGAAACTTGCTCGAATGCATGGACCAGATCGCTCCATTCGGCGTTGGCATAAGCGTGTTGTTTCAGATAAAGGCGCAGGCCATCGCGAAATTTTTCTTCGCCGAGGACGAAAGCGAGTTGCTTGATCACGCCGGGGGCTTTGGAATAGACGATGGCACCGTAGGCGGACTTGGCGTCTTTGAGGTTTTCGATATTTTGGTAGATGGGAGTGGTGCCTTTGGTGGAGTCGATGCCATAGGCAGCGGGCTTGATGGAGAGATAGAAGCGCTTCCAAATATTTTCGTTGGGCTGGAGAGCGGCGAGGGCTTGATAGGCCATGTATTGCGCGAAGCCTTCCTTGAGCCAGAGGTCGTCGAACCAGCGCATGGTGGTGAAGTCGCCGAACCATTGATGCGTGAGTTCGTGAAGAAGGAGGATGTCGCGATTGAGATGGTCGCTGTGAGTGGGGGCGGTGCGGAAGAGAACGGATTCTTCGCGGAGGAAAGTGGCGCCGGCGTGCTCCATGCCGCCGTAAGCGAAGCCGGGGATGAGGACGAGATCGTATTTTGGAAACGGAAAGGGCTGCGCGAAAAATGTGGAGAGATAGTCGATGCCCTGCGCGGTGACTTGCTGGACTTCGGGAGCCTCCGCTTCGGCTTTTTTGAATTGCGATAAACGGACGTAGAGGCCGGGAAGGCCGGCGGTTTCGTGAACTTTGCGGAAGGGGCCGGCAGCGAAGGCGAAAAGATAGGTGCTGATGGGGCGAGTTTCGGAAAAACTCGTGAGGCGCTGGCCTGAAGCATCGGCAGGTGATTGGGATTCGATGGGCGGTTGGAAATGATGGTCCAGTTTTCGGGGGCGGTGAGCACAAGATGAAAACGGGCTTTAAGATCGGGCTGATCGAAACAGGGAAAAGCCATTTCGGCGTCCATGGGGACGAAGAGCGTGTAGAGATATTCGGTGTTGTCGTCTTTGTCTTCGAAGCGCGTGATGGCTTTTCCGGCTGGAGCGACGGGAGCAGTGAAATCGATGGAGACAGTGTTTTCGCCAGCTTGGATGGCACTGGCGGGGAGCTCGATGTGGCCGTTATCAATTTTTGCGGGGATGGGGACGTTGTTGACCGTGAGTTTTGTCAGGGTGCCTTCGCGAAAATCCAGAAGAACGGCGGCGGAAGAGTTGGAATGAAATCGGAGATTTTCGTGGCCGGAAGTAGAAGGCGCGTGAGGAATGAGAGAGAAGACCAGATGATAGCGTATGTCAGAGAGTTGCGCGGCACGTTGGCGCGCGAGATCACGAGGAATGCCGTCGGGCGGAGGCGCTGTGAGTAAGTTGCCGGAGGCCGAGATGCGAGAAATGCAAGTAGCAGGCGCATGGAAAAGAGAAATCTACACGATGAGTGAGCCGCGGGAAAGAGTTGATTGCTGCCCTGCTCGGTTGAGCGGAGTATGATGCTACGCTGTCGCGGGAGTTCAAAATGGTTTGCGCAATAGCGTGACGCGGCGGCGGGCAGTTTTTCCATTTTATTCGAGGCAATCATGAAGAAAGCTGTGTTCGGTTTTGTGCTTGCGATGGCGGCTTGTTCTTTCGGTTCGCAGGTTTTGGAGGCTCGGACTGCGCGCGGGGCGACAACCGCGGCTCAAGCAGCCAAGAATGCAGAAACGGCGCGATGGGAGAAGCAGGCCGCGAACTCACGATCATGCGGGACGACTGGGGAATCGCGCACGTCCACGGCAAGACCGATGCCGACGCGGTGTTCGGAATGATTTACGCGCAGGCCGAGGACGATTTCAATCGCGTGGAGACGAACTTCATCAATTCGATGGGCCGGCTCGCCGAGGCCGAAGGCGAGAAGGAGATCTATCGCGATCTCCGGATGAAGCTCTTCATCAATCCCGACAGCTGAAGAGCAGTATGCGGCGAGCCCGGCGTGGCTCAAGAACTTGTGCTTGCGTGGGCGGATGGGTTGAACTTCTACTCTACAAGCATCCCGAGGTGAAGCCGCGCGTCATCAGCGTTTCGAGCCGTGGATGGCGCTCACGTTCAGCGAGGGGAGCATCGGCGGCGACATCGAGAAGGTCAACCTCGCGCAGCTCGAGGCGTTCTACGGGGATCCCGCCACGAGGGTGCTCCGGCCGAGCACGACGATATCGAGGACCCTCCGGCTCGAACGGCATCGCGATCGCACCGTCGAACACGCCGGATCATCACGCGCTGCTGCTGATCAACCCGCACACCTCGTTCTTCTTCCGCTCGGAACTGCAGATGACGAGCGACGAAGGGTCTGGACGCGTACGGCGCGGCGACGTGGGGGCAGTTCTTCGTCTATCAGGGCTTCAACGACGCACGGGTGGATGCACACGACGAGCGGCGTGAATGCTGTCGACGAGTCTGTTTCGAGGCCGTGGCGAAGAAAGGAAGCAATGGATACGTCTACCGCTACGGGAAGGAAGAGCGCCCGGTTCGCGCCGTCGCGATTGGGGTCACCGTGCCATTCAGGGGCGCGGCTGGCATGGAGGTAAGAAGGACTTCACGGTGTACTGGACCCACCATGGGCCGATCGTGCGGGGTCCAGAACGGCAAATGGGTGAGTGTCCGGATAAATGCGTTGACCACGCTGCACGCGCTCATCCAGTCCTATTCACGCACCAAGGCGAAGGACTTACAAATCGTTCCGCCAGACCATGGAGCTGCACAACCAACTCGTCAAACAACACGATCTTCGCGGACGCGGACGGCGACATCGCCTACTTTCACGGGAACTACATCCCGCGGCGCGACGCGCGCTTTGACTGGAACAAGCCGGTCAATGGCGGCAACCAGCGACCGAGTAGAAAGGGTTCTCTCGGTGAATGAGTCGCCCAAGCTGCTCAATCCGCCGAACGGATGGATCTACAACAGGAACAACTGGCCGTGGGCGGCGGCAGGTCCGAGCAGCCCGAAGCGGGAAGATTATCCGTTCTATGTGGAGACCGGCGGAGGGTCGGCGCGCGGGTCACACGCGCTGCGCGTTCTGAACGGACGGAACGACTTCACGCTCGATACCCTCACCGCGGCCGCGTTTGACAGGTTTCTGACGGGGTTCGAGAGCGATCCCGCCGCTTCTTGAAGGCTTGCGACCCAGCTCCGGCCGACGACGCTCAAGACGAACCTCGCCGAGCAGATCGCGGCGCTTCGCAAGTGGGATGTCCGCTGGGGCACCACGTCGGTGGCGACGTCGCTCGCCGTGTTCTGGGGCGAGGACGTGCAGCGGCGCGTCGGTCGGCGGTTCGGCAGGCCGGGCAGCAGGCACCCGACTACATCGGGAGCGGCACCGCCCCGGCAACCGACTCTTGCAAGCGCTCGCGGGCGGTGTCGGACAGCCTTACGACGGACTTCGGCAGCTGGAAGACGCCCTGGGGCGACATCAACCGCTTCCAGCGCCTGAATGACGACATCGTGGCGCGCTTCGTCGACACCGGTTCGAGCATCCCGGTGCCGTTCACGGCGGCGACCTGGGGGTCGCTCGCGTCTTTTGCCGCGCGGCCCTATCCGGGGACGAAGAAGCGGTACGGCACAGCGGCAACAGCTTCGTGGCCGTTGTGGAGTTCGGCGACCGGGTGCACGCCCGGGCCATCACGGCCGGGGGCGAGAGCGGAGACCCGAAGTCGCCGCACTTCGATGATGAAGCCGCGCGGTATGCCGCCGGCGACCTGCGCGAGGTGGACTTCACCGCAGCCGCTCAAAGGCCACACCGAGCGCGAGTATCACCCGGAAATTGAACTGCCTTAAGCATCGCTAACTTCGATTCCCTAGCGAAACGCCTCTGCAGCGCTCTGGTGAATGGATAGGCCAGACGCGCGAGGGGAGTCGGTCGCGAGAATGCGTAGAGATCGTACCAGACCGTTTGATCCTCAAGATTGTATTCCACCGAGAATCGCTCCTCGCCGATTTCCCCATGGTCCGGCAGAGTGCCGTAAGCGAGTCCGTACCTCCCTGGCGAATCGTGATCGTCGAGCACATAGATAATCCGGCAAGGGTTTATAGACCAGAATCCGAGGTGAGAAACGACGACCGTGACGTTAGCGCCAGGCACGATGGGAGTATCTGGCCAACATAGGCTAATCCATGACATTTCGAACATCTGCCAGCGCCGAATTGCGCGCTTGGCACGTTTAAAAGTATCGGCCCCTTGGCCTAACTTGATTCGATTGTGGTCGACGTTATAACCCGTGGGTGCTTGCACTCGCGAGGATCCAACCTCCGCATAGGAAAACTTCTGATCCCGCTGCGCAGAAATGAATTCATCGATTGAGCTGCGAAGCGGTCTCGATAAGCAGAACATTGGTTTGCTCGACTCCGGTTGAGAAATTCTGAATAGGGCTGCTTTCCAACTAGCAGCGGATTGTTTTTCGCTTCTGGCCGACGCGGCCGGCGGCTTCGATTTTCTCGATGTATGCAGTGGCAAGCGGCACTTTGCAGGCGGTATCGCCCACGTCCACCGACACAGCGCCAATCTGCTTGGCCGCCGCCTTCGCTTGTTTCAATAAAGGCTTCACATAGGCTCCGACCGCGATCACAAAGCCATTCATCGTATAGCGCACGCGGTTCCGCGGGTCGTTGATTCCATTGACGACGGTCTCGAGCAGCTTTTCGATTTCCGGGAAGGTTCACAGTCCTGTGTCGGGTTTCGTCGCGAGGAGCCCGGAGTAGGTGCACCAACCAGATGCGGCAACGTGCTCCTTCTTCGATTTCATCCATTGCAGCGCCAGTTCGCGGCCGTTCGGATTTTCAACTGTGACCCAGGGAACGGTGTACTCGGAGATCATCTGCAAATTCGCAGCGCCCTCGGCCCAGGCATTCAACTCTTTCGCGGTCATTTGGAAGCCGTCCGCGACCATCCCGGCGAGATACATCGCGTCGAGGTTCCCCGTTGCATAAAGCTCGCAGGCGAGCGCCTGCTGCCCCTTGATTGTTTTGGCGATGACTTTGAGATCGGCAACGCTGACGCCGAACATCTTGCCGGTGGCCATGCCGTGACGCGCGTAAATCTTGCGCGTTTTCTCTGAGCCCTTCTTTTTCAGCTCAGCCATGATGGACGCGACGGTAGGCATGAATTTGTCCTTGTCAGGAGACGGGGGAATTGCCCTTCTTGGCGGGAATGCACCCCCCGCATGAAGTCTTTGGAAGGCCGCGAATTTTGGAAGGCAGTCTACCAGATGGGGAAGGCTACGGTACAGGCGCAGTCTTCGTCCCAGCTTCTGAGAGGGCTGGTTGCGGTCCACTCGCCGAATGGTGGATGGGCGCCTCCCAGTTTGGAGAAGAGGGCGTGATACGATGACCCATTGGCCGCAACCATGATTGGACAAACGCTCGACCACTATAGAATCATCGCCCAGCTAGGCGAAGGTGGCATGGGTGTGGTGTATCGCGCGCGAGATGAAGTGTTGAATCGCGACGTGGCACTTAAGCTGCTCGCTCCCGGAGTGATCGACAAGGTTGGCCGCGATCACTTGCTGCGTGAGGCCCAAACGGCCTCATCCCTAAGCCACCCAAACATTTGCACGATTTATCAGCTCGGGCAGACCGGCAAAGACTTCTATGTGGTGATGGAGCTGATCGAGGGGCGCTCGCTGAGCGACCTGGTTTCGACGACAGCCCTCTCGACGGAAACCCTGATGCGGCACGGTGTGCAGATTGCCGATGCCCTGGCTCACGCGCACGAGCGCGGAATCGTGCATCGCGACGTCAAGAGCTCAAACGTGATGATCACCCCGGAAGGGCGCGTAAAAGTCCTGGATTTCGGGCTGGCCACGCGGCTGGCCACCGAAGAAGTCGGCGAGTTGACACTTTCCCACGATTCCCTGGAGAGCAAGCTCGTCGGTACGCTGCCCTACATGGCGCCGGAAGTCTTGCGCGGGCAAAAGGGCGACCACCTGAGCGATTTGTGGGCGCTTGGAATCCTGCTCTACGAAGGAGCGGCAGCGGTCCAGCCGTTTCGCGGGAAAACTGGATTCGAGATCAGCTCGGCGATTCTGCGGGAGCCGCCTCCGCCCCTTCCGGCCGCCGTTCCGCATGGCTTAGCAGCAGTGATTTTGCGCTGTCTGGCGAAAGAGCCCGCCGGACGCTATCAGCGGGCTAGCGAAGTGCGCGCGGCGTTGGAGGCACTACAAGGCGCGTTGTTGCAGAGCCGACAACCACATCCATCGGAAGAAACGCGGGGCCCGCGAACGCTTGTTCTTCGGGGAATGGAACACCTCGCCGTGAAAAACGGAGACGTGCTGCTCATGGTGGGCACGAACAAAGGGGCGTTTCTGCTTCGCTCATCGCACGACCGCAAGCGATGGGATGTCGCCGGACCCTATTTTCACGGCCAAGGCGTATTTGCGATGGCCTACGACGCGCGGAATGGCCAGCACCGCTTGTGGATTTCTACAAATAATGTGATGTGGGGAACTTTTTTGCGCTCGAGCGATGACTTCGGGAGGACCTGGACCAATCCGCTTGAGGCGAACATCCGGTTTCCCACCGATTCAGGCGCTTCCTTAAAAAACATTTGGCAAATCTGCATGGGCCGCGAAAACGAACCCAAGACGCTTTATTGCGGCGTGGAGCCGGCGGCTCTCTTTGAATCGCGGGACGGAGGCGAATCGTGGTGTCTTGCACATGGGCTCTACGATCATCCCCACCGGCCACGCTGGATGCCCAGCAACGGCGGGCTGCTACTCCACACCATTGTCCCGGACCAGCACAATCCACTGCTCATGTATGTGGCGGTGTCTTCCGGTGGGTTCTACCGCACCGAAGACGGAGGGGCAACATGGCAGGCGCGTAATAGTGGCATACGCGTTGTCTTCACGCCGGAGAAGTTTCCGGAGTTTGGCCAGTGCGTGCATAAGATTGTGCTCCATGAATCTCGCCCCGAGCGTTTGTTCCTGCAAAATCACTGGGGGATTTATCGCTCCGACAACCGCGGCGATTCGTGGCAGGACATCGCGCACGGGCTGCCCTCGGACTTTGGTTTCGCGATGGTGATGCACCCCCACGATCCGGACTGCGTATACATCCTGCCAGTGGAGTCGGATGAGTTCCGCTGCACGCCGGACGGCCATTTGCGAGTTTATCGCACGCGAAATGCCGGAGGTTCGTGGGAGGCTTTGACCCGTGGGCTTCCTCAAACGGGGGCGTACGAAACCATCCTACGAGATGCGATGTCACCCGATTCGCTGGATCCGGCAGGGATTTATTTCGGGACGCGGAGCGGAAAGCTCTACGCATCGAAAGACGAAGGAAAAGAGCTGGAAGAAAATACTGGATGGATTGCCGCAAATTCTCTGTGTGAAGGCGGCCGTCATCCACATGGAGGGAGCGCCAACTCCGAAGCGGTACTCGAACGCGAAGCCCTCCACAAAACGAAAGTCCGTGCATGCGAAAAAAGTGAAGCGCGGGAACCGGCAATGATACAAGTCATTTTCCATATACCAGGTCCACTGCGCGAATTCACAGAGAATCGGAGAGAAGTGCACGTTGAGGTGAAAGAAGGGGTGAACGTTCGCGAAGCTTTGCTGGCCCTCTTCGTTGCCTACCCAGGGCTGCGTGACAGGGTTCTGACGGAGAGCGGCGAAACCCGGCGCCACGTGAATATTTTCGTGGGGAACGAGAACGTTCGATACACAGGAGAATTAATGACGGCGGTTCCGGCCGGAGCGGTAGTGTCGATCGTCCCCGCAATTAGCGGAGGGTGAGCTACCGATACCTTCAGCTAAAGCGAACTGCCGGCCCCATCATAGACGATCTACTCCGGGCTGCCCGGAGCTACCTAGCCGGCGCGGCTTCTTCGAGCTCCATGTTCGAGAAGATCGCGGTTTCCAGCGTTGTAGCAACGTGGGAGCACACGCCGAGGCCCACGTAAACTGGATCCTTCAGGGAGATGTATTCCACGGGACCGGTCGCTTTCAACTCTTCACCGGGCTTGCCGGAATACATCATGATGCCAGTGCTCTTTCGCACGATGCGCAGGCGCGAGGGGCCATCCTCCGCGGCAACGACTTGATAAGTCTGCTCGTTGGCCGCGCCGCGAAACTGCAGCGAAGTCAGGCCGTTGCCATGGGAAACGGCATCGGCATAAGACGAGCCGGGATCGAGACTCTGGCGGATGATGAGCACCGCCTTTCGATGCTCGGCGGCGCTGGTCCCTACCCATTTAATGTCAGCCGTGAGACTCACGTCTCCCGACACTTTTTTCCATACGAAATAAAACGCGTCCGTTGCGGCCCACATATTCGCTCCGCCGCCCGTAATGGTGTACTCGCCTTTCGCCAAATCGTATTGGGCCTTGCAACCCGGCGGAGTCACACCGACGCTGCCCTCGTTCGTAAAAATGCCCAAGCCGCTCGACTGCGGCACGGCTACCGCTACCACCAGCGCCATTACGATGGAAAGCGCGCACGCGGGCAGGAATGAGTTTCTTCCCAGCAACATTCTCGAAACCTCCTAATCCCAATGCCTAGCTGTAATGGAGCCGCGGCCACTCGATCTCGAGGATAATTACGATGCCTCGCACCGAAGAGGCCGGGCGCCGGAAGCATTCTATATCGACGCGGGCATAAGTCCCTGCAAGCCTTGTAGTGTAGGCCGCCGTAAATAGAATCATTTATCTGGCGTCCCGGTCATCTCATCTGTAATTCTTACAGACGGGACGGCGGAACGGGGCGACCATAGTTCTATAAATGAGGGCAAGGCCATGAAGAAGCAAGCGCTCAATCACCTCAACCGCGAGCTAAGTGAGTCCGACGGAGCTCCCGCCAATCCCACCGGCGCAGTCTCGGGAGAGTTTGTCACCGAGATGTTCGAGTACGACGGTGGAAGGCAGGTCACGGTGTACGTTCCACCGGACCCTCCCGAAGCAATCGTCTTCGCCGGCGACGGTCAGCGAATATCGAAGTGGGGCCGGTTGCTCGAGAAGGCCGACCTACCGTCCACAATGATCGTCGGTGTACATGGGCTGACCGATGAGACGCTGCGGCTCCATGAGTACTCACCGGGCTTTGAGCCGGTGCGGTTCGCGGCACACGAGAAGTTCTTCGTCGAGGACGTTCGCCGATGGACGGAGTCGCGGTTTGGCGTGGCGCTGCCCACTGAACGCACCGCGGTGTTCGGCGTATCTGCGGGTGGGGAGCTGGCCCTGGCTCTTGGGATTCGGCATCCACATGTCTACGGTGCGGTTTTCTGCGCCTCGCCTGGCGGCGGTTACAAGCCGCCTGGCGTTATGCCGAGTCCGCTTGCGCGCACATACCTTGTCGCTGGCACACAGGAGCCGTTCTTCCTCGGGAACGCAAGGAGGTGGGCGGACGCGCTGCGCGATGCAGGTGCGGATGTCGTCATGAATGAGCGAGCCGGATCGCACGGTGGTGCATTCTGGCGAGAAGAGTTCCCGCTGATGGTGGCGTGGCGTTCGGACAATGATGCACCTCGGTGTCTCATCGGCGGTCTGATACAACATCTCGTTTCGTGTGATCATCGGGATACGAGCAGACAATTGTGCCTGGAATATGGGAAGGTGGGCCAGCAACTCGACACGAACCGATGAAATGGTACGGGAATGGAAATTTGAAAAGTGGAAGCTCGAAAACTCAGACAGGAACAACTTCTCGAACGGGCGCATTTTTGGAAGCGCGCTTGTTCTCATAGAGCGTCTGATCGGCGGCGGCGAGCATCGTATCCGGTTGATCCCCAGGAGTGTATTCCTTCCAACCGACAGAATACTTGATCGAGAGCTTCCGGCCTTCCCAGGCTACTTCGAGAGGACCGAGCCGGTCTAGAACGAGCTTCAATTGCGCATGATTGCATTCAGGAAGAATCAGCAGGAACTCGTCGCCGCCCATGCGAACCGCGAGGTCGCCACTTCGAACCACCCGATTGAGCGCGGCCGCGAATTCCTGCAAGACCAAATCGCCGGCGGGGTGGCCGCAGGTATCGTTGATCTCCTTAAAATCATTCAGGTCCATCAGGACGACGCTGAGGGGGTGGCCTTTGCGCGCGGAGCGAGCGACCTCCGCGGTAAGGCGCTGCTCGGCGAATCTCCGGTTGTAGAGCCCCGTGAGGGCGTCGATCATCGCGAGTTCGCGCAAAATCAAAGTATGATGCTGTTTTTCCGCGAGCTGGCGTCGAAGTCGTTTGATGAGCACCTGCTGGTAGATCGTGTAAAGATTGAAAAGAACGACGAGGGCCACCAACCCATAAACGGCTTCCGTGACCTTCATCCTGAAGAGAGGGGCCATCCGCAGCGGCGCTGCTCCCCGATAGAAAGAAGGCAAAGTAAAAGAAATCAGGGCTCCGGTAAGGAGCAGCATGACGAAGATGGAGTTAGCCCAAACCCACCAATCCCGCCGCTCAATCTTGCGCAAGTTCTCAACGATCTGCTGATCGTTGGAGCCATCGAGAGGCAAGCTTGGCAAATTCTTCCCGGTGTTCATGAAAGGGGCTACTCAGGCGATTGACGTTATCCCTCACGCTAAGATGCGGGCACCGGGTGGTCAAGAACATTCGTGAATGCGGCGGCAAGAAAGTCACTTACGTGTAAACAACGTAGCTGTATGGGGTTGGCGCGAGGGGGCGAGTGGAGCGGCCCGTTGCGGAACGTTGCTGCACTCCGGCTGGCCGCGGGGACAGTACCCGTCCTATGGTACGGCGGTTCTATAGGGCGCTATCAATTCCCCTGTCATTCTCTCCCCTCAAGCAATGACCATGACAGTCGCGCTCATCCTCGTGTTCTCACTAGCCGCCCTCGCGCAATTCGCCGTGAGCCAGTGGCGCATGATTTGGCTGACCACCGCCAATCAGCCTCTTTCCGACGCTCTGCGCACTGCCACGGGTGTGGAAGCCGAAGCGATAGGGCCCAATGATTTTGGGAAGCTGCTCGGACTATGCGATGAGCTTTCGCCGAATATCAAGAAAGCTACACCCTGGCTACGTGAAGTAAGTTGTTACTACGGCTTTATGACCAAGCTGCAGACCGCCTGCCGGTCCGTCCAGCCGGCTTTATCGGCCTGGGCGGCCGCTGAGAGGCAGACCTGCTCGCGTTATGCGGCAGTGGTCCTGGACCAGAATCTCGCGCTCGATCTTGATCGTCACGCAGCGGCTCGGTCCGTTTGAGCTTCCCGGCTAAGCCCGGCTGATGCCACGCCATTCCCTCTCCTTCCCTCCCTCTTGCAAGCAAAGTAGCTGATAATTAATGATTTAGGTTCGGTCCCAAAGCACGTCTGGAGTACCTAACTTCTTCTCGTAGGCCAACACAAACTGCAAAACTAGCTCAACGCTGCCAAAACTTCATCACGCCGGCATAGTCCAAATCTTCTGCCGCGGCGGCTTTGACGGCAGAGTACGTCGAATAAGCCGCCGCACCGGCGGGCAGCACCACACCCAACTGTTCGGCAAGATCAAGCGCCAGCCCAACATCCTTATGCATCAGCCGCAGGGGAAAGCTGGGTGGATACTCCCCTTTGAGGAGCAGGGGAGCCTTGACGTCCAGCACGGCGGCACGTCCCATGCTGGATTGCAGGACTTCCACGAGTTTTTCTCCGGGCAAGCCGGCAGCCGTGACCAACGCCAAGCCCTCGGCCAGTGCGTCAACCTCCAGCGCGAGAATGAGGTTCATCGCCAGCTTAATCGTCTGTCCGGCGCTATTGGGCCCGAGATGGAACCAACGCTTGCCCATGACGCTGAACACCGGTTCTGCATCCTTGATCACTTGGGCTTCGCCGCCCACCATGAAAACTAGCTCCCCTTTTTCAGCGCCCCAAGTGCCGCCGGTCACGGGCGCATCCAGAAAGTCGACGTGGCGCTCACCGCAAGCGGCCGCAATCTTCCGGGCCAAGGCAGGCGAAACAGTGCTGGAATCGATGTAAATGCTGCCAGGCCGGAGCGCCGCGAGAGCGCCGCCTCCCTGGCCGGAACCAGCCTTGCCCCAAAGCACTTCCTCAAGGGCGGGCGGATCGCTAACGATCGTGATGAGCACTTCCGAGTTCGCAGCCACTTCTCGTGGTGAATTCGCAAGCTTTGCGCCAGCGGCCACCAGCGACTCGGCACGCGAGGCTGTCCGGTTCCAAACAGTCAGCGAAAAGCCTGCCCTCAACAGGTTCAGCCCCATGGGCCGCCCCATCAGCCCCAGACCGATCAATCCCAGTTTCGAGCCGGGGCCGATTTTTCTTGTTGAACTGAGGTTTGCTCCAGAGCTGACGCTGGTCTTGGGGCTGTCATCGGGGGTCACAATAGCCTCCTGTGCGCGGCCGCGTTTCTATCGGTGCGGCGATGGCGAAAATGATGGTTCTTGCGGTCCGATTGTAACCGAATCAACCAGCAGGAGTCGCGATGAGAAGACACGCCCGGTCAGGCGGTCTTCGGACGATTCTGGAGCGGGAGGATCGCGGGCGCGCCTCCCGAGGATGTTGCACTGGACGAATTGCGGGCTTTTTGATCGGCACTGGAAGGTGATACCTCAGCCTTCTTAGCCGTAGCCGCGGAAGAGCCCGGCGCGGCTGCGGAAGTATCTGCCGGCTCGGCTTTTTCTTCAAGGCGAACAATGTATTGGTAGGGAATTTCCCACCGGAAATTCCGCTGCAAGCCGCGCTGTTCGAAGCTCTGCTCAAGAAAGATCGAACGGCCGGAATCAGCCACAAACGTGCCCGATGCGGGCAAAAGGATGTCTCCGGCGCGGTATTGCACCTCAACCCTGCGCCCAAGAAAAGCGGAATAGCGGGCCATACTGCATTCAGTTTCTAAAGCGGCTGGTAACAGCGTCAATGGTACGGAAGGACTCCCCCATGCAAACGTGTGGAAAAGCTGAGGAATGCCTCATTCAACAAGTCAGCGGCGCGTCAGTTTTACGGCACCATGGCTGAAATCCGGAAGCGCGCTCGACTGAAGATACCATTTTGCTTTGGGATCGGCCTTCAGATAGGCGTCCCAAAAGGCCAACGCCGCAGAGTTGGTGTAGCCGAGGATGGGCTCGTAAAGTGTAGCGCGCCCCGACGAGACTGTCTTCGCCGAAATAAAAGAGAGGTGGCCCGCGCCCTGGATGAAAACCTGATATTTATCCCCTGGCTGGCTGCGCTCGAAGGGAATCTCTCTCCATTGTGGGCTCTGCTGACCAGCACCCACATCGAGTGAGCCGGTAATGCTCAGAAGCGGCAGCCTGACGTTTTCCCAGGAATTGCTTGTAAGGCCAAATTCGCCGGGTCCTTGCGGAGAAAGCAACAGAACAGCTTGCACACGCGGATCGGCGAAGCAGGCAGCACGGTGGCCGGGCAGATTTACGAGCGCTCCAGCGATGGCATCCGCGGCGAACGCGCCCATCGAATGCCCACCAACGCCGATATGGTCCGCATCGATTTTGCCGGCAAGTGCAGGAATGCGATTTTGCAGGCTAGCCAGCGAGTCCAGGAGAAATGAAATCTCAGGCGGACTGCTTTGCCACGGCGCGGGCTCATTCGGCGCGCCGCGATCTGCTTTCAGATAGCTGACGGTCTCTTCGTTGGCGCTGCGCGGCTCGGAAGTGGACTCCGTGTCCATAATCTGAAGGGTCACATAACCATAGCCCGCCCAATGGCGTGTCAGGGCATCGCAGCACGGCGGGCCACTTGCATCAGCGGAAAAAACAATAACGGGGTACGGACCAGGTTCCTCAGGATAAAAAACCCGGACATGGAGATCCTGATTGCGTTCTGCATCATGAAGAACGATGTCCGGCGCCTCGGCGACGGCATGAGGCCCGTCGTCCAGCATGTAGCCACCAATCAGTATGGGGGCCGCAGCAGATGCCGCAGAAGGAGTTAAATAGGAGCTTGCAATGGTTCCTCCCGCAGGGCTATTCCTCGAGCTGATTGCAGTAGTGAGCACTTCGGACTGCTGATTCGAGGGTGCGGAAAGCGATACCTGTTGCACGGCTTTGGGAAGCGTGAAGCCCGCGCCCCCGGTCGGACGTGTAATGACGTACGCCACGAGGATGCTTAGGAGCGGAACGAAAAGGAAATTGGTTAGCCGCCGCCGAAAACGGCGACGGTGTATGAAATCTCGAGGGAGAGAGAGTAAGGTTCGACGACGTGGAGGCGCGGAAGCCATGACTTGAGCCTGATGTGAGCGTGTTCGGGCGGACGCTGCACCTAACCCAGAGGGGAGAAAGAAGTTGCTCAATAGCCGCCGCAGGCCAGCCCAAAAGCCTGTGCCGGTTGGTTTTTGAGCTCTTTGCGCCGAACGGGACATGGGGACACCCTTACGAGCACGAAAAATAGCGCCTTCCAGAACCTTGGGCTGGGAAATTCCTGGAACTGAGGCTCACTGAACTACCTGCTGAAACTGACCCCGCTACTTTAGCAAACTCACCCCCCATTTTTCTATAGGGACATTTTTTCGCAGCCATTTCCTGGGACTTAATTTTCGGCTGCGGCGAACCGTCGCCATCACTTTCGCTTCGCAGAGCTTAGAGGAAAACCTTGACTTTTTTTGGTGGCAGGCTATTGTCGGCGTTCCAAGATCCCGTCGGAAACGACGTCTGGAAAACCAGGGAGAATCAAACCATGCGATTTGGCCGTGGCGCTGCAGCTGCATTTTTTCTGTCCGCAAATCTTCTGGCGGCGGGGCTCGGTTTCGGGCAGACGCCGAAGCCCGCTGGCAAATCGTACGTGCTCAAGGCCGCTCGCATGTTCGATGGCAAGAGCGATTCGCTGATCAAGCCCGGCCTGGTCGTCGTGCAGGATGGCAGAATCGTGGCGGTCGGAACTGGCGCAGCCATACCTGCAGGCGCTGAGGTGCTCGATTTTGGAGATGCGACTCTCCTGCCGGGCTTCATCGATGCTCATACGCACCTCACCATGATGTACAGCGAGGACTACAAGCAACGCGAGCTGGACACGCTGCAAAAAACGATCCCCGAACAAGCCCTCGATGCAACCGCGAATGCTCGCGTCACGCTCATGGCCGGCATCACCACCGTCCGCGACGTCGGCTCCTCAGACTTCCTCGACATAGGTTTGCGCAACGCCATCCGCGATCATGTCGTGCCCGGTCCGCGAATGCTCGTCTGCGTCCACGCCATCGGGGCCACCGGCGGCCATTGTGACGGCGAAGATGGCTATCGAGCAGGCCTCTTCGGCCATGAGTCCGGCCCAACGGAAGGCGTAATCAACGGCCCCGAGCAAGCAAGATTCGCCGTGCGTTTCAATCACAAGTACGGAGCCGACGTCATCAAAGTTTGCGCAACAGGCGGCGTACTCTCTCTCACCGACGACGTGGACACGCCCCAACTCACGCAAGAAGAGCTGAACGCCCTCGTCGACGAAGCTCATGCGCTTCGCCGCAAAGCGGCCGCTCACGCCCATGGAGCCGAAGGTGCAAAACGCGCGATCCGCGCGGGCATCGACTCTATCGAGCACGGCACCTTCCTGGACGACGAAGCGCTGGACATGATGAAGGCGCGCGGCACCTATCTTGTCCCGACGCTGATGGCTCCCGAAGGCATTCAGGAGCAGATCGACAAGGGGACATATATCCCGCCGCCGATTCTGGCCAAAGCCAAAGCTGCGATCGCCGCCTCCCACCACACTTTTCAGCGCGCGCTGGCAAAAGGCGTAAAGATCGGCCTCGGGACAGACGCCGCCGTCTACGCGCATGGACGCAACACAGAAGAGTTTCACCTCATGGTGGATCTGGGGATGAAGCCGATCGACGCTCTCAAGGCCGGTACTTCGGCCGATGCGGACTTGCTAGGGTTAGCCGACAAGATCGGCACGCTTGAAGCCGGCAAACTCGCGGATGTAGTGGCGGTTCCAGGCGATCCAGTGGAGAATATCCATCAGACAGAGCACGTCTTTTTCGTGATGAAGGAAGGCGTGATTTACAAAAACGATCGTGCTGCCGCGCACTAAACCATTTCGAAGACTTCGCGGATTCCGTGACCTGAGGAACTTTCATGACTGATCTTTCCGGCACGATTTCGTCGGACCTGGCCGGCTACTACGAATTTGTAGCCGCGCAGGCGCACAAGTGGGTTGACCCTCTGACACCGGAACAGTTTTGGCGCAATCCCTACTCTTACGGAAACAGCGTTGGTCATTTGATCCTCCATCTTACCGGCAACCTGAATTACTACATCGGCGCGCGCGTCGCTGGTACCGGCTACATTCGCAACCGCGACCGCGAGTTCACGGAAACGGAAAAGCCGGAAAAAAATGCAGTGATGCACGCTTTTGACCAGACGATCGCTATGGTCGTGACGGCGATCCGAAAGCAAGAACCGGCAGATTGGCTAAACCCGTATTCGGGCGAACGAGAGCCCGAGGCTGCCGAGCGCTTCATGATTTTTCTGCGATGCGCAGGACACGCCTATCATCACGTAGGCCAGATTATTTTTTTGAGTAAAGAGCTCACAAAAGAGGCGGAGCCGCGATCCGCTTCCGCATGAGAAAAATGCGACAATCTGGGCCGCTGGACCTCATTTGGAGCGCCTGTGTACAAGAGAGAGATGTCAAAGGGCAAAGCGGCGCTTCTCATTTTTCTGTCTGGAATCACGGCCGTTGTTTCCGCGCTGGAGCTGCACGGCTGGCATATCTATCTGGCATTGGCTATCGTCGGTGTCGGCCTGGCCATTGGATTTATCCGCTGGTCGGCAAAATCCGGAGCGAATGAATTCAAAACATAGTCTGGAGAGATAAAACAGTGCGCAAATTCCGTTGGACGGCCCTATTCCTGACGATGAGCTGCTTGTTGAGCCTGCCCATTGCCGCTCAGCAGCCCGCCACCGAAGCGGCATCCCCGCATTCGTCCACTCCCACGATCGACCAGTCCCTCGAGATGAAATACGCATTCAACCCAGCGATGTCTCCCGATGGGAAGCGCGTAGTGTATGAAGTCACTCGAACGAATTGGGAAGGTAACGCCTTCGAGCGCGATTTGTGGATCGTGGACGCCGCCACAGGCGAAGGCCACCAACTAACGGCCTCGAAGAAATCAAGCACCGATGCGGCGTGGTCCCCGGACGGCATGTGGATCGCGTTTCTTTCCGACCGTCCTGGCCAAATCTCCGGAACGCCGGAAGGCAAAAAGCAGATTTACCTGATTTCGGCGGACGGCGGCGAGGCCCGGCAACTCACAAAGGTAGAAACGGGAGTGAGCAATTTTGACTGGTCGCCGGATTCAAAGAAGCTGGCTTTTACCGCCGAAGATCCCGAATCAAAGGCCATGAAAGATCGCAAGGAAAAGTACGGCGAATTCCAAGTCGTCCACGCGGACTACACCATGACGCATTTATGGACGCTCGAGATTCCTGTTCCTGAAGCGGAAGCAGTTCCCGAGCCCAAGCGGTTGACGGAAGGATCGGAGTTTAGCGTCGGCGGCTTTTCATGGTCGCCGGATGGAATGCGCATCGCATTCAGCGCGCAGCGCGATCCGGATTTGATTTCTGGGGACACCGCCGACATCTACGTAGTGGCATTGAGCGACCGGAAGGTGAAAAAGATTGTCACTACGCCGGGGCCGGACGAGGATCCGAAATGGTCTCCGGATGGAAAACAAATCGCCTACGTGACGGCGGACGGCTCGAAGTATTTCTTCTATACCAACCACAAAATCGCCATGGTGGATGCCGATGGCGGCGCTCCTCGCGTATTGACGGACGCCTTCGATGAAGATGCGGGACTGATCGCCTGGGGTGGGGACGGAATTTACTTTGCTGCACAGCAAAAAACGTACGCCCATCTATTCCGCCTCAACCCGGAGACGAAACACATTGAGCAGCTCAGCTCGCCGGAGCATCTTGTCGCCATTTCGTTTTCCTTTTCGAAGGATTACAAACACGTGGCGTACCGCGGCGCTCCGGAAAATGAGTATCCGGAGATTTATGCAACGAGCGTGGCGTCATGGCAGCCCAAGAAACTGACGGCCATGGGCGACCAATTGAAGCCCTTCAAAGTTGCGCGGCGGGAAGTGATTTCGTGGAAGTCTGGCGATGGAACTGTAATAGAAGGCGTGCTATTGAAACCGCCGGACTTCGACCCAAAGAACAAATATCCTTTGCTAGTGGTGATTCACGGCGGACCAACCGGCGTCGACCTGCCGGTTCTCAGTGCTGACCGGTATTATCCGATTGAACGATTCGTCGCCAAGGGCGCGCTGATATTGCGGCCGAATTACAGGGGCTCAGCGGGGTACGGAGAAAAATTCCGCTCGCTGAACGTTCGGAATCTGGGAGTGGGCGACTACGCCGACGTGATTTCCGGCGTGGACTCGCTGATCGCCAAAGGTTTTGTCGACAAAGATCGCGTAGGCTCGATGGGCTGGAGCGAAGGCGGCTATATTTCCGCGTTTATCACCGCGTCGAGCGACCGTTTTAAAGCCGTATCTGTGGGCGCGGGAATTTCCGATTGGATGACCTATTACGTGAACACGGACATCACGCCGTTCACAAGGCAGTATTTGCACGCGACGCCATGGGACGATCCCGAAATTTACAAAAAGACTTCGCCGATTACGTACATCGCGAAAGCGAGGACGCCGACGCTGATTCAACAGGGAGAAAACGACCGGCGCGTACCGATTCCGAACGGCTATGAACTGCGGCAGGCGCTCGAGGATCACGGCGTGCCGGTGAAAATGGTCGTCTTCAAAGGTTTTGGCCACGGCATCACGAAACCGAAGCAACAGCGTGCCGTAATGCAAGAAAACGAAGAATGGTTCGCGAAATACATTTGGGGCGAAGAGCCGCCGACGGCTCCAGCGACGTCCGAGAAAAGCGATAAAACGGCAAAGCCGGAAAAACCGTAAGACGGAACCACATACAAAAGCTAGGTTTCGAGTTTGAAGCGCGTCGAAGCGAGGCGGTAGAGGCGGCGCCACACGAGGCGATTGATCAGAACCACTATGGTCGCCATGATCAGCGTGGACGCCAGCAGGACATCGAAGCGCCCGGCGTCGCTCGCTCTGCTAATGGCGCTGCCGAGGCCGATGGTCGAAACAATTCTCCCCTGAAAATGAAAATACTCCGCGATGATGCTGGCATTCCAGGCGTTGCCGGAGGCGGTGACCAATCCTGTGATGAGGTAGGGAAAAATCCCCGGCAGAATCAGGTGGCGCCAACGATCCCAGCGGCCGAACCGGAAGATGCTTGACGCTTCCTTCAGGTCCGTCGGAATGGCCATGGCGCCGGCGATGACATTAAAGAGGATGTACCACTGCGTGGCGAGCAGCATCACGAGCATGGCGGCGAGTTCGAGCCCGCCGCGAAAACGCAGCAGAAAAAGAAGAATAACGGGAAACAGCGCGGTAGCCGGGATGGAGGCGGCAATCTGCGCAAGCGGCTGCGCGATGCGTGCGAGACGCGGACTGAATCCAATAGCCACGCCCACGGGTACACTCCAAAGGGCGCCGATGAGGAGCGCGCCGTTGACGCGAAGAAGCGTGAAGCCCGCGCTGCGCAAGAGAATGATGTAATCCGCGCGGCGCAGATCGGACAACTCGCGGCCGGCGTGAAATACGGCGAAGCCCAAGCCAATAAGAATCACCGCCGCGAGAACGATCAGCAGCCCTCGGCGCGTGCTTTGGCGCTTCGGAACAGAGAATGACTCCGCAGCGCGGCGCGCACCCACAGCGACATTGACGGTGATCCAATCGATGACTGGGCGCACCGCGAGGCGAAAAAAGCGAATGACGAAAGAAGCCCGCCCGATGAGACTGAGCAGGTTCTGCGTGGAGGCTTGCGCTGCCTCGACCTGCTCGAATTTGAATTTATCCGCCCACACGATTACCGGCCGCCAGATGAGCTGATCGAGCAGTACGATGACCGCGACCATGGCGGCGAGTCCCCAAAGAATCGCGCGCGTATTGCCGTGGCTCGCGGCAGTTTGCAGAAAAGAGCCGAGCCCCGGAAGACGAAAATCGCGATCGCCCAAAACGAACATTTCGCAGGCCATCAGGAAGAACCACCCGCCGGCGACGGACATCATCGAGTTCCACACGAGTCCGATGGTGGAGTACGGCAGATCCAGCTCGACGAATCTTTGCCAGCGGCCGAAGCGGTAAATAATGGCCGCTTCTCTCAATTCGCGCGGGATGCCTTTCAGCGAGGAATAAAAACTGAAAGCGATGTTCCACACCTGCCCGGTGAAAATGAGAATGATGGAACCGAGCTCGATGCCAAGCTGGCTGTGCGGAAACAGCGCGACCATGGCCAGCATGACGCCTGGCAGAAAACTGAGCACGGGAATGGATTGCAAAATATCGAGCAGCGGAATAAGGACGATCTCCGCCTTTTTGGAGCGGGCGGCCACATAGCCGTAAGCGAGCGCGAAAGCCAGGCTCAACGCGTAAGCAATGCCGATGCGCACGAGCGAGTAGAGCGCATAGAGCGGAAGAGCGCGAGGGCTCTGGGAAATTTCGGCCTGAGCGGGGACGGGCCCCAGCCATGTGTGCCCAATGGCGTAAACGCCGTAGATGGCGGCGAAGACGAAAAGGAAAACGCCGAGATCGATCAGAAACGACCACGACCAGCGCGAGCCAGCAGGGCGGCGCAACACCGGCGGTATAGGAGTCGCGCTTTGAGCGATCGGTGTGGAAGTCGGCACGAGAAAATCAGGCCTCGGTGAGGGTCAGCTTGCCGGTCGCGGCATCGTAATCGAAAATCTCCGCGTAACGTCCCCATTGGATGGCGGTTTCTAGCTGGCGGCGCGACTCGTCCTCGCTGAAGTGCTCGTCTAGGAGATCGCGGAAAAAATCGTCAGAAAGCGTGCGGTCCGACTTCGCTTTGAGCGCATTTTGCATCTGCGCAAGCAGCGGAACATTTGCGAGGGCCGCCTTGCGAAAGATGGCTTTGCGGGCTTGAATGTCCGCTTGCGCGAAGGCCTGGCCCTCGGAGGTGATGATGGTGTCGGCCTCTTCAAGGCGCAGCATGCCGAGGAGCACGGCCGTGTCCACGGTCGGGAGAAGGTCGTCCACTTCGAGACTGAGCTCATCGGCAAGTTTGTGAAGATCGCCGCGGCCGCCCTGGTCCATGAGAATTTCGAGCAAACCGGCCATGCCGCCGGGGCGCGTGTGCGGAAGCATGATGGCTTTGCGCAGGGCCTGCTTGCCGGGAGCGGCGGATTTCGGAGGGGATGCATCGTGTTCGTGATCGGGACGCGTGAGGACGCGATAGATTTCGTCGACGAGCTCGACGAAGCTTGAAGATTTACGGTCGCGCGGATGAGGCATGTCCACGGCAAAATCGGCATGGATGTGGGCGGGGTTGCGGCCGAGCACAACGATACGGTCGGCGAGAACGACGGCTTCTTCGATATTGTGAGTGACGATGAAGATGGCGCGGGTGGGAATTTTGTGATCGAGCCAGAGTTCGAGAAGTTCGCCGCGGAGGGTTTCAGCAGTGAGCACGTCGAGAGCGGAGAATGGTTCGTCCATGAAGAGGACTTCGGGCTCGACGACAAGAGCGCGGGCTACGCCGACGCGCTGTTTCATTCCGCCGGAGAGTTCCTTGGGATAAGCAGACTCAAAACCATCCAGGCCCACGGCGTCGATGATGCGCAGGGCGCGCTTATGCCGATCGATGGGAGCCATGCCGCGAGCTTCGAGGGGAGCTTCGACGTTTTCGAGAACGGTGAGCCAGGGAAACAGTGCGAAGCTTTGGAAAACGATGGAAACATTTGGCGAACCATCGCCCACCGGGTGGCCGTGCCAAAAGACGGCGCCCGCGCTGGCGGGCGAGAGCCCTGTCAACATGCGAAGCAGCGTGGATTTTCCGCAGCCGGAAGCGCCGAGCATGGCGATAATTTGCCCCGGGTAGATGCCGAGATCTGTCGGTGCGATGACTTGAATGCGGCCGCCATCCGGCTGGGGATAGAATTTTTCGAGCTTGCGGGCTTCGATAATGGGTTCAGGGATGACGGGCGTGGGCGGTGTGGTGGCCGTGCTCATAAGAGCGTGTATTATCGCTCAACTCGAAGGAGCGCGCACGGAAGGATGAAGCTCGCACGATAGTTTATTTCCTGGTTACAATGGCATGAACACCGCATGACATCTTCCACTGAACCACAGAATCCGGTGCGTTCGACCGCTCGGCTTCGCGGCTGGCTTCCTGCCATTTTCGTTTCGGCATTCATTTCACTGATTATTGTTTCTCCGTTTTTCCGGCTGGGCAGCGCCACGGGACACGATTTTTTGTTTCACATTTCGTCGTGGATGGATGCGGCCGGCCAGTGGAAAGCGGGGATCTTCTATCCACGGTGGACGGAATGGGCCAATTACGGATTTGGCGAGCCGAGATTTATTTTTTATCCGCCTTTTTCGTGGATGCTGGGAGCGGCGCTGGGTTTCCTCGTACCTTGGACTGCTGTGCCGGGAGTGTTCATTGCTCTGGTACAGACCTTCTCGGGGATGAGCGCCTTTGCGCTGGCGCGGCGCATCTTGCCGGAGCGAGCGGCTTTATTCTGCGTGGCATGCTTCGTGACAAATCCGTACGCGCTGGTAATTATTTATCTGCGAAGCGATTTCGCGGAGTTGCTGGCGAACGCTTTTTTTCCGCTGCTTTTTCTCGCGGCGTTCCAAATCTGCGAGTTGATGGAGAGTCCGGAACAAGTTCCGGGCTCTTCCCAGCCCCGGGCGACCGTTTTTTTCGCCGTTGTCTTGGCAGCTATTTGGCTTTCCAACGCGCCTGCCGGGGTGATCGCCTGTTATAGCTCGGTTGCCGTGTTTGGCTTTGTGGCGTTGTCACGAAAGGCGTGGCAGCCGCTGCTGCGGGGCGCGGCAGGATGCGCGCTCGGATTGGGTTTGGCTGGATTTTACATATTGCCAGCGGCTTATGAGCAACGCTGGGTGAACATCGGAGAGGCACTTTCTTCCGGTCTGCTCCCTTCGGAAAACTTTCTTTTTACTATCATCAACGATCCCGAGCACACGCTTTTTAACTGGATTGTATCCAGCATCGCCATTTTCCTGATGGTATTTGCCGGAGTGGCGGCGCTGGCGGCTCACAGAGCACGGCGGGAGAGCGACGGCGCTTTGGAAAACAGATTGTGGCAAGCACTCCTGCTGCTGGCGGGACTGGCAAGCGCGCTGATGTTCCGCTTCACCTCGATTTTGTGGAGTGTACTTCCCAAGCTGCGATTTGTGCAATTTCCCTGGCGGTGGATCGCGATTCTGGCTGTGCCGTTCGCGATTTTTGTTGGAGCGGCCATGGGGCGGAAGCGCTGGGGATGGGCGTGGGCGGTGGTCACGTTTGCAGTTATTGGCGCCGGTGGAACCGGGCTGGTGCACCAGGCTTGGTGGTACAAGGGCGACATCCCGATCTTGCGGCAAGCTATCGCGAGCGGGGAAGGATTTGAAGGCACGTTCGAGTACGACCCAAAGGGAGACGACCACACCAACGTGCCGGTGCAAAAAGCTCCCGAGGTGCAGGTGATGGACACGGATTCGACGCCTGGACCAAATACGGCTCCGGACGTTCGCGTGGATCGCTGGACGCCGGAAGAAAAAGAAGTGACGGTAAAAACGAAAGAGCCGTTTGCGCTTGGGCTGCGGCTCTTGAATTACCCGGCTTGGCGGGTGACGGTGAATGGTGCCGTGGTCGCACCGTTGAACGGCGAGGACTACAACCAGATGCTCGTAGAGCTACAACCTGGAGAGTCGCACATCCGGGCGCGATTTGTGAGGACTTGGGACCGGACGGTTGGGGGCTGCGGCAGCCTTGCGAGCGCCTTCATTGGATTGTGGTTGCTGACCCGGCGCAGATCAGGTTAACCATGACCAGTCCTCTCCCCTCATTTTTTCGTAAACACTGGTTCTAAGGGATTTAAGATTCTTGCAACTTCTTTAGAATCAATACTTATGGAAAATTTCGTAAACACTGATTCTAAAGCGCTTAGAATTGAGCTAAGTCTGCCGCACCCGCCAGCGGGAACGAAGCTGGCACCCATGGGGGCTGGGGAAAAGGAAACGGCAGCCAGTGGCTGCCGCAGGCGAAGAGATTTCCCACGGAAGAGACTCGCTTAACCACAACGACGAGTCAAGCATTCTTTGGTGCTGGTACTCTCCGGTTATTCAATCGGAGGAACCCAAAGATGAAGGCGACAAAAGACGGAGGGCAAGATGTATCGTGCCCCTACAACTTCTGGGTTCGGTTGGACATTGCGAAATTTGCGGGTTAGCGGCGGTCGACGCTGGGGTGGCGGACGTCCTGGCCCTGGACGATGTAGATGACGTCTTCTGCGATGTTGGTGGCGTGGTCGCCTATGCGTTCGAGATTTTTGGCGACCAGGATTAGCTCGAAGGCGGGGAAAACGACGCTGGAATCGCCCATCATGTAGGTCAGGAGTTCGCGGAAGATCTGGTCGCGGAAATGATCGACCTGATCGTCGGTGGCCAGGACTTTTTGGGCCAACTCGACGTCGCGGCGGACAACAGCGTTGAGGGCGTTGCGGACCATTTCTTCGGCAAGCTCGCTCATGCGCGGGAGGTCGACGTAAGGCTTGACGCGGGGATGGCGGAGGATGCGGGTGGCGGACTGGGCGATGTTGACGGCCTGGTCGCCGATGCGCTCGAGGTCGTTGTTGATGCGGGAAATGGCCAAGACGAAGCGCAGATCGATGGCCATCAATTGGTGAAGAGCGAGAAGCTGGACGACGCGGTCGTCAATTTCGAGCTGGAGCTCGTTGATGGCGTCTTCTTCGTCGAGAACGCGTTTAGCGAGCTGTTCGTCGGCTTCCAACACAGCATGGACGGCCTGATGGACGGCGCGCTCGGCGAGGCTGCCCATCCAAAGCAGGCGTTCTTTCAACTCGTTTAGATCTTTTTCGAAGTGGCGTTCCATGAACTCATTCCCTTCAGGCGACAAAATCGATTCGGATATCACAAAGCGTTCTTACCTCAGAGCATCATCCAAAGCGGCCGGTGATGTAAGCCTCCGTACGCGGATCGCTGGGCGTAGTGAAGAGATGCGGAGTGGGGCTGAACTCAATGAGCTGGCCGTTGAGAAGGAAGGCGGTGAAATCGCTGATGCGAGCGGCCTGCTGCATGTTGTGAGTGACGGTAACGATGGTGCAGAGATCCTTGAGTTGAACGAGGAGCTCTTCAATTTTGGCGGTGCTGATGGGATCAAGGGCGGAGCACGGCTCGTCGAGGAGAAGGACTTCAGGCTCGACGGCGAGGGCGCGAGCGATGCAGAGACGCTGCTGCTGGCCGCCGGAAAGCTCGTAGGCGGACTTGTGGAGGTGGTCCTTTACTTCATCCCAGAGAGCGCCGTGTCGGAGGCTTTTTTCGACGGCTTCGGCCATGGGGAGTTTTGAGCCGTTGATGCGGAGGCCGTAGGCGACGTTTTCAAAAATGGATTTTGGGAAAGGATTGGGGCGCTGGAAGACCATGCCGACGCGGCGGCGCAGGAGAGTGACGTCCTGGGCAAGGATATTTTTGCCGTCGAGGAGGATTTCGCCTTCGAGGCGCGAGTGGCGGACGGTCTCGTGCATGCGGTCGAGAGTGCGCAAGAGCGTGGACTTGCCGCAGCCGGAAGGGCCGATCAGCGCGGTGACCTTGTTGGTGGCGATGCCGAGATTGATGTCGAAGAGTGTTTGCTTGCTGCCATACCAAAAATTGACTTTGGAAATGGTCATGCGCATATCCGCGTGGGCCGCAGTTTCTCGGTTCGCGGAAGTTGTTGCTGGGGGAGTTATGTTGACCGACACAGCTTGCCTCACAGAAGAGCTCATGAATTACTACCTCGGAACCGATATGCCACGGGACAAAATCCCCCGGGCAACAATATTGATGACCAGGATCAAGGCCAGCAGGACAAGTCCTGCAGCCCAAGCCTGGCGGTGCCAGTCGTCGTACGGCGCGAGGGCGTAGTTATATATCATAACGGGAAGCGAAGCCGTTGGGTGATTGAAGCCCGGGCTCCAAAACTCATTTCCCAAGGCCGTGAAAAGGAGCGGGGCAGTTTCGCCGGCGACACGCGCAAAGGCTAAGAGAATGGCGGTGAGAATGCCCCGATAGGCGGCGGGGACAATAACCGTGACGATGGTTTTCCATTTACTGGCACCGAGAGCCATGGCACCTTCCCGCAAGTTGCGAGGCACACCGAGCAGAAATTCTTCCGTGCTGCGCAGGGTGATGGGAATCATCATGATCGCGAGGGCCACGCCGCCGGCGAGAGTGGAGAAATGCCCCAGAGGCTTGACGACAAGGCTGTAGGCAAAGATGCCAATGACAATCGAAGGAGCGCCGTTGAGCAAATCGGCGGAGTAACGGACGACAAAGGCCACTTTGTTGCCGCTGAATTCCGCGAGATAGACCGCACCCAGGAAACCAACAGGCACGCCAAAAAGGGTAGCGAGGAAGAGCAGTTTGGCACTGCCGATGATGGCGTTGGCCATGCCGCCGCCGGTTTCGCCTACCGGAGCCGGCAATTTCGTGAAGAAATTCCAGTTCAGAGAGGCGCCGCCGTGCACAACGAGGTAGCCCAAAATCAAGAAGAGAACAGAAACGGCCACTAGCGCGCAGCAACCGGTGAGAGTAAGCATGAAATTGCTGACGAATTTGCGCCACCGCAGACGAGCGTTCATGCGTTCCCCATTCCGCTGCCGCGTTGAGAAGTTACAACAATCAGGATGCGCGCGAGGCCATTGAGAACAAAAGTCAGTAGAAAGAGCACCAGCCCAAGCTCAATCAAGGACTGCAAATACAAGTCACCGGTCGCTTCCGTGAATTGGCCGGCGATTACCGAAGCAATGGAATTCCCCGGAGAAAATAGGGAAGCACTGATCAAGGGCGCGTTGCCGATAACCATCGTGACGGCCATGGTTTCGCCGAGGGCCCGAGCGAGGGCCAGGAAGATGGAGCCCATGATGCCGGTGCGGGCGAAAGGAACGACGACCTTCCAGGTGGATTCCCAACGCGTGGCGCCTAGAGCCAACGCGGCTTCGCGCTGATCGCGGGGCACGGAGAGGAGGATTTCACGCGAGACGGAGATGATGTACGGAATGACCATGATGGCCAAGACGACGCCAGCGGTGAGAAAACCTATCCCGTATGCGGGTCCCTTGAAAAGCGGAAGAAAGCCCAAAGTGTGCTTAAGTCCAGGCTCGATGGAGTCGCGCATGAGGGGGACAACGATGAAGATGCCGAGAAGGCCATAAATTACGCTGGGAACGGCGGCAAGGAGATCAATGAAGAATTCCAGGGTATCTGAAACTCGAGCCGGGGCGAGCTCTGCAAGAAAAATGGCAGCGCCAAGACCCAACGGCACAGCAATAAACAAAGCAACCGCAGAGGTGACGAGGGTGCCGTAGATGAACGGCAGCGCGCCGAAATTGTCGAATACCGGATCCCAGACTCTGGTGACGAAAAATGCGAAGCCGAATTTGTGGCGCGGGAGAACGGAGCCCGCCCAAAGTTGATAGACCAAAAGGACCGTGAGAAGGACGACCGAGCCAGCAAACACGAACGTGATGAGACGAGCGATTTCGTCGCCATCGCGTAGGCGGCTGAGAAAGGAGCGCGAGCCCGCCTCGGGGCCCGCGCTCGGAACGGTTGTGCTGGCGGTTGACATTTAAGTCTAATGGACTTCGTTGAGAGCCTTTAGTTCTTTGGCGACCACTTCCTTGGGAAGTTTGGCGTAGGAAAGCGCCTCAGTGTTGTCCTGCCCTGGGCCGACCATCCACTTCACGAAGCTTTTGATGGCATCGCGCTTGGCGGTGTCCGAGAACTTCGACGGGACGAGCAGCCAAGTGAAGCTGGAGATCGGATAGGCAGTCTTGCCGGGAGCATCGGTGATCGAAACGCGGAAGTCAGCGGGCATGTTCTTGGCCGCGCCCGCCGCAGCGGCTGTCACGCTCGCGAGCGATGCTTTGATGAAATCGCCGGATGAATTTTTCACACTGCCATAGGGCATGTTATTTTGGATGGCGTAAATCAATTCAACGTAACCGCATGAGTCCGGTGTCTGTTTGACCAAGCCGGCCACACCTTCATTACCTTTGCCGCCGAGACCGACGGGCCAATTGACGGAAGTTCCTTTACCGACTTTGGTTTTCCACTCCTGGCTGATTTTGGACAGATAATCCGTCCAAATGTAGGTCGTGCCGCTGCCATCGGAGCGATGGACCACGATAATGTCGTCGGCGGGGAGTTTTACTCCGGGGTTAGCGCCGGTGATGGCGGGATCGTTCCATTTGGTAATGGTGCCGAGAAATATGCCAGCGAGCGCATCGGGCGTAAATTTCAGTTCCGTTGAGACGCCGGGGATATTGTAGGTAGGCACGTCCGCGCCGAGCACTGTCGGGAAGTGGAGGATCGGAAAGCCGTGCTTGTCCTGGTAGGCCTTGAGCTGTTCATCGTTCATGGGGCCGTCGGAAGCGCCGAAGTCTACAGTGCCTTCCGTGATTTGCCTGATGCCGCCGCCGGAACCGATGGACTGGTAATTAATCGCAATGTTGGAATGAAGCTTGTGGTATTCATCGAACCACTTGGAATACATGGGGTAAGGAAACGTGGCGCCAGCCCCAGTAATGGAGAGCGTTCCTTGCGCCCAGACCATGCCTGCCAGACCGAGACAAGCCAGAACGATACCTGCGACTTTTTTCATCCGTCATCTCCACACGAAGGATTTGTATTTGCCCGAGAGTTAGAGTGTGGTGCCCGCGTGTTACGGGATTGTTACAGTCGGTTCAGAGTTTGTTGAATCGTACGTAAGCTTAGTTGTTTGTTGAAGATAAGGGTTGCGGTTTTGTAACTTTTGAGGAGCACGGGGAGATGCGGGGTTAAAAAGAAGGGGCAGCTCGATGAAGAGCTGCCCCTGTTCCGCCAGAAAAGACGGAGCGCTAAGAGTCCCGGTTTAGGGGATGTAGTAGCGGAAAGATGTCCAAACCATGTTGTCGACGGCCTTGGCGTTGATTCCCACCGCGGCGGGAGTGTTGTTGTTGCCGGACCAGGAGTTCTTGGTGAAATAGGAGTACTGAAGGCCCCAGCGAAGACCGCCCTTCGGGCCGTTATAAATTTTGTGCCAGAAGCCGACGGTACCTTCTTGGATGTTGCGTGTGTTGCCGCTGCAAGTACCGTTGTTGCTGGCCACAAATGGCCCTCCCGGCAAAGTTGGCGCAAGTTCGCAACCGGAGTTATTGAAGAAGGGAGAACCATAACCAACAGCGACGTTGGCTCCGGCGACGTTGGTGAAGTTGAAGTCTGTGCGGTAAGCATACTCGACGCCGTAGTTGAAGAACACATCGAGTTTGGGAGTCGGATGCAGCTCGAGGGTTCCGAGAGCGCCACCGCCGCGAATCGGAGCGAGCGTGCCGTCCGGCCGGACCGTTACGTCGGGCAACTGCGCCGAGCTGTACCGGCCGATTCCGTCACCGCCGATAAGGTGGATGCCAAAGTCAGCCTTTTGCGGTACGACCGGGACGCGAATGTTGACGCCGATGCCGCCGCCAACGCGGCTGTCATTGAAAGCGTTTGCTCCGGAGGGAGTCGTACCAGGGCAAGTGGTGGGCAAGGGTATGGCCGTAATCGCAGCGGAGCATGGGAAGACGCGATCGCGATAATCGCTGATGATTCCGAAGATTTCGTAGTGGCCAAAACCCGGCTCAAAGGCGGCTTTCACGATGAAATCCGGAGTCTTGTTGAGAGAGTAGCCTGTGCCATCCACGGAATTGTACAGTCCACCAGCCGAGCCGGCGGAACCGACCAAGTAAGCAGTCGGCTGACCGGTTGCGGTGACGGTGGCCTGAGGATTCTCGGCTGAGAAACCGATCCAAGCCTTGTCGCCGATATTCTTGGTGACGCGGAAGCCGTACTGACGCTCCCAAGTGAAACCGACGTGGTATTGGGAGTCGATGGTCATGGGCAGATTTTCCGTGCGGTTGTCGAGACCTTTCTTAGTCTCGGTCGCTAGGCTCCACATCTGGCCGCCAGTAAAGGTCCAGCCGCTGGAAAGAGCCGCCTGTCCCCAAAGTTGGCGCTGCCGGAGGCAATAGCTGTCGCTCTGGCGATTGTTCGAGGTGACGCAGGCGCCGAGCCAATCCATCTCATAGTAGGCGGACAGTTTTACATTGTCGCTGGGGTTGCCCTGGAAGAGTACGGACAGCCGCGACTGGCGTCCGCCAGCGTTGAACTCGGAAACCTGGCTGAGGCTGTTTTGTGGGTAGGGAATGCTGTTGAACGGGGTGTTAACGTCCGAGCCTGTGCCCCGCGTGCGGAAAACCGTTTCAGCCGCTATGAAGCCCCCAGGAGTGATCGTTATTCCTTTGTAACGAATGGAAGCCGGCCCCTTTTCCTCGCCGCCCTGACCGCCCGCACCATTCAGGTTCGCCGCAGTGGCCACGGTGGTTTTAAGGGCGGCGTTGCTGGCGGACAAATCCGCGACCTTGGTGCTGAGCGTGTCCGCCGTGGACTTGACGGCGGCGGTGGTATTTACCGCTTCCGTGGCTTTCGTGTTGGCTTCGGCTGCGCGCGCATTGGCCGCGGCAGCAGCGTCACGCGCTTCGTCAATTTGACGGTCGCGCTTGGCGAGCTCTTCTTTCAACATCTGAAGCTGCTCTTGCTGAGCCTGCACAGCTTGACGGAGCTCTTCGATTTCGGCAGCGATCGCCGAGTCCGATTTGTCCGCTGCCTTGGCCGCCTTCGGCTTGGCAGGTGCCGCTGGTTTGGCAGGCTGCGCGTCGGCGTCCTTCGGCGTATCAGCGAGCGCGATTCCACAGGTAAGGAACAGCGATAGTGTGAGTGCTGCTATTTTTTTCATTTCCTCTCTCTTTTGGAGCAAAATTCGACCGTGAACCTGATAAAGATGGGTTCCACCCCGCGGAAAAGGTAAATGCCGAGTCTTACGGTTACGTCAACCGAATGTGAATATCCTGTAACAAACTGAGAGACCGCCGACTAACTTGTTTGGAAATAGAGGGTTACGAGAAATTGAAAGAATCAGCAAAGAGAAGAAAAGAAGGAATTTCGACTGAGGATTAGGAGCTGCGAGAGCATTCCGCTGACCTGCGCACGGATCGAAAAATTTGCAGGTGCGCGCGTTCGGAAAGTGAATTTTCGAATCGGACGCGAGCAAGAATCTAGTTCATCGCTGAATCCTTCTAGAAAGACAAGAACGAACTGTGTCGAGCGTTCAGGCCTTTTGGATTCTTGACGCAGGGGAGACGCACATCGGCGTGCGGCAATGCTCGCCGAGCTCCGCGAATTTCTGCCCGAGACAACACGCATGCATTACGCACGCTACGCACTGATTAGCGCGAAAAAACTCCGCAATTCAACTTACTGAGGAGGGGAGAAGGGGACCGGAGCCAGGGGTGCTCCGGTCCCCGAGGTAGGACGTGGTACGAAGATCAAACGCGCTGAGTGTCGCAGCCCGGGGTCACGTGGGAATGAAGGGCACGTGAATTCTCGATGACCTCTTCGCCGGCTGATTGTGCTGGCTCGGCGCCTTCCTGATTCAGTGAGAGTCCGCGGCCATGGCGGACATCGAGGCCGCGGACCCAGAAAATGATGTCCTCGGCAATGTTGGTGGCATGGTCGGCGATGCGCTCGAGATGCCTGGTAGCAAGAATGAACTGCATTCCAGGGCTCACGAGAGCGGCTTGCTGGGTCATGCTCTGCATGAGTTGATCGAAAATGCGATCGCGATATTGATCGACGACGTCGTCGCTCTGAAGGACCTGGCCGGCCATTTCGACGTTGCGATAGATGAGGGCGCCGAGACTCTTGGTGACCATGGCGCGGACGGCGGAGGTCATGGGGCCCAATTCTTCCGGTAATTGCGCGGCGGGCATTTCGCGAAGGGAAATGACGCACTCGGCGAGATTGACGGCGAGATCTCCGATGCGTTCGAGATCGTTGGTGATTTTCAGAGCGGCGACGATGAGACGGATTTCGTCATCGGAAAAGGAACCGCGGCGGAGAAGACGGATGGCGTGTTCGTCGATGACGATTTCCATTTCATTGATGCGCGGTTCGAGGAGAAAGACTTCGCCGGGGAGAGAGGCGGTGCGCGAATCGTTGACGGCGACGATGGCTTCGAGAGCGCGGTTCATGGCGCCTTCGACGGTGCGGGCCATCGAGACAAGATTGTTGACCAGAGTATCGTAAAGGACCGCTTCCGTAAGTCCCGAGACACTTGCCATGTTTCCTCTTCCCGCGCGGGGCAGGGGCAATCACACCCCTACGCATACTCTGCACTGTCGCAAACAAACTGTTACAGCACGTTCACAAACAGATGAACGGTGGGATAAATCAGCAGGATACGAGGAAGAGCTGGATTGGGGAGCGAACGCGAGCGCATGAGTCGGAAGCGTGCGGGAACAGCCGTGTGGCAGGGATTTAGGAAGACGGCACAACCGTGTTTCCGCCGCGGCCGATGCCGCCATTGGAAGCAGAACGCAGGGAGGGAGGCTCGGAGTGAATAACTGGAACGGAAAAATGGAATTGAGAGCCACGGCCCACTTCGCTGTCCACCCAAAGGCGACCGCCATGGACCTCGACGAGGTGCTTGGCAATGGCAAGACCGAGGCCGGTGCCTCCGGCTTCGCGAGAGCGGGCGACATCGACGCGGTAGAACCGTTCGAAGATGCGGGGCTGATCGACCTTAGGGATGCCGATGCCGGTGTCAGAGACGGTGAGAATTACTTCGCCTTCTTTCGGTTCCGCGCTAACCGTGATCTGTCCTCCTGGCAGGGTGTACTGAATGGCGTTGTCGAGCAGGTTCTGCAGAACTTCCGCGAGGCGGCGACGATCTCCGGCGATGTCCGGCAAGGACTGGGGCAGGTTGACAGAAATGCGAAGATCTTTTTCGGCGGCGCGGCGCTGGGCGGTTTCAAGGCAGCTTTCGATTAACTGTGAAACACGAAGTTGTTGAACCTCGAGTTCGAGGCGATCGGCGTCCATTTTGGAGAGGACGAGCAGGTCTTCCGTCAAGCGAGCCAGGCGCCGGGAATGTTCCAGAATAATTTCGAGGAAGCGAGTGCGATTCGCGGAATCATCGATGGCACCCGCGAGAAGCGTTTCGGCAAAGCCCTGAATGGCGGTGAGAGGAGTCCTGAATTCATGAGAGACGTTGGCCACAAAATCGCGGCGCACGCGTTCGAGCCTGCGCAGTTCGGTGATGTCATGGAGGACGACAACGGCGCCGGTCGTGTCACCGGCGCGGACCGCGGCAACCGTGATGGCGAAATAATGCTGGCGGAGAGTGCCGGTCACGATTTCCGACTGGACGCGTGGCTCGCCGCCGAGAACCTGGCGGACAGCTTCGAGAAGTTCCGTCTGTCGCACTACTTCTACCAGGGCGCTGCCCGGAGTCGGCGGCACATCCAGCCCGAGAATCTCTGTGAAGCCAGGGTTGGCGAACACCAGGCGCTCCGCGTTGTTTACGACAGCAACGCCTTCGACCATGCTGCCGAGAATCGCTGAAGAGAGGTTGCGTTCTTCCGTCAGGGTCTGGATGGTGCGGTCTAGACGAGCGGCCGTGCGGTTGAGCGAGATGCCGAGGGCCTCCAGGGCATCGCCTGAGCTATCGCGAGGGAGGGGCCGGAAGTCGCCCTCCGCGACGCGCCGGGAGAATTCCTTAAGACGCTCGACGCGGTCCGTGAAGCTGCGGGAGAACAACAAAGAAACCCCACCGGCAGTTAAGAGAATCAACAACGAAGCCAACCACAGCCGGCGGCGGAAAGAACCGAGAACTTCGTCGACGGTCTCCAACGGAAGAGCAAAACGCAACGAGACTGGCGATCCCACAGAAGTTGCTTGACGCACTGCATAATAAAGAAGATCGCGGTCAAGGCTGGGGCTGCGGCGAATGGAACGTCCTTCGCCATTTGACAGAGCTTGCTGAATTTCCGGGCGGGCGGCATCGTCTTCCTCCGCGGCCGGGCCGGATTGCGAATCGGCGAGCACGCGGCCATCCGCGCCGAAAACCGTTACCCGAGCGCCACTGGCGGCCATCTGGGCAACCCATTCGCGCAGGGCCGAGAGATCCTCTGGAAGACCTGGAGAGGCCGACGACCACTGTGGAGGGCGCATCTGCGCGATGCGTGCGATCGCGGCGAGCTTTTCAAAGCCAGTTCGCTCGTAATCCGCGCGAAGAGCGCGCTCGGCGAAAAAATCCACGGCGAGCAGGACGCTTACGAGAAGCGCGAGAAACGAGAACGCGAATTTCCAGAATAGATTAAGCCGCACGAGTTTCGAACAGATAGCCCGCGCCGCGCACGGTCTTCAGAAAAACGGGATTCTCCGGATCGCCTTCGATTTTTTCGCGCAAACGACGAACGTAGACGTCCACGCTGCGCGGAGTGACGAAACGATCCGTTCCCCACACGGCATCGAGCAACTGATCCCGCGTGAAGACCCGATTGGGGCGCGAAGCAAGGTAATAGAGCAGCCGGAATTCGAGCGTGCTGAGCGGAACGGGCTTGCCGGAATGGCTCACGCGGTAAGACGCCGGATCGATGGCCAGCTTGCCGATCTCGATGACGCGGGGCGAATCAGCAGGCGGCTCCGCACGGCGGAGCAGCGCCTTGACGCGCGCGAGGAGTTCACGCGGGCTGAAAGGCTTGGTCACGTAATCATCGGCGCCCATTTCGAGGCCCACAACGCGATCGGCTTCGTCACCGCGTGCCGTGAGCATGAGAATGGGGAGACGATTCAAAGCGTCGTCTCTGCGAACTTCCCGGCAAATATCGAGGCCGGAGAGCTTCGGAAGCATGAGATCGAGAAGGAGCAGATCTGGCGGCGTCTTCTTGAGCGTGCTCAGGCCAGAGCTGCCATCAAAAGCCGCGCTGACCTGAAAGCCTTCGTTGGCGAGGTTGTAACGAACGAGTTCGACGATGTCCTTGTCGTCCTCGATGATTAACACGCGTTTCATATAGTTGGCACGTTCCGCTCGCCGGCTTGGAGGCAGTTTACCGTAGGCCGTGGAATTGGGATAGGAGGAGGAAAGATTTCGAGCATTTTGAGTATGAGCTTGTCGTAACACGATTCATTCTGGCAGCGCGTGTGTAACGCGGGGATAACATGTATGTGAATGGAGTGTAAACGGCAAATTCAGGGCTCAAACCCCGCTGGAAGTCGTAAAAGCGAGTGCTAATAGCGTTTTTTGCTCGAGTTCGTGGGCTTTGGCTGAGCCGGTGGCGGGGCTGGCGCTAGCGGAGCGCTTTACGGAGCGAACTTGAAGCCCCCGGGCTTGGGCGAGGCGCTCGAGACGGGGCAAAACGTAGAAAAGCGCGCCCATGTTGGCGGGCTCTTCCTGAACCCATACGATTTCGCGGGCACCGGGATGCCCGTCAAGGGCGGCGGAAATTTCTGTACGCGGCAGTGGGTAGAGCTGGTCCAGGAAAAAGATGGCGGTGTTGGAATCTTTGCGGCGGCGGCGTTCGGCCCGAAGCTCGTGGCCGACTTTGCCGCTGGCGATGAGGATGCGTTTGGCATTCTGCACTTCCTGGTCCGGGACGAGCGGAAGGAAGCGCGGACGCGTGAAGTCCTCGATGTTGGAGCTGGCGTCCGGATGACGCAACATGCTCTTTGGCGTGAAGACGATAAGCGGCTTGCGCCAGGCGCGGCGAGCTTGGCGACGGAGCATGTGGAAATACTGGGCGGCCGTGGAGGGCTGACAGATTTGGAGATTGTCTTCGGCAGCGAGTTGCATGTAGCGCTCAATGCGGGCGCTGGAATGCTCGGGGCCCTGGCCTTCGTAACCGTGAGGAAGCAAAAGCACAAGGCCGCTGGGGAGATTCCATTTGTCTTCGGTGGCGCTAAGGAACTGGTCGATGATGACCTGGGCGCCGTTGGCAAAATCTCCGAACTGCGCCTCCCAAAGGACGAGGGCTTCGGGATAGTCGCGGCTGAAACCGTATTCGAAGCCGACACAAGCGGCTTCAGAAAGCGAGGAATTATAAATTTCACAAAAAGCCTGTTGGCGGGAAAGATGGGAAAGAGTGAGGTAGTTGTGCTCGGTTACCGTATCGATCAGAACGGCGTGCCGTTGATTGAAGGTGCCGCGCTGGGTGTCCTGGCCGGTGAGGCGAACGGGATTGCCTTCGAGAACTAGAGAGCCGAGGGCTAACGCTTCGGCAAAGCCGTAGTCGATAGCGCGCTTGCCGTGGCCCATCTCGGCGCGCTGTTCGAGAAGCTTGGCAATTTTTGGATGCAGATGAAATCCGGCGGGCACGCGCACGAGCCCGTCCGTGAGATCCGCGAGAAATTCGCGAGACAAGCCGGTATCGACTTCGTAGGCGGGATTATATTTGCCGTGTTTGTAGGGTGACCAGTAGTCCGGCAGTTTGCGTAGATGCGGGATTTTCGTGAGCTGGCCGGCCTTTTGCTGCTCTTCTTCGTATTCGTTTTTCACGCCTTCAACGATCAGCGAGGCGTCGATACCGGTCCGCTCGGCGTAAATCTTCCAGAGCGGCGCATGGTTCTTAATGCGCTCGTAGAGAACCGGCTGGGTGATCGTGGGGTCATCGACTTCGCTATGGCCGTGGCGGCGATAGCCGATGATGTCCACGACGACGTCGCTGCCGAAAGTCGCACGATACTCGGCGGCGAGCTTTCCGATGCGCACGACTGCGTCGGGATCCTCGCAGTTGACGTGAAAGATTGGAATGCTTTGGCGTTTAGCGATGTCCGAAGCGAAGCGGGAGGAATGCTCCTGGGCGGGCTGCGTGGTGAACCCAATGAGATTGTTGACGACGATATGTACGGTGCCGCCGACGCTGTAAGCCTTTAAGTCAGCAAGGTTGAGCGTTTCCGCCAAAATACCTTGCCCAGCAAACGCCGCGTCACCATGCATGACGATCGGCCAAACTTTATTGAGCGTTTCGCGCGAGCGGTCAATGATTGGGCCGTCCACGCCGTGGCGGGTCTGTTTGGCGCGCGCACGACCCATAGCCACGGGATCGACTGCTTCGAGATGGCTGGGATTGGACACCAAATGCATGTTGATTGGCTTGCCGGACCCCGTGGTGTAGGTGCCCGTGGCCCCAACGTGATACTTGACGTCGCCGGCGCCGAGTACGCTACGGGGATCGACGTCCTCGAATCCAGAAACAACTTCGTGCGGAGATTTGCACGCGGCGTGGACCATGACATTTAGGCGGCCGCGATGGCTCATGGCCATGATGCAATCGACGGCGCCGAAATCGCCGGCGGTATCGAGAATGGAATCGAGTAGCGGGATCAAGGAGGTGACGCCTTCGAGCGAAAAGCGTTTGGTGCCCAGGTAACGGGCCTGGAGAACCTGTTCAAAGAGGTCGGCGCGGACCAGACGTTCGAGAATTTTTTCTTGATTGACTGCCAGCGCGGGGCGTTCGATGCGCTCCGCGATCCAGCGGCGACGGTCCGGCTCCGGGAGGTGCATGAACTCGGCGCCGATGTTGCCGCAATAGATGCGACGCGCTTCTTCGGCAGGCTCGCCGGTCAGTTCGAGATCGGGATGCTTCAGCGGTTGGAAAACAGCGAGGGGATCGAGCGTAGCTTCGAAATATCCCCAGCGGCGGAAGGCGTCAAAAACGCGCTCGCGCTCCTCGTTATTCGTTGCGGATTTCTTCGAGCCCTTCGGCGGCTTTGCGGGGCGTTCCAACGCCATGATTGTGCGGTCGGCCATGAATTCATCTCAGACAACACTCTATTTTGCCACAGAACGCGTTTTGGTGGATTTCGCGTGCTTCGGAGGAATGTCTGAGGGGTGTGTGAGCGATATTCGACAAAAGGGCAACAGGCCGGCAGCCAAAATGGAGCTGGTTTAAGGAGTTTCTTTGACGAAGACTTGCGTCAGCAAGGGTTGACGCCGGTCTTCCGCAATGTCTCCCATGTCGAAACATAGCGCGAACCAACTCAGCGTATACCGCGCGGCCGCCGAAACCTGCGATGATGCGTGGAAAATTGTTGAGGAATACTACGAGTCGGCCGGCGTGGTGGCGCGCGATGCGAGAGAGGATTTCGCTGGCATTTACTTCCGCGATGGAGCAGGGATTTGGCTGGCAGCTATCGAGAACACCGTCGTTGGGTGTATTGCGCTTCGTCACCTGTCGGCAGTCGCGCAGAGCGGCGAAGTCAAGCGACTCTATGTTCGGCCGGAGTATCGAGGGCGCGGAATCGCGGCCGTCCTTTATGGTGAACTGGAACTTTATGCGCGCGGGTTTGGGTACGAATGGCTGTATCTGGATACGACGGATAAAATGATGGCGGCGCAGAGATTCTATGCCACTTTGGGATACGAACTGACTCAGCGGTATAACGACAATCCCCAAGCGACGATTTTCATGCGAAAAGATTTGCGACTTTCTTCGGCGTAACTTCACCTCTGGGCCGATCCATTTGATCTCCCCAAAGGCGAGCGGTCGGATTCTTATAACTCGAGGACAATCGATTCGAGCCGACTGGCGATTTCTTCGGGGGACTTTTCGGGCGGAAAGTTGACAGGTGCGCCGATGCGCACGGTGATTTCGCCGAAGTGGGCGAGGCGGCGGCCCTCTCGCTTCATTTGCCACACGCCATCGAGGCGCATCGGAATGATGGGAAGGCGAAGATTTTCCGCCAGCAGGCCGATGCCGCTCTGGAATGCTGCCATGCGGCCGTCTTCGGAATTGTTGACCTCGCCTTCGGGGAAAACGAGGATGCTGTAACCGCGATCGGCGGATTCGCCGGAAAAACGGAAACTCTCGCGAAAGCCGGAATGGCGCGGCAGCGGGAAAACATTGAAGAGAAAAATGACTAGCCAGTATCCAAGCTGATAGGCCCAGCGTGTGGCGAAGAAGCAATCGCGCGGCGGCTGGCGCATGTTTTGCAAAGTCTCGCCGCCCATGGCTGTGGCGAGACGATGCCGAAAACGCGGAGGGAGTGCGGCGAGAATCAGACCAATATCAGCCCGGCGGGTGATGTGATTCGAAACAAGGAGCACAGGCCCTCGGACGCCGCGAAGATTTTGCCGCCCTATGATTTTGGGATGCCCGAGGATTTGCGTGGCGGGCCAAACCAATGCGTAATAAACAGCCAGGCGGAGCCAGCGCGTGGGGGCGCGTTGCGTCCATCGCGGATAGACGTATTCGGTGCGATGAACCGCGGGTTGTTGGAGAAGGCGCTGGACATCCGCGGCCGTTTTCGCCTCGGCAAAAGATGTTTCACTCAGTTCGACCTGGAAGCGCTCTTCCAGAGCGCTCATCAACTCGACCCGGTCGAGCGAAGTAAGATTCAGGTCCTTTTCTAGTTTTTCTGAGTCCCTCTTTGCCGTAGAAAACTTTGCCAGCAAGTCGTCAAGCGTATCCGCATGCGCGCTTGCCTGCGCGGAACCATCGAACGCCCCTGCCGCCCGCGCTGCGATGACGCTTAGACGAGGCTTGCCGGTTGGCGTGCGAGGAAAATCCGGCTCTGGCCAGAGGAGCCATTGGCGAACTCGCTGGTATTCGGCGAGTGTGGCGTTGGCGCGTTCGATCGCCTCCGACGCAGCTGCTTTCGCGTCTGAGGGATTGTCCATCAGTAGGATGGCAAGCGGTTCCGCATTGGCGCCGCGCTGGCTTGGAATCACAACGCAATCGCGCACTCCGGGTTGCTTCCGAAGCGCTGCTTCGATGTCCTCGGGATAGACGTTCAGGCCGGCAGGCGTGACGATGACGTTTTTTTTGCGCCCTTTGAAGCGGAGATTTCCCTCGGCATCGACTTCGCCAATATCTCCTGTGCACAGCCAATTGTCGCCGTCGCGCACTCCTTGTTGGAGCATTCCGCCTTCCCAGTAGCCGCTGGCAACGTTGTCTCCGCGCACGAGAATCTCGCCGTCTTCCGCAAGCCGAAATTCGCGTCCAGGGAGAACTTTTCCGATGGAGCCCTGCGTGGCGTGAAAGGGGTGGTTCAAGCTGATAAGCGATGCCGTCTCCGTCATCCCGTAGCCTTGCACGACGGCGTAACCCACGCGCTTGAAAAATTCTTCGGTTTGGCTCGAGAGCGCGGCGCCGCCGGAGATAAACGCCCAGAATTTCCATCCAAATCTCCGGTGGATACGGCGGAAGCGCCACGCCCGGCGCAAGAATTTCTCGCCGTTTGCCGCGTCAAGAGCTTTCTTCAGCCATCCACCCTGACCACGCGCGTCAAAATCTCGCTGGATTCCCGAGTGCAAAGCATCGAGCATGCGCGGCACCGCGATGAGCGCCGTCGCGCGCTCTCGCTTCACGGCGCGAATAATCTCCGAAGGATTCGCAGATTGCTCGAAGATTACAGTCGCACCCAGCAGCGGCGGGACGAAAAGCGCCATAAACTGTCCAAACACATGGCTCAGCGGAACGATAGTGACGAATCGAAGGGGATGAAACCATCGCTCATATTTTCGATACGGTTCGATTCCGCGCTCGAGCGGTTCGAGATTTGCGAGAAAATTGCCATGCGTAAGAACAACACCGCGCGGCTCAGCGGTCGTTCCCGAAGTGAAAAGGATTTGGGCTATGTGATTCCGAGTGATGGCCTCATCCGCAAGGCTCTCATGGGGAACCGGGCTGACTTTCCCTGATGTGTCGGGCAAATCCTCCAGCACGAGCCTCGGGGTGGCGGGATCAAGCGCGGGCTTTTCACGCGAAGCGACAATCAGTTTAACGCCCGCGTCACGAGCCACTCGTCGAGCAAAATCAAGCGTCGCGCCGTCATCCATGGGCACCGCCACCGCCCCGCGCAGCAAGCAGCCCCAAAAAACCGCCGTCCACTCGGCGGTGTTCGGTCCCCAGAGCAGGACGCGATCACCTGTGCCAACGCCGCGTTTTTTCAACTCCAAAGCGCACGAGAAGGCAGTACCAGCGATCTTGCGGTACGTCCACGCTTCACGGCGATAGCCTCGCCGCTGCACGAACGCGATGTCGTGGCCATAGCGCTCGAACTCGCCAAACAAAGATAGAAGATTTTCTCGGGACATGCTCCCAGTCTTCTCACGCCTTTGAGATGGCTCGATTCTACGCCTGCGGAGAACGGAGGAGTCCCCGCTCTTGTACGGGAAGGTGCACGTCCTGTACCACAAAGTCCATGCCACGAAAGAACGCGACCTTGCATCTGATGAAAAGCCGGCAAGCAGAACTTGCAACGTTTCGGGTACAATAGCAGTGCTGGGGGGGTGCGAAGTGTACCCCGATCTGATTCGCTCGTGGGCAGGATAAATGCCAGTACCGATTTCGCAGATGTGGACGGTCGCAACATACGTGCTCAAGCAAAAAATTGCCGGGCGCAAGCGGTACCCGTTTGTGCTGATGCTCGAACCGTTGTTTCGCTGCAATCTGGCTTGCGCGGGCTGTGGGAAAATTCAATATCCAGCGCATATTTTGAAGAAGGAATTGAGTCCCGAGGAGTGCTTCAAGGCTGTCGATGAGTGCGGCACGCCCATGGTTTCCATCCCCGGCGGCGAACCGCTGATGCACCCACAGATCGACAAGATCGTCGAGGGCTTGGTTGCCCGTAAGAAGTACATCTATCTCTGTACCAACGCGCTACTCTTGAAGGAAAAGCTAGACCTCTTCAAGCCCAGCAAGTATTTGACGTTTTCGGTTCACATGGACGGCCAGCGCGAACACCACGATTTTTCGGTGTGCCGCGAAGGCGGGTATGATCTGGCAGCTGCTGGGATCAAAGAAGCACTGAAGCGCGGTTTCCGCGTCACAACCAACACGACGCTTTTTGATGGCGCCGATCCCAACAGTGTTCGCAGCTTCTTCGACGAGATGATGGAACTGGGAGTCGAAGGCATGATGCTCTCTCCGGGCTATTCTTACGATAAAGCGCCAGATCAAAAGCATTTTCTCGGCCGCGCCAGAACACGGCGCCTGTTCCGCGCGATTCTTTCCAACCGAAAGAAGAGCTGGCAGTTCAATCAGTCGAAACTCTTCCTGGAATTTCTGATGGGCAAGCAGCAATACGCCTGCACCCCATGGGGCATGCCGACGTACAACGTATTTGGCTGGCAGAAACCTTGCTATTTGCTGCAGGACGGCTACGCGGACACTTTCCAGGAATTGCTGGAAACCACCGCTTGGCAAAACTATGGAACGGAATCCGGCAATCCCAAGTGTGCCAACTGCATGGTGCACAGCGGCTACGAAGCTTCTGCTATGGACCACACTTTCAGCGGGTTGCGAGGCTTGTGGGCGGCGATGAAAGCGACATTCACGGTGAACTATGCGGATCCGGACGCCTCCGCCCTGCTAAACGAGCCGGTAAAGCCCGTACATTCTTACAATCCGCTCGTCCAAATTGCGAAGGACAAGTCCCAACTCGAGGAGACACGCGCTTGACGGGACCTCGACACGCCGACACACCTTCTCATTTGGAAACTGCTGCGCAGAATCCTGATTCTCTGGAAGTCGCGCCTGGAAGAGACCGCGAAGCGGTCGAAGGATGGCTGCCCGAACTTGCGAGCGATGAAGAACTGCGCGAGGCTCTTGAAAAGGCCTTCGACTATCGGGGCGACGTAACGCTAACCACAAAGGATGGCAAGAAGATAGAAGGATACATCTTCGATCGTGTGTCCGGTCCTACGCTCGCTGTGTCCTTTGTGCGTGTCTTGCCGAAGGATTCCAACGAACGGCAGAAGGTCGCGTACGCTGAAATTGCGGCTCTCGCCTTCACCGGCCGCGATCCAGCGGCCGGCAAAAGCTGGGAAGCCTGGGTGCGGAAGTACTGGGAAAAGAAAGCATCCGGCGAAGGCAGTTTAAGCCTCCAGCCCGAGTCGCTCGAATAGCCGGAATCTTCGCGATTGGAAGGATTCTGGAGTTCCTTCATCTACAGTAAACCTATATATATCAATAGTTTGCACTGAAAAACAGGGACAATACGGGTGTACCAGAGGCGTGGACAAGGGACCTACTTTGTGGTACTCTTAGTTTAGCGTTTGTTGCTCTTGTAATACCTTTTGACTTGTTCGAGGGGGCTGCAAGGACAAACTTTGCGGCCTTTTTTTGCGGGCGAGAGGTTGTCACGGCGCTTGGGAAAGCACGGGTGGTGGCTCTCCCGTAGCTAACCAGGATACGGACCAAGAGAGGCAAAGCAATTCCATGCCGCAAACCCAGCCAATTTGGGGAAGCGCATACGAGGTAGTGGAAGTGAAGGAACAAGGAACAGTGAAGTGGTTCAACGCTTCGAAGGGCTATGGTTTTATCCAGCGCCAAACCGGCGAAGATGTTTTTGTGCACTTCTCCGCGATCATGATGGATGGATACAAATCGCTCAACGAAGGTCAGGCAGTGGAATTTGAAGTAAAGAAAGGCCCCAAAGGCCTTCAGGCAGAGAACGTTACCGGCCTCTAGCCTGCGCATTTGGGTGCCCTCGATGAACTCGGGGGCACTGCAGTTCAAGAGATTCGAAGCGAGTTTCAGCAAAGCAAAGTGTGGTCAAGGAGGATGATGTGCAAGTAATGGCTGAAGGGCAAACAGTTAAGCACGAGACATACGGCTTGGGCATTGTTACCGCTTCCGACCAGGAACGTACCGCGATCGATTTTGACGACCACGGACCCAAGTTGTTCGTTACCAGCATCATGGTCGCAGAGTTGATCGGCGAGGCGCCGGCAACTCCGCCAAAGACCAAGCGCCGCCGCAAGGCTTCCACTGCCGCCAAGGCCGCCAAGAAAGCCGCTGCTGCTGCCGCTGCAAGCCGTTCGTAGTTCCTTTCCCCGCTTCCCCTTATTACCTGACGTATCAAGCCTCCCCGCGCCAATTTGGCGCCGGGGTGTGCCCGAGGGCGTCGGAAACTATCAGAGAACCGTTTGTGGTAATGTCTGCCACATGAAACGCATTCTGTTGATCCTCGGACTCCTCCTCTTCGTGCTCGGCATTGTTGCGCTGGTGCACCCAAGTTTTGACTATCACAAACACGAAGAACTCGCACGCATTGGACCGATCACCGCGACAGTGGATAAGCCCGAGACGGCGAGAATTCCCGTGGGTGCAACCGTGGCGTTGCTGGTCTCAGGGTTGGTACTTATCGTTCTTGGCTCGAAAACGAAATAAAGGGCAGAATTCCACGCTTCCTAGACAAGACTTTGCTCGCGCTGGGAGTCGCGACAAAGCATACTCACAAATCGTCCTGTCCGCTGCTGTGAAGACAGCCAGCTGATTTTACTCGACGGCGACGCCCCGGACCCAAACATTCGTGAGGCGCAATCCTTCGTCGAGTAACACAATATCCGCGTCGGCCCCTGTCCGCAGCGCACCTTTCTTGAACTCGATCCCGAGTAGCGTCGCGGGATTCAGGGTCAGCATGCGCACGGTATCCTGCAGCGGAATCCCCAGTGCGACGATATTTCTTAGCGCCTTGTCCAGAGTCAATGTGCTACCTGCTAGCTTTCCTTCTGAGTTGCGGCAAATTCCGCCGCTCACGGTTACTTCCAAGTTCCCGAGCATGTAATTACCGTCCGGCATTCCCGTGGCGGAAATGCCGTCGCTGATCAGGATCATGCGCTCAGGTCCTTTTGCCTGGAGCAACACTTTCATCGCTGTTTCTTCCACGTGGACGCCATCAGCGATCAATTCCGCAGTCACCTCGGGGGAAGTAAGCACGGCGCCAATCACGCCGCTGTCGCGGTGGGTAAACGGCCGCATGGCGTTATAGACATGCACCGCATGATGCGCGCCGTGGGCGATGCCGGCGCGCGCTTGCTCGTAGGTCGCGTCCGTATGGCCAATTCCAACTACCATACCGGCATTTCGCGCCGCGTCGATGCAGGGCAAGGCGCCGAGCAGTTCCGGCGCAATCGTTAATATCTGAGCCTTCCCTGCTGCCGCCTGCACGAATTTGTCCAGCAGCTCGGCTGAAGGGAGTCGCAACCACTCGACCGGATGTACGCCTCGCCTGACTGGACTGAGGAAGGGTCCCTCAAAATGAATCCCCAGCACCTCTGCCCGCGCGTCGTCGGTTTCGTGTTGTTGCGAAATGTAGCGCGCGATGCCTTCGACGCTGCGAAGCGTGTCCTCGGGACTGGCCGTCACCGTCGTCGCCACGAATGAAGTCGTACCGTGGCGAGCAACTGTCTTTGTCACTCCTGCGAGCGCGTCCATGCTGCCTTCCATAACGTCGCGCCCACCCGCACCGTGAATGTGCACGTCCAAGAATCCAGGAATCGCGATTTTATCGGTGGCGGAAATCTCTTGAGCGCCGGCAGGTAGTCGCATTCCTACCCTCGGCCCGAGTTCCTCGATTACTCCATCGCGAATGAGTATTCCTGCGCCGAGAATCTCAGTCGTTGGGGTCAGCGCCCGCCCAGTGTGCAGAAGGGTTGTCGTCATAAGCCAGGCTGTATCGTAGCGGAATCCGGCGCTCTTTCAAAAAGCAAAACGGGTGGGGCCAAAGCTCCACCCGTGTTAGAAACTCTCAACGGCAAGGCTTATTTGCTGTTTGCCGGCGCCATCTCGATGCTTTCCAACTTTAGCGTATCGCCTTCTACTGTGCCCTTCACGGTGACGTGATGGCCGGCGTGCTCGGCTGCTTTGTCCTGCGCGTCCACAACGTAAACTTTCTTGTCTGCGTCATTTACGAAGACGTATTTCGCTCCGCCTTTCACGCATTTTATCGTGCACTCACGCGCCCGCTCGTTTGCGCCTTTTGCGCCGCAGTTGCTGTCAGAAATATAGCCGGTCCAGGTTCCATCCGCGGCCATGGTTAACGTGGCGGCAAAAAACGCTGCCGCGATCCCTGCTGCAAATCGTATTCTCATTGCTCCCCTCCTTAAGGATATCTCCCACATTACACCTCCGGTGCTCGGCCAGGTTCACGCCAGCTTGGCAGAACTGATTCACTACGTCCAGAGATCTAATTCATCAAACGCTGGGAGATGATTGGTACACAGTAATTCAAAAAAAGGAAGGAGGATTCTCTGGAATCCTCCTTCAGTGTGTGCTCTCAGGAAATTGAAATTGGCCTACTGGGCAGCGCCCGAAGTATTGGCAGCGGAGGTTTCTGGCGCTTTCGGGATACTTAGGTAGCCCGATGCGGTGGTCTTGCTAACCTTGTTGACTACCAGTTCCAGCGCCGCGCGGGTACCACCCGTGTAGAAGAAAATGGGTTCGTTGACGGAGCGGTTTTTCTTTTCGAAATTCTTGTCGTCCGCCAGCACGTTGATCGTGAATTGGTTCTTTCGGGTGTTCGTGTCCTTGAGCTCGACCTGAATGCTGCCCACCCGCTGGGCACCGCCCTTGCGCGTTACCGTAAACTCAAAGTAGTCGCGCTGCCCCATACGGCGAAGCTGGTCGATTTCGTCATGGTTGCGGGCGATGAGCGTGCCCATCTCGCTCCGGGCCATTTGAAGATTATTTTTCGTCGCGTCCAGATCACCCTTTACTCCAGTGACGTCGCCATTCAGCTTACTTACGTCATCCGTGCTGGCTTTGGTCGCGAGATCGGCCTTCACGGAACTGGCCAGTCCTTCGACTTTCTGGTCGACAGCAACGGTTGCGGCTTTGTTCTGCTTTCGCGCTGCGGCTAGTTCGCCTTGCGTCAGGTTCAGCTTGTCCGCTACAACTCTCAGGTCGCTCTGCAACGCCTGATTAATCTCGTCTTCTTTTGCGAGCCGTTGGCTCAACGCGTCGTTCGTCTGCTTCATCGATGCTTGCGTCGATTGTTCGAGGCTATTTGCGTGGCTCAACGCGCTCCAGCCGATTCCAAGACCGAGCAATGAAACTCCGCCCAGGACGGCAACTGCCAGTCCCACCCAACGTGGCGTTCCTGTTGTCGTGTGGTTGATGGGTTCCTGAAACTCGCTCATAAACTTCTTCTCCTTTGGGGTTTTCCCCCTGTGCGTCAGGAAAGGTGCACCCTTTACACCAAACGACCGATTCTGGTGTCGTGGCGCGTAAACCGAATGGATGCAGGTACTTGACACCGCTGGAGGAGAATCAATGACCAAGACTTATACGTACTAGTACCAGTAAAGATTACGCTTTTGCTTTTCGTGCTGTAAATTTTGCTGTTGGCAGATAAGAACAGCTGTGAGCGCGGTGGGGCACGGCAAAAAACTACGCTGCCAGTAGTACCTGCAAACGTCTGGTTGTAAATTATTGCAAGGGAAGGTTTTATGCGAGGCCTATTAGGCGGCCTGGGGAGCCGGCTCCTCGTCGGAGCCCTTCACCGGGGTAAAATACCGGTCCAAGGTGCTCATTGCCGCATCTAAAACCATCCGGCAATCGGGGCAGGAGTCCACATGACGTTTGATCTCGCACGCCACCGAAGGCGACAGCCTTCCCTCTAAGTACCAACAAATCAAATGGATAGTGTCTCGACAGCTCATGACTGCGGTCCCCTCATTACCCCGCGCCGGTGTCCGGCTGGGCTATATTTGGTGCATTTGATTCGCCAAATCCGCGCAAGGGTCCAGAAATTCTAATTGCTTAAATTTCAATGGCTTAGAAGATCGGCAAAGCGTCTAACCTGAATCGGGGCGAGACCTTCGAGGAAAGATTACTCAGCCTTTACAATAACTGTGTGGCGCGTCGGCCTATTGGACACTCAACGTTGGGGAACGACCGTCATCTCCCGCAAGGCCTCGATCCGGTCTTCGAGCGGCGGGTGTGTGCTGAAGAGCGAAGAGACAGTGCCGCGGCCGAACAGAGGCTTTACGATGCAGAGGGATGACGTGGTCTGAGAAATAGCCGTAGTCGGGATCCGGTTGTTGTAGGCTCCCAGTTTCTGCAGGGCACTGATCAGTCCGAATTGATTGCCGACCATGCGCGCTCCCGTTGCGTCAGCGGAATACTCGCGTTGGCGCGAGAGGGCTAGTTGGAGCAACGTTGCAGCCAGAGGCGCGAGGATCATAAGCGCAAGGTCGACAATGATGCCGCCCCCTTCCCGGTCGTCGCGGTCGCCACCTCCGAACCAAAGGCCCCAATGCGCGATCCAAGTGATGGCTCCAGCGAGCGTGGCTGCAACGGAGCTGATCAAAATATCGTAGTTGCGGACATGCGATAGTTCGTGAGCTATGACACCTTCCAGTTCGTCATCATTCATCAATTCGAGCAAGCCCTGCGTCACCGCAACGGAAGCGTGTCGAGGATTCCTGCCTGTCGCAAAAGCATTCGGAGCTTCTTCTGGCACGACATACAGTTTTGGAACTGGAATATTTGCCTTGGCTGCCAGGCGTTCCATCACAGCGTAGAGCCGGGGCAGTTGTTCCCGGGTGACGGGCTGGGCGCCGCTCGACTTCAGCGCGATTTTATCGGAAAAGAAATAGGCAAACGCATTGGTGCAGATTGCAATTCCGAGAGCAATGGTCATGCCATTTCGCCCGCCGAGCAGCGAGCCCACCGCCATCAGGCAAAGCGTCAGCAATACCAGCACAAAAGTTGTTCGAAAAACTCTCATAATGTTCCTTCGCTAAGCTTCCCACGCAAAATCCGAAAGAATTCAGGGCACGCTGAAACGACGAGGGAAAAGCTTCTTCCCAAGCTCTGCTCTCACACCGGGTTAGATTCTAGCCGCTGCCGCTGGTTGTTTCACCTTGGAGCGCTCGAAGCGCATCACGTCTTTCTGCCCGTCACGATCCACGCGAACGTGATCGCCTGGCAGAATCTTTCCTTCCAGAATCTGCAGCGCCAGCGGATCCTGGATCAGGCGCTGGATGGTTCGCCGCAGCGGCCGCGCCCCGTATGCCGGGTCGTAGCCCTCTCGGAGCAGCAGCTCTTCCGCACCCGGCGTCAAAGCCAGCGTGATTTGCCGCTCGGCCAGCAGCTTCTCGACATTCTTGAGCAGCAACCCGACGATACGGCCAAGTTGCTCTTTGCCAAGTGGATTGAAAATTACAATCTCGTCGATGCGGTTGATGAACTCCGGCCGGAACGCCGCGCGCAGCGCTTCCATCGCTTCTTTTCTCGCGAGTTCCGGGTCCTTGTGCGAAAGCTCGAAAATGGCCGTCGATCCGACGTTGCTGGTCATCACCATTACTGTATTGCGGAAGTCGACTGTTCGGCCTTTGCCATCCGTGAGACGGCCGTCCTCGAGAATCTGCAGCAGGATGTTAAAGACATCCGGATTAGCCTTCTCAATTTCGTCGAACAAAATGACGGAGTACGGATGCCTGCGTACCTGCTCTGTGAGTTGGCCGCCTTCTTCGTAGCCGACATAACCCGGAGGCGCGCCGATTAGCCGCGACACGCTGTGCTTTTCCATGTATTCGCTCATGTCGATGCGAATCATCAGCTTTTCGTCGTCGAAGAGAAATTCCGCAAGCGCCCTCGCCAGCTCCGTTTTCCCGACGCCGGTGGGACCTCAGGAAAATGAACGAACCGATGGGACGCTTCGCGTCGGACAATCCGGCGCGGCTCCGTCGCACAGCGTTCGCGACTCTCCCCAGCGCTTCGTCCTGCCCAACTACGCGTTGCCGCAGCCGCTCTTCCATGTGCACGAGCTTCTGCGCTTCGCCTTCCATCAGACGGCCCGCAGGAATCCCCGTCCATTTGCTCACCAGCTTGGCGATATCTTCTTCGTCGACCTCTTCTTTCAGCATTGGCGCATCTTTTTGCACGGAGGCGAACCGTTCTTCCGCTTTCCTCAGCTCTTGCTCCGCAGCGGCGATTTTGCCGTAACGTATCTCCGCGACTTTCGCGAGCTCGCCCGTGCGTTCGTATTTCTGTTCTTCCGTTTTCAGTTGGTCGATTTGCTCTTTGAGCTTGCGGATTTTCCCGATGGCTTCTTTCTCCGCTTGCCAGCGCGCTTTTCTGGCGCTGGAATCCTCTTTGAGTTTTGCGAGTTCTTTGTCGATTTGGGCGCGCCGCTCCCTTGAATGCGCGTCGGTCTCTTTTAACAACGATTGTCGTTCGATCTCGAGCTGCATGATACGCCGCTCGATCTCGTCGATTTCGACCGGTAGCGAATCGATCTGCATGCGCAGGCTCGCGGCCGCTTCATCGATCAAATCGATCGCCTTGTCCGGCAGGAAACGGTCGGAAATGTAGCGGTGGGAAAGGGTGGCTGCAGCCAAAATCGCGGCGTCCTTGATTCGCACGCCATGATGAACTTCATACCGCTCTTTGAGACCGCGCAGAATTGCAATTGTGTCTTCCACCGTCGGCTCGCTGACTAGCACCGGTTGAAAGCGCCGCTCAAGCGCCGGGTCCTTCTCGATGTACTTCTTGTATTCGTTCAAAGTAGTCGCGCCAATGGCCCGCAGCTCACCGCGCGCCAGCGCCGGCTTCAGTATGTTCGAGGCGTCCATCGATCCTTCCGCCGCGCCAGCTCCGACCAGCGTATGCAATTCATCAATAAATAGGATTATTCGGCCTTCCGCCTCAGTAATTTCTTTCAATACGGCCTTCAACCGCTCTTCAAATTCTCCGCGAAATTTCGCGCCGGCGACCAGCGCGGCCAAGTCGAGCGCGACAAGCCGCTTGGTCTTCAGCACGTCCGGCACATCGCCGGAGACAATGCGCTGGGCCAGGCCCTCGACGATGGCCGTCTTACCCACCCCAGGCTCGCCGATTAGGACAGGATTGTTCTTCGTACGCCGGGCAAGAATTTGCATCACGCGGCGAATTTCTTCGTCGCGGCCAATCACGGGATCGAGTTTTCCGCGGCGCGCCAAATCCGTCAGGTCACGCGCGTACTTTTCCAAGGAAGCGTAGGTAGCTTCCGGATTCTGGGATGTCACGCGTTGCGAGCCGCGCACGCCAGTCAGTGCTTGCAGAATGGCTTCATGCGTGGCGCCTTGGCGTTTCAGCAAAACGCCCGCAGGGTCTCGCTCCTCCCCGGCGAGCGCCAGAAAAAGATGCTCCGTCGAAACGTACTCGTCCTTGAATCTTTCTGCTTCGTCGAACGCCTTCTCGAGAACATTATTTAGCGACTTTCCCATGTGCTGCTGCGCAAAGCCCTGCACCCGCGGCAGTCGCGCAATCTCCCTCTCAATCTCTTGGGTCAATGCTTCGCTTCGGATTCCCAGCCGTGCCAGCAGTGGAGGCACCACGCCATCCGTCTGTGACACCAGTGCTTCAAGCAAATGCACGGGCTCAACCTGTTGATTTTCGTGGCGTGCCGCCACATCATTTGCTTGTTGCAGCGCTTCCTGCGCTTTCACGGTCATTTTTTCAAATCTCAGCATGTCTTACCTCTCATCTCAACAAAAAGGGCTGGCGAAACGGCCAGCCCCATCCAGAGCACCACTTTGTTGCTGGCTTGCTTACTTGGCTCCTGCAGCGACTGCAGCAACCGCTGAAGCCCCCACGCTCACCTTGATCTGCTTCGGCTTCGCTTCCTCACGCTTCGGAACGGTCAGCGTTAGCACACCGTTCTGATAATCGGCTTTAATTGCTTCCGAGTTCACGGTGTTGGCCAAAGAAAAGCTCCGGCTGAACGACCCATAAGCTCGCTCGACGCGAAGATAATTTTCTTCGTTCACCTTCTTCTCGAATTTGCGCTCACCGCGAATCGTCAGGATATTATTCTCCACCCGAATGTCCAGATCCTTCGGATCGACTTCAGGCAGATCGGCCTTGACGACCAGTTCGTGCTCGGTCTCATAGATGTCCACTGCCGGCGCCCAGGTCGTGAGGTTAGATTCCTCACCGCCATGCTCCAGCACATTACCAAACAAACGGTTCACCTGCTCTTGCAGGGTAGCAGCCCCGCGAAACGGTTCCCAACGGTTTAGAGTCGTTCTCATTTTTCGATCTCCAACTAGATTTTATTTTACTGCAACTGGATAATATTATATGAGTGCCTTTTTGTCAAGTGCAGTTATTCGCTTACGGTTTCACTCTAACCAGTGTGTTTACATTGTAATAGCAGATATCAATGCCGCCATCATCCGCACAGATCTCTAAATACAATGGCAAATGTTGCCTGATATCTGGCATATTCGGTTCCTCCAAGCTCTAAACTCAGTATGCTGTTAGACTCTCCCGCGATGCGCCTGGATGAGCTCAATTATCATCTGCCTGCCAGCCAAATAGCTCAACGCCCTCTCGCTCGGCGCGACTCTTCCCGTCTTCTCGTAGTGCGGCGTAGCGAGGGCGGCTACGAGGACCGGCTGTTTGTCGATTTACCTGGCTTGCTGCACGGCGATGAACTCATGGTCTTAAATAACACTCGAGTTATTCCCGCTCGGCTCTTTGGCCGTAGAGCCGGCACCCACCGCCAGGCACCATCTCGTGCCACACGCGGGGAACATCTTACGGGTAAGGTGGAAGTCTTCCTGACTCGTCAACTTAACTTCCAGACTTGGGAAGCTCTTGTCCGCCCCGGGCGCAAGATGCAAATCGGGGAACGTGTTCTCTTCGGCGAAGGCGAACTGGAAGCTGACGTGATATCGCGCGGGGAACTTGGATTGCGTACGCTGCAATTTGTTTCACGTGACACACGGTCCGTGTCGGAGCATTTGCAACGTCTCGGTCACGTTCCGCTCCCGCCCTACATCGATCGAGACGACGAGGTCGCCGACCGAGAGCGCTATCAGACGGTCTTTGCGAAACAGCCTGGGGCCATCGCAGCACCGACAGCAGGCTTGCACTTCACTTCAGAGATTCTCGAGAAGATTCGCGAACGCGGCGTGGAAATCTGCGAGCTGACGCTGGACGTCGGCCTCGGTACGTTTCAGCCAGTCCATAGCGAAACGCTCGAAGACCACGTGATGCATGCCGAGTCCTACGAAATTCCGGAGCAAACCGCGCAACAATTAAAAGAGGCCCGATCCGCAGGCCGCCCAATCCTCGCAATTGGCACAACTGTCGTTCGCGCTCTCGAAGCCGGCGCGCTGCGCGCGGCAGAGTCCGGCTCCGCCGAACTTTTGCAGCCAGGTAAAGCGGAGGCCAAGCTGTTCATCTATCCGGGATTTAAGTTCCGCGTGGTGGATGCTTTACTCACTAATTTCCACTTGCCCCGTTCGACTTTGCTCGCGCTGGTTTGCGCTTTTGCCGGGCGAGAAAACATTCTTAAGGCTTATCGGCATGCCGTGCAAGCCGGATACCGATTCTACAGTTATGGGGACTGCATGTTGATCCGATAAGACGACCTGACGGGAGCCGCGAGCGCGGGTGGGATTGCTTACAGCGGGAATGTAATTCGCAAATCTCAGAGAGCAGTTTCCCGTCTAAGCAGTTGCCGCATGCTGGGCCAATAATTTCAAAATCTGTCGGGGGACAGTTTGAGGAGGGAGGCCGCCCACATACACAACCTCCCTCTCGACCATTCGAAAGGAGTCACGAAAACTCCTCGCTTATTCGCTGAACACGAAAACGCGATTTTGCCCGCCAAAACGAACTTCTTTCACTTGGCCGTCCTGGCCGATGAGTACGGAGTCACCCTGCGACTTCGTATCTCGGTTTTCCCATCGCCCTTCGGTTTCCGCCAGAATCTGCTTTCCCTTCTGGACGGTCGCCTTATTTCCGTCGATCATCAGGCGGTACTCGCCTGCCTGCAGATCGGCTTTGCCGATCTTTGCCGATTGGGCGATGTTAATGGTCTTGGTGAAAGGCTTTGCGAGGAGAGGCACTGTCGAAACCAAAGCGGCCGCCAGCGCCATGCTGCGGAGAATCGAATTGAATTTCATGCGTGTCAACTTCCTTTCCGTCGGGATCGAGTCAGCCAAAATTTGCGGCTGTCACAAGCGCAACAGAGTGTTGACACGCGTGCTCAGGGCGAGTAGTCTCACCCGCAAGACACCTCGTTCTTCCTGGACTAACGGCCGGAAAGACTGCGTGTCATCGCCCCGCGGCTGCCACCGCGGGGTTTTTCATTTTAATCTCTGCTTCGCCTGCGCAGCTCTTCCGGCTGCACTGGTATAGACGAAGCAGGTGCCGAGAATGTTTCGTCTGTCATCAGTTTTTTATCTTTGATTCTCCTCATTCTTCGATGCTCTTCTTTTGCGTTTCGTCGTATTTTGTTGCCCTTTTCTAAACCTTTCGTAAATCATCGCGAACTTTCTCGAAACCTTTTTCCTTCTCCTGCGTCTCACGCGATTCCCCTCGTTTGTCCGAGGAGCGAGGTGCATCGGCACACGGCTTCATCTATACTCAATGGCATTTTGCGGAAGGCATAAATGCGGATTCTTGTTCTAAGCGATCTCCACGCGAACGCCACGGCATTCGCTGCTGCGCTTGATTCTGCCGCGGGCCGGTGGGATGTTTCCGTCTGCCTCGGCGACGTCGTTGGCTATGGTCCCGATCCGCATGAAGTCGTCGCCCGTCTTCGTGAACTCGGCACGCAAACGATTCGCGGCAATCATGACAAAGCCGTTTCCGGCTTGATGGACACCACCGACTTCAATCCCGTTGCGAAAGCGGCTGTGGACTGGACGCGCGCGCAATTGAAGGCCGAAGATCTTGCCTGGCTATCTGCCCTTCCCCAAGGGCCGCTGACCACCGACGGAATTGTGTTGGTGCACGGTGCGTTTCAGGACGAAGACGAATACGTCTTTACGCCCGCGCAAGCTCTCGATGGACTCCTCGATTCCACCGCTGAAGTTACCTTTTTTGGGCACACCCACCATCAGGGCGGCTTCTCTTATCAGGATTCCAATCTGGAAGTGTTGCAGATTCGGCCGCGTGCTACGGAGTCGTTTGCGGCGCTCCGCATCGAGCCTCCGCGCCGCTATTTGCTAAATCCCGGTTCCATCGGCCAGCCGCGCGACGGCGACCCGCGCGCAGGTTTTGCCATCGCCGATCTCGAACATCAAACCGTCGAATTCTGGCGCGTTCCTTACGACATCGCCGCGGTGCAAGAGCGCATGCGCGCGGCGGGCCTACCGGAACCGCTGATCCACCGGCTTGTCGTTGGGCGATAAACCCGGGCACTTGAACATCGGCCGGGAATCATGCTCGTGCCACTTACGGGCGTGCTTTCTCACACCTCCTTGACGCCCGGCCGCTTCCACGTCAGCATCATTCTCTGAGCGGATTCCATGCCCGACACCCTGCCAATCGAAAACCCCGAACAGCCGCAACCAAATACTGGCCGTTCCCGGATTGTCTGGATGGGCGCTGCCACCATCGCGATCGCACTGGCCATTGTCATGTGGCCCAGCTCGGGGAGGAATCCCGGCTCTCTCCCACGCGAAACGCATCTTCCCTTCGGCTCTGCTGAACAAGCCTATGCGCCGAATCTTCACATTGACGACCTTGCTCTTAGCCGCGCTGAGAATTTTTTGAATCAGGAAGTCACCAACCTTGCAGGACGCGTGACGAATGCGGGAAATTTGCCGCTTTCCAACGTCGAACTCACCGTCGAATTCTCCGACGAATTTGGCCAAGTCGTCTTGCGGGAATCCCGCGCCGTCTTTACGGCCCAGGCGCCCCAGCTGGCTCCAGGCGAACGGCGTGACTTCGAAATTTCCTTCGAGCATATCCCCACCTCATGGAACATCCAGCAGCCCACGGTTCGCGTTTCCGGTATCTTATTTACTTCCAAGAAAGAATAGTTCTAGAGCCACTTGTTTCCTTTATAATTCTCGGCGTGGACCTCTCGGGTGAGCTGCTGGCTTGTCTCAAGGAATTCACCGCGGACGGCGCCATTGAGATTCGCGAGAATGGCGGACGCGTAGCTCCCTTCCTTGGGCTTTCATGGGAAATCCGCGGCGCCGCGGAAAAGCCGCTTTTGCATCTGTGGTCGGAAAATCATAATCTGACGCGTCGCGTTCTTGCTATCACAGACCATTCCGACCAGCGTCTCGCTCTCGCGGTTGAGCGCTTTGGCCGCACGAAACCCGACCGTCTCGAATTTGTCCGGCTGGAATTCGAGCGGACCCAGCGCGATCTTTCGCGGGAAGCGTTTTGCGATTTTCTACGAACTCTTCTTGCCGAACAATTTCCGGATGAAACCGTCGAATCACTGACCGCTTCGCCCGACCTGGAACACTCGATTTCCGGGAACTATGTTCGCGGCCTTCTCCGGCATGGTTCCTCTCATGTCGCTTTGCTTGCCGTCCCAGAAGGCGAGTCCGCTGCTACAGCGGAGAGCAGTCTTACATTCGCTTTGCTGTGGCTGGAACGCTCACGCACTTCCTGCCGCCGAGGCGCTGTCTTTGCGCTACGGCTTATTCTTCCCGAGGGTGCCACGCGCCATGTGGCTCCTCGCGTTTTGGCCCTGGCTCCAGATTTGCCCCTCGAAATCTACGAACGTGATCCCGTTCGCGAGACGCTCCAAAAAATCGATCCGCGCCATGCGGGAAATCAAGAGACATGGCTGGTTCCTCATCGCGAATCGCAGGCTCTCCTTGATCGTTCGCGTTACGAGGTCGAGGCGGTCGTCGCCCTCTCGCCGCGAGCCATCACCGTCCATGCCGTCGCGCAATCCCGCGAGGTTGTGCTCCGTTTTCGCGGACTTGCTTTTGCACGCTGGGACGATGGGCGCATTTTCTTCGGCTGCCCGGATGCGCGCGAGGAGCTGACAGCTCCTTCGTTGCCCGCTCTTAAGAAGCTTCTCGAGCAGCTCGAAATTCATCGCCATCCGCTGGCCACCGAAGTCCGCCACGCCTTTTACCGCGCACAACCGGAACGCTGGCTCGAAGCTCTCGTGCGCGAGGACGTCACCCGCGTCGATGCTGCCCTTGACTCGCGCTTCGTCTATTCGCAAGTCTTGGCACATGCCGGAGGCGAGCACGGCATTCTCGACTTGCTCACCGTTACTCGGGCTGGCCGGCTCGCAATTCTCGAACTAAAGGCCAGCGAACATATCCACCTGCCGCTACAGGCCGCTGGCTATTGGCTCCGGATTCGCCGTCATTTGGAACAGCGCGATCTTGCCCGGTATGGATATTTTCCGGGAATCGAGTTGCAGTCCGCCCCGCCGCTTGTTTATCTGGTCGCTCCGGCGCTTCGCTTCCATCCGTCCTCCGACGCGCTGCTGCGCTTTTTGTCGCCCGAAATGGAAAGCACGCGAGTCGGCTTGGCGGAAAGCTGGCGCCGCGGATTGCGCGTGGTCATGCGCCAATAAGCAGGCGCGCCCGTAGGCCCACGTTTCATCTCTGCCCTGCGGGCGGTTTTGTCTTGCGTGCTTTCTGTGATATTTTTCACCTTACTTTGTTTCAGCTGAAATCTCCTGTCCCGAAGTCCCCCGGCACAGTAGAATCGTGTGTACCAGCCATCAGGAGTGCATATTGAATTTTTCCGCGACCATCCGGCATACGCCACAGGCTTCTCTGATCGATCTTCGTGGCCGCCTCACGTTTTTCGAAGTTGGCGTTCTCCGTGAGAACGTTGCGCGGCTTCTCTCTGAGGGCCGCAAGCATATCGTCCTCAACCTGAGCGCATTGCAATACCTCGATAGCTCCGGAATCGGCGAATTGGCTCGCATCTATGTGATGGTGCTAAAAGGCGGAGGCGAAATGAAGGTTGTCGGATTATCCCGCAACGTCGAAGAGGTATTGAAAATCACTCACCTGTATGAAGTCTTCCCAGAATTTCCAGACGAGGAAGCTGCGCTGCAAAGCTTCCCTGCTGCTCACTCCGATAAACTGCGTGGAAACACCTAGTAGAAAAACACTAGAGGAAAATTTCCTGCCCTAAAAGGAGAGAAGCAGCTAAGGCGTGTGCCTTAGCTGCTTCCCGGGGTGTGTCCTCGAAGTGGTTAGTTACTATTTTAGATGCATGGCAGCGAAAAAGGTTTCCACGACTTTAAAAAAAGTTAGCCTCTCTCTTTTTTGCCGAAAACGTTTAATAAAACAGATACTTACGCCACCGCTCGTCCCGGTGACCGATGAGCCGCATCAACTGCCGCGAGGTATGCAGAGTAAACGGCCGGGGCCGCCGAGCGAGCTTAAACCCGGCTTCCTCTGGGGTCCGGTCGCCCTTGCTATTGTTACAACGGTAGCAGCAAGCCACCAGGTTTTCCCACGACGAACGCCCGCCGCGCGATCTCGGCACAACGTGGTCCAGGGTAAGTTCTGAACTGGGAAAAATCCTCCCACAGAACTGGCACGTATTGCGGTCCCGCAGCAGAATATTTTTGCGCGAAAGCGCTCTGCTTTGCTGCGGTATGTGCCGATAGGCAAGCAGGCGAATGACAGAGGGCACTTTATGCGCGTGGGCAGCAGAGTGCACTTCCGCGCTATGCATCTCCTCGGCCTGCGCCACGCCCTTCAACAGAAGAACCATCGCGCGCCGCACCGCCGTCACGTTGATGGGTTCGTAGGTAGCGTTCAGCACGAGCACCGGCTCTTGCATCAACGATGCGCGCCTGGACATTATCGGGTTGTGGGATCTACTGTCCGCGGGATCCGCGGACCCAGGCACAGCGGCACTAGCCGCTTCGGGGGCATACCGCCCTCGGAAATCGACCGACTTTGGCCGGTTTGCGCTCATCGCGCTGCCTTACACTACAGACTACCACCATCCGGGGCAAACCGGGGATATCTCGAAGCCCGAGCCACGGTTAGTGCTACAACTGACTTGGCTCCGGAGTTCAGGAGCGCCCTCGCGCATGCGTCTAGCGTCGCCCCAGTGGTCATTACATCATCTACCAGTAGGACGCGCTTATTGTCAACTTGGCTGCCCGGACGTGTGGCAAAAGCGCCACGAACGGACTCCCAGCGTTCCTCAAAGGTCAAAACCTGCTTGTTTGGGCGAGGCCTGGTCCTCATCAATAAGACCGCCTTGTGAGGCAGGCCGAGTTTACGAGCCAGCGGCCTGGAAATGAGTCCTGCCTGGTTGTACCCCCGCTGCCGCTCGCGATCGCGGTGCAGCGGTACGGGCACGACCACTTCAGCGGTCAGGAATTCTCCTTCCCGCCTGGCAACTTCTGCCAATCTTTCGGCGAACAGCGCTGCTAGCGGCTCTATCCTCTCCCACTTCAGTAGGAGTATCGCCTTCACCAACGATCCTTCATAGATGCTATAGCTTCTCGCCCGCTCAAATGCGTAAGCCTTCTGCTTACAAGCCCGGCAGAGAAGCGGTTCACCCTCGGCAGCCAGCCACCCGATGGTCTGGCCGCATATCTCGCACTTTTTCTCTGGAGGCGCCTCGAACGAAGAAAGGCATTCCTCACAGATGGGGACCCGGCGCGCGCCTTTCAACAGCCCTTCGCAAATCCTGCATCCAGCGGGAAAGAAAACGCTGACAACCGCGTCGCTGGCTTCCGCAAGCCATACGCGCACACTTCTCCTCGCGCTCTCTGCCGCACGCATCGAAGAGCTTTTTCCCGCCATGCACGGACAAACCTACTCTTTTCGGATTTATAATGAAAGAGAGAGTGTACGCTAAGGTAATTTAATGGCAAACGGAGCCGGAAATGTGAAGGGCCAGCCTTCCGGGGCTGGCCGCTCTTCAGGCATCACTGAACGGGATTTATAACAATCCCTGTTCCATTTTTTCCTGGCAGGAGATGCAGTGCTTGGCCCAGGGTACTGCCTCGAGCCGTTTTTGCTGCATTTCCTCTTGGCAATTCGCGCAAACGCCGTATTCGTCTGTGTTGATGCGCTTGAGCGCCGCATCAATCATGTTCAGAATCGTGCGGTCTGTGTTGGTCATGCCAAAGAGGAACTCCTTGGTATAGGAGTTTGCCGCTTTGTCTGCGAGATCCACCGTCGGATCTTCATCCGCGGTTCGTCCCTCTTCCTGGGTGCGGGCGATCGTCTTCATTAACTCCTCGCGCCGCGTTACCAGCTTTTTCTTGTAATAATCGAGCCTTTTCTTGTCCATGGAAGTCCCGCCCCTCTGTATGCTTTCGGGGCCATCTAAAAACTCCGTAGTGTAGACCTGCCCGTTCAGAGTGTCAAGTTGGAGCGCACTCAATGCACCAAAATGCGCCGGCCAGCCGAATCCTTGCTGCCTCATACAACAGGGCTCATAATTAGGGGTCACTAAGTTCTGATCTGGGAGAGCCACCGCCATGCCCGCGAAGAAATTGTCCGATACTGAAGTGCAAGCCCTCCTTCCCAAATTACCTGGTTGGAAAATCGTGAACGGGAAGCTACACCAGGAATACGTGTGCAAGGATTTCGTGACTGCCTTCGGCAACATGACCCGCGTCGCGCTGGTTGCCCAATCGATGAACCATCATCCTGAATGGTGTAACGTCTGGAACAAAGTGGTGATCGACCTCACCACCCACAGCGTCAAGGGAATAAGCGATTACGACTTCGTGCTCGCCGAAAAAGTCGAGGACATCTTCAATCCAGCACCTGCCGTCCCCCCGGTCAAATCGAAATGACCCGCGCCGGCGAAGTAACTCGAACCCATGTCCCGGCTGGCAGTAGCACTTCCGCTGCTCGCACGAGAGGTGCGGAAACTGCCGGGCGCTTTTTGCAAAAACCGTATAGTCCCACTAGCCTCAGCCCTGTGGTCCGCGAGATCCTGGATCAGCTGAACGCCACGAGACACGCAGTTTAACTACTGGGCAGCGCGATTTATGAGGGGCCGTTGCATTTGCCGTTGACACCTGCGCATCGCAGTGCTACAAAACCACAACGACAAGCTCTTTGGTGGTGAGTCTCTTACCGCAATCCATTCAGCGAGTGAGGCCGCAGACCTGCCTGGCAGGGCAGGCTGCACGGCCGCCGAAGGTCTTGTCCTGTAACACCCCACCCCACCCCGGGAGGTGAGAACCCCGCGGTTTTCACCTCCTTTTTATTTTTGTGAAATCTCCTCGCACCTTTTCTCTTCGGGCGTTCGACCTTGCTTTTTCGTTTCTTCGTCTCTAGTTGCTTCCATTCTTGCCTCCACACAGCTCTCGGTTAAGATAGTTCCCATCTTGCCCGAATCCGAGACAACCAGCCCGCCGCCCTTGTTAGCGCTGCGCGACGTCACCGTGGTGCGCGGAAAGTCCACAGAACGGCCCGCGCTCGATGGCATCTCGCTTCAAATCGACGCGGGTGAACACGTTTGCATTCTCGGCCCCAACGGCTGCGGCAAATCCACACTGATCAAAACCATTACTCGCGAGTGCTATCCCTTGGCGCGGGAAGGGTCTTCGATCTCTATCCTGGGCCGCGAACGCTGGAACATCTTCGAGCTTCGGTCCCTGCTTGGCATCGTATCGCCGGACCTTTTGGCGTCTTGCACGACAGACGCAACCGGCCGCGACGTGGTTCTTTCCGGTTTTTTCAGCAGCACGCGCATCTTTCCCCACCACCATCCTGATCCCGGGCATCTGGCGCGCACGGAAGCCACACTCGAGCGTCTGGGAATCGCGCATCTAGCGGATCGTGCGGTCTCTCAGATGTCTTCGGGAGAAGCAAAGCGGACGCTGATCGCCCGCGCGTTGGTGCACGATCCGCAAACTCTGTTGTTCGACGAGCCCAGCAATGCGCTAGATATCGCCGCGCAATTTCAGCTTCGCGATGCTATGCGCCAACTCGCACGCAGCGGCCTCGGCATTCTGCTTGTCACCCATCACGTCTCGGAGATCATTCCAGAAATGGAACGCGTCGTGTTGCTGCGGGAGGGCCGCATTCTTGCCGACGGCCCGAAACAAACAATTTTGACAGCAGAGCAGCTTTCATCCCTATTTGGGGTACCCGTCCGCCTGGTTCAGCAGGACGGTTATTTTCACTTGTATTAGGCCAGCGGGGCGTGCGCCGTCACCGTGCTGGATCTCGCGGACGCGAACCAGTCCCACAAGCCCCGGAGACCGATCGCCACAAGAAGAAGCACAATGGGATCGATCGGATGGCGATAGCGCAGCGAAGTATGGGTTACGTAATAAAGCAGTGGAAAGACCGCGGGAATAGCAACAATCGGAAATGCATAGGGATTTCTGCGGGCAAAAAGTACGACGACGCCGGCAATGGCGCACAGCAATGCAGCACCATTGCTCAACAGTATCAGGCGGAGCCACATCGAGTCCGCCCGCCGAAATGTTGTCACCGGAGTTGCCGTCCCAGTCCAAAAATCCACAAACCGCTGTGAAATGAGCCATAACTCGATGCGCGGATGCGACTCGATAAAAGCGAGTGCTTTCTTTTTTTCTTGTTCCATGAAGGGCATCTCGCCCATGCGGAGGTAGCGCAGAATTTCACGGTCTTGTGTGACTGGACCGGGTCGAAACTTATACTGGTCTTCATAGTTTTCGTTATTGCCGACGTACAGCTCAAAAGCAAAATTCGAACGCAGCGGAATGAGTTTGTGAAACTGAACGTAGTTGCGGACGGTCCAGGGCACGCAGCACAGAAGAGCGATTGCGGCAGCCAGAGCGGGCCTGACGAACGATCTTGATTTGCCTTCGAAATGGCGCGCCCGATAAGCAGCCCACAGCAAGAACACCGGAAAAAGCAAAGCGACGGCGGGGTTGGTGAGAAGAGCAACGCCCCATAGCAGCCCGTAAAGACTCCAATCGCGAAGACGGTGCGATTCCGCCAGGGCCAGCGTGGCCCAAAGCAAAACGGCGACCAAGAGCGCGGACAAGCAAGTGTCCCAAATCCATTCAAAGGGAATTATGATGGCATTGGGAAAAAGAGCCCAAAGCCACGCTGCGCCGCTGCCCACGCCGAGACCGGCAACGCGCTTGCCGGTGTAGAAAATCGGCACGCACGTCACGGCGGAGAATAGGATGTTCAAAGAGAGTGCGGCCACAAAAGAGCGGAGCGTATAGATACCAAAAAGCTTGAAAATTCCCGCAAGAATCCAGGGATAAACGGGCGCGAGCCAGGCCGTGGGGCCACTATCCCTCTGGAACGGCGAAGAATATCCCCTCCCGCTGGCGATCGAATAAGCGATGTGTCCGGCTTCCGTCTGGAATGGGACGATACTCAGAACTTTCGCGGAGAATTGCCGTTCCTGATAGCAAGCGAAGCCCACCCGCGTTGCCACGCCAACAATCACAATCAGCAGAAGCGAGCTTGCGGCTTTTTGCAGAACGCTTATCATCACGCTCTGTCTCTAACAAGCCTTCGACAAATTGTCTAGATAAATACATTCCTGGAGCAATTCAGAAGACAAGAAAATCGGCGGAAATTACGCAGGAAACTCAGCTACTTGTGCTCAGGCCCTTGAGAGCCGGTTCGGGCTTCCGGGTGTCTCGAACTCCAGTCTTCCGGTGGAAACGCCACCCGCCAAAATGTCGGCCGCGGCTCGGAAAACTCCAAGCCAATTTCAGCCTTGCCCGCGCGCACCGGGCCAAGATACACAACGAGGCACTCCTGCTCTTCCTGCGTGCGTTTATGCTGCATGAAAACCTTGCTGCCGCTCGTCAAGCGAGCACTCAACAGAATCAACGCTCCATGTGCGTTGATCGCCAGCGTTTCGGTTTCTTCAACGAACTCCTTGCCCTGTGTGTCCTCGCCGCGAACACGCACCGCCACTTGCATCAGCACCCGCTGGCTTCGGCGGCGCACCACGGGACCTCGGGGACCTGTATGAGCTTGTGCCATCGCACCTCTCAGCGTTAACTATACCTAGTCAAATTGCAGTGTCGAGCGGTAACACAGCAATAGGTACTTAATCGTGACAACGCAATATGTTTATGTTGGGGGCCCATTTAGGTCTAAGACGGAAGTCTGCGGTTAGCCTCTTTGATCCATGGGAACATAGTGCCGCGTGTCGTGACCAAGGTAGATTTGCCGGGGCCGCGCAATTTTCTGCTCGGGGTCCAAGAGCATCTCTTCCCACTGCGCGACCCAGCCGGAAGTCCGTGGAATCGCAAATAGCACCGGGAACATGGAAATCGGAAAGCCCATGGACTGATAAATCAGCCCTGTATAGAAATCCACGTTCGGGTAGAGTTTGCGCTTGATGAAGTATTCGTCTTCGAGAGCAATGCGCTCGCATTCCAGCGCAATTTCCAGCAGCGGGTTCTTGCCCATCAATTCGAAAACCTGGTAGGCCACATCCTTGATAATCCGCGCGCGCGGATCGTAATGCTTGTAGACACGGTGGCCAAAGCCCATGAGCTTTACTTCGCCGGCCTTCACGCGCTTGATAAACTCCGGAACTTTCTGCACCGAGCCGATTTCCAGCAGCATGTGCAGCACTTCTTCATTCGCGCCGCCGTGCAACGGGCCATAAAGCGCCGCAATAGCCGCCGCCGTCGCCGAATAGGGATCGACGTGCGAGCTTCCCACTCCACGAATCGTATTGGCCGAACAATTCTGCTCGTGGTCCGCATGCAAAATGAAGAGCACATCGAGAGCATGCTCAAGCGTGGGATTGGGGCGGTACTTCGCTTCCGTGGTCCGGAAAAGCATATTCAGAAAATTCCCGGGATAGCTCAGTTCGTTGTCCGGATAGACGTACGGCATCCCCAAAGTGTGCCGGTAAGAAAACGCCGCAATCGTCGGCATCTTTCCCACCAGCCGGTAAGTCTGCTTGCGGCGTGACTCCGCGTTAAAAATGTCCTTAGCGTCGTGATAAAAAGTCGAAAGCGCCGCGATCGTTGAGATCATCATCCCCATCGGATGCGCGTCGTAATGAAACCCGTCGAGAAACTTCTTGATGCTCTCGTGAATGAACGTGTGATGTGTAACGTTGTACGTCCAGTCCTTCAGCTGCGTTGCGGTTGGCAGCTCTCCATGTAGCAGCAAATAGGCCGTTTCGAGATAAGTGCTTTTCTCAGCGAGGTCTTCGATCGGATACCCTCGATAGCGCAGAATGCCCGCATCCCCGTCGATAAACGTAATCTTGCTCACGCATGATGCCGTGTTGTTGAACGCCGGGTCGTAACTTAGCATCCCAAATTCAGCCGGGTCCACCTTGATCTGCCGCAGGTCCATAGCGCGGATCGCGCCGTTCTTGATGGGAATTTCGTAGCTTTTTCCAGTGCGGTTGTCGGTGACCGTAAGGGACTCGCGAGATGCGGAAGCTCCATCGGTCTTTTTTGTTTGCGTGGCAGTCGGCGCGGAATCCATTGAACAATCCTTAGCAGCAAGCATCGCAGATGCGCTTTACTTCACCACTCTACACCAAAGAGAGGCCGCCGGGAATGGGACTTGGGGCGCCGTAAGTGTAATCAGATGTTTGCTTTGCATCGCGCAGTGGCCCAGTCCGTCAACCTGCGACGAAGCCTCAGACTACGCCTCTTGACAATAGTCGTTATAACGAGTATTATTGGCCCCGTCGAACCTAGGAGGTAGACCATGATCGACATCCGCAAAAGCCAAGACCGCGGCCATTTCAACCACGGCTGGCTCGATACCTATTTCACGTTTTCCTTTGCAGACTATTACGATCCCAAGCACGTCCATTTCCGCACCCTGCGCGTCTTGAACGACGACCGCGTCGCCCCCGGCGAGGGTTTCCCCAGGCACCCGCACCGCGACATGGAAATCGTCACCTACGTGCTCGAAGGTGCTCTCGAACACCGCGATAGCATGGGCACCGGCTCCGTCATTCGTCCCGGCGACATCCAGTACATGAGCGCAGGCTCCGGCGTCACGCACAGCGAATTCAACGCGTCAAAGACCGAGCCCGTGCACCTGCTCCAAATCTGGATGTTCCCCGAAGAAAAGGGCTTGAAGCCCGTCTACGGCCAGAAAAACTTCAGCGAAGGTGAGAAGCGCGGCAAGCTCCGTCTCGTAGCTTCCCCAGATGGCCGCGATGGTTCCATAAAAATCCGGCAAGACAACAATCTGTACGCGACGGTCCTAAACAAGGGCGAAGCCATAAAGCATGAGCTGCAGCCGGATCGCCACGCCTACGTGCAGGTCGCGCGCGGCAGCGTCAAGCTAAACGGCAAACAGCTCGAAGCCGGCGACGGCGCCGCCATCTCCAAAGAACAAGCCGTCGAACTCACCGGCGTCGACAACGCAGAAGTCCTTCTCTTCGACCTCGCGTAAGTCGGCATAAGCACTTTCGCCGAAGGATGAAGTTTGAGAGAGTGAGGCGCGCAGAAAGTGTTCGCATCCACAGGGCACTTTCTGCGCTTTTTTTTGAACTGCGAACTATTCGTACCGCAGCGCCACGATTGGATCGACGTGCGTGGCCCGGCGCGCTGGGATATAACCCGCCACAATTGCGACGGCGGCGAGCACTCCAATGGCGGCGACGAATGTAAAAGCATCGCGGGGTGCAAGCCCAAACAACATCTTTTGCAAAATACCCACAGTCGCAAAAGCAAGACACGTCCCTGCCGTCACTCCGCCAGCGAGAACTATGATCACATCGCGCATGACTAACCGCAAAATGGCACCTCGCGGCGCGCCCAACGCCATTCGAATCCCGAATTCAGGCTGGCGCTGCGTAACCAGGTAGCTCAACGCCCCGTAAAGCCCGATCATCGCAAGCAACAACGCTAATCCGCCAAAAAAGGTGGAGAGAGTAGCGAGCAATCGTTCCTGCACCAGCGAATCGTCCACCTGCTGCGCAAGGGTACCGAAATCGAGCGGAATCGTCTTGCTTACGCCTGCAACAGCCTCTTGCACGGTCGAAATAAGCGCAGAAGGACGCGTCGCGGTTCGCAGCTCATAGACTTGCTCTTCCGCAGGCTCCGTTAATTGTGTGATTGGGAGGTACGCGGTAGGGTGCGCCTCTTCGCGCAGCGATTCGTACTTTGCGTCTTTTGCCAGTCCGACGATTTGAATGGGGGGCTCGGGCCTTCCTGGGTCCGCGTGGACACGGAAATAATTCCCAAGAGCATCTCCGTGCGGAAAAAATCTTCGCGCGAGAATCTCATTTACGATGGCGACGCGGAGAGCCATCTTCGTGTCTCCTTCATTAAAATTGCGCCCCGCGAGAAGCGGAGTCCGCACGGTTCGCAGATATCCAGGCGAGATAAAATTGAAAAACGCCAGTGCCTCATTCCCTTTTGGCGCATTCCGTGTATCCACCTCAAGGTCGCTATTCCATACGTAGTTGCTCACCGGAGTCATCACCGACCGGCCGACGGAGACTACGCCGGGAAGGGAGTGCAACCGCGTCTCGATTTCGTCAAACATTGCAGGCTGTTTCTCGAGCGGAACTTTTGCATTGTGCAGATTCGCGCGCACAATCAGAATATTGTTCCGGTCGAAACCCACATCCATCGTGACAAGCTTCACCAAACTGCGCAGAAAAAGCCCGCTAGCCACTAGCAACACCAGCGAAAGCGCCACCTGCGATGCGACAATCCATTTGCCGGGGCGAAACCTGCCGCGGCTCTCAGCCTCAAACGCCAGGCTGCCCTTCATTGCGGACGTTAACGAGACACGCGTGGAGCGAATCGCAGGTAGCACTCCAAAGAGCATGCCCGTGAATATTGCCACGGCCGCCGTGAAACCTACAATCCGCCAATCGAAGGAGAGATCCAGAAACACTTTGTTATCTCCTGTCGAGATAAATCGCACCAGCAGCGACGTTCCCCAGTGCGCAAATAAAATGCCCAGCACCGCGCCCGCGGTAGAAAGCATCACGCATTCCGTCAGCAATTGCCGGATCAGACGCACCCGCGATGCGCCCAGCGCTTTGCGCAGGGCGATTTCCTTATGCCGTGCTGCCGCTCGCGCCAGCATCAGGCTTGCGATATTGGCGCACGCGATCAACAGCACGAGCCCCACGACACCCATCAGGATATTGAGCGGCTGCTCGAATTGAGCCCGTAAATCTGACGTTCCTGTCGCAGCCGGAAAACTCAACAAAACACGATGTCGGAAATTCTGCTGATCGGCTGGAGCCCAATCATTCGGAACGGCGGCATCAAATACTTGCGGCGAAACTACACCGAGGTGCGCTTTCAATTGCTTTTGAGTGACGCCAGGCTTCGTGCGGCCTATGACCCTCAGCCACCACCACGAACGATGGTCAAGCCGGGACTTCTTTCCATCGAACACGTCGGCCGTGCAAATCGGAACGGCAACATCAAATTTGTTTCCCACCTCCACGCCGAAGAACCCCGGCGCGCTAACGCCGATCACCTGGAAGTTGTGATTATCGAGTGAGAGCGTCTTCCCTACCGCAGTCTGCGCGCCTCCAAAATGGTCCTGCCAAAAGCCATAGCTTATAACGGCCAGGCTGGCGCAGCCGCGCTTGTCGTCTGCCAGCGTAATCAGCTGTCCAGCGGCCGGGCGTACACCCAGCGTCGCGAAGTAGTCGCCGCTTACAAAGAGGCCATTTACATCATGAACCGCGCCGCCTTGCGCTGAGTCGAATCGGGTCGAGTTCCACGCGAAGATACCTGAGAAAATATCCTGGCGATCGCGCAGACCCTCCCAAAGAGCGTTTGTGAATGTTGAATCGGGTTCGTCGATGAGCGGCTTTGGGCTCCGTATCCACAATTGCACGAGTTCCTGTGGTTTTCGTACTGGCAATAGCTGGAGCATGACCGTATCAATCAAGCTAAATATCGCCGTGTTAGCGCCAATGCCGAGAGCCAGCGAAAGTATCGCAATGCAGGTAATAACCGGCGTGCGGCCGAGAATCCTCAGTCCGTACCGAATATCCTGAAGGACCGTCTCGATCAGATTCACCCCGCGCGCATCGCGAATCTCTTCCTTCAGCTGTTCGTGCCCGCCAAAATCAATCCTCGCCCGCCGCAGCGCCTCTTCTCGTGTGAAACCCTCTTTAATGTTTTTCTCGACTTGCTGCTCGAAATGAAATCGCAACTCCGCGTCCGCCTCAGTTTCGACGGTTTCACGCCGGAATAAGGCCCGCAGACGGAAAAGTAGATCGTCGAACACAAATCCCTCCTACGCCGTCTCTAAAATCTGTGCCACGGCAGTCGCCAGTTTTTTCCAGGAATCTTTTTCGAGTTCCAGCTGTTTGCGCCCGGCTTTGGTGAGTTCGTAGTATTTCGCGCGCCGGTTATTCTCGGATGTGCCCCACTTCGCTTTGACCCACCCGCGCCGCTCCAGCCGATGCAGCGCCGGATACAAGGATCCCTGCTGAACCAACAGCACGTCGCTTGATATCTGGTGAATGCGCTCCGAAATCGCCCAGCCATGCTGCGGTTCGAGCGCCAGCGTCCGAAGAATAAGTAAGTCCAGCGTCCCCTGCGGAAGTTCAATCCTCTTTTGCGCCATCAATTGAGTCCCCTGTTACTTCGACAAGAGACACTACACCCGCTCCTGTAGAAGCACAAGGGGACAAATGATTCATCACGGGGATTGCTCTAAGGCCGGGACGATTCACACAGCGATACTTCTCACCGTGGTGTAGGGGCGGGGCTTGCACTGCCCCCTGAAGATGTCAGCCACGCGTCCGTTGGAATTCGCGCATGAAGCTCGTAAGCGCTTCGACCGCTTCAAGCGTCACCGCGTTATAAAGCGAAACGCGCATGCCGCCGACCGACCTGTGCCCCGGTGTGCCGACCAGCCCCGCGGCAGCGGCCTCTTTGCCAAATTGTTTTTCGACGCCTTCATCGCCGCCAGCAACACGAAAAACCACGTTCATCTTCGACCGCGAAGAATTTTCCACCGGACACCGGTAGTATCCCCCGCTCGCCTCAATCGTATCGTAGAGCAACTTCGCCTTGGCCGCATTCCGCTTCTCAATCCCAGTGATTCCGCCTTCCGCGTCGATCCACTCCATCACCAGCCCCACGATGTAAATCGCGAAAGTCGGCGGCGTGTTGTAGAGCGACTTTTCCTTGATAAATGTCCGGTACTGCAGAGTCGTTGGCAGATTTTTGTCCGCTCGCTCACCCAAATCTTTCCGCACAATCACGACCGTAACGCCGCTCGGCCCAAGATTCTTCTGCGCCCCCGCAAAAATCAGCCCAAATTTCTTCACGTCAATCGGCCGCGAAGCAATGTCCGAAGACATGTCCGCAACGAGCGGCGCGCTCCCCGTCTCCGGCAATTCGCTCCACTGCGTCCCCTCAATCGTGTTGTTCGTGCAGATATGCACGTACGAAGCGTCAGGCGATAACTTGATCTCTTCTGGGCGCGGAAGCCGCGCGAACTTCTCCGCCTCCGTCGACGCCGCAACGTGATGCAATATGCCCTTTTTTAATTCGCCGAGCGCCTTCGCCGTCCAAGTCCCCGTATGAATCAAATCCACCGGCTTCCCCGGCAAGCACAAGTTCATCGGCGCCATCGTGAACTGCATGCTTCCGCCGCCTTGCACAAAAATCACGGCGTACTCTTCCGGAATCGCTAGATGCTTCCTCAGCCCCGCTTCCGCCGCCGCAATAATGCTCTCGAATTCTGGCGACCGGTGGCTCATCTCCATCACCGACATCCCGCTCCCGCGCCAATCCAGCAACTCCTCTCGAATTCGCTCCAGCACCGGCAGCGGCAAAGCCCCCGGCCCCGCATTAAAATTGTGTACGCGCTTCACTGCGCGCTCCGTAGCTGTTGTCGTACTCACGATGATTAATCCTCTCTAACAGCAATCACACCGCTCCGGCATACTCAGCCAGCATTTAAGAATAATAGATGTTGCGTAACCGCCGGTTTATGCGGTTTGAACGAAAGTTTATTCTTGCATTGTCTTTTCTGGAACGGCTAGTTTGCAATCCGCCCACCACGAGTGCGTTTGGCGCTCAACATCGTTGTAGTGGAGGTACTCACAAGAGTTTCCGTTTCGTCGCCCCATCCACTGCGGCGCTGCACCATCAATCGGACACACATTCTGATGCGCGCTTTCCCGTCTGCAGGCCGCCGCGCCTAAGACAGTCAAAAAAAGTAGCGCTACAGTCGCGTGGCGCTGCGCCTCACGCGACCTCTGCAATGGCGAACTCAACCCGCCGTCGCATCGGATCAATTCGCTCCGCCCTCACGTGGACTCGATCTCCGAGATGCCACGCAATTTCTTTGGTTTTGCGCCGCGTCCTCGTCGCGCTCCAGCCCCGCCGCGCCTCCCCTCGCCTCCCGATAGCGCGACCATAGCGTGATCGCGCTCGCGGAAAATGACCCGCGCACCCGCTGCATCTTCGAGCGCGTTGATGGGAAGCAATCCCTCCACGAACACCTCAAACAGCTCGACAAAACATCCGTACTTCTGCACCGAAATAATCAGTCCTTCGTACTCCTCACCGAGATGCGCTTCCATAAACTGCGCCGTCTTCCAATCCATCAATTCGCGCTCCGCCCCGTTGGCGCGCCTCTCCGCTTCCGAAGTCTCCGACGCCATCTCCTCCAGCTGCGTCTGCGAATAAAGCGTCGCCTCCACGCCCCGCGCCGCATGGCTCGAAGCCGGCGCAGCCGCGTGCGGATGCTCCAACGCCCACTTCAACACGCGATGCACGATCAAATCTGGATACCTTCGAATCGGCGAAGTAAAATGCGTGTACTCATCAAACCCCAGCGCAAAATGCCCCAGTGCCTCCGCCGCGTAACGCGCCTGCTTCAGCGACCGCAGCATCAAGTAAGAAACGATCCTCTCCTCCGGCTTCCCCGCCAATTTCCGCAAGCAATTTCTGATAATGCTGCGGCGAAATCCGCAGCTCCGTCGAACCCGGCAACGCCACGCGCATCCCCCGCTCGCGCCCATGCCCATAAGAATCCGGCCGCCCAGCCTTTGCCGGCGCAGGCACACGTCCGTGCCGCACGGCAATCTCCCGCTGATGCAAATCCGCCACGCCCAGCGAATACCCAAACGCCTGCGCCAGCTCCTCAAACTCCAACACTTTGCGCGCATCCGGCTTCTCATGTACTCGATGCAGTGCAGCAATCCCGCGCCGCAGCAAATAACCCGCCACCGCCCGATTCGCCGCCAGCATGAACTCCTCGATCAATCGGTGCGCGATGTTCCTCTCGCTCCGCACGATGTTCGTCATCTGCTGCTGTTCATCAAACTCAATCACCGGCTCCGGCAAATCAAAATCGATCGAGCCTTCCTCGTTCCTCCGCTTATTCAGCAGCAGCGCAAGCTCTTTCATATCGCGAAAATGTCCTGCCAGCCCCGCGTACCGCACTGTGGCATCCCGATCGCCCTCAATCACTTTGTTCACGTCTGTGTACGTCATCCGCTCCGCCGAGCGAATCACTCCCGGCGTCATGTGCGCGCTCAGCATCTTCCCTGCTGCATCAAACTCCATCAGCGCGCTCATCACCAGCCGCTCCTCGCGCGGCTTCAGTGAACACATCCCATTTGAAAGCGCTTCCGGCAGCATCGGCACCGCCCTGTCCGGAAAATAAACCGATGTCCCACGCAACCGCGCTTCCTGATCCAGCGCCGTCCCCGTTCGAACGTAGTGCGCCACGTCCGCGATGTGCACCTGCAAGCCCCACCCGCCGTCCGCCCGCCGCTCCACATAAACCGCATCATCAAAATCCCGCGCCGTCTCTCCATCAATCGTCACGATTGGCAAATGTCGAAAGTCATCGCGCCCCGCGCGCTCCGTTTCGCTCACGGCCTCTGCGCGCTTTTCCGCTTCTTCCAACACCGCGTGCGAAAACTCGTGCGGCAAATGATGCTTCCGAATCATGATCTCGGTGTCCACGCCGAGATCCCCCGGCCGCCCCAAAATTTCGATCACCCGCCCCGTCGGCGCCGCTCCCCCACGCGGATAACGCAGCAGCTCCACATTCACCACCGCCCCATCCAATTCCGGCAGCCGTTCAAACCGTCTCCCCCGCGCACCGCCTTCGCCCGCACCTAATTTCGCTCGCAGCTCCGCCGTCAATTCCTCGCCAACAGGAATTTCCACTTCATGCTGAATCCGCGTGTCATACGGCAGCACCACATTCCCCCGCGGCCCATACCGAAACAATCCCACCACCGACGGATGCGCCCGCCCTAGCACGCGCACAATCCGCCCCTCCGCCCTCTGCCCACCGCCGCGCGAGCCGCCGCGAAACTCACTCACCCGCTGCAGCTTCGCCAGCACATGATCCCCATGCATCGCATCTTCCACGGCGTCCCGCGGAATAAACACATCCCCATCCAACTGCGGCATCGGCACATCCGGCACCACAAATCCATACCCGTCGTGGTGCAGCACCAGCCGTCCTCGCACCTCATCCCGCGCCAGCACATTCACCCCTGCCTGCCTCTGCGGAACGTTCCCCGTGGAACTTTGTTTTGTCGACGCATGCTCTTCGGAGCCAGCCAAGCCAGCCCCGCCTGCCTCCGCAGCCCGATCCCCTTTCCCCGCCAATTCCTCTTCGCGTTTTCGCCCCGCCAACCGGTACCGCCCCCCCGGCAGCTCGACAATCGCCCCCCGCTTCCGCAGAGCAGCCAGCATCTTAAACAGCCCCTTGCGCTCCGCCTTTCCCAAATGCAACCCCGCCGCAATCTCGTTCGCAGACACCTCCCCATGTGTAACTTGCAGAAAACGCAATATGTTATCTGGACTCAGCGAAGAAGGGCGTGGCATAAGGTGTGACTAACTCCCCGCAATTCGGGCCGGCAAGCCTGGCTGTCTTCAAGCTTCCAGCCCAAGGGTCTGCCTGCGCCACAGATTCTAGCCATTTTTTTTCATTTTCACCGGAACTTTTTTCTGTCTGCCGGGATTAATAGGTAGGCCAACACACGACCGGCTGGCCGCCCTCCGTCAGGCTGGCCGGACATCCCCGAAAGGGGACATAAGGAGGCGGGACGACCTGGCCCGCCTCCTCTTTTTTTTATCCTTCTTCCTCTTCGACCCGCATTCGCTCCTTGAACTTATGCTTTGGGCTTTAGCTCGAAAACCGTGGGAAACCGGGGGGTGGTGCCATGATATGGTTAACCAGATTTCCGGCGAGGAAATCTGTCCTGACGAGCGAAGCGAGGAAGGCTCTCTCTCCACCTCCGACGATCGAAGAACCGAACGCGTCGGGACCGCAGCCCACGACCGTGTCGCAAGCCTCCTCTGCGCTGAGCCGCTGCAGCCGCGGCTCTCCGATTCATTACCTCGTCATCGCTCCACGTCATTACGTCATCATCTACTTCCCCCTCCCCTTTTGCTTCCGTGCCAGATATGTTCCAATTCGCATCGAACCAGCAGGAGCAATGCCATGGGATTTGCGGCTTTTCGCGATCACAAATATGTGAGTCTCGAGACATTCAAAAAAAGCGGCGAAGGCGTGAGAACGCCGGTGTGGTTTGCCGCCGATCCTACCGGGGATCTCGGCAGCAACGAAGCGCGGCTTTTCCTCTATACGATCGGAAACACGGGCAAAGTGAAACGCATTCGCAACAATCCACGCGTGAAAATCGCGCCCTGCAGGATAAAGGGCGAGCCGCTAGGCGAATTCGTGGACGCGAATACGGAAATCATTACCGGCGAGGAAGCCGCGCGCGCGATGAAGCTGCTGAACAAAAAATATTTCCCGTGGAAACAACTTCTCGGTTTCTTCGCGCTTTTCAGCCGCCGCGAAAGAATCGTCATGGTGCTCCGTCCAGCATGAAAACGGAAGCAATCTTGGCCGATTCCCGGAGTCAGTCGAAAGGAATGCCGGTCTGCTTTGAGATGGCGCGAAGGTCCTCGACCACCGGCATAAGCAGCGGCACGCCATTTTTCCGCCGGTCAGCTTCCGCGAGACGCTCGGGATCGCCGGGGATGAGCGGGCCGTTCGTGCCGGGAGTGGGCTTCGTCGCGCGGAAAACACGCACGTAATGATCGATCTGGCGCTTAAAATCATCGGGATCGATGAATCCGTCGATGCGCATGGCGCCAAAAAAATGCCCGATGCCTTTGCCGACGCTCTCCGTGGGAATTATCTGGCGCAAAGCGAAGGGCGGAGCAAACGGCCCCCAATTCGCGCCCCCGAGTACGGCGCAGAGCACATCCACCATCATCGCTAACGCGTAACCTTTGTGTCCCCCGCGATCGCGATCGGAGCCGAGCGGAAGCAGGCATCCGCCGTTGACGGGATCGTCGGGGTTGGTTGTGTCGCGGCCCTCGCTATCGATGGCCCAGCCGATGGGAATCGCTGTGCCTTTGCGACGGGCGATCTCAATTTTGCCGTAAGCTGCGGTGCACGTGGCCATGTCGATGACGATGGGCGGTTCTTCCTTGCCGGGGAAAGCGATAGCAATGGGATTGGTGCCGAGCATGCGCTGCATGCCCCAGAGCGGCGTAACCAGGCTGCTGGAATTGGTCATGGCCCAGCCAATCATGTCGCGCTCGAGCGCTTGGAGAACGTAATAGCCGGCGATGCCGAAGTGATTGGTGTTGCAGACGCTGACCCAGCCGGAGCCGGCTTTATCCGCCATGTCCATCGCAATGCGATTGGCTTGCGGGCCGACGACGAGACCGAGGCCGTTATCGCCATCGATCGTCGCGGTGCTTAACGTGGAGCGGACCGTTGCGATTTTTGGTTTGGGATTGATGAGTCCTTCGTTGAGGAGACCGAAGTAACTGTAGAGGCGAGCCACGCCGTGCGAATCGATGCCGCGAAGGTCGGCTGAAGCGAGTACATCGGCCGCCTGTACGGCATCGTCCTTGGGAACGCCGTAGTGGAGAAAGATGCGCGTGGTGAATTCGCGGAGTGCATCGATGGAAAAAACCTTGGCCTCAACGGCGGGCATCTGTGACCTTTCTTTGCGCGGGAATTTGTGCGCAAACGCACGGATAATGCAGAAACTAAAGTTCCTATTTTAACTTCGCGCAAAACCATAGGCTAGGCGTCTGACCACGTCAAGCAGATAGCAAATGGAAAGACACGCGTTTTCGCGAGCGGCAAGCGGCGAGGGTGAGCTGCCAAAGCAGCTTGCCGGGTGTGGAAAGGCGGCGTAGGATTCGGAGGCCAAATCACCAAAAGGGAATTCCGGGTGAACCGATGAGGACATTATTAGGCGGCGGCGTTTACATTTCTTTGATACGGGACGCATACACTCGCGCGATGAAAAAACGCATTTTCGGAGTCCGAAATCTTTGCATTCTATTTCTTTCCATCGCGGCACCGGCCCTCGTCGCGCAAGATGCGCCGCAAACCGTGCCGCTGCCAAATGGAAAATCGCTCGGCCAGGTACCGGGCGCACCGCGCCCCATCAATAATCTTCCGACGGCGATGGCCATTTCTCCCGACGGAAAGTTTGCGGTCCTGCTGCACAGCGGGTACGGCGCGTACACTTCGGGAGAGAAGCAGTCGCTCACCGTGCTCAATCTTGAAACGAATGAATTGGCCGATTTTCCTGACGACCGGCTTGGCAGCAGAGCGCGACAAACGTATTTTCTCGGGCTGGCGTTCAGCCTGGACGGCAAACACCTTTACGCGAGCATGGCGTCGCTGACCGATCCGATGGGAGAGAAAAAGGGCAGCACGGGAAACGGGATCGCCGTTTACGGCTTTGATGACGGCCGGATTTCGCCGGAACGATTTTTGCGTTTAGCGCCGCGCACGAACATTCCCGCGGGGAAACTGCGCCGCGCGGAGTTCAAGGACGTCACGTATCCAGCGGGGTTGAGCGTTGGTTTGAGCAGAGGGCGGCAAACATTGCTGGTTGCCTGCAACGATTCCGACGAAGCGGTGCTGCTGGATACACGCGACGGGAAGATCGTGCATCGCTTCGATCTTTCGACGATGAAGCGGATTCCGGCTTCTCTGCCTTACACGGCGGTCATGACCAACAACGGGAAACGCGGATTCGTTTCGCTGTGGAATGCCTCTACGGTGGCGGAGCTCGATTTGCTGAGCGGGCGTGTGTTGCGGATGATTCCATTGAGAAAGCCAGAGTCGCCGTTGGCTGGCGGGTCGCACCCGACGGCGCTTTTGCTCAATCGGGACAATTCGAGGCTTTATGTTGCGCTGACAGACCGTGATGAGATCGCGGAGATCGATACGCACAGTGGAAAAACCGTTTCTTACCTTTCGACGAAACTTCCGGGACAGAAATATGGGGGCAGCGATCCGGAATATCTGGCTCTTTCACCGGATGAAAAAACGCTTTTTTCGGCGGACGCGATTTCGGATTCGGTGGCGGTTTTTGACCTTGCGAAAGCACCCGCAAATGGGGATACGGCAGCGATGGGATTCATTCCGACGGAATGGTATCCCACAGTTTTGGCGGCCACAGGCAGGGACTTATTGATCGCGTGTGCGAAAGGACGCGGATCGGAACCAAATCCCAAAGCGATCGGGCAACGGCCTGACGGACGCATTCGTTATCCGTATGGACCGGCGATGATCCACGGTTCGCTGGCGCGCATTCCGATTGCCGCCGTGACGGCAAACCTCTCTGATTACACGAAGCAAGTGGTTGAAATGAACACCTCGCGCGGAAACGGAGATCGAGTGCCCTTCGCGAGTGGCGAAAATAAAATCCATCACGTGATTTACATCATCAAGGAAAACCGGACGTACGATCAGGTGTTCGGCGACATTGCGGGCGCCAACGGCGATCCGGCGCTGGCGATGTATGGGGAAGACATTACGCCGAATCAGCACAAATTGGCGAGGCAATTCGGCATTCTCGATAATTTTTACGACAGTGGGGAAGTCTCGGGCGACGGGCACGTGTGGTCGACTTCGGGGTCGAACTCGGACTATAACGAAAAGACCTGGCCGATCAACTATCGCGGCAAGGAACACACTTACGATTCGGAGGGAGCCATGCTGGGCGGTGTGTCGGCGGAGGACGGAATTCCGGATGCGGGAGAGCCGACGGGCGGTTATCTGTGGAAAGATCTTGCTAGCCACGGAATTTCATACCGGCACTATGGCGAGTTTATCGTCAGCCGGTGGTGCAACGAAAAAGGCGAAGAAGACGAGCCGGCTTCGGGGCCTCCCAAGGTGGAAGGAGAGGCGTGCAAGCGGAGCGAAATCAATAAAGGCGAGCCGCTGGAAAAAAACGTGGGCGATCCACGAGGCGGGCCGAGCCCTTATCCGTGGGCAATACCGGTGCTGGCGAAGAACGTGGCGAGTGAAGTGGAGTTAGAGGGCCACTTTGATCCGCGGTTTCCGGATTTCGAGGTAGCGTATCCGGATCAGTTGCGGGCGGACGAATTTTTGAATGAGTTCGATCAATTTGTGGCGGCGCGTAAGGCGGGCAAGGATACGATGCCGCAATTTATTTTGTTGCGGCTACCGAACGACCATACAGCGGGGCTTACGAAGAACAAACCACGGCCTGCGGCGTCGGTTGCGGACAATGATTTGGCGATCGGACGCGTGGTGGACGCGGTGTCGCACAGTGCGTATTGGGATGACACGGCGTTTTTGATTTTGGAAGACGACGCGCAAGATGGGCCGGATCACGTGGACTCGCACCGGAGCATTGCGCTGGTGATCAGCAAGTACGCGCCTATGCTGAGCGGCGAAGGAAGCGAGGCCAAACCGGTCGTAGAGCACTCGTTTTACACGACGATTAACGTGGTGCGCACGATTGAGGCGCTGCTTGGCGCGCCGCCGATGAATGCGAATGATTCGCGAGCCGCGGTAATGGCCCCGCTCTTTAGCGGGACGGGGCAGCAGCAGCCTTTTAGCGCGGATTTTCGCAATCGCAACAACGGATTGATCTATGAAATGAATACAAAGGAATGGAAAGCGGGGAAGAACCTGGATTTCAGCCACGCGGACGCGGTGGATACGGCGCTGCTCAACAAAGCGTTGTGGAAGGATCGCATGGGGGATGTTCCCATGCCTCCGCCGCAGCATAATGTATTTGCAGAATCGGCCGCGGACAAGAGTTCCAAAAAAGATCTAGAGTGAGCCGGTTACACGCCCGTTGGGGCCGAACGGCTTCGCTTCAAAAGTCTGGCTCACTTCCCAAGAATGACGCCAACTCCTAGAAGGACGAGTTGCAGGCTCCGCTGAGGCAGCTTGCTAACTCGATCAGTGAGCAAACGCTTATCCAGGCTGACGATCTGGGATGCGTTTGCTACGGATTCATATCGCAGACCAGTCGCCCGCTCCGAAAGTAGGACATTACCTGGGGCTGGAGCCCATTTAAGATTCGCCGTCAAAGGGACGCAGACAACTGTGCCAATGGCACTGCGATTCAGCGCGTCCGATTGGACCACGACAATTGGCCGTCGGAAGCCCGGGCCAGAGCCCGTTGGGTCGGGCAAGTCGGCCCACCAAATCTCGCCCTGCAAGATCACCATTCTGTGTTCTCAAGAATGCGCCTCGCAGCCGCGGACACAAACGGGTCGAGCGCAGCATCCTCTCCGAGATCGTCACAAACCTTGTTCATGGCCTCGGTGATTTCGTCAGCAGAATGTCGCGTCAGATATTCCTGCAGAGCATCGCTGAAGAGGCGGCTTCGCGAACGTTTGGTTCGCCGCGCAAGCCGCTCCGCGCGCCGGAATATTTCGTCTGGGATAGAAACGGCAGTCTTCATACCATTAGTATAACTCCCTGCGGAAGGAGCAACAAGCAGGGATACTTTGCCAAGCTTGGGGAAGGGAACGCTAACTTATTGCAGCGTTCGCGGGGGAGTCCTTTTTAAGCGAAGGGCGACACCGTTTTGGAATGTGGGAGACTGCAAAGCTTTCTCGCCGCCTCTGTGCGCAAATTTTTCCCACTGCTCGGATCTTCCAGTTGCTACACTCACCCACTCGCAGGAGTAGCTTCCAGGCGGAAGTTCGAGAGTCAGGCTGGTTGGGCCATTCCCATCGAGATAGATGGCGTACTCTTTGCCCGGATTAGACAGGACGCGAGGCGTCACACCTGCGGCGTGCTTTACGGTGCGGAAGTCCGGATGCAGATCAACAAGAGAAAACGACAGCAGGAATTGGGAAAGGATGTGCAGCTGGTGGCGCAACGCCGGGCTTCCGCCGCCGGGACCGTTTGGCTCCGAATAGGAACCGTCTTCGTGGCCGGTGGTGAAGGAATAGTCGAGGCCATCAAAGACGCTTCCGCCAGAGAGCATGAAGTTCCAGGCTTGGCGGCGATAGGCGTCGTCTTCGCGACCGAGAAAGCCGGTTTCGTCATAAGAGATAGCTTTGCCGAGGCCGTAGTTAAGCGTCACTGCGTCCGGGTAAGCGTAGTGGAAGTTAACGACGTCAACGTGTGGGAGGAGCTTGGCTACCGACAGACGAAAATTGGAATAATTCTGAGCAATGAGGTGGTGGTTTGAAAGGGTGGACTCCGTTTGCGTAATCCAGTCGACGACGCGGGCTTGCCAGGTGAGTGAAAGGGTGTCAGGAATATCGACCGAATTCGGAAAGCTATCGCGCGCGGGAGGACGAAGGTACGGATTGATGACGCCGGCGAGAACGGGACGGTCCGACCATGGCTCGTTCTGAATTTCGAAGATGACATTGTCGAACGAGTTCGCTTCGCCGACGAGCTTTCGCGTGTAATGTTCCTGATACGCGAGAAGATTTCCATTTTCGAGTGTGTGAAGTTTCTTCCAGTCGATGGCGTCGGTACCGTTGACATTGTTGGCGGGATTTAGCGGGTCGACCTGCCATTGAGCGTCGCCATAGTGAGAAGAGAAGAGCGTGATTTCGACGACGATCCCGCGCTTGGCAGCTTCCGAGAGGAAATCGCGAAAGCGCGCGAAGAATGCAGGATCCCACAACTGCAGATCGAACTTAGTTCCCCCACCGGCGTAGCCGGGCGTGTCGCTGCGCGCCCATGGAGCTAGAAAGCGGCCGGGTTCGGGAGCGAGATCATTGTGCAAGATGCCGAAAGATTTTGCGGGGACTTCCACGTACGAGCCTGTGAAAAGACGCGTGTAATTGAGGCCATCAGCCTGCAAGGCCGCGAGATACTTGTGATAGTCAAAGTCCGCGTTCAGGACGGCACCGTAGTGTTCGCCACTGGTGATGAGGGCAACGGCCTTTCCGCGGAAAAGGAAGTAGTGGGGATTCGAGGGATGAAGGCGAATGAGCTGGGATTTGCCCGACTGCGCTTCTGCCTGAGCTGCGGTGAGAAAAAGTGCGCTTAGCAACGCCAGCTGAAGGATGTGGCGAATTGAATTGTGCATCGGGCCGCGCAGCATCGTTTACCGGCTCGACGGTGAGGCGACGAGTTGCGTGGATCGCGCTAGGGCGCGGAGAGTATCGGTGTAGGGAGCGCGGGCGACGCCGCGTTCGGTAAAGATGGCGGCGATGTAGCGGGCGGGAGTGACGTCGAAAGCGGGATGTGCGGCGTGGACGCCGTCGGGCGCGATATGGATGCCTTGAAGATGCGTGACTTCGGCGGCGGAGCGCTCTTCGATGGGGATGTGATCACCGCTCGGGATGGAGAGATCGAAAGTCGAGACGGGCGCGGCGATGTAGAAGGGGACATTGTTTTCTTTGGCGAGAACGGCGATCTGGTAGGTGCCGATTTTGTTGGCGGTGTCGCCGTTGGCGGCGATGCGGTCGGCGCCGGTGACGATGGCGCCGACTTTGCCGGTTTTCAGAAAATGGCCGACCATGTTGTCGGTGATGAGCGTGAGAGGGATGCCGCCTTTGTGGAGTTCCCAGGCGGTTAGACGCGCGCCCTGCAAATAGGGACGCGTTTCGGGAACGAGTACGTGGATTTTTTTGCCTTGTTGGAAGGCAACGCGAAGAACGCCCAGAGCGGTGCCGATGCCGGCGGTGGCGAGGGCGCCGGCATTGCACTGGGTCATGACTTGACCATCGGCGGGCATGAATTCCGCGCCGAAGCGGCCGATGGCTTCGTCAGTGGATTTCTTTTCCAGATGAACTTGCTTGGCTTCTTCGACCATTGCTTGGCGGATTTCTGTGAGGTCGGAAGTTTGGGCGGTGAGTTCGGCGAAGCGGCGCTTCATGCGCTCAAGAGCCCAGAAGAGGTCGACGGCGGTGGGACGGGTTTTGGCCAGTGCGTCGCAGATTTCGGCGAATTCGGCGCCCAGTGCACCGACGGAAGTTGCTGAGGAGTGAAGAACACCAAGAGCGGCACCCATGGCTGCGGCCACCCCGATGGCCGGGGCGCCGCGAATGACCATGTCGCGAATGGCTTTGGCGACTTCGCGGTAGTCGGAGTAGGTGTAGCTGACTTCCTTGCCGGGAAGGAGGCGCTGGTCGAGCATGACTACGCCGCGGTCGGTCCATTCGATGGGCTGGGCTACGTACATTTTTTGAAAATCCTAAAAGACCTTGTGCCGAGAGTGCGATTGCGAGCTTGGCCAAGAGCGGGCACGGCGTGCCGTGCCCCAACGAATATTCTAGCGGAGGCGAGGGTAGAAAACGAATTGTCGGGAGCTGATAGATGTCAGTGGGCGGACGGGAATTTTGTGAAGCCCTGGGTGCCAAGAATGGTTACGGCAGCGATGGTCGAGTTGTAGCCGAGATGGAGTAAAAAGCTGGCGAAGACGGAGCCGGTGAGAGCTCGGACAAACGTGAAGATGATGCCGACTACGATTAGGATCGAAACTAGGCCCCAGGTCCAGCCAAGCTGGGCGCCGTGCATCAGGCCGAAGAGGACTCCGGTGAGGATTACGCTGAAGGCCACGCCGAAGGTTTTTGCGAAGAGCGGATAGAGATAGCCGCGAAAAACGGTTTCCTCGACGAGAGGCGCGATCAAAACGGCCATGGCCATGAAGAGCATCGCGGTGTTTTTGAAGCGGAAGAGTTCTTCGATGGGCACGTTTTCAGGCGGCTGGACTTTCGCGGTAACGATGAAAACGACCACGGAAAGAACGCATCCCGCAAAAAAGTAGAGCCAGGGATTCCGCGGCGGACCGCCTTCGCGGCGGGTGAGCCTTCTCCAGCCAAGAGTGCGCCAAAACGGAATTCCACGGAGCACAGACAAGGTCACGTAGAGAAAAAGGAAGAGAAAGGCGTACCAAAGAACCATGCTGCCGATGGCGAAAGACGGCTTTGACAAGACGAAGCGCTCGAAATCTTTTTCATTGGCAAAATGATGGAGCGGCGCGTAGTAAATCAGAAAGCCGCCTTGAATCAGAAACAAGCTGAAGAATCCAAAAAAAAGAAAAAGGATGAGATGAGGCCAGGACCAGGAGATGCGGAGATCCTCGGGTAGAGATGGTTTGGCGGAGTAGGAGGGAGCCGGCTGGGGAAAGGTGGCCGCGAGACTGATGGGGTCACCCGGTAGAGGTGGTTCGGCAAAGGATGCGGGCGGCTGAGGTGCATCAGCATCGTGATCAGGTTGAACGCGAGACGGCGAGGCCGGATGCTCATCTGGAGGGAGAGACGGGTTGTCGTCGAAAAGGGTCATCGTTTGCCTTGGCGCGGAGTCCTGGGCCAGCCAGCGGCCAGCGCGGCGGCGACCAGAGGCATGAGAATTTCGTGGTGGCCGGTGATGGCGTAGCCGCGCGACTCCGATTTGCGGCCTCCGCGCTGTGAGACGGTGGGACGTTTCACTACATTTTGCAACGGACGGTAATGCTGGATAAAGTCAAAGTTGGCGGTGGTGATGGGATGCAAGGGCACGCCGAGATTGCGGACGACGCTCACGGCTTTCAAGAAGACTTCGGGAAGAAGCACGGCGGAGCCCCAATTTAGGTAGATGCCGCCGGGATGCATTTGTTTCACGAGGGCGCAGAAGAGACGGAAATCGAGGAACGTGGCGGCACCGAGGCACGGACCGTCGGCGGCGGGATGCATATGCGGAATATCCGTGCCGATGGCGATATGTACGGTAACGGGGATGCGCTGCTTGTAAGCTGCCACGAGGACGCTGGAGGCGGCGCGCTTTACATTCAGAATGCCACTGGTTAGGAATTGGCCGGCGGCTTCGCCGTATCCGATGTGGAGACGAGCGGCGAGTTTGGAGAATTCGTTGATGTACTCGCCGGTTTCAGCGGCCATGCCGAACTGGCCGGCTCCGAGGCCGGCGTCGACATCTTCGGAGGTGTTACCTGCGAGCGCGATTTCGAAATCGTGAATCAGAGCGGCACCGTTCATGGCGATGCCGGAGACGAAGCCACGTTTCATTAGATCGATGAGGACGGGGCCGAGGCCAACTTTGATGACGTGGCCGCCGATGCCCCAGAGGATTGCGGCGCGCTGTTTGCGGGCGCGATGGATGGCGGCGAGGAGATGGCGCAAATCTTGCGCGGCTAGGAAGTTTGGGAGGGAGTCGAGGAATTTTGTTACGGAGGCGTTGGCGGCGGGAGGTTTGGCGAAGTCGCGGACGCTTACTTTGCTCTTGCGGGAAGTGAGCGGATACGTGCGAACAGCGCCGAAGGTGAGAGGCGGGGTGGTATAGATGCTCATTGGGAAGGAAACACTGTAAATCGTAGAGCGGCATGGTAGCAAGGAGAGACAGGGTGCGCGGAGCATAAGAAGCACGAACGAACGGAAGTCCGCCTCGGAAGGCGGGCCCGATAAAGAGCGGTGGCTGCGCGATTATTTTGCAACGGGGTTGTGACCATTCGCATGGCCATTGTTGGAGATGCCCAAGACGCGGGCGAGGGCTTGGCCGGTGTAAGACTTTTTAGTGCGTGCAACTTGTTCGGGTGGGCCCTGGGCGACGATGCGGCCGCCGCCTTCGCCGCCTTCGGGGCCGAGGTCGATGATCCAGTCGGCTTGTTTGATGACGTCGAGATGGTGCTCGATGATGAGGACGGTGTTGCCAAGAGAGACAAGACGCTGGAGGACGTCGAGAAGCTTGCGAACGTCGTCGAAGTGCAGACCAGTGGTTGGCTCGTCAAGAATATAGAGAGTGCGGCCGGTCTGGCGCTTGGAAAGCTCGCGGGCAAGCTTGATGCGTTGGGCCTCGCCGCCGGAGAGCGTGGTGGCGGACTGGCCGAGGGTGACGTAGCCGAGGCCGACTTCGACGAGCGTCGAAAGCTTTTGTTGAATTTGCGGGATATTTTCGAGGAGCTTCAGAGCGTCGGAAGACGGAAGGTTCAGGACGTCGCTGATGGTGTGGCCTTTGTAGCGGACGGCGAGCGTTTCGGAATTGTAGCGCTTGCCGCGGCAGACTTCGCACATGACGTAAACGTCGGGCAAGAAATTCATTTCGATGCGGCGCAAACCGTCGCCCTGGCAGGCTTCGCAGCGGCCGCCTTTTACATTGAAGCTGAAACGGCCGGGGCGGTAACCGCGCTCGCGCGATTCGGGAAGCATGGCAAAAAGTTCGCGGATGGGAGCGAAGACTCCCGTATAAGTGGCGGGATTCGAGCGGGGCGTGCGGCCGATGGGAGCTTGATCGATCTCGATGACCTTGTCGATTTGATCGGCCCCGAGAAGTTGGCGGTGCGCGCCGGGTGGCTCCATGGAGCGATAGAGTTTTTGGGCCAAGCTGCGATAGAGAATGTCGTTGACGAGAGTAGATTTACCCGAGCCCGAGACACCCGTGACGACCGTGAGCAGGCCGAGCGGCAGCGTCACGTCGACATCCTTCAAATTGTTAGCACGTGGCACCGAGAATCTGGATGACTTTGCCATTGGGACTGCGGCGCTTTTCCGGGATGGCGATTTTTGCGGCACCGCTGAGATAGCGGCCCGTAAGAGATTCCGCGCTTGCAGCGATCTGCTCCGGCTTACCTTGTGCGACGAGATAGCCTCCGGCATTGCCCGCGCCGGGGCCGAGATCAACGACAAAGTCGGCGCGGCGGATGGTGTCTTCGTCATGCTCGACGACGAGGACGGTATTGCCGAGATTACGCAACTGCTCGAGGGAACCGAGCAAGCGATCGTTATCACGCGCGTGAAGGCCTATCGATGGCTCGTCGAGAACATAGAGAACGCCGCGCAGGCGCGAGCCGATTTGCGTGGCCAGGCGAATGCGCTGAGCTTCGCCGCCGGAAAGCGTGGCGGCGGAGCGATCGAGGCTTAGATAGCCGAGGCCAACAGCAAGCAGGAAATCGATTCGCTCGGCGACTTCCTCAAGCGGGCGGCCTGCAATCTCGCGCTGGCGAGCGGTGAGCTGAGCAAGAATTTTGTCGACGGCCGGGCGCGAGGCGGCGAGCGAGAGGGCCGTGAAATCGGCGATGGAATAGCCGGCCAGCTTGACGGCGAGCGATTCCGGACGGAGGCGCTTGCCATGGCAGACATTGCAAAGCGTGGCGGACATGTACTGCGTCATCCACTCGCGGTAAGAATCGGAATTAGATTCGGCGAAGTTGCGATCCAGAAACTTGAGGATGCCCGGAAAACGGAAAGCCTTTTCACCTGGTGATTTCTTTCCCGCAGGTTCTTTTTGCTCAGGGCCGGTGCGCCCGTTCGTCGGCGGATAGCCGTAGAGGAGCAGGTTCTGGATGCGCGGGGGGAATTTTTCGAACGGAGTTTCCAGATCGATGTGATAGGCATAAGCAGCGAGCTCGAGAGTGCGCTTGAGAATCGCGGAGCTCGAGCCGGGACCGAGGCCGCCATCGAAGAGCGGACGGGTCCAGTCCGTGATAATCCTAGCGGGATCGAAATCGTACTTCGAGCCCAGGCCATTGCAGGCTGGGCAGGCACCGTAGGGCGAATTGAAACTGAAGGAACGCGGCTCGAGTTGGGGTACAGAAATGCCGCAGTCCGGGCATGCCAGCTTTTCGGAGAAGACATGTTCTTTGCCGCTGACAATGGCGACGGTAACAAGTCCCCCGGCGAGCTTCAGAGCGGTAGCGATAGACTGCTCAAGGCGAGCCGCGATGCCTGGCTTGACCAGCAGGCGGTCCACTACGATTTCGATGGTATGGTTTTTGCGCTTGTCGAGGCTGGGGGTGGCGTCGAGCGGATAGAGTTCTCCATTGATACGGACGCGGACGAAGCCATCTTGCGCTAACTTTTCAAGCTCTTTGCGGTAAGCGCCCTTTCTTCCGCGAATAATGGGGGCGAGAATCATGACGCGGTCGTCGCTTTGGCAGAGCTCACCATTGAGAATGGCTTGGACGATTTGCTCGCTGGACTGTCGTGCGATCGGCTTGCCGCATTGGGGGCAATGAGGGATGCCAACGGAAGCGTAGATGACGCGGAGGTAGTCGTAGATTTCCGTGATGGTGCCGACCGTGGAGCGGGGAGAGCGCGTGGTGGTTTTCTGCTCGATGGCGATGGAAGGGGAGAGGCCTTCGATGACATCGACTTCCGGGCGCTCCATTTGGTCGAGGAACTGCCGGGCGTAGGCGGACAGCGATTCGACGTAACGGCGCTGTCCCTCTGCGTAAATGGTGTCAAAAGCCAACGAGGATTTGCCGGAGCCGGAAAGGCCCGTGATGACGGTAAGGGTGTTCCGCGGGATTTCGAGGCTGATGTTCTTCAGGTTGTGCTGGCGAGCGCCCCGAATTACCAGTTTGGTCAGGCCCATGAGACTTATGCGCTCCCTCCACAGGAGCTCCAGCGCTCAGTGGGTAGACTGAGGCCAGAATAACTCTTCACAATAGCAGGGAGAATTCGGCGGGGTCAAGAATAGGCGAACAGAAGCGAATTCTTTGAACTTTGTCCGGAGGCGGACGGGACGCAAAACCGGTGAAAAGGAATGCGTTCAGGGAGCTTCTTGCTTGGAAAGCACCCATTCCAGTGCTTCCTCCAGACTACGGAAAATGCGGATTCCACGTTCACCCGCGGCTTCGCGGAGAATTTCATACATCCGGCCGAAGCCGAAAGCCAGGTCATTCGGTACGAGAATGGCGCGGCGCGATTCCGGCGAGAAGATGTTACGCACAGCCAGCAGCTCGACGTCGGCAGCGGTGAGGTCGATCTTTGCAACATGCGTGAAATCTAGGAGTTGCGAGAAACTTGGATCAAAATCGAGGTCAGCGAGAAGCCGATCCTGGTGAGAGAGGGCGTATTCTTTGTTGAAAGTACCGGTTCCTGAGCTCATGACCAGCCTTCGTTCTTTATCGATCTTATAGAAGACTGGCATGATTATCACTTTCCGAGACCGGCGCCCATCTGGGCTAAAACCTCAAAGCGCCCATTTGCTGAAGATTCTCGTTGAATTCCCAACTAACAGTACAAAAATAGATTCAGAATAGGTACCCATGGTTACAGATTCGAATCATCTCCAGTGATGGATGGACGGAAGGGAGCCTAGAGGATATACCCGACGGGTAAATTTTCGCGGGGGTAGAGCGTTTTTACCCGGCTATCTGGCGACAAGCTTGTGATAACAAATAACTTAGACTTGGCTTGCCGAGTGCATAATCAAAGGCAGTGGGGGAGGCGAGCCGAGGATCCCTTTAGGGGATTGAGGGCTGGGCCGGTTCGTTTCTCCCCCCTTTCACTTTCGCCGAGAGGTGACCCGGAATTCCCTCCGGACCGTCACCTTCCTACCCCAAAACACACCAACAAACCCGAACACGGCGGAAGTGCGCTCGGGGACCAAGCAACGAGACTGGAAGATGGAAAGATCAGATGTCCCAAACCCGGGAAACTGGCCGCCAACCGCGGCGTAGCTGACAGAGGGCTAGTGCGTCTCCCACGCGCGGGTGGCGTAGTCGCCCATGGTTAAAAAGAGCATCGTAGCAAGCCAGAAGACACCGCAGAGGATGATGAGTTTGGTGCGCTTCGCGCTATAGTAGGCGTGCATGAAGAAGAGTACGACGAGGCTGGCTTTGCAGGTGGCGATGACGAGGGCGACGATGATGTTCAGGCCCATGAAGTAGGCATTAAGGTCCACGGTGGCCGCCCAAGCGGTGGTGACCGTAAGGACCATCAAGGACGCAAAGATAAGAAGATAGACCGTAGGCGAAACAATATGCTCCGAATGCTCCGAATGCTCAGACACGCGAATGTCTCCTAATTGCCCTTATTTGTGCCGATCAATCAGATAAAGCAAAGGGTAAAGATAAATCCAAACAATATCCACAAAATGCCAGTAGAGACCGACGTTTTCGATGGGAGCGTTATACTCTGCCGTGAAGCGACCCTTGAGCGATTGGCGAAGCAACCAGAGCAGCAAGCCAACACCGACGACCATGTGCATGGCGTGGAGGCCGGTCATTCCGAAATAGAGCGAGAAGAAAAGCTGGGCGTGAGCGTTGGTGGCCGCATCGGACCCCGGCTCGAACTGGAAGGGCAGGCCAGGGATATGGTGCTCGACGTACTTATCGTGGTACTCGATGCCCTTGATGAACAGGAAGGCAGCGCCAAGAATCAGCGTAAGGATCAGATATATGGGAACAAGTTTCTTTCTGGAGGTCTCGGCGCTCCACACGGCCATAGCCATGGTCAAGCTGCTGCCGATGAGGACCAAGGTGTTGATGGTGCCAAGTTTCAGGCTTAGGGTCGAGCTGGCCGCGGCAAAGACTCCCGGATAAGCTTGGCGGTTGATGGTGTACGTGAGAAAGAGGCCGCCGAAGAACAGGATTTCGGTGGCCAGGAAGATCCACATGCCGAGGGTGGCAGCAGCCTTCTGCTGCTCCATCGTCTCGTACTGTCCGAAAAGCTCTCCGGTGCGGTGCACTCGGTACTCCTCTTCCCCTGCGATTTCCGGCGCCGCGGGGGCGCCAGTGCGTCAAACTAAATTCGCCGCTTCAATCAATCGTCTCCGTGAGCCGGTGCAAGCGGGCCAGCTGGAGTCGAAAGTCCCAAGTCCGGCCGATTCTTGTAATCGTACGGCTCCCAGTCCACAACTGGTGTGACGTCGAAATTTTCGGTCGGCGGCGGGGAGGCTGTGGTCCACTCAAGACCGGTGGCCGGCCAGGGATTGGGGCCTGCCGCCTTGCCATAGCGTATGGACCAAGTGAAATAAACCATGGGGAGCAGATAGCCGAGTGCCAGGATGGAAGCCCCGGCGGTGGATAGTACGTTGAGCACCTGGAACTCCGGCGGATAGTTGTGATAACGGCGGGGCATGCCCATAAAACCTAGTAGAAACTGCGGGCCGAAGGTCAGGTTGAAGCCCACAAACAGAGTGACGGCGGCCACGCGCGCTAGGAATTCCGGATAGAGCTTTCCGGTGATTTTGGGCCACCAGAAGTGCAGACCGCCCAGGTAACCCATGATGGCGCCGCCGACCATGATGTAGTGGAAGTGGGCAATCACGAAATAAGTGTCGTGGATGTGGATATCCAGCCCAAGACAGGCGAGGAACAAGCCAGTCAGTCCGCCGATGAGGAACAAGCCAATGAAGCCCAAAGCGTAGAGCATGGGCGTGTCATAAGAAATGGAACCCTTGTAGAGAGTTGCCGTCCAGTTGAAAACTTTAACGGCGGAAGGAATGGCCACGAGATAGCTGAGAAGAGAGAATGCCAGAGCCGCATAGGTCGATTCACCGGTGAGGAACATGTGGTGAGCCCAGACGAAAAATCCGATGACAGCGATGGAGATGCTGGAGGCCGCGATAAATGTGTAGCCGAAGATGGGTTTGCGAGCGAAGGTTGGAATGATCTCGCTGATTACGCCCATGGCCGGAAGAATCATGATGTAAACGGCGGGGTGAGAATAGAACCAGAACAGATGCTGGAAAAGGATGGGGTCGCCGCCGAGGGCGGGATTGAAAAAGCCGAGATGGAGAGTACGTTCAAGGGCCACGAGAAGAAGCGTGATGGCAATGACCGGAGTACCCAGGATAAAGATGATGCTGGTAGCGTAATTCGCCCAAACAAAAAGAGGCAAGCGGAACCAGGTCATGCCGGGAGCGCGCATGGTATGGATAGTGACCGCGAAATTCATGCCCGTCAGAATGGAAGAAAAACCGTTGATGAAAATTCCGATTACGGCGGGTGCTACGGCAGAGTTTGAATAGACGCTGCTGAGAGGCGTGTAGAAGGTCCAGCCGGTGTCCAATCCCCCGGTGGCGAAAGCGTAGAGGGCGAAGCATCCCCCCAAAATGTAAATATACCAGCTGAGGAGATTGAGCTTGGGAAAGGCGACATCTTTTGCGCCGATCATCAGCGGGATGAGGAAATTACCCAGCACGGCGGGAATGGAAGGAATGAGGAAAAAGAAAATCATGGACACGCCGTGCATGGTGAAGAGCTTGTTGTAGGTCTCGGGCGAGACGAGGAGGCCGTTGGGAGTGAGCAGGTGGATGCGAATCATGGCGGCGAAAATGCCGCCGAGAGTGAAGAAGAACGTGACGCCCGCGAGATAGAGCCAGGCAATGCGCTTGTGGTCCGTGGTCAGCAGCCAGGAGCGGATGCCGTAGGAGGAATTTAAGTAATGGTCGCGAGGCATGGTGTGTGCCGGCGCTGTAGTTGTTGTAGCCATGGATTATTTCTTCCCTGCCGGCATCGCTCCCCCACCCTTAGGGGGCACCGGCTGCGATTGCAAAGAGCGGATATAGGTCGTCAAGCTGAGAATCTCATCCTCGGTCAATTGTCCTTGATAGGAAGGCATAATCGGCAGAAATCCAGCCACGATTTTTGCATTGGGAAGCAGCATCGATTCGCGGATGTAAGCATCATCCGCGACGATGGTCGAGCCACTGGCCAAACGAACGCTGTGACCATAAACGCCATCGAGTGACGGCCCGCGGCCTGATCCATTGGCGACATGGCACATGCTGCAGGACTTTTCGGAAAAGAGTTTTTCGCCAGCGAGGATGGGATCGACACCGGGTTCCATGGAACTGGAAAGCCAAGCGGCGTAGTCGGAAGGCTCCATAACCGTGACCCAGCCGCCCATGACAGCGTGATTCGTGCCGCAATACTGCGAGCAGAAGAAGTGATAACGTCCGGGCTCGGTGGGACGGAACCACATCGTATTGTAATGCCCTGGAACCACGTCCATCTTCACGCGGAAGGCCGGCACGTAGAAATCGTGAATGACATCTTCGCTGGCGAGAATGAGTTTGATGTCGCGGCCGACGGGGACGTGCAGCTCATTGATTTCTTTCCGGCCATTGGGCTGCTGGATCTTCCACATCCATTGCTTGCCGATCACATAGATATCGAGGGTGTCCGCCGGCGAATGCCGAAAGTCGACGTAGACCACCGCGCCCCAGCCGAACATGACCATGGCAATAATGAGGGGAATGACGATCCAGGTAAGCTCCAGACGCATGTCCCCGTGGATCGGCACGCCGATTTCGTTCTCCGCCTTGCGCCGGTACTTGAAAAAGAAATAGATAATCGCAGCGCTGATGGCGACCGTGAAGAAGGCGGACACCAAGATCATGAACGTCATCAGCGAGTCCACTTGAGGAGCAAAGTTGGAGGCCTGCTGCGGATAAATTGGCAATTGCGACGGCACGGCTCAGTGGGCTCCTTAAGTCCTCTTTAGCGCGGCGCCAAGATCGCGCCGGCGGAAAATCAACATTCCCCCAACCAGGCAAACAATCGTCAAAACTCCCCCCAGGCGCAGAATCTTGAGGATGGAAGCGCTGTAACGGGCCGACGAGGGGTCGTACTGATAGCAATAGAGCAGAACATGATCGATGACCGTGCCGATTTTACCTGCCGAGGCGTCCACCAGACCGAGACGGACCTCGCGGGAAGGATATTCGACGCCGTAAAAATAGCGTGAAATGCGGCCATCGGGAGTGAGCAGCATAATGCCGCTGGCGTGCGCGAAGAGGCCAGATTTCTTGTCGAAGGTATAGCGGAAATTGGCCGCTTTGGTTAGGGATTCGATGGACTCTTGCGAGCCAGTCAGAAAGTGCCAGCCGTCGGCCGTGGCAGGGCGGTTAAACTGCTTCATCGCCGACGCCTTTTTCTGTGCCGCCATCGCCGAGGTCTCGCGGGGGTCAAAGCTCACAAACACGACCTGGTAGTCCGTGCCTGGATTGAACGAAAGCATGCGCAAGCTGCCGACGACGCCTTGCTCGAGTTCATCACAAAGCATGGGGCAGCCGTAGTAAACGAGCGCGAGGAGGACCGGTCTATTCGTAAAATACTCGCGCAGCTGAACATCGCGGCCCGTCTCGTCCCGGAAAGTCAGATCGAGCGGCAGATGCGCGTTAAGGGTCGGCTCGAAACCGACGTTTTGCAAAATGGGTGGCAAGCCCTGCGAGGCCGTGCCGACATTGCTCGGAACAGTCTGAGCGCTGGCGGCACTGGTCCCCAGCAACAACGCAAATCCCACGAAGATGGAACACAGCCACTTCATGATTTCACCTTTTATTCCCTGTCGGCGGCGCGGACGCACCCGGCAGTCCCTTCGAGACGAGAAGTTTCATCGCGTCTTCCACAGGTATTTGCGCGATGCCAGACTGTTGATCAATCCAACCGAGCCGTTCGTTCGCTGCCTGATCGGCGCTTATCTTTTCCCGGAGGTCTTCTTGCGCGTCGTTCGTATGTCCTGGCACGCCCTGAAGACGAGGCTCGGGAGGGAGAGTCGCCTCCACTCCCTGCCGCATGGGAGGCAGAGCCGTATCGGATTTGGCCGCCATCTCCGTCATAAACCGGAAAATATATATGCTGATAAAAAACGTTCCAGCCACGGCCAGCGCCAAATAGAACAGATAAAGCAAAATCGTGCGGGTATTAATGTCCGCCGGCTCGAACTTGACGTCCGGGTGTATGGGCGGTTGCCCGTTGTTCTGATCCGCGTTGTGATGCTCAGTACTCATGGACTTCAATAGCCTCGTGAAGTTTCGGATCGCCCAGAGGAAGAAGCGGCTGGCTCTTCAAATTTCTAGCGAAGATAGCAAGCCACAAACCAATGAGCGTGACAGGCACAACAATATCAAACCAACTGGGCAGGGCGCTGGAAGTAAACTCCGGGCGCGTCGTCCAGAAAAGATCGACCAGGCGCATGACAATCAGAAGAAAGGCCACCTTGGGAAGCAGGCTGGCGCTGCGCTTCAGGTCGCGTGAAAGCAACATGAAAAAGGGCGCGAAAAAATGGAAAAGTAGAACAATCACGGCTACCACGCCCCAGCTTCCGTAGAGGCGGCTGCGATAAAAGCTGATCTCGTCCGGCTGATTTCCGGACCAAATGATCAGCAACTGCGAAAACGAAAAATAAGCCCATAGCATGACAAAGGTGAGAAGCAGCTTGCCAAGATCGCTCAAGTGGCGCGCTTGGATCAAGCCAGCCATCGGGGCACTCCGAGCAAGCAAGACGCACATGGCAATCACGAGACACAGAGCTGAGATGACCTCGCCCACGACGAAAATGAATCCGTAGATCGTGGAAAACCAGTGCGGAGAGAGGGACATGGCCCAATCGATCGAAGCGAATCCCACGCCAAAGACGTAGAGAATGATGCCCGGCCCGCTGAGCATTTTGAATTTGCGCCGTAAGGCGCGGTTCGCGGTATCCACATCTTGCTGACGAGACCAGCGCTCGAGGAAAGCCACCAGCACGAGCCAAACCGCGAAGTAAATCACCGCGCGGATGATGAAATTGCTCGTGGTCAGATAGGTTTTCTCGAAAATGGAGAGCGCGCCTTCTCCGGTTGCCGGAGCATTCAGCCAGGCGCCGTAAATGTACTTCATGCCGAAAATGACGGGTACGAACAGGAGCGCGACGAGCCACAGCGTGCGCATTGCGGCTTCGAGGGGACGGCGAATGATGATGCCCCAATGCCCGCTTGTTAAATGCTGAAGCATCAGCAATCCCATCGAGCCCAAAGACAGGCCAAGAACAAAAAGATACGCAACCAGATAGGAGTGAAAGAATTGCGATGGCCACTTCAGCCAACCGATAAGACAGAGAATCGCTCCGACTACGGCCACGCCCAGTGCGCGCTGCTGCAGGCGGCCGATGCTCTCCGGCGCCATGTAGTCCTGCGCAGTCATTTCGCGGAGCCTCCTTGAGAAAGCTTTTGCCGCAGATCCTCGGGCAGCTCGGATGCCGGAGCGTTACGGCTTAATTGCAGCGCGCGGACATATGCAACGATAGCCCAGCGGTCCCTAGGCGGTATCTGTGCGGAGTAGCCCTGCATCTGCCCGAAGCCATTCGTAATCACATCGAAGATGTAACCATTGGGAACCTCGCGCAGACGAGGCTGATGATAGGTGGGCGGCCGCTTCATTCCGCGCATAACGACCATGCCGTTGCCGTCACCCTGTAAGCCATGGCAGGGCGTGCAAAAAATCTTAAAGCGCTCCTGGCCGCGGTCCATAAGGTCCATCGTCAGGGGAAGAGGAAACACGTTGGAATCTTTGGGGACGAACAACGCATCGTCGGCCAAGGAGCCACGCGGCACGGTGTTGTCAATCAAAGGCCGCTCCGAGCGCCCATCTTCAAAGAACGAACTGGGGGAAAGCGGCGTGTTCTTAGGCTGATCGGCCATATCCTGGCGGCAACCGGCCAGGAAGGGCAGACACGCGGCGGCGCACAAGAATGCCAGCCTTTTCGCCCTGGTTCGCGTTTGCGAGGAATTAATCATCCTCGACCTCGCTGACGTTCTGCGCTTCGATCTCTTTCAAGAACTTGGTGGCCTCCGCCACACCGAATTTCGGATCGGTTGCTTCCAAGCAAAGGTAGAAGCGGTCGACGGAAGCATGTTTCTGAAAGCGCTCGACATTAAAGAGCGGGTGATGCGGCTGCGGTAACTTGTTCATCGCCAGCATTCCGAAGACGGCGAAGAGCGACGCGCCGAGAACGGTCAACTCGAAGGTCACAGGAATGAACGCCGGCCAGCTATTCAAGGAGCGCCCGCCAATGTTTTCCGGGTAGGAGATGACGGAAACCCAGTATTGAAATCCAAATGCACTCAGCCCGCCAAGCAGCCCGCCGGTCAGCGTCACCAACGGCACCAAAGAACGCTTGAGTCCCAAGGCTTCGGAGAGTCCTTCGACAGGGAATGGGGCATACGCATCCATGTTCCTGTAACCGGCTGCGTGGGCCTTTTCCGCGGCCTGGATCAGCTTCTTGGGTGTTTCAAACTCACCCACGACCCCGTATGTGCGCATTCGGTGCTGTTCCATCACTCGTGTTCCTCGGAATTATGCGCTACCAACTCGCGCATTTCCGCAATTGAGATCGCCGGCAGGACGCGGACGAACAGGAAGAGCAAGCCGGCAAACAAGCCAAGCGTGCCCGTCAGAACGGCATAATCCCAGAAAGTGGCTGAGTAACGTCCCCAAGCGGAAGGAACGAAATCGCGCGTCAGGCTGATGACTACGATCACAAACCTCTCGAGCCACATGCCGGTGTTAATGACCAACGACATCAAGAAGAGAATAAACACATTTGTGCGAATCTTCTGGAACCAGAGCAATTGAGGCGTGAGGATGTTGCAGAGAATCAGAGCGTAATAATAATGGGCATACGGGCCGTGCAACCTCTGTTCGACCAGGAATACGTCCCACTTGTTGCCGCTGTAAATCGACATGAAGAACTCGAAAAAGTAGCCGTAGGCCACGATTAGGCCGGTGGCCAGCATCACCTTGGCCATATTTTCCAGGTGGCGCATGGTGATGTAGTCCTCGAGGCCGTAGGCTTTGCGTAGCGGGATGGCGATGGTGATCACCATCGCAAAACCAGAATAAATCGCGCCAGCTACGAAGTAAGGCGGGAAGATGGTGGTGTGCCAGCCTGGTACGATGGCGATGGCGAAATCGAAGCTCACTACCGTGTGCACCGAGAGCACCAGCGGCGTGGCCAATCCCGCCAAGAGCAGATACGCAGACTGATAACGCTGCCAATGGCGTGCCGAACCCCGCCAGCCTAGTGCCAACATGCCGTAAATGATGGCTTTTGGCTTCGAGACAGCGCGATCGCGGAGCGTGGCTAGGTCCGGAATCAACCCAACAAACCAGAACAGAAGAGAAACCGTGAAGTACGTAGACACCGCAAAAACGTCCCAGATCAAGGGGCTGCGGAATTGCGGCCAGATCTGCATGGTAGCCGGATAGGGAAACATCCAGAAGAAGTACCAGGGCCGGCCCATGTGGAGCAACGGAAACAGGCCTGCGCACATTACGGCGAAGAGAGTCATCGCCTCCGCAAAACGGTTGATCGACGTGCGCCACTTCTGGTTGAGCAGGAAAAGAATGGCGGAAATAAGCGTTCCAGCGTGACCGATACCGATCCACCACACGAAATTGACGATGGCAAATCCCCAGCCGATCGGTATGTTGATGCCCCAAATTCCCACGCCTTTGCCGATCAGATAAACGATGGCGAGATTCAGAAGCATGATGAAACAAAAACAGATGCCGAACCCGGCCAGCCATCCGAGCGAGACAGGCCGGGTCAGTACAATCGAGCTGATCTTGTCCGTGATTGAGCCGTAGGTATGCCCCGGACCGAGGACTGGTTCGAGCCGGCGAATCTCGGGAGAGTTGATGGGCGGCTGGCCGGCGCTCATGTCTGCTCCTCGTCTTTTAATAGAGCCGGGGCCGGCAATTCGGGGTTCGGATTGCGAACCGCTGCAAGGTACGTCGTGCGCGGGCGAGAATTCAACTCACCGAGAAGCGAATAGCTGCGCGTCTGCGCCTTCAAAATGGCCACGCGGCTCTTCGGGTCGTTGGCGTTGCCAAAAACGATGGCGTGAGATGGACAAGCGGATTCGCAAGCGGTGACAATCTCGCCGTCTTTGATCGGGCGGTTTTGCTCTTCTGCGGTGATGCGCACGTTGTTGATGCGCTGCACGCAGTAGGTGCACTTTTCCATCACGCCGCGGCTGCGCACCGTGACTTCCGGGTTGCGCAGAAGCTTGAGCGAAGGCGTCTCCCAATCCTGGAAGCGGAAAAAATTAAAGCGGCGCACTTTGTACGGACAGTTGTTCGAGCAATAGCGCGTGCCGACGCAGCGGTTGTAGACCATGTCGTTCAAGCCTTCGGCGCTGTGCACAGTGGCCCCGACGGGGCAAACCTGCTCGCAGGGCGCGTTCTCGCATTGCTGGCACGGGACGGGCTGGAAGAAAGTGTCTGGATTATCCAGCACGTCGTCCTGCTCGGTCGAGGGATCGTTGGTCGGCGTTTGGGCAGCGTAATACCGGTCGATGCGGATCCAGTGCATCTCCCGGCCACGCATCACCTGATCTTTGCCCACGACGGGAATATTGTTTTCGGATTGGCAGGCGATCACGCAGGCGTTGCAGCCATTGCAGCTATTCAAATCAATGGCCATGCCCCAGGCATAACCCGGATAAGCAAATTCCTGGTAGAGCGAATCCGACTTGGGCGGCTGCTCGTCGCCTTCATGGGCGAAGGTGGGATTCTTGCGGTATTCCTCGAGAGTTCCGGTGCTGAGAATCTTGCGGCCTTCGATATTGAAGTGATATTGCGTGCAAGCCATCGGGTATTCGTGGCCGGTTTTCTTGATCGCTTCCGTGCCCGCCGTGGTGCTCCAAAGAGCGTCCGAAACGCGCACCTCGTAGGCGTTGAATCCTTTGTTGGTGCCCGTATATCCGGCTTGCTTGCGGCCATAACCGAGCGGAAGCACAACCACGTCATCGGCTTGCCCCGGCAAGATCCAGGCGGCCGCGGTTACCTTGCTATTGGAAATCGAGATGTCGATGACGTTGCTGATGACCTGCCCGTGCTCACCACCGCGCGCGGCGACTTTTTGCGTGAGTTCGAGCTTCTCCGCGGTCATTGGACTGACGAGCGCCGCATTATCCCACGTTAGCTTAGTGACGGGTCGAGCCAACTCTTGCAACCAGCCGTTATTTGCGTACCGGCCATCGTAGGTATTCGAGTCTGGGCGGAAAATGAATTCCAACTGTCCAGGCAGAGCAGCCTTTGGCGGCGGCAAGCTCGCGGGGCTAAACTTTGTGGTAACGGAAATCGGCGCGTATGCGCTATTGGCGATGACGCCGTCATTCAGCGTCTTTCGCCAGAACAACTCCCGATCGGTTGCGCCGGCCAGTCCGTTCAGCCGCTCTCGAACGGCATCGTATGCGGCGCGATCCGGCTGATCCGTGAAGGCTCCGAGAACTTCAAAGACCGAGTGCGAATGATAAAGGGGCGCGATCAGCGGCTGGATCACGCTAACGGTGCCATCGAACGCCCGCGCGTCTCCCCAGGTTTCCAGAAAGTGCGATTCAGCGATATGCCATTGGCAGTACTCAGCGGTCTCGTCGAAATGCGAGCTAACCAGGATCGAGTTCGCGACTTTTTTCAGCTTTGATGTGAAATCGAAATTGTGCGGAGCGTCGTAAACCGGGTTCGACCCGAACATGATCAGCGTTTGTACTTTGCCCGCGTCCATGTCGGCGCAAAGCTCTGTGAATGAATCCAATTGATTCACCGGGTTCGCTTCGACGGGCTCCGTGTAATAGAGCGTTGTGCCGACGTTGCCCAAAGCGGCGTTGATGGCGTGCGCCAGAGCGTGCACCGCCGGCGGCTGGAATTCACCCGCAATTACAAGCGAACTGCCGCGATGCTTTTGCAGGTCGCTAGCGACGGCATCCAGCATCTTTTGCGCGGCCGGCGAAAGCGTTCCGCTCCCGCCCAGCCCCATTAACGCCGCCAATCCTCGCGCGAACTGTTCCACCTCGGACGCCTTGAGCGGCAAACGGTGATCCGCGCTCGAACCGGTGACGGAGGGCGTCGGCTCGACCACGTACAGCCGGCTCATTGTGTCGGTCGGCCCGCTCAGCTTCCTCCGGCGGTAACACGCATTCATGTAAGCAATATGCCCCGGCCCGCTCACATGGTAATCGGCATCCAGCGAAAGAATGACGTCGGCTTTCTCTGGCCGATACACGGTGTTAATGTAGCGTCCGAATGCAAGTTTGCTGCCCTCGCGCGATCCGTCGCTCCCGGCTGGCTCCCACTGGTGCCATTTCGCGCCGGGGATCCGCTTCAGCACAGCCTCAATTTGCGCAGCCAGCGTTGGCGAGGTGACTGTGCCCGTCAGGATACGAAATCCCGCGCCATTCATAATCATGGAGTTTTCAGCCAAAGTCTGCGCGGCCGTCAGAAAGTCTTCCCAGGTGCGGATCTCTCCCAGCTTCGTAACCGTTTGCGCGCGGTCCGGGTCGTACAGGTTGAGTACAGAGGCCTGCGCGATTACATCCGTGCCGCCGAGGCTCGAAGGATGATCGGGATTGCCCGCCACGTGCGTCGGCCGGCCCTCATGACTCTCCACCAGCAGTCCAATGGCATCCGCGCCAAACGGCATGGCCGTCGCGTAAAACAGCGGCTTGCCGAGAATCATTCCGTCCGGCTGCTTTACGTAAGGAACAAGAAGTTGCTGCGGCGCGTCGCCGCATCCGGAAATCCCCGCGAGAGCCAATGACGCCGCGGCCAGCTTCAGGAAGTCGCGCCGGTCAACCGTCTCATCCCATTCCGATGCTTGCCGGGGAAATTCACGGTGCAGCAACTCCTCGAAATGCGGATCATCCGCCAGTTCTTCGAGCGTCCGCCAATATTGTTTGCCGGTTTTCGCCCGCAATTTTGCGCGAACCGCAGCTAGGTCTAGTGTATGCTCCTGCACCGCCGCGCTCTCGCTGTACACACGCAAAACATCTTCTGCGTGCGTGGAAGCTCTGTGTTCGTCGTGTTCGTGTTTGTGGTCTTCCATTGAGTCTTTTTCGCGCATATCGTCCGTTAGCGATGACAGGTCGAACAACTCGTCAGTTCCGCCGTTGTACGAAGTTTCCGCTCCACGGCAAACTTCGCTCCGATTTCTTCTTGGTTGCTGGGAGCTTTCCAATCCATATTGAAAACTTGGTCCAGGGGCCGGAGCGCCTTCGCGGGGTTCCGGTGGCAGTCCAAGCACCACTCCATTAGCAACGGCGAGGCTTGAAACACCAGCGGCATCTCGTTTATTGCGCCGTGGCAAGTGGAACAGCCAACACCCTTGCTGATGTGAATGCTGTGATTGAAATAAACGAAATCGGGAAGTCGGTGCACTTTCACCCAGCGAATCGATTGATCCGTACGGTAGCTTTCGCGAACGGGTTCCAGATAGGAAGCGTCGGCGTACAAAACAGAATGGCAATTCATGCAGGTTTTCGTTGGCGGAATCCCCGCAAAAGAGGACGTTTCCACGGAGGTATGACAATAACGGCAGTCGATGCCGTCATCCCCGACGTGATGCTTATGGCTGAACTGTATGGGCTGCTCTCGCGTGACGTATTGATTCGTGCGATATGGCGAGCGCGCAATCCCCAAAACGCCCAATAGCCCCCCGGTAGCCAGAAAGGCGACCGCGATCAGACTGAATCTCGAAATAAAATTCGTGCTGCGATGAAAAATCTGGGCCATGTGAGCGTTGCACTTTGACGAAAACCTCCCCGGAACGGCGCAGGAACTAGAGGCTTCGCGGTGTCATGGCCGGGAAGTGCTCACCCGGCTCGCAAATGACCGCATAGTTTCCGATAAAACTTTATGGAATGCAACCGTCTCGCGCAGTTTTTTAAGAATATTTTCTTCGTTTGCAAGCCCGCGTTCGAACTGCTCCTTCGAACAATTTGAAATTGCCGAAATAACTCCAATCCTTGCGCCTGCTTGCCACCGTTCCGGCCTCAGCGAGCTGATTCACGCTGCAATCAACGGTTGTAGTTTTTTCGGGAAGGAGCCGTGTACAAGGCGCAGCCGTGTTATCTTAGAAGCACTCTTCGCCGTCGACGCGCATGCGGCGGAGCCTACCCGGTGCGCCGCTGGGGCGTGGTCCAATCGGTAGGACACCTCACTGTTAATGAGGACGGTGGAGGTTCGAATCCTCCCGCCCCAGCCAATTTTTCAACGCCGCGTTCCCACTGCTTGCTAGTCACGTACGGTCGGCAAACCTGCTTCGGTCCACCCGCGCCACCCTCCGTCCATCGACTCCACGTTGGTGTAGCCCATTTTTTGCAAATTGTCCGCGACGAGCGCCGAGCGGAAACCGCCTCCGCAATAAAGCACAAGCTTGGCACCCGTATCTGGCACGCTCTGCTCGATATCGCGCTCGATTACGCCCTTGCCCATGTGCACCGCTCCAGGCAGATGCCCTCTGGCCCATTCGTTGTCTTCCCGCACGTCCACCAAAATCATTTTTTCGCCGGCATCGATGCGCTTTTTAACCTCCGGCACATTGGTCTCCTTGACGCGTTTCTTTGCGTCCTGGACGAGCTTCAAGAATTGCGGTGAGTGCACCATAACTTCCTCCGGAATAATTGAGGATCAAAAAGCCCGACAAAACGGTCGAAGTCCGTGCTAACTACCCGCCTTTGAGAATGATTCCTGCGCTTTGCCCGTGATTCTCCTCCTGGCCGCAAACCTCAGGAACAGTTCATGGCCCTCAGGAACCGGGCTTCTCATCTCCATCCTTCTTCGAGTAAGACCGCACCAGATTCACCAGATTCCAGCGCATGGTTTCCGGCACGCGATCGCCTTCTCCCATCATTTTCCCCTTGCCTTTGGTAATGATGTAGAAAAGCTCGCCGTCCGTCTTGCCCGCAAACGTCGCTGGATCGCGCCAATCGTGCATCGTCAATTTCATGGACTCGACAACGTCGCCTTTGCCGTCTCCCTTCGGCCCGTGGCACATGTCACAATCATAGCCGTAAACTTTCCGGGCCGCCGCGAGTCCCTCCGGCGTCGGCTTTACTGGGTTTTTCTTATCGATATCTTCCTGTGGAATCTTGAATTCCTCCGTGGCGGCTTGCGCGTCCTTCGGTTTTTCCTGCGCGCTCTGCTGCTTCGCTCGCGCCATTCCAAAACTCACGAAAAAAACCGCGCTTGCAACCAGGATAACTTTGCGCATATCTTCCTCCAAACTCGACGGGGCCTGCCGAACAAGGGGAATCGGCGAGATTCTTTGAGCGGATCTACGCCCGCGCAGCGGGAAAATACAGCGTAGGCCAAGATTTGAAGTCGTTCACTCCAGATCCCGCCAATTGGGGCCGGAACCTATCTCCACGACCAGCGGAACGGCGAGCTTATGCACGCCTTCCATCTCCTCGCGAACGAGTTTTTCAAGCCTGGCTTTTTCTTTCGGCGGGACTTCGAACAACAGCTCATCGTGCACCTGCAAAATCATCTTCGATTCGAATTTTTCCGCAGTTAGCCGGTTGTCGATGTTGATCATCGCCAGCTTGATCAGGTCCGCCGCTGTCCCTTGCAACGGGGAATTCAATGCCGTGCGCTCCGCAAAACTGCGAAGCTGCGCTTGCGGCGAATTGATCTCCGGAATCGGCCGGATCCTGCCGAAGAGCGTTTTTGTCACGCCCGTCTTGCGTGTTTCCGCAAGGATTTTCTCTAGAAATTCTTTTACTCCCCGGTACCGCGTAAAATACGCGCTGATGAACTGCGCGGCTTCTTTCTGCCCGATGCCTAGCTGCTGCGCGAGTCCGAACGCCGAAAGTCCATAAATAATTCCAAAATTGATGGCCTTCGCCGCGCGCCGGTGTTCCGCGTTTTGCGCCATCGGGCCCACGCCGAACACTTCCTGCGCCGTGCGCGCGTGAATGTCTTCTCCATTGCGGAACGCGTCCGTCAGAACCGGATCGCCTGAAAAATGCGCCATCACTCGCAATTCAATTTGCGAATAATCCACCGAAAGCAGCATCTTCCCCTTCTCCGCCACAAACGCCGCGCGAATCTCCCGCCCGAGTTCCGTGCGGATCGGAATATTCTGCAAATTCGGATCGCTCGAGCTAAGCCGGCCGGTCGCTGCCGTCGTCTGCGAAAAGCTCGTGTGCAGCCGCCCCGTTTCTGGGTGGATCAGTTTCGGCAGCGCATCGACATACGTCGATTTCAGCTTCGAAATCTCCCGAAACTCGATGATTTTCGCGGGTAGCGCGTGCTGCGCCGCCATCTCCTCCAAAACGTCCGCAGCGGTCGATCGCGCCCTCGCTTTTCCCCGCCGCGCAGGCGGCTGCAGGTTCAACTTGTCGAACAAAATCTCCGCGAGCTGCGCCGGCGAGTTGATGTTGAATTCATTCCCGGCAAGTTTCCAAATCTCCTTTTCCAGACGTCGGAATTCTTCTCCATCGACTTGGACATCTTCTCCAACTCTTTTGGGTCCACGCGGATCCCGACGCGCTCCATATCCGCCAGCACCGGAGCAAGCGGCAAGTCGATCTTTTCGTAGACCCCGGATAGTTCCTGCTCATCGATCTGCGCGCGCAAAACGGGAGCCAACCGCTGCAAGTAATCGGCGCGCTCCCCGGGCCCGCCGCCAGCATCGCGTTGAACTGCCGCATCACCACGTCGGCAAAATTGTGATTCGCGGTCGTCGGCTTTAATAAATAGGAATACAGCTGCGTTGCGTGTCTCACATGCGAAGCGCGTCCCGCCAGTAATTGAAAAAGTTTGGGATCGTGAAAAATCTTCGCGCGCTTCGCGTCCGCCAGAACCGGCACAAGCGCTTTCAACGCCTCTCCCTTTTCGTCGAGCCAAACAGAACGTCCTTCGCCTGCCTTCGCGGAAACCTCAATCGACGCGATGCGCGTTCCAAATCCTTCCGACTCCCGTTCGCCAAGTTCGAGATTCAACCAAACCGCCAGTGGCAGCTTCGCCGGCAGCTTCGCAAGATAAGTCCGAAACTCAGCCACAGCGGTGAACGCCGCATAGTCCCCTTTCTCAGCGGCTGCGGCGCTCGCCGGCGCCGACGCCGCCAGCCCCTCCGCGCTCAACTCCTTCAAGAGCGAATTGAATCCAAGCTCGCGGTACAGCGTCCCGAGCGCAGCCACGTCCGGCTCGCGCCGCTCCAGCGCGTTCAAATCCAGCTTCATCGGCAAGTCCGTCGCAATCGTCGCCAACTGCTTCGACATCATCACCTGTTCGCGCTGTTGCTGCAGCGCCTCCCGGTAGCGCTTATTCGGAACCTCGTCCGCGTTGTCCAGCGCCTTTTCAACACTCCCATATTTCTTAATCAGCTCGGCCGCCCCTTTTTCGCCGATGCCCTTCGCCCCCGGAATGTTGTCGATGTTGTCGCCCAGCAGCGCCATGTAATCCACAACGAGTTCCGGAGGCACTCCCAGAATCTCTTCCACCTTCTTCTCGTCGACTATAATGTCCGCCTTCGCCCCTCCAGATCCCGTGCGCAATGTCCGCACATTTTTCCCCACCAGCTGCATCATGTCCTTGTCGTTCGAAATCACCAGCACGTCTAGATTCTGCTTCGCGGCTTGCACCGCCATCGCCCCGATCACGTCATCCGCCTCATACCCCTGCACTTCCAGAATCGGCAGCCTCATGGCCTCGCACAATCGCCGCACAAAGGGCAGTTGCACGCGCATTTCATCCGGCATCGGCGCGCGCTGCGCCTTATATTTTTCAAACAATTTGTCGCGAAACGTGGCACCAGGCGGGTCGAACACGATCCCCATGTAATCCGGCTGATAATCTTTGATGAGCCTGCGAAGTATGTTGCCGAACAGAAAAGGCACATTGGTAGGCGTGCCGCCTGGCCCAGTCAGCCTCTGCGGCATCGGCGCAAAAAAGGCGCGGTAGATATGCGCCATCGCGTCCACAAGAAATAGTTTTTTCGGCGCCCCAGGCATGGGGGCGAGTATAGCAAAGGCTTGCTGAACCAACCTTAGGTTCTACGAGGGAACAGGAACTTCGCATGGTGCATTTCAGTGGCGTTTAAAAGGTTGTCAGGACGGCACAAGAGCATGGGAAGGGTGTTGGGCAGATTGGCACTGCGGTTTTCGTGCCATGAGCAGCATACCCCAGGGTCGGAGCGGGTCAACGAGGCGGCGAAAGGGAATACGCGGCCGGACTCAGTGGATGAGTGAAAGAAAGAGAAAGATGGAGAGGGGTGGCCGGGAAGCGAGACTCCACGAAGGTGCACGGGTTGGCGGCTGCTGCCAGACCGAGCGGTACAACTGCCGGGCGACCTCGCGGAAGGAAAGATGATAGCGACGAACCAATTTGGAATGGAGCAGGCAAAAGGCCGAACAAACGGTAAACGCCAACAGCAGAACTAGCGTGACGGCGGCCAACCCTCGGTTGGGGACCACCTTCGGAGGGCCATCCGCGGTAGGCTGTTTGGGGCGGTGTTTGCAGGCGTGCAGGAAGCCATGCTTCCAGGCCCAATTCTGAGTTAGATCGTTCCAGCCATTATTCTCCTGCTTCCAGCGACTATGCCCGAGTCGCCACACGACTCGGGAGAAAATACTTGGGGATTCAGTGTGTCGGTCCACACCCATTTGTGGAGTGTGGTTTCTGTCTGGAGTTGGCCCCGGCGGTAATGGTTTTCGGTGACCGCTTCTTGGGAGTGGACCACACGGACGGGCTTCGGGCACTCCTTGGTAAAAGGAAGGTTAGCCTCGCTCCAAAGCTGCACCTCCCGTCTCTGACTTGGGTTCTGTTCGGTGAAACGATCATCGGCTTCTCGGGTCGAGAAGAGTCCGAAGGCATCCTGGTATAGGTCGCGGTTTTCTTGGTTTCAGCGTGATGACCAAACCCCAACCAACTTCCTGGGCCAGATTCAGGACCGGGCCGGGGCATAGAGGAATCCAGCAACAAGATGTCGAAGACAGCGTAGGCCGTAGAGATCCGGCAGGCGTGCCAGCAGACGGAGCGCGGCTTTGTCTTCGCCTTCTCCGGGCGCGACCCACTCCAGGCCTAGAAAGGCTTTGACCGGACTGCTGACCATCTGGCAGCCGACCGCACGATGATAATACTGGATGCGCTCGACCGGCTGGCCATCGGCGGCGGTGCAGTTGACCCGCCGTTGCAAACAATCGGAACAGCAACGGCTGAAACTGGAAAGGACCTCGATGCCATCTAGGGCGGCGACGAGATGGCCTTGCACCCGGCCGGGATCCAAGGCCTTATTGCGCTTCAGCTGGCGATTGACGGTCACCAGCATCTGTTCGAGCGGCTCGGTAGCAAAACTAGCCAGGCTGTAGCGCAAGGTGTCGTCGCGAAAGGGGCGCGAGGCCCCGAGGTGTTGTTGGAGCTGGGGCTGGGCCAGATCGGCCTCGAGTTCTTTGAAGCTGCGCAAGCGGAAGACGAAGCCGTAGAACAACGCCCGGAACACAGCGGCGGGAGGGATGTCGGGATGCTGGCGGGCATCGCGGAGTGAGGAGAGGGCCTCCCGAAGATGGAAGACTTTGTCGACGTATGCGTCGAAAGATGGCAACGTGTGGCTTGGTCTATCTTGCATTCTAATGACTGTAAGAAATGCAATCCACCAAAACAACCCTTCCTGATCGGCCCCCGTTTACTTTTTGCGTTTCTTCTTCCGCTCGCGGCGCAGCAATTCGCGGTTGATTTCCGAAATCTTCTCCAGATCGCCTTTAACCTTCCGGTAGTTCTCAATCCAGCGGCGTACCCGTTCCAGAAGTTCGGGCGGCACCACCGCGCCAGTCGTCCGGCCCGGACCCAAGGTGATCGTCAGATACCACACCGGACCATGCCGCTCGCCGCGAGCGCACTTGCAAGATGGATTTCCGCAGGTAAGATAGCGCTCGATCAACGACCCTCGCAGCGTCTCCTCGGCCGGTGGTAACATCTTGGCGAGTCCACGCCGGCGCTGTTGCAACGCCAGGTCCGATAGCTTGGTCAACGACCTACTTGCTTTCATATGACTGTAAGATAATGGCACGGACACACCTAAAGCGCAAGTCCGAAAGTCCTCCGTGCGAATTTCCCTGGCAAGGCTTTGCCAATGAGTGGGTTACGATTTACGTGCGAAGACTCTGCGTGAGGGAATTTCAGTCGGGAATCAAGAGAGCGGGCGAGCGGCCGCACACTGTCTTACACTGATTGTCGCTTGATTTACTTGCTCGCCGCAGCTGGCGCTTCCGGCTGCGAAACCAACAGCAAGCGCGTCCCGCCGTCCAGACGTACATTTTTGCCGGTCGAAGTGATCACCGTTGTTTGGCTCTTGTTTGAAGAAATCATCATTAGTTTCAAATCTCCTAGCCCATACACACCGCGGCTGCTTGGTGCCAATTGACCGTGGTTATTCGGCTCCGTTCCCGAATCGATTGGCCCGCCAGGCGAGGAGGCCGGCAGGGCCGTTGGCGGAGCCTGTGGTCTGGGGGAACCCATGGGCGATCCACCTGCGGCCGAAGCGCCCACTCCAGCCGTCGGGTCGCTCCCGGGCCCCGGGGATCCAGCGTAAAAGTCATCAACTGGTGCCGCCACGGCCATGATCATCACGTCGAGTGGAATCTCTTCGCCTTTCTTTAGAATCGCTTTATCAAACTGGATCGCCAGCGTGGACCCACTGTCTCCCTTCGATCGTGCGGTCGCTTCCGTTACGTGCCCCTCCAGCTTGGCTCCTTTGGGAACGATTGTCTTCCCGTCCACCTCAACTGCCGCAGTGGTATGCGCCTCGACCTTCTCGCCCACCTTCGCCTTCCTCGAATCCAGCGACGAATTCAATTCCGCATTCATCGCTATTCCGCTCGGTAAGGTTGCCGTCTTTGAGTGTGTCTGCGCAGGAAGAGTCGCGCTCGCCAGCGTCGACGCAGGCGTTGGCGATTGCGCCACGAACGCTGCGGCAAGGACCGTGCCAGCCAAAAACACAGATCTCGCTCGTATCATTGTTGCCTCCAATGCCGCATGGCTGGGCAGATTCTCTAAGACATTCCTCTATCTAAAAGGACGCTCCTCAATCAAGAAGAGTTGCATTTGGTCCACGGCCGAGAGGCGCTCGCTCAACGGCTCAATTGCGCGGTGTTGATCTCGCTAGGAAATAATGCCGAGTGGTTTGGCCACTTCCGCCAAAATATCCGCCGCTCGCAGCAGTTGCTCTCGCTTGTGCGTGGCGCTCACCATGGCACGTAGCCGCGCCTTGCCTTCTGCCACGGTCGGGTAGCCGACCGCGGGCGCAAAAACGCCTGCCTCAAAGACTTTCTTCGAAAATTCGTATGCCTTTGCCGCGTCTCCCACATGAATTGGAATAATCGGTGTCTCGCTCGCCTTGAACTGGAAGCCGCGTTTCTTCAGTTCCCGTTTGAACATTTTCGTGTTCGCCCAGAGCTTTTTCACCAGCTTTTCGCCTTCCGGCGAATCCAGCAAAGCGAACGCGGCCTGGCAGGCCGCTACCGTAGCCGGCGGATGCGAAGTCGAGAAAAGAAACGGCCGCGCCCGCAGGTACAAGAAATCAATCAGGTCGCGCGATCCGGCCACATAACCGCCCATCGCACCAATCGCCTTGCTTAAAGTGCCCACCTGAATGTGCACGCGCCCGTGACACCCAAAATGATCCACTGTGCCCCGCCCGCCGCGCCCCAGCACGCCGCTCGAATGCGCGTCGTCTACCATCATGATGCAATTGTATTTTTCCGCCAGGTCACAAAGCGCTGGCAGCGGCGCGATATCGCCGTCCATCGAAAAAACGCCATCCGTAATAATCAGCTTCTTGCCCGGAAACTCCGCGTGCTCCTGCAAAATCCTTTCGCAGTCCGCCACATCCTTATGCTTAAAAACTTTGATCGTCGCCTTCGAAAGCCGCGCTCCATCGATAATCGACGCGTGATTCAGCTCATCCGAGATAATCAAATCTTCCTTGCCCAGCACGGCTGAAACCGTTCCCGCATTCGCCGTAAACCCCGATTGAAACACCACGCACGCTTCTACATTCTTGAACCGCGCGATCTGCTCCTCCAGCTCCATGTGAATCTTCATCGTCCCGGCAATCGTCCGCACCGCGCCGGCCCCCACGCCGTAACGCTTCACCGCGTCCAGCGCCGCCTTGCGCAGCGATTTATGCGTCGTCAGTCCAAGATAGTTGTTCGAAGCCAGGTTGATCACTTCTCGTCCGTCAAAAATGCACACCGGCTTCTGCTCGCCCTCCAGCACTCGCAGTTTCGGCGCCACGCCTTTCGCCCTCAGTTCGTTCAATTGGTCGGAAATGTATTGCGTCGGATTCTTTTTCGTCGCCATCGTTGCAGTATCGGACATGTTTAGACTCCTGAAGTGAACTCGCCTGGTGGACAAACCATTTTCCGCCAGTCACCGCTTCTGAGCAAATGAATCGAACCCGGTTTCGGCGGATTGTGGAAATTCACCTTGGACGACCGGCGAGTATTAATGAAGTGAATAGAGATGTTGTCTAGTGCGGTAGTCCATCCGGATACAACAAAACTTTCCCCGCCAATCCGCCCTGCAGCAGCGCGAACGCATTCTCGAATTTCTCAAGCGGCGCACGTTCCCCAAACAGCGGCTCCAAGTCCAGTCGTCCCGCTTTCAATAGCGCCGTCATCTGCACCCAGGTCTCGTACATCCGCCGCCCATAAATCCCTTGCACTGTCGCGCCTTTGAAAATCACATCATTGACCAAATCCAGCGGCACATTTTCCGTCGGTATTCCCAACAAAGATGCTCGACCGCCAGCTCTCAGCGACTTAAAACCTTGCTGAATCGCCGTCGGATTCCCGCTCATCTCCAGCAGCACATCCACTCCTGTTCCATTGGTCTCGCTCAAAATTTTGCCGACTGCATCTTCCGTCGCCGGATTCAGCACCACGTCCGCGCCCATCTTTTTTGCCATCGCGCGCCGCTTCTCATTCGTCTCCGTCGCAAACACCGTCGAGCTGCCGCACGCTTTCGCCACCGCAATCGACATCAATCCAATCGGCCCGCAGCCCGTCACCAGCGCTGTCTGCCCCGCAATCGGCCCGGCCAGCACCGTGTGCACCGCATTCCCTAGCGGATCGAGAATCGCCCCGTAATGTTCCGGAATCGCCGGATCAAGCTTCCAGATATTCGACGCCGGAATTTTCACGAATTCCGCGAACGCTCCATCCTGATCGATCCCGATAATCCGCAAATTCTGGCAAATATGCGCTTCGCCCAGCCGGCACTGATGGCAGTGCCCGCAATTGACATGCATCTCCGCGCTGACGAAATCCCCCGCTTTCACCGCCTTAACTTCATCCCCCACGCGCTCGACCACACCACAAAATTCGTGCCCCAGCGTCAACGGCGGCTTGATCCGCCCCTGCGACCACCGGTCCCATCCGTAAATATGCAAATCCGTCCCGCAAATCGAAGCCGTCTTCACCCGCACCAGCACGTCCCCCGCGCCAATCGCCGGCACCGGCGCCGTCTCCATCGAAAGCCCTCGCCCCGCCTGCATCTTCCGCAACGCCTTCATCGTCCCAGCCATCTATCCTAATCCTCGCTGACGCACAATCCTCGATGCTAACACAGCCATCTCCCCGCATTTGTAGGGCACGATATATCGTGCCCTCTTCGCCCCACACTCCACCTCTATCCCTTTATTCATTTCCTCGTTTCCCATTGTCGTTAATTCATTACATCTTTGCTTCATCACCTCTTCTCACCCCGCAATCTCCTCCAACACCATCCGATTCGTCCGCGGCCCCATCGCCCCAACGACAACCGCCACCAACCCCATGGCCACCGCCAGCATCGCAAACACCGCCGGCACTCCATGCACCAGCACCGCCCCGATCAAAATCGAAGTAAACGCCGCGCTCAATCGGCTCCAGCTATACGTAAATCCCACGCCTGTCCCGCGCAATCGCGTCGGAAACAATTCCGCTTGGTACGCATGAAACGCCGCCGAAAACCAATAATTCGCCAGCGTCAAAAGCGCCCCAAATCCCACCACCGCCGCCGGCGCAATCGAATTCCCAAATCCCAGCCCCAATCCCGCAACCATCAGCGCCAGCACGACAATCGTCCACTTCCTTTCGAATTTGTCCGAGGTCCACGCCGCCAGCAGTGGCCCCAGCGGCGACACCAACGCAATTAGCATCGTGTATTCCATTGAATGCAGCAGCGAAACACCCCTCTTCAGCAAAAACGTCGGCGCCCAATTCGCAAATCCATAAAACCCGATCGTCTGCAAAGCCTGAAAAATCACCAGCATCACGGTCCGCGACAAATACGGCCTCTTCCACAATTCCCAAAACGATCCTTCCGATGGTGGGACAGACTTCAGTCTGTCCTCTCTTCCTCCGCCCTCAACTTTCTGCTCATCCAGCCCGCCTCTTCCTTCCTTCTCCGTGCCCTCTGTGCTCTCCGCCTCCGTGTCCTCTGTGTTAATTCTGTCTCTTTCCTTTCTCTCGCCACTCGTCACCCGCCATTCGCCACTTCTTCCCTTCGAAGCAGAACTCTCCGCCTCCAACCCCGTCATCACCGAATCCGCCTCAGTCAGCCGTCCCCGGCTCTCCAACCACCTCGGCGACTCCGGCAATCTTCTCCGAAACCACCAAGTCAGCAGCGCCCCCGACGCCCCAATCACCATCACCCATCTCCATCCGCTCATCCAAAAATGCGTTGGCACGAGCATCCGCGAAAGCACCGCCGCCACCGGCACCGCGCAAAATCCCACCACCTGCGTAATCGCCACGTACCTCCCGCGTGCATAACTCGGCACCACCTCAGTGACGTACGTATCCACCACCACAATTTCCGCGCCGATCCCAATCCCCGCAAAAAATCGCAGCCCAATCAGCCACCCCGCCGTCGGCGCAAACGCATCCGCAAACGTAAACACCGAATAAATCAGCAGCAGCAAAATAAACGCGCTCCGCCGCCCCATCCGGTCGCTCCCCATCCCAAACACGACCGTCCCCACAAACATCCCCAAAAATCCCGCCGCCACAAAAAATGTAAATTGTCTCAGCGAAAGAAATCCCGACTGCTGCAACGCCGCCCCGATATACGCCACAATAAAAATGTCGTACAAATCGAAAAAATTCCCCAGCGACACCAATGCAATAAACCGCCGGTGAAACCTCCCCAGCGGCAACCGCTCAATCCTCTCCGCAATCGTCATGTTTTTTTAATTGTCATCCCAGGTAAAAAATCTGTGTCATCCTGAGCGAAGCGAAGGATCTCTCTCTTGTCTCGTCACTCGTCACTTCTTCTCACTTCACCTCGCTTACCACCCCAATCTTTGTCAGCGCCTTCAAATACTCAACCACCATCTCCAACGTCACCGGCCCATACTCCATCGAAACCGCCTCCCGTATCTCCTGCGCATTCCTCTTCCCATCCGCAAAATTCAAGACCTCATACGCATACTCCTCGCCGCCGCCCCACAATCCCTCATAACTCAGCAACTTCGGCGTCGCCACTCCCGCCGCCTTCGCATGATCCTCAAAATAGTCATACCCAAACACCGCCAGCGGCCCCTTCGGCTCCGCCTTCCGCGAATAAATCAGCAGACCGTCGCCAGTTGCTTTCGTTTGGCCGGAAGCGGCTTCTTGAACCTGGTTGGGGGCCTGCCGTGCCGAGCTTGGTAGTCCAATGAATTCGTGCATGGACAGTGAAAGTCTTCCATCATATTCCCTAAACACCCGGTGCCAGGCTTCCTTGTCCTCGTGCGGCACCTCTTGCGAGTGCCGGTCAAAGGTCATCATTCGCTCACTTCGTCCTTGCATCATGATGGAGAACAGATCTCTGTATCCCTGGTTGGTCAACGTCGCCAAAAAATACCCGCTAGCCGCCCCAATAAACGCCGCCCTCTTCAATTTCGTCGTATCAATATTCCCAGCCGTATCAAAATTCGTATGAATGTACCGGTCCGGCCAGTCATTCATATAAATCGCCGGTATCCCGAACGACGAATCCTGATACACATCGTGGTCGCTCCCCATCGTGTACGCCGAATACTCCGCCCGCAGCGGCTCCTTCCCTCCCTCTGGCGCCACCATCGGATACTCCGACCGCAGCCCCGCCGCATAGCGATACGACTGATCGTTCAGCCAATCCGCAAACGCCCACGCCACGTCATGCACAAACGACGGCAAACTCATTGGCCCGCGTGTCACATGGAACACCGCCTTCGTCGCCGGCCCGCCGCCCACCATATCCATGTGAATCGCCGCCTTGATCCGCGCAGCAAACCCCGGCTTGCCATTCAACAGCGCCAAAGTCCCCTCAATCTCCGGCGGCCAAATAAACCGTATCGTCCGCGCCGGCCGCGCCAATTTCCCCTCGCCAATCAACTTCTGCAACGTCCGCCCCACTTCCAAAATTGTCACGCACCCGCTCGCATTGTCATTCGCTCCCGGCCGCTGGTGATCCAAGTGGCATGAAAACGCAATCTCCTCCTCCTTCAACTTCGCATCCGCCCCCGGAATCGTCGCCGTCACCACTTCATAATTCCCCGCATGCTGCCCCGCCTTCACCACCGCATGCAGCGTAATCTTCTCCCCGCGCGCCAGCCGCTCCCGCATCGCCCGCGCTGTCTTCAGCGACACCATAAACGCAAACGTCTTGTGCTCCGTAAATGTCTCCAAATGCCCCCATCGAATCAAATTCTCGTCTTCGCCCCACCACGCGTTCTTCTGGTTCTGCTGATAACTCACCAGCCCCGCCGCCCCAAATTTTCCGACAGCCAATTCCTGCGCCGCCCCCGGCGACGCACTCACCAAAACAATCTTTCCCTTAACATCTTTCCCCGCGTAATCGCTCTCTTTCGTACCCTCGCCCACATCCAGCAATTCCGCCGTAACATCCGCCGACTCGCTATCCTCCGCCAACGCGACCGGTTCTGCGGCATAACTCGCAATCTTTCTCTCGCCACTCGCACGCAAAGATGGCGTCATCCCGAGCGTAGCGAGAGATCTGCTTTTCTCCTTTACCTCCTCTACTTCCTTTACGTCCTTTACTTCCCACAACTCCCCCACCTCTGCATCCCAAGCCGGCCGCGACCGCTGCGTCCCATAAAAAATCTTCCCATCAGCCGGAAACTCCAATATCTGCACGTCGCTCAACCCAAACTCCCGCGCCCGCTCCGCCACCAACTCCGCCGCCGCATGAAATCCCTTCGATCCCCTCTGCCGGTGAAACGTCGCAATCACCTCCAAATTCCGCTTCGCCGTTTCCCCGCTCAACTCATTCGCCAAGGCCGCCGCATCCTTCTCCGGCAGCAGTGGCGGCTTCTGCGCCCGCGCAGCTCCTGCGCACGCTCCACTCGTGATCAACGCCACCAAAGCAATTGTCTTCCTCACGATCCCCTCCGCATCCCGCAAGCGTAATCCCACGCGTGTAGGCGCCGGGCTTCAGCCCGGCAGTGGGACAGACTTCAGTCTGTCTCTTACTCGGCACCGCGCGCATTCTACTCTCCCGCGCATCGACCATCCACTTTTCCCCCTACTCGAAAAGCTTCTCTCGTTCCCGGATAGACACGCGGCGCAAAGAACTGTTACTTTTCTCCTGCCTTTCAACGCTACGTCCCGGTGGCCCGCAATGACTTCCTCTCGAACGCGAAGCCTCGCGCTACTCGCCGTCACCGCTGCCGCAACTTTCTCCTTCTCCTATGCCCTTTCCTCCACTGCCCCCTCTCTTCAAATCGCCTTTACCTTCGACGATCTCCCCGCCCACGGCCCCCTCCCTCCCAACGAAGTGCGCCTCGACGTAGCCTCCAAAATTCTCGCCGCTCTCCACGCCGCAAATCTCCCTCCCGTCTACGGCTTCGTCAACGCCGCCATCCTCGAAAAAGAGCCTGACGATCTCTCCGTCCTCCAAGCCTGGCGCGACGCCGGCAATCCCCTCGGCAATCACACCTGGTCGCACATGAATCTCAACCAGAATTCTCTCGAAGACTTCGAAGTCAACATCACCCGCAACGAGCCTCTGCTTAACAAACTGATGGGCGACGACGACTGGCACTGGTTCCGCTTCCCCTACCTAGCCGAAGGCGACACCCCCGCCAAACACGACGCCATCCGCGCCTTCCTCGCCCAGCGTGGCTACAAAATCGCCGCCGTCACCATGAGCTTCAGCGATTACCTCTGGAATGAACCCTACGCCCGCTGTATGGCCAAATCCGACACCACGGCCGTCGCCCAACTCAAAGCCACCTACCTCTCAGCCGCTGACGCCAACATCACCTACTACCGCCAGCTTTCCCACACTCTCTACCACCGCGACATCCCCTACGTGCTCCTCATGCATATCGGCGCCCTCGACGCCGAAATGCTCCCCCAACTCCTCGAACTCTATCGCTTCCGCGGCTTCCGCTTCATTTCTCTCCCTCAAGCCGAACGCGACTCCTTCTATCGCCTCGACAACAACCCCGCACTCCCCGTGGGCCCCACCACTCTCGAAGACGCCCTCCGGGCCCGCAATCTCCCCGTCCCCGCTTCTCCCGCTCCACCCCTCGACTTCAACTCCGTCTGCCGCTGACGAAATGGCCCTTATCCGCGCCGAGCGACGCTAGCAGCCTCCTCCGCTCCATTTTTTCGCTACACTTCTTTCGCCATGGATCCCCTGCGCGCTGCTTATGATGAGGTCTACGTCTACACGATGGGCCGCCCCGGCTTTATCCTCCAGCACGTCGCGGATGCCTTCACCCTGCAAACCGCAACTCACGAAACTAAGCCCATCGCCCTGGTCTTTGGTCTTGTCGGCCTCTATCTCCATCTCGAAAAACAGTTTTCCGGCCGTCAGGTTCAGCAAATGCACATGAAAATGGCCTGCTTCAAACGCGTCTGGCCAGCCATCCATCTCCCCGGGGATCGCGGCAGCATCACCGTCCTCGATGTGCTCGCCGCCGCTCCTGGCTCTGAGCGCGATCGCTCCATTGACGATTGGTGCCGCTCCGTCTGGACTTCCTATGCCGGCAATCGTCCAACGATCGTCTCTCTCATGCGCGAATATCAGATCACCTGACCTCCGCCGCCGTAGTGCCCTGGAGCGTGGCGGAGTGGATTCACACCCCTCTGCCGCTATCCACGACTCACCCTCCTCTACAATATCCGCGCCCTCCATTCGTCTACAACATTGGATGGATGAGCCGGTGAGCGTCCTCTCGATGACCGAGCAAGACCGTCAAATCTCCGAAGTCGTCGCGGAACAGCGTTCGCGGCTCCGCAACTTCATCCGCCGCCGCGTGCCCGATCCCGCTGACGTCGAGGACATTTTGCAGGAAGTCTTCTACGAACTCGTCGAAGCCAACCGCCTGCTGATGCCCATCGGGCATGTGACCGGCTGGCTTTTTCGCGTCGCGCGCAATCGCATCACGGACCTCTTCCGCAAGAAGAAGCCGCTGCGCTTCAGCGAAGCAGCGTTCCTGGACGAAGATGGCACGCTCTTGCGCATCGAAGATCTGCTGCCGTCGCCCGACGCCGGGCCGGAAGCGCTCTACTTCCGCAATGTGCTTCTGGATGAGCTGGAACTCGCGCTCGAAGAACTCCCCGGCGAGCAACGCGAAGTCTTCGTCGCTCACGAACTCGAGGGCCGCAGCTTCAAGGAGTTGTCCGCGGAAACCGGAGTAAACCTCAACACGCTGCTCGCGCGCAAGCGGTACGCCGTGCTTCATCTGCGCCAAAGGTTGCAAAGCATTCACGACGAATTTGCGAAAAAATGACGCGAAGAAATGAAGTTTGGCAGTGATTCGAAAAATGAGGAGCACCACATGACAAAGAAAAAATGGCTAGCGCTTATTTTCATCGGCCCGCCTGCAATCGCCCTTTTCATCTGGGTTGGCGGCGAACTGGTCATGCATCTCTGGAACTGGCTCGCGCCGACGCTCTTCGGATGGCGTCAAATCACATTCTGGCAGGCTTTCGGACTCCTGGCTCTCTGCCGGATTCTCTTCGGAAGCCATGGGTTTCGCTCCTCGAATCGCTCCGAAGGCCGGCGTAAAATAAAAGAGCGCATGGACGAGCGCTGGGCGAGGATGACGCCCGAGGAGCGCGAAAAGTTCCGCAACAGTTGGCGCGCGCGCTGCGGCGGTTTTGAACCGCCGCCCAGCGAAACCCCGGCGAGCGGCACTAAGTAGCCGCCCTGATTCTGCAGCGTAGAACACGCGGGGAGCACAACTCTCCCTGAAGCGCTCCCCCACGCGTCTCCCGACCAATTACCCCCACGTCTGGCACCTGGAACAACGGTGCCCCCATTGGTTAGAACGGAGGCATTTGAATTGGGAAGGGCCTAACTACCCTCATAGTGCGCTCCGTATCGAAATCGTTTCACCGGCGGCATCGGAACGAGCCGGGTATTTCTTTAAGACTCTTGGCGGATTTCCCGCACCCGGACGTCAAGTGCCGTCTGATAAAATTCGTGTGATGCCGAAGCGCCTGCTCTTCCGATGGATGATGCCCGCCATAGCAGGATTGTTGGTGGGGTTTCTTGCGCTGGCTTGGGCGTCGACCAGCGAAGCCACTCTTCCAGTCTTGTTCGTCGCGGTCATTTCGCCCGGCCTGAAAGTTGCGGAACTTGTCATGCCGGCTGCGCACGAGTCCCTCGCCTCAACGTTCGGCTGGTTTCTCCGCATCTCCATCGGCGTCAACGCCGCCTTCTACTTCGCGATCTTTGCTTTCTTGGCTTACCTGGCGGATCGCCGTCGCACCGCAAGCAGTTAACCGACCTGGGCTGTCAGCGAATGCAGCCTGCCCGGCGTTTTTATATCGAGAGAATCCGGCCGAAAAACGACCTGTAGCGCTGCAGCGCCAAACGGAGATCCTCGGTCGAGACGTTATCGCCGCGATCCCATTGGCCTTCGAGCCTCGCTCTCTCCGCTGCGAACATCTCCGCCAGCCGCTTCATCGCCACGGCAACAAGGCTGTCTGCCTGCTCCACCACCTGCCTAGGCTCGTCAACAAAATTCACCTGGACGGCATCCCACCGGGCGCGAAAGTCTTTCGTTTCTTCTGCTGAAAAGAGCGGCACCACTTGCTTGTCCAGAGTCGGAGCGGTTGCAGCGCCCGCGGATGAGCCGCCGCCAACGCTGAAGCTTGGCGCAGCCACTGCTCCCACCCCAGGCCGTGCGCCGGCACGAGCCAGAGTCGCCGTCGTCAGCCCCACGTCCGTATCTTCTTCTTTGAACTTTTTTGCTTCGTCCATCGGCTTGCCTCCTCTTTTTGTTCTGCACTCCGCACAACCTGACCCGCTCTCTAGCCTCTAATCCGTTTTCTAGGTCGAGATGTACGAACCCGCCGCCTTGGCTCGGGCCATTTCTGGCTCACCAACGAGCTCATCGAATAGCGTTCGGTAGTGAATCATTGCCTGGCGTAAGTCTTCCGTGCTGGCTTGGCCAGCAGCGTGGCGGACGGCAATTTCATGAGCCGCCCGGTAATTCTCCACAACGAGTGGGTGGTCCACGGAGATATCCGCCGAGCGTTGCTCAAATTCCCCTACCGAATAGCCGCGAGTAGACATCACATCGCCGAGGAGTTGGTCGGCCTGAGTAACCGAAATTCTTAGGGTCATCAACAAACTCTGTCTGAATCTTGTGCCACGACGTGATGTAGCGTTCCCGGTCGCTAGCCGCGAGCGGCCGAATTGCGAATCCCTCCACGCGCTTTTCTCGTGCTTTGAGCCCGGCCTCCCCTTTTCGCCGTCCTCCGCTCTCCTCCACAACGCGCGCGTATTCAGGTCCGAATCGGGTACGCAGTTTTTGTGTTTTATGCTTGCCGAGATAAACCCATGCACCGATACCGACAATCGCAATGACGATCACCGCGATGATAATGACCAATGTCGCTGTGTTCATACCAATAGCCTCCTAGTTTTCCCGCAAATCCAGCTGCGTCCTGGGTTCATGATTTCTCGCTCCCGGCGGACAGATGATCCTGCAACGAACGCAGAACACCTCGTAGCGAAGGATGAGGGCCGTGTTCGTCTTTTATACGACAGCCCTTCTCCCTGTTAGGAAATGCAAAACGAGGAGAATAAGCCCGACGACAAGAACAATGTGGATTAGACCGCTGGTGACGTGAAATGCGAATAGCCCAAGCAACCAGCAAATGATCAAGACTGCTGCGATGAGTCCCAACATGATTTTTTCTCCTTACGCTTGTGCGCGAAATCGAGCCCTCTCTTTAATCGCGCACAGCTCCCAAGCCCAACTGCGAATTAGCTCTTACAGACCTAACTTGCGCGTCCCAAAGCGAAATATCTGTACACTTCGGAACACTTCAGATGCGGCCCCTGCTCGGAAATCTGCATTCCTTGCGGGAGCGTTTGGAGGGTCGGTTGAATAAACTCGCACACTTCAGCGAGATAGCCGGCTGCACCATCAAAGGTATAGTCGCGAAGGTTGACGTCGAATAAAAACCTGCGTGTTTACTGCGGCGCGGGCCCGCGCACAATTTGCACGAATCCGTCCGGACGGATCCACTTTTCAAAAGCGGCCTTCACTTGATCCGCAGTCATCGAAAAATAAATCTGTGCTCCTCTTACCGGTTCGTCCAGCGGCAACCCGATTTGCGCCCGCGACAGCAAGCCTCCGGCGACCGCGCTCTCGCTCGATTCCGCGAGCGGAATTTGCCGCAGCAGCAGCGCCTTGGCTTGTTGCAGCTCCGCATCCGTCACATTTTCCTTCTGCATCGCGACAAGATCCCGCTGGATCAACTCTCTTGCCTTCGAGACATTTTTCGGGTCACATCCATACGTAACTGTATAAACCGTTCTCGTCTTTCCCGCATTCATGCGAACGTCCACGTTATACACGTACCCGTTTACCTGCCGCAGATCGTGATACAGCCGCGTTGCATAGAACCCGCCTCCCAGCACGTGGTTCCCCATCTGCAACGGATAATAATCAGGATCGAATCGCGTGATCCCCACCGTCTCGGAAAGATCGGCCGTATCCTGCAGCTGGCTTGGATCAGGCACGTTCGCCGCCGATGCCTTGTTCGCCGGAACGCGCGGCAGGTCCACGTCAGGCTTGGCGCCAGAAGCCTTCCATTCTCCGAACTCTTTCTCGATCGCCGCCCGCGCTTCCGCCGGCGTGATGTCGCCGATCACCACAATCGTCGTGAGATCGGGCCGCAGCGTCTTCGCATAATATTCTTTTACGTCCGCAAGAGTCAGCGACGATATCGACTGCGGCGTCTCTTCGCGGAGCGATGGGTCGTTCGCAGGATACAAAGCGGTATCCAGCGCGCGAGTAGTCTTAAAGCCAGGACTCTTCATCCTGCCGGCAAAGTACTGCGCCGTCTGCGGCTTGATGACGTTAAACGCTTCTTCCGGAAGCGCGGGATTTAATTCATTGTCCGCCAGCAAATGCACCCCTCGCGCAAAATCCGGCTTCAACACTTCCAGCGAAAAGCTATACCCGCCCGATTCGTCGGCTGCAATATCGTCCAGCGCTTTCTGAAACGCCAGCCGGTCCAAAGTCTTCGTGCCGTAGGAAAACAGCTCGTCCAGTACGTCGCTAACTCCCTCTTTTCCCGCCGCTGTCTCCATATCCGGATCGTTTCGCACATATCCCTGCACCGTAATCGTCGGCGTTATGTTCTCTGTTCGCACGATCAGCCGCAGACCATTGGGCAAGGTCACATCCGATGGAGGAGCTTCGGAGCGCGGCTTCTCAAGAGCCAAAAGTTTCGACGCCGCCCACGCCGGCAGTTCAACCGCCTTCGTGGGAGCCGCTGTCAACTCTTCTCCCCCGCCAAATCCGTGTGCGGAAACGGGCGCGCCGGTCGGCTGTGGTTTTAGTTCCGCCGAGATCGACTCCTGATCCACCAAATACTTTTTCGCCACGCGATTCACGTCTTCAGGCGTCACCTTCTTCATCGCCTCCACGTCATCTTCCGGCGAATTTCGCCCCTCGCTCGCCAGCGACTCAGACCACGCCGCCGCAAGTCCAGGAATCGAGTTGCGCCGAAACTCCGCCTCGGCGATTTCTTTCCGCTTGGCCGCTTCCACGAGTTCGCCAGGCACGCCATTCGCCGCGTAATCGGACATGATTTTGCGCATCTCCGCGATGATCGGTTTCGCATCCGCTTCCGCAGGCAAAGCCGCCGCGCAATACGCCACGCTTGCTTTCGCAAATGTCTCCGCTAGGCCGAATCCCGTGTCGAGCGCCTTCCCCTGCGGCACCAACGCATACAAATTCCCGCGTTGGCTTCCCAGCACATCGCTCAGAATCTGAATCGCCGCGTAATCCGGGCTTTCCGTTCCCGGCACGCGGTAGGACACGAACGCCAAGAGATAAGGCAGGTTGCTGTCCAGCGTGAACGATTCCGCCTTCACCGGCGGCAGAGTCACCTCCGCCCGCGCCGGCAGCGTTTTCTTCGGAATTTTTCCATAATATTCCTTGACCTTCGCGAGCACTTCCGCCGGCTCAACGTTTCCGGTAATCACCAGAATGGCGTTATTCGGCGCGTACCACTTCTTGTAAAACTCCTTCAGCATTTCGGCTTTCGTCGCGTCGAAAGACTCCTTCGTCCCCAATGCATCGTGGCTATAGACCGTGCCGGAGAACATGTCCTCATTCAATCGCGTGATGAATTTGTACGTGGGATTTGAGAGGTCGCGCGCCACTTCCTGTTCGATCGCTCCCCGCTCCTTGTCCCATTCCGCTTGCGAATCATCGACGTCTTGCATGCAAGCCGCATCAAGCCGCAGCGCAATGTCCAAATCCGAAGCAGGCAGCGTCGTGAAATACTGCGTGATATTTTGCTGCGTGTCCGCGTTGCCCGCGCCGCCCAACTGCGCGTAGATCGCGGCGATCTGGTCGGCCGTCACTCCAGCGCATCCTCGAAATGCCATGTGCTCCTGTGCGTGCGCCATCCCTGGAAATCCCGCTGGCGTCTCGTTCCCGCCCGCCAGAAAGTTTTCTTCCACGGTAACCACCGGGGCCAGCGGGTCGCGCACGATCACCACTCGCAGCCCGTTCTCCAATGTCGCTCTCGTAACGTACGAATCCCCCGCTCGCTTCTCCTGTCCGGAGATCAAGGACGCGGCCATCAATACAACTGCGCAAACGCTGGTTGTGCGGATCAATGTGTTTCCTCTTTTTCAGTGAGTTAGCAAGTGCGGTGCAGACCCTGCCGGGGCCATCGGGCCCACGGACTTAAATTCGTGCATACATTCTTGTGGTGCTGCCTGCTCTCCAAGGGAGGCCGCGTCGCCGGGGGTTATATCATTCCCCTATTAGATATGATGCCGTAAGCGGTCACGCTTTTTCACCTTCTTTTGCAGCCGCGCCGCCCGAGGTCCGTTCCTTTTCGGAAATGTAGTAAGGAGCAGACACGGTGAAGATGCGCTTGTTGCCATGTACGAGCAGCGTCCATTCCAGCAGGCGGCCTCTCTGGTTGTGCAAGAAATATTCATACCAATGGTCTTCCACCAGCTCCGGAATGACCACCACAATCCTCCGGTCCGGATGTTTTTTCGAAAGCTCCAGAATGTATTGAACCAGCGGAACGATGATGAACCGGTAAGGCGAGGGTAGAACGACGAACTGCGGCGGTTCGGCGCCGGCTTGACGGAAGGGCTGCTCTACATAGCGCTGCCAATCCTCGCGCAGCAATTCGGAATGCTCTCCCGGCTCGACGTGAACGGCGATGATTTCCGGGGAGAGCCGCGACGCAAATTCGATTGCCTGTTTGCAAATCGAGCTCCAGCGGTCGACAGGCACCACTGTGATCGGCGGACGCCCATGGTTCGCGGGCACCACAGGGGCGCACACGGTAATGGCGGTCGCAACAGCATGATAGTGGCGGCGCACGATGCGGAAGAAAAAAATCAGCAGCGGAATGAAGAGCAGCGTGATCCACGCTCCCTGCGCGAATTTCGCTACAAGAACAACGACGACCGTGACTCCTGTGACGAAAGCGCCCAGCCCGTTCACCATCGCGCTTTTCACCCAGCCCGGGCCGCGATTCTTCCGCCAGTGCACCACCATCCCGAATTGCGAAAGCGTGAACGCCAGGAAAGCGCCCACGGCATACAAGGGAATCAAATTGTCCGTGACGCCTCCGAAGATGACGAGAAGCGCAGCCGTCAGCACGCCTAAAACAACAATCCCATAGGTATAAACGAGCCGGCGGCCGCGATACCCGAAAGCGTGCGGCAAATAGTTATTCGTGGCGATGGCCTTGCACAGCCGCGGAAAATCCGCGAACGCCGTGTTGGCGGAAAGAGAAAGCACCAGCAAAATCGAAGCAATCGTCAGATAGTAGAAAATTCCTTTTCCAAAAACGGCCGCGATCAGCATCGAGAGAAGGCTCTGATAGCCAGGCTTGCCCGGGTCGGTCGCCGCAATGCCATAAATCTTCACGAGATAGGAAATTCCCGCGAGCAGCAGCGCCAGCAGAAAAATAATGATCGTCAGCGTGCGCTGCGCGTTCTTTACCGCCGGTTCGCGAAACGCTTTTACTCCGTTGCTGACGGCCTCCACTCCCGTCAGCGCCGTGCAGCCGCTCGAGAATACTTTCAACAGCAGCCAAAAGCTGACCACGGCCGTCACGGGCGGCGCCGCTGGCAACGCCGCAACCGGCGTCGGGTGGCCGCCACTGAGCGCCGCGCGCACCAATCCGCCGAAAATCGTAATCAGCAGCGTCCCGACGAAAAGATACGTCGGCACCATGAAAACCACGCCGGCTTCGGCCACTCCCCGTAAATTAACGATCGTGATGATGAGCAAAATGCCGAGGCAAATCACGACCGTGTGAGGCAGCAAGGAGGGGACTGCGGAAATCAGCGCGCCCACGCCCGCGGAAATGCCCACCGCGGCAGTGAGAATGTAATCCGTCAGCAAAGCCGCCGCAGCGAGCAGGCTCGGTGTCGCTCCCAAATTGTACCGAGCCACGGTATACGAGCCGCCCCCGCCCGGATAAGCAGCAATCGTCTGCCGGTAAGAAAAATAAACAATCACCAGCAACGCGATGATAGCCGCGCTGACCGGCACAATGTACCGCACCCCGAGTAACCCCAGCGGAATCAATAAGCTAAGCGCAGCTTCCGGCCCGTACGCCGCCGAACTAAGTCCGTCCAGCCCAAAAATCGGAATGCCCCGCGCCGGCCCAATTTGCTCCGCGCGTTCATCGCTGGTCTTGATGGGCTTGCCAACAAGCAGGTCGAGGATATTCATGGGCCGCTCGGTCCGTCGCAGGGGCTAAATCCAGACTGTCCATTTGCAATGAGAATGTCGCGATTGTCAACTAGTGCAAACCGACGGATTCAACTGAGCTTGTAGGCTTTGTGCTAACGTCGGCTGGCTTGGTGTCGGGCGGATTTGCAGTGCTCGGCACGGAAGCGGACGGCCGCGTGCCGATGGAAACTTCCATGGCCGTGTTTTTCGGGAAGACCAGTTCGTGCCCCCGTGCGATGAAATGGGCATAGATGGACATGCTTGCGCCGTAAGCCCCCATGGCCATGCCAAGCGGTTGAGAATGGACGAGCACCCCCAGGGCGATGCCCACGAGTTTGAATCCTCCGGCGCCGCCTGCCACCCGATTGCTTGTGTTGCCACTGACATTTCCAGGCCGAGCGTCAGCGTCCGTGTGCGCGGAAGCCAACGCCAGCATCACGGAGATTCCAGTCGAAAGATAGCGGGTCTTCGGAGTGTTGGCTTCCGCGCCGCCTTCGCTGTCCAGCTTGACGTCCTGTCCTTTACCTGCTTGCACGCCAGCCAACGTCGCTTCCACTTTTTGCTCGATCCCATCCGGCAGAACAAGCTCGTGAAAGACGATGCGGAGTTGCCCATTGCGGCTGAGGTGGCGCGCCGGACGAACTTGGACGACGGAGCCTTTCAGCAGGCTGCCCTGTGGAAGAACCAAACGGTTTCCATCAAAAAGTGGCTGCGAGAGCACGGCTTCGACTTCGTCGCCTTGATGCGCCGTTGCCGAGCTGAGTGCCGTCATCAGGCGCACGTGCACCGAGCTGCCGGAAGGCGGAGGCGTGGTCAGAGAAACCGCAAGTTCTGGAGTGAGCGGCTCGGTCCCAAAATCGAGTGGCTGCTCGAGTTCCGCGAAATAGACTGTCCCAGCGTCAATATATTGTGGATGCACGGGGAGCTGTGCGATGGCATAGCGCTCGATCGTACGGATTTTGCCGGGCTCATGAACTTGCTTCATCGCTGTGTCCCATTCGCGCTTGGCTTCCTCCTTGGCCTGGTCGGCTTTTTTTGAAGCGGCGTCTTCTACTGCGCTCTTTTTTGCGCCTCCAGAGTTAGTGACGAACTGGATCACTTGGCCGGAGCCTAACGTAACGCTGGTGTGGATGGGAATGTGGCGGCCATCGGGCAATTCGAGGTCGCTGAATTCCATCTGCACCTTGCGAGAAGGAGAGAAATCGGCGTCGAGTGCGTCAAGAGTGCGTTGTCCGCCGGAAACGCCTTCGAGTTGCGTGATCTGCCCGGTAGCCTGCGTGCCCACTGGGACGACCAGCTTGTCAAAGGCGTAGATCGGCTCGGCGACGCGGCCGTGCACGGGCTGCCCGACTTTCTGGATGCGAAGTTCGTTATCCAGGACCACTTGCACGGCGGTGCCTTTCGGAATGGTGAGCGGGATTGTTTCCGTGGTTGAGGCAGGCACGGAGGGCGAAGCCGCATCTTGCGCCTGAATGAGTTCTGGGCAGATGCACGCCAGGAAGATTGCGAAAACCAAAAGTCTCGTTGCCATGTGATTTTTTCCTCGGCTAGGTCACTTCTGTTTTTGCCAGGTCATTTCGACGCGGATGGGAATTTCATTCTTTACCGGCATGGTCAAAAGCGAGGGCGGGTCGATCTTGAAATCCGTCAGGGTAGTTGGAATAGTACCAGTAATCTTCGTCTCGGAGCCTTGCGTCACCTGCTGGAAGGCCACCTGCTTATACAAGGCGGTCTGGCCGGCAAAGTGAATTTCCAGATCCACGTGAATCGTCGCCGAACCTTCGGCGGATTCTGGCAAGGTGGTGCGAACCGTAACCATGGGAAATTCGCCGCCGCGGGTGACCTGTAGCATGTGGAGGTCGCGATTGGTATCGCCCGATTCGAACGATTTAACGGGCACGGCAATCAAGAAATCGCATTCGCCCGCGTGGCAAACTCCTTTGCCTCGCGCTGCGTGGCTTACACCATCCACTTGATGCAGCGGGTGCGTGATGTGATAAGTGAGTGTCGATTGGGAAAGCACCCATTGGGTGTCCGTTTGGGCGAGGCTCGGTAGCGCTAACAACAATGAGGCGATAAGAATTTTTTTGTTCATGGGCCTTTTTACCACTTGAATGTCACCGCCAAAATTGCCGCGCCGTAAGCTGAGGCCGTCACAATGGCAACCGGTCCATGGGCCCTCGCGATTCCATGAACTTTTTCTCCCTTGCTTTTCTGATCGAAGGCCATGGCCCCCAGGATGGGCGTGAGGATCATGCCCGGTCCGTGAATCCAGGCGAGGATCTTGTGCGCGCGAATCGGTCCGCGGGTTTGCGTCCCGGGAATCTTGGGCGCGCGTATCGCGTAATACGCGCTCGTGAAATATAAGGTGGCTGTAGCCGAGCCCAGGGCCGCATGCAGATATCGATCGTTTGTGCTGGTGCTCTTGCCGCCGGCCCCAGCGCCCGCAATCACCGTGGCCACCAATGGAAATGTATCGATTAGGCCAAGCTTTTGATGGATCTTGAGCATGTGTGAGCGCTTGTCGAGCCTCGCCTGATCCGCCGCGCTTCCCTGAGTTTGGGCCGTTGGGAAACCGAGATCGCCCAAAGAAAGCACGCCTTGCAAAGTCAAATTCATCGTTTGTGTGGCACCAGCGGAGAGTGTGACTTTGGTAACTTTGGTGGCGAAACCTTCGGCAGAAACGGAAACCTCGTAATCGCCAGGGGCGAGATTTGGCACACTGTAAAGCCCGGCAAAGCCGCCCTGGATTTCCGTCGATTGGCCGGTCGCGACGTTCTTGACGGAAATCTTGGCGTCCGGAACAACGGCTCCAGTTGGATCGGTTATCTTGCCAGAGAGCGTGGCGTTGACGTCCTGCGACGACGCTCGAGGAGAGAGAGACAGGCAAAGAACAAAAATCCCCGCCCCGAAGGCGAGCTTCATTGCACTCTGTTTCATCGGATGCCCCCATCCTTCTGCAGAGCTAGCAAAAGTATGAATCCACAGATGCGGCCAATGTTAGCGAGGATGTCCCAGCGAAAGAGACTCAAACTCGCAATTACTTCTTGCGTGCATTGGCGCTCGCCACATTCGGAGCGGAATGTTAGTACCTCGCGAAAGAATAAGGGAGACCGGGTGGAAGGTCTTTCCTCCTGATCCTAAAGGTCTTCTTGATTCGCCAGGGCAAAAGAAAACAGTTTAATAATCCTTGATATACGCGTGCGAGAATAGGCGCCGTCCTCCGAAAACTATGCTCGTTCGCCAGTTCATCGCCGCCGCAAAACCGACTGTAGCCCATAGCGTGAGGCACTGGATCTACGGCCTTGGGGGTTTGGGCTTCATTCCCCTCGGGCTGCTCGACAGCTCTGTAATTCCACTTCCGGGCAGCATGGATGTGCTTCTCGTTGTCCTCGCGGCACGGCAACCACAGTTGTGGCTTTACTACGCGCTGATGGCCACGCTTGGCTCCGTCATCGGAGGGTTCGTCACCTACAGACTGGCTCGCAAGGGAGGGAAGGAATCGCTATCGCGCAGATTTTCGGCAAAGACGTTGAAAAGAGTTTACGCGATTTTCGAAAAATGGGGATTTGCAGCCATTGCCATTCCCGCGTTGTTGCCGCCCCCGGTGCCCCTGGTGCCCTTTGTACTCACCGCGGGAGCGATGCAATACTCCGTGAAAAAATTCCTGGCGGCGATGACGCTGGGGCGAATTGCGAGGTATCTGTTCCTGTCGTATCTGGCGGAGCAATACGGGCGAAAGATGCTGCCTTTTATTTTGCATCACGCGCACCCGGTGCTGCTGGGAGTTGTGGGGCTGATTGCCGTCGTGGCTTTGATTTTGTTCTATATTTTCGCAGGCAAGAAAAGAAAGAGCGGAAAAAAGAAGAGTTAGACATTCTCAAACGGACTGCCGGCAACCTGGATCGAATGCAGCGCCAGGAAGTTGCGCCGGCTTGACACGGGCGGAAAGCGGGCCTAGGCTCCAACAATTTCAAGGCGAAGAAGGGCGTTTGCGTGAACGGCATTTCCTGAAAAAAACAATGCAGAGGAAAGGCGCAGCTATGCAATCGAATTTACGAAATGGCTTCAGGATGGCGCGGCTGGGCATCGCGGTGTTCCTTGTATGCGCTGCGATGTTCGTCCTGCTGGCCGCGGGAACGGCGCGGGCGGCCACGGAGAATTACGAGGTGATCGTCGAGCGGAACGTGCCGGCGAAGATGCGCGACGGCGTGATTTTGCGCGCGGATATTTACCGGCCCAAGGCGGAAGGAAAATTTCCCGTGCTGTTGGTGCGCACGCCGTACGACAAAACCGGCGAGTCTAATTTTGGCATGAAAGGCGCGGCACGCGGATACGTCGTGGTCGAGCAGGACGTGCGCGGGCGGTTTACATCGGATGGTGAGTGGTACGTGTTCAAAAACGAATCGCAGGACGGCTACGACACGGTGGAGTGGGCCGCCGCGCTGCCATACTCGAATGGAAAAGTAGGAATGTTCGGCGGTTCGTACGTTGGCGCGACGCAATATTTGGCTGTCATTGCCAAACCGCCGCACCTCGCGGGAATTTGTCCGACGGTGACCGCGTCGAATTATCACGACGGATGGACGTATCAGGGCGGAGCGTTCGAGCAGTGGTTCAACGAATCGTGGAGCACGGGCTTGGCGGAAAACACGATGCGGCGGCGCCTGGAAGAAAACGCCGACGCAATTGGCGGCACGAAAACCTTGCCGCTGACGGATTACGCCGTGCTCGAAGCGCCATCGGCGACGGGGATCGCGCCGTATTTTACGGATTGGCTGGCGCATCCGAATTTTGACGCGTATTGGAAGCAGTGGTCGATCGAGGATCACTACGCGAACATTCAAGTGCCGGTGCTGAGTTTTGGCGCGTGGTACGACATTTTTCTGGGCGGGACGCTGCGAAATTATATGCGATTGAAAACGGAAGCGGGGACGGAGGCGGCGCGGCGCGGGCAGAGATTGGTGGTTTACGTCGGAGGACATGCGGGCGGATCGAGCAACCGAAAAGTCGGCGCGGTGGATTTCGGCGAGAAGCTGCCGATCGATGAAGACGACATGACGTTGCGTTGGTACGACTGGCTTTTGAAGGGCGAAGCAAACGGGATGGAGAGCGAAAAGCCGGTAAGAATTTTTGTGATGGGAAAAAATGAGTGGCGCGATGAAGACGATTGGCCCTTGGCGCGAGCGAAGAGCACGCGATATTTTCTGCATTCCTCGGGGAGCGCGAACAGCCTCTCTGGGAACGGAACGCTGAGCACAGTGGCGCCGGGAGAAGAGAAGGCGGACCAGTATGGGTACGACCCCGCCGATCCGACGCCGACGATTGGCGGGCCGCTTTGTTGCGGCGCTCTGCCGACAGGAATCGGGCCGGAAGACCAGCGGCCTGCGGAGGCGCGTTCGGATGTGCTGGTGTTTACGACGCCGGCGTTTGCGAAGGATTTTGAAGTCACGGGGCCGGTGACGCTGGATTTGTTCGTAAGCAGTTCGGCAGTGGACACGGATTTCACCGGGATGCTCGTGGACGTCTGGCCGAATGGATTTGCGCAAAATTTGACGAGCGGCATTTTGCGGATGCGTTACCGAAACTCACAGGAAAAACCGGAGCTGGAGAATCCGGGCGAGATGTATCACGTGACTGTGGATTTGTGGGCGACGAGCAACGTGTTTCTGCCGGGACACAAGTTGAGGCTGGAAGTTTCGAGCAGCAATTTTCCGCGGTTCGACCGGAACATGAATACCGGCGAACTGCAATCGCGCGCGACGCGCATGATAAAAGCGACGAACGTGATTTACCACGACAAGGCGCATCCTTCGGCGCTGATACTGCCGGTGGTGCCGTAGGCCGGCCCTTGAACTGGGTTAACGCCCTCTCGAACGAGCTGCTGGTTGCCGGGATGATCGCGTAATAAGCCGTTTCCCATTCTAGCGTGGGATGATCTGCAAAGCGGGAGCAGAGCTCCCGCACTCCAAAAGAGGAAGTTTGCGCCCCGTGCGTTGGTCGTTGAATGGCTGCGCGAATTCCATTATCGTAGAGGTTTCTTTTCTGGAAAAAATGCGCGGTGTGCGTGGCGCGTTGAGAATGGACGGGGGAAATCGTGAAGAAAAAGATTCGGGTGATCCAGTATGGCGTGGGGCCGATCGGCGCGTCGATTGCGCGGCTGATGCGGGAAAAACAGGCCATCGAAATTATCGGCGCGATCGATACGGACCCGGCAAAAGTGGGGCGCGACCTGGGCGAAGTGACGGGCGCAACGGATGCGCCGTGGGGCGTGAAGATTTCGGCGGACGCGAAGGAAGTGCTGGAGCAGGCCGCGGATGTGGTGATCCACTCGACGTCGTCTTCGCTACCGAAAGTGATGGACCAGTTGTTGATGTGCCTGGAAGCGGAGTCGTGCATCGTTTCGACGTGCGAGGAATTGTCGTTTCCGCTGCGGACGTATCCGGATTTGTCGGCGCAACTGGATAAAGCGGCGAAGGATTGGGGAGTGGCCCTGGTGGGAACGGGCGTGAATCCGGGGTTCGTGATGGACAAGCTGGTAATTACGCTGGCGGCGGTTTCACAACGGATTGAACATGCGAAGGCGGTGCGCATCGTCGATGGCGGAAAGCGGCGGCTGCCGTTGCAGAAAAAAATCGGCGCGGGAATGACGGAGGAGGAATTTCGCGCGCAGGTGAAAGCGGGCGTGATCAAGCATGTCGGTTTGCCGGAGTCCGTGGCAATGATTGCGGACAGTTTGAATTTGCCGGTTGACGAAATTACGGAAACCATCGAGCCGAAGATTGCCACGGAGCGCGTGCAGACGGAATATTTGACGGTGGAAGCGGGACAGGCGGCGGGCGTCCACCAAATCGCGCGCGGCGTGGGCGGCGGAAAAGAGCTGGTGTACCTGGAGCTGCAAATGTATGTTGGCGCGAAGGAACCTGCCGACACGATTGCGTTGAAGGGGCATCCGAACATTAGTTTGGTGATTCTGGGCGGGACGCATGGCGACGTGGCGACGGCCTCGGTGGTGGTGAACTCGATTCCGGTGATTCTGGATGCACCAGCGGGTTTGCGGACGGCGCGGGATCTGCCGATTGGATTTTTCTCGCCGAATGCGCGGCCGTAAGAGGAAGTGATTGGTGGTTTGTGGCTAGTGCCTAGCGGAGCCGCAACGTTTTTTGGCCGGTACGGGATTCTCGCGGTTGACCTCTCCAAGATATGCCGCCTCGAAAGAGCACAGACTGAAGTCTGTGCCACCCAGAAACTCCCATTGGGAGAAACCCCCCGGAGGGTTTTTTCGGAACTGCACATTCTAAAGGATTTTAAG